>NZ_MEHK01000001.1:2681666-4022500 GCF_001746425.1 Streptomyces subrutilus | reverse complement strand
GGCCGCACGCATCGCGTCCAGCCACTTGCTGCGGCCCTCGTCGGTGAGCTCCACGATCACGCGGACCCGGTTGGACTCGTCGCGTTCGCGCGTGACCAGCCCTTCCGCCGTCATGCGGTCGATCCGGTGGGTCATCGCCGCCGGCGTGAGGCCCAGCTGCTTCGCCAGCTCGCTCGGGCCCATGCGGTACGGGGCGCCGGAGATGACGAGTGCCTTGAGGACTTCCCACTCCGCGTTGCTGATGCCCAGGGCCGCGGTCTGCCGTCCGTACGCGACGTTCATGCGGCGGTTCAGCCGGCTGAGCGCCGAGACCACCTTCTCGACCTGCGGGTCCAGGTCCTGGAACTCGCGCTGGTAGACGGCGATCTGCTCGTCGAGGCTCGGCTCGTGGACGGGCGTAGTGCCGTCGGGGGTGTCACCCATGCCCCGAAGTATGGCATGAGCCCGTTGGCATCTAACTCCTTCGATGTGTACTGTTAACACTTGAAGTTTAGGTGTGAAGTCTTCAGTCTTCAGATTCAAGGCAGGTGAGAAGTGACCAGGGTGATGGGCGCCGCGATGCGGCGGATCCAGGCCGGGAACGCGCTGACCGCGTTCGGCATCGGCTTCACGGTTCCGTTCCTCTACATCTATGTGGCGCAGGTGCGAGGTCTGGGCTCCATGGCCGCCACGAGCGCGTTCGTGGCGTTCGCCCTGGGCGCCCT
Source organism: Streptomyces subrutilus (assembly GCF_001746425.1). Lineage (GTDB taxonomy): Bacteria > Actinomycetota > Actinomycetes > Streptomycetales > Streptomycetaceae > Streptomyces > Streptomyces subrutilus_A. Next base: position 4,021,796 of record NZ_MEHK01000001.1, on the reverse strand, counting down.
TGTCGCGCTGCCCGTCACCGGTCGGGTCATCGACCGGCGTGGTCCCGTACCCGTGGTCATCGGCGCCGCCGTCGCCGCCTCCGTCGGGGCGATCTCGCTGGGGCTCTCCACCGGTCTGGTGCCGATCCTGCTGTCCGCCCTGGCGCTCGGCGCCGGGCAGGCCGTGATGCAGCCGGCTCTCGCCACGATGATCGTCTGGTGCTCCACGCCGTCCACCCGGACCCGTGCCTTCGCCTTCCAGTTCTTCATGCAGAACCTCGGCCTGGGCATCGGCGGGCTCATCGGCGGGCAGATCGTCGACGAGACCCGGCCCGGCAGCTTCACCCTGCTGTTCGGCATCGAGGCCGTGATGTTCCTGGTGCTGGCGGGGGTCATCGCCTCCGTGCGGATGCCGCAGGTGCAGGGGTTCAAGGACGCCATGCCGAAGGACTCGGCGCCGGCGGGCAGCGGCTGGAAGGGGCTGCTGCGGCACAAGGCCATGGTGCAGCTGTGCGTGCTCGGCTTCGTGCTCTTCTTCGCCTGCTACGGACAGTTCGAGTCGGGTCTGGCCGCCTTCGGTACCGAGGCCGCCGGGATCTCCCCCTCCACCCTGGGCTTCGCCCTGGCCGCCAACACCGGCGCGATCGTCGTCGCGCAGTTCGTCGTGCTCCGGCTCGTCGAGAAGCGCCGCCGCTCCCGCGTGATCGCGCTGGTCGGGCTGATCTGGACCGTGGCGTGGGTCATCGCCGGGTTCTCGGCGCTCGGGCACGGCAGCGCCATGATGGCCGCCGCCGCGTTCATCACCACGTACGCGCTCTTCGGCATCGGCGAGGCCATGCTGTCCCCGACGCTGGCCCCGCTGGTGGCGGACCTGGCGCCGGAGGGTTCCGTGGGCCAGTACAACTCGGCCTTCGCGCTGGTCAAGCAAATGGCGCTGGCGTTGGGGCCGCTCGGTGTGCCGCTCGGGGCGGGGGTTCCGATGCTGTACATCGGCATCTTCGTCGCCGTCTCGCTGGGGATCGCCTGGCTGGCGCTGCGGCTCGGCGGGCAGCTGACGCCGGTGCAGGACAACCCGTCGCTGTCCCGGGTCGTGGCGCAGGGCGGTCCGGCGGTGCCGGCCGGTCCGGCTGCTCCGGCCGTCGTGGCCGGGGCCGCTGAGCCCGTGCGCGCGTAGGCGCACGTAGGACCCGTAGGACAAGACGGCGGAGGCCCCGGTCCGGTGGACCGGGGCCTTCCGCGTGTCCGGGTGCCGTGCCGGCTGCCCGTCGGCTACTTGTCCGGCAGGGCGAACTCGCACCAGACGGCCTTGCCGCCGCCCGGGGTGCGGCGGGTGCCCCAGGACGAGGCGATGGTGGCGACGATCGAGATGCCGCGGCCGGTCTCGTCGGCCGGTTCGGCGCGGCGGCGGCGCGGGAGGTGGTCGTCCCCGTCGGTGACCTCGATGATCAGGCGGCGGTCGGTGCGGCGCAGCCGCAGGCACATGGGCGGGGTGCCGTGCTGGAGGGAGTTCGCGACGAGCTCGCTGGCGGCCAGGACGCCGAGGTCGCACAGCTCGACGGGGAAGCGCCAGGAGCTGAGCACCCCCTGGGCGAAGGCGCGGGCGCGCGGGGCGGCTTCGATGCCGCCGAGGAGTTCCAGGGCGGCGTTGTGGAAGAGCTCGGCGTCCGCTCCGGTGCGGGCGGGCTGCTGGAGGACCAGCACGGCGACGTCGTCGTCGTGGTCGGCGTCGACTCCGAGCGCGCGCATCAGGCGGTCGCAGATGACGGCCGGGGTGCCCTGGGCGCCGGAGAAGGCGCGTTCCAGGGCGGCGACGCCTTCGTCGATGTCCTCGCCGCGCCGTTCGACCAGGCCGTCGGTGTAGAGGACGGCGGTGGAGCCGGGGCCGAGGGCGATGGTGCCGGAGGTGTGGAGCCAGCCGCCGGTGCCGAGCGGGGGGCCGGTGGGGTCGGCGGCCCTGCGCACGGTGCCGTCCTCGTCGCGGACGAGGATCGGGAGGTGGCCGGCGGAGGCGTAGGCGAGCAGGCCCTCGTTGGGGTCGTGGACGGCGTAGACGCAGGTGGCGATCTGGCTGGCGTCGATCTCGGCGGCGAGGCCGTCGAGGAGCTGCAGGACCTCGTGGGGCGGGAGGTCGAGGCGGGCGTAGGCGCGGACGGCGGTGCGCAGCTGGCCCATGACGGCGGCGGCGCGGACTCCGCGGCCCATGACGTCGCCGATGACGAGGGCGGTGCGGCCGGCGCCGAGGGTGATGACGTCGTACCAGTCGCCGCCGACGGCCGCTTCGGTGCCGCCGGGATGGTAGGTGGCGGCGACGCGCAGGTCGTCGGGCTGTTCGAGTTCCTGCGGGAGGAGGGAGCGCTGGAGGGTGACGGCGGCCTCGCGCTGGCGGCGTTCGCTGGCGCGGAGGCGTTCGACGGCTTCGGCGTGGTCGGTGACGTCGGCGAGGTGGATGAGGATCCCGGTGTGGTCGGGGTCCGTGTCGCTGTCGCCCTGGGGCTCGGGGAAGTCGACCGGGGTGCAGGTGACGGTGTACGAGTGGGTGCCGCCCGGTGTGGTGCGGTTCTTGGCGGTACGGGGCTTTCCGCTGCGCTGGACCTGGTCGAGGAGCGGGAGGAGGCCGAGCTCGCCGAGTTCGGGGAGCGCCGCGTGGGCGGGGGCGCCGGGGGTGCGGGTGCCGAAGCCGGCGGTGTAGGCGTCGTTGACGTAGGCGACGCGGTGGTCGGGGCCGTGGACGAGGGCGACCAGGGCGGGGAGCCGGTCGAGGACCTCGCGTACGGAGAGCGCGTCGGGGGAGGGCACCGCGGCGAGGGCGCCGGCCCGCCGGGTGGGGGCGACGGCCGGGAGGGTGCCGGAGCCGCTGCCGGTGCCGGAGACCGTGGGATCGGCGGGGAAGCCCTCGGCGGCGGGGGCGTGCCGCTCGGTTCCGGGGTCGGCGCGGCCGCCGCGGGCTGCCGGGACGGAGCCTGCACCCCTCTTGGCCTGGGCGGCGGCGTGTTCGGACCGGGCGGCGGCGCGGCGCTGCGTTCCGGGAAGCCGGGCGCTCCAGCGCGTGAAGTTCACTGCGTTCAAGCCTCGTGGTGTCGCAAGTGGTCGCTGTGTCGCTCGTGGTGGGTCGCCGACTGGACGTTGTCACGCTGTGCAGGCGCGAGCCCACCTATGGTCACACGTCCAGTGTGGCCGACCGCACTGACAACGTCAGCCCTGGCTGTCCTGCGGGGGGTTGGGGGCGGGGTTCGGCGGGGGTGGCTTCTGGCCGCCGCCTGCGGCGAGTTCGAATTCTGCCCTGGGGTGTTCGAGTGAGCCTAGGGAGACGATCTCCCGCTTGAAAAGACCTGAGAGAGTCCATTCCGCGAGGACGCGCATCTTGCGGTTGAAGGTGGGGACGCGGCTGAGGTGGTAGGCGCGGTGCATGAGCCAGGCGGGGTAGCCCTTGAGCTTGCGGCCGTAGATGTGCGCGACGCCCTTGTGGAGGCCGAGGGAGGCGACGGATCCGGCGTACTTGTGGGCGTATTCCGTGAGGACCTCGCCGCGCAGGGCCGCGATGAGGTTGTCGGCGAGCGCCTTGGCCTGGCGGACGGCGTGCTGGGCGTTGGGGGCGCATTCGCGGCCGGGCTCGGGGGCGGTGATGTCGGGGACGGCCGCGGCGTCGCCGGCGGCCCAGGCGTGTTCGACGCCCTCGACGGTGAGGAAGGAGGTGCAGGCCAGGCGGCCGCGCTCGTTCTTCGGCAGGTCGCAGGCGCTGAGGATCGGGTGCGGTCTGACGCCCGCGGTCCACACGACGGTGCGGGTGGGGAAGCGGGCGCCGTCGCTGAGGACGGCGACGCGGTTCTCGCAGGATTCGAGCCGGGTCTCCAAGCGGAGGTCGATGTTTCGGCGGCGCAGTTCGCGGATCGTGTAGACGCCCATTTCGGGGCCAACTTCGGGGAGGATCCGGTCGCTGGCCTCGACCAGCACCCACTTCATGTCCTCGGGCTTGATGTTGTGGTAATACCGCGCCGCGTAGCGGGCCATGTCCTCGAGTTCGCCGAGAGCCTCGACGCCCGCGTAGCCGCCGCCGACGAAGACGAAGGTGAGGGCGGCGTCGCGGAGGGCGGGGTCGCGGGTGGAGGAGGCGATGTCCATCTGTTCGATGACGTGGTTGCGCAGGCCGATGGCCTCTTCGACCGTCTTGAACCCGATGCCGTAGTCGGCGAGACCGGGGACGGGCAGGGTGCGCGAGATGGATCCGGGGGCGAGGACGAGTTCGTCGTACTCGATCTCGGTGGCGCCGGTGCCCTCCTCGTCGGTGGCGAGGGTGGTGACGGTGGCGGTGCGCTTGGAGTGGTCGATGCGGCGGGCCTCGCCGATGACGATGCGGCATCTGCCGAGGACGCGGCGGAGCGGGACCACGACGTGCCGGGGAGAGATCGAGCCCGCGGCCGCTTCGGGGAGGAAGGGCTGGTAGGTCATGTAGGGCTCGGGGGTGACCACCGTGACCTCGGCTTCTTCGGATCTCAGCTTTCGCTGGAGCCGAAGGGCCGTGTACATGCCGACGTAACCGCCGCCGACGACCAGGATGCGGGTTCGGGGCGGGGTACCGGGGGCCGTGCCCCGGGAGTTAGCAGCCTTCACCATCCCATGACGCAACGTGGCCGGGAGTTTGTCCACAGGCCCGGCACATTGTGTGACCGGTAGTGGCGCTGGGCCGGGGCGCAAGCGGACCGTGGGCGGGGGTGGAGATCCGCAGGTCAGGGGGCCCGGAAGTGGTGATTCCGAGAGCACGGAACGGAAAAGTGGGGGTGAATGCTCCGATCGGGCGGTGCTCCGTCCGCGGCTGCCTCTTCTGAATTGACTCTGGCTCAACTATGTTCGTATCTCGTCGAGGAGTAGGACCGGGCCCCATGACCGTGGCCCCCTCGGCGTAGGCGGGGAGTGTCTCCGGGGGGAGACAGATGATTACCGGGGGAAACATATGACCATTTCCGATTTCCATGGCTCCGCGACCGCGCTCTCGGTCGAGAGCAACGGCCGCGGTATCGCGGGCGCCGGCACCACGCACGGTGTGGGCCGGTCCACGCCGCTGCGCGTCGACGCCCAGCGCAATCTGGAGCACGTGCTGCGCGCGGCACGCGAGGTGTTCGGCGAGCTGGGCTACGGGGCTCCGATGGAGGACGTGGCGCGACGTGCGCGGGTCGGCGTCGGCACCGTGTACCGGCGGTTCCCGAGCAAGGACGTGCTGGTCCGGCGCATAGCCGAGGAGGAGACCGCCCGGCTGACGGAGCAGGCCAAGGCCGCACTGGGGCAGGAGGAGGAGCCGTGGCAGGCGCTGTCGCGCTTCCTGCGCACCTCCGTGGCCTCGGGCGCGGGGCGGCTGCTGCCGCCGCAGGTGCTCCGGGTGGGCTCGGCGAGCGAGGACGGCGCGGAGGAGGCCGAGGCAGCGCGGGTTCCGCACCAGCGGCAGGCCGTCACCGCCGGCGGGGCTCCCGAGCTGCGCGTCGTGGGCACGCGGCCCCCGAGCGAGGACGAGCCGTCGCAGGACGCGGGCGCGGGTGCGCTGCTCGAGGTCGTCGGCCGGCTGGTCGACCGCGCCCGGGAGGCCGGTGAGCTGCGGACCGACGTCACGGTGGCCGATGTCCTGCTGGTAATAGCGACGGCGGCGCCCGCGCTGCCCGACCCGGCGCAGCAGGCCGCGGCCTCGACCCGGCTGCTCGACATCCTGCTCGAAGGGCTGCGGTCGCGCACGGTGTGACGCCGCGACCGCCGCCCGGGTGCGGGTGCGCGGTAGCGGCTCGGCCGGGCGTCAAACCGTGCGCCAGTACGGGGTTTCGCCGAATCGTGCCCGGATGAGTGGTTGGCCTGCGAAGGGGCCCGACGCGTGGCCGCCGTGTGACACGCTTGATCGGTGTACCGGTTGAGTGTGTCGTGCGGGGGCTTCCGCGATGGGTGTTGACGGGCGTGGAGAGTCACTCGGCGGCGCCGGCCGCGAGGTCGGGGCGGGCAGCCTCCCTGCCCGCCAGGTACCCGCACAGCGCGAGCCGGGTGGCCGGCACGCGGCCCCGGCAGGCAGCGGGGGTGAGCTGCCGCCGTCCGACGGGGACTTGATCGCCCGGATGCGGGGCGGCGACGACGGTGCGTACGAGGAGCTGTTCCGTCGGCACGCCGATGCCGTGCGCCGATACGCGCGGACCTGCTGCCGGGACGCGCACACCGCCGACGACCTGACCGCCGAGGTGTTCGCCCGCACCCTCCAGGCGGTACGGGGCGGGGCGGGGCCGGACCAGTCGGTGCGGGCCTATCTGCTCACCACCGTACGCAGGGTCGCCGCGGCCTGGGCGAAGACCGCCAGGCGGGAGCACCTCGTCGAGGACTTCGCCGTCTTCGCGGAGCAGGCTGCCACGGGGACGGAGGGCGGGGCCGGGCTGTCGGGCCTGGCCGGGGACGACACCCTCGAACTGGGTGCGGACGTCCGGGCGATGCAAGCGGCCGAGCAGTCGCTGGCGATGCAGGCCTTCCGGAGCCTGCCGGAGCGGTGGCAGGCCGTGCTGTGGCACACCACCGTCGAGGAGGCCTCGCCGAGCGCGATCGCCCCGCTGTTCGGGCTCAGCCCCAACGCGACGGCGGTGCTGGCCAGTCGCGCCCGCGAGGGGCTCAAGCAGGCATATCTCCAGGCGCATGTGAGTTCGGCGCTGAGCGGGGGCGGCGACTGCGCGCGGTACGCGGACCGGCTGGGCGCCTATGCGCGCGGCGGGCTGCGGATGCGGGCCGAGCGGGGGCTGCGCAAGCACTTGGAGGAGTGCGCGAAGTGCCGGCTGGCCGCCGGGGAGCTCAAGGACGTCAACGCGGGCATTCCCGCGCTGCTTCCGGTCGCGGTCATCGGGTGGTTCGCCGCCGGGTACGCGGCCAAGGCGGCCGGCGGGGCCGTCGCCGCGGGCGGGGCCGGAGCCGCTGCGGCTGCCACCGGCGGGTCGGCCGCGGGGACCGGAGCCGCCGGTGGGGCGGCCGGAGCCGGTGGTGCCAGTGGTGCCGCCGGGGCGGGAGCCGCTGGTGGGGCGAGCGCTGCGGGTGGGGCAGGAGGCGCCGCCGGTGGGGCCGGGTCGGGTGCGGGGACCGGGGGAGCCGTGGTGTCCGAGGGGCTTGGGGTGCCGGCCAAGGCCGCCATCGCCGCCGGGATCGCGGTCGCGGCGGCCGCCGGGGTGGTGTTCGCGCTGGCGGGGGACGACCCCGAGCCGCAGGCCCAGGCGAAGCCCGCCCCCGGCGTGGCGGCGCCGGTCGTGCCGAGCGCCCCCGCCGCTCCCACGCCCAGCCCGCCCGAGGAGGAGCCGCCGGCCGCGCCGCGCTCCGTACCGCCGCGGCCGCAGACCAGGCCGTCGGCCGCTGCGGCGGCCCCGCCCGCCTCCGTCGCCCCACGGCCCTCGCCTTCCGCGTCGCCCAGCCGGCAGAAGGCGTCGCCCAGCCCGTCTCCGAGCCGGACCTCGGCGAAGCCCGCGCCGAGGCCCGCCGAGGGGTTCCAGCTGTCCCGGCTCGGCCACTCCGTCCACGGGGACCACGACGGCCCGGAGATCCAGACCTGGCGCAGCAGCTGGGTGTGGCAGCGCTGGGGCCTGCAGGTGGGCGACCGGCGGTTCGGGCAGGGGATCACCGTGAACTCCCGCTCCTCCGTGGAGATCGCCCTCAACCGGCAGTGCACCGCCTTCTCGGCGCGCGCCGGGGTGGACGGCCTGGGGATGTGGACCTGGGGGTCCCCCCGCACGGAGTGGGGGGGAGGCTCGGTGCGGTTCTCCGTGTATGCCGACGGGCAGCGGCTGTGGCGGTCCGAAGCGCTCGGGTACGGGGATCCGCCGGCGGCCGTGCAGGTTTCGCTGGCCGGGCGCGAGACGCTGCGCCTGGTGACGGAGAAGGCCGGCCCGGGCCGCCTGCCGGCGCTGGCGAGCTGGGCCGACTCGGTGATCAGCTGCCGCTGACCGGCCGCGGCCGCACATCCGGGGCCGGGTGTCAGGAGCGGGCCCGCCGCGGCCGGACGCCCGGAACCGGCTGGGGCGCCCAGGTCAGGACAGGGCCGGGCGGTGCACGGGGACGCCCTCCGGTACCGCGCGCCGGCGGGCCGCGGACGTGCCCGTCCAGCAGGTGCCGCGGCGGGCCAGGAGCCGGTGCAGCCACAGCTCCATGGAGACGAGTTCCGCCAGCCCGTCGAGCGGGACCGGACGGCCCTCGGCCGCGTCGAGCAGGGCCTGCTGGACGACCCGGGCGTCGATCAGCCCGGCGTCCGCGAGCAGCGGCGCGGCGAACAGGGCCAGCAGGTCGCTCAGGGCGGCGCGCAGCCCGAGCCGGGTCGCCGTCTCGTTCGGGCTGTGGGCGGTGGCCCCCCAGCCGGGCGGGAGTTCCCGCACCCCGGTCGAGGACAGGACGGTGCGCAGGATCGCGGCGCGGGCCCCGGGCTGGACGCGCAGGGATTCGGGGAGGGCGCGGGCGGCCCGGACGACCTGGTTGTCGAGGAAGGGGGCGTGCAGGCGCTGGCTGCGGACCTCCACGGCCTGCTCGAAGACCCGGTGATCGGCGGCGTGCCGCGCGAGGACCGCCCGGGCCCGGGCCTCCCCGGGCCGTAGGGACAGCGGAGGGCGGCCGGCGGCGGCCGTGAGGCGGATCGATACTTCCGCCAGGGCCTCGCCCGTCAGCCAGCCCGCCGCCGGTCCGGGCCGCGACCAGGTCAGGGCGGCGAGGGAGGCGTCCACCGGACCGGAGGCGCGCTCGGTGACCCCGCCCTCGCGGAGCCGGGCCGCGGCGGCTTCCATGCCCGCGCGGTACGTCGTACGGGCAAGTCTTCGGGCCGCGGAGTACACGGTCAGCGGGACCAGCAGGGACTCGCCGGAGGCTCCGGCGGCCGATGCCGAGCGGGCCAGTGCCGCCACCGGGCGCAGCAGGTGGCGCCGGCGGCGGTCCATCAGGAGGTCGGCCATGCGGGCGGGGTGCGCGTCGAGGACCTGGCGGGCGCCGTGGCCGGTGAAGTGGTCGGCCGAGCCGGCGGCCAGCCGGCGCCGCTCGCGGGCGGCGAAGACCAGCGAGGGGGCGGGTTCGTCGGTCAGCGGGCCGTCGAGTTCGGCGTACGGGAGGGCCTCGGCGGCGGCGGCGACCACGACGTGGTGCAGGCGCGGGTCGGCGGCGATGGCGCGGGCCCGTTCGAGTTCGTCCTCGCGGCCCTGCGGGGTGGCCAGGTCGTTGAAGGTGACGGCCAGCAGCCGGGCCCCGGCGGGGCTGCCGAGGGTGCCGGGTGCGCCGGGCAGGCCGGCCGCGAGGAGGGCCAGGGTCGCGGAGGCGCTGCCGCCGGAGAGGTCGGCGCCGACCCCGGGCACCGGGCCGCCCCGGGCCGCGCGCCGGTCGGCGGGGCCCATGCCGGGGACGGGGCCGGGATCGTACGGCGGAGCGGTGTCGGGGGCATGGCGGGGCGCCGTGAGCCGGGCGCGCACGGCATCGACCAAAGCTTCCCGTACGCCCTCCACCGCCCGGTCGGGATCGGCCTGCGGCCCGGCCACCGCGAGCGAGGCGACGGGCTCGTAGCCGGTGATCTCGCGGGAGCCCTCGCGCAGGATGAGCGCGTGCCCGGGCGGGATGCGGCGGACCCCGGCGTACGGTGTGCCGTCGCCCAGTGCCTCCGGGCTGTCGGGGCAGGCGAGCAGCGCGGCGAGATGGCCGATGTCGAGCTGCGCCTCGATGAGGTCGGCGAGCGGGAGGGCGGCCGTGGCGTACGCGGTGCCGCTGGCCCAGGGGGTGTAGAAGACGGGCCGGGCGCCCGCGAGGTCGCCGACGACGGTGATCCTGCGGCCGACCTGGACCACGGCGGTGTAGCTGCCGGACCACTGGGTGAGGTGGCGCAGGGCTCCGCCGCGGGCGGCGTAGAGGGCCCGTCTCAGCTCGGCGTCGGTGGCGCCGCAGCAGCCGAGGACGGCGAGGCGGGTGAAGGGATCGGCCGGGTCGGCGGTGAGGGTGCGGATCTCGTCGGGGCGCCAGTCGCCGACGGCCCAGAGCGGGTCGGGGTCTCCCCAGAGCAGCTGGGAGCCGACGGGGTGGACGGTGCGCTCGGCGTCCGCGCCGGGGTCGCCCGCGTGGGCCGCGTCCGCGATGCCGCCGTGCGGCGGGGCGCTGCCGCCAGGGTGGCCGGTATCGGGGTAGCCGCGCCGGCCGGAGCCGTGTGCGGGTCCCTGACCTGCGACGCGGCCGGCCGTGCCGAAGCTCGCGGCGATACTGCTCCAACCCACCAACCAGCGCACCGCCGCCTCCCCAGCCTGTGGGCACATGACCGGGGCACGGGCAGCACGGTCGGCGCTGAGGGCGCGGTCGGCGGGACCCCGGGTGGCTCGGGTCCATGCTGCCACGGGACAGGCGTACGAGAGTGATGAAAGGGGGCGCACATGCAAACGAACACGCCCCCGCTACGCGGTATTTGGCGTTCCGTTCCACCCGCCCCATAGGTCGCTTTCAGCCATTCTTCGGCTGTCCTGGGAGTCGTCGGCGGCCGTCGGCTCCTGGTGCGCGGGCGCGGTCCGGGAGGCGGAATCCGCCCCCCGGACCGTTCCGCCACCCGCGGGGATTGAGGTAGCGGCATCCCCCGGCCCGCCCGATCCGCGCAGCGGGCCGACCCACGCACCGCACATCGAATCGCCGGGCCCGCGGACCGGCCAGAGCGCACGGGCGGGCGCACGGCCACACGGCCGGAGCACGCGGGGAGACGTGCGCCCCGGGCACCGGGGCGGGGCGGACTGTGCAAACGGACAACAATCCCGCCATACGGAAGTCGGGGCCTTAACGCTTGGGAGGCGGGGAACTACGCTGGGTTTACGAAATGCCGGGAGCTTATGCCCCGGCGGCGTCTGCGTTCCGCGTGTGACGAGGGGTGGCGCATGTCCAGGGAGCTCCGCGAGCCCAATGAGAAGCTCGGCGCCGTCCTCGCCCTCGCGGGGATCAGCAACGCGGGGCTGGCCCGGCGGGTCAACGACCTCGGCGCGCAGCGCGGTCTGACGCTTCGGTACGACAAGACCTCGGTGGCCCGCTGGGTGTCGAAGGGGATGGTGCCGCAGGGCGCCGCGCCGCACCTGATCGCGGCCGCCATCGGCGCGAAGCTGGGGCGGCCGGTGCCGCTGCACGAGATCGGGCTGGCGGACGCGGACCCCGCGCCCGAGGTCGGGCTGGCGTTCCCGCGCGACGTGGGGGCGGCGGTGCGGTCGGCCACCGACCTCTACCGGCTCGACCTCGCCGGCCGGCGCGGCGGTGGCGGGATCTGGCAGTCCCTCGCCGGTTCGTTCTCGGTGGCGGCGTACGCGACGCCCGCCTCGCGCTGGCTGATATCTCCCGCCGACGGGTCGGTGGCGCGCGAGCCCTCGGGGGTGGGCGGCTCCGCACCCGCCGCCTCCGCTTCGGCCGCGACCCCGTCGGCTCGGGACGTGCCGGTGCACGACCCGCCGGCGGAGGGCACGCCGGGACGGAGGGCACCGGGGGCGGCTGCGGGAGCGGCTGCGGGAGCGGCCGCCGGGCAGATCGCGGTACCGGCCGGTGGAACGACCTCTGGACCGGCCGCCGGAAAGGCCGGCCCGGCCGGTAGGACCGCCTTACCGACCGCTGGACACCCCGCCGGGCCGGCGGCCGGTCCGACGACCGGGCCCGTGACGGGTGCGGCGGGAGGCCTGGCGGCCCCGCCGTCCACCGTTGTGCCCGGCCGGCCCGGCACCGAAACGCACCGTGACCACGGCCAGCGCGTGGGCCACAGCGATGTGGCCAAGCTGCGCGAGGCCGCCGAGGACGCCCGTCGCTGGGACTCCAAGTACGGCGGCGGGGACTGGCGTTCGTCGATGGTGCCCGAGTGCCTCCGGGTGGACGCGGCGCCCCTGCTGCTGGGCGCCTACACCGACGAGGTGGGCCGCGCCCTGTTCGGCGCGACCGCCGAGCTGACCCGGCTCGCCGGATGGATGGCCTTCGACACCGGCCAGCAGGAGGCGGCCCAGCGCTACTACATCCAGGCGCTGCGCCTGGCCCGCGCGGCCGCGGACGTGCCGCTCGGCGGCTACGTCCTGGCCTCGATGTCCCTGCAGGCGACCTACCGGGACTTCCCCGACGAGGGCGTGGACCTCGCGCAGGCCGCCGTCGAGCGCAACCGCGGCCTGGCCACCGCCCGCACCATGAGCTTCTTCCGGCTGGTCGAGGCCCGGGCCCACGCGAAGGCGGGGGATTCCGGGGCGGCCGGAGCCGCGCTGCGGGCGGCGGAAGGCTGGCTCGAGCGCGCCCGGGCCGGCGACCCGGACCCGACCTGGCTGGGCTTCTACTCGTACGACCGCTTCGCGGCGGACGCGGCCGAGTGCTACCGCGACCTCAAACTCCCGCGACAGGTAAGGCGTTTCACCGAACAGGCCCTGTCCCGGCCCACCGAGGAGTATGTACGGTCGCACGGGCTGCGGCTGGTCGTGAGCGCGGTCGCCGAGCTGGAGTCGGGCAACCTCGACGCGGCCTGCGCGGCGGGCACGCGGGCCGTGGAGGTGGCGGGCCGGATCTCCTCGGCGCGGACGACCGAATACGTGCGGGACCTGCTGCACCGCCTGGAACCGTACGGGGACGAGCCGCGGGTGGCGGAGCTGCGCGAGCGGGCGAGGCCGTTGCTGGTGGCCCAGGCCTAGTGCCGTGCCGGGGGCCGCGACCCGGTGAACCTTTCGGTCACAGCACCAGGGGGCGCGTGGCCGCGTTGTCGGTGGCGGGGTGCAGTATGCAGGGGTGGGAGGTGTCAGCGTGGGCGGCGGCGTGGACTGCGATGTGCTGGTGATCGGTGGCGGGATCGTCGGCCTGTCGACGGCTCATGCCCTGTCACGTCTGGCTCCGGGGACCAGGGTGGTCGTCCTGGAGAAGGAGGCCGGCCCGGCCCGGCACCAGACGGGACGCAACAGCGGGGTGATCCACAGCGGGATCTACTACCGCCCCGGCTCGCTCAAGGCGCGCTTCGCGGTGCGCGGCGCCGCCGAGATGGTCAAGTTCTGTGCCGAGCACGGCATCCCGCACGAGGTGACCGGCAAGCTGATCGTCGCCACGGAGCGCGAGGAGCTGCCGCGGCTGCACGCGCTGGTGCAGCGCGGCCGGGAGAACGGCATTCCGGTGCGCGAGCTCGGCCCGGCGCAGATCTCGGAGTACGAGCCGGAGGTGCGGGGCCTGGCCGCGATCCACGTGGGCAGCACCGGCATCGCGGACTACGGGCGGGTGACGGCCCAGCTGGCCGAGTCCTCGGGCGCGGAGATCGTCTACGGCGGCGCGGTGGACCTGATCTCCCGCCGCCCGTCGGCGGTGGCCGTCCGCACCACGGCGGGGCTGGTGGTCCGCGCCCGGGTCCTGGTGAACTGCGCGGGCCTGCAGTGCGACCGGATCGCCCGCCTGGCCGGCGACGACCCGGGCATGCGGATCATCCCCTTCCGCGGTGAGTACTACGATCTGGCCCGCCCCGAGCTGGTTCGCGGGCTCGTCTACCCGGTCCCCGACCCGGCCTTCCCCTTCCTGGGGGTCCACCTGACCCGGGGCATCGCGGGCGGCGTCCACGTCGGGCCGAACGCCGTGCCCGCACTGGCCCGCGAGGGCTACGCCTGGTCCACCGTCCGCCCGCGCGACATCGGCTCCGAGCTGGCCTGGCCGGGATCCTGGCGGATGGCCGCGCGGCACTGGCGGTACGGGATGGGCGAGATCCACCGCTCCCTGTCGAAGCAGGCCTTCACCCAGGCGGTACGGCGCCTCCTGCCGGCCGTGACCGCGGCCGACCTGCACCCCGCCCCGGCCGGGGTCCGCGCGCAGGCCGTCCTGCGGGACGGCACGCTGGTGGACGACTTCCTGATCAAGGACGCCCCGCGCACGGTGCACGTGCTGAACGCCCCGTCGCCCGCCGCCACCGCCTCCCTGCCGATCGGGCGGGAGATCGCCACCCGCGCCCTGCGGACCCTCGGCTCGGCCTGAGCGGTCCGGCCCCGTCCGTCGCGCTCCCGCGCCGCTTCCGCTCCCCCGCCCGTGCCCTCGCACGCCGGGCGGGGCCTCCGCCGCGGCGGCGCGGACCCGGGCCGCCGGCGCGGCGGCTGTGCGGGGCGCCGCCGCGGCGGGCGGTGGCCCGGCCCCCCGTCGTAGAATCTCGGCATTGTGTCTGAGTCCCTGAACCCCCAGCCGCCCGGCCTCCCGGAGGCCGCTCCCGCGCCCGCGCCGGAGGCGAACGCGTACGTGCCGCCCAAGTGGCGGACCGAGCCCCGCTTCCCCGACGGGCCCTCCCCGGACCCGGCCGGCTCGCACCACGAGCGGCGCATCCGGAGCTTCCAGCCCCGCCGCAGCCGGGTCACCACCGGACAGGGCGAGGCCCTGAAGCGCCTGTGGGGGACCTGGGGCCTGGACATCGACGGCCACGAGGTCATCGACCTGAAGACCCTCTTCGACGGCCTGCCCGTCGTCCTGGAGATCGGCTTCGGCATGGGCGAGGCCACGGCCCAGATGGCCGCCGCCGACCCCTCCACCGGCATCCTCGCCGTCGACGTGCACACGCCCGGGCAGGGCAACCTGCTCGCCCTCGCGGAGCGGAACGGGCTCACCAACGTCCGCGTGGCCAACGGCGACGCCATCATCCTGCTCCGCGAGATGCTGCCGCCCGAGTCCCTGGCCGGGATCCGCGTCTACTTCCCGGACCCCTGGCCCAAGGCCCGCCACCACAAGCGCCGGCTGATCCAGCCCGAGTTCCTCACGCTGGCCGCGACCCGCCTGGCCCCCGGGGGCGTGCTGCACTGCGCGACCGACTGGGAGCCGTACGCCGAGCAGATGCTCGAAGTGCTCACCGCGCACCCGGACTTCGAGAACCTCCAGGCCGACGGCGGTTATTCGCCGCGGCCCGACTTCCGGCCGCTCACCCGCTTCGAGGGCCAGGGCCTCGACAAGGGCCACGTCGTACACGACTTGCTCTTCCGGCGCACGGAGAACTGACAACGTCACCGCGCGTGTCAGACCCGCTCTGTAGGGTCATGGTGTGTTCCGAGCGCTTCCCGCTGTGCTCGCACGCCCGTCGGGCACGGTCCGCACGTGCGTGCTCCTCGTTCTGCTCGCCGCCACCGGGATCGCGATCCTCGAACTCGTGCGGGAGCAGACCGGCACCCCCGGCTTCTTCGTCGGCCTGGGCCTGGCCCTGCTGCCGGTGCCGCTCCTCATGGCGGCCTTCCGGTGGCTGGGCCGGGCCGCGCCCGCGCCCTGGCCGCAGCTGCTGTTCTGCTTCGGCTGGGGTGCCTGCACCGCGGCGCTGATCGCGATACTGGCCAACAGCTTCGCGACCGAGTGGATAGCCGCGGCCACCGCGGACCCCTCCGACGCCGACCACCTCGGTTCGGTGGCGATCGCGCCGGTGGTGGAGGAGAGCGCCAAAGCCGCGGCCCTGCTCCTCGTCTTCGTCTTCCGCAGACGGCATTTCACCGGGCCCGCGGACGGTTTCGTGGTGGCCGGCTTCACCGCCACCGGCTTCGCCTTCACCGAGAACATCCTCTACCTCGGCAACGCCTTCGTCGAGGACCTCGCCAAGGGCACCGGCGTGCTCAACTCGGTGACCGCCGCGACCTTCTTCGTCCGCATAGTGGTGTCGCCGTTCGCCCACCCGCTGTTCACCGTGCTCACGGGACTCGGTTTCGGCGCGGCCGCGCTCAGCGCCGGCCGGGGGCGGAGGATCGGGCTGCCCCTGCTGGGCCTGGCGCTCGCCATGGGCCTGCACGCGCTGTGGAACAGCTCCTCGCGGCTCGGGGAGTACGGCTTCTACGTGGTCTACGGCTGCGTCATGGTCCCGGTGTTCGGGCTGCTGCTGTGGCTGGCGGTGCGGATAAGGCGCCGTCGCCTGCGGGCCGTCGCGGGGGAGCTCGCGGTGTACGCGGCGGCGGGCTGGCTCGGTCCGGCCGAGGTCCCCGCCCTGGCGTCGATGCCCGCCCGGTCGCTGGCGCGCAGTCTGGCCCGGCGCAGCGGGGGCCGGGCCGCGGGGCGTGCGGTCGCCCTGTACGAGGCGGACGCGGCCGCCCTGGCCCTGCTGCGGAACCGGGCGCGCCGTGGCGGCCCGGGGCGCGAGCCGGATTTCGCGGGGCGGGAGCGGGAGCTGCTGGACCGGCTCTGGCTGCGCCGGGCGACGGCGGGTCCCGCGCTGGCCCGGGCGGCGGTCATGGAGGAGCTGCTCCCGCCGTGGTTCGACCCCCTGCCCCGGCCCGTGGTGGCACCCGAGGTGGTGCTGACCGGCATGCCGTCGCCGCGGCGGGCGGGCGACGCCAGGAGGGACGGGGCCGGGAAGGACGGCTCCGGCTCGGGTTCGGGCTCCGGTTGGGGCCTCAGACGTTCAGGCCCTTGGAGGTCAGCCACGCCAGCGGGTCCACCGTCGAGCCGCCCTTGCGCACTTCCAGGTGGAGATGGGGTCCGGTGACGTTGCCGGTGGCGCCGACGCGGCCGATGGTCTCGCCCGGGGAGACCGTGCCGGAGGTCACCGACATCGAGGAGAGGTGGCAGTACCAGACCTCCGTCCCGTCCTCGAGCTCCAGCACGATCCGGTAGCCGTACGCCCCGGACCAGCCGGCCGAGGTGATCTTCCCGGCGGCCACGGCCTTGGCCGGGGTGCCGGTGGGGGCCGCGAAGTCGAGGCCGGTGTGGTGGCCGGAGGACCACATGGAGCCGGCGACGCCGTAGTGCGAGGTGAGGGTGTAGGCGGAGGTGGGCAGGGAGTAGCTGCCGGCCAGTTTGGCGGCGCGCTCCTGCTCGGCCTTGGCCGCGGCGGCCTCCTCGGCGGCCTTGGCCTCCTGCGCGGCCTTCGCCTCGGCGGCGGCCTTCGCTTCCTCGGCCGCCTTGCGCGCGGCCTCCGCCTTGTCCCTGGCCTCCTGGGCGGCGGTCTCCCGGGCGACCCGCTCGGCCTCGGCCTGGGCCTGGGCGGCCGCCGCGGCCTGCTGGGAGTCGGCCTGCTGGAGGATGCGGTTGCGCAGGATCTCGCCGGGGTCGGCACGGCGGTCGGACTGCTGGGGGATGATCCCGGTCTTGGCGGCCGCCGCGCCGGCCCCGGCCGCGTCCCCGGAACCGGATTCACCGGTCGTCACGTCGGGCAGCGACGGCAGGGATATCGCGACTTGGGGCCGGTCCTGGGCGGTGGCGATGCCGCTCGCGCCGACCGCGGCGATGACGCCGACGCCGAGCACGGTGGAGCTGCGGGCGAGTCCGCCGCGCTGCTTGGCCACGCGGTGCTTGCCGCGGACCGGACGGACCGAATCCTCGGTGGGATTCCACTCGCCCCAGGCACCCGCCGCAGGCGGCTCCTGGCTCTCGATGCCTTCGGGGGCAGGCAAGTTGGAGGCCACCGGGGCACTCTCCTCATTGACGCGATCGCGCACGGCGCCGTCTCTTGCGACGGCTGGGAAGACCGCACTGCGTTATCGAAAGGTAATAGACGGAGGGGAGTGATTCCAAGCTGTTGCGATGGATCGGTCACACCAATCAGCCACTCCCTGCCCTGCTATGGCCACGGCTTTTCCGCTGAGATCCGGATCAACTCGGGTAAAACCCAAGAGATTCCGATATCACTTCAGCCACAACCGGATCATGACGATCCGTCAGCCCCCTTGCGGAGAGCGGCTTGCCGCTCACCCACCGTCACAGGCGGTCGTCGCGGCGCACCACCCGGTTGATCAGGAGTGCCAGGCCGGACACGGTCAGGGCGGTGGCCGGATCGGCCGACGCCTCCACCTTCCACCCAAGGGTGGAGGCACGGGGGCGGAACACGACGAAGGCCCGGCTCCCAAGGGGAACCGGGCCTTCGTACTGAGTAGCGGGGACAGGATTTGAACCTGCGACCTCTGGGTTATGAGCCCAGCGAGCTACCGAGCTGCTCCACCCCGCGTCGGTAAACACAACTCTACGCCATCCGGGGGGACGCCTCCGCCAATTAACCGACGCACCACCCCTGCGGCCCCCATAACCGCAGGTCAGGGCCGGTCAATCGACTCAGAACCGGGCATGCGCGGGCCGAAGATCATCTCTGTTGCACGCCGGTGACACTGCGGGGATCGTTCCGGGATCGCCCGCGGGCGAAGATTCACCTGTCGCCAAGGCCGCGGGGAACACGAACCGGCCGGAAGCACCAACCACACCGACCGGCTCGGCGCTCTGCCGATGCCCTTGTGATTCCTGGGGGGAGTCCACCATGTCCGTTCGCACCGCAGCCGCCATCGCAGTCGTCGCCGGCGTCGTCACCACTCTGCCGCCTCTCTCGGCCACCGCCGCGTCGGCCGCGCCCGCCGCCGACGGCGTCCCCGTCCTGCGCACGGAGATGGGCACCCCCGTCCCGAACGGTCCGCTGACCCGCGGCGGGGCCACCGAGACCTTCGACCTCACGGTGAAGAACCCGACCGGCAAGCCCGTCACGTACAAGCCGTGGATGCTCCTGGACCCGACCGGTCCGAGCCGGCTCCAGCACGACGACGTCGTCTTCAAGGTCGACGCGGTGGACGCCCCGGCGACCAAGTCCTCGATCGGCCAGCAGGACGGCGAGTGGCAGGGCATGTTCTACCCGGCCGCCGGCGGCGAGAGCGGGCAGGGCGGCTTCGACATCCCCGCGAACGGCAAGATGACCTGGAAGGTCACCCTGGGCCTCGGCGCGAACTACCCGACCAACAACGGCGACTTCGACCTCCTGGCCACCAGCTACAACAACTCGGTCGCCACCGACGGCATGGGCTCCCACCTCTTCAAGGTCGGCCCGCAGATCAAGGCCGGCGAGCTCAAGACCTCGTTCACGCAGGGCCTCGCCGACATGGGCGGCCAGGAGCGCCGCGCGTACTGGGACCTGAACTACCAGGCCACCGGCGACGGCGTGTTCGCCACCGGTCTCGCGAGCACCCTGAGCCTGTCGCACCCGGGCGAGGAGAAGGCCGACTTCCGCGTCCAGGCCATGATCGACGGCCGCTGGCAGGATCTGAAGGCCGAGCACAGCCGCTACACGCTGCCCGAGATCCCCAAGGGCTTCGGCGCGGCCTCCGGGGCCCGCACCCTGCCGCTGCGGATCACCCTCGGCCAGGACACCAAGCTCGAGAAGAAGACCACCGTCACGATGGAGGTCGAGGTCTCGCACTCCACGGGCAACGCCTTCCCGATCAAGTCCGGTTCCGTGCGGTTCCCGCTCACCCCGAACACCGAGCCGGTACCCGCGCCGTCCGGCACCCCGACCCCCTCCGCGTCGGCCACGCCCACCAAGGCCCCGGCCACCGCCCCGGCGGTCCAGCCGGCCGCCGCCACCTCCTCGGCCGCCGCCGCGGGCAACGCCCACACCACGACCACGGGTTCGGGCTCGCTGGCCGCCACCGGCTCCTCGGGCACGGGCCTGTACGCCGGGCTCGCCGGCGCCCTGGTCGCCCTCGGCGCGGCCGCCGCCTGGCTCGGCGCCCGCCGCCGCCGGAACGCCTCCGCCTGACCGAACCGCCCTCCGTACGACGAAGCGCCCCACCCGATCACCTCGGGTGGGGCGCTTCGCCGTACGGGCCGCCGGGGTTGCCCCCGCGGCCCTGAGCAGTAGGCCATGTCGGACTCGAACCGACAACCAACGGATTAAAAGTCCCGGCCAGATCATGCCGGGCAGTCCCGCTCAGTCCGGTGCAGTCCAGGAGTGCCTGGTCAGACGGCTGTAACGTGTCGCTGAGTCCGCTCCGGACCCAGCCTTCCCGTCGCGTCCGCTCACGCATCGCTCACGCATCTGACCCCAATGACCTGGGCTCTTGCCGCCCGCAGGGGTTCAGGGCCCGAGGCGGCGCAGGAACTCGTCCTCGTCCACGACCTCGATGGCCTGGCCGGCGTCGAGCAGCGCTTGGGCATCCTTCAACTTGCCGCTCAGCGTGCCGCCAGGCTTAAGCTGGGTCTGCGTGGCGGAGACCAAGATGTCCGTCTTCTTGGTCATGTTCTTCGTGGGCTGGGCTCCGACCTCGGCGAGGCGGGCGAACGCCTCGGGCCGCTCCATCGCCGTGAGCTTGCCCGTGAGACAGACGGTTAGTCCGTACAGGGCACCATCGGGATCTGCATCGGGGTTGGCGCCAGGAACGGGCATGCGGTCGCGACGGCCTGAGCCTTGGTACTGGCTGCCGCGCCACTGGTTGTCAGCCGTCATGGAGCCCCAGCGGATCTGGTGCTTGTCCAGCAGCTCATCAAGCGTCGTCGTGCCGGATTCACGCATCGCCGCGAGCATGATCTCGGCGGACGCCCTGGAGTCGGCTTCGGCCTGGTGGTGGTCGGTGAAGGCGTGGCCGGCGGCGTCCATGCAATGGGGCAGTCCGTAGGACAGCAGCTGCCAGGTGCGGCGTGCGACGACCTGGGAGCAGGTGTACCGGAGCTCGGGCCAGGTGATGCCTTCGGCGTCGCAGGCGGCCCGAATGACGCTGAAGTCGAACCCGGCGTTGTGGGCGACCAGGGGCCGCCCGTCGGCGAACGCGAGGATCTCGGCGAGCGCGGCCTTCCAGCCGGGGGCGGCAGCGACATCGCCGGCCGTGATGCCGTGGACCCGGACGTTGTGCGGGTTGAAGTGGTCGAACCCGGCCGGCGGCTGTACCAGGCTGCTCCAGGTGTCCACGACACCCTGACCATCAACTGCTGCCATACCAACGGAGCACGGACTGCCACGGTGCTCGTTCGCCGTCTCGAAATCGATCGCTACCCAGGAAGACATCTCTGAAGTGTCGTGAATTGGCCTACGCGGCACCAGGGTCAAAAGTCGCCAGCCGGTTTCGGCTGCGCCAACCCGCCTCACAAATGTTCGTATGGCCGTCCGGCTGGGGCTGTACCCGTCCTGACCTGCGGCGGAGAGACCTGACTGCCTTCGTTCGGACGGCTCCGAACGAAGGCGAATGCAACCAGAACTGCAACCAGGACTTGGCTGCTAAGGGTTGCTGCGTCGGCTGAACGCATGACCACCAGTGGCCTGGCCTTGGCCGTTCGAGGAGGCTGTCCGAGCCGGGCGGTTGGCGTACGGCTCGCGGCGCGTCGCCGTTCATGCACCGGCCTCCGAAATAATGCCATTTCGGCCCGAATGGTCGGTCTGTCCGGCGGCTGCGTGGCCCCGGTGCTGGTGGATGCATACAGCATCGTTAGGATCGTGCGGGCTCCATACGCCCGAAACGTACCGGTGTCGCGACACCGCAGGATTACCCGAGGTGTCATGTCCGACAGGTTCGCCCTTGCCGGGGACCGTGTCCCGGTGCCCGCCGAGGCACCGAAGGCGGCCCCCGACCCGACCCGTCACCAGAGGATGTGGTCGAGGCGCGGCCGGGCGGTGAAGGCGCCGCGCATCGCAGTGCTGGACGGCCTGCGGTTGCTCGCGGCGCTGTCGGTGGTCCTGTTCCACTACCTGGCCGGCTCGGGGACGGTCCCCTGGCAGCGGACGGCGGTCGAGCTCTTTCCCACGCTCCACCGAATAGCCGAGTTCGGCTGGCTGGGCGTGGTCTTCTTCTTCATGATCAGCGGGTTCGTCATCTGCATGTCCGGCTGGGGCAAGTCGCTCCAGCAGTTCTGGCAGGGGCGGGTCCTGCGGCTGTTCCCGCTCTACTGGGCGGCGGTCGTGCTGTCCTCGGCGGCCGCCCGCCTGGGTCCGCAGACGCCGGGCGAGCCGAGGGTCACCGTCGGCCAGATGCTCACCAACCTCACAATGCTGCACGAACCCCTCGGTGTTAGCCACGTGGACACCGTCTACTGGACGCTCTGGGTCGAGCTGCGCTTCTACCTGCTCTTCTCGCTGGTCGTCCTGCTGGGCACCAGTCACCGTCGGGTAGCGAACTTCTGCTGTGTCTGGGCGCTGGGCTCGGTCCTGGCGCCGGCGTCGGGCATCCCGCTGCTGGACCAGCTTCTGGCGCCCCCGTGGGCGCCCTTCTTCATCGCCGGGATCGTCTTCTATCTGGTCCGCCGGGCGGGCCGGTTCGAGGGCGAGACCCTCGGCCTCCTGGCGCTGTCCTGGCTGCTGATGCAGCACCGCCTCCCTGCGGTCATGGCGTGGGAGGGGCACGGCATCAACTGGAAGGTCTGCCTGACCGTGATCACCGTCATGTACCTGGTGATGGGCCTGATCGCGCTCGGGAAGCTGGACCGGATCCAGTGGCGCTGGCTGCCGGTCGCGGGCGCGATCTCGTACCCGCTCTACCTCGTGCACCAGTCGCTGGGAGTGCGGGTGATCTGGCGGTGGAACGAGCAGTGGGGCGCCTGGCCGACCCTGCTCGGGGTGACGGCGGCGATGGTGCTGCTCGCCTGGCTGCTGCACCGCGTGGTGGAGCGACCGCTCACCCGGCTACTGCGCCGGTTGATGGCCCCGCAGACCGAGCCATCGCAGAAGCTCGGGGCATAGAGGAACGGGTCAGACCCCCGGAGTAGGTCGTGGCCCGCGTCCGAGGGCATCGCGCCCTGCACCGGCTCGCTGCGCAGAGACCCGGCGAGGACGGGACGGCGGGGCTGACGGCGGGCGGTGTCACATCTGCCGCCAGCCCCGTCGTGCGGTCAGCGCCGGGAGTGAAGTCGTCGGACGCCGGGCGGCAAGCCGCGGCGTTGAAGACGAACCGCTACCCTCCGGTGTCGGCAGCCGGGCCTTCCGAAGCCATGCGTGAAAGAGCACCCCAACCGAGCGGGCGCATCGGCTTGATGGAACCGCACGACGGCACGACGTGCGCTCCTGTTCCGCCTGAGGTGGTGCACCGAGACGGCCACCGTGCCAGAGGCCACCCCCGGTCGAGCTTCGGGGGTGGCCTCCACGGTGGTGTCAGAGCTTCCAGAGCTGGTCGGCGTACCTGGAGTCGCAGTCGTACTGCTTGACTACGGCGTCGTTGCCGGCCGTCTGCCACGGGACCCAGAGGCAGCGGTTGCTGTTGACGTTGCGAATCTGGTAGTTGCCGCCAGCGACCGGCTCGACCTTCCAGTGCTGGTCGGCGTACCCGGGGGCGCAGTCGTACTGCTTGACCACGGCGTCGTTGCCGGCCGTCTGCCACGGGACCCAGAGGCAGCGGTTGCTGTTGACGTTGCGAATCTGGTAGTTGCCGCCAGCGACCGGCTCGACCTTCCAGAGCTGGTCGGCGTACTCGGGGGCGCAGTCGTACTGCTTGACCACGGCGTCATTGCCGGCCGTCTGCCACGGGACATAGAGGCAGCGGTTGCTGTTGACGTTCTTGATGGAGGCCGTGGTGAACCGGACCTGCTTGACCCAGTTCTGGGCGCCGTCGATGCGGATGTCGGACGCGCCGGTCGTGGTGGTGCCACTGCCGAGGCATCCGCCCTGCGAGGAGCGGCCGGTGATGCCTACCAGGGCAGGCTTGCCGTTCTCGGTGCGCACGGCGGGGCCGCCGGCATCGCCCTGGCAGATCGTGGCGTCGGCGGGGGCCTTGGCCGTCATCGGGAAGCTGGTCGGGGTGAGAGTGCCGACGGTGAAGGTGGCCGAGTGGAGCTTGGAGGGGACCCACTCGGTGCGCGTGCGACCGAAGCCGACGGCAGTGAGCGCCTCGCCGGCGGTGGGCGCCGCGGAGGACAGCGGGACAGGAGCGACGGCCGTGGCCGGCTTGGCCAGGCGGGCCATCACCAGGTCACGGTCGGCGTGCGGAACGATCTGGGATATCTCTGTGGTGTGCCCGCCGGAGGTGGCCAGGTCGGTGCGTCCCACGGTGGCGGTGGTCTTGTCCTTGGGTGCCCCGGCGGTGACGGTGCTGGTGTCGGCGGGATTGTCTGCGAAGCAGTGCTTGGCCGTGAGGACCCAGTACGGGTCGACCAGCGCCGCTGTACACGACCGCTTACTGTCACCGATGGTGAGCTTGCCAGTGAAGGCAAGCGTCATGTCCCCTGAGGGAGCTGGCGGGTTGACGTCCTCGCCGGTGACCCGGAGCTCGACGAGGATCGAAGGTGCGCCGGAGTCGCCCGCTTCACCGAAGGGCTTGTAGTCGTTGGCCGGGGCGTCAACGACGGTCTTGTCGGTGCCGTCGGTGGTGATGGTCGCCTTGACGGGGAAATCCTCGGTCCAGATGCCGAAGGCGCTGGGGATTTCGAGGGTGACGAAGCCCTTGGGGGCGTTAACGTCGAAGCAGTAGTTTTTCAGGCCGGCGCGGGACTTGACGAGGATGTCAGGGGTTCCGGCAGCGCAGTCGACGAGAGTGATGTGGCCGTCGCCCCGCTTGAGGAGGATCTTCTGCTCGGCCTGGATCTTCGCAGCGTCGGGGTAGGCGAAGTCCTCGACCGCCACGGGCATCTCGGTTGCGGCAGCCGCCTGCGGGCCGACGTAGGCGACGCCGAACGTGGTCACCACGGTGAGGGCTGCACTCGCGCCTACGAGCCCGGTGGGAAATGCCTTGCGGGCACGGGATATCGCCACAGTCTTCCTTCTGTTTCAGGGCAGGGGGAAGACGTCGAACGGCCCCCCCGTTTTCCAGAAGTAAATCACATGTAAGAGGCATTCAGTGTTGGTGGATTGCACCTACGCCCCAGTAAGTCCCTTGCTAGCAGGGGCGGTCGCGTCCGTTATGCGCTTGGCGAGGAAGGGCGGGAGCCCCTGCCGGAGAAGTTCCGGCAGGGGCTCCCCTGTCCCATGCGGCGGGCACTCCGTACGTGACGGTCACGCCCAGTCCCACCTCGCCGACTTACCACCCACCCGGCATGCACACGACCTTGCGGCCGTCGGTGAAGGACAGCTCCCACGCCTCATACTCGCCGTGCGGCGGAACATCAAGTTCCAGGCCGTGTCGAGGGTGACGAGGGGCGTGCCACCGTACGTGCGCTCTGCGCACGAAACCGTTTGGAGCAGACGCAGCAGCACGCGTGCACTGTCGACGAGGCCTCCTGTTTCGCGATCTTCCGCGAGTGTGACCATCGCTGGGAGGAGGCGCGCCTCTCGATCGACACCCGATCCGGCAGCGTCTCGGTGGCCGCCTTGGAGCGGGGCGGTGCGAGGGAGTGCCTCTGCCCGGCCTCGGTTCCGGCTTCAGCGGGGAACGCGCTGTCCGCGAACCGCACGGACAGGGCGTTCCCCGTATTCGGGCCCGGGCTGGTCAGCCCACATACAGCATGGGGTCCGTGAGGCGGAATTCCGGGGAGATCACCGCCCGCAGCTCACATCTGAAGCCGGGGACATGGGATTCAACGATAATTCCGCGCTCATCGTTCCCTGTGTACAGAAGGATCCGATCCACCTGTTCCCGGTAGATCTCGATTTCGGACTTGGTTTCCGATCCCTTGGTCAGCCGGACTGATCGGGCTCCTATGTCGAACGTCAAAGTCACGAACTGTGCGTCGCCGATGGGAACGTCGATCCGCCAGATGTCCGGGTCGTGCTCCATCGGCTCGGGGGCGGCCCCCAGGACTTCGATGAAATCCGCATCATCCGGAATGTCCATGACTCTACTTCCCATAGCCCCTGCCCCCGACGGGGATCATCGTGGTGAGCCGGATGCCAGCCTCGGTCACTTCGTAATTGGCGCGGACCAGGAGAGCGCCTCGCGGCCCGTAGAGGAGGGATTCCGTTCGGATGTTCGTCAGATTGGTCTTCGGGTTCACGTAGGTCTCGATGACACTGCCTCGCTTCGCTTCGTCGAAGAACTCGGTCAGAACCTGACGCCCCAGATCGTTGTCGCGGATACCGATCGCCTCCAACTGGTAGGCGTTCTGAGCTGACCGTTCCGCATTGTGCGGGTTGGAGTTGACCCGCCCGAAGAAGTAATCCCACTTGCCGTCCTCGATGATCACGTCACAGGGGGTGTTGTGAACGAGGACGGCGGTCCTGCCCGCCATCACATAGTACGTGTGGAGGTCGTTGACGGTGAGGTTGTAAGCGGGCTGGAGACCTGTCCAGTGCCGCACCTTGCCGATCTGCGCCGCACCCCCGTCCGGAGTGCGCAGGGTGTCCTGCGGGCTGAGGTCGGCCGCGTTCTTCCACGTCTTGTCGCTCTCGGACCAGAAGGGGTGGTGATCGGTCGTGGTGAGCTGACCGTCTCCGCTGTTCCGGTTGAGTGTGATGTCGGTGAATTCGCGGTCGTCGGGGGTGTAGATCGTCGCGTCGACCCGGCGCGGGCCGGTCACCCCGGTCTCGGGGTCAGTGGCGAGGACCTGGTCACCGATTCTGAGCTGTTCGATCGGACGGGTGGTTCGGTCGCCCATCAGTACGCGGGTGCCAGCCACGAAGCTGTGCTTCACGCAAGGCGGGATCTTGGCGTACTTCGAGCCCTTGGCGACGCTCTCGATGCCGTCGTAGATCTTTCCGGCGACCTTGAGCTTGCCGATCGGCAGGACACCGGCGGCGGCCATGACGCAGCCGCCGAGGGACGGTTCCTTGATGCACTTCTCGATGTCGGCGGCGCCAGACAGCTCCCACGCGGCCTTGCCCAGGAGCTTGGCGAGTTCCGCGTCGGGCTTGCCGATCACGATCTCGTACTTGTCCTGGTTCAGCGCGCACGGAGGCAGGTGGTCCCGGTTGTACGGGATGATGCAGGGCTTTTTCTTGTTCTTCGCCGCCTCGGCCTGCTGCTTGCGCAGCTCCTCGGCCATGCGCTGCGCTTCGGCGAGCTCCGCCTCGCGCTTCACCTTGACGTCAGCCCATGCCTGGGAGGCCGCGGCCTCGGCCTCGTCCCTGCTCTTGCCGGCCGCGACCGCGGAGGCGCGAGCCCGTGCGGCGGACTCATCGGCCTGCTTCGCCGACTGACGGGCGTAGCTCGCAGAGAATGCGGCCTGGGCGGCGGAGGCCTCGGCGGCGTCGGCGTCGCGGTTGGCGTTGTTCGCCGCGTTGCGGGCGGTGACGGCCGAGGCCTTGGCCTGGTCGGCGCTCTTCGTGGCCGCGTTGGCGGACTTCTGAGCGTCCAAGGCATAGGCAGTGGCAAGGGCGACTGACTTGTCGGCCTCGGCGGCCCACTTCGTGGCGTCGGCCTCGGCCTTGTTGGCGCGGGCGGCGGCCTCGGCAGCGCGCCAGCGGCTGGCCTGGGCATTGGCCGCGATGATCTCGCCCTCGGCGAGCATCCGGCCGATCTGCGCCCGGTGGTGATCAGTCAGATCGTCCTTGCGGGCGGCCATGTACTGGCCCGAGACGATGAACTCGTGCAGCTTCTGCGGGGTGCCGGCCAGAGCGGCCTTGGCGGCGTTGCGCACCTCGGCATTGGATTCAGTGCCGTCCGCCGCGTCCTTCTTGTTGACGAGGGCTGAGGCGATGACTTCCTCGTCACTGAGGCGGGCGGAGTACTGGCCCACCTCCAGGAAGGTCGCCAGCGCCTTGCCGGAGCCGTCGGCCAGGGCGGCCTTGGCGTCCTTCTTGACGCTGTCGCCGCCGTTGTTGGTCACCTTTGAGACGGCGACCGCGAGGTCGTCCGCGCCCGCGGTGTACTGGCCGGTGGTGTAGAAGTGAGCGATCTGCTGCGGGCTGCCCTTCAGTGCCTCGACGGCACCCGCCCGGATGGAGGCGTGAGGGCTGGTTGCGCTCAGCTGGACGACGCGGTCCCGGATTTCCTCCAGGCCGGCCTTCTTCCAGCCGTTGCGGAGGTATTCCAGCACCTCGGCGTCCGTACCGCCGAGGGCACGCGCCGCCGATTCCTGGTTCCAGGGACCGCGGAGGTTGAAGGCGTCCAGGGCGAGCTTGCGGCCCTTGGCCGCGGTGGCGGCGACGTCCACGTCCGGCTTGGCCGCCTCGGCGGCCAGCATCTCGGCGGTGGTGTCCAGGGCACGGGCGTCGCGGGCGACGGTGGCGGAGGCGGAGATCAGACGCTGGGTCTGCTCCTTCTCCGAGCGGGCGCGCTCCAGAGCCGCCTCGCTGCGCGAGGCCAGCTCCTCCTTCTCGACGTCGAGGGCGACCTGGTGCACTTGCTTGGCCGTGTTCACAGCCTTGGTCGCGGTCTCGGCCGCGACTCGCGCCGCTTCGGCCCACGTACGGGCGTCCGCTGCGGCCTGAGCCGCCTCGCCCGCGTACTTTGCGGCGAGTTCGGCGGCCGCGGCCGCGTTCTCGGCGTGCTGGGCGGCGCTGCGGGCGGCGTCGCGGGCGTCGAACGCCTGCTGGGCCGCGCGGCGGGCGAGGGCCCCGGCGTTGTTCGCCGCGCGCTTCGCGGCGTTCGCGTGGCGACGGGCGTCGGCTGCCGCGTTGCGGGCCTCGGCGGAGAAGACACCGGCGGCCTCGGCGTGCCGGTTGGCCTCCTCGGCGGAAGTCGCGGCCGCGTCCGCGTGGTCACCTGCGGTGCGAGCGCCGTCGGCGGCGATACCGGCAGCCAGCGAGGCCTCGCCCGCCTTCTGGGCGGCGTCGGCCGAGGTCCTGGTCAGAAGCGCGGCGTCGCGCGCGTCCTTGGCGGCCCGATTGGCAGACTCTGCCTTGCTCGCGTCACCGGCCGCGGCAATCGCGGCGTTGTAGGCGTTGTTCGCTGCGTTCGCCGCCGCTGAGGCGGCGTTCGCGGTCTGCGCGGCGGCGAACGCGGCCGTGCGGGCCGCGCGGTTCGCGGCGTTCGCCGCACCTACTGCCTGCTGCGCTGCGGCGGCGGCCTCACGTGCCGATTGGGCGGCCTGCTTCGCCTTGTAGGCGGCCCGGTTGGCGTCCTTGCCGGCCTCCGCGGTCTCCTTGGCGGCCTTCGCGGCGGCGATCCTGGCGTTATCGGCAGCGTTGACGGCCTTGGCGGCAGCGGCCTCGGCCTTCTTCATCGCCGCTTCGGTCTGGAGACCGGCCTGCTTGGCCTGCTCGGTCAGCTGAGCGACGGTCGCGTGCTCCTGGTCGCGGTTACGGGCGACGTACTGCCCGACCTCCAGGAACTCCGCGATGTCGTCAGCCGTACCCCGAAGGGCGTTCTTGCCGGCGAGCTTCATGTTCGGCCCGCCGGAGTTGATCAGCTTCGAGACCTCGACCTCGTTGTCCACCTCCCGTGCCTCGTACTGGCCCGTCTCCAGGAACTTCGCAACGGCCTCGGGACCGGCCTTGAGCGCGGTCTTGCCCGCCTCCTTGACCCCCGGACCGCCGAAATTGATGACCTGCGACGCCTCGACCTCGCGGTCCTCGGCCAACGGCTTCTGCCACCCGCTGCGCATGAACGTGCGCAGTTCCTCCGGGGTCCCCTTCAGGGCTGTCTTCGTGGCCGCCCGTACCGCCGGACCACCGGTGGTGAAGATCCGACTGGCATCGATGTAGTCATCGTCGTACTGGATGGCGTCTTTGCCCTCGAGAAACTTCTCGATGTCCGCGTCTGACCCCAGCAGCGCTTGCTCGGCGGCTTCCTTGATGCCCGAGCCACCCTCGTTCCAGAGCGCCAGGACATACGTCCGGTCGGTGGCAGGCCGAAGGCCCTCGTCGAGGTCATCCGCAGCAGCCGCCGGCGACGCCGCCAGCAGGCCCGCGATCAGTGCCGCGGGCAGGACGACCCCGCAGAAACCGCGGAGCGCCCTTTTCACCGTCCCCGGCGGTGCGGCGGAGCCCGAGGCTCCGGATATACGTGTTCGCCGTCGCATACGGCGTTCCCCCTCGCTCGATGTGTCCTCGCTCGTGCGTGGGCGTGAAGGAAGGGCGCTCCAGTCACAGTTCGTCCGTGCCGCAGCCGAGTCACACGCATGCAGTCGGCAGATCCCCCGGACGGTCCTCCCCCTTGACCACCGCACAATCGTGGTGAACGGGCCGATCTTACGTGTTGCCTACAACTGGTCGGAGTGGGGGCGAGGAGCCGCGCAATGCGTACGCGGTCTGGGCGAAGCCGGTCTCCAAGGGACTCACCTGGGTCTTGGGAGGCTAGAAGATGGGAATCGAACCTGCGCTATGAGCTTGGGAATCACCCGGCACTTGAACGTGTCTACCCTGCTTGACCTGCGAAAACGTGCCAGTTTGCCGTCGCTGCGGGCGGCTCCTCTGGCCCCTGAGCGACCGGTGCTTACCGCTGCTACTGGCACGTTGTGGCACGCGTCGCTGGATAGGCCGGGAACTTGGCAGCGCGCGGAGGGCCAGCAACCGTGAGAGGTCTCCGGCCCTCCGTCGGCTTGTCAGTCAACGAGGTAGTGCGCCTCGATGTAGGCGACGGTGGAGTCGTACGGCTCTCCTACCGGCTTCAGTGCGTAGCGGCGGAAGACCGCAGCGGTGGCGCGGCGGGCGCCTCGGTTTCGGGCATCGGCGTTGTCCCAAGCCTTCGCGAGGGTGTGCCTGACTACCTGGTCGATTTCCTCGGCCAGGTTCCTCTCCGTGATGGTGAGGCCGGCAGGTGCGTGGTCGTGGAGTATCCGCGTCAGGACACCGATGTGGTCGTCGTCCAGTACTACGACGGCTTCGGCGGGGTGCTTCTCGGCGTTGACGATGGCCCGGGCCACGCGAAGCGCTTCGGACAGGAAATCCAGCGCGTCCTGGGCATTCTGGATGAACCGGTCCCTCAGCTGCTTGATCCGCTCTGCGAGCGCGGTGTACCTCGCGGACTCCGGTTCGACACCCTTGTCGAGGGCAGCCTTGATGTGGTCAAGGATCTCTGCTGCTGATGGCGGAGTCGCATCCTCGCCGCCATTCTTGTCGGTCTTGGGGCGGACGAGCGCCAGCAGCTCCTTGAGGACGGTGATGCCTTGGGCGTCCAGAACGAGGGTTTCCTCCTGAGAGGCGACCACGGAGAAGGAGTGGACGTGGGCGTTGATGATCTCCAGGACCATCGGCCCCAGCTCAGCCAGTCGTTCCTTCCTCTCCTCGTCAGAGGACTTCTTGAACAGGGTCGTGTACACGGACCCGAACAGTCCGAAGCCGTCGCTGTACTTGGCGACCCGCTTGTCAGTGTTGATGAACGGGTACAGGCGGGCCAGGAGTCGGTAGTCCTTGCTGAACACCTTGGCGGGGTCGGGGTTGGCGTCCAGGAAGACGTTGATGGCGCGGACGGACTGGTATCCGTGGACCGTCAGGTCCACGCCGTCCACGTCCGCGAGGAGGTCTTCGATGCGGGCGAAGGCGAGACGGAATTCGGCGACCAGTTCGGACAGGTCGGTGACGAATCCGCCTCCCTTGCTGGGCCCAGCCGCGGTGGGGTCGACGACGGCCCGCTGGACTTCTTCGGCCAGGCCGATGTAGTCCACGACCACGCCATAGGTCTTCACGAAACCGGTCGGCGACACCCAGGTGCGGTTCGGGCGAGTGATCGTCTGGAACAGGTTGTGGGCCTTCAGCGGCTTGTCCAGGTAGAGGACACCCTCGTTGGGAGCGTCGAACCCAGTCATAAGCTTCGCGGTCACCACCAGGAAGCACAGCGGGTCGTCCGGGCTGAGGAACCGCCGCTTTTGCTCCTCTTCCTCGGTCTCCGAGAGCTGGTACGGCTTCATGTCAACGTCTTCGGTCTTGGAGTCCGAGACGGAGATGTTCACCTCTGCCGTGATCCGCTGATGTTTCCCGACCTCGCCGAGCACCTGGGATGCCTCGAAGCCGGCAAGCAGTTCGTTGATCTTGTCCGTGTAGGCCACCGCCAGCTCACGGTTGTAAGCGACGACCTGTGCCTTGAGGCCGTTGCGGTAGGCGCCGGCCAGGTAGTGGTCCACGATGTGCTGGCAGACCGTGTGGATGCGGTCAGGGTTGGCGAACACCGAGGTCAGGCGTCCGAACTTACGGGACAGGGCCTCACGGTCGGGGTCGTCAAGGTCGAAGTCGTCAGCGAACTCGTCGAACTCGGCCTGCAAGGCCTGGTCATCCATGTCGAAGGAGACCGGGTGCGGATGCAGGACGACCGGGACGGTCGCCTCGTCCAGCAGGGAGCGCGATACCGAGTACCGGTGTAGCACTCTGCCAGGGTCGCCCTCCTCCCCGAAGAGGTCGAAGGTGTCGGTGGCGAGGTTCCTAATGGGGGTCCCGGTCATGCCGAAGAACCTGGCGTTGGGCAACGCTGCACGCATCTGCCCGGCCAGGGAGTCCTTATCGGAGGACTGCGTGCGGTGAGCCTCGTCGACGAGCACGATGATGTTTTTCCGGACCGACAGATTCTTGCCAGCCTCAGCGAACTTGTGGACGGTCGTGGAGATGACGCCACGCACGTCGTCGGCCAGCAGGGTCCGCAGCTTCTGGCTGTTCGGGGGCTTGTGGAAGTACGCGTCCCCCATCGCCGAGGTGAAGACCCCTGAGGTCTGCCGGACGAGGTGAGTCCGGTCAGAGAGCAGGATGATCGTTGGTGACTCGGTGCGAGTATCGGCGAGTAGCAGCGCGGCGGCGAACACCATCAGCAAGGTCTTTCCAGACCCCTGGTGATGCCAGACCAGCCCCTTCGAGCCGCCCCGCAGGACGCGCTCGTGGATCAGGTGCGCAGCTTCCATCTGCGGGTAGCGGGGGAGGTACTTCTTGTCTGTCCCTCCCCCTGCGGTGTCGAAGAGGACGAAGTTGGCGAGCATGTCCAGCACCGTGGCTGGGTTCATCAGCAACTCGACGGAGCGCTGCACGTCGGCGAGCCCGGACAGGTTCTCATCGTCGTCGGTGGACCGGAACGGCTGCCACAGGTTCGTGGGCGCGCCGGCGGCACCGAACCGCAGCTTCAGCCCGTCCGTGGCGACGGCGAAGACGTTGGGTGTGAAGAACCACGGGTACTCGGTGGCGTACACGTTGTTGATCTCGCGGGCGGCGTCCGCCCACGCGGACTTCGAGGTCGGGGACTTCACCTCGACCACGACCAGGGGTAGACCGTTGATCCAGTAGACGAGGTCGAACCGTCGGGAGGTCTTGCCGGGCACGTTGATGGTCACTTCGTCCGAGACGACCATCGTGTTGGCGGTCAGCGTCTCGAAGTCGACCAACTTCAGCGTGTGCCACACGCCGTCGTTATCCCGGAACTCCTTCCGCCCTCGCAACAGACGCAGCACCTGCCCGGAAACAACTGAGCGCCCCCTCCGGTCGAAACCAGAAGGGGCGCTCAGTGCCAGGTCAGAGGGGGTTCCTCCGCCTGCGAGCTGTAGGCCATGTCGGACTCGAACCGACAACCAACGGATTAAAAGTCCGCTGCTCTGCCAATTGAGCTAATGGCCCTCGGCGTGCTCACCCCAGAGCATAGCCGGACAGCGCCGGTCAGCCGATCGGGTATCGGCTGACCGGCCTGTCGGAGTCAGCGGGCGGGCGGCCGCACCACGCGGGAGGGGATGCCGGTGACCTTCATCGAGCCGCTCGTGCGCAGCTCGGGGGTCTGGCCGTCGGCCGGGCGGGCCGTCAGGGTCCACTCGTAGTCGCCGGTGAAGAGGTAGGCGCCCCCCTGGTTCTTTCCGTCCCAGGCCGGCGCGATCACGCCGCGCGCCTCGCCGCCGGAGCGCACGACCGTCGAGATGCCCGAGGTCTTGTTGCGCACCGTCAGCTGCCAGGAGGAGACCGGCTTCGACAGCCACCACCGCGAGGACCAGGCCTTCGCGCTCCGGAAGTCCACCGTGGCCGGCGCGTCCTGGTCGATCACCGCGAGCGGGGAGGCCTTGCCGGTGACGCCGACCACGTGGACGGTCTCGCCCGCGTCCGTGTAGGCCGGCCGGCCGCCGAACCGGTCGACGGTCCAGTCGCTGCCGTACCTGTGCAGGGGCTGCGCGATCTCGCGCTCCCTCACCGGCGCGCCGGAGCGCAGGTTGTAGACCTCGAGGCCGGTGTCCGTGCGGTGCGCGACGTAGCCGTCGCCGAGCTTGGCCGCGTCGCTCGCGGGGGTGAAGGGCAGCTGGATCCGCTTCTTCGACGGCAGGTGGAAGGCGGAGGCGCCGGCGCCGCCCGCGGAGCAGGTGAAGTACAGCCAGTCGCCGCTCGCCTGGAGCTCGTACGGGCGGCAGCCGAGGTCGGCCCGCTGGGTGGCCGTGCCGGTGCGCAGGTCGGTTCCGGTCACCTCGCCGTCGTCACCCCGGTCCCACAGGGTGGAGCCCCACAGGGTGGCCGCCGAGGAGGGCCTGACGTCCAGGACTCTGCCGGCGTCTATGTCGGCCAGCACCATCCGGGAGTTCCTGTTCTCCATGGCCGAGAACATCACGTACCGGCCGGAGGCGCTCTCGACCAGGTACGACGACATCGCCTCGGTGCCCGCCAGGGGCACCTGGCGGACCGAGCCGCCCGGGCGGGTCTCCCGTACGTTCACCACGGTCCCGCAGAGGCTGCTGCCGCAAGTGCCGGTGCCCATGGCCGTGAGCGAGACGATCCGACCGTCTCCCGTCGGGACGGTCCAACCCGGGATCTCGCCCCGGGGCGCGCAGAGCCGGTCGTCCGTCGCTTCCTCGCAACTCCAGTCGGGGGCCTGTCCGGCCGGGGAGGTCCCGGACAAGGGCAGGTCGTAGCTCTGGAGGCTGCGGTCGGGGTTCTCCTGGCCGGTGATGAGCCGGCCCTGGGCGAGGCTGAGCGTCACCCGGTCCGCGGGGTTCGGCGGCAGGTCGACCACCGTCGTCAGCGCCGGGGCGCCGTCGGGGCCGGGCTTGATCCGGTACATCGCCCAGTGGCTGGAGTCGGTGCCTCCGGCCAGGTAGGCGGAGCCGTCCGTGCCCGTCTTCATGCCGCGCCACGAGGACCGGGCGAGGAGGGTGCGCGGAGCGCCGCCGTCCACCGGTACGGCGGTGACCGCGTCGCCGGTCGCGTACGCGTCGTGGGCGACCAGCCAATCGCCCACGGGCTGTACGGCCCCGTACAGGGTGGAGGTGGTGACGCTGCGGGTCACGGCCAAGTCGGTGCGTGAGCGCACCGTCACCGTCCCGGAGCCCCTCTTGCGCAGCGAGACCCACTCGTAGCCGAGGGCGTAGTCGACGGAGCCCAGGTCCGGCGCGCCTTCCGGCAGGGCCAGCGGGGTCAGCGCCGCCGTGGCGAAATCGAGCAGCGCGAGGGTGTCCTGGCCGGCGGCGGACCGGTAGGTGATCAGTGCGCCCTTCTCGTCGGACGTCCGCACCCAGAAGCTGGAGCCCGGGATGCGTTCCGGCGCGCTGACGGTGACGTCCTTGCGCGGTTCCTTCTCCCGGCCGATCAGGTGCAGGGTGAGCCTGTCCTCCGCGTCCTTCTCGGTGGCCAGGACCTGCGTCGGCGAGTAGGTGCCGGTCCAGGACAGGCCTGCCGGGACGGCGAGGGTCTCCCTGTGGCCCGTTGCCTGGTCGTGCAGGGTCAGCGGTCCCGGGGTGGTGCTCGACACGGCGCGGTACTCGCAGCCGACGGTGTCGCCGATGCTCAGCCACGGGCCGTGGTACGGCCCCGAGTCGCAGTTTGCCTGCGGCGTTTCACGGCCGTCCGCGAAGCTCTTCCAGTACAACCCGCGCGAGGGCCCGGGGAGCGTCACGCCGTTCGGACCCGCGGCGAAGACCATCTTGTGCGACGGCTCCTGGTGCGGCAGCGGAGCGACCGTCAGTTCGCCGGCTGCCGCGGGTCCGGCGGCGGCCGGTACGGCGGTGAGGGCGCCGATCCCCGTGGCCAGTGCGAGCGCGGCGGCGCCCAGCACACGTGACCGTTTCATGTATGTACTACCCCCCAGAAGAAACGGCGGGGGTGGTCGCGGTGTCGTGCGGTGTCATGCCCCCGTCGCAAGGATCGGATCGTAGCAACACGCGACAGGGCCCCCACGACCAGCTCGGATCCGAGTGGTCGTAGGGGCCCTGACAGGGGTTCAGCTCAGCCGCGGTCAGCCGTTGCGCTTCCAGCGCGGCTTGTCGTCGCGGCGGCCGCCGAAGGAGCCGGTCGAACCGGAGCCCGACGGGCGGTGGTCGTCGCGGCGGCCGTACGGGCGGTCGCCGGCGCCGCCGGAGCGGAAGCCACCGGACGGACGGTCGTCGCGACGGTCGCGGTTGAACGGACGGTCGCCGCCACCGGAGCGGAAGCCGCCGCCGGAGGTGCGGTCGTCACGGTTGTACGTGCCGTTGCCCGTGGCCGGACGGTCGCCACCGGAGCGGAAGCCACCGGACGGACGGTCGTCACGGCGGAAGCCGCCACGGTCGCTACCACGGTCATCACGGTTGAAACCACCCGAGGGGCGGTCGTCGCGACGGAAGCCGCCACCGGCGGGGCGGTCGCCACCGGAGCGGAAGCCGCCACCGGCGGGACGGTCGCCACCGGAGCGGAAGCCGCCGGACGGACGGTCGTCACGGCGGAAGCCGCCACGGTCGCCACCACGGTCATCACGGTTGAAACCACCCGAGGGACGGTCGCCACCGGAGCGGAAGCCGCCACCGGCGGGACGGTCGCCACCGGAGCGGAAGCCACCGGACGGACGGTCGTCACGACGGAAGCCGCCACGGTCGCCACCACGGTCATCACGGTTGAAACCACCGGAGGGACGGCCACCGCGGTCGCCGCGGTCGTCACGGCGGAAGCCGCCGCGGTCACCGCCGCGGTCGCCACCACGGTTGTCGCGACGCTCGAAGTTGCCGCGGTCGTCGCGCTGGGCGCGCTGCTCCTCGCGGCGCTCCTGCGCGGCCAGTTCGGCGGCAGCGGCAGCGGCGGCGGCAGCGACCTCGGCCTCGGCGGCCTCGGCCACCTCGGCGACAGCGACCTCGGGGTCCTCGCCGCGCTCACGCGCGGAGCGGGCGACCAGGCGGTCGGCCTCCTCGCGCAGCTCCACGGCGCGGCGCGACAGGCGCTCGAGCTGCTTGGTGAGCTCGGCGACCTCGCGCTCGGCCTGCTTCGCGGCGTTGTTCGCGGAGTCGGCCTGGACCTCGGTCAGCGAACGGGCACCGGTGATCTCGGCGACCTCCGGGTCGAAGGCGCCGACGCCCTGGACGATGTGGCGCGTGGCGTCGACGCCCGCGTCCTCCATCAGGCGGAAGATCTGGCGGCGCTGGTGCGGGAGCGCCAGCGACACGACGACACCGGACTTGCCGGCGCGGGCGGTACGGCCCGAGCGGTGCAGGTAGTCCTTGTGGTCACCGGCCGGGTCCACGTTCAGGACCAGGTCGATGCCGTCGACGTGGATGCCGCGGGCGGCGACGTCGGTGGCGACGAGCGCGTTGACGTAGCCGTCCTTGAAGTCGGCGAGGACGCGGGTACGGGCGCCCTGCGTCATGCCGCCGTGCAGCGCGTCGGCCTTCACGCCGGACTCGACGAGCTGCTCGGCGATGCGGTCGGCGCCCAGCTGGGTGCGGACGAAGATGATGGTGCGGCCCTTGCGGGCGGCGATGGCGGCCGTGACCGGCGCCTTGTCCTTCGGCTTCACGACGAGCACGTGGTGCGTCATGGTCGTGACGTTGCCCTGCGCGCTGTCGACCTCGTGCGTGACGGGGTTGGTCAGGTAGCGCTTGACCAGGGTGCCGATCTCGTTCTCCATGGTGGCGGAGAAGAGCATGCGCTGGCCGCCGCCGGGGATCTGGTCGAGCAGCTCGGTGACCTCGGGCAGGAAGCCCAGGTCCGCCATCTGGTCGGCCTCGTCGAGCACCGCGACCTGGACGTTCGCCAGGGAGCAGGCGCCCCGGTTGATGATGTCGCGCAGACGGCCGGGGGTGGCGACGAGGACGTCGACACCGCGCTCCAGAGCGAAGATCTGGTTGCTCATGGAGGTACCGCCGCAGACGACCTTCATCTTCAGGCCGAGCACGTCGCCGTAGGGCTGCAGGGCGTCCGCGACCTGCATCGCGAGCTCACGCGTCGGCGTGAGGATGATGGCGCGGGGCTTCTTCTTCTCGGTGTGCCCGCCGGCCAGGGAGGCCAGGGTCGGGAGACCGAAGGAGAGGGTCTTGCCGGAGCCGGTGCGGCCGCGGCCGAGGATGTCCTTGCCGGCCAGGGCGTCCGGGATGGTCGCGGCCTGGATCGGGAACGGGGCGGTGACGCCGTTCTGCGCGAGCTTGCGCACGATGCCTTCGGGCAGACCGAGGTCGGTGAAGGTGATCGTGGGCTCGGCGTCGGCGTCGGACTCGTCGTCGCCCTCGGCGTCGACGGAGTCGAGGGACTGGTCGGTCGTCACGTCGGCCTCAAGGGCCTCGATGGTCTCGTCGACCACAAGGGTCTCTACTGCGTCGACGATCTCGTTCGAGTCGTTCTCGGGCATGACGGCACGGTCAGAACTGGAAATGGACATGCGAAATGCGAAACCTTCCGGAGTCTCGGCACGCGCCCAAACTCCGTGAATCGCAAATCGACCGCCTCAATGCGGTCAGCCACGGTTAGGGAGAGTACGCGCCACACGGCGCTCTTCGGATTCGGCGCCGGGCAATGGGATCAAACGATCTATAACCATACGCACCCTCCCCCGGGTCTGGCAAGTCACTCCGGTAGGAGCGGCTCTGACCTGCACAGATGGCCTGAGCCCGGGGGGTGGGGCGGAGCGGGGAAGGGGCGAGGGCGAACCGGGATACGAGGCCGGAGCGGCTCCCCGGCTACGAGCCCGCCGGGGTGCTCGGCTCCGGCTGCGGGCTCGGCGGCGGCGTGGATTCCGTCACAGGAGGCGTCGTGGCCGGCGGCTCCGGAGTGGGGCTGTGCGAATGCTGTCCGCCACCCGGGCCGCCGGCACCGGAACCGCCCGATCCGCCGGAACCCGAGCCGCCGGATCCGCCCGCCCCGCCCGAGCCCCCTCCGGAGGGCTCCTGCGGCCCGTGGCCGCCCGCCCCGCCGCCCGGTCCCGCCGGCGGCGAGGGCACTCCCGGCTTGCCGCTCGGCGCTCCCGGGCTCGGCGAACCCCCGGTCGCACCGGACGCCTTGCCGTCCTCCTTGGGCTTGCCGTCCTGGCCCCCCGCCTTCGCGCCGTGCCCCTGGCCGTGCGCACCGGACCCGCGGCCGGCCGTGGACCCTCCGCCCGCCGCGGCGCCGCGGCCGTCGGACGAGGCGGAGGGCCCGGGTTTCGCCGGGTCCTCGCCGACACTCATGCAGCCCGCCGTCGCCGCGACCGCGAACGCGGTGACGGCCAGTCGGAGGGAAGCGGACAACTGGCGCACGAGGGCACCTCCGAGCCTGAGGGGTGAGCGGTCCGCATGTGCGGGTCAAACAGCCCAACTCCCTTCGGCCGGTCGGGGACACGCCCCTCAGCCGAAGAGCTGCCGCGCCACCTGCGACCCCAGGTGCACGGCGCCCAGCCCGACCAGCACCGATGCCGCCACGTTCGCCGCGGCGAGGATCTTCCGGCCGCGCTCGGCCAGCCGCAGGGTCTCGTACGAGAAGGTCGAGTACGTGCTCAGCGCGCCGCACAGCCCCGTCCCCAGCAGCAGCTCCAGCCGGCTGGAGGAGGCCCCGGCCAGCAGCGCTCCGGTCAGCACCCCCAGCAGCAGGCAGGCGGCCGCGTTGACCGCGAACGTGCCCCAGGGGAACGGCGAATCGTGCCGCGCCTGCACCGCACGGTCCGTCAGGTACCGCAGCGGCGCCCCGACCACCGCGCCCGCCACCACGAGCAGCCAGTTCACCGGGCCGCCGCCCCCCCCCGGACCGCCCGCCCCCGCACCGCGCGCCGCGTCACCGAGGCCGCCGCCCACACCCCGCCGAGCGCCGCGGCCAACGTGAGCCCGGCGTACGCCAGCGCGGTGCCCGCCTCCCCCTCGTCCAGGAGCCGCGAGAAGTCCACCGCGTACGTCGAGAAGGTGGTGAAGCCGCCCAGGATCCCGACCCCGGCGAAGGGCCGGAGCAGCGGATGCGGCGGCCTCCTGCCGCCCTCGCTGATCAGCACCATGAGTACGCCGATCAGCGCGCTGCCCACCGCGTTGATCACGAGGGTCGCCCACGGGAAGGCTCCGGGCCCGGCCGGCCACAGCAGGGAGATCCCGTACCGGGCCGAGGCCCCGAGGGCCCCGCCCGCCGCCACCGCCGCCAGCACCGGGCCCTGCGGCTCGGCGGCCTGCGCGGGCACCCGCAGGTCGACGTCCGGGTCGATGGCCTCGCCGCCGGGGACGGCCGGCCGGGTCATCCGTAGCCCAGCGCGTGCAGCCGCTCGTCGTCGATCCCGAAGTGGTGGGCGATCTCGTGCACCACGGTGACCTCCGTCTCGGCGACCACGCTCTCCCGGTCCTCGCACATCCGCAACGTGGGGTTCCGGTAGATCGTGATCCGGTCCGGCAGGACCCCGGCGTACCACTCGCCGCGGTCCGTCAGCGGGGTCCCCTCGTACAGACCGAGCAGCTCGGGATCGTCGGCGGGCGGTTCGTCCTCGACGAACACCGCCACGTTGTCCATCAGCCGCGTCAGCTCCGGCGGGATCCTGTCCAGGGCCTCTGCGACGAGCTCTTCGAACTCTTCGCGCGTCATCTCCAGCACCGGGCCATTGTCCCCCCGGCGGGGCCGCCTGCCGGGTGGCCGGGGGAAACCGTTTTGGCGATAGCTCCCCGGATCCCATATGCTTCTCACGTCCCCGACGCGCTGGAAAGTGCCCGGCGGGCCTTTAGCCCTCATCGTCTAGTGGCCCAGGACGCCGCCCTTTCAAGGCGGTAGCACGGGTTCGAATCCCGTTGGGGGTACGCATTACCGTGTGCAAGACTTGTCTCGCACACTGCAAGGTCCTGTGGAGCAGTTGGTTAGCTCGCCACCCTGTCAAGGTGGAGGTCGCGGGTTCAAGTCCCGTCAGGATCGCTGAAGCCGGAAACGGCTTCGTGGCTGGGTAGCTCAGTTGGTACGAGCGATCGCCTGAAAAGCGATAGGTCGCCGGTTCGACCCCGGCCCCAGCCACCATCCAGAAGGCCCCGTCCATCGGACGGGGCCTTCTGTGGTTACTCCGCCCCCGCAGTCTCCGCCGCCTCGTCCGTACGGGTCCCGCAGCGCCACCGCGCCACCCCGACGGCCGCCGCCCCCGCCGCGACCAGGCCGAGCAGCGCCCAGTCCGGGACCCCGTCCGCCACCGACCGGACCCACGCCTCCACCGCGAACGAGTCGTCCACGTCCAGCAGCCCGGGCAGCGCGCTCGCTCCGTCGAAGACCAGGAACATGGCGCCCAGGGCGATGAAGAACAGCCCGGACAGCAGCGAGGTGGTGTGCAGCTCGAAGCGGCCCAGCGAGACGGCCCGACCGCGCAGCCAGCGCCGCCGGCCCAGGTCGAACCGCTCCCACAGCAGCGCCAGCAGGAACAGCGGTACGGCCATCCCCAGGGCGTAGACGGCCAGCAGCAGGCCCCCGTAGACCGGGCTGCCGCTGACCGCCGCCACGGTCAGGACGCTGCCCAGGATCGGACCCGCGCAGAATCCGGCCAGCCCGTAGACCGCCCCCAGCGCGTACACCGACAGCGCCGTCGTCGGCCGGATCCGCCCCGACAGCTCGGAGGCGCGCTTCGAGGCGAAGCCCAGCCCGAGGATCTGGGCCAGCCCGAGCGCGATGATCAGCCAGCCGCCGGCGAGGACGAGCGCGTCGCGGTTGCCGTGGAAGAACCGTCCGGCGTACGAGCCGGCCGCCCCCAGCGGTACGAGCGTGGTCGCGAGGCCCGCGTAGAAGATCCCGGTGCGCGCCAGCAGCCGGGACGTGGAGTCGATCGAGTACGCGAAGAAGGCGGGCAGCAGCAGCGCGCTGCACGGGCTGAGCAGCGCGAGGAGGCCGCCCAGCAGGGCGGCCAGGTATCCGATGCCGTTCACGGGCGGGCCGCCGCCTTCGCCTTGGCGATGGCGGCGGTGAAGGCGCCGAGGGGCTGGGCGCCCGCGATCGGCTGCCCGTTGACCAGGAACGACGGGGTGGAGGTCACCCCGATCCGGTAGCCCTCGTCCTGGTCCTTCTTCAGGGCCGCCGCGGCCTGTTCGCCGGCCAGGTCCTTCTGGAAGCGCTCCAGGTCGGGGACGCCCGCCTGCTCGGCCAGCTCCACGAGGCGGGCCTCGCCGAAGCCCTTCTCCTTGGCGCCGTCGGCGTAGGCGGCCGCGTGGAAGGCGGCGAAGCGGTCCTGTTGCCCGGCGGCCCAGGCGGCCTTGGCGGCGGCCTCGGAGTCGGCGCCGAAGATCGGGAAGTTGCGCCACTCGATGCGCAGGGTGCCGTCCTCCACGTACTTCCGGACCAGCTCGGGCTCGGTGTCCCGGGCGAACTTGGCGCAGTAGCCGCACTTGAAGTCGGAGTACTCGATCAGCACCACGGGGGCGTCGGCGCGGCCGACGGCGAGTTTGTCGCCGGGCTCGCGGCGGGCCAGCGCCTTCAGCTCGGCGGCCGGGTCGGTCCGGGGCGCCGCGGAGGCGCCGGAGCCGGCGGTGGGCCGGTCGGTGGAGGCGGTGGAGGCCTGCCACGAGACGAGGCCGAGGGTGAGCGCGGCGAGGGCGACCCCGGCGGCGATGTGCAGGGGCTTGCCGGACTTCCGGCCGGGCCTGCCGGGCTTGCCCGGCTTGCGGGTCTGGCTGGTGTCGGCCGGCTTGCCGGACGTGGGGGTGGACATGCGTGCTCCAGGGCTGCGGGATGGTGAGGCGGACCGGTGGGATGCTGACCGGCCCTCCTAGACCCGCATCACGGACAGCTCCACCGGGCCGGGCGCCGGCTGGCCGGGCCCGCGTACGAGGACCCGTACGGGTATCGCCCGGCAGTCCCCGGCCCGGCCCGCCGAGAGCCGCCCGGCGGCCGGGACGTGGGCGTGGGACGGGTCCGCGGCGCGGTTCGGAACGGCGGGCGGGCGGCCGTGGTCCCCGGGCCCGGGAGCGCAGGACGGGCCTCCGCCCTCGGAGGCCGCCGCGGCCCCGTGGGCCGGCGGCGGGGCCCACGGGGCCGCGGCGGCCGGCAGCGCACAGCCCACCAGCAGGGCCAGTACGGCGCCGAGCAGGCACCACACACGGCTGCGGCGGGACA
Organism: Streptomyces subrutilus; assembly: GCF_001746425.1. Lineage (GTDB taxonomy): Bacteria > Actinomycetota > Actinomycetes > Streptomycetales > Streptomycetaceae > Streptomyces > Streptomyces subrutilus_A. The sequence continues at coordinate 3,979,267 of NZ_MEHK01000001.1, read as the reverse complement.
AGGTGGGCTGCCTCTCACTCGTACGGCCGGGGGACTCGTCCCGAAATGGTACGGGTCCGCCCCACAAATGCGTTCGCCACCCGGCGGCCCCGGGTGAGATCCTCGACCAGGTATGTCTACTTCCTTCGCCGCCCTGCAGACGCTTCTCGGTGAGATCTCCCTCCGCGACGCGCACCGCCTAGGCCGTCGCCTCGAGGGCGCCCGCCGTATCCGCAAGCCCGAGGCCAGGCAGGCCGTGCTCGACGAGATCGCCGCGGAGGCCGCGAAGGCCGCCGGGCGACTGTCCGGCCGTGCCTCGCGGATGCCCGAGATCACCTATCCCGAGAACCTGCCCGTCAGCCAGAAGAAGGACGAGATCGCCGAGGCGATACGCGACCACCAGGTCGTGATCGTCGCGGGCGAGACCGGCTCCGGCAAGACCACGCAGATCCCCAAGATCTGCATGGAGCTGGGCCGCGGCGTCCGGGGCATGATCGGGCACACCCAGCCCCGCCGGATCGCCGCCCGCACGGTCGCGGAGCGCATCGCCGAGGAGCTGAAGTCCGAGATCGGCCAGACGGTCGGCTGGAAGGTCCGCTTCACCGACCAGGTGGACCCGGACGCGACCTTCGTGAAGCTGATGACGGACGGCATCCTGCTCGCCGAGATCCAGACGGACCGCGAGCTGCGCGCGTACGACACGATCATCATCGACGAGGCCCACGAGCGGTCGCTGAACATCGACTTCCTGCTCGGCTACCTGGCCACGCTGCTGCCCAAGCGCCCCGACCTCAAGGTGGTCGTCACCTCCGCCACCATCGACCCGGAGCGGTTCTCCCGGCACTTCGGGGACGCGCCGATCGTCGAGGTCAGCGGGCGGACGTATCCGGTGGAGGTCCGCTACCGGCCGCTCCTGGAAGAGGACTCCGAGGAGAGCGACCGGGACCAGATCACCGCGATCTGCGAGGCCGTGGACGAGCTCCAGGCCGAGGGCGCGGGCGACATCCTGGTCTTCCTCTCCGGAGAGCGCGAGATCCGCGACACGGCGGACGCGCTGAACAAGCGGAATCTGCGCTTCACAGAGGTCCTCCCCCTCTACGCGCGGCTCTCGCACGCCGAGCAGCACCGGGTCTTCCAGCAGCACACGGGCCGCCGGATCGTCCTCGCCACCAACGTCGCCGAGACCTCCCTGACCGTCCCGGGCATCAAGTACGTGATCGACCCGGGCACCGCCCGGATCTCCCGCTACAGCCACCGCACCAAGGTGCAGCGCCTGCCCATCGAGCGGATCTCGCAGGCCAGCGCCAACCAGCGCAAGGGCCGCTGCGGCCGCACCAGCGACGGCATCTGCATCCGGCTCTACTCCGAGGACGACTTCAACGCCCGGCCGGAGTTCACGGACGCGGAGATCCTGCGCACCAACCTGGCCTCCGTCATCCTCCAGATGACCGCCGCGGGGCTGGGCGAGATCGAGAAGTTCCCCTTCCTCGACCCGCCGGACCACCGCAACATCCGCGACGGCGTGCAGCTGCTCCAGGAGCTCGGGGCCCTCGACCCGGCGGAGAAGGATCCGAAGAAGCGGCTCACGCAGATGGGCCGCCAGCTCTCCCAGCTGCCCGTGGACCCGCGCCTGGCCCGCATGGTCGTGGAGGCGGACAAGAACAACTGCGTCCGCGAGGTCATGGTCATCGCGGCGGCCCTGTCCATCCAGGACCCGCGCGAGCGGCCCTCGGACAAGCAGACCCAGGCCGACCAGAACCACGCCCGCTTCAAGGACGAGACCAGCGACTTCCTCTCGTTCCTGAACATGTGGCGCTACGTGCGCGAGCAGCAGAAGGAGCGCGGCTCGTCCTCCTTCCGCCGGATGTGCAAGCAGGAGTACCTGAACTTCCTGCGGATCCGCGAGTGGCAGGACATCTACTCGCAGCTGCGCACGGTCGCCAAGACCATGGGGATCCACGTCAACGAGGCCGACGCGCCCGAGACGAGCATCCACATCTCCCTGCTGGCCGGCCTGCTCTCGCACATCGGGCTCAAGGACACCGACAAGAACGAGTACCTGGGGGCCCGGTCCGCCAAGTTCGCGATCTTCCCGGGCTCGGCGCTCTTCAAGAAGCAGCCGAAGTTCCTGATGTCGGCGGAGCTGGTGGAGACCTCGCGGCTGTGGGCCCGGGTCAACGCCAAGGTGGAGGCCGAGTGGGTCGAGCCCCTCGCCCAGCACCTGATCAAGCGCACGTACAGCGAGCCGCACTGGGAGAAGGACCAGGCGGCCGTGATGGCCTACGAGAAGGTCACGCTGTACGGCGTGCCGATCGTGGCGCAGCGGAAGATCAACTACGGCCGGATCGACCCCGAGGTCTCGCGCGAGCTGTTCATCCGCAACGCGCTGGTCGAGGGCGACTGGCGGACCCACCACAAGTTCTACGCGGACAACCGCAAGCTCCTCACCGAGGTGGAGGAGCTGGAGAACCGGGCCCGGCGCCGCGACATCGTGGTGGACGACGAGACCCTCTTCGACTTCTACGACCAGAAGATCCCGGCGCACGTGGTCTCCGGGGCGCACTTCGACTCCTGGTGGAAGCACAAGAAGCGCGAGGAGCCCGAACTCCTCGACTTCGAGCGGGAGATGCTGCTCACCGAGAAGGCGGCCGGGGTCACCAAGGCCGACTACCCGGACACCTGGCGGCAGGGGCAGCTGAAGTTCCGGGTGACCTACCAGTTCGAGCCGGGCGCGGACGCGGACGGTGTCACCGTGCACATTCCGCTCCAGGTGCTGAACCAGGTCACCGACGAGGGCTTCGACTGGCAGATCCCGGGTCTGCGGGAGGAAGTCGTCACGGAGCTGATCCGGTCGCTGCCCAAGCCGATCCGCCGCCACTACGTCCCGGCGCCCAACTTCGCCGGCCGCTTCCTGGACACGGCGGTGCCCCTGCAGGAGCCGCTGCCGGTCACGCTGGCCCGCGAACTCCAGCGCATGGTCGGGGTTCCGGTCTCGGCCGAGGACTTCGACCTCAGCCGGATCCCGGACCACCTCAAGATCACCTTCCGGATCGTCGACGAGCGCCGCAAGAACCTCGCCGAGGACAAGGACCTGGAGGCGCTGCGGCTGCGGCTGAAGCCGAAGGCCCGCCAGGCCCTCTCCCAGGCCGCCGCGGCCACCGCCGAGCGGGCGGGCGGGGAGTCGGTGGAGCGGACCGGGCTGACCGACTGGACCATCGGGACGCTGACGAAGGTCTTCGAGACCCGGCGGGCCGGCCAGCCGGTGAAGGCGTACCCGGCGCTGGTGGACGAGGGCGCGACCGTCTCCGTACGGCTCTTCGACACCGAGGCCGAGCAGCAGCAGGCGATGTGGCTGGGCACCCGGCGCCTCATCCTGCTGAACATCCCGGTCAATCCGGCGAAGTTCGCCTCGGACCACCTGACGAACCAGCAGAAGCTGGCCCTGTCCAGGAACCCGCACGGCTCCATCCAGGCACTGTTCGACGACTGCGCGACCGCGGCGGCCGACCGGCTGATCGCCGACCACGGCGGCCCCGCGTGGGACGAGGCCGGCTTCCGGGGGCTCTACGAGGCCGTCCGCGCCGACCTGGTGGACACGACCGTGCGCACGATCGGGCAGGTCCAGCAGGTGCTGGCCGCCTGGCAGGCGTGCGAGCGCCGGCTGAAGGCCAACAGCAGCCTCGCGCTGGCCGCCAACCTCCAGGACGTGAAGACGCAGCTGGCGGCCCTCATGCCGGCCGGCTTCGTGACGCTGGCCGGGCTGCGCAGGCTGCCCGACCTCATGCGCTACCTGGTGGCGGTGGACCGGCGGCTCCAGCAGATGCCCACGGGCGTCCAGCGCGACACCACGCGCATGGAGAAGGTGCACGAGATGCAGGACGAGTACGCGTGGCTGCTGGAGCAGATGCCCAAGGGCCGGCCCGTGCCGGCGGCGGTCACCGACATCCGCTGGATGATCGAGGAACTGCGCGTCAGCTACTTCGCGCACGCCCTCGGGACGGCGTACCCGATCTCCGACAAGCGGATCGTGAAGGCCGTGGACGCGGCCGCTCCGTGACCGGCCGCGTGGTCCGGTTCGACTGCACCCCCTGAGCTGCGGTACAGTCTGATTCGCAGCCGCCGAGCGGCCGCAAATCAAGGACCTGTGGAGCAGTTGGTTAGCTCGCCACCCTGTCAAGGTGGAGGTCGCGGGTTCAAGTCCCGTCAGGTTCGCAGAAACGTCAGGGCCCGCATCCCCTCAGGGGATGCGGGCCCTGACGCGTTGGCGGGGAAGGGCGCGGATGGCCTTGGGGGCTCCTGTGCTCCTGGGACCGCCGGGGCTCACCGTGGCCGTCCGCCGGCGCCGCACGCGGCCTTCCCGCGCCGCCAGGCCCTTCGGGGGCCCGTTCCGGCGTCCAGGGCGGTCCCGGCCGCCGCAAAGCCCCGCTCCGCCACGCCGCACCGCGGTCCGGCGCGCTGCGCCCCTCCCGCGCCGACAGCCCCACCCGCGAGAATCCCCCGTTCGTATGAGGCGCTCCGGCCGGGCACCCCCCTTACGGGGTGCATTCCCGTGCATACAAGAGTGATCATCTGTGACGGGAGTCACCGTATGAGTTTTTGAGATGTGTACGTTTATCGCACGCATACACCTGCTCGATTTAATATGTGCAATGGCACCCCACCCCGCCGGCCACCGCACACCAGCTCGACACCTGCCCGGTCCGGGCATAAAAAAGATCGCGCTGGACCCGGCGGAGTCCAGCGCGATCGACGACTGGTGAACCTGTTGGGGCAGGCTCAGTCGTATGAAGCCATGTGGGTTTCATCGGATTGGGGGACCCGATACGAACCCGTTAAAGCAGGGGTGCTTGCGCGACCTCAGGCCTCGCTGCGCTGCTGCGGAATTCCCGCGAGCAGTGCGCGAACCTCGGCCTCGCGGTAACGGCGGTGTCCACCCAGGGTGCGGATGGACGTGAGCTTGCCAGCCTTGGCCCAGCGGGTGACCGTCTTCGGGTCCACGCGAAACATCGTGGCAACCTCAGCCGGGGTCAGCAGCGGCTCGGCATCAGGGGTGCGAGCGGTCATGAGCGGCCTCCTCGGGAGAACCGAACCATCTCGGTTCTTTCCTCTAAATTCTGCACCTTGGCCCGCGTTGCCCGAAATGGACATACGCGGGCCGAGTCGGTTATAGGACGAACGGCTTGTCCTCGGCACTACAACTACACCATCCGTCCAGCCCCAAGGGCCAAACCGACGGAATTGCCCTCCGAGGTGTTCATCAGCGGCGGAAGCCGATGGACCGTCCCATAACGGACAGTCACCTCACTGTGACGATCAGTCACAGAGCGATCAGGAGTCGTCAGACCCCCCGTAGAGCGCAATGCCGAGCATTCCGCCCTTACTTGGACGGAAGGAACCCTCCCCGGACTCCTTGTCCTATTTTGGCACGAGGGTAGGGGAAGGGCGCAAGGGTGTGGTTAGTGCGGTCCGTCACGCTTGGGCCAATGGCCCGTATCGGGACGTAGGTCCTGGTACAACGTCCTTAAAGGGCGGATCAAGCCCCTGATCAGCCAGTTATGGCCGAAAGACCGATACGCGGGGGTACGTACGGGTGCTCCGGAGCCGGATCCGAGCCCGCCGAGCCCCCGGAAACTAATTCGCGAACAGTCTCTCCCGAACCGCCCTCCACCGTTCCGCGAGCTCCTCGTAGACCTCGGCCGCCCCCTCCTCGTCCCCCGCCCGCAGGGCCGCGATCCCCTCCGCCAGGTCGCCGGCCGAGCGGTCCGCCGCCAGCCGGTCCGCCGGGAGCGCGTGCAGCAGCCCTCCGTAGTCCAGTTCGACCATCGAGCGCGGGTGGAACTCCTCCAGCCAGCTCCCCACCTCCACCAGGCCCTCGGCGAGCAACCCGTACCCCTCCGCCGCCCGCAGGGTCCGCAGGGCGCGCGCCAGGCGCCGCCGCGCCTGCACCATCGGCGTCCGGTAGCGCAGCCGCTCGCCCGGCACGTACTCCCGCTCCTGGTCCGCCACCAGCACGAACCAGCGCAGCGGGACCTGCCACACCCCCGTACGGATCCACGGGCGGGCGTCCGGGTTCCGCTCGCGCCAGCGCTCGTACTCCTCGGCCGCCCGCCGGCGCACCGGCGGCGGGAGCGCCGCGTCGAGCACCGACGGCGGGAACCACTCGACCAGCTCCTCGAGCGCCAGCCAGCCGCGCAGCCGGGTCCGCCACGGGCAGACCAGCAGCACCCCGTCGACCTCCGCCGTGAAGGCGTCCGTGCTCTCGTGGGCCGGCACCCCCACCAGAGGCACCCGCACCAAGTCGGCGAGCGACCGGCGCAGTTCGTCCTGGGCGGTCGGGGCTGTCCCGCGCCGGGCGTAGTCGGCCCAGTGCGCCCGCTCCGGCTCCGGGAAGGCCGCCAGGGGCTCGTAGACGCGCAGGTAGGAGGCGTACGGGACGGCCGGCGCCGAGCGCGCGGACGGCAGCAGGGGTTCGGGGGATTCGCTCACGCTCTCGTACTCCCCTTTTTGCGGCTCCGCTACCTCCGGCGCGCCAGTGACACGGGAGTGTTCCGATCCTCGGACGGGCGGCCCCCGTACCCTCCGCAGGTCTTACGCTGCTCCCAGCACGCCCTCCCCCACCCGCAGGGCGGGCGTCATTTCCGCGCCGCACCTCTCCCATGGGAGTCACCACCGTGACCGAAATGACCGACGGCGTCCTGCACACCCTGTTCCGTACGGAGCAGGGCGGCCACGAGCAAGTCGTGCTGTGCCAGGACCGAGCCACTGGCCTGAAGGCCGTCATCGCGATCCACTCCACCGCACTGGGCCCCGCCCTCGGCGGCACGCGCTTCCACGCGTACGCCTCGGACGAGGAGGCCGTCCTCGACGCGCTGAACCTCGCGCGCGGCATGTCGTACAAGAACGCCCTCGCCGGCCTCGACCTCGGCGGCGGCAAGGCCGTGATCATCGGCGACCCCGACGTCCTCAAGAGCGAGGAACTGCTGCTGGCCTACGGCCGGTTCGTGGACTCCCTCGGCGGCCGCTACGTGACGGCCTGCGACGTCGGCACGTACGTGGCGGACATGGACGTCGTGGCCCGCGAGACCCGCTGGGCGACCGGCCGCTCCCCCGAGAACGGCGGCGCGGGCGACTCCTCGGTGCTCACCGCCTTCGGTGTCTTCCAGGGCATGCGCGCCAGCGCCCAGCACCTGTGGGGCGACCCGACCCTGCGCGGCCGCAAGGTCGGCGTGGCCGGCGTCGGCAAGGTCGGCCACTACCTGGTCGAGCACCTGCTGGCGGACGGCGCCGAGGTCGTGATCACGGACGTGCGCGAGGAGTCCGTGAGCCGGATCCTCGACAGGCACCCGGGCAAGGTCACCGCGGTCGCCGACACGGACGCGCTGATCCGCGTGGAGGGCCTGGACATCTACGCCCCCTGCGCGCTCGGCGGCGCACTGGACGACGACACCGTGCCGGCCCTCACCGCCAAGATCGTCTGCGGCGCGGCCAACAACCAGCTCGCCCACCCCGGCATCGAGAAGGACCTGCAGGACCGCGGGATCCTCTACGCCCCGGACTACGTGGTCAACGCGGGCGGCGTGATCCAGGTCGCCGACGAGCTGGTCGGCTTCGACTTCGACCGCTGCAAGGCCAAGGCCACGAAGATCTTCGACACCACCCTGGAGATCTTTGCTCGCGCGAAGACGGACGGTATCCCGCCGGCGGCGGCGGCGGACCGGATCGCCGAGCAGCGCATGGCGGACGCCCGCTCCGCCCGCTAGCCGGAGCCCCTTCCCGGGCCACTTGGGTGCGCCCGCCGGGGTGCGGGGAGACAGAACTCACTGCACTTCGGCGGGTCGCGGCCCAGGAAAGCGTTAAAATCGCGGTTGACCAGCGAGGACGGGGCGCCTTGTTGGTACTGCACCGGGGCGCGTCATGCGGGCGGCGTACCGTATGGCCGCGGAAGCAGGTACCGTTAAACCCCTACGGACGGTCTCTCCACGGAGAGCCCGCTCCGAACCATGAACGCGTGTCAGACTCTGGGGCCGTCGAGCCCCGTCACCGAGGGGGTCGAGCCATGGGGCGCGGCCGGGCCAAGGCCAAGCAGACAAAGGTCGCCCGCCAGCTGAAGTACAACAGCGGCGGGACTGACCTCTCGCGTCTGGCCAATGAGCTGGGCGCATCGCCGACAGAGCCGCTGCAGATCAGCGAGCCGGTCGAAGTCGATGACGATCTGGACGACGACGACCCGTACGCCAAGTACGCGGATCTCTACAACAGCGATGACGACGACGAGGACGAAGAGTCCGGTCCGTCGGCACAGCGTCGCGGCGCTTGACGCTTTCTCGAGAGCGTCTGCACGACAACGGCACAGACTGAAACCCGGTCCAGGGCATCGCCCCGGGCCGGGTTTCAGTGCTGCTCAGCTCGCGTAGGACCCGGTCAGGGTCGATCCCTCGGTGTGGTCGCCGCGCTCGACGATCTCACCGGCGACCCAGGAGTCGACGCCCCGGTCGGCCAGCGCCGTCAGGGCCACGTCCACCGACTCTGCGGGCACGACCGCCATCATGCCGACGCCCATGTTCAGCGTCTTCTCCAGTTCCAGGCGCTCGACCTGCCCGGCCTTGCCGACCAGGTCGAAGATGGCGCCGGGGGCCCAGGTCGAACGGTCGACCGCGGCGTGCAGGTGGTCCGGGACGACCCGGGCCAGGTTCGCCGCCAGGCCGCCGCCGGTGATGTGCGAGAAGGCGTGCACCTCGGCCGTCCGGGTGAGTGCCAGGCAGTCGAGCGAGTAGATCTTGGTGGGCTCCAGGAGCTCCTCGCCGAGGGTGCGGCCGAGCTCCTCGATCTCCTGCTCCAGGGACATCCCGGCCCGGTCGAGGAGGACGTGCCGGACCAGCGAGTACCCGTTCGAGTGAAGGCCGGACGAAGCCATCGCGATGACGGCGTCACCCTTACGGATGCGATCCGCGCCGAGCAGCCGGTCGTACTCGACGACACCGGTACCCGCGCCCGCCACGTCGAAGTCGTCCGGGCCCAGCAGGCCCGGGTGCTCGGCGGTCTCGCCGCCGACCAGGGCGCAGCCGGCGAGGACGCAGCCCTCGGCGATGCCCTTGACGATGGCCGCGACACGCTCGGGATGCACCTTGCCGACACAGATGTAGTCGGTCATGAAGAGCGGCTCCGCGCCGCAGACGACGATGTCGTCCATGACCATCGCGACCAGGTCGTGGCCGATCGTGTCGTACACGCCGAGCCGGCGGGCGATGTCGACCTTGGTGCCGACCCCGTCGGTGGCGGAGGCGAGCAGCGGGCGCTCGTAGCGCTTGAGGGCGGAGGCGTCGAAGAGGCCGGCGAAACCGCCGAGGCCGCCGAGCACCTCGGGGCGCTGGGTCTTCTTCACCCACTCCTTCATCAGCTCGACGGCGCGGTCTCCCGCTTCGATGTCCACGCCTGCGGCTGCGTAGCTGGCACCGGTGGTCTTCTCTGTCATGACAGGGAGAGCTTTCGTGTCGTTACTGCTGTCGGTGCCGGGCCCTGGGACCGCGTGATTTCTGGCCTGAAAGACAGGGCCCGGCGCAGGTGGAGCGAAGGTTACGGACGACGCAGCGCGTCGGCGGCGTCCGTGCCGCCCGCGAGCTCGGACTCCAGGAGCTGCTTGCCCAGGAGCTGCGGGTCGGGCAGCTCCATCGGGTACTCGCCGTCGAAGCAGGCACGGCAGAGGTTGGGCTTCTGGATGGTCGTCGCCTCGATCATCGAGTCGAGCGAGATGTACGAGAGCGAGTCCGCGCCCAGGGACGTGGCGATCTCGTCGACCGTCATGCCGTTGGCGATCAGCTCGGCCCGGGTGGCGAAGTCGATGCCGAAGAAGCACGGCCACTTCACCGGCGGCGAGGAGATCCGGATGTGGACCTCGGCCGCGCCGGCCTCGCGGAGCATCTTGACCAGGGCGCGCTGGGTGTTGCCGCGGACGATCGAGTCGTCGACGACCACCAGGCGCTTGCCCCGGATGACTTCCTTGAGCGGGTTGAGCTTCAGGCGGATGCCGAGCTGGCGGATCGTCTGCGAGGGCTGGATGAAGGTCCGGCCGACGTAGGCGTTCTTGACCAGGCCTGAGCCGTACGGGATCCCGCTGGCCTCCGCGTAGCCGACGGCGGCGGGCGTGCCCGACTCCGGCGTCGCTATGACCAGGTCGGCGTCGACCGGGGCTTCCTTGGCCAGGCGGCGGCCCATCTCGACACGCGAGAGGTAGACGTTCCGGCCGGCGATGTCGGTGTCCGGGCGCGCCAGGTAGACGTACTCGAAGACACAGCCCTTGGGCTTCGCTTCCGCGAATCGGGAGGTGCGCAGGCCGTTCTCGTCGATCGCGATGAGCTCGCCCGGCTCGACCTCTCGGACGAAGCTGGCGCCGCAGATGTCGAGGGCGGCGGTCTCGCTCGCGACCACCCAGCCGCGCTCCAGGCGGCCGAGGACCAGCGGGCGGATGCCCTGCGGGTCACGGGCGGTGTAGAGGGTCCCCTCGTCCATGAAGACGAGGGAGAAGGCGCCCTTGACCTTGGGGAGGACCTTGGTGGCCGACTCCTCGATCGTCAGGGGCTTGCCGTCCTCGTCGGTCTGCCCCGCGAGCAGGGCGGTGACCAGGTCGGTGTCGTTGGTGGCGGCCACCTGGGTGGCACGGCCGTCCTGACGGGGGAGGTCCGCGACCATCTCGGCGAGCTCGGCGGTGTTCACCAGGTTGCCGTTGTGACCCAGGGCGATGGAGCCGTGGGCGGTCGCGCGGAAGGTGGGCTGCGCGTTCTCCCAGACGGAGGCTCCGGTGGTCGAGTAGCGGGCGTGACCGACCGCGATATGACCTTGGAGCGAGCCGAGAGAGGTTTCGTCGAAGACCTGGGAAACGAGGCCCATGTCCTTGAAGACGAGGATCTGGGAACCGTTGCTCACAGCGATTCCCGCGGACTCTTGTCCGCGGTGCTGCAGTGCATACAGTCCGAAGTAGGTGAGCTTGGCGACCTCTTCACCCGGAGCCCAGACACCGAAGACGCCGCAAGCGTCCTGGGGGCCTTTCTCGCCGGGGAGAAGGTCGTGGTTGAGTCGTCCATCACCACGAGGCACACTACGAGTGTAGGCGAGGTCGACCACTGGTCCGAATTCGGGATGCCTGGGAAATGTCACAGCACAGAGGGTGACCGGGCCGCTCCGTCGCGGTATCCGGATTTCCTTTGTTTCACAGCCGTATGGGCATTCGTACAGGCTCTCGCCGCATGAGCCTCTCGGTGACCGCATCGTCACCCACCTCGGGCGCCGGCACGTAGCGCACCCTCCGACGGGGCGGCGCACGGGGGTCATTCGGCCGCCGTGGCTCCCTTGGCGGTGAGGCCCTTGCCGTCGGGGGCGGTCAGGGTCAGGTTCTGGCCCTGGATCTTCCAGGTGAGCGGGCCGCTGCCGAGCAGCGCGGTCAGGCTCCGCTCCACCTCGCCGGCCGGGCCCTCGCAGGCCATCCGGGTCGCGCTGAGCGGCCCGAAGGTGACCGAGGAGCCGTCGACGGTGGCCTTGGCGGTGAACCGGTTGCAGCCGAGGCCGCCGCTCGCCGCGCCGTCGGGGGTCAGGGTGAACCTCGCCTTGCCGGCCGCCTCGGCGGGGACGGAGGACACGGTCGCGCCGTCGACGAGCGAGTCGACGCTCCACTCGGTCGTGGCGAGCGGGGCGTCCGGTGCCGCGGGCTGCGAGGTCAGGGCGATGGTGCTTCCGTCGGGGGTCTTCAGGGTGAGCCGGTCGGGGCCCCGGTCGATGGTCAGCCGGCCCTTGAAGAGCTTGGCGAACGCGATCTCGAACTCCTGGTTCTCGCAGGCCATGGTGGTGCTCGCGCCGGGGGTCACGGTCACGGCGGAGGTGCCTTCGAAGACGGCCTTCGCCGTGAAGCCGTTGCAGCCGTAGTTGCCCGTGGCCTTGTCCGGCCCCAGCTCGACGCGGGCGACGGCCGGCGCGTGCAGGGTACGGCCGCCGGTGGTGAGGGACTCAACGGCCCAGGAGCCCTGGGGTTCGGGGAGCGGGCCGCTCCCGCTGTCCTCGGACTGGGCGCACGCGGAGAGCGCGAGGACGAGGGCCAGGCCGGTCGGAAGGTGCCTGAGGGTACGCATGCCGATGGGACGGACGAGGCGCCCGGACGGTTCCGCTCAGCTCATCAGGGGGAGCAGCGCGGACAGGTCGGCCCGCTCGCCGCTGGCCCTGACCTGCGCCTCGTCTCGGGCCGCGGCCCAGTCCGTACGGCCCGTCGCGAGCCGGATCCAGGTCAGCGGGTCGGTCTCCACCACGTTGGGCGGGGTGCCGCGGGTGTGGCGGGGGCCCTCGATGCACTGGACGACCGCGAAGGGCGGGATCCGCACCTCGACCGAGCCGCCCGGGGCCTTGAGGGCGAGGGCGTCGGCGAGCAGCCGGGTGCAGGCGGCCAGGGCCTGGCGCTCGATGGGGATGTCCGCCCCGGCGGCCCGGTTCAGGTCGTCGGTGTGGACCACCAGCTCCACGGTCCGGGTGACCAGGAAGTCGGCGAGGGTCATGTCGCCGATCCACAGGTTCAGCACCCGCGCGCCGGTGTTGGCCTCCAGCGCCCGGGCCATGCCGGCGGCCGCCCGCTCGTACAGCTCGGGGAGCGGGGCTCCGGCGAGGGTCTCGCGGGCGGCCTCGGAGATCTTCCCGGCGAGGGAGGCGGTGGCGAAGGGCCATTCGACGGCGGTCAGTTCGGGGACGGCGGCGGGCGGCCGCGCGAGGCCGGCGGCCAGCGAGTCCGCGATCCACGCGACGTGAGCGGCGAGGTCGGCGACGGTCCACTCCCCGAGCCCGCTGGGCCTCGCGAGCTGCTCGGGCCCCAACTCGCGCACGCCCCGGGCGACATGCCCGAACTGTGCGGTGACGGCCGCACGGATCTTGGCGGGGTCGTAGGCGCGCGGCTTCTTCTTGGCGGGCGGCATGACCTGACCCTACTGGGCCGCGGGCAGCACCGGTCCGGTGCAGCCGCGCCGCGTCGCGGCGTCGGCGGCGTAGGCCTTGAACAGCTCGTCGAGGCGCGGGCCGAGGACGGACCGGTAGCGGTACGGGACGGTCATCGTCAGGGTGGCCGGCCGCCCTTCGCAGGTCATCGAGCCGTAGAGCACGTCGCCGAGGCGGCCCGCCCTGCCGGGGATCACCGGGTCCGGACTGCGCGTGCCACGGACTTCGACCGCCACCGCGGCCGCGTCGTCGCCGACGTACGTGCGGGTCCGGACCCACCACGGTGAGATCCGCAGGATCCCGTCCAGGTCCAGGCGGGCCCGCTCGTCCGGGCTCAGCGTGGGGAAGATGCGCTCGGTGGCCTCGCGGCCCACCGCGAGCAGGCAGCTCTCCTCGCGGGCGGCGCCCGCGAGGGGCACTCCGGCGGCCCGGTCGGGCAGCCTGCCGCTGTCCGCCGTCCGCACGTGGGCGGCGTACCAGTCGCAGCTGTCCGACCGTTCGCCCACCGGTCCGAGTCCGGCGACGGGAGCGGGCAGCCGCTCGGGGAGTCCGGGCAGCCGGGTGCGGCAGCCCAACTTCGCGGCGGCGCCCTCGGCGGCCTGCCGTGCGAGGCGGGCCAGCCCCGGGCGGTCGCCGGCCTCGTGACCGGTGCTCGGGGCGGCGGCGGTGACGACGAGGCTGGTCATACCGCCCTTGGCCGGCTGCTCGCACCGGGCCACGACCGTGACGTCGGCGGGGCCGTAGTCGCCGAGCCGGCCGTCCCCGAGCGGCAGCCGGCCGGGGGTCCTGGTCCGCGCGGTCATGTCGTCCCGCGCACCGAGCCGCAGGGTGGCGAAGGGTTCCTCCCGGGAGTCCTCGACCGTGTGCAGGGCCCGCTCCTGGGGCAGCGCCTCCAGGGTGAGGGTGAACTGGCCGAGCCTGACGTCCCGGCCGTCGCGGTGCTCCAAGCGGTGCAGCACGCAGCGGCTCGGAAGCGCGTCGAAGCCGACCGTGCTCGGGTTCGGGCCCTTGCCGCCGAGCACGACCCGGTCGGCGCCGCCGTCCAGTCCCATGACCGCCCGGGCGTCCACCAGCCCGGCGCACGCCCGGGTGATCAGCGCCCGGCCGGCGGCACGGTCCTGGTGGGTCCGGTACGTGTCGTACAGCGCCCAGCCGCCGAGGACCAGGCCGCCCGCGCCGGCTGTGCACAGCAGCAGGTTGACCGCATTGCGCCATCGGCCCCGATCCGGCAGCATCCCGCCGCCGGTGGGCTCCAGTGGCTCGAACATCCCCGACCCCCCGCTCGTGCGACCGCGATGACGCGGCCGACCGTACCAACCCCCGCCCACGCACGAAGGCCCCGCCCACACGGTGGGCGGGGCCTTCGGCAGCCGAGGGGCGGATCAGGCCAGCAGGCCGGGGATCGTCGCCTCGTGGGCCTCGCGCAGTTCGGTCAGCGGGAGGGTGAACTCGCCCTGGACCTCGATCTCCTCGCCGTCCACCACGCCGATACGGGCGACCGGCAGGCCGCGCGCACCGCACATGTCGGTGAAGCGGAGCTCCTCGCTGCGCGGGACGGACACGATGGCCCGGCCCGCGGACTCGGAGAACAGGAAGGTGAAGGCGTCCAGGCCCTCCGGGACCACGATCCGCGCACCGTTGCCGCCGCGCAGACAGGACTCGGTGAGCGCCTGGATCACGCCGCCGTCGGACAGGTCGTGCGCGGCATCGATCATGCCGTCGCGCGAGGCGGAGATCAGGATCTCGCCCAGCAGCTTCTCGCGGCCCAGGTCCACCTTGGGCGGCAGGCCGCCGAGGTGGTTGTGGACGACCTGGGACCAGGCCGAGCCGCCGAACTCCTCCGCGGTGTCGCCCAGCAGGTACAGCAGCTGGCCGGCCTCCGAGAACGCCATCGGCGTACGGCGGTTGACGTCGTCGATCACGCCGAGGACCGCCACGACCGGGGTCGGGTGGATGGCGACGTCACCGGTCTGGTTGTAGAGCGAGACGTTGCCGCCGGTCACCGGGGTGCCCAGCTCCAGGCAGCCGTCGGCGAGACCGCGCGTGGCCTCGGCGAACTGCCACATCACGTCCGGGTCCTCCGGGGAGCCGAAGTTCAAGCAGTTCGAGATGGCCAGCGGCTTCGCTCCGGTCGCCGCGACGTTGCGGTACGACTCCGCCAGCGCCAGCTGCGCGCCCGCGTACGGGTCGAGCTTGGCGTAGCGCCCGTTGCCGTCGGTGGACATGGCCACGCCGAGGTTGGACTCCTCGTCGATGCGGACCATGCCCGCGTCCTCGGGCTGCGCGAGCACCGTGTTGCCCTGCACGAAGCGGTCGTACTGGTCGGTGACCCACGACTTCGACGCCTGGTTCGGGGAGGAGACCAGGGCCAGGACCTGCGCGCGCAGTTTGTCCGAAGTGGCCGGGCGCGCCAGCCGGTTCGCGTCGTCCGCCTGGAGCGCGTCCTGCCAGGAGGGGCGTGCGTAGGGGCGGTTGTAGACGGGGCCCTCGTGGGCGACGGTGCCCGGGGGCACGTCCACGATCTGCTCGCCGTGCCAGAAGATCTCCAGGCGCTCGCCGTCGGTCACTTCACCGATGACGGTGGCGATGACGTCCCACTTCTCGCAGATCTCCATGAACCGCTCGACGTACTGCGGCTCGACGATCGCGCACATGCGCTCCTGCGACTCGCTCATGAGGATTTCCTCGGGCGAGAGCGTCGCGTCGCGCAGCGGGACCGTGTCGAGCTCGACGCGCATGCCGCCGGAACCGGCGGAGGCCAGCTCGCTCGTGGCGCAGGAGAGCCCGGCGCCGCCGAGGTCCTGGATGCCCGCGACCAGCTTCTCCTTGAAGATCTCCAGGGTGCACTCGATCAGGAGCTTCTCCTGGAAGGGGTCGCCGACCTGGACGGCGGGGCGCTTCTTGGGCTTGCCCGTGCCATCGGCACTGTCAGACGCAGCGTCGAAGGTCTCGGACGCGAGGACCGAGACGCCGCCGATGCCGTCGCCGCCTGTGCGGGCGCCGTAGAGGATGACCTTGTTGCCGGGGCCGGAGGCCTTGGCGAGGTGGATGTCCTCGTGCTTCATCACGCCGATGCAGCCGGCGTTGACCAGCGGGTTGCCCTGGTAGCACTCGTCGAAGACGACCTCGCCGCCGATGTTGGCAAGGCCCAGGCAGTTGCCGTAGCCGCCGATGCCCGCGACGACCCCCGGCAGGACGCGCCTGGTGTCGGGGTGGTCGGCCGCGCCGAAGCGCAGCGGGTCCACGACGGCGACCGGGCGGGCGCCCATGGCGAGGATGTCGCGGACGATGCCGCCGATGCCGGTGGCCGCGCCCTGGTAGGGCTCGATGTACGAGGGGTGGTTGTGCGACTCCACCTTGAAGGTGACCGCGTAGCCCTGGCCGACGTCGACGACGCCGGCGTTCTCGCCGATGCCGACGAGCATGGCGTCGTTCTGCGGGACCTTCTCGCCGAACTGCTTCAGGTGGACCTTGCTGCTCTTGTACGAGCAGTGCTCGGACCACATGACCGAGTACATGGCGAGCTCGGCGCCCGTGGGGCGGCGGCCGAGGATCTCCCGGATGCGGGCGTACTCGTCCTCCTTGAGGCCGAGTTCCTTCCAGGGCTGCGCCGCGTCCGGGGTCTCGGTGGCGTTCTTGACCGTGTCGAGGCTCATGCGCTGACCAGCTTCTTCAGGACCGAGGTGAAGAACGGGAGGCCGTCGGTGCCGCCGGTTCCGATCAGCGGCTCGACCGCGTGCTCGGGGTGCGGCATCAGGCCGACGACGTTGCCCGCGGCGTTGGTGATGCCGGCGATGTCGCGCAGCGAGCCGTTCGGGTTCACGTCGACGTAGCGGAAGGCCACGCGGCCTTCGGCCTCCAGTTCGTCGAGCGTGCGCTCGTCGGCGGTGTAGCGGCCGTCCATGTTCTTGAGCGGCACGGAGACCTCCTGGCCGGCGGTGTAGTCGCCGGTCCACGCGGTCTCCGCGTTCTCCACCCGCAGCTTCTGGTCGCGGCAGATGAAGTGCAGGTGGTTGTTGCGGAGCATCGCCCCCGGCAGCAGGTGGGCCTCGGTGAGGACCTGGAAGCCGTTGCAGATCCCGAGGACGGGCATGCCGCCCTTGGCCTGCTCGATGATGGTGTCCATCACCGGCGAGAACCGGGAGATGGCTCCGGCGCGCAGGTAGTCCCCGTAGGAGAAGCCGCCCGCGAGGACGACCGCGTCGACCTGGTGCAGGTCCTTGTCGCGGTGCCAGAGCGAGACCGGCTCGGCCCCCGCGAGGCGGATGGCGCGCAGTGAGTCACGGTCGTCGAGCGTTCCGGGGAACGTGACGACTCCGATGCGAGTGGTCACCGTCAGGCCTCGACCTTCACGGTGAAGTCTTCGATGACGGTGTTGGCGAGGAAGGTCTCGGCCATCTTGTGGATGCGGTCGAGGGCGGCCTGGTCGACCGGTCCCTCCACCTCGAGCTCGAAACGCTTCCCCTGGCGGACGTCCGCGATTCCCTCGAAGCCCAGGCGCGGCAGTGCACGCTGCACCGCCTGGCCCTGGGGGTCGAGGATCTCGGGCTTGAGCATGACGTCGACTACGACGCGTGCCATCGGGCACTCCCGTGTGTGGTTGGTGCGAAGGCGGTTCCCTCAGCGTACCCGGCCGAAATTTCTACGCGGGTAGATATCTCGGGGGCGTGATCACCGGGCCGTTTCGGCTTCACCAACGCTTCGCAAAATCCGGCGGAAAACCACGCGCCCGGCATTGCGGCGGGACACGCGGAGAGAATTAACTGGGCTTCGCAATGCAATGAGAATCGGGGTACAAAGGAATCACCCGGGATTCCGGATGAATGATGCATTGCCCCGAAACATCCACACAGTCGACATCGCCCCACGTCAGCAGGGAGCGAGGTCGCACGAAGGGACCGATATCCGTGGCGCAGCGCGTAGTAGTCACGCTCTCCGACGACATCGATGGCGGAGAAGCGGCGGAAACGGTCGTGTTCGCTCTGGACGGAAAGTCGTACGAGATCGACCTCAATGCGGCCAACGCAAAGAAACTGCGGAAGGGCCTCGCACCCTTCGTGGCCGCCGGCCGCCGCCAGTCGCGTTCGGGGAAGGCCTTCAAGCACACGTCCATCGCCCCCGACCCGGCGGTCGTCCGGGCCTGGGCGCGGTCCAACCAGTACGAGGTGCCGCCCCGCGGCCGCATCCCCAAGAAGATCTACGAGGCCTACAACGCGGCCCACTGAGAGCCGATTTGCCATCCACCCCCCTCCGTCGGCTAATGTGTGGATCACGCCGAGGGGCCAGGCCGCAGGTCAGAGCCCCGAAGTCGTGCGGGTGTAGTTCAGTAGTAGAACATCCTCCTTCCAGGAGGAAGGCGCAGTGTGCGATCCCTGTCACCCGCTCCGCATCGGCTGTCCGACCACCACGGTGGATCGGGTAGAGTGATGCACGCACCGCTCGCGGTGCACGCAGTAAACCTGCGGACGTAGCTCAGTTGGTAGAGCACCACCTTGCCAAGGTGGATGTCGCGCGTTCGAGTCGCGTCGTCCGCTCCAGTGGATAAGGCCCCGGTCATTACGACCGGGGCCTTCTTCGTGTTCCCCGCCTGATTCCCGTCGGCGTTCCCTGCCGCGCCCTGACAAATGTCACGGCGGATCATGACAGCGCGCACTGCCCCGGCCTTCCGGGCGCCGCGAGGCTGGAGTCATGACTGACACCGTGATCGACGTCGAGGGGCTGCGCCGGGGCTACGCCGGCGGTTTCGAAGCCGTACGGGGCGTCTCCTTCTCCGTGGCCCGGGGCGAGGTCTTCGCCCTGCTCGGCACGAACGGCGCCGGCAAGACCTCCACCGTCGAGGTGCTGGAGGGACTGGCGGCGCCGAGCGGCGGGCGGGTCCGCGTCTTCGGGCTCGACCCGCACGCCCGGCGGGCCGAGGTCCGCCCGCGCACCGGGGTCATGCTCCAGGAGGGCGGATTCCCCTCGGACCTCTCGGTCGCCGAGACCCTGCGGATGTGGAGCGGGGTCACCACCGGCGCCCGACCCGCGGCGGAGGTGCTGGACCTGGTGGGCCTGGCCGCCCGGGCCGCTGTACGGGTCAAGCAGCTGTCCGGCGGTGAGCGGCGGCGCCTCGACCTGGCGCTGGCCCTGCTGGGACGGCCCGAGGTGCTGTTCCTGGACGAGCCCACCACCGGCATGGACCCCGAAGGGCGCCGCGACACCTGGGCGTTGGTACGGGACCTGCGGGACCAGGGGACCACGGTGGTGCTCACCACGCACTACCTGGAGGAGGCCGAGGAGCTCGCCGACCGGCTGGCGATCCTGCACGAGGGCGAACTCGTCCTGTCCGGCAGCCCGGCCGAGGTGACCGCCGGCCGGCCCGCCCGGATCCGCTTCACGCTGCCGGACGGGGTGCCCGCGGCCCGTCTCCCGCTGTCGCTGCGCGCGGCGGCCTACGGGCAGCACGTGGAGATCCGTACCGGGCGGCTCCAGGAGTCCCTGACGGAACTGCTGCGCTGGGCCCATGACGCCGGGGTGGCGCTGGAGCGGCTCGACGCCCGGTCCGGCTCCCTGGAGGAGGCCTTCCTGGACATCGCCCAGGGCCGCCGCGGCGACACCGCGGACATCACCGAGCCGGCCGGTCCGGCCGACGCACTGGCAGGAGCCGCCCGATGACCCCGAACCTGACCTCCGGCCTGCCCCTGGACCCCGGCCGGCTCACCGCGCTCGGCCGCAGCGAGCTCACCCTGCTCGTCCGCAACCGGGCGGCGCTGAGCGTGGCCCTGCTGATGCCGCTGCTGATGGTCCTCGTCCTGCGCTCCACGCTGGGCGGGTCCCAGGGCGCGGCAGCCGTCGGCGAAGCCACGCTGACCGGCGGGATCGGCATGGTGCTGCTGCTCGTCGTGTACATGAACCTGGTGTCCGCTTTCGTGGCCCGGCGCGAGGAGCTCGTACTGAAGCGGCTGCGCACCGGCGAGGCCAACGACCTGGAGATCCTGGCCGGGACCGCGCTGCCCTCCGCCGTCCTCGCGGCCGGCCAGACCACCCTCCTCGCGGTCGCCGGGGCGGCCGCCCTGGACGCGGCGATGCCGCGAAACCCGCTGCTGCTCGTGGCGGCGGTGTTCGCCGGCATCGTCCTGCTCGCCGGGATGTCCGCGCTGACCAGCGCCGTCACCCGCACCGTGGAGAGCGCGGGCCTGACCACGCTGCCGCTGTTTCTGCTGACCGCGCTCGGCTCGGGGCTCTTCCTCCCGCTGGAGCGGCTGCCGGACACCCTGGCCTCGGTGTGCGAACTGCTGCCGCTCAGCGGGGTGATGGCCATGGTGCGGGCCGGCTGGAGCGGCGGCGCCGAGGCCTACGACCTGCTCGGGGCCGCGCTCTCCACGCTGGCCTGGCTCGTGATCACCGTGTTTGCTGTGCAGAGGTGGTTCCGCTGGGAACCGCGCCGCTAGAGGAGTCGGGGGACGGGAACCGTGTCGAAGCTGACGGGGTGGTGGAAGAACCGCAGCAGTGCGGAGAAGGTGGAGCTGTACACCCGCTGGTCGTGCCATCTCTTCGTCCTCCTGGAGATCGTGTCGTTCGGGCTGCTTCCGGTGGCCGTCGAGGCCCCCGAGCAGCCCGCGGTGGCCCTCGCCCTCTTCCTGCTGGTGTGCGTGCACGCGGTGCTCTGCGGGTTCGTGTACTCGCGGGCGATGGACTGGGTGGTCGGCCGGCGCGAGCGCCCGGTCCGGCTCGCCTTCACCGTCGGGACGCTCACGGCCGCCTCCGTGGTGGCGGTGCTCGTCCTGCGCCGGTACGGGGTGCTCTCCGACCCGGCGGTGGCCCCGCAGCTGATCGCGGGAATGGCCGGCTTCGGGAGCGGGGCCCTGGTCATGTGCCTGCCCTCGGTGCGGCAGATGCGGTACGTCGGGCCGGCCTACTCGGGCGGCACCGGGCTGGTGGTGCTCGCGCTCGGGCTGTCCGGCGCGGAAGCCCTCGGGTACGTGGTCGGCATGCTAATCTCCACCGTCTTCTTCTCGCTGGCCTGCGGTTTCACCAACTGGCTGCTCAAGACCGTCTGGGAGCTGGACCGTTCTCGCGAGGCCCAGTCGCGGCTGGCGGTCGCCGAGGAGCGGCTGCGCTTCGGCCGGGACCTGCACGACGTGATGGGCCGAAATCTGGCGGTGATCGCGCTCAAGAGCGAGTTGGCGGTCCAGCTGGCGCGGCGCGACCGCCCGGAGGCGGTGGACCAGATGATCGAGGTCCAGCGGATCGCCCAGGAGTCCCAGCGGGAGGTGCGCGACGTGGTGCGCGGCTACCGGGAGGCGGACCTGTCGGTGGAGCTGGACGGTGCACGCGGGGTGCTGAGCGCGGCCGGAATGGACTGCCGGGTCGACTTCCGGGCCGGACGGACGCTGCCCGCCGAGGTGCAGTCGGCACTCGGATGGGTGGTGCGCGAGGCGACCACGAACGTCCTGCGGCACGGGGACGCGCAGAACTGCCTGATACGGCTCACCGCTCCGCAGGACGGGGCCGTCACGCTGGTGGTCGAGAACGACGGGGCGCCCCCATGCCCCGCCGGGCCGCCCGGCTCGGGGCTGGCCGGGCTGCGCGAGCGGCTCGCGGTCCTGGACGGAACCCTGCAGGCGGGGCTGGTGGGGGGCGGCCGCTTCCGGCTGTGCGCCGAGATCCCGAGTGCCCATGTGCAAGGACTGGAGGTGCGGGCGTGAGCTCCGTACGCGTACTGCTCGCCGACGACGAGCATCTGATCCGCGGGGCGCTGGCCGCGCTGCTGGCCCTGGAGGACGACCTGCTGGTCGTCGCCGAGGCGGCCTCCGGGCCCGAGGCCCTGGCGATGGCTCGGGCGCACCGGCCGGACGTGGCGGTGCTGGACCTCCAGATGCCGGGTGCGGACGGTGTGAGCGTGGCCACATCGCTGCGGGCCGAGCTCCCCGACTGCAAGACCATGATCGTGACCAGTCACGGCCGACCCGGGCATTTGAAGCGGGCCCTGGCGGCGGGGGTGCGGGCCTTCGCCCCGAAGACCGTCTCGGCGCAGCGGCTGGCCGAGCTGATCCGGACCGTGCATGCCGGAGGGCGGTACGTGGACCCGGAGTTGGCGGCCGACGCGATCAGCGCGGGGGACTCCCCGCTGACCGCCCGGGAGGCGGAGGTGCTGGAATTCGCGGCGGACGGGGCGCCGGTCGCGGAGATCGCGGAGCGGGCCCGGCTCTCGCAGGGGACCGTGCGGAACTACCTGTCCTCTGCGGCGACGAAGCTGGGGGCCGAGAACCGTCACACGGCGGTGCGTCTCGCCCGGGAGCGAGGTTGGGTATAGTGGTTCTCGCGCTACGGCGCACCTGCGGACATAGCTCAGTTGGTAGAGCACCACCTTGCCAAGGTGGATGTCGCGCGTTCGAGTCGCGTTGTCCGCTCTGCAGGAGAAGAAGCCCCGGTCCTCTGGACCGGGGCTTCTTCGTCGTCCGCCGCCCCTCGCGTCCTACGACCAGGGCAGCCCGGTGAGCCGCTCGTAGGCCTCGACGTACTTGGCGCGGGTCCGCTCGACGACCTCCTGCGGGAGAGCCGGCGGCGGGAGTTCGCCCTTGCGGTCCCAGCCGGAGGCCGGCGAGGCCAGCCAGTCGCGGACGTACTGCTTGTCGAACGAGGGCTGCGCGTGGCCCGGCTCCCACAGGTCGGCCGGCCAGAAGCGGGAGGAGTCCGGGGTCAGCACCTCGTCGGCGGCGACCAGCGAGCCGTCCTCCGGGTCGAAGCCGAACTCGAACTTGGTGTCCGCGAGGATGATCCCGCGCTCGCGGGCGATGTCCCGGGCGCGGCCGTACACGGCAAGGGTCGTCTGGCGCAGCAGGGCCGCCGTCTCGGCGCCCTGGGTGCGCGCGACCTCCTCGTACGAGACGTTCTCGTCGTGCTCGCCGACCGCGGCCTTGGCGGCCGGGGTGAAGATCGGGGCGGGCAGCTCGGAGCCGTCCACGAGGCCTTCGGGCAGGGCCAGTCCGCAGACCGTGCGGGTCTGCCGGTACTCGGCGAGGCCGGAGCCGGTCAGGTAGCCGCGGGCCACGCACTCGACGGGCACCATGTCGAGGTTGCGGCAGATCAGCGTGCGGCCGGCCCAGTCGGCTGGGGCGCCGGCGGGCAGGTCGGTGGAGAGGACGTGGTTCGGGACGAGGTCCGCGAGCTGGTCGAACCACCACAGGGAGAGCTGCGTGAGGACGCGGCCCTTGTCCGGGATCTCGGTGGGCAGCACCCAGTCGAAGGCGGACAGGCGGTCGCTGGCGACCATGACGAGGCGGCCGTCCTCGTCGCGGTAGAGGTCGCGCACCTTGCCGGTGTGGAGGTGGACGAGGCCGGGAACCTCAACCGGCTCGGGCTTTTCGACGAATCCGGACACGGGGTCTCCCTGTGGGTCTGTACAAGCGCAAACCCATTCTCCCGCACCGCGTCACCTGCCCGGGCAGGCGGGGTGCCATGCGGGCCCGCGTGTTCGGCGGGATGTCAGTCGCGCTTGCAGATCCGGTCGAGGAGGTTGGCGGTGGCGCGCTGTACGCGCTCGTCGACGTGGCCGGGGCGGTCGAGCGCCGGGGACCAGGCGAAGGTGCCCGAGGCGAACACCAGGGCGCCGCTGGGCGCGCGGTAGAGCGAGGTCTCCTGGTGGCGGCGGTGGTTCTCGCTGTCGAGGTACGGGGAGTGCGCGAGCAGGATGCGCTCCTGGTGCGCGGGGAGCTGGGTGCGCGGGAAGTACCGGTCGGCCTCGCCGGCCACCAGCCAGGGCAGTTCGTCGTTCTCCCCCGCTCCGGTGGAGTCCCAGAGCCAGTGCGTGGCGTTGCGCACGATCAGGGGCGCCGGTTCCGGGACGCGTCCCGCGTACTGGATGCCGAGCAGCTGCTGCTCCGGGCGGTCGACCTCGCGCCAGAGGCTGGGGCGGCCCGGACCGCGGCGTTTTCGACAGGTCAGCAGCCTGTCCTCGACCCCGGAGGGGGAGGGGCCGAGCTCGACCTGCCAGTACATGGTGTTGGCGGAGAGGAAGACCAGGGAGGTGCCGTGGTCGCGGGCGCGCTCGACGGTGCGGCGCATGGGCGCGGACCAGTACTCGTCGTGGCCGGGGAAGACCAGGCCGCGGTAGCGGGTGGGGTCGACGCGGCCGGCGTGCAGGTCGCGGGTGTCGGCGTAGGCGAGGTCGTAGCCGTAGCGCTCGGCCCAGCGGATGAAGTCGTAGGCGTGGCCGACGTGCAGGGGCAGGCCGGCGCCCGCGTAGGGGCGGTCGAAGGAGACGGTGTGGGCCGCGTCCTGCGCGCCGAGCAGCCGGCCGTCCTCGTCCCAGGCGTGGTACAGGCTGGCGCCGGTACGGCCGTCCTCCGGGTAGAGGTTGTAGGCCTGCCAGGTGATGTCGGGGAGCAGCAGCAGGAGGTCGGCGGGGTGGTCGTCGCGGACGGTGAAGGGGATGTGGGAGCGGTAGCCGTCGACGGTGGTGAGGACGGCCACGTACGCGCCGACGCTCCAGTACGACGGGACCTGGAGGCGCCAGGACAGCCACCAGTGGTGGCAGGAGACGGTGCGGTCGGCGGCGAGGGGGGCCGGCTGGACGATCCCGGACAGGCGCGGGCTGGTGGTGATCTTGGAGGCGCCGTCGCCGGCGTAGTGCCCGATGCGGTAGACGTCGACGGAGAACTGCTGGGGCGGGTCGACCGTGATGTGGAAGTCGATCGCCTCGCCGGGTGCCACGGCGCCGGTGGAGGCGAAGCCCTTGATCTGGCGGTGCACGTCGTCGGCGGTGCGGGGGCCGCCGGTGCGGGCGCGCGGGAGCTGGCCGGGGGCGAGGGCCGGGTCCACGTACCAGGGGACGACCTGGCCGGTGTCGTCGAAGTAGAGCTCACTGCCGCGGAACCAGGGCAGGGGGCCCTGTCCGAAGGGGTCGTTCACCGCGTGCGCGAGCGCACCTGACTCCCAGCGCCGGATCTGGTCCGCACCCATGACCGCTCCCCTCCTCGCTCCCCCGAACGGGCAATGCATCGAGCCGGTCCCAGCACATCACATAACGCACGCAGTCCGTCACCCTTCGTCGCGAATTGACGGGATCGGAACATGCGGATCCGGTGGTGTGTGCGATCCGTAGCCCGTCCGGAGGCTTCCTTCCAGGCGTCCGTGACGCCCCCGTGGACGCCGTCAGACGAGACGGACGGGCTTCTCGGGGCGGACGCCCAGGTCCGCGAGCCAGTCACGCAGGGGCTCGGGGTCACCGTCCTCGACCAGGCACAGGACGCGGGGCGCGAGGTCGGAGCGGCGGTCGCCGCCGACCAGCAGGACCGGGCCGTCGAGCCAGTCCAGGCCGGGTGCGGCCCCGGCGTAGTCGACGGCCGCGCAGCACACCATGGCCGTCACGTGGTCGGCCAACAGGTCCCGGCCGCTGCGCGGGGGCTGGAGCGGGAACAGCGGCACGGCGTCCGCGCCCCGGGCCTTCCCGGCCGAGGGCTGCGCGGCACCGGCGGCGCGCTCCTCGCGGGCCAGGTCGCCGCTGAGCCGTCCGGCCAGGGCCTCCCCGGCCGCGCCCGCGCCGGCGGGGTCGGTGAGATAGCCCAGCACCCGCTCCAGCGTGGGGCCGGCGAAGCCGTCCACCGCGGTGGGGGCGGGGGCTGGTGCGAAAGCAGCGGAGGCGGAGGCGGAGGCTGAGGCCGACGGGGCGGGCGGCGCGGCCGGGACGGTCAGCGCGTCCAGCGCCGTGTGCAGGCGGGCCGCCTCCGTGCGCCACTTGCGGTCCACGACCTCCTCCGGATAGGCCGCCCATTCCACCGGGGACCACTGCGGCCCGGTCCCGGCCGGACCGCCGTGGAAGAGCCGCGCGGCCAGCAGCGAAGCCGCCTCGTCGACCGCACCGGGCTGCTCCAGCAGGTCGCAGGCGGGGCGCTCGCCGAGGCGCGAGGTGAACCCGTCGGCCAGCCGGTCGCGCCGGGACAGCTCGGTCAGCGCGGAGACCACCCCGGCGTCGAGGTGCGCGGGCCACCGGCCCATCCGCCAGGCGGGCAGCGCGACACGGGTCAGCAGCCGGTCCCAACCCGCGTAGGCGAGGCCGACCTGTTCCTGGGCGACGATGCGCAGCCCGTAGTCCACACCCTGTGCACGCTCGGAGGCGGCCGCGGCCACCCCGCGCTCCATCTCCGCGGCGTCCACCCGGCACAGCCGCAGCAGCAGCCGGGCGGGGGCGGCGATCCAGCCGAGCCCGCGCCTGCCGCCCACGTCCACGGCGGCGTCCAGGCCCCGGACGAAGCCCCGCGCATCGGCTATGTCGGGGTGCGCCGAAGGGCCCGTGCCGGCGACGACCGGGGCGAGGACGGCGCGCAGCTCGGCGACCCGCATCCACCAGAGGAACGGCGAGCCGATGACCAGCACCGGGGCGGCGCCGGGCTGGGACTCCGGGCCCGCGGATATGCCGTCGCGGCGGTGCGCCGCGTGGGTGCGGTCCTCCAGCCAGCTGTCGCAGTCCGGGGTGAGGGCTATCGCGGAGGGCGCCGGCACGTTCATACGGTCGGTCAGGTCTTGGACCAGCCGGTACAGGTCGGGGGCGGCGGCCTCGGACAGCGGCACCGTCGGCGTCACGGCCGGGCTCGCCCGCAGGACGACCGCGCCGAAGATCCCGCCGACCAGCAGCACCAGCGCGGCGACCGCGCAGACGGCGAGGGTCACCGCGGGCCAGGGGTCACCGGCCAGCCGGCCCGTCATCCGGGCGGCCACCAGCACCACCGCGACGGCGGCGGGCAGCAGCCCGACGGCCAGCGCCCTGCTGCGCACGCGCAGCACGGCCAAGGCGCGGGAACGCGCGGACGGCACGCCCGCTTCCATGATCGAACCGGTTCCGGACACGGCCGGACCTCACCCCCTCTGCGCTGCGGCGGCTTTGCTCACTCCCCCACTGTGACACCCGCCACCGACATCGCAATGCCGGTGGGCCAAGTGCCGGAATGAGTGCCGGAATGCTTGCGCCGCACCCTAGTTGGGGCGGGCCCGGGCGTCAGGCAGTCCGGGGGACGATCACCCGATGGAATGGCTTTGGGTAAAGGTGGGTGCGTTCGAACGCGGCCGGATGCAGTCGGCCACCCACACGCACGGACGCGCCCGCGGGCCCGGGCGCACCTCGTGCGCACCGGGCCCGCGGGGGTCGCTCTGCCGCAGCTCAGGCGTGTCCGGCCGCCTTGGCGGCGATGTCGGTGCGGTGCTGCGAGCCGTCCAGCCTGATGCGCGCGACGGCCTTATACGCCTTCTCGCGGGCCTGCGCCAGATCAGAACCGGTCGCCGTCACCGAGAGCACGCGGCCCCCCGCGCTGACCACCGCGTCGCCTTCGCGCCGGGTCCCGGCGTGCAGCACGTACGCGTCGGGGGCGTCCTCGGCGGCCACCTCGTCCAGGCCCTCGATGGTGTCGCCCGTGCGCGGGGTCTCGGGGTAGTTGTGCGAGGCGATGACCACCGTGACGGCCGCGTCCTCGCTCCAGCGGAGCTCGGGCTGGGCGTCCAGGGTGCCCTGGGCGGCGTTCAGCAGCACGCCCGCGAGCGGGGTGCGCAGCCGGGCCAGGACCACCTGGGTCTCGGGGGCGCCGGACCGGGCGTTGAACTCGATGACCCGGGTGCCGCGGCCGGTGATGGCCAGGCCGGCGTACAGCAGTCCGGAGAAGGGGGTGCCGCGGCGGCGCAGCTCGTCGACGGTCGGCTGGAGGACCAGCTCCATGACCTCGTCGACCAGCTTCGGGTCGGCCCACGGCAGCGGGGAGTAGGCCCCCATCCCGCCGGTGTTGGGGCCCTGGTCCCCGTCCAGCGCCCGCTTGAAGTCCTGGGCGGGCTGGAGCGGGAGGACGGTGACGCCGTCGGTGATGGCGAAGAGGGAGACCTCCGGGCCGTCGAGGTACTCCTCGATGACCACGCGGTCGCAGCCCAGCGCGTGGGCGCGGGCGGCGGCGAGGTCCTCGGTGACCACGACGCCCTTGCCGGCGGCGAGGCCGTCGTCCTTGACGACGTACGGGGCGCCGAAGGCGTCGAGGGCCTCGTCCACCTCTTCGGGGGTGGTGCACACGTAGCTGCGCGCGGTCGGGACCCCGGCCGCGGCCATCACGTCCTTGGCGAAGGCCTTGGAGCCCTCCAGCCTCGCCGCCTCGCCGGACGGGCCGAAGACGGGGATGCCGGCGGCGCGCACGGCGTCGGCGACACCGGCGACCAGCGGGGCCTCCGGGCCGACGACGACCAGGCCGGCGCCGAGTTCGGTGGCCAGAGCGGTGACGGCGGCGCCGTCGAGGGCGTCGACCGGGCGGAGCTCGGCCACCTCGGCGATGCCGGCGTTGCCGGGAGCGCAGTACAGCGCGGAGACGTCGGGGTCGAGGGACAGAGAGCGGCACAGGGCGTGTTCGCGGGCGCCGCCGCCGATGACGAGGACCTTCACGCTGCTCAGCCTAGCCCGGACGGCGCAGCCGGCTTCGTGCGGCCACCCCAATCAGGCGGGGCTACTCATTCGTGTATTCCTCCACAACGGTGGCTCCGAGCTCGCGCACGATCAGGTCGTGTCCGGTCAGGGCGCTCTCGACGAGGTCGGGATCGTCCTCCTGCGCGACGTCGTCCTCGGGGGCGACCGGCGGGGGCGCCTGCTGTACGGGGGGCTGCGGGGCGGGAGCCGACTGCTGGGACTGCTGCGGCTGCTGGTACTGCGGGGCGGGAGCGGACGGCCCCTGGGGCGGGGACGGCGGGCTGTAGGCCGGGGCGGGGGCCGCCGGGGCGCCGTACGAGGGCGAGGACGGGAGCGGGGCCGGAGCTCCGCCGGCCACCACGGCCTCGATCTTCCAGTTGACCTGGAACTGCTCGGCCAGGACGGCCTTGAGCACGTCCTCGCTGCCGCTGCTCGCGAAGTTGTCGCGGGCTCCGGCGTTGGGGAACCCGAGCTGGAGGGTGGTGCCGTCGAAGCCGGTGACCTGGGCGTTCTGGCTGAGCAGGATCCAGGTGAAGCGGCGGCGGTTCTTGACGGCCTCCAGCACGCCGGGCCACATCGCCTGGACCTGCCCGGCGCCGGCCGCCATGCCCGGCGAGGGCGCGGCCGGGGCCGGGGACGCGGGGGTCTGGGCGGCCGGCGCGGGGGCGGCGGGCGTGGGAGCCGGGGCCCCCTGGCCGGGGGCGGCCGCGCTGGGCCAGGCACCCGGGGCGGCGGCGGCCGCGGGGCGGGCACCGGGGGCCCCGCCGCCGGGCTGCGCTGCTCCGGGCCACGCCCCGGGTGCGGGCGCGGCCGGGGCGGACGCGGCGGCGGGCGCGGCCTGAACCGGCGCCTCCGGCTGGGCGGGAGCCCGTACCGGCTCCGGAGCGGGAACCGGAGCCGGAGCGGCGGCCGGCGCGGGCGCCGGAGCGGCGGCCGCGGCACGCGTCGCCGCGACGCCGCCGGCCGGACCCGCGGGAGCCATGGGATGCGCCTCCGGCCCGGGCACGTAGCCCATGGCGGGCACGGCGGGCGCGGGGGCGAAGGCGGCGGCCGCCCCGCTGCGCTCCAGCCGGTCGAGCCGGGCCTGGAAGGACCTCTCGTCGTCGAAGGCGGCGGGCAGCAGCACGCGGGCGCAGATCAGCTCCAGCTGGAGCCGCGGCGAGGTCGCGCCGCGCATCTCGGTGAGGCCGGTGTTGACCAGATCGGCGGCGCGCGACAGCTCGGCGGCCCCGAACACGGACGCCTGGGCCTGCATCCGCTCCACGACATCGGCGGGAGCGTCGATCAGCCCCTTCTCCCCGGCGTCGGGCACGGCGGCCAGGATGACCAGGTCGCGCAGCCGCTCCAGCAGGTCGGCGACGAAGCGCCGGGGGTCGTTCCCGCCTTCCACCACCCGGTCCACGATCTCGAAGGCGGCGGCGCCGTCCCCGGCGGCGAAGGCGTCCACGACGGAGTCGAGGAGCGAGCCGTCCGTGTAGCCGAGCAGCGAGGTGGCCATGGCGTATGTCACACCGTCGTCGGCGGCGCCGGCGAGCAGCTGGTCCATGACCGACATCGAGTCACGCACGGATCCCGCTCCGGCCCGCACGACGAGCGGCAGCACGCCGTCCTCGACCTTGGCGCCCTCGCGGCCGCAGACCTCGCCGAGGTAGTCGCGCAGGGTGCCGGGCGGCACGAGGCGGAAGGGGTAGTGGTGCGTCCGGGACCGGATGGTCCCGATGACCTTCTCCGGCTCGGTGGTGGCGAAGATGAACTTGAGGTGCTCCGGCGGCTCCTCGACCACCTTGAGCAGGGCGTTGAAGCCCGCCGAGGTGACCATGTGGGCCTCGTCGATGATGTAGATCTTGTACCGGCTCGACGCGGGCCCGAAGAAGGCCTTCTCGCGCAGGTCGCGGGCATCGTCCACGCCACCGTGCGAGGCGGCGTCGATCTCGATGACGTCGATGGAGCCCGGCCCGTTCCTGGCCAGGTCACGGCACGACTGGCACTCCCCGCACGGGGTGGGGGTGGGACCCTGCTCACAGTTCAGGCAACGGGCCAGGATGCGCGCGCTGGTCGTCTTTCCACAGCCGCGCGGCCCGCTGAACAGGTACGCGTGGTTGACCCGGTTGTTCCGCAGGGCCTGCATCAGGGGGACAGTGACATGCTCCTGCCCGATGACCTCGGCGAACGACTCGGGGCGATAGCGGCGGTACAGCGCAAGGGACGACACGTCTACGAGGTTATCCGGGCCCGCCGACAACGGCGGCCCACAAGGCCCCCGGAACGCAAAGCGCCCCCCACGCACCCGCCAGAGCCCACTTACCCTTGCTGCCTTCCGGCCCTGGGGGAGTTGGGTGAGATAGCGCCACGTGAGGGGCTGGCCCCACCCTAGCGGATGGAAGCCCCCGGAATCGAGCCGGGCCCCGGCCGGGTTCCCCGGAGACGATCACGTTCGCGAGCACCCCTCAACGTCTTGTATTGTTTGCGGCGGAGGATTCGCCTAGTGGCCTAGGGCGCACGCTTGGAAAGCGTGTTGGGGGCAACCCCTCACGAGTTCGAATCTCGTATCCTCCGCCAGTGCCTCACCGGGCACTTGAAGGCCCCGACCGGGAAACCGGCCGGGGCCTTCTGCGTTCCTCGCCATCGCGCCCCCGCCTCAGCGATTGCCGGACCTCGCCCCAGACCCGAAGCACCTCGGCGAGCTCCGCAAGGAACTTCCGGACTTGCACCAGCAGGCACCTCGCCAGCCCTGCGGCCACGAGGACCCCTGCCGCGATGGCGATCCACCGCACCTGGCACCTCCTCGCCCTGTTCATCACCATGGTCGCCACACCAAAGATCGAAGTCAGCAGCTTGCCTGCCGCATTTTGTGATCTTCGGAAGCCCGTCACACAGATATCACGCCGGATATACTCTATGGGTCAGCTGATATCACAGGAGGTGTCCGGATGAGTCGCACAGTGATCGACCTTGACGACGAGCTGCTGGCCGACGTGGCTCAGGCGCTCGGGACGAGCACCAAGAAGGAGACGGTCAACACCGCCTTGCGTGAGGTGTTGGACAACCGCCGGCGCGCGCTCGCGCTCACTCGGCTGCGGGCCACCGCCGACGAGGGCGCGTTCGATCTGGGCCTCTTCGAGGACAAGAGGAACTACCGAAGGTGAGCGCGGCACAGTTCCTGATCGACACCAGCGCACTCGCGCGGTTCCTGCACGGCGACGCCGAACAGTACGGCTGGGATCAGGCGGCCGCGGCTGGTCTCATCGCAACCTGCCCGATCACCGAGCTGGAGTTCTTCTACAGTGCCCGATCCGCCGCAGACCGCGCGCGCGGCATCGATGACATGCGGTTGCTGTTCGGCTGGGTGCCCGTCGACGACCGGGCGTACGACCGCGCCTGGCAGGTCCAGGAGCTACTGACCCAGCGCGGGCAGCACCGCGGCGCGGGCGCGGTGGACCTCGTCGTCGCCGCCACCGCGGAACTGCAGGGGCTGACTCTCCTGCACCGCGACCACGATTTCGAGTGCATCGCTGCTGTCACCGGCCAAGCCATGCAGTGGTACGGCCCGGAGGCCGGCAAGTAGGCCCATGCTTGGTCTCGGTTCCGGTCCCATTCGCGGGTGTACAGCACCGTTCGGCGGGTCTGTAGCCGCTACCTTCGCCACAGGTCGGGACGCCCGCGACCGTCGCCGAACCCTCCGACGAACATTTGGGGACGTTCCGTGCGCGCGGGCGGCTCAGCCGAACGTCGGCATCTCGCCGACCGTCGTCGACAGGTCGATCACGGCGAAGGCCGCGCCCTGCTGGTCCGCCACTGCCGCGAAGCGGCCGAACGGGCTGTCCATCGGGCCGAAGTGCAGCTGCCCGCCGTGTTTCTTCACCTTCTCGACCGCCTCGTCGCAGTTCGGGACGCCGAAGTACACCTGGATGTAGGAGGGGACCTGCGGCGGGAACTCCTCGCCCATCCTCATCCGGCCCAGCACCGGGTTCTCGGGGCCGCCGACGCAGTAGACCGAGAAGTCCATGTCGGCCGGGTCCGGGTCGTCGCCCGGGTCCATCCGCTGGGTGGTGTACGGGAAGACGCTCGGCAGGAAGGCGTCCGGCTTGTCGGGCTCCCGGGTGAAGACCTCCGCCCAGGCGTACGCGCCGGCCTCGCCCATCTTCTCGAAGCCCTTGTGCTCACCCGGCTGCCAGACGCCGAAGACCGCGCCGCTGGGCTCCTTCGCGATCAGCATCGAGCCGAAACTGGCCACCTGCATCGGGCCCATCAGCACCTCGCCGCCGTTCGAGGCGACCTTCTCCGCCGTGGCCCCCACGTCCGACGAGTGGAGGTACAGGCACCACTGCGACGGGGCGTCCGCGCCGGGCATCGGGGGCACCACGGCGGCGACGGCCTTCCCGCCGGAGTACGCCTGCGTGTAGTTGCCGTACTCGGTGCTGGCCTCGCCGAAGGTCCAGCCCAGCACATCCCCGTAGAAGGTCTTGGCGGCCTCCACGTCGGCGAACATCGCGTCCACCCAGCACGGCGCGCCTTCGGTGAACTCACCCATGGTCGATCGACTCCTCGGACTCGTACTCGTACGCGTAGCTGTCGTCGTTCCCACGCTAGGCGGGCGGTGTGCCGACCGCGCGGGGAGCGCGCCCGCGCGGGAGGCTGGAGCCATGGACAAGGACATCACCATCCGGCTGGCGCAGCAGCCGGAGGCCGACGCGCTGCTCTCCCGCAGCCCCCTCGCCGCCCTCGTCGGGATGCTGCTGGACCAGCAGGTGCCGATGGAATGGGCCTTCTCGGGGCCCTGGACGATCGCCCGGCGGCTCGGCTCCGACGACCTGGACGCGCACGCCATCGCCGCGTACGACCCGGAGGCCTTCGCCGCCCTGCTCTCGGACAAGCCCGCCGTGCACCGCTATCCCGGGTCGATGGCGAAGCGGATCCAGCAGCTGTGCGCGTACCTGGTGGAGCACTACGGCGGGGACGCCGAGGCCGTCTGGGCCGGGGTCGGCACCGGGGAGGAACTGCTGGCGCGCCTCAAGGCGCTGCCCGGCTTCGGCGAACAGAAGGCCCAGATCTTCCTCGCCCTGCTCGGCAAGCGGCTCGGCGTGCGCCCCCGGGGCTGGCGGGAGGCGGCGGGAGGCTACGGGCCCGCGGACGTCTACCGCTCGGCGGCCGACATCACCGGACCGGAATCCCTGGCCAAGGTCCGGGCGCACAAGCAGGAGATGAAGGCCGCGGCCAAAGCGGCGAAGGCGTCGGGATGACGAACGCGGCCTTCGGCGGGCGGCGGGAATTGACCGGCTGGAGAGGGGCTCGATTGACCCCTGTAGCCGGTCTATCCGGACCGTAGATTAGAGGACATGACAGAGATCGCGACCCGCGCCGCCACCGCCGAAGCCATTTACGACGCCCCCGGCAGCCTCATCACGCTGCTCACGGACACCGCCGAGCTCACCTGCAACACAGCCACCTTCGACGAGGGCGCGGCCGGTGCTCCGGTGCACTTCCACACCAAGGCCACCGAGTTCTTCCACGTCACCGCCGGCCGGCTCGACATCCTGGTCGGCGACGAGGTCCACACCCTCGACGCCGGCGACTTCATCGCGGTCCCGCCCGGCGTCAAGCACGCCTTCGCCCCCGCCGCCGGGCACACGGCGAGCGTGTTCGTCGGCTTCACACCCGGCATGGGCCGGTTCGACTACTACCGCCTCCTGGGCCGGGTCAACGCGGGCGAGGCCACCGTGCAGGACATCAAGGACAGCTCCGCCACGTACGACAACCACTACGCGGAGAGCGCCGCCTGGAGCGGCCGCCGCCGCAGCGCGGAGCCGTAGGTCACGTCCGCGTCGAGGCGGCGCAGTTCCTCCGCGATCAGTTCGGCGCCGCTGCGGATCTTCAGGGCCACGCCGCGGTCGGGGCTCCCCGGCAGGACCAGCGTGGCCAGGGCGCCCGCGGGCCGGTCCACCCGGATCTCGCCGCCCGTGGTGCGCAGGCTGACCCGGGTGATCACCGGGCCCTCGCTCGCGATCCGGTCGACGGGCACCCCGAGCCGGTCCTCCAGCCAGCGCGCCAGCAGCTCGGCGCTCGCGTTGTCGGGCTCGCTCTCCACCGCCGCGCCGGTGACCGGCAGCGGCTTCTGGTCCAGGGCGGCCGCCAGCAGGGCCCGCCACGGCGTCAGCCGGGTCCAGGCCAGGTCGGTGTCGCCGGGCCGGTAGGAGGCGGCCCGCTCGTCCAGTACGCCGACCGGGTCGAAGGCCGTGGCCGCGTCCGTGATCCGGCGCTGTGCGAGCGCGCCCAGGGAGTCCCGCGCCACGTCGGCGGGGGCGTCGGCCGGCCACCACGCCACGACCGGCGCGTCCGGCACCAGCAGCGGCAGGACGACCGAGCCGGCCTGCTCGGTCAGGTCCCCGTGCAGGCGCAGCACCAGGGTCTCCCCGGTCCCGGCGTCCGAGCCGACCCGCAGCTCGGCGTCGAGCCGCGTCGCACGGAGCTTGTGCGAGCCCCGCGAGACGCGCTTGATCACCGTGATGACGCGGCACGGGTGCTCGCGCGAGGCCTCGGAAGCGGCGCGCAGGGCGTCGTAGGCGTTCTCCTCGTCGGTGACGACGACGAGGGTCAGGACCAGCCCCGTGGTGGGGCTGCCTATCGCCCGGCGGGCTGCGAGCAGCGCCCGGTTGATCTTGCTGGACGTGGTGTCGGTCAGTTCGGTCCGCATGCCACGAGTCTGTCAGCGACGGACCGGTTCCCGTCACCCGGTGCGCTCGATTCCGCCTGGAACAGGGGGAGGGCGGCGAGGGCGGCCGGGGCCTCGCCTCAGCGCCGCCTGCGGGCCGTGCCGAAGATCGAGCGCGAGATCTCGCGGCCCACCTGCGTCCCGATGGACCGGGCCAGCGAGCGGAACAGCCCGCTCCCCACCACCTGCTCGGCCAGCGAGGGATCCGGCTTCGGAGCGCGGCGCGCGGCCCGCGCCGCCTCCTTCTCGGCCTCCTCGGCCTGCTTCTCCGCCTCGGCGGCCGCCGCTGCCGCCTCCGCCTGCGCCTCCGCGGCGGCCTGCTCGGCGCTGATCTTCTCGTACGCCGACTCGCGGTCCACCGGCTCGGCGTAGCGCGACCACAGCGGCGAGGCCTTCACCGCCTGGTCCAGCGCCGCCGGGTCGACCGGCCCCATCAGCGACTGCGGGGCCCGCAGGCGGGTCGCCGCGACCGGGGTGGGGGCGCCGTTCTCGCTGAGCACGGTGATCACCGCCTCGCCGGTCCCCAGCCGGGTGAGCAGTTCCTCCAGGTCGTAGTCGGAGTGCGGGAAGGTCTTCACCGTCGCCTTCAGCGCCTTCGCGTCGTCCGGGGTGAAGGCGCGCAACGCGTGCTGCACGCGGTTGCCGAGCTGGGCGAGCACGTCCCCCGGCACGTCCTTGGGGGTCTGCGTCACGAAGAAGACGCCCACGCCCTTGGAGCGGATGAGGCGCACCGTCTGGGTGATGGAGTCGAGGAAGGCCTTCGAGGCACCGTTGAAGAGCAGGTGCGCCTCGTCGAAGAAGAAGACGAGCTTGGGCCGCTCCAGGTCGCCGACCTCCGGCAGGTCGTGGAAGAGGTCGGCGAGCAGCCACATCAGGAAGGTGGAGAAGAGCTGCGGCTTGTCCTGCACCGCGGGGAGTTCCAGTACGGAGACCATGCCGCGGCCGTCGGCGGCCGTGCGCAGGAACTCGCCGGTGTCGAACTCCGGCTCGCCGAAGAACTCCGCGGCCCCCTGCTGCTCGAAGGCCGTCAGGGCCCGCAGGATCACCCCGGCCGTGACCGCGGACAGCCCGCCGATGCCCTTGAGCTCCGGTTTCCCCTGGTCGGAGACGAGGAAGGCGACGACCGCGCGCAGGTCCTTGAGGTCGATCAGCTCCAGGCCCTTGGTGTCGGCATAGTGGAAGATCAGGCCGAGGGACTGCTCCTGCGTCTGGTTGAGCCGGAGCACCTTCGACATCAGGACCGGGCCGAAGCTGGTGACGGTCGACCGGAGCGGGATCCCGGGGCCGATGCCGCCGAGCGAGTAGAACTCGCAGGGGTACCCGGTGGCCTCCCACCGCTGGGCCACGTCCTTCGCCCGGGCCGCGACCTTCTCGTTCGCCGCGCCCGGCGCCGAGATCCCCGAGACGTCGCCCTTGATGTCCGCGAGGAAGACCGGCACCCCGTTGGCCGACAGCTGCTCGGCGATGAGCTGGAGGGTCTTGGTCTTGCCGGTGCCGGTGGCGCCCGCGACCAGCCCGTGCCGGTTGAGCATCGGCAGGGGGATGCGGATCTGGTGCTCCGGCAGGCAGCCGCCGTCCCAGAGCAGGGCCCCCAGGTCGAGCGCCGGTCCGGTGAAGGCGTATCCGGCAGCGATCTTCCCGGCCGGGCCCGTCTGGTCCGCCACGGCGGCGGGGTCGGTGCTCTCGCTCATGCATCACTCCCGAATTGGCGCTTTTCGCCACTTTTGCACCGACGCGGCGAGGCTGCGCTCGCAGGGCCGGGCCCGGTAGGCTTTCCGTGTGATCTTCAAGCGCATCGGTAACGGAAAGCCGTATCCCGACCACGGCCGGGAAAGCACCCGGCAGTGGGCGGATGTCGCGCCGCGCCCGGTCCGGCTCGACCAGCTGGTGACGACCAAGGGGCAGCTCGACCTCGAGACGCTGCTCGCCGAGGACTCGACCTTCTACGGCGACCTCTTCGCGCACGTCGTCAAGTGGCGGGGCGACCTCTACCTGGAGGACGGGCTGCACCGCGCCGTGCGCGCGGCCCTGCAGCAGCGCCAGGTGCTGCACGCCCGCGTCCTCGAGATGGACTGAGCCCCGGCGGGGCCTGCGGGTCGGCCGAGCTCCGCCGGCGGGACCCGCCCGGCGCGGCGCGGCGCGGCCCCGCACGGGCCCGCCCGACCGCTCCGTTCTGCCCGCGCCCACGGGCCGCGGCCCCGGCTGCGGGTTTGGGCGCACTTCGCGTGGATTGCGCCTTTCGGGTCAGCATTGACCTATCAGCAGATCATTTAGTAGGCATCGCCACCGAGCGGCACTACGCTGCGCCCATGAGCATGCTCACTCCCCCCGGCATGGGCGGAAAGTACCGCGTCACGGGAGCCGCTTACCCGCGCATGAGCCGTAAGCGGAGCCCCCGTCGGATCGTCTTCGCCGTGCTCGGCTCGGTCCTCGCACTGGCCCTGCTCGGCTACGGGGCCTTGCAGCTCATCGACGTGTTCCAGGGCGACAGCCCGAAGCGGAACACGGCCGCGGGCGCCAAGGACTGTCCGACGAAGGCGGCCGACAACGCCGCCAGGGGCGGCCCCGGAGCCGCCGCGGCCGCCACCCCGAAACCGGCCGTCGTCCTGCCCAAGCCCGCCGACATCACCGTCAACGTCTACAACGCGACACCGCGCGCGGGGCTCGCCAAGGCCGTCGGCGACGAGCTGCGCAAACGCGGCTTCAACGTCGCCGACGTCGGCAACGCCCCCGCCGACTTCGACAAGAAGGTCCCCGGCACCGGGATGCTGCTGGGCTCCCCCACCACCGACAAGGGCGCCTACAGCGTGCTGGGCACCCAGCTCGCCGGCACCACCCAGCAGTCCGACGCCCGCGAGACCGCGGAGATCGACCTGATCCTGGGCGATGCCTTCAAGGAGCTGAGCACGAAGGAGGACGCGGACAAGGCGCTGGCCCTCCTGGCCAACCCCGCGCCCGCGCCCGCCGCGAAGTGCTGATGACCCGGCGCCGGCCCGGACGCGCTGACGCGCCCGGGCCGGCGCCGGGGTACTACTCGGCCGAGCCGTACATGCGGTCGCCCGCGTCGCCCAGGCCCGGAACGATGTAGCCGTGCTCGTTGAGCCGCTCGTCGACCGCGGCCGTCACCACGGTCACCGGCGTGCCCGCCAACTCGCGCTCCATGATCTCGACGCCCTCGGGCGCGGCCAGCAGCACCACGGCCGTGACGTCGTCCGCGCCGCGCTTGATCAGTTCCCGGATCGCCGCGACGAGGGTGCCGCCGGTGGCCAGCATCGGGTCGACGACGTAGACCTGCCGCCCGGAGAGGTCCTCGGGCATGCGCGTCGCGTACGTGGAGGCCTCCAGGGTCTCCTCGTTGCGGACCATGCCCAGGAAGCCCACCTCGGCGGTCGGCAGGAGCCGCACCATGCCGTCGAGCATGCCGAGGCCCGCCCGCAGGATCGGCACGACCAGCGGACGCGGGTGCGAGAGCTTCACCCCGGTGGTCGGGGCGACCGGGGTCTCGATGTCGGCCTGCTCGGTGCGCACGTCCCGGGTGGCCTCGTACGCGAGCAGGGTCACCAGCTCGTCGGCGAGCCGGCGGAAGGTGGGGGAGTCGGTGCGCTTGTCGCGCAGGGTGGTGAGTTTGTGCGCCACCAAGGGGTGATCGACGACCTGCAAACGCACAACATCCTCCAAAACTCGGCCTGCGACCTGCAAAAACGGCCGCGAGACGCGACCTGCACCCAAAAGGCTACGCGCTGCGCGGGCCCCCGCGCGTCCGTCTGGGGATGCGACCCGCGCGGCAGCCCACCAGGCTGGACTGATGAGCAACGCACCGGTGATCGCCGCCGTCGACGGATCCGAGCACAGCCTCGCGGCCCTGGAGTGGGCCAGGGCCGCGGCGCTGCGGCACGGTACGGGGCTCCTGATCGCCCATGTACTGCCCGACCACGCCCAGTTGTACGCGGGCCGCCGGGCCTCCCTCCACGACGCCTCACAGCCGGAGGAGTTCGCCGACCCGGTGAGCGACCGGATCCGGGCCTTGCTGGGCGGCGGCCCCGGCCTGCCGGAAGGGGTCCGCTACGAGTCCCTGGAGGGCTCCGTACCGGAGGCCCTGCGGGTGATCGGCGCGGAGGCCCTGATGCTCGTGATGGGCTCCCGCGGGCGCGGCGGCTTCGCCAGCCTGCTGCTCGGCTCGAACAGCCGCGCCGTCGCGACGACCGCGCCGTGCCCGGTGGTGGTGATCCCCCACGCGGACCGGAAGGCGGCCGGCGCCGCGCGGGAGGAGTCCGCCGGGAAGGTCGTGCTCGGGCTGCACGCCGCGGAGACCCCGGACGACGTACTGGCCTTCGCGTTCACGGAGGCGTCCGTGCGGGGGACCACCGTCCAGGTGGTGTCCGCGTACGCCATACCGCCCGCGCCGACCATGATGATCGACGCCCCGTTCGTGGTGATCCCGCCGGAGGGCCTGCCGGACGACGGGGACGCCGTACCGGCCGAGCGGGAGATGCTGCGGTCCCAGACGGAGCGGCTGGCGCCGCTGCGCAGCCGCTACCCCGAGGTCCCGGTCGAGCAGGCCGCCGTGCCCGGGGACGCGGCGGGCCGGCTGGTCATCGCCTCGCGGTCGGCGGAGCTGGTCGTGGTGGGCCGCCACCATCCGCGGCGGGGGGCCATGGCGCTGCTGATCGGCTCGGTGGCCCACGCGGTACTGCAGCACGCGCACGGCCCCGTGGCCGTGGTCCCGACGCTCCGCGCCGAGGCGTCCGACGCCGCCTGACCGTTCTGACCTGCGGTGGGGTGGCATCAAACGGTCCGACCGGGGGAAGGTGGGTGCAGGGGGAACGACCGACCAGCCCGGGGTGGTGGCCGATGCCCGACACGCAGCCGAGCAACGAAGAACCGGAGACCGCGGCGCAGCGCCGAGCACGCCGCGCACAGTTCCTGCGCGACCTCATGGAGGCGCGGGCGCTGCGCGACCGCGTCCAGCCCCGCCGCGCCCGCGCCGCCCGCATGCGGCAGCAGATGCGCATGCGCACGTTCCGCTGGTAGTCCCTTCCCCTGCGCTCCCGCACCACGCCGCCGCAGGCCGGGGCCGCCCAAGAGCGCCGGGGCGGGCCCGGGGCGGCGGCGACTGCGCGGCTGCCACGCCCGCGCCGCCCGCCCGACACGGCCGGGGCGCGCCCGGCGCCGAGGGGCGCCGCTCCGGAGCCCGGCGGGGCCCCCGGACCCGTACGACACCGCCGCCCCACGCCCCCCGCACGGGCCGCGCGGCGCACGGCACGGGACGACGCAAGCGCGGAAGACCTCTCGCAATGCCGCCGTTTCTGCCACGATGCCGATTGGGCGGGACCGTACGGCGAGCACCACAGCCGTTCGACCCCGACCTCCGGCCGGGGGGACCTCCAACCGGCATGCCTACGACCAGTGGGAGAGTCACGGTGTATTTCGCCGCACTGCTCGCGCGCACCGAAGACGGGTGGGAAGCGAGCGACATGGAACTCGACGACGTCGAGTCCCTCAGTGATCTGATCGACCTCGCCCGGTCCGCCGCTGTCTACGACGACACGGTGGTCGCCCTCATCGAGCAGGAGGACGCCTGGTTCGGCGTCGTCCGCGTGGACGGCGAGGAGGACCCGCGGTACTTCGTCTCGAACGCCTCCGCGGCCGCCCGCAGCTCCTACGGCTCGATGCTGACCAAAGAGCTGCTGGGCAGCGACGAGGAGGACGACGAACTCGACGAGCTGGACCTGGACGGCACCGAGGACGGCGAGGAGGAACCCCTCACCGCCTTCACCGACGAGACCGACGACGAGGACGAGCCGGGAGGGACCGGCGCGGAGCCGGTGCCGGCCGGTCCGCTCGGCGACCCCCAGTTGCTGGACGACCTCGGCGTGACCCACAAACAACTGATGACCCTGGACGGGGACGCCCTCTCGGCGATCGCCGACTCCCTCGGCGCCACCGAGGTCCTGGAGGCCGTCCGCTAGTGCTCCCTCCGCACGACAAGCACGACACGTACGACACGCATGACGCGCACGGCCCCGATCCCGTACGGGACCCGTGGCGGGACTCCATGCGCCTGGCGCTCCAGGAGGCCGCCCGGGCGGTGCCGACCGGCGACGTGCCGGTCGGCGCCGTCGTGCTCGGGCCCGACGGCACGGTCGTCGCCGCCGGGCACAACGAGCGCGAGGCGACGGGCGACCCCACGGCGCACGCCGAGGTACTGGCACTGCGCCGGGCCTCGGCCGCACTCGCGGACTGGCGGCTTCCGGGGTGCACCCTGGTGGTGACCCTGGAGCCGTGCGTGATGTGCGCGGGCGCGCTCGTGCAGTCGCGCGTCGCCCGGGTCGTCTACGGCGCGGACGACGAGAAGGCCGGCGCGGCCGGCTCGCTCTGGGACCTCGTACGCGACCGGCGGCTCAACCACCGGCCCGAAGTGGTCCGCGGCGTCCTCGCCGAGGAGTGCGCTCAACAGCTCACGGGTTTCTTCCGCGACCTGTGACCGGCCCGGCGGATTCCGATTTCGGTGAATGAGGCTCCTTAGGCTAGGATCCATCTCGGTAGTGTGTCCGAGTGGCCGAAGGAGCTCGCCTCGAAAGCGAGTATGGGGCAACCCATCGGGGGTTCAAATCCCTCCACTACCGCTCCGATCGAGAGCCCCGACCCGCAAAGGTCGGGGCTCTCGGCGTTCCGCCACACGGCTCTCGGGGCCTCGCGCGACCGGGCCCGCGCGTCCCTACGGATGACGTCCGCGTGACCGCCCGCCCCCTCGGCCGTTGTCACGGCATGACCAAGACCCAGCGCATGCTCGCCGCCATCGCCCTCGCGGGGGCCGCCGCGGGACTCGCCGCGCCCGCCGCCTCCGCCGCGCCCGTGGCCCCCCTCACCCTCCCGGACCTCCCGTCGGCCGCCCCCGGCATGCAGCCCACCTCCGTCCAGGAGATCGGCGGGCAGATCAGCCAGGGCGCGAACCAGCTCAACCGGCTCGCGCAGCTGCCGGACGACCTGACGCCCGTGATCGCCCCCGTACAGCCCCTTTTGGACCTGGCCGGCGCCATCCAGTAGCAGGGAAAAACACGAAGAAGGCCCCGACCGGAGTCGGGACCTTCCACGCGTGGGACGGGGGAAGCGGCATCGGGGGGACAAGCCGCTTCCCCCGATGAGGACGGAACCTGCCAGCCCGGGCCGCAGTCAGGGGGAAGCTTGCGGCTCGGACCCCGCAGTGAGGTCCTGTCCCTCACCCACCGGTTTCCTGCCAGAACCGGTGGGCTCACATCAATCCTGCGCCTCCCGCAACCGGGGACACACCGGCAAAGGGCCTGGAGTGCCGGGTCATTGGTCCTTAAAGGGCGGGTGAGTGTCCAAACCCGACCGGTTAGACTCACCCGACTTTGCAGGACCGGTTGGGGAGGCCGTCACCGTTCATGGACACCAAGAAGCTCATCACCGGTGCCCTCACCATCTTCGTGCTCTTCGTGATCATCACCCAGCCCAAGCGTGCGGCCGAGATGGTGGGAATAGGTTTCCAGGGCATATCGGATGCGGCTTCCGGTATCGGCGAGTTCATGACCGAACTGGTGCGCTGAGCCCGTACGCTGAAGCGGCTTCCGGATTTCCCGGCCCCCCACTCCGACGGGTGGGGGGCTTTTTGCATCCCCACCACTGGACGCAATGCCCCACTATGCCCAACTTGCCCTCAACACGGCGATATACGGTGCTTGCACACAGTGCACATCTCTTGTGATGCTATGACCGCTTTTGACGGATGAGTTGACTGAAGGGGTGGCGTGACCGTGCCGGCCAGTACTGCGCCTCAGGTGCCACCCCAGCAGGACCCGCAGCAGGATTCCCCGGTACCGCCCCGGCAGGAGTCGCGCCAGGGGCCCCGCCAGGAGCCGCGCCGCGATCCCTCCGCCGAGGAGCCGTCCGGCCAGGCCCCACCCCCGGCCCCGGCCGCACCCCCGGCCCAGAGCGGTCCCTCCGCCTCGCCCGGTCCCTCCGCCTCGCCCGGTCCCTCCGCCTCGCCCGGTCCCTCCGCCTCGCCCGCCCCGCCCGAATCGCCGCCCGCGCCCCCGAGGCCACCGAGCCGGGGCGCGGACACCCGGGCCCTGACCCAAGTCCTCTTCGGGCAGCTGAAGGGGCTCCAGCCGGGCACCAGCGAGCACAACCGGGTGCGCGGGGCCCTCATCGAGGCCAACCTCCCGCTCGTCCGTTACGCGGCCGCCCGCTTCCGCAGCCGCAACGAGCCGATGGAGGACGTGGTCCAGGTCGGCACCATCGGGCTGATCAACGCCATCGACCGGTTCGACCCGGACCGCGGCGTGCAGTTCCCGACGTTCGCGATGCCGACGGTCGTCGGCGAGATCAAGCGCTACTTCCGCGACAACGTGCGCACCGTCCACGTACCCCGCCGGCTCCACGAGCTGTGGGTGCAGGTCAACGCCGCCACCGAGGACCTGACCACCCTCCACGGCCGCACCCCGACCACCGCCGAGATCGCCGAGCGGCTGCGCATCAGCGAGGACGAGGTGCTCTCCTGCATCGAGGCCGGGCGGAGCTATCACGCAACCTCGCTCGAGGCCGCCCAGGAAGGCGACGGCATGCCCGGCCTCCTCGACAGGCTCGGATACGAGGACCCGGAGCTCGCCGGGGTCGAACACCGCGACCTCGTCCGCCACCTGCTCGTACAGCTGCCCGAGCGTGAGCAAAGGATCCTGCTCCTGCGGTACTACAACAATTTGACGCAATCGCAGATCAGCGCGGAGCTCGGCGTCTCCCAGATGCACGTCTCGCGGCTCCTCGCCCGGAGTTTCGCCCGACTGAGATCCGCAAACAGGATCGAGGCGTAACCGGAACGAGTGGAGATCATTCACTTGATTCCCGACAGAACGGGCTGATCGCCCTCTCACCTCGTCTGTCGCTGGAGATATATGTCGACTTGGCGCTACAGCGTGTTGCCGACATGTGACATTCTGCTTGAACCGCGTTTGCCGCAGCCCCGCCTCCGGTATTCAGGTGGAGGCTGCGTTCCTCCGACGGGCGCGCCGAACGCGACCGTCCGCGACCTCAAGGGGGTGGCATGTCCGTAGACCAGGGCAGCTCCAAGGTGCTCAC
This sequence comes from Streptomyces subrutilus, assembly GCF_001746425.1. Taxonomy (GTDB): domain Bacteria; phylum Actinomycetota; class Actinomycetes; order Streptomycetales; family Streptomycetaceae; genus Streptomyces; species Streptomyces subrutilus_A. The sequence continues at coordinate 3,935,108 of NZ_MEHK01000001.1, read as the reverse complement.
GCTCGTCAAGAGCGCGGCGCCGGCAGCACCGCCAGCGTCTGACCGCTCGGAAGCCATCGACACCCGCACCCTCTCCCGCTCCCTCTTCCAGCGCCTCGCCGGCCTGGAAGCGGACAGCCCGGACCGGGTGTACGTACGCGACACCCTGATCGAGCTGAACCTGCCCCTGGTCCGGTACGCCGCCGCGCGTTTCCGCAGCCGCAACGAGCCGATGGAGGACATCGTCCAGGTCGGCACGATCGGCCTGATCAAGGCGATCGACCGGTTCGACTGCGAACGCGGCGTGGAGTTCCCGACGTTCGCGATGCCGACCGTCGTGGGCGAGATCAAACGATTCTTTAGGGACACCTCCTGGTCCGTCCGCGTCCCGCGCCGGCTCCAGGAGCTGCGCCTCGCGCTGACCAAGGCCAGCGACGAGCTCGCCCAGAAGCTGGACCGCTCGCCGACCGTCCCCGAGCTCGCCGCCGTGCTGGGCGTCTCGGAGGAGGACGTCGTCGACGGCCTCGCCGTCGGCAACGCCTACACCGCCTCCTCGCTGGACTCGCCCTCCCCCGAGGACGAGGGCGGCGAGGGCTCGCTCGCGGACCGCCTCGGCTACGAGGACACCGCGCTCGAGGGCGTCGAGTACCGCGAGTCGCTGAAGCCGCTGCTCGCCAAACTCCCGGCGCGCGAACGGCAGATCATCATGCTGCGGTTCTTCGCCAACATGACGCAGTCGCAGATCGGCGAGGAGGTCGGCATCTCGCAGATGCACGTCTCCCGGCTGCTCACCCGCACCCTCGCGCAGCTGCGCGCTGGCCTGATCGGCGAGTGATCTGGGCGCACGCGCTTCCCATTTGATGGAGCGTCAGGAAAACTGGCGCGATGCGAAAGGGATCTCGCGCCGCCGTCCTGCTCGCCCTGTGCTGCACGGCCGCCGCCGGCCTCACCGGCTGCGGCGGCCCGGCACGGGACGGCTACCTCGCCGTGGGCGCCGCCGCCCCGGGCCCCGAACGGGGCGCGGGGGAGAACGTGGCGCCGCAGGGCGGGGTGGAGTTCCAGCCGCTCGGCGGCCCGTCGGCGGCGGGCGGATCCTCCGTGTCGTCGAGTACGCCGGCCGGTACCCCTGGGTCCCAGGTACCCGGCGGCTCCGCCCAGGGCGGGACCGCGACCACCGGACCCGGCGGCTCCGCACGACCTCCGGGCACCCCACCCGGAGCCGGCCCGTCCACCCACGCACCCGGCACACCCGGCGGCTCGGGCAGCCCGGGCGGCTCGGGTGGCTCCGGCGGCTCGGGCAGCCCGGGCGGCTCGGGTGGCTCCGGCGGCTCGGGTGGCTCCGGCGGCCCGGGCGGCTCCGGCACGCCGGACACGCCGTCGAGCCCGCCCGCGAAGCCCGGCACCACGCCCCCGGCGCCGCCGGCCACCCCGGCGAAGCTGACGCTGTCCGCCCCCGCCAGGGCGGCCGCGGCCGACCGCTGGTGCGAGCAGGTCACCGTCACCTTCACCAACACCGGGACCGCCGCGGCCCGTTCGGGCACGGTCAGCTTCGCCACGCACATCATCGGCGCCCTCGGCATCGACTGGGCCACGATCACCACGACCCAGCCGCTGCCCGCGCCCATCGCGGGCGGGACCGCGAAGACGCAGCGCTACACGGTGTGCGTGGAGGCCTGGCGGGTGCCGCTGGGCATGCACGTGGAGACCCGCCAGGTCACGGCCACCTGGAACTGAGCTCCGGGCCCGATCCGGGGCACGGCGGGGCGAGAGGCCGAGTTCGGGCGCGGCGGGGCGAGAGGCCGGGCCCGGACGCGGCGGGGCGCCGGCCGGGCCGGATCCGGGCACGGCGGGGCGCCCGGCCGGGCCTGAAGCGGGCCCCGCGGCTCAGCGCAGGACGAGCCAGGCGGCCACGCCGGCCACGACGACGAGCGCGACGGCCAGCCCCAGCCACACGCCCTTCTTCGAGCCGGCGGCCTGCTGCTGCTCCTCGCGGAGCTGGCGACGGGTGGGCGCCTGCCGGGCCGGAGCGGCCTCCTCGACGAACGCCCGGAACATCTGGGTGCTGCCCGCGGGGTCGTAGTTGCCCTCGGGGCCCTGTGAGTTGTGGTTCGCAGCCATGGAGCAGGACCCTAGCCGGTTTTCCGATTCCTTTACCGCCCCACCCCCCGGATTCATTTGCCTGTAGCAACCATCAGATTCTATGGTTGCTCTAAGCAACAACATGGGGGGCTGTCCGGTGACCGTACAGACGACGGAGACGACGCGGACCACACGGTACGAGGAGCTGGCCCGCCAGCTCACCGGTATCGGCGCCGTCAAACGCGACCTCGCCCGCGTCCTGCCCCCGGACTGCCCGCCCGGCGCCGCGGCCGTCCTCACCGTGCTCCACCGGCACGGCGAGATGCGGCTGAGCCGGTTGGCCGAGCACATGGCCGTCGACATCTCGGTGACCAGCCGGCACGTGACGCACGTAGCCGAGCACGGCTGGATCGAACGGGAGGCGGACCCGGGGGACGGCCGGTGCCGGATCCTGCGGCTCACCCCGGCCGGCCGGACGCTCCTCACCGAGCTGGGCTCCCGCTACACGGCCGCACTGGAAAGAGCACTGGCCGCGTGGTCCCCCCAGGACGTCGACGCGCTGAACACGCTGCTGGCCCGGCTCCGATCGAGCTTCTAGACAAAGGAACGACATGGTCCAGTCGGAGACGACGACCGACAACCCGCCCCCGTCCGCGACCACCTCCGCGACCACGTCCGTGACCACGTCCGTGACCAGGTCCGCGACGCCGTCCGTGGCCCCGGACATGACCCACGCACAGATCATGAAGGCCCTGTCCGGGCTGATGCTCGGCATGTTCGTGGCGATCCTGTCCTCGACGATCGTCTCCAACGCCCTGCCCCAGATCATCAGCGACCTCGGCGGCACGCAGTCCTCGTACACCTGGGTGGTCACCGCCGCCCTGCTGTCGATGACGGCGGCCACCCCGCTGTGGGGCAAGCTCTCCGACCTCTTCAGCAAGAAGCTGCTGGTCCAGATAGCCCTGGTGATCTACGTCCTCGGTTCCGTGGTCGCGGGCATGTCCCAGAACACGAGCACGCTGATCGCCTGCCGCGTGGTCCAGGGCATCGGCGTCGGCGGCCTGTCCGCCCTCGCCCAGATCGTGATGGCCGCGATGATCTCCCCGCGCGAGCGCGGCCGGTACAGCGGCTACCTCGGTGCGGTCTTCGCCGTCGCCACCGTCGGCGGCCCGCTGCTGGGCGGTGTCATCACCGACACCGAGTGGCTGGGCTGGCGCTGGTGCTTCTACGTCGGCGTGCCCTTCGCGATCATCGCGCTGATCGTCCTGCAGAAGACCCTGCGGCTTCCCGTGGTGCGCCGCGAGGTCAAGGTCGACTGGCTGGGCGCCTTCCTGATCAGCGGATCCGTCTCGGCGCTGCTGATCTGGGTCACGCAGGCCGGCGACACCTACCCGTGGATCTCCTGGCAGACCTGGGCGATGACGGGCGGCGCGGTCGCGCTCGGCCTGCTCTTCGTCCTCGTCGAGTCCCGCGCGAGCGACCCGATCATCCCGCTGCGGCTGTTCCGCAACAAGACCATCACGCTCGCCTCGGCGGCCTCGCTGTTCGTGGGCATCGCGATGTTCTCGGGCACGGTGTTTTTCAGCCAGTACTTCCAGTTGGCCCGCAACGAGACCCCCACGATGTCCGGAATCCTCACGATTCCGATGATCGGCGGGCTCTTCGCCTCCTCCACCGTTTCCGGTCAGGTGATCACCAAGACCGGTAAATGGAAGGTCTGGCTCATCATGGGCGGCGTCCTGCTGACCGCCGGCCTGGGGATGCTGGGCACCTTGCGGTACGACACCCCGTACTGGCACATCGCGGTCTACATGGCGCTGACCGGACTCGGCCTCGGCATGATGATGCAGAACCTGGTCCTCGCCACCCAGAACCAGGTCGCCGCCGAGGACCTGGGCGCGGCCAGCTCGGTCGTCACCTTCTTCCGCTCGCTCGGCGGCGCCGTCGGCGTCTCGGCGCTCGGCGCGGTGATGGCGCACCAGGTCACCGGGTACGTGAAGGACGGTCTGGCCGCGCTCGGCCCGAAGGCCGCGGCGCTCGGCCACGGCGGCACGGGCGGCGGCGCCATCCCGGACCTCGACAAGCTGCCTGCCCCGGTCCGTACGGTCATCGAGTCGGCGTACGGCCACGGCGTGGGCGACGTCTTCCTCTACTCGGCGCCCACCGCGCTGCTGGCGCTGCTGCTCTGCCTCTTCATCAAGGAGGTAGCGCTGAAGTCGAAGCCCGAGGCCCACGCCCCGGCGGCGGGCTCCGCCGGGACCGCCGCGGCCCCCGCGGAGGTAGCGGCCAAGGCCTGAGCGCCGGGGGCGGCCCGGCGAGCCTCCGCATCGAGAACCGGGCCGGCCCTTCGGAAGCGAGCCGCCGCAGGGCGGCGGCGGATCACCGGCATCGGCCGCGGTCACCCTGGAGGCACCCTCCTCACGCCAGGTGGGTCGGCCCGGAATGCCCGGTCCGCCCTCTCGATGCCAGGCCCTGTCGTCACAGTGGCGCAGTGGCGCCGGTCAGGACGTGGAAGCCGTCAGGTCGTAGAAGGTGGCTCCGCCGACCGTCGTGGCCTTGAAAGTGGCCTTGACCCAGGCCTCGATGGCGGTGCCGGTGGCTCCGCCCGGTCCGCCGCCTCCCTGGCGCATGCCTCCGTCGGCCTCGCCGCCGGTGCCGCCGGCGGTGCCGCCCTGGCCGATGAACCAGTGGATCCTCCCGTCCCGTACGTACTGCTGGAACTGCTCCAGGGTGGGCGAGGGGTCGCTGCCGTTGAAGCCGCCGATCGGCATCACCGGCGCGCCGCCGGCCAGCTGGTAACCCGCCGCGTTCTGCGAACCGATGGCGGCCGCCGCCCAGGTGTACCGGTCGGCGTCGGCGCTCAGGGCCGTCTTGGCCTCGGCTCCGACCCGGCTGCCACCGAGCAGGCCGCCCGGCCCGCCCTGGCCTCCGCCGCCCGCGAGCTCGAGGCCGCGCCCGCCCTGGCCGCGCACACCGCCGCCCTGCGGCGGGGTGTTGCCGCCCTGCGGCCGGCCGCCCTGCCCCGTACCGCCCATACCGCCGGGACCGCCCGGGGGCAGCTCGCCGGGCCCGCCCGCGCCGTCCCGCAGCATGCCGCCGGGCCCGCCCCGGCCGCCCGCGACCGCGGGGCCGGCGGTCACGATGGACCCGGTGTGCCCGGTGCTCACGGTGGTCAGGCAGTACGCGAGCGGTCCCGCCAGCACCGCGCCCAACCCCAGCGCCGCGGTCGCCAGGAGCACCCGGCGCCCCGCCCGCGCGGCGAACGGCAGCGCCGCCGCGGCCAGCAGCCCGCCCACCAGCACCGCCCAGCGCAGCCACGGCAGGTATCCGCCGGCGCGACCGAGCAGCACGTACGACCAGACGGCGGACAGGGCGAGCGTGCCGGACAGGGTGATGAGCGCGGCGCGGGTGCCCCGCTCCTCCCACAGGACGGCGACTCCCATGCCGGTCAGCGCGGCCACGAACGGCGCCAGTGCCACCGTGTAGTACTCGTGGAAGATGCCCTGCATGTAGCTGAAGACGAGCGCGGTGATCAGCAGCGAACCGCCCCAGGCCAGGAACGCAGCCCGCGCCATGCCCTCCAGCGAGTCGGTGGCCCGGCGGGCCCGCCAGGTCACCACCAGGCCGGCCACGAGCAGCACCAGGGCCGCGGGCATCAGCCAGGAGATCTGACCGCCGATGTTGGCCGAGAACAGCCGGTCGATGCCGGTCTCACCCCAGCCGCCGCCTCCGCCCCCGCCTCGTCCGCCGCCCACGCTGCCCGTCTCGTTGCCGTTGATCCGGCCCAGCCCGTTGTAGCCGAGGGTCAGTTCCAGGAAGGAGTTGTTCTGCGAGCCGCCGATGTACGGGCGGGAGGAGGCGGGCCACAGTTCCACGACGGCCACCCACCAGCCGCCGGCCACCACCATCGCGAGCCCCGCCAGCAGCAGCTGGCCCATGCGCCTGCGCAGCGCGGTGGGCGCGCAGACGGCGTACAGCAGGGCGAGCGGCGGCAGGATGACGAAGGCCTGCAGGGTCTTGGTGAGGAAGGCGAATCCGACCACGACCCCCGCCCAGACCAGCCACTTCGTGTGCGCCCCGTCGAGGGCGCACAGGACGCAGTACACGGTGACGGTGAGCAGCAGGGTCAGCAGCGCGTCAGGGTTGTTGAAGCGGAACATGAGCGCGGCGACGGGCGTCAGGGCGAACACCGCGCCGCTCAGCAGCCCGGCCGCCGGGCCGAACTGGCGCCGTACGGCGGCGTACAGCACCGCGGTCGTCGCGACGCCCATCAGCGCCTGGGGGACGAGGATCTGCCAGGAGCCGAGCCCGAACAGCCGGACCGACAGCATCATCGGCCACAGCGCGGCCGGGGGCTTGTCGACGGTGATGGAGTTCCCGGCGTCCGAGGAGCCGAAGAAGAAGGCCGTCCAGCTCTCGCTGCCCGCCTGCACGGCCGCGGAGTAGAAGGAGTTGGCGTAGCCGGAGGAGCCCAGGTCCCACAGCAGCAGGAGGGCCGTGGCGGTCAGGAGCCCGGCGAGCGCGGGCCGTTCCCAGCGGGGCCGGCCCGTGCGGGCCCGGGCCTCGGCGGCCGGGAAGAGCGGAAGTGCTGCCGTGGTCATCGACTGTCCTTGGGCGTAGGAAACTCGGGGCCGCGCCGGTCGGGGAAGACCCAGGCGCGGAAGAGCAGGAACCGCAGCACGGTGGCGGCGAGGTTGGCGGTGATCAGAACGGCCAGTTCGGTGCTGTGCGCGGGCTGGGCCGCGGCCGCCCCGAGGGCGGCGAGGGAGCCGCTGGTCAGGGCCAGTCCGATGGCGAACACCACCAGGCCCTGGGCCTGGTGGCGCACCGCCCGGTCGCGGCCGCGCACCCCGAAGGTGAGCCGCCGGTTGGCGGCGGTGTTGGCGACGGCCGAGAGCAGCAGGGCGGCGCCGTTGGCGACCTGCGGGCCGGTTGCGGCGCGGAAGGCGGAGTACAGCAGCAGGTACAGCAGGGTGGACAGGGCGCCGACCGCACAGAAGCCGAGGAGCTGGCGGGCCAGCCCGCCGTCCACCCCGGGCAGGGCGGTGCGGTCGCGCGGGTCGTCGCCGAAGGGGCGGGCGAGGCGGTCGAGCGGGAGCGTGCCGACGGCCAGGGCCCTGCCCACCCGCCAGACGCCCTTGAGGTCCTCGGCGGCGGTCCGGACGATGTGGACGGTGGAATCGGGGTCGTCGACCCAGTCCACCGGCACTTCGTGGATCCGCAGCCCGGCCCGCTCCGCGAGGACGAGCAGCTCGGTGTCGAAGAACCAGCCGGAGTCCTCCACCAACGGCAGCAGCCGCTCGGCGACCTCCCGCCGGATGGCCTTGAAGCCGCACTGGGCGTCGCTGAAGCGGGCGGCGAGGGAGGAGCGCAGGAGGAGGTTGTAGACCCGGGAGACGAACTCACGCTTCGCTCCGCGCACCACCCGGGAGGACCGGGCGAGGCGGGTGCCGATGGCGAGGTCGGAGTGGCCGGAGATCAGCGGGGCGACCAGCGGCAGCAGGGCGTTCAGGTCGGTGGAGAGGTCCACGTCCATGTACGCGAGCACCGGCGCGTCGGAGCCGGACCAGACGGTGCGCAGGGCCCTGCCCCGGCCCTTCTCCTCCAGCCGGGTGCTGCGTACGCCATCCAGCGTCGCGGCGAGCGTGCCCGCGACCTCGGGGGTGCGGTCGGTGCTCGCGTTGTCGGCGACGGTGATCCGGAAGGGGTAGGGGAAGGTACGCGTGAGGTGCTCGTGCAGCCTACGCACGCACGGTCCGAGGTCTTTCTCCTCGTTGAAGACCGGGATCACCACGTCGAGGACGGGCTCGCCGGGCACGGGTGCGAGGGGCGCCCGGGCCGGAAGTGCCGTGGGGGAGGCGTCGGTTGGCATGCTCCGACCCTCGCTGGGCGGGCTGTCACCGCTGTGTGGTGAGCCTGTGCCCCGTCTGTGAGTCGGGGTGTGGGTCCGGCTGCGGGTCCGTCCGGGGGGCCTGGCGCCCCTGCGCGTGCGGGCGGGGTCCGGCACCGGCGAGCGGCAGCAGGACCTCGAAGCAGGTCCGCCCGGGCTCGCTCCGTACGCCGACCCGGCCGCCGTGCGCGGTCACCACGGCCTGGACGATGGCGAGCCCGAGGCCGGTGGAGCCGGCGGCCCGGGAGCGGGAGGCGTCGCCGCGGGCGAAACGCTCTAAGACGTGGGGGAGCAGGGCGGGCGGGATGCCGGGGCCGTCGTCCTCGATCCGCAGCCGGACGGCCGTTGCCTCTCCCCCCGCTGCCGCTGGGGGTGCCCCCAGTGAGACATCGGCGGTGACGGTGGTGCCGGGCGGGGTGTGCGTACGGGCATTGGCCAGGAGATTGACCAGGACCTGCTGGATGCGGGCCGGGTCCCCTCGGACGGTCGCGGGCTCGTCGGGCAGGCGCAGCCGCCAGTGGTGTTCGGGGCCGGCGGCCCGGGCATCGCTGACGGCATCGACGACGAGGGGCGCCAGGTCGGTGTCGGTGTCCCCGGCGGCGAGCGGCCGGCCCGCGTCGAGCCGGGCCAGCAGCAGCAGGTCCTCGACCAGTCCGGTCATCCGGGTGGCCTCGGACTCGATCCGGCCCAGGGCGTGCCGGGTGTCGGGGCCCGGCTCCTCCCGTCCCCGGCGGGTCAGTTCCGCGTAGCCGCGGATGGAGGCGAGCGGGGTGCGCAGTTCGTGGCTGGCATCGGCGACGAACTGCCGGACCCGGGTCTCGCTCTCCTGGCGGGCCGTGAGGGCGGCGGAGACGTGGCCCAGCATCCGGTTGAGGGCGGCGCCGACCTGGCCCACTTCGGTGCGGGGGTCGGCCTCGGCGTCCGGCACCCGTTCGTGGAGGTCGGGTTCGCCCCGGTGCAGGGGGAGTTCGGAGACGCGGGTGGCGGTGGCGGCGACCCGGCGCAGCGGCCGCAGGGCGACCCCGACCAGGGCCTGCCCGGCGAGGGAGGCCGCGATCAGCCCGGCGAGGGTGACGCAGACCTCCACCGCGATCAGCGTGTTCACCGTGGAGTCGACCTCGCGCAGCGGGAAGCCGAGGACGACGCTGCCGTCAGGTGCGGACAGCACCCGGTACGCCCCCAGCCCCGGCAGGCTCAGGTTCACCGCGGTGGGTGTGCCCTGCCCGCCCGTGCGGGCGGAATGGGCGAGGACCGCGATCTGGGCCTCCGTGAGCGGGGAGGGGCTGCCGCGCTCGGGGTCGTCGAGGCGCACACTGCGGTCGGCGCCGAACACCTTGCCGTCGGAAGCGACCCGGAACCCGACGGCGCCCAGCGGGGTGCCCGGGCCGAGCACCGACTTCCCCTCCCTGATCGCCTTCCCCGGGCCGGGCGGCGGGGAGGCCATGGACACGGAGGTGCGCAGCTGGTCGTCGAGCTTGTCGACCAGGTAGGAGCGCAGGGCGAGGGTGGTGACGGTTCCGATGGCCGCGCCCACGACCGCGATCAGGGCGACCGCCGAGACGACCAGCCGGGTCCGCAGCGACCAGGGCCGGCGGGCGCGCGGCCGCCGCATGCCGCGGAAGGCCACTATTCGGCCGGCTTGATCAGGTATCCGGCGCCGCGCCGCGTGTGGATCAGCGGTGCCATGCCCGGTCCGCTCTCCAGCTTCCGCCGCAGGTAGGAGATGTACAGCTCGACCACATTGGCCTGGCCGCCGAAGTCGTAGGACCACACCCGGTCCAGGATCTGCGCCTTGCTGAGCACCCGGCGCGGGTTGCGCATCAGGTAGCGCAGCAGCTCGAACTCGGTGGCGGTCAGGCGGATCTCCCGTCCGGCGCGGACCACCTCGTGGCTGTCCTCGTCGAGCCGCAGGTCGCCGACGACCAGCACCGACCCGCCGCGCGCGGCCTGCGCCGCGCCCGAACGCCGGACCAGGCCGCGCAGCCGCGCCACGACCTCCTCCAGGCTGAAGGGCTTGGTGACGTAGTCGTCGCCGCCCGCCGTCAGCCCCGCGATGCGGTCCTCGACGGAGTCCTTGGCGGTCAGGAAGAGCACCGGGACCTGGGGGAGCTCGCGGCGCAGCCGTCCCAGCACGGCGAGCCCGTCCATGTCGGGGAGCATGATGTCGAGGACCACGACGTCGGGCCGGAACTCCCGCGCCGCTCGTACCGCACCGGACCCGTCCCCGGCGCTGCGGACCTCGCAGCCCTCGTAGCGCAGGGCCATGGACAGCAGCTCGGAGAGCGAGGCCTCGTCGTCGACGACGAGGACCCGGCAGGGCCCGCCGTCGGGCCGCACCAGGGCCGCGGGGTTGCTGGTGGACGTGGACGCGTGGAAGGTGGTCGTCGCAGTCATGCATCCACGCTGTCCGGTGCCTCTGAGAGCGTTCTTGTCCCTTCCTGTGAATTGCCTGAGAAACGGAAGCAGCCCGTCTGAACCACCGCGGCGGGCCCGGTCGCCGGCTCTCAGCCGTGGGGCGGCTCAGCCGCGGCGGCGCACTCAGCCGAGGCGGCGCACTCAGCCGTCGAGCCGGAACAGCCGGGCGCCGTTGTCGTGGCAGACGGCCCGCAGCCAGTCGTCGCCCAGCCCGAGCCGTTCGAGGGCGGCGAGCTGGTGCTCGTAGGGGTAGGGGATGTTCGGGAAGTCGGTGCCGAGCAGGATCCGGTCGCCGAGGCCGGCAAGCCGCCCGCGGTCCCCGGGCGGGAAGCCGCTGATCCGTTCGGAGAAGTCGGTGAAGGCCATGGTGGTGTCGAGGCGCACCTCGGAGTACCGGTCGGCGAGGTCCAGGAAGTCGCTGTACTCGGGCATGCCCATGTGGGCCACGATCAGCGGCAGCCGCGGATGGCGGGCCAGCAGCCGGGCGATCGGCTCGGGCCCGGTGTACTTGGCCGGGACGGGCCCGGAGCCGCAGTGGATCACGGTCGGTACGCCGGCCTCCGCGAGCAGCCCCCAGACGGCGTCGAGCCGATCGTCGTTCGGGTCGTAGCCCCCGACCTGGAGGTGGGCCTTGAAGACGCGGGCCCCCGCGTCGAGGGCCTGTCGCACATAGGCACCCGCGCCCTCCTCCGGGAAGAAGGTCGCCGTGTGCAGGCAGTCGGGGGTCCGGGCGGCGAAGTCCGCGGACCAGGCGTTGAGCCACGCCGCCATCGCCGGCTTGTGCGGGTAGAGCATGGCGGTGAAGGCCCGGACGCCGAACTCCCGCAGCAGCGCGACCCGCTGCTCCTCCTCGTGGCGGTAGGTGATCGGCCACTCGATGCCGGTCAGCGGACCGACCGCGTCGAAGTAGTCCCACACCTTGTCCAGGACCCGCTCGGGCATGAAGTGCGTGTGCACGTCCACCAGTCCGGGCAGCCCGAGCCGCTCCCGGAAGGCACGGACGGCCTCAGCCGTTGCGGGCAAAGCCGTGGCTCCGTTCGACGGTCGCGACGTGCAGGGTGTAGCTCTCGTACCAGTCCGCGCGGCCCTTCTCCATGGCGGCCTGGTGCTCCAGGTCCTCCCGCCACACCCGGAGCGACTCGTGGTCGCGGAAGTAGGCGACGGTGATCCCGAGGCCTCCCGGGGTCCGCGCGGACTCGTGGCCGAGGAAGCCCGGGTTCTGCGCGACGATCTCGTTCATCCGGGCGAGGACCTGCGGATAGCCGCTGTCGTCGTCGGCGCGCACATTGCTGAAAACGGCCATCAGATAAGGCGGTTCGAAGGCCGGTACCGGCTGGAGGCTCATGCCCACCACCCTGTGCGGCCCGCCCCGGCCTGTCCACCGAAATCGGCCCCGGCGGGCCAAAGGGATCCAAGTTTTGACCATGCCCGGCCAAGCCGCCGGCCGGCGGCACGCCTCAGAACAGCCCGTCCTGCTCGGCCGGCGGACGCTCCGCGGCCGACGGGATCTCCGCCACCGGCACCGAGGTCCCGGCCGCACCGTCCGCCGGGGCGGCGAGCTCCCACCCGGCCAGCAGGCGGGTGTCCACGATCAGCCCGTCCGCGAAGTGCAGATCGGGGCCGGCCGCACCCACCAGCTCCCCCACGACCGCCCCGCCGGGAACCATTTCGGTGATCACCCGGGCGGGATCGGGCAGCCCCTCCAGCCCGAACGCCGCGGCGTGGTCGGCGACCTCACAGCCGACCCGTTCCAGCGAGTCAGGCCAGCCGGGCAGCGCGGCCGCCCGCGCGTGCAGCTCGGCGACCTCCCGGGCCCGTTCCGGCGCGGCCGGCAGCTGTGCCCGTACGGCGCGCTTACGGGCGTACGCGATCCGGTCGGGCACCCCGAGCGCCGCCCGCAGCAGCTCCTCGGTGCGCCGGGCGGCCATCAGCGGCCCGCGCCCCAGCCAGGCCCAGGCCACGGCACCCTGTTCCAGCAGCCGGGCCCGCCCCCGCTCCTCGGCGGTGATCCCGACCTTGACCATCCCGGGTCCGAACCACGCCAGGTAGACGCGGTAGGTCCGCGGGTCGGCGGCACGGGTGTCGGCGGCCACCGAGAACGACCCGTCGAGCCGCGCGCATTCGGGGCACTGCGCGCTCCCCGCCCGGCCAGGCACGGTCGCACCGGTGGGACAAGGCGTCCGTTTCCCGGACCGCCACACCCCGAGGCAGCGCCGCTCCCCCCGGGCGACGAAGGCCAGCCGCTGCCCGTAGGTGAGCGGACTCGCCCGCTCACCCCGCCCCTGTCCGTACCAGCCGATGGCGGGCTGCCCGTCCTTCCACCGGATTCCGGTGCACCACCAGCTCACAGCGGGAGCGGGCGCTCGAAGAAGGTCTCCAGGGCGATGGTGGCGTGCGTACCGCTGACCCCGTCGATCGCGTAGAGGCGCCGCAGGACATCCTGCAACTGCCCGGTCGAGGCCGTGCGCACCTTGACCAGCACCGACGCGCTGCCCGCGATGATGTGCGCCTCCTGGATCTCGGGGATCGCCGCGAACGCGGCGGCGGACTCCCCCATCCAGGCGTTGGAGTCGACCATCACGTAGGCGAGCACCCCGCTGCCGACGGCCGCCGGGTCCACCTCGACGGTGGTCCGCCGGATCACCCCGCGCTCGCGCAGTTTCCGGACCCGCTCGTGGGTCGCCCCCGCCGAGAGCCCCACGGCCGCGCCGAGCGCGGCGTACGACTGGCCGGCGTCTTCCTGCAGGCGCAGGACGAGCGCCCGGTCGATGTCGTCCACGCGATCTTCCTCCCATGGGCCCGTCGGCCCTTGCGAAGACGGTACCTGATCCTGCAATCTCATCATCGAACCGAACACAGTTCGGTAAAATACTTTTCAGAGGAACCATGTCAGGCATAGCTGACCTCACCTTGTACGAGATCCTGGACGAGCGCTTCAAGACCGGTCGCTGCGCCAACGGCGACGCGCGCCTGGACCGGCTCTACGACGACTGCCGCTGGGCGGAGGGCCCGCTGTACCTGCCCGCCTGGCGGCAACTGGTGTGGAGCGACATCCCCAACGACCGCATGCTCCGCTGGGACGAGGCGACCGGCGCGGTCTCCGTCTTCCGCTCCCCGGCCGGCCACTCCAACGGCAACACCCTGGACCGCGAGGGCCGCCTGATCACCTGTGAGCAGGGCAACCGGCGCGTCACCCGCACCGAACCCGACGGCCGCATCACCGTCCTGGCCGACCGCTTCGACGGCAAGCGGCTCAACAGCCCCAACGACGCGGTGGTCCGCTCCGACGGCTCGGTCTGGTTCTCCGACCCGGACTTCGGCATCACCAGCGACTACGAGGGCCATCGCGCCCCGGGCGAGATCGGCGCCTGCAACCTCTACCGCGCCGACCCCGTGACCGGCGAGGTCCGCATCGCCGCCGACGGCTTCCTCGGCCCCAACGGGCTGGCCTTCTCCCCCGACGAGAGCGAGCTCTACGCCGCGGACACCCGCGTCGGCCACATCCGCGCATTCAAGGTCACCGACGACGGCACCCTGACCGGCGACCGGGTCTTCACCGCCTGCCCCTCCGTCGACAACATCCGCTTCGACGACGAGGGCCGCCTGTGGGCCGCCGCGATGGAGTCCGGCGTCCACTGCTACGCCCCGGACGGCACTCTGATCGGCCGTATCCGCGTCCCCGAACCCGTCTCGAACATCGCCTTCGGCGGCCCCAAGGACAACCGCCTCTTCATCACCGCCACCACCTCCCTCTACTCCCTGGTGATGTCCGTGACCGGCCTGCCCCGAGTCCTCTGAAGCCCGGCGCCGCGCCCGGCTACCGGGCGACGAACTGCGTCAGGATCGCCTGTACCTCGTAGATGTCGACACCCTTGGTGAAGGTCTTCTCGATCGGCGCCGAGCTCCCGGATATCCAGATCTTGAGCTCGGCGTCGAGATCGAAGTGGCCGGCGGTCTCCACGGAGAAGTGGGTGATGCTCCGGTAGGGCACGGAGTGGTACTCGACCTTCTTCCCCGTGAGCCCCTGCTTGTCGATGAGCACCAGCCGCCGGTCGGTGAACAGGATGGTGTCCCGTATCAGCAGATAGGCGGCATGCACCTGCTCGCCCTGCCCCAGCAGCCGCGCGTAGTCCCGCTGTGCCGACGCCGAGTCGATGCCGTGCGCGTTTCCGAACAGTCCCACGAGAGCCCCCGCCTTCCAGTCTCCGCTTCGAACGATCTTCAAGAACCGTACGCAACCCGCCCCGTAACCCGCGTCCCCCTCCAGAGCCATCCCCGCCCCTGACCCCCACGGGGTACCGCCTCCCCACCAAGGGGGAGGCCCCACCCCGCCCGCCTCCGCCAGGGCATACGACAAAAGCCCCCAGGGTTTCTCCTGGGGGCCTTTGCTCACTGCGCGTTCGGCCATTCCGGCCGCTACGGGTCCACGGAGGGACGCTGTCGGACGGGCAAGGTTGTTGGGGTTGCGGTATGCCGCTGCTGTACAGCGGCCAGAGGCCGACCCAGCCACGGGCATCCTGCCATGTCACGCCTAGCCTCCTTCAGGGGGCGCTGGACGCATTCGGCGGAGTTGTTGCTCACCACCACCACGGCTCGCCCAGCGGCCGCGCGGCTTGAAGGGCCTCCACCCCACCAGGGATCGGGGGCCGGCCACCGCCACCCCTTCGCCCCCCTCCACCGCCGTCAGCGATCGCTCTACTTCCTTGCAGATAGCGGCGTCGGCCTCATGGGCGATGCGCAAGACTTCGATCGAGCGAGGAAGTGGTGCGGTACACGATCGGCAAGCTGTCCGAAGCGATGGGGGCAGCGGCGGCTGAGGCGGTTGCCGTACTTCGCTGCTGTGCGACCTTAAACGGCAGAAGCCCCGGACTTTCGTCCGGGGCTTCTGGCCTGCTGTGCACTCGGCAGGATTCGAACCTGCAACCTTCTGATCCGTAGTCAGATGCTCTATCCGTTAAGCTACGAGTGCTTGTCCGCCGGGGTTTTGCGCCCCGTTGGCCTTGCGAGAACAACAATACATGGACCTCGCCGGGACGCGAAATCCATTAGGCGAACCATGACTGACCTGCGGAAACGCCCAGGAAGAAGATCATCCGGTTGAGGCCGGGAAGCGCCTGCGGAACCTTTGCGCGTACGCCCCCGCGCCGTTCCGGGCCGTTCGCAGGTCGCACAGACGTCGGAGCGCGGCGGGGCGGCCGGAAGAGGGTGCGTGGGACGGATGCGCGGGTCCGAACGCACCGAAGCCCCGGTCCACAGGGACCGGGGCTTCGTGAAGCGCGGAGGCGGAGGGATTTGAACCCTCGATGGGGTGTAAGCCCCAAACCGCATTAGCAGTGCGGCGCCATAGACCGGACTAGGCGACGCCTCCAGCACACCCTCGCGTACGAAGGTGCGTGCAGATGATGACACAGGCGCAGGGCCCCTCACCAATCCGCTCCCACGGTACTAGCAGGGGCGGGCGAAGGGCAAAGGCTTAAACCCCGCTCGGCACGCAACATCGCAGGACCCGCGTCGTTGGGCAGGCGTACGACGTACGGACGACCTGGAGTGCCCCATGCTGCGTCTCGCCGCCTTCGCCGTCACCTCCGCTCTGGCCACCGCGGCCCTCGGACCGCTGCCCCCGCTGCCCGAGCCCCTGGGCGGGCTGCTCTCGGCGCCCGACCGACTGACGATCACCATGTCCAACACCGGCAATCCGCGGATGGACCGCCAGTACCGACTCGAATGCGACCCCGTGGGCGGCAACCACCCCTCGGCGGAACAAGCCTGCGCGAGGCTGGACCGGCTCGCCCGGGAGGGAAAGGACCCCTTCGCTCCCGTCTCCGACCGGCAGATCTGCCGCATGCAGTACGGCGGGCCCGCCACCGCCGACATCACCGGGAACTGGCGGGGGCGCACCGTGGACGCGCACTTCCGCCGGACGAACGGCTGCGAGATCAGCCGCTGGGAGGAGTTGGAACCTCTGCTTCCGCCCGGGCGTTCCTGACCTGGGAGGATGCGCGTCACGGGTGGTCTCCGCCACACATCGGCCACCTCGCCGCGGGACTGTGGCCTTAGACTCCTCCCGTGACATGCCAGTAGTCGTGGTCAGGGAGGAAGCTCGTCGTGAGCAGCAGGCCATCCCGAGGCGCTGCTCGCCTCGCAGCAATACTCGACGCACTTCCGGACGCGCTGTTGCTCGTCAACGCCAACGGCACTGTCGTCAACGCCAATTCGATCGCTCTCGAGGTCATGGAGAGTCCGGGCACCGGGCTCGTCGGCCGCGGCGTGCTCGACCTCCTGCCCGAATTCGACTCCAAGCTGATCCCCGGCTCCATGCGCCGGCCGGGCGAGGACGACGGCGGCCGGGCCAAGCCCCAGCGGATGATCGCGCGCCGGACCGACGGCAGCGAGTTCCCCGTCGAGGTCACCAGCGCCCACCTCGACGGGCGCGACGCCTACCGCGAGCCGCAGCCCGGCTACACCGGTGACGAACTGCTGATGCTCGTCGTACGGGACCTCTCGCAGACCGTGGACACCGAGGCCGAGCTGGCCCGCTCCCAGCGGCAGACCGAGATGATCCTGCGGGCCGCCGCCGAGGGCGTCGTCGGCACCGACACCGACGGACGGGTGGTGCTGGTCAATCCGGCCGCCGCCCAGATCCTCGGGTACCGCGCCACCGACCTCGGCAACCGTGAACTGCACGGCCTGGTCCTGCACTCGCGCGCCGACGGCTCGCCGTTCCCCTTCGAGGAGTCCCCGCTCGCCGACACCCTGCGCAGCGGGCGCAAGCACCGCGTGCGCGGCCAGGTGCTGTGGAACAAGGCCGGGCAGCCGGTCGCGGTGGACCTCACCACCTCGCCCGTGCGGGACGGGGAGCAGCTCGTCGGCGCCGTCATGACCTTCACCGACCGGCGGCCCTACGACGCGCTCGCCGCGCGCCACGCGCAGCTGCTGGCCGTGCTCGGCGAATCCCTGCGCGGGCCGCTGGACGAGCTGCGCGGGGAGCTGGCGACGCTGGCCGCCGACGACGCCGGGCAGCTGTGGCCCGAGGCCAACCAGCTGCTGCACCACCTGGCCGCCGGGTACTCCCGGATGACGACGCTGGTGGACAACGTGCTCGGCTTCCAGCGCCTGGACTCCGGCAGCGACCGGCTGAAGAAGAAGAAAGTCCTGATCAACGGCGTGGTCACGGCGGGCGTCGACGGCGCCGTCGAGCTGATCGGCCCGGGCCGCGCCCAGTTCGCCGTCCACGCGCCGACGATCGAGGCCGAGGTCGACGCGGACCGGATCGCGACGGCTCTCGCACACCTGGTCGCGGACGTGGCCGGGGTGGACGCCACGGGCAAGACCCGCCAGGGCAGCGGGTACAGCGACTCGACGATCGTGGTGGCCGCCGCGCAGCGCGGTGATGTCGTACGGATCGAGGTGCGCGGGCCCTACGAGGGCGGCAGCCCCGTCCACGAGCCCATCGTGCGGGGGATCGTGACCGCGCACGGAGGCGTGCTGCAGACGGTGGAGGTCCCGGGCGCGCCGGGCGGTGCCTACGTGCTGGAGCTGCCGCTGGGCGCCGGCGCGGGGACCGTCACCCTGCCCGAGCCGGCGGAGGAGCCCCCGGCCGACGCGGCCCCCGCGGGCCGGGTCTCCGGAGGCCGGCGGGCCCGCCGCGGGGTGGACGCGTTCCTGGACGACGAGGCCGCCGGCCCGCCCGGCGCACCCGGCGCCGAGAAGGCCGCCGAGGGCGGCGCCGCGCTGGCGCTGCCGTCCGGTCGGCGCCGGGCCGGCGAGGCCGGGGCGCAGACCGGGCCGGAGCTCGCGCAGTCCCCGGTGAACCCGGCGGGGCTGGGCACCGGCACCGGACGGCGCCGGGGCCGCGCCGGTGACGGCAGCGGCGAAGGCGGACCGGCGCAGCCCGTGCCCCCGCAGGGCACCGCCATGCCCGCGCTGCCGCCCGTGCCCACCGTGCCCCCGGTGCCACTGATGGAGCATCCCGCCGGGCGGCGGCGCGCGCTGGGCGCGGCCGGCCCGGCGCAGCCCGGCGGTCCCGTGCCGGCCAACGGGCTCGGGCCCGCTCCCGCTCCCGCTCCCGCCCAGGCTTCCGCGCGGCCCATCGCCCCCGAGGGCGGTTTCGCGCTGCCCGCCGGTCCGACTCCCGCCGCCCCGGCTCCGCAGGACCCCGTGCCGGCCGGTCCGGCCCCCGCGCCCGCCGAGGCCGAGGCCGATGCTCCCGGCGGACGGCGCGGGCGGCGGGTGCTGGGCGCGCCCGTGGCCGAGGACGAAGCCCCGGCCGCGCCGTCGGCCGCGGCCGAGGAAGACCCCGTACATCCGACCGGGCGGCGGCGGGCGCTGACGAACGCGCCGGCCTGGCCCGTTCCGGGGGCCCGTACCGCTCCGGAGGACGGGGAGACCGGCTCGGTCCCCGTTCCCGGGGCCCGTCAGCCGCAGGACGCCCCGGCGGAGGGCCAGGCCGCGCAGCCGATCAGCGTGCGCGCCCTCGGCACCCTCGGGCAGGGCATCTCCGTGGACCCCGCCGGTTCGGGCTCCGGCCGCCGTCGCCGGCTCTCCGAGCCCGTTCCGCAGGGCCGGGCCTTCGCCATAGGAGCCCCGGAGGCGGGCGCCGACGAGGGCCCCGAGCCGCTGGACGGGCCCGGCGGCGCCGTCGAGGTGCCCAACCGTCCCGTGCCCCGGCCGGTGGACGACGAGCTGCCGCCGGAGCCGCTGGACAATCCGCGCCGACTGCTGGTGTGGCCCGCACCCGACGCGCAGACGCAGCAGGCGCTCAGCGACCGCGGCTACCGACCGGTGATCGTGCACTCCCGCGAGGAGGTGGACGCGCAGATCGCCGCGTTCCCCGCCGCGCTGTTCGTGGATCCGCTGACCGGGCCGATCACCCGGACCGCCCTGCAGTCCCTGCGCCAGGCCGCGGTGGCCGCCGAGGTGCCCGTGCTGGTCACCGCGGGGCTGGGACACGCCACGCGCGAAGCAGCGTACGGCGCGGATCCGGCCGTCCTGCTGAAGGCGCTCGCTCCGCGCGACAGCGAGCAGCACCCCTCCCGGGTCCTGCTGATCGAGGAGCACGACGAGATCGCGACCGCCCTGACCGCGGCGTTGGAGCGGCGGGGCCTCCAGGTGGCGCGGGCGGGCGCGGACACGGACGCCGTGGAGCTGGCGACGCGGATACGGCCCAACCTGGTCGTCATGGACCTGATGCAGGTGCGCCGCCGGCGGGCCGGGATCGTGGACTGGCTGCGCGCGAACGGGCAGCTGAACCACACCCCGTTGGTCGTCT
Organism: Streptomyces subrutilus; assembly: GCF_001746425.1. GTDB lineage: Bacteria > Actinomycetota > Actinomycetes > Streptomycetales > Streptomycetaceae > Streptomyces > Streptomyces subrutilus_A. The sequence goes on along the minus strand of NZ_MEHK01000001.1, from coordinate 3,915,477 downwards.
ACACGACGGCCGGCATCGAGCCGTCCGAGCTGCCGCGGCTGGCGTCCGGCGAGAGCGTGCTCTTCCTGGCCGAACGTGCCACGACGGCGGACGTACAGGGCCGCATCGTGGACCTGCTGGCCAAGATCGGCACCAACTAGTCATCCTGGCCCGATGGCCACGACCCACACCACCGAGCACCCCGTCCCCGCCGACAACGGGGAGGTGAACCTGCTGATCGCACGGCAGGTGGAGCCGGGGCACGAGGAGACCTTCGAGGCCTGGGCGCACGGGATCCTGGAGACGGCCGCGGGTTTCCCGGACCACCTCGGGTACGGGCTCTTCCGCCCGGCGCGGGACGGCGGGCCGTGGTTCCTGGTCCACCGCTTCCGCAATCAGGCGGCGTTCCAGCGGTGGCAGGACTCCCCGGAGCGGGCGCAGTGGTTCTCGAACTGCCTCGGACACCACCACACGGAGATAGCCCGCCGCGAACTGCACGGCATGGAGACGTGGTTCGCCAAGCCGGGTACGGCCCGGCCCGCGCCGCCGCGGTGGAAGATGGCGATCAGCTCCGGGCTGGCCATCTTCCCGATCTCGCTGGCCGGCAACGCGGTGCTCGGGCCGTACCTGGTGGATCTGCACTTCGTGGTGCGGACGGCGGCCTTCGCCGTCGTCTTCAGCACCCTGATGACCTACGTGGCCATGCCCGCCGTCAGCAGGCTGTTGCGGCCATGGCTCACGAAGGACTGAGGCAAGCCGGGGACCGGGGGCGGTCAGTCCAGCTTCGTGACGGACAGCGCGCCGTCCGCGTACTGCTTGCGGATCACCTTCTTGTCGAACTTGCCGACGCTGGTCTTGGGGACCGCCTCGATGAACGTCCAGCGCTCCGGCAGCTGCCACTTGGCGACGGACTGGCCGAGGAACGCGCGCAGGCCCTCGTAGTCGACGCTCGCGCCCTCCTTGAGGACGACGGTGGCCAGCGGGCGCTCGCCCCACTTGTCGTCGGGGACGGCCACGACCGCGGCCTCCGCGACCTCGGGGTGAGCCATCAGCGCGTTCTCCAGCTCGACGCTGGAGATCCACTCGCCGCCGGACTTGATGACGTCCTTGGCCCGGTCGGTGAGGGTCAGATAGCCGTCGGTGCTGATGACACCGACGTCGCCGGTCTTGAGCCATCCGTCCGCGCTGAACTTGTCCTCGGGCCGGAAGGGTTCACCAGCCGCCCCGCCGTAGTAGGCGCCCGCGATCCAGGCCCCGCGCACCTCCAGCTCGCCCGCCGACTCCCCGTCCCAGGGCAGGACGTCGCCGCCGGGGCCGACCAGCCGGGCCTCGACGCCCGCCGGGAAGCGGCCCTGGGTGATCCGGTAGGGCCACTCCTCCTCGGCGCTGAGCCCGGCCGGCGGGTGCGCCATCGTGCCCAGCGGGGAGGTCTCGGTCATGCCCCAGGCATGGCAGAGGCGGACGCCGAGCTTGTCGTAGGCCTCCATCAGGGAGGGCGGACAGGCCGCGCCGCCGATGGTGACCTGCTTCATCGAGCTCAGGTCGCGGGGGTTGGCCGTGACCTCGGCGAGCAGCCCCTGCCAGATGGTGGGGACGGCCGCGGCGTGCGTCGGCTTCTCCCGCTCGATCATCTCGGCGAGCGGCGCGGGCTGGAGGAACCGGTCCGGCATCAGCATGTTGATGCCGGTCATGAAGGTGGCGTGCGGCAGCCCCCACGCGTTCACGTGGAACTGCGGGACCACGACGAGGGTGGTGTCCTTTTCGGTCAGGCCCATCGACTCGGCCATGTTGACCTGCATGGAGTGCAGGTAGATCGACCGGTGCGAGTAGACGACGCCCTTCGGGTCCCCCGTGGTGCCGGAGGTGTAGCACATGGCTGCCGCCTGGCGTTCGTCCAGTTCGGGCCAGTCGTACGTGCCGGGGCGGCCCGCGAGCAGCTCCTCGTACTCGTGCACGCGTACGTCGAGGCCCGCGAGCGCGGAGCGGTCGCCGACGCCCGCGACCACGACGTGCTCGATGGTCGGCAGGTGCGGCAGCAGCGGCACCAGTAGGGGCAGCAGGGTGCCGTTAACCAGCACGACCCGGTCGGCGGCGTGGTTGACGATGAAGACCAGCTGCTCGGGAGGGAGCCGCAGGTTGAGGGTGTGCAGGACCGCGCCCATGGACGGGATCGCGAAGTACGCCTCGATATGTTCCGAATTGTTCCACATGAGGGTCGCGACCCGGTCGTCCTGCTGCACCCCGAGTTCGTCGCGCAGGGCGTTCGCGAGGCGGGTGGCGCGGGTACCGATCTCGGCGAAGCTGCGGCGGTGCGGCTCAGCCTCCCCGGTCCAGGTCGTGACCTGGGACTTCCCGTGGATCGTCATCCCGTGCTGGAGTATGCGGGTGACGAGGAGCGGTACGTCCTGCATGGTGCTCAGCAAAGCGTCCTCCCGGTGAGCGCTGCGGCGCCGCGGCGGCTACGGATGCTGCCGATTCTGCGCACGTACCGGTCGGCATGTCACTACCCGGGGGTAGAACCGCCGCTGTGTTTCACGTGAAACATCCCCTGGTTGCCCGGTTTCACGTGAAACATCGTCCGGCCTCACCTGACCGGCGTGAGCTCCGGGTCCTCGCGGAGCTTGCCCAGCGCACGGGAGACGGCGCTCTTGACCGTGCCGACCGAGACCCCCAGCAGTTCGGCGGTCTGCACCTCGCTGAGGTCCTCGTAGTAGCGCAGGACGACCATCGCCCGCTGCCGGTCGGGCAGCCGGGTCACCGCGCGCCACATCGCGTCGCGCAGGGCCTGCGCCTCCGCGGGGTCGGCGGCCGGCGCCTCCTCGGTCTCCGGGAGCTCGTCGCAGGCGAACTCGTCGACCTTGCGCTTGCGCCACTGGGAGGTCCGGGTGTTGACGAGGGCCCGCCGGACGTAGCCGTCGAGGGCCCGGTGGTCCTCGATGCGGTCCCACGCCATGTACGTCTTCGTGAGGGCCGTCTGGAGCAGGTCCTCGGCGTCGCAGGGATTCGCGGTGAGGGAGCGCGCCGTGCGCATCAGGACCGTGCCGCGGGTCCGTACGTACGCCGAGAACGACGGGTACGGCGTCGGCTGCGAGGCGAGCGTGCACACAGGCGTGGTCATGGCTCCACGCTAGGAGCGCCCGCCCGCCATGGGATCGGCCGCAAGTGCCGAAGCGGGATCCGCCTCAGGTTGTAGGCGTAGGGCAAACCCCACCCCCTGAAGGTGGAGGAGGCGGGGCCCGCGGTGGGCGGGTCTCAGCCGTCGGCTCCGAGGATCAGCCCGGAGGTCGGTACGCCGGTACCGGCCGTGACGAGTACGTGCTCCACCCCCGCGACCTGGTTGACGGAGCTGCCGCGCAGCTGGCGGACAGCCTCGGCGATCCCGTTCATGCCGTGCAGGTAGGCCTCCCCCAGCTGGCCGCCGTGGGTGTTGAGGGGCAGCGCGTCGGCGGCCACGAAGTCGCCGGCCTCACCCGGCTTGCAGAAGCCGAACTCCTCCAGCTGCATGAGGACGAAGGGGGTGAAGTGGTCGTAGAGGATGCCGACGTCGATGTCCGAGGGCCGCAGTCCGCTGGTGCGCCAGAGCTGGCGGGCGACCACGTCCATCTCGGGCAGCCCGGTGAGGTCGTCGCGGTAGAAGGAGGTCATGGCCTCCTGGCGGCGGCCGGCGCCCTGCGCGGCCGCGGCGATCACGGCGGGCGCGTGCCGCAGGTCGCGTGCCCGTTCGGCCGTGGTGACGACGAGGGCCTGGCCGCCGTCGGTCTCCTGGCAGCAGTCCAGCAGTCGCAGCGGCTCCACGATCCAGCGCGAGGCGGCGTGGTCGGCGAGGGTGATGGGCCTGCCGTGGAAGTACGCGGCGGGGTTGTTCGCGGCGTGCCGTCGGTCGGTGACCGCGACGTGCCCGAACACCTCGGGGGTGAGGTGGTAGGCGTGCAGGTAGCGCTGGGCCGTCATGGCCACCCACGAGGCCGGGGTCAGCAACCCCCACGGGAGCGACCAGCCGAGCGCCGCCCCCTCGGCCGAGGGCTCGCGCTGCTGGACTCCGGAGCCGAAGCGCCGGCCCGAGCGCTCGTTGAAGGCGCGGTAGCAGACCACGACCTCCGCGACCCCGGTGGCGACGGCGAGGGCGGCCTGCTGGACGGTGGCGCAGGCCGCGCCGCCGCCGTAGTGGATACGGGAGAAGAAGGACAGGTCGCCGATGCCGACCGCCTGGGCGACGGTGATCTCGGGGCTGGTGTCCATCGTGAAGGTGACCATGCCGTCGACATCGGCGGGGGTGAGGCCGGCGTCGTCGAGGGCGGCGTGCACGGCCTCCACGGCGAGCTTGAGCTCGCTGCGGCCGGAGTCCTTGGAGAACTCGGTGGCGCCGATACCGACGATGGCGGCGCGGCCGCCGAGCTCGTCGCGCGTGCGCACGCTCATGCCGGCACCTCCGCGATGACCGTTCCCGTCACGTGGTGGCCGATGCCGTTGGCGCCGACCACGCGGATCTCGACCGTGGTCCCGGCGACGGCGATGACCGTGCCGGTGAGGGTCATCGTGTCGCCCGGGTAGTTGGGGGCGCCCAGCCGGATCGCCACCTTGCGCAGCACGGCGTGCGGCCCCAGCTGGTCGGTGACGTAGCGGCCGACCAGGCCGTTCGTCGTCAGGATGTTCATGAAGACGTCCGGTGAGCCCTTCTCGCGTGCCAGCGCCGCGTCGTGGTGCACGTCCTGGTAGTCGCGGGAGGCGATCGCACCCGCCACGATCAGCGTGCGGGTGACCGGGATCTCCAGCGGCGGCAGTGTGTCGCCGACCTTCATGCGCGTTCCCCCTCGGCTATCGAAGCTCCCAGCTCGGCCAGCAGCTCACTGCCGCAGCCCAGATACGCGTCCAACTGGCGCCCCCACAGGAAGTGCCGGTGGACCGGATGGTCCAGATCGGCGCCCATGCCGCCGTGCAGGTGCTGGCCCGCGTGCACGACGCGCTTGCCCGCCTCCGAGGCCCACCAGGCCGCCGTCAGCACGTGTTCGTGCGCCGGAAGCCCCTCGTCGATGCGCCAGGCCGCCTCGTAGGCGGTGACCCGGATCGCCTCGGTGTCCATGTACGCGTCGGCCGCGCGCAGCATGACCCCCTGGTTGGTGGAGAGCGGCCTGCCGAACTGCTCACGGGTCGAGGTGTACTCGACCGCGCGGGCGAGGGAGCCCGCGCAGACGCCCGCCTGCAGCCCGGCGAAGGCGGTCCGGGCGGCAGCGAGGACCGCGTCGTGGGCCCGTGCGCCGCCGATCCGTTCCGCCTCGGCTCCGGCCAGGGTCAGCGTTCCCGCCGACCAGGGGGCGGTGGTCTCCACCGGGGAAGTCCGTACCCCCGGCGCGTCCGTCCGTACGAGCCACAGCCCCCGGTCCCGGTCCGGGACCAGCACGTGCGTGGCCTCGCGCAGCCAGGGCACGGCGGGGGCGGGCCCGGTGAGCCGGCCGCCCTCAGCGGTGATCCGGCCGCGGGCCGGGAAGGCTCCGGTGGCCACCGCTTCGCCGCTCTCCAAGGCGGGCAGCAGCCGGGCGCGCTGCTCGGGGCTGCCGTGCGCGGCCAGGGGGAGCATCCCGTACGCGCAGGTGGCGGCGTACGGGACCTGGGCGGTGGTGCGGCCCTGTTCCTCCAGCAGCAGGACCAGTCCCAGCAGGCCGACATCGGGGACGGCGGCGATCAGACCGGCGGCGGTCAGGGCCTTCCACAGGTCGGCGTCGCTGCCGGTGCCGGCGGCGGCGAGGCGTTCGTGGGTGGCGAGGTCGCGGAAGATCCGGGCGGCCAGGCCGGCCGCGGCCGCCTGCTCCTCGGTGGGGTGGAAGTCCATCAGCCCTCACTCCCGCGGAAGACGGGCAGTTCGAGGCCGTCGTCGACGCGCAGGAACTCCAGGTGGACGGGGAGCCCGATGCGCACCTTGTCGTAGGGGACACCGGTGATGTTGCTGACCATGCGGACCCCTTCGGCGAGTTCGACGAGCGCCACGGCGTACGGGGCTCCCTCGGCAGCGGAATGCTCGTGCGCCGTGAAGGCGGGGAACGGCGGGTGGTGCATGACGACGTAGCTGAACACCGTGCCGGCGCCGCAGGCCTCGACGGTGTCCCAGTCGGGGGAGGCGCAGGCGTTGCAGCCGGGGAGCCAGGGGAACCGGAGGGCGGCGCAGGCGGTGCAGCGCTGGATCAGCAGCTTGTGGTCGCGGACCCCGGCCCAGAATCCTTCGTTGTCGCGGTTGACCACCGGGCGGGGTCGCTGGAGGTTGGGCTTCCGCTCCCGCGCCGGGGGCCGGGCGGCCGGCGCGTACTTGAGGATCCGGAAGCGGTGGGTGCCGGCGCGCTCCCCGCCCGCGTGGACGTCCATCCGCGTGGTCACGAAGTGGCCCGTGCCCAGCTTGGTCGTCTTGCGCGGCGACACGGACTCGATGACGGCGTCGAAGGTGACCGCGTCGCCGGGACGCAGCGGGCGGTGGTACTCCTGCTCGCAGTCGGTGGCCACGACGGAGGTGAAGCCGGCGGAGTCGAGGAGCGCGAGGAGTTCGTCGTAGGCGGAGGAGCGGTCCGAGTGGCCGGACAGACCGCCCATCGTCCAGGCCTGGAGCATGGTGGGCGGAGCGATGGCGTCCGGGCCGGTGTAGGCGGGATGCGCATCGCCCATCGCCTCGCACCAGTGGCGGATCATCGGCTCGTTGACCAGGTCCTTGCCCCGGCCCGCGGTGGCCGCGGGCTGCCCCTCGAAGGCCGTGAGGAGGGTGTGGAACCGCCCTGCCTCCTCGGCTGCGCCGGCGGCGTCCGCGGTCATCGCTTCCTCCCCTTCATGCCGAGCCGCATCATGGCGACGATCTCCCGCTGGACCTCGCTGACCCCGCCGCCGAAGGTGTTGATCTGGGCGGCCCGGTTCATCCGCTCCAGCTCGCCGCCCGCGAAGGCCTCGGGTCCCCGGATGAGGGCCTCCTCGCCCACCGCCTCCTGGCACATCCGGTACACCTCGACGGTGGATTCGGTGCCGAGGAACTTCACCCCGCTGGCATCGCCGGGGGCCAGGGTGCCGCCTCCCACGTCCTGGACGAGGCGCCAGTTGAGCAGGCGTACGGCGGCCAGCCGGGCGTGTGCCTCGGCGAGCCGGGAGCGCACCCAGGGGAGGTCGGCGGGGCGCTCGCCGGTGACCGGGTCGGGGGTATGGGCGTGGGCGAGCGCCGCCTCGTAGAAGTCCTCGGCCTGCATGCCGATGGCGGCGAGGGCCACGCGCTCGTGGTTGAGCTGGTTGGTGATCAGGCTCCAGCCGCCGTGCTCGGGGCCGACGAGGTTGCCGGCGGGCACGCGCACGGAGTCGTAGTACGTCGCCGTGGTCGTGAGGCCGCCGACGGTGTCGATGGGGGTCCAGGAGAAGCCGGGGGCTGCGGTGGGGACCAGGATGATCGAGATGCCCTTGTGTTTGGGCGCTTCGGGGTCCGTGCGGCAGGCGAGCCAGATCCAGTCCGCGTTCTGGGCGTTGGAGGTGAAGATCTTCTGTCCGTCGATGACCCAGTCGCCGCCGCCGTCGCGCTCGCCGCCTTCGTGATCAACGCCGTCGCGCCCGCCGCCGTCGCGGACGGCGCGGGTGCGCAGGGCGGCGAGGTCGGTGCCGGCCTCGGGTTCGGAGTAGCCGATGGCGAAGACGATCTCGCCCTTGAGGATCCGGGGCAGGAAGTAGTCCTTCTGCTCCTGGGTCCCGTACTTCATCAGGGTCGGGCCGACCGTGTTGAGCGTGACCATGGAGACGGGGGCGCCGGCCCGGTAGGCCTCGTCGAAGAAGACGAACTGTTCGTCTGCACCGCGCCCTTGGCCGCCGTACTCGACGGGCCAGCCGAGACCGAGCAGGCCGTCGGCGCCGATGCGGCGCAGCAGTTCGCGCTGGCGGTCCGGGTCCTCGGGGACCCCGTCCGGCAGCAGGTCCTGGAAGTACTCCCGCAGTTCGGCGCGCAGCCGCAACTGGCCTTCGGTCGGGGCGAGGTGCACGGCGCTGTCCTCCCGGCGTCACATCATCGAGTAAACCTGACTGTCCGTCAGATTTACCGGTGGTGTCAAGGTCGGGGAGGCGCCGGGCGGACATGCGCGAGGGCGCCCGCGCTACCGGACCCCAGCCGGTCCGGTCGCACGGGCGCCCTCATCGGTCGAAGCGGCTCACGCCGCGGCTACCACCAGGGATGGAAGTCGATGGCGACGTTCGTGTTGGACTGGTCGATCGCGGTGAAGGCCGAGCCGTTGACCCGCGCGGTGTTGTTCTGGTTGGAGGCGCCGGAACCGGTCGCCACCTGCTGCGAGGTGGACGAGTTGCCGTTGTTGTCGCCGCCCACGCCGCTGCCGATGATGCCGGCGACGCTCGCATTCGATCCGTCGTTCGCGAAGGAGCCGTTGTCGGCCGAGGCCACCCCGCCGAACAGGGCGACGGCGAGGGGGAGCGCGGCGACGGCGGTGACGACGCGGGCGGTACGGATGCTTGCCATGTCCGAATCCTCCAGAGCCGAAGTGGGGCTTACTTCACGGCAGTTGGCCGACCGCCTCGAATCGTGCTGCGTGCTGCGTGCTGACGACGTCGCGAGATCAGAATTGCCCACCGAATCCCCGGCGAACCACCACGGACTCATCGATTCCCCCGCAAGTATGACCAACATCGGGTAAACCCCCTTCGCGCCCCTTGAGCCCCCAGATCAGCACCCGGGAATCCCCTGCAACCCCTGCCCCACAAGGGATGAGCCGTTCCAGAAGAACGCCGCGTCCCGGACATGCCGAAAAGGGCCGCGCCGTCCGGGAACCCCACCGTCTCCCGGGCCTGCGGCCCTGCCATGCCAAGCTGTGCGCCCCCTGCACGCCCCCGGCGCCCGCCGGGGCATTTCCTTCGGTGCCCCGCTCCGGGGCACCACACGGCGCGATCCTCGGTCACGTGTGACCGGGCTCCAGCGCCACTTCGTACTGCTTTGCCCGGAGGCGGCGCGTACGCCGTCGAATCCGGTCCTGCGACTGCTGAGGTACGGCTGTGAGTTGCGAGTTACGAGTTACGCGTCACGAGTACGGGCCTTTGGTTAGGCCCAGACCTACACCGCCGCCTGGGCCTACGCGGCGAGCGCGAGCACGTCCCGGGCGGTTCCGGCGGAGGCTCCGGCCTGGGCGCTGACCTGGGGACCGGCCTGCGCACCGACCTGCGCACCGGCCCGGGTCAGCGATCGGGCTGCTGCTTCCGGCCCGGCTCCCATGGCGGCGGCGGTGGTCGAGCGGCGGACGGACGGGGTCTTGCCGTGCGCCTCGGCGCGGATCCGCTGCTTGATGGTCGGCGGCAGCGATCCGCCCCGCATCATCGCCCGCCAGGTCCGCCGGGGGGCGAGCACCGGGCGGCGCACCGCGGCGGCGGGGGCGGCGCCGCCGGCGGGGGCCGGTGCGGAGGCGGCGGCCGGAGCGGCCTTCCCGCCGAGACCGAGGGAGGTGAGGAGCGCCACGAGGGCGGCCAGGACCGAGGTCCAGATCGAGGAGAGGGTGCTGCGCTGAGCCATGACGGGTGCCTCGTTTCGAGATGTTCCGACGGGCGGATCTGAATACATTCGTCATGATGTGCCCGCAACCGCACCACCCCCACGACCCGCGCCGATCTTCCGACAAACACCACTCGGAAGGCGCAGTCCCCCGGGTCGTCTTCGGCGGCGCAGAGCCCCCACCGTGACTCCAGGAACACTCCTGACCTGCACCTTCCTCCCATGTCAGGGCACTGATCCGGCAGCGGCACGCACGCGCCTCCCCGGCAAGTCGAGGGGCGCGTCGCGCGTCGCCACCCCGGCGGGGGGACTCGTGGGACCGGTCGTGGACCAGCCCCGCTGCGGTGGGCGGGATGTGGACACCTGCCGACGCGGGCCACGACGGCCGGCGCCCCCTCGGCCCACAATTGGCCCTGAGCCGTGGGCGCACGTCGCCGCGGGAGGGAGAGGGATATGCCGGTGGTCGCAGGCGCGGGCACGACCGGTCCGGGAGTCGAGATGACCCGGCTGCGCGGGCGGTGGCGGGTGACCCGGCCGTGGCCTCCCCGGTTACGTCCCTTCGTGCACAGCTATGCCGGCTACTGGGACGCGGCGGCCTCGCCGTACCGGGTGCGGCTGGTTCCCACCGGCCGGGCCGTCGTGGTGATCAACCTGGGCGAGCCGTTCGCCCAGGTCCGCCGGGTCGGGGACGCGGATCAGCACAGCCAGGTGACCGGCTCTCTGGTCGCGGGCCTGGAGGACGGGCCGCGCGTGTGCGACCACCCCGGCGGCCAGGAGGCCATCCGGCTCGAGTTGACCCCGCTGGGCGCCTTCCGGATGTTCGCCGTGCCGATGAACGAGCTGACCAACAGGGTGGTCGAGCTCAGCGACGTGCTCGGACCTGATGCCGGGCTGCTGGTGGAGCAGCTGGCAGCCACCGGAGACTGGGGAGCCCGGTTCGACCTGCTGGACTTCGCCCTGTCGGCCCGGCTCGAGCACGGCCCGGATCCCGCGCCCGAGGTGCGCCATGCGTGGCGGCTGCTTTCCCTCGCCGGCGGGGCGATCCCGGTCGGCCGGATCTCGGCCGAGGTGGGGTGGAGCCAGGGCTACCTGATCCGCCGCTTCACCGAACAGGTCGGTCTGACTCCGAAGATGTCCGCCCGTGTGCTGCGCTTCCACCGGGCCATGCGGCTCCTCACCCGGGAGGGGGCGAACCTCACCGAGGTGACGGAGGTCTGCGGTTTCTACGACCAGGCTCATCTGAACCGCGAGTTCCGCGCGCTGGCCGGCACCACCCCCGGCCAGATCGCCGCCGCCCGCCTGGCGGAGGGAGCCCTGCCGCTGTGAGCGGCGAGGTCAATTTTGTCCAAGCCAGACCCGCCCGCCGCTCGCTAGTGTCCCCGTTCGTAGCGATCAGGCACCCGAGCACCGCGAACGCCTCGTGGTGAACCTGGTCCGGAGGGGGAGTACTCGATGGAAGACCTGTTGCGCATCCTCGTGTCCGGGGCGATCACAGGCGGCCTGATCGGCTTGGCGGGGGCTCTGGGCGCTCGCCGGCGCAGGCGCCGGGCGAGCGGCCCCAACGGCCGCTGACCCCCGCTCGTGGTCGGACGTGCCCCGGCCGCCTCGTGACCCATGTGCACTGGTCGGCGCCGGGAAGTCGGGGGATCCCGGCGCCGACCAGGAGAAGGACAGAGGGCGGGTCCCCGGTTCGGGGACCCGCCCTCTGGTCGGTCAGTTCCCTGACCTCGAAGCGGTGGGTGTGGGATTTGAACCCACGGTGACTCGCGCCACGACGGTTTTCAAGACCGTTCCCTTAGGCCGCTCGGGCAACCCACCTGGCCGGTACAGAGTACCGGCCAGGTGGGCGTCGCGGGGCCGCTGCGGGTCAGGCGGCCTGGGCCTTGTCGTAGGCCGCCTTCGCCTCGTTGCCGAAGTACGGGCCGTACATCCGGTTCGGCAGGAAGGTGTAGCCGAAGCTGTTCACCGAGACCTGGGTGCCGAGGCCGGTGGTCTCGTTGAAGTCCTGGAACCAGGGGCCGCCGCTGGAGCCGCCCGTCATGTTGCAACCCAGGCTGTGGTCCTTGGTCAGCAGGAAGTCCTTGCCGCTGTTGCCACTGCAGTAGACGAGCTTGGTGCCGTCGTACGGGGCCGCCGCGGGGAAGCCGAAGGAGTACATCCTCTTGTTGTAGCCGCCGTTGAAGAGGATGCCCTGCGCGCCGACGACCTGGCTCAGGGTCTGGCCGTTCAGCGGGGCGACGACGGCGAGGCCGACATCCATGTTCATGTCCTCGCTGGCGGCCCACTGGTCGGTGGCGAAGGTCTTGGTGGCCGACCACTGGCCGTAGGGCGCGCTGCCGTTGTTGTAGGCCGGCACGAAGACCCAGTTGGTGTGCCAGGCCCCCTGGTACTTCACGCAGTGGCCGGCCGTCATGACCGTGCTGCCGTTGGCGCTGGTGACCGAGTCGCCGGAGCAGGAGGCGGTCCGGCCGCCCATGGTGAAGAAGACCCGGCCCGAGGTCTTCACCACCGCCCCGCCGCCCGTCCAGGCCCCGCCCGCCTGCGGGAAGGCTGTGGGGGACGCGGAGGCGGCCGTCGGGGCGATGCGGGTGGGGGCGGCCGAGGTCGCCACGGGTGCACGGGTGACGCCGGGGACCGCCGTGATGTCGAGCGGGGTCGCGGCCCGCATCCGCTCGGCGGTCCAGAAGCCCTGGGTGTGCTGCTGCCTGAAGGACGCGGGGGTGTCCGCCGCGGCGGAGGGGGAGGCCGCGGTCAGGACCCCGGCGATCAGAGCGCCTGCCGACAAGAGAACGGATGCGGCGATGCGATGACGATTCACGCATGACTCCTTCTGCCGTGCCCGGTCCGGTCCTGTCGGTCGGCCCAGGGCAGGTGGGGGTGAAGAACGGTCGGTGCGGATCGGCTGTGCGGTGTGTGCCGTGTGTGCGGTGCGGTATGCGCTGAGCGGGCTGAGCGGGCTGAGCGGGCTGCGCTTGTCGGGCAGAGTGGCACGGGCGCGCATCATTGTCAGCGGGCAGTCAGAACGTTCGGTCGGTTCCGGCCATGAAATGGCCAACTCCCTTCCCTCTCCGCGCTCACGCCGTGAGCAGTACGCCCGCGTACGAGACGCCCGCCACGACCACCCAGGCCCCGAGCCCGAGCATCGCGGCCCGCCCGCCGGTGCGGGCCAGGGTCGGCAGGTGTACGGCGCTCCCCAGGCCGAACAGGGCTGCCGCGAGCAGGGCCTCCTGCGCGGTGTGCGCCCATTCCAGCGCCAGGCCGGGCAGGACCCCCGTGGCGCGCAGGGCCGCCGCGGCCAGGAACCCGGCCACGAACAGCGGCACCGGGGCCGGCCGGCGGCCCGAGGCCGTGCGCACCCCGCGCCGCCTGGCCCGTACGGACAAGGCGACGGCGGCGACCAGCGGTGCGAGCAGTGCCACCCGCATCAGCTTGACCAGCACCGCTTCGCCGAGGGCGCTCGGTCCCGCGGTCTGCGCGGTGGCCACGACCTGGCCGACATCGTGGACGCTCGCGCCGACCCACCGGCCGAAGGCGGGGTCGGAGAGCCCCAGAGGCCCTTGCAGGAGGGGGAGCACCGCGATGGCGAGCGTCCCGCACAGGGTCACCAGGGCCACCGAGGAGGCCACGTCCTCCTCGTCGCTCCCCGATACCTCGCTCACCGCACCGATCGCCGAGGCCCCGCAGATCGAGTACCCGGTGGCGACCAACAGGGGCTGGTCGCCGGGGAGTCCGAGGCGCCGACCCAGCCAGAGGGTGCCGAAGAAGGTGGCCGCGACCACCGCGGCGACCATGGCCACGGTCGCCCAGCCGAGCCGGAGGACCTGGTCCAGCCCCAGACCGAGGCCCAGCAGGACGATGCCGATCCGCATCAGCCTCCGCCCCGCCAGGGAGAGGCCGGGACGGGCGGTACCGCGTACGTGGCCCCGCAGGCCGGGAAAGTGCGCCACGGCGATGCCCAGGACCACCGACGCGGTCAGCATGGGGACGGCGGGTAGCAGCCGGTGGACGCACCAGGCCGCCAAGGCGCCGCCCGCAGCCGCCGCCAACCCGGGCCAGGCGGTGGATGTTTCACGTGAAACATGCCGGACCGCCACACCTTGGGGGCGGTGGAGGAGCGCCATCAGTCGACGGGGAGCGTGTAGACGCGACGGATGCTGGTGCCCAGCCTCGCAACGTCGGCTCCGTACACGTGTACCGATATCGCCTTCGTAGGGCAGGAGTTGCGCACCTTGTGGATGTCCCCGGGCGGGGCGAACCCGCAGACCTCGCCCTGTCCGTTGACCACTTCCTCGGTGGCCACGAGCCGGGCCGCGTCCGGCCCGGGCGAGAGCCGGTAGCGGCGCTCGTTCTCCTGGCCCTGGTGCACCCCGGCCACGCACCACGCCACGTGATCGTGGATGCAGGTCTCCTGGCCGGGCAGCCACACCAGCGCCACCACCGAGAAGCTGCCGTCGGACTCGGCGTGCAACACGTGCTGGCGGTACCGTTCCGGGTCGCCTTCCTGCTGCGCCGGCGTCAGCAGGTCGGGTGCACCCAGATGCGGGGCGAGGCGTTCGCCGACCAGGTATGCGGTGAGGTCCGGAGCCAGCCCCCGGTCCACGACCCTGCGGATCTCACTGACGAGGGCGGCCATCCTCATGGTCGTACGGGCCGGCGTGGTGGTGGTCATAAGGGCAGCGTCCTGCTGCCGTTTCATCACGTCCAACGACAGTTGTGACGCGAAATCCCAAACTCTGCTTATGGGTTGGTCAACAGCCGACCCGGTTCGCGGCCGAGCTCTTCAAGGCGTCGAGTACGACCGCCGTCGCCGGGACGCGCAGGTGGTCGCGGTAGACGTAGGCGGCGATGTGGCGGCGGGCAGCGGGCTGGAGCGCCCGCCCGCACACCCGGTTCAGCGACAGGGAGGGCAGCACCAGCGCGGGCATCATGGCCACGCCCAGCCCCTGCCCGACCAGACTCTGGACCACCAGGTTGTCATCGGTGGCGAACCGGATGTCGGGCACGAAGCCCAGCTCGGCGCACTCGTGCAGGAGGTTGGCCCGACAGCGCGGGCAGCCCGCGATCCACTGCTCCTCGGCCAGGTCGGCCAGGTGCACGGCCCGCCGCCGGGCCAGCGGGTGCCCGGTCGGGAGCAGCACCGTCAGCTGGTCCTCCAGCAGCCTGACCTCGGCAACCTCCTCCGGGACCTCCTCGTGCAGCCCGGGATAGGTGAAGGCCAGGGTGATGTCGCACTCCCCGCGCTCCAGCCGGCGCAGCGACTCCGGCGGCTCCCCCTCCAGCAGCTCCACCTGTATGCCGGGGTGCTCCTTGGCCAGCCCGCTCAGGGCCTCGGGGACGAGGGTGACGTTGGCGCTGGGAAAGCCGCAGAGCCGCACGCGCCCCGTGCGCAGGCGCGTGTACGCCCTGAGCTGGGCCTCGGCGGCGGAGAGGCTGCCGAGGATGGTCTCGGCGTGCCGCGACAGGGACTTCCCGGCCTCGGTGAGCTGCATCTTTCTGCCCACGCGGGTGAACAGCGGGGTCCCGACGGCGCGTTCGAGCGCCTTCATCTGCTGGGTGATGGCGGGCTGGGTGTACCCCAACGCGCGGGCGGCCGCCGAGTAGGAGCCGGAGGCGACCACGGTGTGGAACGTCCGTATGTGCCGGGAATCGAACACCCGTGAAGCATAAGCGGACGTTGGGAGGGGCCGTAGGCGGAATCCCGCCTACGGCCCCTCCCAACCGGCCACCGACGCGCGAGGCGCCGCCCGCTACTTGTCGCCGACCCGCGAGCCGAGGGTGATGTCGACCGTCGTCGGCTTGCCGGCGCGCAGGTAGGTCAGCTTCACCGTGTCGCCGGGCTTGTACGTCCAGATCATGCTGATGAGCGTCGGGCCGCTGTCGACCGGCTTGCCGCCGAACTCGGTGATGATGTCGCCGGGCTTGAGACCCGCCTTGCCGGCCGGGCCGTTCGGGTCCACCAGATCGTTGGCGGGCGCGCCCTGCTCGGAGATCTTGGCGCCCTCGGTCTTGGCCTGGAGGTCGACGGAGACCGAGATCACCGGGTAGACCGGCTTGCCCGTCTGGATCAGGGACTCGGCGACGTTCTTCGCCTGGTTGATCGGGATGGCGAAGCCGAGGCCGATCGAACCGGCCTGGCCGCCGCCGAAGCCGCCGTTGCCCGCCGACTGGATCGCGGAGTTGATGCCGATGACGGCGCCGCGCCCGTCGAGGAGGGGGCCGCCGGAGTTGCCCGGGTTGATCGAGGCGTCCGTCTGGAGCGCGCTCATGTACGAGTTCTTGCCACCGGAGCCGTCCCCGGAGGCGACCGGGCGGTTCTTGGCGCTCACGATGCCGGTGGTGACCGTGTTGGACAGGCCGAAGGGGGCGCCGATCGCGATGGTGGCGTCGCCGACCGCGACCTTCTCGGAGTCGCCGAGCGGCAGCGGCTTGAGGCCGGCCGGCGGGCTCTTCAGCTTGAGGACGGCGACGTCATAGCCCTGGGCCCGGCCCACGACCTCGGCGTCGTACTTCTTGCCGTCGGAGAAGGTGGCGGTGAGCTTCCCGCCGTTCGCGGCGGAGGCCACGACGTGGTTGTTGGTGAGGATGTGGCCCTGCTGGTCGTAGACGAACCCGGTGCCGGTGCCGCCGTCGCCGTCCCCGGCCGAGGCCTCGATGGTGACCACGCTCGGCAGCGCGCCCGCGGCGAGGCCCGCGATGGAGCCTGCCTCCCGCTTGAGGTCCTTCGGGGTGTTGCCCGCGCTGATCGTGGTCGAGCCGGTGCCGTCCTGGCTCCGGTCGGCGGCCCAGTAGCCGACGCCGCCGCCGATGCCGCCGGCCAGGAGGGCCGCCACGAGCACGCCCGCGATCAGGCCGCCCTTGCCCTTCCGCTTGGCCGGCGGGGTGCCGTCCGCGCCGAGGGGGGCGCCCCAGGCACCGCCGCCGTGGCCGCCGCCGGCACCGTACGCGGGCACCGTGGGCGGCGGGGGCGGCCAGCCCTCGGCTCCGTGGGCGGCCGGGACGGGGGCGGGGGCTTGCGCGGGGGCCTGGCCGTACGCCGGGGGCTGGCCATAGGCCGGCGCGGGAGCCGCGGCGGGAGCCACGGGCGGAGCCGCCGCCGGGGGCTCCGGTACGGGCGGGATCTGCTGGGTCGGCTCGGTGCCCGGCGCCGCCGTGTGCGGCAGCGGCCGGGTCACCGGCTCGGCAGCGGGGACCGGTCCGGCAGCCTGCGTCTCGGTGGCCGGAGCAGGGGGTGCGGACGGGGCCGCGGGGGGGGTGGGGGCCGCGGTGCCCTCGTTCTCGGTGCTCACAGCGCTCTCTCCTCGTCACACACGGCTGCTGAAATTCTTTGGCGTATCGGGCCGACTGAACGTTCGACGTGCCGTACAAGTTCCTGGGCAAAGCCTTTCCCATGGCCCGTCAGAGCACTGTAAGCCGGACCTGTGCATCTCCTGCCATTCTTTATATCCGGCATTCCGGACGCATCCGCAGGACCCGGCCCCGGCGCCGATGGGCCAGTCGGTGGCACCATGACCCAGTGACCCACGCAACGCCGCGCCCCATCCAGGTCGTCGCCCACCGCGGCGCCTCGGAGGACGCTCCCGAGCACACCCTGGCCGCCTACCGCAAAGCCATCGAGGACGGCGCCGACGCCCTCGAATGCGATGTCCGGCTGACCGCCGACGGGCATCTGGTCCTGGTCCACGACCGCCGGGTGAACCGCACCTCCAACGGCCGGGGCGCCGTCTCCGCCCTGGAGCTGGCCGATCTCGCCGCCCTCGACTTCGGCTCCTGGAAGGACCGCGAGGAGTCCCCGGACTGGGACGCGGACCCCGAGCGCACCTCCGTCCTCACCCTGGAACGGCTGCTGGAGCTGGTCTCCGACGCCGGACGGCCGGTCGCCCTCGCGATCGAGACCAAGCACCCGACCCGCTGGGCCGGACAGGTGGAGGAGCGCCTGCTCTTCCTGCTCAAGCGGTTCGGTCTGGACGCCCCGGCCACCGAGGGGCCACACCCCGTGCGGGTGATGAGCTTCTCCGCCCGCTCGCTGCACCGGGTGCGGGCCTCGGCCCCGACGATCCCCACCGTGTACCTGATGCAGTTCATCTCGCCGCGGATGCGCGACGGCCGGCTGCCCGCCGGAGTGAAGATCGCCGGCCCGGGGATGCGGATCGTGCGCAACCACCCCGGCTACATCCGCAGGCTGCAGGGCGCGGGCCATTCCGTGCACGTCTGGACCGTGAACGACCCCCAAGACGTTCAGCTCTGCGCTGATTTGGGTGTGGAAGCGATCATCACGAACAGACCACGTCAGGTTCTGTCCCAACTGGGGCGCTGACGTCCCCTTTTGCCCACCAACCCCTCCCACCCCGCCGGTAACAGGGTGTGCCCCGGCGCATCCGGTCCGCATCCGCTCGGTCCGAATGCGTCAGAGGGCCCCGCTTCGACGGTTTCCGGTCCAGGCCATTGGGGCATCCAGACCATGCGTGGGGCTAAGGAGGTTCCGGGGGTGGCGTTGGTGGTGGCACAGGAAGTGCCCACGTCGTCGTGCATGGACGTACGCCATGGTCCTGCGGGCGTGGGCGAGGCAAGACACCGGATGCGGGAACAGCTGCGCATCAGCGGGGTGTCCGAATCGGTCGTGGACGATGCCGTACTGATCCTTTCCGAACTGCTCAGCAACGCTTGCCGACACGGCCGGCCACTGGGCGCGCGGGAAGTCGGGGACGGGGAGATACGCGCCGCATGGCGCGTCGACAAGGCGGGGCGGCTGACGGTCGAGGTCACGGACGGAGGCGGACCCACCCGCCCGGTGCCGGCCACGCCATCGGTCACCGCACGGGGCGGCCGCGGGCTGAACATCATCAGCGCGCTGGCCCAGGACTGGGGTGTCCGGGATGGAGCGGCAGGTGAGGTCACCGTCTGGGTGATCGTTGCCTGTGGGACCCGGCACGAGGATTTCGCTACGCGCGTTGCGCCCCCGGCGATCGACTTCAGCACGGCCTTCGACGACCTGGATCCGTGAACCAGGAGCCGAGCCCGGGATCCCTGACCTGGATCCGCCATCAGGATCCGTGACCTGGATCCCCCAACCGGCGAAGAGCAGCACAGCACACAGCAGTACCGGACATCGCATCAGGCGGCCGTCCGGGAGCGCACGCCGACCGTGCTCCCGGCCGCACCCCACCGGTTCCGGCGGTACGAACGGCTAGGCTCGCGCCCAGACACGACGCCGTACCGCCGCAACCGGGAGACACGCACGATGGCCAAGAAGCGCCCCGCAGCCAAGACCGCAAAGCCGCAGCTCAACAACGGTGAAATCCCGGTGGTGGGCGCACGCGAGCCCTGTCCCTGCGGATCCGGGCGGCGCTACAAGGCCTGCCACGGCGCAGCCGCCGCGCACGCCGTCACCGAGCACGTACGGCGGCCCTTCGAGGGCCTGCCGGGCGAGTGCGACTGGGTCGCACTGCGCGAGCTGGTGCCGGCCGCCACCGTTCCGCTGACCCTGAAGGGCGGCCTGCCCGAGGGCGTCCCGTCCGTCACTCTGGTCACCGTGCTCCCCATGGCCTGGCCGGCGCTGCGCCGCGAGGACGGCTCCGTCCTCCTCGGCCTGCAGAACGACTCCTCCAGCGGGGACCTCGGCCGCGACATGGCGGACACCCTCGAGCGGGCGCTCGTGGCGGAGCCGGGTACGCCGGTTCCGGCGCGCCGGGTGCCGGCCGACGGACCGCGACTTCAGGATCTCCTGGACTCCGACGGCGTTTTCGAGCCGGTTGTGCACACCGGCTTCGAATTCTGGATTCCGGAATCGGAGAGCGCCCAGAGCGCTTCCCCGGAGATCGCCGCCTCGCTGGAGCGGGCCAACGCCGCCGCCATTCCCACCGTCAAGCTGACGGGCGTGGACGCGGCCTACTGGTGCGAGACCCCGGACAAGAACCACCTGCGCTGGGTCATGCCGCACCCCGAGGAGAAGCTGCTCGACGCCCTCGCGCGGCTGCACGCGGCCGGCACCTCCTCGCTCGGCGAGGGCACCAAGCTCGTCGGCTCCTTCCGCGCGCACGGCCTCATGGTCCCCGTCTGGGACCTGCCCACCGGGGTCACGGCCGACGACGTCGAGAAGCCCGCGGGGGAGTTCGCGGAACGGCTGGCCACGGCTCTGGCCTCGGACGCCCCGCTGACCACGGAGGAGCGCCGGGCCCGCGGCGGGCTCACCAACCGACAGGTGACCCTCAGCTGACCCGCGCCCTCGCGCGGGGCCGGTGACAGGAGTCACAACTCCCGCTAACCGTCTGCAAATCGGTGTCTGAATATCAGAGATCGAATTTGCGTACAGGCGATCTCTTGTTACCGTTCTTGTAGCCCGGTCGCTGGTGCATCCCCCGTCGCCAGCGACCGGGCCTTCAAAATTCGGCGGTACTCAACCGTCTGCGGGTGCCGGTGAGTTGCTCCCGGACCGCAGGAGCAGCCGCCCTTCATCATCAGGAACTGCAAATTCCGCTACGGCCGAGTAGCTGTCCGGCGCCCCGGCCGAGTCCTCCCTCGGCGTCTCGCACAGTCCCGGCTCGTCGCCCGCGCCGACCGCGCAGAGGATCTGCACCGTCCGCCCGGCCGGCCCCATCACCGTCAGCACGGCATCCAGCGCGCGACCGCTCGTGTTCCGGTAGTAACTCCGGCCCCACGTCTGGCCCTCACCCACCAAGATGCACGTCTGCGCCTCCACGCCGTGGGGCGAGGACAGCTCGGGGCCGCATCGGGAATCCGTACGGGGCTGCTCGATGGGGCCCGGCCGTTCGGGCCCGGCCGCCTGCGGCGTCGGCGCCGCCGCACGCGCGGGGGGCGTGGGAGAGCTCCGTGACGAGTCCGACAGCCCGAGGGTCGAGAACAAGCCGCCGCCTTTTCCGTCATCCGGACCGGCGAATTCCGGTCCGGCGATCGCTCCCGCGAGCGGGAGCGACAAGATGACCAGCACACCGGCGCCGATACCGATCAGGCGGAGATTCATTCGCCGAAGATAGCGATGCGGGAATGGGGCACGGAGGGCCCCGCGCCCAATTCCCTGGGAAACTCGTCCCGCTGGCACCCGTACGAGTGATCCGCACGGCGCCGTCCGCCCGGTGACCAGCCGAACCCGGCAGGTCAGTAGGCGAGCCTGCTGCCGCCGCCCGGTGCGCCGCTGCTCGCCTCGACCAGCGCGTCCACGACCGCCTCCACCTGCGGGAGCCAGAGTTCCGGCGCGCCTCCCGGCCCGGCCGGCTCCGAAGACGGCTCCTTCTCCCACCGGACCCGGCCGCCGCTGGACGCGGCGGAAGGCGGCAGCAGGAGGTAGCCGCCCTCACCGTGGAAGCGCAGGGAGGAGGGCACGTGATCCTTGGCGTAGAGGAGTTCGCCGAGCAGCTCCAGCGAATACGGCGCCACCAGCAGCGACCACCGCGTGGGGGTGGCCACGACCGGCCCGAGCCGCATGCCTTGTGCGTGGAGCCGTACGAGGGCCCCCGCAGCCGCGCCCGCCGGCAGGCTCACCGCACATGGAGCGGTCCCCCCGGTGGCCATCAGGACAGGAGCGGTGGGCCGCTTGGTCCACCACCACGTCACCATCCGGGGGTCCGTGGTGGCCGCGAGCAGCCCCGGATCGAAGGGGTGGGCGCCGGGGACGACACATTCGGGGTCGGGGCAGGCGCAGCGCGAGCCGTCCGTGGCGGACCGGCCGACGCCCGGCAGTACGGGCCACTGCCATTGGGTGGCGCAGGTGAGCGCCGCTTCGAGGAGAGCCGGCGACCTGCCGGTCTGCCGCGGGGTGGGGCGCAGGGATTGAAAGCGATCGCGGAGCCGCTGGAGACGCCTTCCGAGGATCTCGCGCATGAGCGCTCGTTCCTTTCCGTTGAACGCCGAGGGCCACATCACACCATGTAAGCGGTCTATCACCACACGTACAGGTTTCGCGTCACTGTCCGCCATATGCAGATTCATACGGTTCGTGCGCTTTTGTCATGGAACGTAAGTCCGCACCGGCTGCCGCCGCTAAGGACGACGGCCGCCCCAGGTCGGTTCCCGCGCCTTGCGGGGAAGGTCAAACAGAGCATCGCAGCAGTGCCGAGATCGTGGCAGCACAGCGCCGGGGCGGCGCCAACTGGCCCCGGACACTACGGATTACGTACCCGGACCCCTTGTGGAGCCCGTCCAGTCGACCGCAAAAACCGCCTCCTTCCGGCTTTTTCCGGCCAAGTTCTAGCCTTGGCTGGACAGTGAGTTGCCGTCCCACGGACACCAGGATTCCCACCTGGACAATGCTGGACATGCATCCGTGTGTGCGTGTAGATGTGGATTCCTTGATGGCGGCGCAGCACGATCTGGGGGTTTGCGATGCTATATAGCGAATCGCACCAGGTGGAAAGGCGGACGCCATGAGCGCCCCGCATCTGCCGAAAGTGGCTGGAATCGATCCGACGGTTACGCCGCCACCGCACACTGTGACGCCCACGCCCGCCCGGACCACCCCCGCCCCGGCCCCGGCACCCGGCCCGGGCGGTCTCATCCAGGACCGGCTGGCAGGCATGGTCTCGGACCTCACCACCCTCCACGAGCTGACCGAGCGCCTGGCCCGCACCGGGGATCTCGAGTCCTCCCTCCACGAGTTCCTGCGCGCCGGCGCCGCGCTCGTCGGCGCCCGCCGCGGCCTGATCGTCCTGGAGCCCTCCGACGGTCTCGGCCCCACGCACACGATCGGCCTCGGGCTCGGCCACGCCGACCTCGGCCACATCGAGACCGTGCCGCGCAGCGCGACCTCCTACGGCCGCATCCTCGACGGCCTCCCCGACGCCCACGGCGGCTCCGAGGTGCTCCCCGAACCCGGCGAGCCTCCCGGCACCGGAGGCTTCGCTGCCCCCGTCGCCCCCCGCCACCGCGAGGTGGCCGCCCGCCTGGGCTACGCCGCCAGCTACGCGCTCCCGCTGACCGCCGAGGCCACCGGCCGGCTCGGCGCCGCCGCCTGGCTCTACGACGAGCAGGCCGAGCCCAACGACCGCCAGCGCGACCTCGTCGGGCTGTACGTACGGCACGCCGCCGAGCACCTCGCCCGGATGCTGGAGGTCGAGCGCTCCCGTTCGCGCCTGGCCACCGTCACCGAGGAACTGCTGCCCAGCCGCCTCCCCCGCGTCCCCGGGGTCGAGCTCGCCGCCCGCCACCACACCAACCCGCACGGCGGGGGCGACTGGTACGACGCGCTGCCGCTGCCCGAGGGCGCCCTGGGCCTGGCCGTCGGCTCCGTCACCGGCTCGGGGCCCAGCGCCGTCGCCGCGATGGGGCGGCTGCGGGCCTCGCTGCGCGCCTACGCCGTGATGGAGGGCGAGGACCCGGTCGCCGTCCTGTCCGACCTGGAACTGCTGCTGCGCCTCACCGAGCCCGCGCGCTCGGCCACCGCTCTCTTCGCCTACTGCGAGCCCGCGCAGCGGAAGATCATCCTGGCCGGCGCCGGACACGCCCCGCCGCTGCTCATCGGCGAGCGCCGCACCGAGTACGTGGAGACCTCGCTCTCCGCGCCGCTCGGCATGCTGTCCTGCTGGGAGGCGCCGAGCGTGGAGATCGAGCCCGCACCCGGAGAAACGGTGCTGCTGTACACGGACGGGCTGCTGCGCCGTACCGGCGACCCGATGGACCGGGCCTATGCCCGGCTGCACGCGGCGGCCGCCTCGGTCCCCCGTACCGCCCGGGAGGACCCGGCCGACCTCTGCGACCACATCCTGCGGACCGTGCTGCCCGAAGGAGACCCGGCCGATCTCCCCGAGGACATCGTCCTGCTCGCCGCCCGGTTCGAGTGAGCGCCGGCGGTGCGGTGACGGCGACGGTGCGAGCGGTGCGACCGGCGCGACCTGCGCGACCTGCGCGACCAAAACGGTCGTTTGTGCGATAAAGCACACGGGCCCCCGGGTGCTCGCACATACGATGGACAAGGGCCCCACCCCGGTCCGTGCCTGTCGTCGTAGCTGAGGAGAAAGACGTGGCTGACGAGCTCACCCCGGAGACCCCGGAAGAAGAGCAGCCCAAGAAGACGCACAAGCAGCGCAAGAACGCTCTGTACCCGGGCGTCAGCGACGAACTCGCCGAGAGCATGCGCACCGGCTGGGCCGACACCGAGCTGCGCGGGCTGGAGCCCATCGCCCAGGCCTCGCACACCGCCGCCCGCCGCGCCGCGCTGTCCGCGCGCTTCCCCGGCGAGCGCCTCGTCGTCCCCGCCGGCCGCCTGAAGACCCGCTCGAACGACACCGAGTACCCCTTCCGCGCCTCGACCGAGTACGCGTACCTCACCGGTGACCAGACCGAGAACGGCGTCCTGGTCCTGGAGCCCACCGGGGAGACCGGCCACACGGCCACCGTCTACCTGCTGCCGCGCTCCAACCGCGAGAACGGCGAGTTCTGGCTCTCGGGCCAGGGCGAGCTGTGGGTCGGCCGACGCCACTCCCTCACCGAGGCCGAGCAGCTCCTGGGCATCCCGGCCAAGGACGTCCGCGAGCTCGCCGAGGCCCTCACCGAGGCCGAGGGGCCGGTACGCAACGTGCGCGGCCACGACCACGTCATCGAGTCCGCCCTCACCGACAAGGTGACCAAGGAGCGCGACGAGGAGCTGCGCGTCTACCTCTCCGAGGCCCGCGCGGTGAAGGACGACTTCGAGATCGGCGAGCTGCAGAAGGCCGTCGACTCCACCGTCCGCGGCTTCGAGGACGTGGTGAAGGTCCTCGACAAGGCCGAGGCCACCTCCGAGCGCTACATCGAGGGCACCTTCTTCCTGCGGGCCCGCGTCGAGGGCAACGACGTCGGCTACGGCTCCATCTGCGCCGCCGGTCCGCACGCCTGCACCCTGCACTGGGTCCGCAACGACGGCGACGTCCGCTCCGGCGACCTGCTGCTGCTGGACGCCGGTGTGGAGACGCACTCCCTCTACACCGCCGACGTCACGCGCACGCTGCCGATCAACGGCACGTACAGCGACATCCAGCGCAAGATCTACGACGCCGTGTACGAGTCCCAGGAAGCCGGCATCGCCGCGGTCAAGCCGGGAGCCAAGTTCCGCGACTTCCACGACGCCTCCCAGCACGTCCTGGCCGAGAAGCTCGTCGAGTGGGGCCTGCTGGAGGGCCCGGTCGAGCGCGTCCTGGAGCTCGGCCTGCAGCGCCGCTGGACCCTGCACGGCACCGGCCACATGCTCGGCATGGACGTCCACGACTGCGCCGCCGCGCGCACCGAGGCCTACGTCGACGGCACGCTGGAGCCGGGCATGTGCCTCACCGTCGAGCCCGGCCTGTACTTCCAGGCCGACGACCTGACCGTGCCCGAGGAGTACCGCGGCATCGGCGTCCGGATCGAGGACGACATCCTCGTCACCGAGGACGGCAACCGGAACCTGTCGGCAGGGCTGCCCCGCACCTCGGTCGAGGTCGAGGCCTGGATGGCACGCCTCAAGGGCTGACGAGCGGTCTCGGCGCGACAGCGGCGCCACGGTGGGCGGGGTCCCGGCAACGGGCCCCGCCCACCGGTGTCTGCGCGGCCCGTCGTTCCGCCACGGCGCCTCGGTTCTACGACACGCTCAGCAGTGCGCCGTCGCGCCACTTCAGCATCTTGTCGAAAGTCACGACCGCGCCCCGGCCGGGCCGGTTGCGGAAGCGGACGTGGTCGGCGAGCTCCTCGATGAGGTGCATGCCGCGGCCGTGCTCGGCCAGCGAGGGTCTGCGGCGGGTGACCGCCGCCGGCGGGAATCCCGGACCCGAATCGGTCACCTCGATGCGGCAGCAGTCCCCGTCCAGATAGGCCGTGACGTGGTACGCCTCGGTCTCGTCCGGGATCGCGCCGCTCCCGCCGTGCTCCACGGCGTTCGCACACGCCTCGCTGAGCGCCACCGAGAGGTCGTAGGAGATGTCCGGGTCAACCCCCGCGGTCTCCATCGTCCCGAGCAGCAGTCGCCTGGCGAGCGGCACGCTCGCGGCTTCGCGCCTCAAGTGGAGAGACCACCAGATGCTCATACGGTTACCTATTGCCGCCCAGGGGCGACCGTAAGCGCTCAAAGGACTCCGAGAACCCGATTGCCCTCGTTCGGCCGATGCGGCCCTCCCGGGATCCGGTATATGCGGCGGTGGCCGTCGCGGTCCGGCGGCGAAGCTGCCGGGGCAGGTCCCATGACGGACTCATGGGACCTTCCGGACCTGCCGTATGGAGGGCCCAGGGGCAGTGCGATGATGGCCCGGCCATGACTGCCCCCCACGCGACGCACGCCGGAGCCGGCCTCCGGCTCATCCGGGCCGCGGTGTTCACCGCGGTCTGTGTCGTGCTGTCCGCGGCCGGGCACGCCCTGGCGTCCTGTGCCACGGTGCCCTGGTGGTCCCTGTGCCTCGGCTTCCTCGCCGTCTTCGCGGTGGCCGCGCCGCTCGCCGGACGCCGGCGCTCGCTGCCCGGCATCGCGGCCGGGCTGACCGCCGGACAGCTCGCGCTGCACACGGTGTTCGGCCTCGGCCAGCACAGCGCCGCGGCGGCGTCGGCGGCTCGCACCCCGGCCACCGCCGCCGACAGCTCGCTGGCCGAGCTCGCCGCGCGGCTGGTGTGCGGGGGCAACTCCGTACCGCTCAGCCCGGCGGACGCCCGGCAGATCCTGACGGCCGCCGGGCTGGACCCGGCCGCCCTCGCCGCGGAGGCCGCACAGGCCGGGCAGCTCGCCGCGCACGGCCACGAGGCGCACGCCCACGTGGCGCAGGCGGCCACCACGGCGCCCGCGACCGGGCTGTTCAGCCCTGCCATGCTGCTCGGCCACCTGCTGGCCGCGCTGGCCGCCGGCTGGCTCCTCGGCCGCGGCGACGCCGCGCTGTTCCGTCTCGTCGAACTGTCCCGGCTGTCCGCCGAAGCCGACCCGGTACGCCCGTTGCGGGCCGCGCTGGCCTTCGTACGCGCCCTCCGCGCGGGACTCCCGGGCACGCCCGCCGGTATCCCGCGGATCCCGCGGACCGCAGCCGGTCCCGCGGCCGCGACCGGCCGTGAGGCGCTCCAGCACGCCGTGATCAGGCGCGGGCCGCCACCGGCGCTCGCCCTCGCAGCCTGACGCGGCACCCTCCTCCCCGGGACACACACGACGGGACCGGTGCCGCGAACTCCGCGCGCACCCGCGCGGAGCCACCGTCACCCCCGCTTCCGTGGAGTGTTCCTGCCATGAAGACCTCTCGTGTCTCCTTCGCCGCCGCCCTCGCCGCCGGTACCGTCCTCGTGCTGTCCGGTCCCGCCTCGGCGCACGTCGGCGTACAGCCCGGCGAGGCCGCCAAGGGCGGCTACGCGACGATCAACTTCAAGGTCCCCAACGAGCGCGACAACGCCTCGACCACGCAGCTGGAAGTCAACTTCCCGGTCGACCAGCCGCTCACGTCCGTCATGCCGCAGGACGTCCCCGGCTGGACCGTGAAGGTCGAGACCAGCGACCTCGACAAGCCGCTCACCGTGCACGGCAAGCAGATCACCAAGGCCGTCACCAAGGTCACCTGGTCCGGCGGCAAGATCGAGCCCGGCAAGTTCCAGCAGTTCCCGCTCTCCGTGGGCAAGCTGCCCGAGAACGCGGACCAGATGGTCTTCAAGTCCATCCAGACCTACGACAACGGTGAGGTCGTCCGCTGGATCGAGGAGGCCAAGGAAGGCGCCGCGGAGCCGCAGAACCCCGCGCCCGTCCTGAAGCTGACCGCCGCCAAGGGCGCCGATCACCACGACGCCGGTGACAAGAACGCCGACAAGAACGCCGAGGACACCGGGCACGGCCACGACCAGGCCGACGCGAAGCACGGCTCCGACACGACCGCGCGCGCCCTCGGCATCGCCGGCATCGTGATCGGGCTCGGCGGTGTCGCCTTCGGCGTCGCCTCGCGCCGCCGTTCCGCCTGACCGGCCGCGCCCCGTCGCCCTGCCGTTCCCGAACACCCCGTCACATCCCCGATCCCAGGGACATCTCTCCATGCGCACCACACGCGTGACGGTCGCCGCACTCCTCGCGGCGGCCGCACTCACCCTGACCGCCTGCGGCGGCGAAACCGCCAAGCCCGGTTCGGTCACCCAGATCTCCGGTGGCCAGAGCACCACCAAGGCCGCGACCGTGCTGGACCGCCCGTTCACCAAGCCGGAGCTGCTCCTCACCGACACCACGGGCAAGCCGTGGAACCTGCGCGAGCAGACCAAGGGCAAGCCGACGCTCATCTACTTCGGCTACACCCACTGCCCCGACGTGTGCCCGCTGACGATGAGCAACATCGCCGTCGCCAAGAAGGCACTCCCCAAGGCCGACCAGGACAACCTCCAGGTCGTCTTCGTCACCACCGACCCCGAACGGGACACTCCCGACTCCCTCGCCTCGTGGCTCAGGAACCAGGACCCGGCCTTCACCGGACTCACCGGGGACTTCGCCACCATCCAGGCCGCCGCGCGCTCGCTCGGCATCGGCATCGAGGCCCCCAAGAAGGAGGCCAACGGCGACGTCGTCTCCATGCACGGCGCCCAGGTCATCGCGTTCTCGCCCAAGACGGACGAGGGCTACGTCCTCTACGGCGAGGGCACGACCGTCGACGACTACACCAAGGACCTGCCGAAGATCATCAAGGGAGAGAACCCGTGAACGCCCGCACCACCCGCACTCTCGCCGCCGCCCTCTCCCTGACGGCAGCACTCGCCATATCCGGCTGTTCCGGCTCCGAGGACGGGGCGTCCGAGGCCGCGCCGACGGTCAGCGGCGCCTTCATGCCCCAGCCGGTCAACGACAAGATGGCCGGCGCGTTCATGGTCATCAAGAACGACTCCGGGACCGCCGACAAGCTCACCGGCGTCACTTCCCCGCTCTCCGACGATCTGCAGATCCACGAGACGAAGAACCAGAAGATGCAGCAGGTCCCGTCCCTGGACGTGCCCGCCAACGGCGAGCTCAAGCTGGAGCGCGGCGGCGACCACATCATGTTCATGGGGCTCAAGAGCACGCCGACGGTCGGCGACAAGGTCACCATCGAGCTGCGCTTCGAGAAGGCCGGCCCGGTCAAGGTCGAGCTCGATGTGAAGGAACGGACGTACACCGGTCAGGCTCCGACATCCACCGCCGGCAACGGCCACTGACGGACCGAGGAAGCGACTCGCCATGACGGCCACCGCCCCCGCCCCCTCCACGGTGCACTCCCGGACCGCGGCACTGCTGCCGCGCCTCGTGCTGGTCCTCGCGGCCTTGCTGGCGGCCCTGTTCACCGCGGCCTCCCCGGCCTCGGCACACGCCGCACTCACCGCGAGCGACCCCGCGGACGGGGCGGTGGTCGCCACGGCCCCCGCCCAGGTCACGCTCTCCTTCTCGGAGCAGGTCGCCCTGGGCGACGACTCCATCCGCGTGCTCGACCCGCAGGGCAGGCGGGTGGACACCGGCGAACTGCGCGACATGTGCAGCGGGAGCACCATCCGCTACGGCACGGCGCTGCGCCCCGGGCTGCCCAACGGCACGTACACCGTCGCCTGGCAGGCGGTTTCCGCCGACAGCCACCCGATCTCCGGCGCCTTCACCTTCTCCATCGGAGCGCCTTCGGCCACCGATGTCACCCTGCCCGCCGCCCAGGCGGGCGGCGGGCCGGTCGGCATCGCGTACGGGATCGCCCGCTACGCCGCCTACGCCGGCTTCACCGTCCTCGTCGGCGGCGCCGCCTTCATCCTGCTGTGCTGGCGCCGGGGCGCCGCCGAACGGCCGCTCCAGAAGCTCGTCGTTCGTGCCTGGGTGACCCTGACGGCCGCCACCCTCGCCATGCTCGTGCTCCGCGCCCCCTACACCGGGTCCGGAAAGTTCGCCGACCTCTTCGACCTCGAAGGCCTCAAGGACGTCCTGGAGACCAAGACCGGGGCCTCACTGATCTCGCGGTTGCTCCTGCTGGGCGCCGCGGCCCTCTTCATCGCGGTCCTCTTCGGCGTCTACGCACGCCGGCAGGGCGCCGCCGTGACAGCTGAGGACGGCGTGGTGGACACCTCTGCGGAGGACGCGGAGGAGGCCCGGGACGCCGAGGCCCGGGACACCAACGACCTCACCTTCGGCCTGGGCATCGGCGGGGCCGTCGTGTCCGCCGGCATCGCCGCCACCTGGGCCCTGTCCGAGCACGCCGCCACGGGCATCCAGCCCGGCATCGCCATGCCGGCCGACATCCTGCACCTGCTGGCCGTGGCCACCTGGCTCGGCGGGCTGACCGCTCTGCTCGTCGCCCTGTACAAGGTCCCCGGGATCGAGCGGGCGGCCGTCCGGCGCTTCTCCCAGGTCGCCTTCGTCAGCGTCCTGGTGCTCGCGGTCACCGGCGTCTACCAGTCCTGGCGCCAGCTGGGCAGCTGGTCGGCACTGACCGGGACCTCGTACGGGCAGCTTCTGCTCCTGAAGGTCGGCCTGGTCGCCGTCCTCGTCGGCATCGCCTACCTGTCCCGCAAGTGGACCGCACGGCTCGCCGACGCTCCCGCGGACAGCGTCGATGTTTCACGTGAAACAGTCGCCGCGACAGCCGATGTTTCACGTGAAACAGCCGTCGCCGCAGTCGATGTTTCACGTGAAACAGAGCCGGCCGCCGTGCCCGCCGACCCCCGGCGCGCCGCCCAGCTCGCCCGGCAGCGCGCCGCGCTCGAGAGCGCCCGCGAGAAGCGGGTCCGCGACGCCGATCCGGACCGTGCGGGCCTGCGCCGCTCCGTCCTCGCCGAGGCGGGTGTCGCCGTGGCACTGCTCGCCGTCACCACGGTGCTCACGAGCACCGAGCCCGGTCGCACCGTAGAGCAGGAGGCATCCCGGGGCTCCACCG
This sequence comes from Streptomyces subrutilus, assembly GCF_001746425.1. Taxonomy (GTDB): domain Bacteria; phylum Actinomycetota; class Actinomycetes; order Streptomycetales; family Streptomycetaceae; genus Streptomyces; species Streptomyces subrutilus_A. Next base: position 3,885,219 of record NZ_MEHK01000001.1, on the reverse strand, counting down.
CGACGGCGGTTCCGGACCGCGCCGTGAAGATCACCCTGCCCTTCGACACCGGCGGCCGGGACGGCAAGGGGAACGTCCGGCTCGAGCTCGACCCGGGCCGGGTCGGCGCCAACACCCTTCATCTGTGGGCCGACTCCGCAGCGGGCACGCCCCTCGACCTCCCCGAGGTCAAGGTGTCCTTCACCCTCCCGGCGAAGGACATCGGCCCCCTGCCCCTCCTGCCCGAACGCGCCGCGCCGGGGCACTGGACGGCGTCCGGTGTGCAGCTGCCGCTCGCCGGCGAATGGCGCATCGACGTGACCGTCCGCACGTCCGACATCGACCAGACGACCGTCCACAAGACCGTGAAGATCGGCTGACCAGCGTGACCGAGAGCAACACCGACATCGAGATCTCCCGCCGCCGGCTGCTGGGCACCGTCGGCGCCGCAGGGGCCGCCGGGCTCGCGCTGGGCGCCGCCGGTGGCGCGTTCGGGCAGTCCGCGTTCGCCGGCTCGGGGAGCGGTTCCGCCTCCGGGGCCGCGGGCAGCCTGTCCTCCCTCGGCGCCACCCAGGTCGCCTTCCACGGCGACCACCAGGCGGGCATCACCACGCCCCTGCAGTCCAAGGGGCACCTCGTCGCCTTCGACCTCGCCGCGGGGGCGGGCCGCACGGAGGCCGCCGCGCTGCTGCGGCGCTGGTCCGAGACCGCCCGACGACTGATGGCCGGGGAGACGGCCCCGACCGACGACACCGGCGTCGCACTCGACGCCGGACCGTCCTCCCTGACGGTCACCTTCGGCTTCGGCCACTCCTTCTTCGAGCGCACGGGCCTCACCGCCCGCCGCCCCGCCGCCCTGGACCCGCTGCCGGACTTCTCCTCGGACAACCTCGACGCCCAGCGCAGCAACGGCGACCTGTGGGTGCAGATCGGCGCCAACGACGGGCTCGTCGCGTTCCACGCCCTGCGCGCCCTCCAGAAGGACGCGGGGCAGGCGGCCCGCGTCCGCTGGCAGATGAACGGGTTCAACCGCTCGCCCGGCGCCACCGCCGCCCCGATGACCGCCCGCAATCTCATGGGCCAGATCGACGGAACGGGCAATCCGAAGCCTTCCGAGCCCGACTTCGACAAGCGGATCTTCGTGCCCGCCGCCGGCCCCGGGCCCGCCGAGCACGCCTGGATGGCGGGCGGCTCGTACGCCGTCGTCCGGCGCATCCGGATGCTCCTCGACGCGTGGGACGCGCAGCCCCTCGCTCGGCAGGAGCAGGTGATCGGCCGTACCAAGGCCACCGGCGCCCCGCTGACCGGCGGCGGCGAGACCACCGAGATGGCACTCGACAAGATCGGAGTCGACGGCAAGCCGGTCATCGCGGCCAACGCCCATGCCCGGATCTCCGCACCCGAGCAGAACGGCGGAGCCGCCATGCTGCGGCGCCCCTTCTCCTTCCACGACGGGATCGGCCCGGACGGTGCGCCCGACGCGGGACTCCTCTTCGTGTGCTGGCAGGCCGATCCGCTGCGCGGGTTCGTCCCCGTCCAGCGCAAGCTCGACCGCGGTGACGCGCTGTCGGCCTTCATCCGGCACGAGTCCAGCGGCCTCTACGCGGTTCCGGCCGGTCCCCGCACCGGCGAGTACGTGGGGCAGCGGCTGCTCGAAGGGTGAACAGCACCCCGGCGGGCGGCACCCCGGCATTAGGCTGACCGCATGTCGGCCACCCGCTTCACGTATCTCGGACCCGAGGGCACTTTCACCGAAGCAGCCCTGCGCACACTGCCGGAAGCAGATACCCGGGAGCTCGTCCCCATGGTGTCGGTCCCGGCCGCCCTGGACGCCGTGCGCAACGGCGAGGCGGCTGCCGCCCTGGTGCCGATCGAGAACTCGGTCGAGGGCGGGGTCACCGCCACCCTCGACGAACTGGCCTCCGGCGAACCGCTGATGATCTACCGGGAGGTGCTGCTGCCGATCGCCTTCGCGCTGCTGGTGCGCCCCGGTACCTCGCTGTCGGACGTCAAGACGGTCACCGGGCACCCGGTCGCCCAGCCCCAGGTGCGGAACTGGCTGCGGGCGAACCTGCCCGACGCGGTGTGGGAGTCGGCCGCCTCGAACGCCGACGGCGCCCGGCTGGTCCAGGAGGGCCGTTTCGACGCGGCCTTCGCCGGCGAGTTCGCCGCCGCCACCTACGGGCTCGTCCCGCTGGTCACCGAGATCCACGACGCCGAGAACGCCGAGACCCGCTTCGTCCTCGTCGGCCGTCCCGCCCGGCCCGCCGCTCCGACGGGCGCCGACAAGACCTCCGTGGTGCTGTGGCTCGGCGACGACCACCCCGGTGCGCTGCTGGAGCTCCTCCAGGAGTTCGCCGTGCGGGGGGTCAACCTGATGCTGATCCAGTCCCGGCCGACGGGGGAGGGCATCGGCAACTACTGCTTCGCGGTCGACGCCGAGGGGCACATCTCCGACCGCCGCGTCAGCGAGGCCCTCATGGGCCTCAAGCGCACCTGTCCCCAGGTCCGGTTCCTCGGGTCCTACCCGCGGGCGGGCGTCGCTCAGGGTGACGTCCGCGCGCCGAGGCCCGGAACCTCCGATGGCGACTTCACCGCCGCCTCCGACTGGCTGACGCGCTGCCTGGACGGCCGGGCCTGAGACTTCACCCACTGTCCACAAAGTTATCCACAGGCGCGGATGGCGACCTGGGGACAAGTCGACAGAGCGGCATGACAAGGTCGACAAATCGGTCGCAGGGCCCAGGTTTCGCGCTGGAGAGCGGAAGGTGAACGACGTCACCCCCATATCGCGGATCAACTCTTTGGGGCGAGTCATTCCCACCCGAATGAGTGTGTGAGGGTGGTTTGAACCCTGATTCACTCCGACCCGCTACCGGTCCTCAATGATCTATATACGTGTCCACAGCGACAGCGCACAGCCTGTGGATAAGATCTGCCGCCGGGTAACTCCTGTGGACAAGGAACCGCCTCCGACCCTGCTCAGGCGCTGCGCACGGTCGGCGATGTGCCCCTTTTCGCGGAATGGGACCGCTTTTATTGACCGGCCGAGAAGGTTCACTTCCGGCCAGCAGTCAAGACTTATGCATTCGCGGCAATTAGGACATAGCGACACGCAGCGTGATATCGGTGTGATCCCAGGAACCCCAGCCCGGTAGCCTGGAGGGGTGATTGACCTCCGGCTGCTCCGTGAAGACCCTGACCGTGTCCGCGCCTCGCAGCGCGCTCGTGGAGAGGACGTCGAACTCGTCGACGCACTGCTCTCCGCCGACGAGCGCCGCAGGTCCTCCGGCATGCGCTTCGACGAACTGCGCAATGAGCAGAAGTCGCTCGGCAAGCTCATCCCGAAGGCCTCCGCGGAAGAGCGGGCGGAGCTCCTGAAGAAGGCCGAGCAGCTCAAGCAGGACGTCAAGGCGGCCGAGAGCGAGCAGAACGAGGCGGACGAAGCCGCCAAGCGGCTCCTGCTCCAGCTCGGCAACATCGTCCACGAGGACGTCCCGGTCGGCGGCGAGGAGGACTTCACCGTCCTGGAGACGCACGGCACGATCCGCGACTTCGCCGCCGAGGGCTTCGAGCCGAAGGACCACCTGGAACTCGGCGAGTCGCTGGGCGCCATCGACGTCGAGCGCGGCGCCAAGGTGTCGGGCTCGCGCTTCTACTACCTCACCGGCGTGGGCGCCCTGCTCGAGCTGGCACTGGTCAACGCATCCATCGCGCAGGCCACCGAGGCCGGCTTCATCCCGATGCTCACCCCGGCACTGGTCCGTCCGCGCGCCATGGAGGGCACCGGCTTCCTCGGCCAGGCCGCGGAGAACGTGTACCACCTGGAGAAGGACGACTACTACCTGGTCGGCACCTCCGAGGTCCCGCTCGCCGCGTACCACATGGACGAGATCATCGACGCCGACAAGCTGCCGCTGCGCTACGCCGGCTTCTCGCCGTGCTTCCGCCGCGAGGCCGGTACGTACGGCAAGGACACCCGGGGCATCTTCCGCGTCCACCAGTTCGACAAGGTCGAGATGTTCTCGTACGTCGCGCCGGAGGAGGCCGAGGCCGAGCACCAGCGCCTCCTGGAGTGGGAGAAGCAGTGGCTGACCAGCCTGGAGCTGCCGTTCCAGGTGATCGACGTCGCCACGGGTGACCTGGGCGCCTCCGCCTCGCGCAAGTTCGACTGCGAGGCGTGGATCCCGACCCAGGGCAAGTACCGCGAGCTGACCTCCGCCTCGAACTGCGACGGCTTCCAGGCCCGCCGCCTGTCGATCCGCTACCGCGACGGCAAGAAGACCCAGCCGCTGTCCACGTTGAACGGCACGCTGTGCGCCGTACCGCGCACGATCGTCGCGATCCTGGAGAACCACCAGCAGGCCGACGGTTCGGTGCACGTGCCACAGGCGCTCCGTCCGTACCTCGGCGGCCGCGAGGTCCTGGAGCCGATCACCAAGTGAGCCCGGTCCCGTTCCCGTACAAGCTCGTCGCGACCGACCTCGACGGCACGCTGCTGCGCGGCGACGACACCGTCTCGGAACGCACCCGTGAAGCGCTCGTCGCGGCCACCGCGGCGGGCGCGGCACACATCGTCGTCACCGGCCGTGCCGTCCCTTGGACCCGGCACGTCCTGGACGATCTCGGCTACCAGGGCATCGCCGTGTGCGGGCAGGGGGCGCAGGTCTACGACGCGGGCGCGCACCGGCTGCTGACTTCGGTGACCCTGGACCGGCAGCTCGCCGGGCTCGCGCTGGCGAAGATCGAGGCCGAGATCGGTCCGCTGGCCCTGGCGGCCAGCCGGGACGGGGTGGACGGCGAGGTCCTGTTCGGGCCCGGCTACCAGGTGCAGGAGGGCCTGCCGGCGATATACCTGGAGGACACCGCCGCGGTGTGGACGGCCCCGCTGAACAAGCTGTACATCCAGCACCCGGGACTGGACGACGACGCGCTCGTCAAGGTGGCCCGCGAGACGGTGGGCAGCCTGGTCGACATCGTGATGGCCGGCCCCGGGATCGTGGAGATCCTGCCCCTGGGGCTGACCAAGGCCACGGGCCTCTCGCTGGCCGCGCGCCGGCTCGGGGTGAAGGCGGCGGAGACGATCGCCTTCGGCGACATGCCCAACGACATCCCGATGTTCGGCTGGGCGGCGCACGGGGTGGCCATGGCCAACGCACACGCTGAACTCAAGGCGGTGGCCGACGAGGTGACGACCTCCAACGAGGAGGACGGCATCGCCGTGGTCCTCGAACGTCTGCTGGGCGCCGCGTAATCCCCACGACTTACGAGAGGTCCGGGGCAGCCCGCGCCAGACGGCGCGCTCGAAGTGGCTGCCCCGGACCTTTTGTTGCTCCCCGCACGCATCACTCTCCCCCTCGCGCACTCCCCGTACCAGCGAATTTCGGTGCGTCAGCCCTGGATCCGGGGCCGGCTGTTCATGTTTCACGTGAAACAGTGCCCCCGGAAGCTGCGCGGCGGGTGAGCGGCCACGCGAGCAGGCCGACGCAGAGCGCGATGGCGTGGCCGAGATCGGTGAAGGTGCCCCCGGTGAGGAGGGGGAGGCCGAAGAAGGCGACGGCGCCCGCGAGGTAGAGCCACCGCCAGGGGCTGGGGAGCCGGTAGGTGAGGACGCCGACGGCGGCCGCGATTCCGTAGCTGACGCCGATGTCCACCACGTGGGTCATGCTGCGCGGGGCGCGGTGGTCCTCGATGGCCGTCAGGAGGACCTTCTGGCTGACCAGCGTGGCGACGATGTGCGCGGCCGCGACGATGACCAGCCAGCGCAAGGTGCCGAGCCAGCGTTCGACGGGGGCCTGGAACAGCTCGAAGAGCGCGGCGTAGAGGGCGAGGGATGCCGGGTTCTCGATCCAGAAGGCACTGCTCAGGAGCGCCCGGACGGGGTGTTCGACCAGCTGGTGGATGTTGCTGCTGTGGCGGTGGAGCAGGATGTGCTCGACCCGGTCGGGGGCGATCGCCACGATGATGCTGGTGATCGCGATGATCATGAGCCAGATGTGCGTTCCGGGCGAGGAGCGTATCCAGGCCCGCAAGGGCCTGGACGGCTCGGGCTCGGTGTGCTCGATCATGCCCCGATGATGACGCGCGAAGCTGTGCCCCGCCTGGCCGGTGGGCTGGGCGGGGCACGTCTTCAAGCGGTGGGCGGGACCTACTCCTCGCCGGCCAGGGTGAGGCGTCGCAGCTTCTGGCCCGCGTAGACGGTGGCGCCGACGGTGACCACGGTGAGCAGGACCGCGGCGGTGGGCAGGCCGACGGTGGCGTCGACGTATCCCTCGCCCGCGACCTTCTCGGCCAGGGACAGGGCCCACTGCTGGACGCTGAGGGTCTTGGCCCCTGAGACCAGGCTGCCGAAGAGCGACTCCCAGATCAGGGCGTAGACCAGGCCGAAGACGACCGCGTGCCGGCTGACGGTGCCCAGCAGCAGGAACAGCGCGCTGTAGGCGATCGAGGCCACCAGGGCCGCGATGGTGTAGGCGACGGCGATCTGCTGTCCGTTGCCGTTGAGGATGAATCCGGCGATCAGGGTGGGGATCGCGGAGAAAGCCATGGTGACGGCGATCGCCACCGTCAGCTTGGTCATGATGATCGTCGGCCGCTTCACCGGCTTGGAGAGCAGGTAGACGATCGATCCGTCGTCGATCTCGGGGCCGATGGCGCCCGTGCCGGCGATGACACCGATCAGCGGGACCATCGTCGCGAGGGCGAAACCGCCGAGCAGGTCGGCGGCGACCTTGTCGTCCACACCCGTGAGGGCGCGGACGGCGATCGCGATCAGGATCAGCAGGGCGGGCAGCAGGAAGAGGATCAGCGCGCGGCGGCGGCCGAGCAGGGCCCGGTAGGTGAGCCGGGCAACGGTGGGGTCGTACATGGGTGCCAGCTCCTTCAGGCCGCGACGAGGTAGGAGAAGACCGACTCGAGGGACTCGTCGGAAGGCGAGACCGTCAGCAGCCGGATGCCGTGCGCGCGGGCGACCCGCGGCAGCAGCTCGGTGAAGCGCCCGAAGTCGACGGCCTGGATGCGCAGGGCGCCTTCCTTCAGGTCGACCTCGATACCGGCCGTGGACGGGTCGGCGATCAGGGCCGCGGCGAGGGCCCGGTCGTCGGAGGAGCGGACGAGGTAGCGGTGCGGGCGGTCCGTCATCAGGCGGCGGATCTTGCGGAAGTCGCCGGAGGCGGCGTGCCGGCCGGCGACGACCACCTCGATGTGGGAGGCCAGCTGCTCGACCTCCTCCAGGATGTGGGAGGAGAACAGGACGGTCCGTCCGTCGTCGCCCATCCGCCGCAGCAGGTCCATCAGCTGCATGCGCTGGCGCGGGTCCATGCCGTTGAACGGCTCGTCGAGGAGCAGCACGGACGGGTCGTGGACGAGGGCGGAGGCCATCTTCACGCGCTGGCGCATGCCTTTGGAGTACGTGGAGATCTTGCGGTCCTGGGCGTACTCCATCTCCACCGTGGCCAGCGCCCGCTGGGCGTCGGCGTCGCCGAGCCCGTGCAGCTCGGCATTGGCGACGACGAACTCGCGGCCGGTGAGGAAGTCGTACATGGCCTCGCGCTCGGGCACGACGCCGATCTGCTTGTAGACCTGTTCGTTGCACCAGATCTGCGTGCCGTCGAGGGTCACGGTGCCCGTGGAGGGGGCCAGGAAGCCGCCCATCATGTTGATGAGGGTGGACTTGCCCGCGCCGTTGGGGCCGAGGAGGCCGGTGACGCCGGGACCGATGCGCATGGTCACGTCGTTGACGGCGACGACGTTCCCGAACCAGCGGGAGGTGTGGTCGATGTCGATGATGGTCACAGCCCGGCCTTCCGGTAGCGGGCCATCAGGGCGGCGTAGGAGCCGGCGATGAGGCCGAGGACGACGAGCAGGTAGACGACGCCGGTGCCGGCCGAGGGGCCTTCACCACCGGGGAAGGCGGTGGTGGCGCCGAGGAAGGCCGTCTGGACCCCGTCGATCAGGGTGATGGGGGAGAACAGGCCCATCCACTCGATGGCTCCGGTGTTCCCGGTGCTGTAGGCGATCCCCTGGACGGCGGTCACCGCGCCGTACGGGATCAGGAGCACGGCGATGATCGCCGCGACGCCGAATCCGCGGCGGGGCGTGAGCGCGGCCATGACGAGGCCGAGGCCCGCGAACAGCAGCGACAGCAGCAGTACCGACACCAGTCCCTGCCCGAATCCCTTGGTCTGGTCACCGAAGTCGAACTTCGCCAGCAGCGAGCCGATCCACATGATCAACAGCGGGGTGGCGGTGAGGATGAACAGGGCCGAGGCCATGGCCGCGAACTTGCCCACCACGTAGTCGACCCGCTCGATGGGCCGGGAGAAGTAGAGCGGAACGGTCTTGAAGCGCAGGTCGCGGGAGACCGATTGGGGTGCCTGCGAGGCGAGGTAGAGTCCGATGACCACCTGGGTGGTCAGGGCGTACGTCGTGTACTTGATCGGCAGGTCGGTGGAGCCGGGGATGTTGATGGCCACCGCGACGAGGATCAGGGCGGGAACGCACATCACCGCGAAGAGGATCATCGGCAGGACCTTGGACTTGGCGGACCGGCCGAGTCCGTAGGCGCCGCGCAGGGACTGCGAGAACAGCGACTTGCGGGCGTAGCCGCGGCCGAGCCGGGGCCCGTCGTAGGACCGGTAGCCGATGTTGTGGATCTGGGTCGAGGTGTCAGGCGCCATCGGAACCGGCTCCCTTCTGGTGGGTGGACCGCGCGGGCTGTTCGTTCTCGCGGAAGACCTCCGCGATGTGGTGGCGGCGCTGCTCCATGCGGACCAGGCCGATGCCGAGGTCGGCGACGGTGTCGCGGACCAGGTCGTACGTCTCCTCGCCCGTGGCCTCCACCAGGAGGATGTGGCCGGCGCCGGGCAGGCCCTGCTCCTCGCCCTCGTGCAGGACGATGCCCGCCTCGGTGAGCGCCTTGCGCAGGGCGGCGGTGCCGTCCGGGTGCTCGTCGGAGTCGGTGACCTCGACCGCCAGGGTCGTGGTGATCTGGGTGAAGTCGCTGGTGGAGCTGGAGCGCAGCAGCTTGCCGCCGTCGACGACCACGACGTGGTCGCAGGTCCGCTCCAGCTCGCCCAGGAGGTGGGAGGTGACCAGGACGGAGATGCCGAAGTCGGTGTAGACGCGGCGGATCAGGCCGAGCATCTCGTCGCGCCCGACCGGGTCGAGACCGTTGGTGGGCTCGTCGAGGAGGACCAGTTGGGGGTCGTGGACGAGCGCCTGGGCCAGCTTGACGCGCTGCTTCATGCCCGTGGAGTAGCCGCCGATGGGGCGGTAGCGCTCCTCGTAGAGCCCCACGTGACGCAGGGTGTCGGCGGTGCGTTCCCGCGCCGCGGTGGGCGGGAGCCCGGACATCCGGGCCATGTGGACGACGAACTCGGTGGCCGAGACGTCGGGTGGCAGGCAGTCGTGCTCGGGCATGTAGCCGACGCGTTCACGGATGGCACTGCCATGCGTGGTGACGTCGAGGCCGAGCACGGCGGCGCTGCCCTCGGTGGCGGGGGACAGTCCCAGCAGGATTTTGATCAGCGTGGACTTGCCGGCTCCGTTGGCGCCCACCAGGCCGGTCACACCAGGCCCGATGTCCAGGGAGAGCCGGTCGAGGGCGGTCACTCGGGGGTACCGCTTGCTCAGGCTTTCGGTCGCGATGACAGTCACGGCTTCGACGTTAGTGGCGGAGCTCGCGCGAATCGTCAGACCTTGAGCTGGATCCCGTCTCAGCCTTCAGGCGTACATGCCCGTACTGGAGGCTGATGTGGACCGGACAACTTTGTCCACAGGTCTGTGCACCACCCTTGACGTGATCTCCAGTCATTGTCACATTCATCAGTGTCAACTTACGGGCACGTACGGCGACCGAGACGGGTGCTGACCATGGCAGGGGACGATTTTCGCGGGTTCAGGGAAGTGCAGCGCCTCTCCTACGAGTGCGCGGAGACCGTCGCCGCACAGCTGCGCCCCGGAATGACCGAGCGCGAGGCGGCGCGGATGCAGCGGGAGTGGCTGCGCGAGCGCGGCGTGCGCGACTGGTTCCACCTGCCCTTCGCCTGGTTCGGCGACCGCACCGCCTTCGCGGACTTCAAGATCCCGCTGCAGTTCTTCCCGACGAACCGGAAGCTGGAGCCGGGGATGCCCTTCATCCTCGACATGGCCCCGGTCTACAAGGGTTACGCGGCGGACATCGGCTACTCGGGCAGCCTCGGACTCAACCCGGTGCAGGACCGGCTCATGTCCGATCTGCAGGCGCACCGCACCCTGATCCTGGAGCAGGTCCGGGAGCGCCGCTCCCTGCGCGAGATCTACGGGAACGTCGAGCGGCTCATGACCCGGCAGGGGTACGCCAACCGGCACCGGGCCTATCCCTTCGGCGTGATCGCGCACAAGATCGACCGGGTCAAGGAGCGGCGCTGGTCCCCGACGGCGTTCGGTTTCGGCACCCAGTCCCTGAAGGGGCTGGCCTCCGACGCACTGCACGGGCACCGTGAGGGATGGTCTCCGCTGTGGAGCCCTTACCGCTTCTCCGACCACGCGCCGCAGCCCGGCCTGTGGGCGGTGGAGCCGCATCTGGGCTTCCGGGGCACCGGTGCGAAGTTCGAGGAGATCCTGGTCGTCACCGACTCCCGGGACCCCGAGGAGAGCGCGTTCTGGCTGGACGACGATCTGCCGCACGTGCGGCGCTGGGCTGAGGAGAAGGCGGCATGAGCGGCATGAACGGCATCGACGCGACGGGTACGGCAGGACCGGCGGGCGCGCGCGAGCGCTGGGTGAACACCGGCGGGGTGGAGCTGTGCGTGGCCGAACTGGGCGACGCCGAGCAGCCCACGGTGGTCCTGGTCCACGGCTACCCGGACAGCAAGGAAGTGTGGTCGGAGGTCGCCGAGCGGCTGGCCGCGCGGTTCCACGTGGTGCTCTACGACGTACGCGGCCACGGGCGCTCGACCGCGCCGCAGCCGCTGCGCGGGGGCTTCACCCTGGAGAAGCTGACCGACGACTTCCTGGCCGTGGCCGACGCGGTCAGCCCGGACCGGCCGGTCCACCTGGTCGGCCACGACTGGGGCTCCGTCCAGGGCTGGGAGTTCGCCACCGTCGCCCGTACCGAGGGCCGGATCGCGTCCTTCACCTCGATGTCGGGCCCCTCCCTCGACCACTTCGGGCACTGGATCAAGAAGCGGATGGCCCGGCCCACCCCGCGCCGGGCGGCGCAGCTGCTGGGCCAGGGCGCCAAGTCCTGGTACGTGTACATGCTGCACACGCCCGTGCTGCCGGAGCTCGCCTGGCGCGGGCCGCTCGGCAAGCGGTGGCCGGCGATCCTCGAGCGCGTGGAGAAAGTGCCGGCCGGCTCCTACCCGACGGCCTCGTTGCCCTCGGACGCGGCGCACGGCGCCTGGCTCTACCGCGACAACGTGCGCCCAAGGCTGCGCCGGCCCCGCCCTGACGCGTACGCCCACGTACCCGTACAGCTGATCACCCCGACCGGGGACGCCTTCCTGTCCGAGCGGCTCTACGACGACCTGGAGGGCTGGGCCCCGGATCTGGTGCGCCGCACGCTGCCCGCCAAGCACTGGGTGCCCCGGACCCGGCCCGACCAGCTGGCGGCGTGGATCACCGAGTTCGTCACGGCCCGGGAGGAGCCCGCCACGCGGTCTCCGGAGCAGAAGGCTCCGGGAAAGTACGCCGACCGCTTCGGCGGCCAACTGGTCCTGGTCACCGGCGCGGCCAGCGGCATCGGCCGCGCCACCGCCTTCGCTTTCGCCGAGGCGGGGGCCCGGGTGGTGGCCGTGGACCGGGACGCCGAGGGCGCGGCGCGCACGGCGGACATGGCCCGCCTGGTCGGTGCCCCCGAGGCCTGGGGCGAGTGCGCCGACGTCAGCGACGAGCAGGCCATGGAGAAGCTCGCGGCGAAGGTCGCCGCGGAGTACGGGATCGTGGACGTGCTGGTCAACAACGCGGGGATCGGCCTGTCCGGGGCCTTCCTCGACACCAGCGCCGAAGACTGGAAGAAGGTCCTCGACGTCAACCTGTGGGGCGTCATCCACGGCTGCCGGATCTTCGGCAAGCAGATGGCCGAGCGCGGGCAGGGCGGACACATCGTCAACACCGCCTCCGCCGCCGCCTACCTGCCCTCCAGGACCCTGCCCGCCTACAGCACCTCCAAGGCCGCGGTGCTGATGCTGTCGGAGTGCCTGCGCGCCGAACTGGCGTCGAAATCGATCGGCGTCTCCGCGATCTGCCCCGGCATCGTCAACACCAACATCACCGCCACCTCGCGCTTCGCCGGGGTGGACGAGGCCGAGGAGAGGCGCCGCCAGGAACGCTCCTCGCGGCTGTACGGGCTGCGCAACTTCCCGCCGGAGAAGGTCGCCGACGCGATCCTGCGGGCCGTGGTGCGCAACGAGGCCGTGGTGCCGGTGACGCCCGAGTCCAAGGGCGCCCTGTGGATGTCCCGCTTCGCCCCGCGCACCCTGCGGCGCATCGCGCGGCTGGAGCCCCGGCTGTGACCGGGGCCCGGTATCCGATCAGCCCGACCCGGGCGGCCTTCGGCTGGAAGTCCACACCGCCGCACCGGATACCCGACGAGGCCACCGCGACCCGCTCTTCGCCGCGCGGACACAACCACGCGGTGGCCAAGGGCCTGCCGCCCGCGTGGAGAGAGCTCGGCATGGCCATACCCCGCTACTTCCGGCGGTCGTACCATCCCTCGCAGGAGGGCTCGCTGCGCAGGGCGGTCGAGTACCTCGCGGCGTCACCCGCCGCCCGGGCCGCGGCGGGTGCGGTCGGCAGAGCCGCGATGTCGTAGGGAGCCGGGATTGTCCGATCAGGCGGTGGCCGAGTACCGGATCGAGGATCTGGCGCACCACAGCGGGGCGACGGTGCGCACGATCCGCGCGTACCAGGACCGGGGTCTGCTGCCGAAACCGGAGCGGCGGGGCCGCTCCAACGTCTACCGGGACACGCACCTGGCGCGGCTGCGGCAGATCGCGGACCTGCTCGACCGCGGTTACACCCTGGCTTCCATCAAGGAGCTGCTGGAGGCCTGGGACGCCGGGCGCGGGCTGGGCGGCGTGCTCGGGCTGGTCGCCGAGGTGCACGGGCCGTGGACCGACGAGGAGGCGGCCCGCATCAGCCGGGCGGAGCTGAACGAGCGCTTCGGCGGCAAGCCGGACGACGAGGCGGTGGACGAGGCCTGCGAACTGGGAGTGCTGGAGCGGATCCCGGGGCGCCCGGACCAGTTCCTGGTGCCCTCGCCGCAGGAGCTGGCGGTGGCCGCCGAGCTGTACGCGGCCGGCGTGCCGCTGTCGGCGATCACCGGCCACCTGCGGGAGCTGCGCGGGCAGGTGGAGCACATCGCCTCGCGGTTCCTGGAGTTCACCACCGAGCACGTCTTCGCCCGCTACCTCGGCCAGGTGCCCCCGACCGACACGGACGCGGCGGAGGCGGCGACGATGGTGCGCCGGCTGCGGCCGCTGGCGCAGCAGACCGTGGACGCGGAGCTGGCGCGGGCGATGCGGCTGTTCGCGACCCGGCATCTGCAGCGGCACCTGGGAGCGGGCGGGTCACCGCAACCGTCGGGTCCCGCTCCCGTGGCGCTCCCGGCGGGGACGGTGCGTGCGGTGCAGGACCTCGTCGGCCCCGATCACGTGGCGGAGTTCGTCCGGGCCGCGACGGAGCGGGAGCTCCAGGCCCGGACGATGAACGATCTGGCACGCCGGGCGGAGCCCGGACAGTAGTCCACAGGGCGGATCACGCGTTTGCCGTCAAAACCCGCCCAAACGGCTGTGGACAAGTCCCCTTTTCCTGTGGGCAACGCGGGCCGGGAGATCAGCCGATGGTCTCGTACGCGGCCTTGGTGGGAGTCGTCCCGTCCACCGGGCCGGGCTCGGCCAGGGTCTCCACCGGCACCGGCACCGGCACCGGCTTCGCGGCCCGCGAGTTTCCGTACAGGAGGCCGGCGAGTGCCAGGCCGAGGATCCCGCCGATCAGCTGGGCCGCGACGAACCCGGGAAGCGACTGCGGGGCGATGCCGGTGAAGGAGTCGCTGAAGCTGCGCCCGACGGTGCCGGCCGGGTTGGCGAACGAACCGGACGAGGTGAACCAGATCGCGGCGGCGATGTACGCGGCGACGGCGGCCGGGACGAGCCCGGGGCGCCCGATGCGGCCGAGCCCCTGGATCACGAGGACGAGCCCGGCCGTGGCGACGACCTCGCCTATGAGCAGATGGCCGCCGTCGCGGACCTGGGTGGCGAAGGCTCCGGGGGTCCGGCCGAACATGGCTTCCGCCAGGACCGCCCCGCCGATCGCTCCGGCCGTCTGGGCAGCGGCGTAAGTCAGCGCTTCCCGGCCGTCCAGCCCCTCCCCGCCGGTGCGCCGGGACCACCAGGCGGTGAGGGTGACCACCGGGTTGAGGTGGGCGCCCGACAGCGGGCCGAAGAGCGTGATGATCAGCCCGAGGCCGATGGCGGAGGCGGCCGAGTTGGCGAGGAGGGCGACACCCGTGTCGCGGCTGAGCTGGGAGGCTTGGATTCCGGAGCCGATCACGACCACGAGCAGGCCTGCTGTTCCGATCAGTTCGGCGGCCGCGCGGCGTGGCAGAGAGGCCTGGGCTGTCATGGTTTCTCCCCCTGGGCAGAAGTGGCAGCGGAAAATGTATTCCGTATCTTGGAAGAGCGGTAGAGGGCGTCCACCCCCGTCGGCACCCCGGAAAATCCCAGCCGCAGAGGAGCCCGACCCGGCACGCTGGAGCCATGGACGACAAACGCACCGTGAAGGTGTCCAAATACGTCTCGAAACACCTGCGGCATCAGCCGGAGCGGATCGGACTGGTGCTCGACCCCCACGGCTGGGTGGAGATCGAGGACCTGCTGCGCGCGGCCGCCGCCCACGGCTTCGCCTTCAGCCGCGCCGAGCTCGACCACGTCGTGGCCGCCAACGACAAACAGCGGTTCGCCGTCGACGGCACCCGGATCCGGGCCAGCCAGGGCCACACCGTGGAGGTGGACCTCGGTCTTCCGGAAGCCGAACCGCCCGCGTACCTCTACCACGGCACCGTCGCCGCCGCCCTGGACGCGATCCGCGCCGAGGGCCTGCGCCCGATGGCCCGCCACCACGTGCACCTGTCCCCCGACCGGGAGACCGCGACCCGGGTCGGCGCGCGGCGCGGCCGGCCCGTGGTGCTCAGCGTGGACGCGGGGGCGATGCGCGCGGCCGGGCACGTCTTCCGGATCAGCGCCAACGGGGTCTGGCTGGTGGACGCCGTACCGCCGCGGTTCCTGCGCTTCCAGTAGCGCGCCCCGGGCGCGTCACCTGACACCAACTGGCCAGGTCCTCGACCGGTGGGTCAGAGCACAGCCGGAACGCTTCAACGAGGACGAGGACGAGGACGAGGACGGAGGGCGGACCCGGGCGACGCGGACGAGGACGGGAACGCGCCGGCGTCGCTGAGCGGGTCGAAGATCGAGGCGCTGCGGCTGGTGCCGGCGGCCGGCGGCCCCGCGGTCGTCGCCGCTCCCGCCCAGGGGCGGCGGCGACGGCCGCGGGGACAGGGCTCAGCCGGTCAGCTGGGCCGACGCCTCCACGGCGATCTTCTCGAAGACCGACTCGTCGGCGGCGAAATCGGAGTCCGGGATCGGCGCGTGGATCACCAACTCGGTGAAACCCAGCTCCAGGTGACGACCCGCGAAGTCGACGAACGCGTCCACGGACTCCAGCATCGTGTTCCGCTCGGGCGTGAAGCCGGTCAGGAGGATCTTCTCCATCGGCTCGACCTCCCGCCCGATCTCCGCGAACGCCGCCTCCAGCCGTCCGACCTGGCCGCGCAACGCCTCCAACGACTGCTCGGGGGTGCCCTCCTCGAAGAGCTTCGGGTCACCCGTGGTCACCCAGGCCTGCCCGTGCCGCGCGGCGAGCCGCAGACCCCGCGGGCCCGTGGCGGCGACCGCGAACGGCAGGCGCGGCCGCTGGACGCAGCCGGGGATGTTGCGAGCCTCCACCGCGGAGTAGAAGGTGCCCTGCGAGCTCACCGCGCCCTCGGTCAGCAGCGCGTCCAGCAGCGGTACGAACTCGGCGAACCGGTCCGCCCGCTCGCGGGGGCTCCACGACTCCTGCCCCAGTGCGGTGGCGTCGAAGCCGTTGCCGCCCGCGCCGATGCCGAGGGTGACGCGCCCACCCGAGACGTCGTCAAGGGTGATGAGCTCCTTGGCGAGGGCCACGGGGTGGCGGAAGTTCGGCGAGGTGACCAGCGTTCCCAGGCGCAGCCGCTCGGTGACACCGGCCGCCGCGGTCAAAGTGGGCACCGCTCCGAACCACGGTCCTTCACGGAAGGCCCGCCAGGACAGATGGTCATAGGTATAGGCGGTGTGGAACCCGAGCTGCTCTGCCCGGACCCACTGGTCGCGCCCCCCTTCGTGCCATCGACGTACCGGAAGGATCACCGTGCTCAGACGCAGACTCATGCGTTCGAGCCTACGGCCGCGCCTGTGTTTCACGTGAAACATCCTTGCCGGACCCCTGTGTTTCACGTGAAACATCCGGCCTCCACCACGGCACCGGTCCCCCGTGGTCAGGCCGGTCCGGGGTGATGGGCGAAGATGGGTCGGTGACCTCGGCTTCCCAGTGCCCGGACGGGCCCCTCCCCGCCCCCCGGCTCATCGCCACCGACCTCGACGGCACCCTGCTGCGCGATGACCAGTCCGTCTCGCTGCGCACCGTCGCCGCTCTCGCCGCCGCCGAGGAGGTAGGGATCGAGGTCTTCTTCGTCACCGGACGACCCGCCCGCTGGATGGACGTGGTCAGCGACCACGTCCACGGTCACGGCCTGGCGATCTGCGCGAATGGCGCGGCAGTCGTCGATCTCCACGCCGGGCGGGAATTCGTCCAGGTCAGAGCGCTTCCCCGGGCGGCCGCCCTGGCTGTCGTGACCGCCCTGCGCGAGGCCGCGCCGGGCACCTCCTTCGCGGTAGAGCTGACCACCGGCATCAACTACGAGCCGGCGTACCCGCCCTTCTACAAGGACCCCGGCGCCCACGTCGCCGTCGCCGAGAAGCTGCTCGCCGAGCACACGGACGAGGCCGCCCCGCCGGTGCTCAAGCTGCTCGCGCACCACGCCGAACTGGCCCCGGACGAGTTCCTCGCCCTGGCCCGCGGGGCCGCGGGCGAGTACGCCTCGATCACCCGCTCCAGCCCGACCGCCCTGCTGGAGATCAGCGGACAAGGCGTCTCCAAGGCGAGCACCCTGGCGCTGTGCTGTGCCGAGCGGGGCATTTCCCCCGCCGAGGTCGTCGCGTTCGGGGACATGCCGAACGACGTGGAGATGCTCAGCTGGGCCGGCACCTCCTACGCGATGGGCAACGCCCATCCGGACGTGATCGCAGCCGCCTCCGGCCGTACGACGGCGAACAACGAGGACGGAGTCGCCGTCGTCATCGAGCGCATCGTGGCCGACCGGATCGCTCAGCATCAGCACGGCGCGAGCTCGGCCTGACCGGCAGGGCGCCCTGGAGCGGGTCCGGCCGGATAGACGGGACCTCCTGGGGCGGTTCCGCCCTGACCGGCAGGGCCCCCTAGAGCGGGGCCTCCCACACCACCGTGGTCCCGCCGCCGTCCTCGCCGATGCCCGGGCCGTACGAGCTCGCCCCACCCAGGGACTCGGCCCGCCGGCGCAGGTTCCGCAGCCCGCTGCGCCGCCCGCCCGCGGGGATGCCCACCCCGTCGTCGGCAACCTCCAGCCGGACGCCGGGGCGTCCGTCCGCCAGCGTGATCGTGGAGTCCAGGACCACCTCGATCCGGGAGGCGTCGGCGTGCCGGAAGGCATTGGACAGGGCCTCGCGCAGCGCCGCGATGAGGTTCTTGCCCACCAGCTCGCCGACGACCGCGTCGATCGGGCCGAGGAAGCGGTGCGCGGGCTTGAAGCCCAGCGGCACGGCCGCCATGTTGATCTCCCGGAGCACCCGGGTGCGCAGCCCAGAGGGGGCCTCCGCCGGGCCCTGCTGGAGGGCGAAGATGGCCGTACGGATCTCCTGGATCGTCACGTCCAGCTCGTCCACGGCCTTGCCGACCCCGTCGCGGACCTCGGGGACGATGGAGCGGCGCTGGGCTCCCTCCAGCATCATCCCGGTGGCGAACAGCCGCTGGATGACGAGGTCGTGCAGGTCGCGGGCGATGCGGTCGCGGTCCTCGAACACGGCGAGCCGCTCCCGGTCGCGCTGCGCCTCGGCCATCATCAGCGCGAGCGCCGCCTGCGAGGCGAACTGCGTGGCCAGGGTCCGCTCGGCCTCGCTGAACGGGCGCTTGCCGCGGGCCCTGGGCGTGACCAGCGCGCCCAGCACCCGGCCGCCGCTGTGCAGCGGCAGCATCATGCAAGGCCCGTACTGGCTGGTCAGCTTGCTGATCATGCGGGGGTCGGAGGCCGCGTCGTCCACGAAGACGGGCTCCCCTTGGCGGAGGTGGTGCACGACCGGGCTCTCGGCGGGGATCACCACGCCCAGCGAGGTGGCCGGGTTCTCGGCGGAGACGGCCACGATCTCCATGCCGCCTTCCTCGGCCGGCAGCATCACGATCCCGGCGGAGGAGTCGGCCAGGCGGCGGGCCTGCTCGGCCACCACCGCGAGGGCGTCGTCCGCATCCCCGCCGGACAGCAGGGCCGTGGTGACGGCCACCGAGCCGTCGATCCAGCGCTCCCGCTGGGTGGCCGCCTCGTACAGCCGGGCGTTGCCGATGGCGATGCCCGCCTCGGTGGCCAGCACCCGGACCATGTGGACGTCGTAGTCGTTGAACGGGCCGCCGCCGTTCTTCTCGGCGAGGTACAGATTGCCGAAGATCTCCCCCTGGACGCGGATCGGGACCCCGAGGAACGTCTTCATGGTCGGGTGGTGCGGCGGGAAGCCCGCCGAGCGCGGATCGTTCGTCAGATCCTCGAGCCGGACCGTGTCGGGATGGGAGATCAGCGCCCCGAGCAGGCCCCGTTTCCCGTCCGGACGGTGCCCGATCTTCCGGGCCAGTTCGGAGCTGACCCCGAAGGTGACGAAGTCCGAAAGTCCACGGCCCTCGATGTCGACGACGCCGATCGCCGCGTAGCGGGCGTCCGCGAGCTCGGCGGCCGTCTCGCAGATCCGGTCCAGCGTGGAGTGCAGTTCGAGCCCGGTGCCGACCGACCTCATGGCCTCCAGCAGTTGCGGCACCCGGGCCGTGAGCTCGGTGGACAGGCCTTGCAGACTCCTGGTGGCCTGGGTGGCGGCCTCCAGAGGGTCCGGTGTACCCGGTGATGGTTCCGGCGGTTCCTGGGACTCCTGCACTGACATGCCCTTGAGCCTAGTTAGTCCCGATTAGTGGGGAAAGTCGGCATGGTGAAAGTCGGCCACCGTCCCGCCCGCGACCGCCCCTTCGGCTTCCCTCTCCCGCTCCAGCAGCCGCCGCAGCGGCCCCTCGGCAGCGGCCAGCTCGGCGTAGGCACCGCGCTGTACGACCTCTCCGCCGTCGAGCACGAGCACCTCGTCCACGGCCTCCAGCCCTGCCATCCGGTGCGTGATCAGCACGGTGGTACGGCCCTCGGTCGCCGCCAGCAGATCCGCCGTCAGGGCGTCCGCCGTGGCCAGGTCCAGATGCTCGGCCGGCTCGTCCAGCACCAGTACGGGGAAGTCCGCCAGCAGCGCCCGGGCCAGGGCCAGGCGCTGGCGCTGGCCGCCGGAGATCCGTTCACCGTGCTCGCCGACCAGCGTGTCGATCCCCTCCGGAAGTCCGTCGGCCCACTCCAGGAGCCGCGCCGCGGCGAGCGCCCCCCGCAGCTCCTCCTCACTCGCCCCGGTCCGGGCCAGCCGCAGGTTCTCCCGTACCGAGCTGTCGAAGAGGTGCGCGTCCTGGGCGCAGAGCCCCACGAGCGCGCGGACGTCGTCGCCGTCGAGCGCGGACGCGCCCGTCCCGGCCAGGGTGTACGAGCCTTCGTGCGGGTCCAGGAAGCGCAGCAGGACCTGCGCGAGGGTGGTCTTGCCCGAGCCCGAGGGGCCGACCACGGCGATCCGCCGGCCGGCTTCCAGGGTCAGGTCCACACCCCGCAGCGCGTCCCGCTCCTGGCCCGGGTGCCGGGCAAAGAGCCCGGTCAGCCGCAGCGGGAAGGGCGAACCGGGTGCGGCGGCGGCCTGCCGCGGCTCGGCGACCGGAGCCGGCGCGTCGATGACCTCGTAGACCCGTTCGGCGCTGCGGCGCACCCGCTGGCGGTACTGGACCGCGAGCGGAAGGCCGTTGACCGCCTCGAAGGCGGCGAGCGGGGTCAGCACGGCGACGGCCATGGCCACTGCGGACAGCCGCCCGTCGTGCACCGCGTTCGCGGCCACGCCCGCGGCCACCACGACGGTCAGGCCGCAGACGAGGGCGGACAGCCCGCCGCCCAGCCCGGCGGCGGCGGCTCCGCGCGCGGCGATCCGCGTCAGCACGCCGTCGCTCTCCCGGGCCCGGCCCTTGCGGTCCTCCAGGGCCCCGGCGACGGTCAGCTCCGCGGTGCCGGTCAGCAGATCGGCCACGCGCGTGGCGAGCTCGCCCCTGGCGGGGGAGAGCCGGCGTTCCGCACGCCGCGCGCAAGCCCCGCTGACGAGCGGGACACCGATGCCGGCGGCGAGCAGCCCGACGGCGAGCGCGGCGCCTGCCTCCGGCAGCAGCCAGGTGGTGAAGGCGACCGAGCCGGTGCCGACGAGCACCGCGGTCCCGACCGGCAGCAGCCAGCGCAGCCAGTAGTCCTGCAGGGCGTCGGCGTCGGCCACCAGCCGGGTCAGCAGGTCCCCGCGCCGGTGCTCGCGCAGCCCGGCGGGGGCGATGCGCTCCAACCTGCGGTACACGGAGACCCGCAGGTCGGCGAGCATCCGCAGCACGGCGTCGTGCGATACGAGGCGCTCCGCGTACCGGAAGACGGCCCGGCCCATTCCAAAGGCCCGGGTGGCGGTCACGGCCACCATCAGATAGAGCACGGGAGGCTGCTCGGAGGCCCGCGAGATCAGCCAGCCCGACACGGCCATCAGCCCGACGCCGCACCCCACGGCCAGCGCTCCGAGCAGCAGCCCGAGCCGGAAGCGGCCCTGCCACGCCTTTGCCGCGGCCCGTACCCGGCGCAGCGGATCGCTGCCGCCCGAGTCGGCCTCGCCGGCGGCGCGCTCCCGCTCGGCCGCGGCGCCGAGGATCCACTCCCCGGCATCGGGCGAGGATCCGGGAACCTTGGTGCGGGCGGCGGCTGCGGGCCGGGGGAGCGGCCCGGGGGCTGCTTGCGCCACGGCCATCGGCACCACGCGGTCGGCGACGGCGAGCAGCGCCGGCCGGTGCACGACCAGCAGGACGGTCCGGCCCACGGCCAGCCGCCGGACGGCGTCCACCACCCCGGCCTCGGTCTCCCCGTCCAGCGCCGCGGTCGGTTCGTCCAGCAGCAGCACCGGCCGGTCCGCCAGGAACGCCCGGGCCAGCGCCAGGCGCTGGCGCTGGCCCGCGGACAGCCCCACGCCGCCCTCGCCCAGCGGGGTCTCGACCCCGCGCGGCAGTGCCGCCACGAACTCCCAGGCCCCCGCGTCCTCCAGGGCCCGGACCACGTCCTGCGCACCGGCCTCCGGGCGGGCCAGCCGTACGTTCTCGTCGATGGTCCCGGCGAACAGGTGCGGGCGCTGCGGAACCCACGCCACCCGCTCCCGCCATTGCTCGGGCGACAGCTCGGCGAGGTCCGCTCCGGCGATCCGGACCCGTCCCGCGGTGGGTGGGACGAACCCCAGCAGTACCTGGAGCAGGGTGGACTTCCCGACTCCGCTCGGTCCGGTGAGCGCCACGCACTCGCCCGGTTCGACGGTCAGTGAGACGGGCCCGGGCGAGTCCTGGCCCCGCCCCTCGTACCGGACGGCCACCCCGTCGATTTCGATGCGCAGGGGAGCGCCGGCCGGCAGGGCTGCGGCGCCGCCCGGACGCGGGAGGGGGGTCTCGAGGACCTCGAAGATCTCCTCCGCGGCCGCCAGCCCCTCGGCGGCCGCGTGGTACTGCGCGCCGACCTGCCGCAACGGCAGGTACGCCTCGGGCGCCAGGATCAGGATGACCAGTCCGGTGTAGAGGTCCAGCTCGCCGTGCACCAGGCGCATGCCGATGGTGACCGCCACCAGCGCCACCGACAGGGTGGCCAGCAGTTCCAGCGCGAAGGAGGAGAGGAAGGCGATGCGCAGGGTCCGCATCGTCGCGCGCCGGTAGTCATCGGTGATCTTGCGGATCGATTCGGCCTGTGCCTTGGCCCGTCCGAAGACCTTCAGGGTGGGAAGTCCGGCCACCACGTCGAGGAAGTGCCCCGACAGGCGTGACAGCAGCTTCCACTGACGGTCCATCCGGGACTGGGTGGCCATGCCGATGAGGACCATGAACAGCGGGATCAGGGGAAGGGTGACGACGATGATGGCCGCCGACACCCAGTCCTCGGTGACGATCCGGGCGAGCACCGCCACCGGTACGACCACCGCGAGCCCCAGCTGGGGCAGGTAGCGGGAGAAATAGTCGTCGAGCGCGTCCACGCCCCGGGTGGCCAGGGCGACCAGCGACCCGGTCCGCTGCCCGTTCAGCCAGCCGGGTCCCAGATCCGCGGCCCGGTCCAGCAGCCGGCCCCGCAGTTCGGACTTGACCGCCGCACCGGCCCGGTGCGCGGCCAGCTCCGTCAGCCAGGCGATGAGCCCGCGGCCCAACGCCACCGCCGCGAGCAGCAGGAGCGGCGTCCGGAGCGCGGCGCCGTCCAGACCCTCCTCGAAGGCCCCGACCACGATCTCGGAGATCAGCATCGCCTGACCGACGACCAGCCCTGCCCCGGCAAGGCCGAGGGCCACCACCGCGCCCAGGAAGAGGCGGGTGGAACGGGCGTACCGAAGCAGGCGCGGGTCGATCGGTTTCACGTGAAACATCTCCCAGGCAGGGTCGGTCGGTCAGGCAGGAGGGTCCGGGCGGCGGCCCGGCGCGCGTCGGAACTCAGTGCGCGTCGACGATGTGCTGCGTCCCGATCCGCTTGCGGAACACCCAGTACGTCCAGCCCTGGTAGAGCAGGACCAGCGGCGTGGCCACTCCCGCGCACCAGGTCATGATCTTCAGGGTGTACGGGCTGGACGAGGCGTTGGTGACCGTGAGGCTCCAGGCGTCGTCCAGGGAGGACGGCATGACGTTGGGGAACAGCGTCAGGAACAGCATCGCGACGGACGCCGCGATGGTGACGCCGGACAGGGCGAACGCCCAGCCCTCGCGGCCCGCCCGGGTGAACCCGAGGGCCCCGACCAGCGCGAGCACCGCGACCGCCATGGCGACCAGGCTCTTGGCGTCGCCGCGCGTGAACTGGGTCCAGGTCAGGAAGACCACGGCCAGTACCGCGGTGGCCGTACCCAGCCGGGTCGCCAGCCTGCGCGAGCGGTCCCGGATGTCACCGACGGTCTTGAGCGAGGTGAAGACCGCGCCGTGGAAGGTGAACAGGGTCAGGGTGACCAGGCCGCCGAGGAGCGCGTAGCCGTTGAGGAGGTCGAGCAGGGTGCCGACGTACTCCTTGCGCTGATCGATCTTCACACCGCGGACGATGTTGGCGAAGGCCACGCCCCACAGGAACGCGGGGATCAGCGAGGTCCAGAAGATCGCGTGTTCCCAGTTGGTCTGCCACTTGTCCTCGGGGCGCTTGTGCCGGTACTCGAAGGCCACCCCCCGGATGATCAGGCAGACCAGGATGAGCAGCAGCGGCAGGTAGAACCCGGAGAAGAGGGTGGCGTACCAGTCGGGGAAGGCGGCGAAGGTCGCACCGCCCGCGGTGAGCAGCCAGACCTCGTTGCCGTCCCAGACGGGCCCGATCGTGTTGATCAGGACCCGCTTCTCCGTACGGTCGCGGGCGAGCAGCTTGGTCAGGACGCCGACCCCGAAGTCGAAGCCCTCGAGGAAGAAGTAGCCGATCCACAGAACGGCGATGAGTACGAACCAGACGTCGTGGAGTTGCATCGTGCGGTCTCCTCAGCCTCAGTACGAGAAGGCCATCGGCCGGTCGGGGTTCTTGTCGTCCCCGCCGATCCTGGTGGGCGGGTTGAGGTCGGCCTCGGTGAGCTCGGGGGGCCCGAGCTTGACGTACTTCACGAGCAGCTTGACCTCGATCACGGCGAGCGCCGCGTACAGGGCGGTGAAGCCGATCATGGACGTGAGGACCTCGCCCTGGGAGACGCCCGGTGAGACGGCGTCCCGGGTGCGCAGGACCCCGTAGACCACCCAGGGCTGGCGACCCATCTCGGTGAAGATCCAGCCCCAGGAGCTGGCGATGAGCGGGAAGCCCATGGTCCAGAGCGCGACGACCCAGTACAGCTGTCCCCACTTGGGGCTCAGCGCCCGCTTGAAGAGGACCAGGTTCGGGACCTCGTCCTGCGAGGTCCGCAGCCCCGGCGGCAGCATGAACTTCTTGCGGGTCAGCCACAGCCCCAGCACGCCTGTGCCGAGCGAGGCCATCCCGAAGCCGATCATCCAGCGGAAGCCCCAGTAGGCGACGGGGATGTTGGGCCGGTAGTCGCCGGGCCCGAACTTCTCCTGCTCGGCCTTGTTGACGTCGTTGATGCCCGGGACGAAGGAGGTGAAATCGTCGTTCGCCAGGAAGGACAGCAGGCCCGGGATCTCTATCGCGACCTTGTTGTGGCCCTTGTCGACATCGCCGTAGGCGAAGATCGAGAAGGGGGCCGGCGCCTCGCCGTCCCAGAGCGCCTCGGCGGCGGCCATCTTCATCGGCTGCTGCTTGAACATGACCTTGCCGAGCAGGTCGCCGCTGATGGCGGTGCCCAGTCCGGCGATGATCAGGGTGATCAGGCCGAGCCGCAGCGAGGTCCGCATCACGGGGATGTGCTTCTTGCGCGCCAGGTGGAAGGCGGCGATGCCGACCATGAAGGCCCCGCCGACCAGGAACGCGGCCGTGATGGTGTGGAAGAACTGGGTGAGCGCGGTGTTCTGGGTGAGCACGAGCCAGAAGTCGGTGAGCTCGGCCCGGCCGCGCTCCTCGTTGATGCGGTACCCGACCGGGTGCTGCATCCAGGAATTCGCCGCCAGGATGAAGTAGGCGGAGAGGATGGTGCCGATGGACACCATCCAGATGCAGGCCAGGTGGATCCTCTTCGGCAGCTTGTCCCAGCCGAAGATCCACAGGCCGACGAAGGTCGACTCGAAGAAGAAGGCGATGAGCGCTTCGAAGGCGAGCGGCGCCCCGAAGACGTCACCGACGAACCGCGAGTAGTCGGACCAGTTCATGCCGAACTGGAACTCCTGGACGATGCCGGTGACGACACCCATCGCGATATTGATCAAGAAAAGCTTTCCCCAGAACTTCGTGGCCCTGAGGTACTTCTCCTTCTCGGAACGCACCCACGCGGTCTGCAGGCCGGCCGTGAGCGCGGCGAGCGAGATCGTCAGGGGGACGAAGAGGAAGTGATAGACGGTGGTGATGCCGAACTGCCATCGCGCCAGTGTCTCTGGCGCCAAAGCTAGGTCCACGTCGTCATCTCCTTCGGGTCGCCGTGGTCACAGCCGCAATCTGCCTGTTGCGCCCCACTCGAATCGGGAGAAAGCGGGACACGCTTGTGAACGCGTTCACATTCACAAGCATTATGTCGCACCCGCATTCGGATCATTCAGGCGGGGTACCCCTAGCCAACGCATTCAACAGATTGTTGAATGCGGCACATGCAGATTCGAATCTCCTGGCCCGCGGGTCACCTCACCGCAACCCTCGACGAGACCCCGACCAGCAAGGCGCTGGCCGAGACCCTGCCGATCTCCGCCTCCGCGAACACCTGGGGCGAGGAGGTCTACTTCGACACCGGCGTCCGCGTCGCCCTGGAACACGACGCCCGGCAGGTCGTCGAGCCCGGCACGGTCGCCTTCTGGACCGAGGGGGACGCGCTCGCCCTGCCCTACGGCCCCACTCCCCTCTCACGCGGAGGCGAGAGCCGCCTGGCGAGCCCGTGCAACGTGCTCGGCTCCTTCGACGGCGACCCCCGCCTGCTGTCCACCGTCCGCGACGGCGATCCCATCCGCGTGGAACTGGCCTGACCAGGCCTACAGCTCCTTGAAGAACGCCTCCGCCGTGTGCAGGAAGAGGTCGTTCGCCTCGGTCTCACCGATCGTGACCCGCAGGCCCTCGCCCGCGAAGGGCCGGACCACCACACCGGCCTTCTCGCAGGCCGCCGCGAAGTCCGCGGTCCGCTCCCCCAGCCGCATCCACACGAAGTTCGCCTGGGTGTCGGGCACCGTCCAGCCCTGCGCGAGCAGCGTCTCGTGGACGCGCTTGCGCTCGCACACCAGCGCCCCGACGCGGCCCATCAGCTCGTCCTCGGCGCGCAGCGAGGCCACCGCCGCGTCCTGGGCGAGCTGGCTGACACCGAAGGGCACCGCCGTCTTGCGCAGCGCCGCGGCCACCCGCTCGTGCGCCACCGCGAAGCCGACGCGCAGACCGGCCAGCCCGTACGCCTTGGAGAACGTCCGCAGCACGGCGACGTTCGGGCGGTCGCGGTACAGCTCGATGCCGTCCGGCACGTCGGCGTCGCGCACGAACTCGCGGTAGGCCTCGTCGAGCACCACCAGGACGTCGGAGGGCACCCGGTCCAGGAAGCGCTCCAGCTCGGCACGGCGCACGGCGGTGCCGGTGGGGTTGTTGGGGTTGCAGACGAAGATCAGCCGGGTCCGCTCGGTGATCGCCTCGGCCATCGCGTCCAGGTCGTGCACATCGCCCTCGGTCAGCGGCACCTGCACCGAGGTCGCACCCGAGATCTGCGTGATGATCGGGTACGCCTCGAAGGAGCGCCAGGCGTAGATGACCTCGTCGCCCGGGCCCGCCGTCGACTGGATCAGCGACTGGGCCACGCCCACCGAGCCGGTGCCGGTGGCGACGTGCTCGACCGGCACCCCGAACCGCTCCGCGATCTCGTTGACCAGGCCGGTGCAGGCCATGTCCGGGTACCGGTTGAAGTTCCCGGCGGCCGCGACCGCGCTCTCCAGCACCCCGGTCAGCGGCGGGTACGGATTCTCGTTCGACGACAGCTTGTACGCGACGGGCCCGCCCGCGGCCGCCGGCTTGCCCGGCTTGTACGTGGGAATGCCGTCCAGCTCGGCGCGCAGCTTCGGGCTCTTCTCGCTCACCGCAGGTCCTCCTCGACCATCCCGTCCGACGTCGCCGTCGACTCAATACTGCTCACCATATGAGGATTCCGCTCTCCCGAGAATGGGGGCGCCTGGAATGCGGGGGAGCGCGCGCATATATGCGCGCGCTGGTGGCCTGCGCCGTGGCGCGCGTCCCTCGTGCAGGTGAGTTGGGAACGGCCCGGGGCCCCACCGTTTTGGCATGCCCGTGGCCGCCGACAAGCTTCACTCCAGCACCCATGGGCCAAAGGCCTTCAGTTCCAAGGTCATTGGGGGTGGCGAACCATGCAGAAACGTGCCTGTCAACGCGTGCATATGCACACGGACCACCCACCCCACCGAGCCCTACTATCGGCTCGCCATGACAGCAGCAGGGAAGCATCAGGTGAGCCGGACCGAGACCACCCGGCGGGCAGCCGGCCGACAGGGCCGGGCAGGCATCAGGGACGTGGCCGCCGCGGCGGGCGTCTCGATCACAACCGTCTCCGACGCGCTCAATGGCAAGGGACGGCTGCCGGACGCCACCCGCCGCCACGTTCGCGAGGTGGCCGACCGGCTGGGCTACCGCCCGTCCGCCGCCGCCCGCACCCTCCGTACCGGCAAGTCGGGTCTCATCGGCCTGACCGTGACGACGTACGGGGATGAACCTTTCACCTTCACCGAATTCGCCTACTTCGCCGAGATGGCCAGGGCCGCCACCTCCGCCGCGCTCGCCCGCGGCTACGCCCTCGTCATCCTCCCCGCCACCTCCCGACACGACGTGTGGTCCAACGTCGCCCTCGACGGCACCGTCGTCATCGACCCCTCCGACCACGATCCCGTCGTCACCGAACTCGTCCGCCAGGGCCTGCCCGTGGTCTCCGACGGCCGCCCGGCAGGCTCCCTCCCCGTCACCGCCTGGGTCGACAACGACCACGAGGCCGCCGTACTGGGCCTGCTCGACCACCTCGCCGCGGCCGGCGCCCGCAGAATCGGGCTGCTGACCGGCACCACCACCGACACCTACACCCGGCTCTCCACCACCGCCTACCTCAACTGGTGCGAGCGCGTCGGCCAGGACCCCGTCTACGAGTCCTACCCCGCCCACGACCCCTGCGCGGGCGCCGTGGCCGCCGACCGGCTCCTCGCCCGCCCCGACCGGCCCGACGCCGTGTACGGGCTCTTCGACCCCAACGGCACCGACCTGCTCGCCGCCGCCCGGCGCTACGGCCTGCGCGTCCCGGAGGACCTGCTGCTCGTGTGCTGCAGCGAGTCCACCGTGTACGCCAACACCGAACCGCCCATCACCACGCTCTCCCTCAAACCGCGCCGCATCGGCACCGCCGTCGTGCAGCTGCTGATCGACGCGATCGAGGGAGTGGACACCGGACGCCCCGTCGAGCAGGTCGTGCCGACCGAGCTCATCATCCGTACCTCTTCGCAGCGCAGGCAGCCCCGAACGACCATCAGTCCGCCCCGCTCCCCGGCACAGGACTGACCCGCCTCACGGCTCCTGGACGGGACCTTTGACCCCGTCCAGGATTTCAGGAACACAGATATCGGGATGAAACGGTAGGAACGATCGGCTCCGCACAGGATTCACCACCCCTGGTGCGTCACACAGCGCGAGCCGCATTCCTATGATGGGCGCACGACATCACGGACCCTCCTCCCTGGAGGTCAGGAGGGTCCGCAGGTGTACGGCAGCGCGACGGTGGTGGAGGGGTCGATGACTCAGGGGGCCGGTCAGGGACCCGCGATGCGGACGGAAACGCTGCGGGACTTCCGGGTGCCGGTCACCGAACCCGCTCCGTACGCCGTATCAGGGCTGCCCGATGAAGCCCCCGTCTACGGCGAGTACCCGGCGTACTACGAGGAGGGCGCGCGCAGCGTGCCCCCACAGCCGGGCTACACCCCGCAGCCGGCCGCCGCCCCGCAGCCGCACGCCGCCGCGCCCGCCGCGCCGCCGCATCACGCTGCCTACGCGGCGCACGAGGTGCGCGAGGTCACGGAGCCGGAACCCGAGGCCGACGACCTCGGGGGCTACACCCCGACCCAGCGCGACCTGCCCGTCATCGGGCGCGGCGCGCTCGGCGGCCCCGGGGACACCGTGCAGGTCCAGTACGTGCCCCAGGAACCGGCGGTCGCCGGACCCGGCCCGCTCTACGTCGTCGGCGACGTCCACGGCTACCTCGACGAGCTCGTCACCGAACTCCACGCCCAGGGCCTCATCGACGCGGAGCGCCGCTGGTCCGCCGGGAACGCCCGGCTCTGGTTCCTCGGCGACTTCACCGACCGCGGCCCCGACGGCATCGGCGTGATCGACCTCGTCATGCGGCTGTCCGCCGAGGCGGCGGCCGCCGGCGGCTACTGCAAGGCCCTCATGGGCAACCACGAGCTGCTGCTGATCGGCGCCAAGCGGTTCGGCGACACCCCCGTCTCCTCCGGCGCGGGCACCGCCACCTTCCAGGCCGCCTGGCTGCTCAACGGCGGCCAGCGCACCGACATGGAACGCCTGCAGGACGTGCACCTGCAGTGGATGTCCCGGCTGGACGCGGCCGTCCTGGAGGAGGGGCACCTGCTCCTGCACTCCGACACCACGGCCTACCTGGACTACGGCGACTCGATCGAGGACGTCAACGACACCATCCACGAGCTGCTCAACCGCAACGACGCCGACATCACCTGGGACCTCTTCCGCAAGTTCACCAAGCGGTTCGCCTTCCGCGACGAGGAGACCGGCCCCGGAGCCGTACGCGAGCTGCTCGGCACGTACGGCGGCAGCCGCGTCGTGCACGGGCACAGCCCGATCCCCTACCTGCTCGGCGAAGTGGGCACCGAGGACGGTGACGCGTCCCGTGGACCGGAGGCCGTGAACGGCCCCCACGTCTACGCCGACGGGCTCGCCATCGCGATGGACGGCGGCGTCACGATGGCGGGCAAGCTGCTGGTCGTGCAACTTCCCTTGGGCGACTGAGGCTTTGTCACGCAGGGGGTATTTCTGGAAAGCCCCTGTCAACCTGGTGTGCGGGCCCTCTACCATCGCTCTATCCGTAGCAGGCTCTCCTCCGTTTGTGCCGGCGCCCGGGTCTACGCGGGCAAACCGGCCTCCACGGAGCATCGGGGGATGCACATGACCAGCGCTCCGCACCTGCTGACCGAAGACCGGCCGGAGTTCGACCGGCTCCTCGACGAGGCGTTGCGCACCGCCCATGAACGGCCCGAGCTCGCCGCCCTCGGCGAACGCCTGAACGCCGAACAGCTGCGCACCATGGCCCTGGGGGCCAGCGCCCTGCTGACCGCAGCGGCCGCCACCGAGTACGACCACTACGTGAAGGTCCGCGAGGAACGGCGCGACGAGGTCCTCTCCACTCCCGGGACGCCCCGGGAGGAAGCCGACGGGCAGGACGGCGCGGGCCTCACCGCGATGATCGCGGTCCTCGCACCCGTCCTGGCGGGCACCGCCATGCTGATCTTCCTGCTGGTGGGCTACATCCTGAAGCTGATCGAGCCCGAACCGGCCTTCGCCGAGACCATGCTGACGGCGGGCTCGTTCTTCGGCGTGCTCACCGTCGCCTCCCTGGTCTTCGCCGTGATCGGCCTGCTGGTGACGGCCGTGCGCAACGGCGCCACCGAGGTGTCCGCGGACGGGGCCGAGCCGGTACCGGACGAGGTCGCGCGGGCCCGTGAAGCCTGGCGGACCGCGTTGCTGGAGCGCGGCATCATGCCGTTCCTGCGGGACGCGCTGGCCGACCCGAGCGCGGGAACCGGATTCCCGGCCCCCCGCAGACGCGGCAGCCGGATGCCCCACCTGGGGTACACCGCCCCTGACTTCACCAGTCCGGGATCACCCTCGGAGAGCCCCCGGCCCGGCTACACGGCGCCGGACTTCTCGAGCCCGGACTTCGGCGGCCCGGAACGCGAGCCGCAGTAGGCCCGGGCCCGCTCGGCGATGTTTCACGTGAAACAAGGCCGCCGCTCCACGACAGTCCTGCCGTGGAGCGGCGCGCTCGTGCGCGAGCGGTGCGTCAGTCGGCCAGCGGCAGGTAGACGCGGCTGCCCGAGGCCGCGAACTCGGCGGACTTCTCCGCCATGCCCGCCTCGATCTCCTCGGCCTTCAGGTCGCCGCCGTGCTCGCGGCGGATGTCCTGCGAGATCTTCATCGAGCAGAACTTCGGGCCGCACATGGAGCAGAAGTGCGCGGTCTTGGCCGGCTCGGCGGGCAGGGTCTCGTCGTGGAACTCACGCGCCGTGTCGGGGTCGAGGGCCAGGTTGAACTGGTCCTCCCAGCGGAACTCGAAGCGGGCGTCCGACAGCGCGTCGTCCCACTCCTGCGCTCCGGGGTGCCCCTTGGCCAGGTCGGCGGCGTGCGCGGCGATCTTGTACGTGATGACGCCGGTCTTGACGTCGTCGCGGTTGGGCAGGCCCAGGTGCTCCTTGGGCGTGACGTAGCAGAGCATCGCGGTGCCCCACCAGGCGATCATCGCGGCGCCGATGCCCGAGGTGATGTGGTCGTACGCGGGCGCGACGTCCGTGGTCAGCGGGCCGAGCGTGTAGAACGGCGCCTCCTCGCAGATCTCCTGCTGGAGGTCGATGTTCTCCTTGATCTTGTGCATCGGGACGTGGCCTGGGCCCTCGATCATGGTCTGGACGTTGTGCCGCTTGGCGATGGTGTTCAGCTCGCCCAGCGTCTTCAGCTCGGCGAACTGCGCGGCGTCGTTGGCGTCCGCGATGGAGCCGGGGCGCAGACCGTCGCCCAGCGAGTAGGTGACGTCGTACGTCGCGAGGATCTCGCAGAGCTCCTCGAAGTGCGTGTAGAGGAAGTTCTCCTTGTGGTGCGCCAGGCACCACGCGGCCATGATCGATCCGCCGCGGGAGACGATGCCGGTCTTGCGGCGGGCGGTCAGCGGCACGTACGGCAGCAGCACGCCGGCGTGGACCGTCATGTAGTCGACGCCCTGCTCGGCCTGCTCGATGACCGTGTCCTTGTAGATCTCCCAGGTCAGGTCCTCGGCACGGCCGTCGACCTTCTCCAGCGCCTGGTAGAGCGGGACGGTGCCGATCGGGACGGGGGAGTTGCGCAGCACCCACTCGCGCGTGGTGTGGATGTTGCGGCCCGTCGAGAGGTCCATGACCGTGTCGGCGCCCCACTTGGTCGCCCAGGTCATCTTGTCGACCTCCTCCTCGATGGAGGAGGTGACCGCGGAGTTGCCGATATTGGCGTTGACCTTCACCAGGAACCTCTTGCCGATGATCATCGGCTCGATCTCCGGGTGGTTCACGTTCGCCGGAAGCACCGCGCGACCTGCGGCGATCTCCTCCCGGACCACCTCGGGGGAGACGTTCTCGCGGATCGCGACGTACTCCATCTCCGGGGTGATCTCGCCGCGGCGGGCGTAGGCGAGCTGCGTGACGGCGGCGCCGCCGCGGCCCCGGCGGGGCTGGCGCGGGCGGCCCGGGAAGACCGCGTCGAGGTTCTTGAGGCCGCCCCGCGGCGAGGTGTGCTTGATCCCGTCGTCCTCGGGGCGCACGGGACGGCCCGCGTACTCCTCGGTGTCCCCGCGGCCGATGATCCAGTTCTCGCGCAGCGGAGCGAGACCCCGGCGCACGTCGGTCTCGATCCGCGGGTCGGTGTACGGACCGGACGTGTCGTAGAGCGTCACGTCCTTGCCGTTGGTGAGGTGGACCTGGCGGACCGGCACCCGGATGTCGGGGCGGGAGCCCGCCACGTAGCCCTTGTGCCAGCCCGGCTGGCGCTCGGTCTGGCCGTCGGTGTCCTGGCTGACGGCAGGCGTGCGTGCGTCCTGAATGGTCATGAGACCTATCTCCCTACGCCGGCATTACCCGGTAACAGGTTCGGCGGTCGACGCAGCCTCTTCCCGTACGCATCCGTGATGCCCGTACGGTGATCAGCGCCCTCTCAGCCCGGTGCTCCGAGCTCCCGCGTTGTGCAAAGGTGCCCCCACGCTAGCGTCATCTAGGGCGTGCTGAACAGTGGGCCCCCTCATCTCTTGCGATGATCTGCCAGTGACGACCTCGCCGCAGCCCCCCACCGAGCCCACGGATCCCACCGGCCGCACAGGCCATGCCCACTCGGGTTCCGGGCACTCCGCCGGTCATGCCCACGGCCATGGCCACGGCCCGGCGGCTCCCGTCTCGAAGCACCTGCGCAAGGTCATCGCGGCCGTGCTGATCCCCTTCGCCGCCGCCGTCTTCGTCGGCATGGCCGTGCTCTGGCCGGGCGGCGCCCCCGCCCACGAGCGCACGGGCGTCGGCTTCGACCGCCAGACCCAGCAGGGCACGGTCGTCTCGCTCGAGCACGTCGACTGCAAATCGGTGAACGCCTCGCAGGTACCGACCACCGGCAACACCTCCACCCCCGAGGGCCGCGAGGCGCAGGCCGCGCAGACCGGTGAGTGCAAGAAGGCCACCGTGAGGGTCGGCACCGGACCGGACCAGGGCCGCACCTTCGTGGAGATCGTCCAGCCGGGCGCCCCACGGCAGTTGGCGGACGGCCAGGAGGTGGTCGTCGCCTACGCGCCGGACGCCCCGCGGGACCTCCAGTACTCGGTGATCGACGTGAACCGCAAGTTCCCCATGGCGCTGCTGGCGGCCATCTTCGCCGTCGCGGTGGTCGTGGTCGGCCGGATGCGCGGTCTGTTCGCGTTGTTCGCCCTGGTCATCAGCTTCGGCGTGCTGACCCTCTTCATCCTCCCGGCCATCCTGCAAGGGTCGAACCCGCTGCTCGTCGCGGTCATCGGGGCGAGCGCCATCATGCTCATCGCCCTCTACATGTGCCACGGGCTGACCGCCCGCACCTCCGTCGCCGTTCTCGGCACGCTCGTCTCGCTGCTGCTGATCGGACTGCTGGGCTCGCTGTTCATCGGCTGGGCGTTCCTCAGCGGCAACACCGACGACAACACGGGTCTGATCCACGGGCTCTACCCGGACATCGACATGAGCGGTCTGCTGCTCGCAGGCGTGATCATCGGTTCGCTGGGCGTACTGGACGATGTGACGGTCACCCAGACCTCCGCGGTCTGGGAACTCCACCACGCAGACCCCTCGATGGGGCCGCGCGCCCTGTACCGGGCAGCCATCCGGATCGGCCGCGACCACATCGCGTCGGTGGTCAACACCCTGGTGCTGGCGTACGCGGGTGCGGCGCTCCCCCTGCTCCTTCTGTTCACCATCGCGAACAGCAGCATGGGTTCGGTGGCGAACAGCGAACTCGTCGCGGAGGAGATCGTACGGACCCTCGTGGGCTCGATCGGTCTCGTGGCCTCGGTCCCCGTGACGACGGCGCTGGCCGCTCTGGTCGTCTCGGCCGACCGGCCGGGGGCCCCGGGCACGGCAGCGGCCTCGGGGCCGGTCCGTGGCGGCCGGGGCCGTCGGCGCAAGCGCTGAAGGGGCGCCGAGGTCAGCGGAGTGCCCCCATGCGGTGCCTGGTCAGCCCGCGTTCTGCTCGTTCTGTCGGGACTCGGCCAGGATCTTGCCGAGCGCCTCGTCGAGGTGCTCCTCGAAGCCGCCCAGGTCCCGCTCCTGGCCGAGCGGGACGAGCCGGTCGGTGCGGTCGAGGAACGCGACGAGCGGTGCCGCGCCGGCGCGGAACAGGGCCCGGTCGCCGCCGACCTGGAGGCGGATGTGGACATCGGACAGCTCCTCGGGCTCGGTGGGGGCGATGCGCACATCACCGTCACCGCACGGCTTGTTGATGCCGTCGAGGAGGAGTTCCCGGCCGAACGCCCAGGTCACGGGCGCGTCTCCGGGAAGGTGGAAGGTAAGGCGAACTGCGTAGGGATCACGAGTGTCGTACCGGAGTTCCACCGGAATCCGGAACGAGAGCTCCTCGGAAACGAGGAAGCTCATCATGACCTCTGCCTGTACCGACTCGCGCATTGCCTACCCCGCTGTTAGTGGAAGTGGCCAGGAATGGTCCCCCAGGACCCTCTTGACAAGGGTGGTGGAAGCGCTAGCAGATCACAAGGAGTGAGTTTTCAGATACTGATAGAGAACGAGAGGGTGCTCAACAGCGCGCCTACTTCACTCCGTAGTCGATTGACTACACAGGGCAATCGATTCTCGTGGTGCAAGGGTAGCGAAACCGCCATGGTCGCCGCGGCATCACCCGCCGTAATGGGAATGGCCGCACATACCGTGCCCAAGGCATATTCCTGCCGTTCGGTCACCGGCTGCATTCGCTCCAGGGACCCGATCCGGTGCTCCAGGGACCGCTGGTCCGGCACGGTATAAGGGGTGATGGCCTCGACCGGGTGCCGGTCGTAGTAGTCCTTGCGCGTCTTCTCGTCGAGCTGGCCGAGCAGGCACTGGCCGATGGCGTGCGCGTGTCCGGTCGCGCGGAAATCGGCCCACTCCTCGCAGGCCGGGTTGGCCGGTGTGTCCGAGACACCCACCAGCTCGATCTCACCCTCGCGGAACATCGCGAAGTAGACGGGGGCCCCGACGGCGTCGCGGAAGTGCGCGAGCGAGTCGAGGATCATGCTGCGACGTTTCTGCTGCAGTCCGCCACCGGCCAGCCGCCCCGCCGCGGCGCCCAGCACGAAGACTCCGCCCTCTCTGCGCAGGTAGCCCTCGTGCGTCAGGGTGCGCAGCAGGTGGTACGCGGTGGGAAGCGGGAGCCCGGCCTCGCGTGCCAGCTGTTTCGCCGGGGCTCCCTCGCTGTGCGAGCCCGCCGCTTCGAGCAGCCTCAGCGCCCGCTGCACCGAACCGATGAGAGTCGGCACACCGGCGTTGTGAACCGAAGACAAAGCACACCCCCAGGCGTGGCGGCGGGCTGTGGGGGCCCGCCCTGCGGGGGCCGCCCCCGCGCATGCCGTGACTCCTGGGGGTCGCGCTCAGCACCTACTTGAGAGAGCCGCAGTCCAGAGCAGTGGTACCGGCCGTCGGCGCCCAGGGGGCGGCACGGATTGCCACTGTATCCGCCGGTTCCTGCGGTGCGAGCGGTTTCGCCCGCCATGTTCCCCCTACTGGCCCAATCCCGTGGGGCCCGGACCGGCTCGCCCTACCACTCCCCGGAGGAAGAGGACTTCGCGCCGCGGCCGCTGAACTTCTTCACCAGGAGCACCAGACCGCCGACGAGGCCGACGAAGAGGAGCAGTTTGAAGACGAGCGAGATCAGGGCGCCGAGGATGCTCGTGATCACACCGCCGAAGACGAACAGTGCCAGAAGCGGGACCGCGACCCACTTCACCCACCAGGGCATGCCTGCGAATACCTCTCGGATGCCGTCCATGTCCTCGACCTCTTCCTCGTCCGTGACTTCCTGCTCCCGACTCTAGGAGGCGGCGGACCCGGGCAGGGGCCCGCGAGCCCCCGGAGTCCCCTGATCCGCCCCCTAGGGGGACCAGGGCCCGCGACCCTCATCGGACGGGGAGGTGCTCAGCCCTCCGGCGGCGAGAACACCACCATCACCCGCAGGTCCTCGCTGATGTGGTGGAACTTGTGCGGTACCCCGGCCGGTACGTAGACGACGCTGCCGCGTGCCACGGTCGTCGTCTCCTCCCCCACCGTGATCGAGGCGCGGCCGCTCACGACGAAGTACACCTCGTCCTGACGGTGCGGCTGCTGCGGGTCGCTCTGTCCGGCGTCGAGCGCGTACAGCCCGACCGACATGTTCCGCTCGCGCAGGAACTGCAGATAGGCGCCGTCGTTGGCGGCCCGTTCCGCTTCGAGCTCGTCAAGCCGGAAGGCTTTCATCGTAGTTGTGCCCCTTGTACTCGATCGTTCCCTCGCATCCGCTGATCTGCGGATGTCCCACCGGGATCTTCTCTGCCACGATCAGACACATGACGAATTTCGTAGTCAAGACGCTCGCCAACGCGGCAGCCCTGGCCGTCGCCATCTGGCTGCTCGCCGGCATCACCCTCGACGACGGAAGCAGCCTGGGCCGCAGGACCCTTACCCTGCTGCTCGTCGCCCTGGTGTTCGGCCTGGTCAACTTCATCGTCAAGCCCGTGGTGAAGCTGTTCTCGCTGCCCCTCTTCGTCCTCACCCTCGGCCTGTTCACCCTGGTCGTGAACGCCCTGATGCTGATGTTGACCTCGTGGCTTGCCGAGCAGCTCGACCTCAGCTTCCACGTCGACGGATTTTGGACCGCGGTCCTCGGCGGCCTGATCATCTCCGTCGTCTCCTGGGCCGTGAACCTGGTCCTGCCCGACAAGAACTGAACGGGCGCCCCTGTACCGCGTGTGCTCGCCGGCCCCCGGCAGGCAGCGAGCACCGGTCTGCTGGACGCCGTACGCGAGGCCGTGAAGGAGCACACCTCATGAACGAGGACATCAACGAGGACATCTACGAGACCGCCGGGTTCGGCGACGGCACGCGCGCCGTCCGTGCCGGGCTGCCCGAGGCGGTCAAGAACGAGCCGCCCCTGCCGGGACCGGTCTTCGCCGCCCACTTCCACCTCCCCGGCGACGTCGAAGGCCCGTACACCTACGGCCGCGACACCAATCCGACCTGGACGCTCCTGGAGCAGGCCATCGGAGAGCTGGAGGCACCCGGCCAGGACGTGGAGACCGTCGTCTTCGCCTCCGGCATGGCCGCGGTCTCCGCCGTCCTGCTCTCCCAGGCGCGCACCGGCGACACCGTGGTCCTGCCCGACGACGGCTATCAGGCGCTGCCCCTGCTGCGGGAGCAGCTCGAGGCCTACGGGATCCGGGTACGCACCGCCCCGACGGGGGACGACGCCCAGCTCTCGGTGCTCGAAGGCGCCCGCGTGCTGTGGATCGAGACCCCCTCCAACCCCGGGCTCGACGTCTGCGACGTACGCCGCCTCGTGGACGCGGCGCACGCCGGCGAGACCCTGGTCGCCGTGGACAACACCCTCGCCACCCCGCTCGGCCAGCGGCCGCTCGAGCTCGGCGCGGACTTCTCGGTCGCCAGCGGCACCAAGGGCCTGACCGGACACGGCGACGTGCTGCTCGGCTACGTCGTCTGCCGCGACCCCGCGCTCACCGCCCGGGTCCGCCAATGGCGCAAGATCGTCGGCGCGATCCCGGGCCCGATGGAGTCCTGGCTCGCCCACCGTTCCCTGGCCACCATCCAGCTGCGCGCGCAGCGCCAGTGGGCCAACGCACTGGCCGTCGCCGAGGCGCTCGCCGACCGTTCCGAGGTGACCGGTCTGCGCTACCCGGGCCTGGCCTCGGACCCGTCGCACAAGACGGCCGCCCGGCAGATGCGGGGCTTCGGGTCGGTGGTCTCCTTCACGCTGCCCGACCGCGCGCACGCCGAACGCTTCATGGCGGCCCTGCACCTGGTCGAGGACGCGACGAGCTTCGGCGGAGTCCGGTCCACCGCCGAGCGGCGCGGACGGTGGGGCGGGGACGCGGTGGCGGAGGGGTTCATCCGCTTCTCGGCCGGCGCCGAGGACACCGAGGACCTCGTAGCGGACGTGCTGCGAGCGCTCGACCGCGCGGTCCGCACGGCCGACGGAGGCTGAACGGGCCGTGGGACGGCGGTCCGAGCCTCCCCCCTCGTGGCTCGGACCGCCCTGGGTTCCCCCGGCGAAGAACCACGTGGCAAGGCTAGTTGACTCTGCGTCAGAGTCCAATCACGGTAACGACAGGTGGCTATCGGCATATTTATAGTTGAAGCCCCCACCGAGAGGTGCCGCGATGGACCTGGCCCTGCTGCGCACCTTCGTCGCCGTCCACCGGGCGGGTTCCTTCACCCGGGCCGCCGCGCTGCTGGGGCTGTCGCAGCCCGCCGTCACCTCGCAGATCCGCACCCTCGAACGCCAGCTGGGCCGCCCCCTGTTCCACCGCCGGGCCCGCGGTGTCACACCGACCGCGGTGGGCGACGAGCTGGCCCACAAGGCCGCCCCGCACCTCGACGCGCTGCTGCGGATCACCGAGGCCGGGCGGGAGGCCGCCGGCGCCTCACGCACCCTGCACGTCGCCGGGCCCCCCGAGTTCCTGTGCCTGCGCGTGCTGCCCGCCCTCGCGCCCCTGGTCGGCCAGGGCCACACCCTGCGCGCCGCGCTGCACACCGGCGCCGAGGAGACCCTCGACGGGCTCGCCGCGGGCCACCACGACCTCGTCGTCACCACCGCCCACCCCCGGGGCGGGCTCTTCACCGCCTCCGCGCTGTGGGACGAGGAACTCGTGCTGGTCGCCGCACCCTACTGGGCCACCCTCATCGGCACGGAGCCGTTGCGCGAGGCCGGCTCCGCCGCGCTCGCGGGCATCCCGTTCGTCGAGGTCCACGAAAGCCTGCCCCTGGTCGCCCGCTACTGGGCCGCCGTCTTCGACAGCCGGCCCGATGCCGACGACACCACCGCCAGCGTGGTCGTGCCCGATCTGCGGGCCGTGCTGGAGTGCGTACAGGCCGGGGCCGGGTTCGCCGTCCTGCCCCGCTACCTCTGCCAGGGCGCCCTCGACAGCGGCCGGATCGTGGCCCTCGGGGAGCCTGCGGTGCCTCCGCTGCGCACGTGGTTCCTCGTGGTGCGGGCCGGCAGTCTCTCGCTCGCCCATCTCGCCCGCGCGCACGAGCGGCTGCTGCACGCCGCCGCACGCTGGTGAGCCTCCCTCTCCGGCCGCCGGCGCGTTTCAGAAGGGGAGCAGTGGGCCACTCTTCTCCCATGACCGAACGTCCCGTGGTCAAACGCACCGCACGCGCGATCCTGCTCGACGGTGACGACATGATCCTCATCAAGCGCACCAAGCCCGGCGTCGATCCGTACTGGGTCACCCCCGGCGGCGGAGTGGAGTCCTCGGACGCCACCGTCGTCGACGCCCTCCACCGGGAGGTCCACGAAGAACTCGGCGCCAAGATCACCGATGTCGTGCCCTGTTTCGTCGACACCGTCGAGCACATCGCCGACGGGGGAGTCACCGGGGTGAAGGTGCAGCACTTCTTCGTCTGCCACCTCGAATCGATGGACCCCAACCAGCGGCACGGCCCCGAGGTCGAGCAGCCCGAGGGCGAGTACGAGATCGTCCGCGTGCCCTTCAGCCGGGTGGGCATCGCCGCCGTCCACCTCGTCCCGCTGTCCCTGCGGCACTACCTCGACGGGAACATCGAGGGCGTCCGCGCCATGCACGCCCCCGACCTGGGCTGAGCCCGCGAGCCGGGACCGGCGGGCGTGCCCGCCGGTCTCAGCCGGCCACGCCCGCCAGCTCCTCCACCGCGTCGTACCGGATCCGCTCGCCGGGGATCCCGATCCGCTTCAGCTCGTCGACCCCGCTGCGGATCATCGCGGGCGGCCCGGATATGAACGCGTCGTAGGAGCTCCACGGTCCGTGCTCGCCGACGGCCTGCGGCAGCTGCCCGGCCAGCCAGTCCCCGACCACCGGGCGCACCGACAGCCAGGGGTGCGAGCGCTGCAGCCCGAGCAGCGTGTCCTTGTCGTACAGGTCGTGGTCGCTGCGTGCCCCGAAGAACACCTCCACCGGACGCCGCTCCCCGTGCTCGGCCACGTCCTCGATCAGCGCCTTGATCGGGGCGATCCCGGTCCCGCCGCCCAGGCACAGCATCCCGTTGTCCGTCGTGTGGTCCACCACCATCGACCCGGCCGGCGGGCCGAGCCGCAGCACGTCCCCCGGCCTGGCGTGGCGCACCAGCGCGTTGGAGACCCAGCCCGCGGGGACGGCCTTGACGTGGAAGGAGAGCAGGCCGTCGGCGCGCGGCGCCGAGGCGAAGGAGTAGTGCCGCCACACCCGGGGC
Organism: Streptomyces subrutilus; assembly: GCF_001746425.1. Taxonomy (GTDB): domain Bacteria; phylum Actinomycetota; class Actinomycetes; order Streptomycetales; family Streptomycetaceae; genus Streptomyces; species Streptomyces subrutilus_A. Next base: position 3,844,452 of record NZ_MEHK01000001.1, on the reverse strand, counting down.
CACCACGGGGTCTCCAGGCTGGCGTACTGGCCGGCCAGGAAGCGGTACGGCTGGTCGGGGCGAACGGTCAGCACCGCGATGTCCGAGGTGCGCAGGTCGTGCGAGACCACCTCCGCCTGCCACCACGCCGGGCTGCGGACCTCGTCCTCCGCCGCCGCGTCGATCATGATCTGGGAGATCGCGGTGTAGGCCCGCACCCACGCCGCCTCGGTCTCCGGCCCCCAGGCATCCGCGTACCGGGCCAGGGCGCCCAGGAGGGCCTCGCCCACCACCGGGTAGTGGCCCGCCAGGGTGCCGTACTTGCGGTGCCCGGTGCCGAGCCTGCGCAGATAGGGCGTGAGCACCTGGGGGTTGTCGATGTGCTCGGCCGCGGTCAGCAGGGCCTTGAGCAGCCGGTCGCGCTGGACGTCCATGGCGGCGGGGAACATGCCGCGCATTTCCGGATGGCCGGTGAACACCAGGGCGTAGAAGTACGAGGTCACCTTGTCGGCGACGGGTGCGATGTCCGCGAGGGTGCGGCGGATGAGCACGGCATCCGGCGAGGGCTCGGCCGCACCCCCCTCGACGGGTATCCGGGCCGTCCCCCCTCTGGCCGGTCTGGTGGGCGGAGCGTCCATGCCGTGCCTCGCTTCGAACATCTCGGTCGGTCTGCACACGCCACGGTCTGTGAATCCGTGGTTCCGGGGTTCACAGCGTGCCAGCCACCCCGGGGGCCTGTGGGGAAATGCGGGAATTCCGCGTTTCGAACCCACTTTCCTCTTAAGATGCCTCAAATCCCGGGCTTGACACCCCTGCGAGCTGGTATGCCTCCCGGAGGTCCCGGCCCTCGTAGACGTGCGTGGCACGCTTCGCCAGGTACGGCCGCGCGTTGACCGCCACCGAGACCGGCACCACCTCGAAGAGCACCGCATCGGTCATCGAGTCCCCGTACGCGACGCAGTCGCGCCGGCTCACCCCGAACCGCTCGCACAGCCGGTCCGCCACCGTCACCTTGGCCTCGGGCGTCAGGATCCCCGACACCTCCATGGGGCCCGCGAACGGGACCTGCGGGTACAGCGAACCGTGTGCGGCGTGCACACCCCACTCCAGCAGCATCTCCACGAAGAAGGAGGGCGACAGGGAGATCACCGCGCAGTAGTCCCCGCGCTCCCGGATCTCCCGCCACACCTCCTGGATGCCCGCCAGCCACGGGGAACCGTCGAACGCCGCCCGGACGTGCGCGGGCGTCAGCTCCGACCACAGTGCGTGTGCGGCCAGCGAGAACTCGTGCGGCCCGATCTCCCGTGTGGCGAACGACCGCTCCAGCTCGGCGATCTCGGCGCTCAGGCCGAGCTGCCGGGAGATCTCGACCGGCGCCGCGGAGCCGAACATCAGCGTGCCGTCGAGGTCGAAGAGGTGCAGGAGGGCCATAGCCATCGAGCCTAAACGGTCCGGTTCACGCCCAGCAGCATGTTTCACGTGAAACACCGGCCGGCTTCACCGGAGCTCCTCTCCGAGGAGGCCGAGGTCGATGTTTCACGTGAAACATTCCCTTCCCAAATCCTCTGGACGGCTCCCGACCCCATGATCCAGTCTGAGTCGGTGACACCTCCACACCTCACCGAGCTGCCGATCCGAGCGCTGACCGCGGACGATCTCCGCAACTGCGCCGACCTGTCCGAAGACCGCGGCTGGCCCCGCGAGGACCACAAATGGAGGCTGCTGCTCGCCGCCGGGAACGGCTATGGGGTCGACACCCCGGACGGGCAGGGACTGGCCGCCGCCTGCGTCGTCACCGGCTACGGCGGCACCCGCGCCGAACCGGAACTCGCCGCCATCGGCATGGTCCTCGTCGCCGACCGCTACGCCCGCCGGGGCCTGGGCCGCCGCCTGATGACGCACATCTGCGACGACGTCCTCAACGGCATCCCCCTCACCCTGCACGCCACGCCCTACGGACGTCCGCTCTACGAGGAGCTCGGCTTCGAGACCACCGGCCGCGCCGAGATGCTCAAGGGCGTCTTCCGTCCGGATCCCGCGGCCACGTCCTCCGGCAACGGCACCGTCCGGCCCGCCACCGCCGAGGACCTGCCGCGGATCCTCCAGCTGGACACCGAGGTCTTCGGCACCGACCGGACCCACGTGATCACCCGGCTTCCCGCCTTCACCGACCGGCTGCTCGTCGCCGAGGACCGGGCCGGCGCACTCACCGGGTACGCCGCGATCTGGCCCAACATGGAGACCCATGTCATCGGCCCCCTGATCGCCCGCGACACCGCCGGAGCGCAGGCACTCGTCACCGCCCTCGCCGCCACCACCGACCGGCCGCTGCGCACCGATGTCGACGTACGCCACGAGGAGCTCGTCTCCTGGCTCAAGGAGCGCGGCCTCGGCTCCGTGGCCTTCAACGCCGTCATGACCCGGGACCTCCCGGGCCTGCCCGGCGACTGGACCCGCCGCTGGGCACCGCTCACCGTGGCCGCGGGCTGAGAGAGGAACACCCGACCATGACCGACACCCCCGAGCCGGCCATCCGGCGCGCCGCCGAGGCCGATCTGCCCGCCATCGTCGCCATGCTGGCCGACGACCCCCTAGGCGCCACCCGTGAATCGCCCGAGGACCTCACGCCCTACCTCGCGGCATTCAAGCGCCTGGCCGAGGACCCGAACCAGCACCTCGTCGTGGCCGTCCGCGCGGAACGCGTCGTGGGCACGCTCCAGCTGACGATCGTCCCGGGCCTGTCCCGCAAGGGCTCCACCCGCTCCATCATCGAGGGCGTCCGCGTGCACGCCGACGAGCGCGGCAGCGGCCTGGGCACCCGCTTCGTCGAATGGGCCATCGAGAAGTCCCGCGCCGAGAGCTGCGAGATCGTCCAGCTCACCTCGGACGCGACCCGCACCGACGCCCACCGCTTCTACGAACGGCTCGGCTTCGCCGCGTCCCACGTCGGGTTCAAGCTCCAGCTCTGAACGGCGGTGGCCAGAGGCCGGACCGCCGTGTCAGCGGCCCGGCCTCCGAGCGGGAGGATGAACCCCGGCCTGCCTCTGATCACCACGCGGCGGAGCCGGACCGTCAGCCGATGCCCCGCCAGCCCTGCGGGTCCACCCCGCCGGGCACCGGGGCCCCGGCGTCGTACGGCTCCCGGGTGAAGACGAAGGACGCCAGGTCGAGGTGGCTCACCGAGCCGTCGGCGCGCCGTACCGCCCTCAGCGTCTCCCCCGCGTAGTACCCGGACAGGCCCGTCCACGTGCCGTCCGGCTCCGCCCGGAAGCGCGCGGAGCGCCCGGTCGCACCCACCGGCCCCAGCTCCAGCGATCCGTCCGCCTTCAACCGCACCACTTGGGCCGACGTCCCCCAGTACCAGGGCCCGCACAGCTCCAGCGGCACCTGGTCGGCCTCCGCGAACGGCCGCCACGGCCGCGGGAACCGCGGCTCGGCGTCCGCGACGACCGCCACCAGATCCGCGGCCACCGACGCGGCCGGCAGCCCCGAGGTGCAGTTCGCCAGCACCACCGCCGCCACGTCGTCCGCCTCGCTCAGCCACAGGCCCGCGACGAACCCGGGCAGCGATCCGCTGTGCCCCGCGAGCCGGCGCCCGCCCTGGGCCGTCAGCTGCATCCCCAGCCCGTAGCCGTACTCGGCGAGACCCGGCTCCGGCGGCGCCGCCGACGTGCGCATCTCCCGTACCGACTCCGCGCCCAGCACCCGCTCGTCGCCCCGCAGCAGGAAGTCCGCGAAGCGCGCCAGGTCCCTGGTCGTGGACCACAGCTGACCGGCCGGAGCCATCAGCCCCAGGTCTTCGAGCGGCTCGGGCATCATCAGGTCCGCCCACGGGTGCACGGCCCAGCCACCCGCGTGCGGGGCCTGCGGCGACCCGCTCGTCCGCTCCAGCCCCAACGGCTCCAGCACCTCGGCCCGCAGCGCCTCCTCCCACGGCTTCCCGCGCAGCGCCTCGATCAGCGAACCGAGCAGCGTGTAACCGGGGTTGGAGTAGTGGTGCCGGCTTCCGGGCGCGTGCCGCAGCGGCTCGTCCCCCAGCACGTCGGCCAGTTCGGGGCGCAGCGCACCGGGCGTGCGCTCCCACCACTCGCCGGGCGTCTCCGCCGCCAGACCGCCGGTGTGGGCCAGCAGTTGGGCGATGGTCACGTCGCCGACGCCGGTGCCCGGCAGGTGCTTCTCCAGCGGATCCGCGAGGCCCAGCAGGCCTTCGTCCCTCAGCCGCATCACCAGAACGGCGGTGAAGGTCTTGGTGATCGACCCGATCCGGTACTGGACGTTCCCGTCCGGGCCGTGGCCCTCCACCGAGGTCCGGGAGCCCTCCCAGACCACCTCCCCGCCCCGCACCACGGCCGCCACCACGGACGGAGCCCGGCCCTCGCTCTGCGCGACCGCGATCCGGTGGCGCAGCGCCCGCCGCGTGGCAGGGAGAAGTTCCAGGTCCTCAGAGAGCTCATCCATGATCGGATGCTACGTGTTGGCCATGTCCACGAACCGCGAATAGTGGCCCTGGAAGGCTACCGTGATCGTCGCCGTGGGGCCGTTACGGTGCTTCGCCACGATCAGGTCCGCCTCGCCCGCGCGGGGGGACTCCTTCTCGTACGCGTCCTCGCGGTGGAGCAGGATCACCATGTCCGCGTCCTGCTCGATCGAGCCCGACTCACGCAGGTCGGAGACCATGGGCTTCTTGTCGGTGCGCTGCTCCGGACCACGGTTCAGCTGGGACAGCGCGATCACGGGGACCTCGAGCTCCTTCGCCAGCAGCTTGAGGTTTCGGGACATGTCCGAGACCTCCTGCTGGCGGCTCTCGGGACGGCGCGAGCCGCCCGACTGCATCAGCTGGAGGTAGTCGATGACCACGAGCGAGAGGTCGTTGCGCTGCTTGAGCCGGCGGCACTTGGCCCGGATCTCCATCATCGACAGGTTCGGGGAGTCGTCGATGTAGAGGGGGGCGGCGGACACGTCCGGCATCCGCCGGGCCAGCCGGGTCCAGTCGTCGTCCGTCATCGTGCCCGAGCGCATGTGGTGCAGAGCCACCCGGGCCTCCGCCGAGAGCAGGCGCATGGCGATCTCGTTGCGCCCCATTTCGAGGGAGAAGATCACGCTCGGCAGGTTGCTCTTGATGGAGCAGGCGCGCGCGAAGTCCAGCGCGAGCGTGGACTTGCCCATGGCGGGACGGGCCGCGATGACGATCATCTGACCGGGGTGCAGGCCGTTCGTCAGGGAGTCGAGGTCCGTGAAGCCCGTCGGTACGCCCGACATCTGTCCGCTGCGGGACCCGATCGCCTCGATCTCGTCGAGGGCGCCCTCCATGATGTCGCCGAGCGGCAGGTAGTCCTCGGAGGTCCGCTGCTCGGTGACCGCGTAGATCTCGGCCTGGGCGCTGTTGACGATCTCGTCGACGTCCCCGTCGGCCGCGTAGCCCATCTGTGTGATCTTCGTACCGGCCGCGACCAGGCGGCGCAGGACGGCGCGCTCGTGGACGATCTCGGCGTAGTACTCGGCGTTCGCCGCCGTCGGGACCGACTGCACCAGGGTGTGCAGGTACGAGGCTCCCCCGACCTTGCTGATCTCCCCGCGCCGGGTCAGCTCGGCGCCGACGGTGATCGGGTCGGCCGGCTCTCCCTTGGCGTACAGGTCGAGGATGGCCTGGTAGATCGTCTCGTGCGAGGGCCGGTAGAAGTCGTGGCCCTTGAGGACCTCGACGACATCGGCGATCGCGTCCTTGGACAGCAGCATGCCGCCGAGCACCGACTGCTCGGCGTCGAGGTCCTGCGGAGGGACGCGCTCGAAGCCGCCGCCGGCCCCGCCCCCGTCCCAGGAGCCGCCCTCGCGGCCCCGGTCGTGCTGCTCGTCACCGCGTCCGCGGCTCTCGCCGTTGCGGCGGGGACGGGGCGGCAGACGGTCACCCGGACCGCTGTCGGCCCAAGGGTCGTCCATGGGCTCGGGGATGCTCACCGGGCCGCCTCCTCCCGTCCGCAACGCGGACCTCGCCGTGCCACTCTTTCTACGACACGGCTCTGACATATGGGGCACCCGAATCGGCTCTCGGCGAGTCGGGCAACGCACCACGGTAGGGCCGACGGCGGCGTCAGCCAATCTTGTTATCCACAGGCTGTGTGGATGAGATGTGGACGACGGCGCCAATGCTGTGGGTAAGTCCCCGGAAGCTGTGCACGGACCGGGGGACGACGCTGTGGACAAAATCACCTGCACCCTGTCTTCACCCCATCTGACCTGGGCTTTCCGTCCTGGATCCGGTCCGCTCGGAAAAATCTTGGCCACTGTCTGAAGATCGCCTCCAACGGGTGGGGGGGAACGCGCAAGTCAGCGCCTTGGTAAGGATCCAAAGATGGTTGCATCTATTACCTGTGGAAGATTAGATTGAGCCCCATGACACAGGCCCCCGCCGCACCGAAGGCCGCACCGAGACGGCACGACCGAGAGATCTTCGCGCTCGCCGTCCCCGCCTTCGGCGCCCTCGTCGCCGAGCCGCTCTTCGTGATGGCCGACAGCGCCATCGTCGGGCACCTCGGGACGCCCCAGCTGGCCGGCCTCGGTATCGCCGCGGCTCTGCTCACCACCGCCGTGAGCGTCTTCGTATTCCTCGCCTACGCCACGACCGCGGCCGTCGCCCGCAGGGTCGGCGCGGGCGACCTCCAGGCGGCCATCCGGCAGGGCATGGACGGCATCTGGCTCGCCCTCCTGCTCGGCGCGGCTCTCATCGCCGTCGTCCTGCCCGCCGCCCCGTGGCTGGTCTCCGTCTTCGGGGCCTCTGACACGGTCGCCCCGTACGCGATCACCTATCTGCGGATCTCCGCGTTCGGCATCCCGGCCATGCTCGTGGTGCTGGCCGCCACCGGCGTCCTCCGCGGCCTCCAGGACACCCGTACGCCGCTCTACGTCGCCGTCGGCGGCTTCGCCCTCAACGGCGGGCTGAACGTCCTGCTCGTCTACGGCGCGGACCTCGGCATCGCGGGCTCCGCCTGGGGCACGGTCATCGCCCAGTGCGCCATGGCCGCCGCCTACCTCGTCGTGGTCGTACGCGGCGCCCGGCGGCACGAGGCCTCCCTGCGCCCCGACCTCGCGGGGATCCGGGCCTGCGCACAGGCCGGCGCCCCCCTGCTGGTCCGCACCCTGTCCCTGCGCGCCGTCCTGATGATCGCGACCGCCGTGGCCGCCCGCCTCGGCGATGCCGACATCGCCGCCCACCAGATCCTGCTGTCCCTGTGGAGCCTGCTCGCCTTCGCCCTGGACGCGATCGCGATCGCGGGCCAGGCGATCATCGGCCGCTACCTGGGCGCGGGGGACACCGACGGCGCCAAGGCCGTGTGCCGCCGCATGGTGCAGTGGGGGGTCGTCTCCGGGATCGTGCTCGGCCTGCTGGTCATCCTGGCCCGTCCCGTGTTCATTCCGCTGTTCACCAGCGATCCGGCGGTCGAGGACGCCCTGCTGCCCGCTCTGCTGGTCGTCGCGCTCTCCCAGCCCGTCTCCGGCATCGTCTTCGTCCTCGACGGGGTCCTGATGGGCGCCGGTGACGGCCGCTACCTCGCCTGGGCGATGCTCGTGACGCTCGCCGTGTTCACCCCGGCGGCCCTTCTGGTGCCGACGCTGGGAGGCGGTCTGACGACCCTGTGGTGGGCCATGACGCTGATGATGCTGGTCCGGATGGTCACCCTCCAGCTGCGCGCCCGCTCGGGCCGGTGGCTGATCGCGGGGGCGACGCGCTAGACGTGTGTTTCACGTGAAACACACCCGCCCGTTTCACGTGAAACAACCGGCCCGGCCATCCGCCCGTGTTTCACGTGAAACATCGCCCCACGACGAAGGGCCGCACCCCAGCGGGGTGCGGCCCTTCGTGTACGCAGCCCTTAGGCGGCGACGACCTCGATGCCCACGTTCGCGGCCACGTCAGCGTGCAGACGCACGGAGACCTGGTACGAACCGAGGGTCTTGATCGGGGAGCCAAGCTCCACGCGACGCTTGTCGACCTTCGGGCCGCCCGAGGACTCGATCGCCGTGGCGATGTCGGCCGGGGTCACGGAACCGAAGAGACGACCGGCGTCACCCGCGCGGGTGGCCAGACGGACCTTCACGCCCTCGAGCTTGGCCTTGAACTCGTTGGCCTGCTCGATGGTCGCGATCTCGTGGATCTTGCGGGCGCGGCGGATCTGCGCCACGTCCTTCTCGCCACCCTTGGTCCAGCGGATCGCGAAACCACGCGGGACCAGGTAGTTGCGAGCGTAACCGTCCTTGACGTCGACGACATCGCCGGCGGCACCGAGGCCAGAAACCTCGTGGGTCAGGATGATCTTCATTAGTCGGTCACCCTTTCCTTATCGCGCGGTGGACGTGTAGGGCAGCAGCGCCATCTCACGGCTGTTCTTCACGGCCGTGGCGACGTCACGCTGGTGCTGCGTGCAGTTGCCGGTAACGCGGCGGGCACGGATCTTGCCGCGGTCGGAAATGAACTTCCGCAGCATGTTCGTGTCCTTGTAGTCCACGTAAGCGGTCTTGTCCTTGCAGAACGCGCAGACCTTCTTCTTAGGCTTGCGCACAGGCGGCTTCGCCATTGTGTCTCTCCTGTGTGATCAAGAAGTTTGGATACGAGCTGCCCTAGAAGGGCGGCTCGTCCGAGTAGCCGCCGCCGGAGCCGCCGGAGCCGCCGGAGCCGCCGGAGCTTCCGCCCCAGCCGCCACCGCCGCCGCCCTGCTGCTGGCCGCCGGCCGGCGCGCTGGACGCCCACGGGTCGTCGGAGGGAGCTCCGCCGCCGCCGGGGGCGCCGCCGCTGGGGGCTCCGCCCCAGCCACCGCCGCCGCCCTGCTGCTGCTGACCTCCGCCGCCGCCGTATCCACCCTGGCCACCGCGACCGGTGGTCTTGGTGACCTTGGCCGTGGCGTTCTTCAGGCTGGGGCCGACTTCCTCGACGTCCAGCTCGTAGACCGTGCGCTTGACACCCTCACGGTCCTCGTACGACCGCTGCCTCAGCCGGCCCTGCACGATGACGCGCATGCCCCGCTGAAGGGACTCGGCGACGTTCTCCGCCGCCTGCCGCCACACCGAGCAGGTCAGGAACAGGCTCTCGCCGTCCTTCCACTCATTGGTCTGGCGGTCGAAGGTGCGGGGGGTGGACGCGACACGGAACTTCGCGACCGCCGCACCCGAGGGGGTGAAGCGCAGCTCGGGGTCGTCGACGAGATTGCCGACGACCGTGATGACGGTCTCGCCTGCCATGGATGAACCTCTCGGCGGGGATTGCTGCTGGGCTGCTGTGCTACTCGATCCCGATTACCGCTGAACCGAAGTTCAGTGGGTCTCGGGGCGAAGGACCTTGGTCCGGAGAACCGACTCGTTCAGGTTCATCTGTCGGTCAAGCTCCTTGACGACCGCAGGCTCGGCCTGGAGGTCGATGACCGAGTAGATGCCCTCGGGCTTCTTCTTGATCTCGTAAGCGAGACGACGACGGCCCCAGGTGTCGACCTTCTCGACCTTTCCGTTGCCCTCACGGACGACGGAGAGGAAGTTCTCGATCAGCGGGGAGACAGCGCGCTCCTCGAGATCGGGGTCGAGGATGACCATCACTTCGTAGTGACGCATGTGGAACCCACCTCCTTTGGACTCAGCGGCCACGGTCGTTCCGTGGCAGGAGGGTCGTGATGCGTGCGCACGGTGTCCGAGAGCAGACACCGCGCAGCTGTACAGACTACCTCCTCGACTCCTTCCGGTTGAAATCCGGCGCCAGAGGGACACAATCTGTATCCATCGGGTGTGCTCGGTGCTATGCCCCCCGGCACCTGCCGGAGGCGGCCCCGCAGCACCGCTCTGCTCAGCCAGGAGGTGCCTTCCGATGGCACAGGCCATGCGAACCCAGTCCTCACCCCCGCCGATCTCGCTCTTCTCGACCGACGGCAAGTCCCACCCGCTGCAGGACGCCCTGATGGCGGCCACGCTGATCCTCGGCGCCGTGGCGTTCGTCACGGCGTTCTTCCACAACCTGCACCTGCTCAGCTCGTGGACCGGGCTGATCGGGATCCTCACCGGCGCGTACGGACAGTTCATCTCCGTCACGACACGCGAGCGCTTCGCACTGATCATCGGCCTTGGCGCATCGGCCTTCGGCTTCTTCCTCGGCATGGCGCACGGCGGCCTCTTCGGCGGCTGGCTGGGCTGACCGGGGTACCTCCGCGGCAGGGCGCCGCCCACAACCGGCCGGGCCCGACGGCCCGTCCCCCAGATGGGTGGCGCCCCTGTCGCAGTAGGCTTCGCGCCATAGCCAGCGAAGCCGCCGGAGGAGACACCCCGCATGAGCCTGTCCCTGAGCACCATCAGCCGAGAGCAGCATCTGGCCTACCTCCAGAGCCTGCCGTCGGCTAGCCACTGCCAGGTCCCGGCATGGGCCGACGTCAAGAACGAGTGGCGCTCGGAGAACCTCGGCTGGTTCGACAAGTCCGGTGAACTCGTCGGTGTGGCGCTGGTGTTGTACCGCCAGCTGCCGAAGGTGAAGCGGTACCTCGCCTACCTCCCCGAGGGCCCGGTCATCAACTGGTACGCCCCGAACCTGGAGGAGTGGATCCAGCCGATGCTGGCCCACCTCAAGAACCAGGGCGCCTTCACGGTGAAGATGGGCCCGCCCGTGGTCATCCGCCGCTGGAACTCCACCGCCATCAAGGCCGGCATCCAGGACCCCGACGTCAAGCGCCTGCGCGACGTGGAGGCCTCGGTCATCGAGCCGCGCGCCTTCGAGGTCTCCGACAAGCTGCGCCGCATGGGCTGGCAGCAGGCCGAGGACGGCGGAGCCGGATTCGGCGACGTGCAGCCCCGCTACGTCTTCCAGGTGCCGCTGGCCAACCGCTCGCTGGACGATGTCCTCAAGGGCTTCAACCAGCTGTGGCGCCGCAACATCAAGAAGGCCGAGAAGGCCGGCGTCGAGGTCGTCCAGGGCGGCTACGAGGACCTGCCGACCTGGCAGCACCTGTACGAGATCACGGCCGAGCGCGACAAGTTCCGCCCGCGCCCGCTCAGCTACTTCCAGCGCCAGTGGACGGCCCTCAACTCCGAGGACCCCAACCGGATGCGGCTGTACATCGCCAAGCACGAGGGGGAGCCGCTGGCCGCCGCCACGATGCTCACCGTCGGCCAGCACGTCTGGTACTCGTACGGCGCCTCCGCCAACCACAAGCGCGAGGTGCGCCCGTCCAACGCGATGCAGTGGCGCATGCTGCGCGATTCGTACGCCCTGGGCGCGAGCGTCTACGACCTGCGCGGCATCTCTGACACGCTGGACGAGAACGACCACCTGTTCGGACTGATCCAGTTCAAGGTCGGCACGGGCGGCGAGGCCGTCGAGTACGTCGGCGAGTGGGACTTCCCGCTCAACAAGGTGCTGCACAAGGCGCTCGACATCTACATGTCGCGTCGCTGATCCCACCCCCACCCACGCACCGCTGCACCCGCAGCGTTTCAGGAGAGGTTCCGGACGGGCATGGCGCTCACGCTCTACGTCGACACCGCGCGCTGGCGTGCGCACCAGAAGCAGATCCAGGACCAGTTCCCCGGAATGATCCCGGTCTGCAAGGGCAACGGGTACGGCTTCGGCCACGAGCGCCTGTGCGAGGAGGCGACCCGGATGGGCGCCGACGTACTGGCCGTCGGGACGACCTACGAGGCCGCCAGCATCAAGGACTGGTTCGGCGGCGACCTGCTCGTCCTCACCCCGTTCCGGCGGGGCGAGGACCCGGTGCCGCTGCCCGACCGGGTCATCCGCTCGGTGGCCTCGCTGGACGGGGTCCGGGGTCTGGTCGGCGCCCGGGTGGTCATCGAGTGCATGAGCTCGATGCGCCGCCACGGCATCTCCGAACAGGACCTGGGACAGCTGCACGCGGCGATCGAGGACGTACGCCTCGAAGGCTTCGCCCTGCACCTGCCGCTGGACCGCCCGGACGGCTCGGACGCCGTCGAGGAGGTCATCGGCTGGATGGACCGGCTGCGCGCGGCCCGGCTGCCGCTGCACACCATGTTCGTCAGCCACCTGCGGGCGGAGGAACTGGCGCGTCTCCAGCAGCAGTTCCCGCAGACCCGCTTCCGTGCGCGGATCGGCACCCGGCTGTGGCTGGGCGACCACGACGCGACCGAGTACCGGGGCGCGGTCCTCGACGTCACGTGCGTGGCCAAGGGCGACCGCTTCGGCTACCGCCAGCAGAAGGCGGCTTCCGACGGCTGGCTGGTCGTCGTGGCCGGCGGTACCTCGCACGGAGTGGGCCTGGAGGCCCCCAAGGCCCTGCACGGCGTGATGCCGCGCGCCAAGGGCGTCGCCCGGGCGGGCCTGGCCACCGTCAACCGCAACCTGTCGCCCTTCGTGTGGGCGGGCAAGCAGCGCTGGTTCGCCGAGCCGCCGCACATGCAGGTGTCGATCCTGTTCGTGCCGTCGGACTCGCCCGAGCCCAAGGTCGGCGACGAGCTCGTGGCGCACCTGCGCCACACCACCACGCAGTTCGACCGGGTGCTCGACGCCTGACCGCCGCGCGCCGGCCGGTCCGTGACCGGCCGGCCCGCCCCGGGTCAGTCCTTGGCGGACGTGCCCCAGTCGACCCGCCGGTCCTCCGAGGGCGTCGCGTACTGCGGCGCCCTCGCCGCGTCCGAGAGCACGAACACGTCCTCGGCCCCGTCCAGGACGCCGCCCGAGGGGTCGTCGGCGCCGTCCCGGCGCACGAGGTCCCGTTCGGGCATGAGGATGTCGCGGACGATGACCGCGCACAGGTAGAGGGTGCCCAGCAGATGGGCGGCGATCGCCAGCTGGTAGCCCTCCGTGGGCAGACCCTGGTGCTTGTCCCCGCTGCTCGTGTAGGCGAGGTAGAACCAGATCCCGAAGAAGTACGCGACCTCCGTGGCCTGCCAGATCAGGAAGTCCCGCCAGCGCGGCCGGGCCAGTGCGGCGAGCGGGATGAGCCACAGGACGTACTGCGGCGAGTAGACCTTGTTCGCCAGGATGAAGGCGGCGACGACCAGGAAGGCCAGCTGGGCGAAGCGGGGCCGGCGCGGGGCGGTCAGGGTGAGCAGCCCGATGGCTCCGCAGAGCAGGAGGGTCAGCCCGGTCGCGTACGTGTTGGCGCCGTCCAGGGGATTGCCCGAGCGCTGGGAGATCAGCAGCCACACGGAGCCGAAGTCGATGGGCCGTTCCTGGCTGAAGGTGTAGAACTTCGTCCAGCCCTCCCAGGCCCCGGCCATGACCGGCAGGTTCACCAGGAGCCAGGACCCGGCCGCGCCGAGGACCGCCCCGCCGAAGGCCCGCCACTTCCCGGCCCGCCAGCAGAGCACGAACAGCACGCCGAGCAGCAGCACCGGGTAGAGCTTCGCCGCGGTGGCCAGGCCGATGAGGACACCGAAGAGGACCGTCCGGCCCCGGGACCACATGAGCATTCCGGCGGCGGTCAGGGCGATGGCGAGCAGGTCCCAGTTGATCGTCGCGGTCAGCGCGAAGGCAGGCGCGAGGGCGAAGAGCAGGGCGTCCCAGGGGCGGCGGCGGTGGGTCCGGGCCACGCACACGGCGATGACCGCCGCGCAGGCCATCAGCATGCCCGCGTTGACCATCCAGTACATCTGCTCGCGGTGCTGCATGGAGCCGCTGCCGGGCGTGAGCCAGGAGGCGATCTCCATGAACAGGCCGGTGAGCACCGGGTACTCCAGGTACTCCATGTCGCCCGGAAGCCGGTCGAAGTACGGGGTCAGGTTGTCGGCGAAGCCGCGTACCGCGTAGAGGTGCGGGATGTCCGAGTAGCAGGCGTGGGTGTACTGGGACGCGGCTCCCCGGAACCACGCCCAGTCGTAGCAGGGCAGTTTCTGGACCATGCCCAGCGCGAACATGCCGATGGCGATCAGGGCCACCACGCGGACGGGCCCCAGCCAGTGGCCGCCGAGCCGGGCGTGGCGGCCGATGGGGCCGCCGAGGAACTCACTGCCCGCTGCGGAGACCTCGTCCTGCTGAGTGGGCAGTACGGGGCTGTCCTCGTGCACCTTCGTCATGGGGCTACATCCTGCCGTACCGGGCCGGACATGGGGGAAGGCCGCCGCACACCGTGCGACGGCCTTCCCCGGGCCGGTGGCGGGTGCGGTCAGTCGGCCGCCGCGCCGGTGGGCCAGCCCGTCGTGCCGCCCGGGCGGCCGGGCTTGCCGGTGTTCGTCTGCGACGGCGATCCGCTGGGACCGCCGATGATCCCGCCGTCGGTCCCGCCGTCCGTTCCCCCGTCGGTTCCGCCGTTGCCGGTCCCGCCGGTGGTGTCCGGGTCGCAGTACAGCTCCCACGGCTTGCAGGAGGGCTTGCCGCTCTTCGACGGGGTCGGGGAGGGCGGGGGCGGGCTGCTCGACGGCGGGGTCGAGGGCGAGGCGGACGGCGAGGCGGGGGCCGAGGGGGTCGGGGTGGGGGCTCCCGCCGAGTCGGCCTTCACACCGATGTCCTCGGCCTCGGGGAACTGTGTGGGCGGGGCGCCCTTGAGCGCCTCGCGCATGTACTCGGTCCAGATGACGGCCGGGATGTCACCGCCGTGGATGGAGTCGGTGCCGCCCACGCCGTTCATGGACTGCAGCTCCTTGTCCTTCGAATTGGGGTTGGACCGGAAGAGGACCACGGAGGTGGACAGCTCCGGGGTGTAGCCGACGAACCAGGCCGACTTGTTCTCGTCGGTGGTACCGGTCTTGCCCGCGGCGGGCCGGCCCAGCTTCTTGGCCTTGGTGCCGGTGCCGTTCTGGACGACGTTCTGCAGGACCTTGGTGACGTTGTCCGCGATGGCGTTGTCCATGGCCCGCTGGGGCGTGGGGGCCTCGAAGCCGGGCAGCTTGTCGCCGTTCTTCTTGACCTCGGTCACGGAGTACGGCTCGCGGTGCATGCCGGAGGCGGCGAAGGTGGCGTACGAGTCGGCCATCCGGATGGCGCTGGGAGTCGAGGTGCCCAGGGCGAAGGAGGCGTCGTTGTTCGGGTTCATCGACTCTTCCAGGATGCCCGTGGCCTTGGCCACGTTGCGCACCTTGTCGTGGCCGACGTCGAAGACGAGCTGGGCGAACGGGACGTTGATGGACTTCTCCATCGCCTCGGTGAGCGTCACGTAGCCGTAGGGCGTGGGGCTCTCGTTCTTCTGCTTGAACGGGCTGCCGGAGGCGTCGCGCAGCGGCCTGCCCTCGCGGTTGTTGATCACGGTGAGGTCGTTGGCCTGGTACTTGCTGTCGACCGAGATGCCCTGGCCCTTGGAGTTCTGCGTGCCGTACTCCATCGCCGCCGCCAGCACGTACGGCTTCCAGGTCGAGCCGACCGGGACACCGCTGGTGTTGGCGTTGTTGCTGAAGTACTTCTGGTCCCAGCCCGGTCCGCCGTAGATCGCGACGATCTTCCCGGTCTTCACGTCCACGGAGGAGGCGCCGAACTGCACGAACGTGTCGAACTCCGGCCGCTTCTTCTCGTCGAGGAATGCGTTGCGGGTGTCCTCGACGGCCTTGGCCAGGGCGTCGACCTTCGGTTTCTCGAAGGTGGTCCGGATCGTGTAGCCGCCCAGGGCCATCTGCTCGGCGCTGATGTGCGCGTTCTTCATCACGTACGCCTTGGCGGTGTCGACCAGGTAGCCGATCTGGCCGGTCATGCCGCGGGCCTGCTCCGACTCGATGCGCGGGGGGAACTCGGCGTCCGTGTACTTCGCCCGCACGCTCTTGTCCATCCGGCCGACCTCGACCTCGCGGTCGAGCACCCAGGCCCAGCGCTTCCTGGCCCGCTGCTCGTTGAGGGCGGGGGTGGCGGCCGCGCCGATGCCGCCGTCCGGGTTGTACAGGTTGGGGCCCTTGAGCACGGAGGCCAGGAAGGCGCTCTCGGCGGGGTTGAGGTCCTTGCAGTCCTTGCCGAAGTAGGCGCGGGCCGCGGCCTGGATGCCGTAGGCGTCGCGACCGTAGTAGGCGGTGTTGAGGTAGCCCGCGAGGACCGTGTCCTTCTCCTCGGAGACGCCCAGCCTGATGGCGATGAAGAGCTCGGTGACCTTGCGCTTGAGCGTCTGGTCCGAGTCCAGGTAGGTGTTCTTCACGTACTGCTGGGTGATCGTCGAGCCGCCCTGGGTGGAGCCGCCGGTGGCCATGTTCCACACGGCCCGGCCGATGCCCATCGGGTCGACGCCCTTGTCCGTCTCGAAGGACTCGTTCTCCGCGGCGATCACGGCGTCCCGCATCGACCGCGGGATGTCGGAGATGGGGACGATCTGGCGGTTCATGGAACCGCCGGTCGCCACCATCTGGGTGCCGTCGGCCCACTCGAAGACGTTGTTCTGAGCCTGGGCCGCCTTGTGCGGGTCCGGCTCGCCCACCATGGCGATGCCGATGCCCGCTCCGGCGAAGACGACCGCGAAGAAGCCCAGTGCCGTGCCGGACACCAGCTTCCAGGAGGGCACGAAGCGCTTCCAGCCGTCCCGGTCGGACCGCGGGTAGTTGACGAGGCGCTTGTCGGGGCGCCCGGTGCCGCCGCGCGCCGCCCGGCCGGAGGCTCTGCCCCCGCGACCGGCGGCCCCTCTCTGGGCGGCTCGGCGGGCCTCCGCGCGGCTGCCGTGCGCGGACGGTTCCGCATACGGCCCGCTGGGCGAGGCGGTGGGAACGTCACGTCCGGATCCGGCGCCCCGGCCGGGACGCTGCTGGGCAGCCCGGCGGGCCGAGGCTCGCCCACCACCTTGGGGCTGCGACGGTTTGCGGCGGTGCTCGCTCATCGAACGACTACTCCTCGGGCAGGCGAGTGGCCTGGAAGCGGCAGGTGAATTCCGGTTCCCCCGGTGTCCTGGCGCACAGACTACGCACGCTCAAAACCCGACCAGTGCCGAAGTTCACCCCAAATCAGGCAACTTGCATCGTACGAATTGGTGATGTGACGCCGGTCACCACGTCACCCCTTGTCGCTGGGCGCACACCGTTCTATCGTCTGGATGTATCGAGTCGATACATCAGCTCGGCATAAAGACTCCGGGCCGAGAGCTCGGAGTGGGAGTCGGAGGAGAGGCAGGCGGATGAGCAGGCGCTCAGGCATCCTCGAATTCGCCGTCCTCGGCCTGCTTCGCGAATCCCCCATGCACGGGTACGAGCTGCGCAAGCGGCTCAACACCTCGCTCGGGGTGTTCAGGGCCTTCAGCTACGGGACGCTCTATCCCTGCCTCAAGACGCTCGTCGCCAACGGCTGGTTGATCGAGGAGCCGGGCAACGCCCCGGAAGACGCGCTCGCCGCTTCACTCGCAGGGCGGCGCGCCAAGATCGTCTACCGGTTGACGGCCGCGGGCAAGGAGCACTTCGAGGAGCTCCTCTCCCACACGGGGCCCGACACCTGGGAGGACGAGTCCTTCGCCGCGCGCTTCGCCTTCTTCGGCCAGACCGAACGAGACGTGCGCATGCGGGTACTGGAGGGCCGCCGCAGCCGGCTGGAGGAGCGCCTGGAGAAGATGCGCGCCTCACTGGCCCGCACGCGGGAACGCCTCGACGACTACACGCTGGAGCTTCAGCGGCACGGCATGGAGTCCGTGGAGCGCGAAGTGCGCTGGCTGAACGAGCTCATCGAGAGCGAGCGGGCGGGACGGGATCGGAGACGACCCGGTCCGTCCGACGAAACTGAAAAATGAGGCCTGCATCTCGCAGACCTCGTCCGAGAACAAACAGGGAGCAACCGGAATGGGTTCGGTTCGCGTAGCCATCGTCGGCGTAGGCAACTGCGCCGCCTCGCTGGTGCAGGGCGTCGAGTACTACAAGGACGCCGACCCGGCGGCCAAGGTCCCCGGTCTGATGCACGTCCAGTTCGGCGACTACCACGTGCGTGACATCGAGTTCGTCGCCGCGTTCGACGTCGACGCGAAGAAGGTCGGCCTCGACCTTTCGGACGCCATCGGCGCCAGCGAGAACAACACCATCAAGATCTGCGACGTCCCGAACACGGGCGTCACCGTGCAGCGCGGCCACACCTACGACGGCCTGGGCAAGTACTACCGCCTGACCATCGAGGAGTCCGCCGAGGCTCCGGTCGACGTGGTGCAGATCCTCAAGGACCGCCAGGTCGACGTCCTGATCTGCTACCTGCCCGTCGGCTCCGAGGACGCGGCGAAGTTCTACGCCCAGTGCGCCATCGACGCCAAGGTCGCCTTCGTCAACGCCCTCCCGGTCTTCATCGCCGGCACCAAGGAGTGGGCCGACAAGTTCACCGAGGCCGGTGTCCCGATCGTCGGCGACGACATCAAGTCGCAGGTCGGCGCCACCATCACGCACCGCGTGATGGCCAAGCTGTTCGAGGACCGCGGTGTCCGTCTTGAGCGCACCATGCAGCTCAACGTCGGCGGCAACATGGACTTCAAGAACATGCTCGAGCGCGACCGCCTGGAGTCGAAGAAGATCTCCAAGACGCAGGCCGTCACCTCGCAGATCCCCGACCGTGAGCTCGGCGAGAAGAACGTCCACATCGGCCCGTCCGACTACGTCGCGTGGCTCGACGACCGCAAGTGGGCCTACGTCCGCCTCGAGGGCCGCGCCTTCGGCGACGTCCCGCTGAACCTCGAG
This sequence comes from Streptomyces subrutilus, assembly GCF_001746425.1. Classification (GTDB taxonomy): domain Bacteria; phylum Actinomycetota; class Actinomycetes; order Streptomycetales; family Streptomycetaceae; genus Streptomyces; species Streptomyces subrutilus_A. The sequence continues at coordinate 3,825,930 of NZ_MEHK01000001.1, read as the reverse complement.
TACAAGCTCGAGGTGTGGGACTCCCCGAACTCCGCCGGTGTCATCATCGACGCCCTGCGCGCCGCGAAGATCGCCAAGGACCGCGGTATCGGCGGCCCGATCCTGTCGGCGTCCAGCTACTTCATGAAGTCCCCGCCGGTGCAGTACTTCGACGACGAGGCCTACGCGAACGTCGAGAAGTTCATCAAGGGCGAGGTCGAGCGCTAGTCGAGCCCCTGGTGTCCGCGAGGACACCTGGACTTCGGCTGTTCTTCCGCGGAGGGTCCCCGGGCAATTCGCCCGGGGACCCTCCGCGTATGTGACCCTTGCCCTCATGCCTGTCGTACGTGATCTGCGGGTACTCCTGCGCCTGCGGGACTTCCGCAACCTGCTCGCCGTACGGCTGCTCTCCCAGGCGGCGGACGGCGTCTACCAGGTCGCGCTCGCCACCTACGTCGTGTTCTCCCCCGAGAAACAGACCTCACCGGCGGCCATCGCCTCGACCATGGCGGTACTGCTGCTGCCGTATTCGGCGATCGGCCCCTTCGCCGGGGTGCTGCTCGACCGCTGGCGCCGCCGCCAGGTCTTCCTCTACGGCAACCTGCTGCGGGCCTTCCTCGCCTGCGTCACCGGCATGCTGATCGTCGCCCAGGTCCCCGACTGGCTGTTCTACGCGTCGGCGCTGTCCGTGACCGCCGTCAACCGCTTCGTCCTGGCCGGGCTCTCCGCATCCCTGCCCCACGTCGTCGGCCCCGGCCAGCTGGTCACCGCGAACGCCCTCTCCCCGACCGCCGGAACCCTCGCGGCGACCGCCGGCGGGGGACTGGCCTTCCTCGTCCGGCTGCTGGCCGACGACGCCGACGCCCTCGTCGTCCTGCTCGGGGCCGGGCTCTACCTGACCGCGGCCCTCGCTTCCCTGCGCCTGGCCGTCGGCCTCCTCGGGCCCGACCACCCCCCTGGCGTGCTCCACCCGTCGGTCGCCGAGGGCGTCGCCCTCACCGTCCGGGGGATGGCCGAGGGGCTGCGGCATCTCGCCTCCCGCCGGGAAGCCGCCCGAGCGCTGACCGCGATGACGATGATGCGCTTCTGCTACGGGGCGCTGTTCGTGATGCTGCTCATGCTCTGCCGCTACTCGTGGTCAGAGAACGAGGCCGACGGACTCGCCCTCCTGGGGATCGCGGTCGGCGTCTCGGGGGCCGGGTTCTTCACGGCGGCCGTCGTCACTCCCTGGCTGGTGGGCCGGCTGGGACCACTGGGCTGGATCACGGCCTGCTCAGCGGGCGCCGCGGTCCTGGTCCCGGCCCTCGGCCTGTTCTTCACCCCCGAACCGATGCTGGCCGCCGCGTTCGTCCTCGGCCTCGCCACCCAGGGCGCCAAGATCTCCACCGACACGATCGTGCAGTCCCGGGTGGACGACGACTACCGCGGCCGTGTCTTCTCCGTCTACGACGTGCTCTTCAACGTGGCCTTCGTCGGCGCCGCGGCGGTGGCCTCCCTGATGCTCCCGGTCAACGGGCAGTCCGTGCCGCTGATCCTCTGCGTGGCCGCCCTCTACGCCGCCACCGCGGCGCTGCTGGGCCGACAGCGGGGACGTTTCACGTGAAACATCGCCGCGCCGGGGAGCACGCGGGGGCATCCGGGCCGATGTTTCACGTGAAACACCGGCTCCGGCCCTCCGGCGTCACGCCTGCGCGGCCCACCACTCCTTGAGGGCGGTGACGGCCGCGTCGTGTCCCAGCGGCCCGTGCTCCAGCCGCAGCTCCAGGAGGAACGCGTACGCCTTCCCGATCACCGGGCCGGGGCCGACGTCCAGCACCCGCATGATCTCGTTGCCGTCCAGGTCGGGCCGGATCGCGTCCAGCTCCTCCTGCTCCTGCAGCTGTGCGATGCGCTCCTCCAGACCGTCGTAGGTCCGGGACAGCGCGTTGGCCTTGCGCTTGTTGCGCGTGGTGCAGTCCGACCGGGTCAGCTTGTGCAGGCGCGCCAGCAGCGGGCCGGCGTCGCGGACGTAGCGCCGCACCGCGGAGTCCGTCCACTCGCCGTCGCCGTAGCCGTGGAAGCGCAGGTGCAGCTCCACCAGCCGGGACACGTCCTTGATGATGTCGTTGGAGTACTTCAGAGCCGTCAGGCGCTTCTTGGTCATCTTCGCGCCCACCACCTCGTGGTGGTGGAAGGAGACCCTGCCGTCGCTCTCGAAGCGCCGGGTACGGGGCTTGCCGATGTCGTGCAGCAGGGCGGCGAGCCGCAGCACCAGGTCCGGGCCGTCCTCCTCCAGCGCGATCGCCTGCTCCAGCACGATCAGCGAGTGGTCGTAGACGTCCTTGTGGCGGTGGTGTTCGTCACTCTCCAGCCGCAGGGCGGGCAGCTCCGGCAGGACCCGGTCGGCCAACCCGGTGTCCACGAGCAGGCCAAGGCCCTTGCGCGGGCCGGCGGACAGGATCAGCTTGTTCAGCTCGCCCTGCACCCGCTCCGCGGAGACGATCTCGATCCGGTCGGACATGGCCTTCATGGCCGCGACCACCTCGGGAGCGACCTCGAAGTCCAGCTGAGCGGCGAACCGCGCCGCCCGCAGCATGCGCAGCGGATCGTCCGAGAACGAGTCCTCGGGGGTGCCGGGGGTACGCAGCACCCCTGCGGCCAGATCCTCCAGACCGCCGTGCGGATCGATGAACCGCTGCTCCGGAAGGGCCAGGGCCATGGCGTTGACCGTGAAGTCGCGCCGGACCAGGTCCTCCTCGATCGAGTCGCCGTAGGAGACCTCGGGCTTGCGCGAGGTCCGGTCGTAGGCCTCCGAGCGGTACGTCGTCACCTCGATCTGGAAGCCGGCCTTCTGCGCCCCGACGGTGCCGAAGGCGATGCCGACGTCCCACACCGAGTCCGCCCACGGCCGGACGATCTTCAGAACCTCCTCGGGGCGGGCATCGGTGGTGAAGTCGAGATCGTTGCCGAGACGCCCGAGGAGCGCGTCGCGGACGGAACCGCCGACCAGGGCGAGGCGGAAGCCCGCCTCCTGGAAGCGGCGGCCGAGCTCGTCGGCGACAGGAGCGACCCGCAGCAGTTCACTCACCGCGCGGCGCTGCACCTGACTCAGGGCACTGGGGTTGTCTTCGTTGGCGTTCGGCACAACAGAAAAGGGTACGTGTCCCGCCCGGCGCGGGCTTCCCCCTTTATCGCGACCCCGGTACGCCGCTGCCCCGGGGCTGAGCCGATCATGTGGAGCAAGGGGCGGCACTCGCGCACAGCGGGTCTCGTTACCATGCGTGGACGCACAGACGACGACCACTGACACTTCGAGGGACGGGCTAGCGCGTGGCCGAGGCGGCAGACATCCCGGGGGCGTCCCCCACTCCTGTCCGGCGCCGCCGGCTGCGGCGCGCGGTGGTTCTGCTCGCCGGGACGCCCGTCCTCGCCGCCCTGGTCTACTCGCCGGCCCCCGAGGCCCAGGCCGCGCAGGCGGCCACCGTCGACGTCCAGCTGACCTCGATGACCCCCGCCGCCCCAGTCAAGGGCGACACGCTGACCATCACGGGCAGCGTGGTCAACAACGGCTCCGAGACGATCAACGACGCCCACGTGGGCCTGCGGGTCGGCCCCCTGCTCGCGGACCGGTCCTTGATCGACGAGGCCGCGGAGCGCACCGGCTTCCGGGCCGGCACGGACCCGGGGGAGATCGATCCGGCCCACGCCGTGAAGATCGCCTCGCTGCCGTCGAAGGTCAACCACACTTTTACCCTGACGGTCCCGGTGAACAAGCTGGAGCTGGACAAGGACGGGGTCTACCAACTCGGCGTCTCCCTGTCCGGGGTGACCGAGAGCCGCCCGTCCGAGCAGGTCCTGGGCATCAAGCGCACCTTCCTGCCCTGGCAGCCGGAGGCCGCGGCCAAGCGGGCCCAGCTCACCTACGTGTGGCCGCTGATCTCCACCACCCACGTGACCGCGGAAACCGGCTCGGACGAGACGCAGACCCCCGTCTTCCTCGACGACTCCCTCGCGGAGGAGCTCAAGTCGGGCGGCCGGCTGGAGCGGATGGTCGCGCTCGGCAAGGACCTGCCCATCACCTGGGTCATCGATCCGGACCTGCTGTACACGGTCGACGCGATGACCAAGGGCTACCGGGTCCGCGTCCCGGGCGGAAAGTCCGTACAGGGCAAGAACAAGGCCGTCGCCGAACAGTGGCTGAGCTCCCTGGAAGCGGCCGTCCAGGGCAAGAAGGTCGTGGCCCTGCCCTTCGCGGACCCCGACCTCGCCTCCCTCGCCCACCGCGGCAAGGACGTCTCGGGGAGCCTGGGCCAGCTGCGGCCCGCCACCGACAAGGCGAAGCAGGCCGTCGAGACGGTCCTGCACGTCCCCGCGTCCACCGACTTCTCCTGGCCCGTGGACGGCGCCATCGACCCCTCGATCGTCAACGTCGCCACCTCGGCCGGCGCCCACAACATCCTCACCCGCAGCGACAGCCTCTCGGAGAGCGGAGCCCTCGGGTACACCCCCTCGGCCGCCCGCCCCATCGGCGCGGGCGCCACCGCAGTCGTCGCCGACGCGGAACTCTCCACCGCCTTCGAGGGCGACATGCTGAGCGCCGGGAACTCCACCCTCGCCGTGCAGCGGTTCCTCGCCCACACCCTCGCCCTGAACCTGCAGAAGACCGACGAGCAGCGCAGCTTCGTCGTCGCCCCGCAGCGGATGCCCAGTGTCAGCCAGGTGGGGACGATGGCCGATGCCGTCCGCGCCCTGCAGGCCGGCCGCTGGACCCAGCCCGGCGATCTCGAGGCCGCGGCCGCGGCCAAACCCGACCCGGCGGCCGCCACCCAGGTGCCGGGCGCCGGGCAGTACCCCGAGGAGCTGCGCAAGCAGGAGCTCCCGGCGACCGCTTTCGAGAAGATCCGGACCACCCAGAACACCCTCGACCACTTCAAGGTCATCCTCGCCGCGCCCGACCGCGTGGAGATCCCCTTCGGCAACACCACCAACCGGGAGATGTCCGCCTCCTGGCGTGGCCGCCCCGCCGAGGCCGCCCTCTACCGGGACCAGGCGCAGGACTATCTGATCGGCCTCACCGAGAAGGTCAAGATCGTCCCCAAGTCCGACGCCACCTTGTCCGGCCACAGCGCCACCATCCCGGTGAGTGTCCAGAACAGCCTCGTCCAGGACGTCCACGACCTGGTCCTGCGGGTGAAGTCGGCCAACCCCACCCGCCTGATGTTCGGCGCCAAGGGCCAGGCCGAACAGCAGGTCACCGTCCAGGGCGACCACACCCAGACGATCAAGTTCCCCGCGAACGCCACCGCGAGCGGCCCCGTCGAGGTCACCGCGCAGCTCTTCACCAAGGACGGCGTCCCCTACGGCAAGGAACGAAAGTTCACCGTCGACGCCACCGAGATCACCCCCACCGTCATGCTCGTCATCGCCGGCGGTGTGCTCCTCCTCGTCCTGGCGGGCATCAAGATGTACGCCAGCCGCAAGCGCGTCGCGGCGCGCGCGGCCGCCGAGGAGAGCACGCAGCAGAGTGACGAGTCCCCGGACACCGGACCGCAAAGCACGGACGGGTCCGGCACGAGTGAGACAGTGGACCGTTGAGCGATGCCGTGGCCGGTCGGCCTGGGGACGATGAGGTGGGGTTTCGATGAACGCGCCGTACGACGGTGACCGCGCGCAGGGCACTGGTGGGCGTACGCCCTCCCAGGGCACTGCCCCGGGCACCCCGGTGCCCGGGCAGGTTCCCGCACCTGCGCCCGCGCCGGACCGCGACCCGTATGTCCAGGACGCCTACGACTACGACCCGTACCGGTCGCAGGACCTGTCCGCGCAGGACCCCGTCGCCGAGGTCCTCTACGACCGGGCCGCACACCCCCCGCCGCCGCCCGGTACCTACCAGGAGCCCGGCCCGCTGTACGCGGCGCCCACGGCGCCCTCCTACGCCCCCGATCCGCGCGTCTGGGCCCAGACCCCGCCGCCCGAGCCGGACGGCCCCTCCCGCCACCTCCCGTACGGCGACCACGCCACCACGACGGAGTTCGTCGGCGTGGACTCCCTCGTCACCAGGGCGGCGGACGAACAGCCCGAACCCGATGCCTTCGCCCACCTGTACCGGGACCAGGAGGCGGCCCCCCGCACCACCGCCGAGGAGGCGCCCGTCGCCGCCCCGGCGCCGGCCAAGCCCGCCGGACGCGCGTCCAGCCTGCTGAAGTCCAGCGCGCTCATGGCGGCCGGCACGATCGTCTCCCGCATCACCGGCTTCCTGCGGACCCTGGTCATCGCCGGTGCCATCGGCGTCGGCACCTTCAACGACACGTACCAGATCGCCAACACCCTGCCGACGATGATCTACGTGCTGGTCGGCGGCGGCGCCCTCAACGCCGTCTTCATCCCGCAGCTGGTCCGGGCCATGAAGAACGACAGCGACGGCGGCCAGGCGTACGCCAACCGGCTGCTGACCCTCGTCGTCGTCCTGCTGGCCGGCATCACCACCATCTGCGTCCTGGCCGCGCCCGTGTTCATCACGATGATGTCGCCGAAGATCGCCTCCGACCCCCAGCAGATGGACGTCGCGGTCGCCTTCGCCCGCTACTGCCTGCCCACCATGTTCTTCATGGGCGTCCACGTGGTCCTCGGTCAGATCCTCAACGCCCGCGGCCGCTTCGGCGCGATGATGTGGACCCCGGTCCTCAACAACATCGTCGTCATCGCCACCTTCGGCGCCTTCATCTGGGCCTTCGGCGGCTTCACCACCTCCGGCGTCAACGCCGCCACGGTCACCGCCGACGGCGTCCGACTGCTGGGCCTCGGCACCCTGTTGGGCCTCACCGTCCAGGCCCTGGCCATGCTGCCCTACCTGCGCGACGCCGGCTTCAAGCCGCGCCTGCGCTTCGACTGGAAGGGCCACGGCCTCGGCAAGGCCGCCCGCCTGGCCAAGTGGACGTTCTTCTTCGTCCTCGCCAACCAGATCGGGCTCGTCGTCGTCACCCAGCTCGCCACCTGGGCCGGCTCCGTTGCCGAGAAGCAGGGCCACTCCGGCACCGGCATCACCGCCTACAACTACGCGCTGCTGCTGTGGCAGATGCCGCAGGCGATCATCACCGTCTCCGTCATGACCGCCGTCCTGCCGCGCATCTCCCGGTCCGCCCACGACGGGGACGCCGCCGCCGTCCGCGACGACATCTCCTACGGGCTGCGCACCTCCGCCGTCGCGATCGTGCCCTGCGCCTTCGCGTTCCTCGCCCTCGGCGTCCCCATGGCCACGCTGCTCTACGCCGGTTCCGGCTCCGGGGCCCAGAACATCGGCTACGTCCTGATGGCCTTCGGCCTCGGACTGATCCCGTACTCGGTCCAGTACGTGGTCCTGCGCGGCTTCTACGCCTACGAGGACACCCGGACGCCCTTCTACAACACCGTCATCGTCGCCGCCGTCAACGCGGCGGGCTCCGCGGCCTCCTTCTTCCTCCTCCCCGCCCGGTGGGCCGTCGTGGGCATGGCCGCCGCCTACGGCCTCGGCTACGCCGTCGGCGTGGGCGTCGCCTGGCGCCGCCTGAAGAACCGCCTCGGCGGCGACCTCGACGGCGCGCACGTGATGCGCACCTACGCCCGCCTCACCGGCGCCTGCGTCCCCGCGGCCGCGGTGGCCGGTGCCGCCGCCTACGCGGTCACCCGGTGGCTCGGCAGCGGAGTCGCCGGCTCCGCCGCCTCTCTGGTGGCCGGCGGCATCGCCCTGGCGGCCGTGTTCCTCATCGCCGCCAAGCGCATGCGGATCGAAGAGCTCAACGCGATGGTCGGAATGGTCCGCGGACGACTGGGGCGCTGATGCGCACAACCGTCGCCCCCGTTCGTGTGTCGTGCATAGCGTCGGACTGTGGGCACAATTGGCATGGCTTCGCAGACTGGCCGACAGCGCGCAACGGATGGGGAGGCGGGAACGACGGTGGCGGAACGTAGCACGGCTGCCGTCGACGTGGCAGACAACAGTGGCGACAAGCCGCTGGCCGCGAAAGCGGACAAGGCCACGGCCGACGGGGTGGACACCCAGAACGGACGAGCCGCGGGCGGACCCATGACCGAAAAGGACGGCGAACGCACGACGGCGGCCCCCACGGCCGCACCCGAACTCCACAGCGGCCACAAGCTCGCCAGACGCTACCGGCTCGAAGAGTGCGTCACCCGTGTGGACGGATTCAGCAGCTGGCGTGCGATGGACGAGAAGCTGCGCCGGGCCGTCGGCGTCCACCTGCTGCCCGCCGACCACCCGCGGGCCCGGTCCGTCCTCGCCGCCGCCCGTTCCTCCGCCCTGCTCGGCGACCCCCGGTTCGTCCAGGTCCTCGACGCGGTGGAGGAGAACGACCTGGTCTACGTCGTCCACGAATGGCTGCCCGACGCCACCGAGCTCACGGCCCTCCTCGCCGCGGGCCCCCTGGAGCCCCACGAGGCCTACCAGCTCGTCAGCCAGGTCTCCCAGGCCATGACGGCGGCTCACCGCGAGGGCCTCGCCCATCTGCGCCTGACACCGAGCGCGATACTGCGAACCTCCACCGGCCAGTACCGCATCCGCGGCCTCGCCGTGAACGCGGCGCTGCGCGGCATCACCAGCGAGACCCCGCAGCGCGCCGACACCGAGGCCATCGGCGCACTCCTGTACGCCGGGCTCACCCAGCGCTGGCCGTACGAGAGCGACGCCTACGGCCTCACCGGCCTGCCCAAGGGCGTCGGCCTGATCGCCCCCGACCAGGTCCGCGCGGGGGTCCACCGGGGCCTGGGCGAGCTCGCCATGCGCGCCCTCGCCAACGACGGGGCCACCGCCTCCCGTCAGGAGCCCGCCTTCACCACCCCGGAGGAGCTGGCCAAGGCCGTCGCCGCGATGCCCCGCATCCGGCCCCCGGAGCCCGCCTTCACCGCCCCGCCGGAGTACCAGCACACCACCTACCAGCAGGGCAGCTACGGCCGCCCCACGCCTCCCGGCGGCAGCACCACCCAGGTCCGGCCCCTCGCGCCCCCGCCGCCCCCTCTGCAGAGCCGTACGGGCCGGGCCCTCAAGTGGGGTGTCGCCGCCCTGCTCATCGCCGCCCTCGGCCTGGGCAGCTGGCAGCTCGCCGACAAGCTGATCGACCACGGCAAGGGCGGCACCAACGGCCCGAACCACACGCAGACCGAGACCGACGAGGCCCCCAAGCAGGTCACCGCCGGCAGGCAGCTCCCCATCACCGACGTCTCCGTGTTCGCCCCCGACCCGGACCCGCTGAACACCAAGGACAGCCGAAAGGCCGTCGACGGCAACCCGGACAGCGGCTGGGCCACTCCCCGGTACGACGACTTCGCCAACTTCGGCAACCTGCCGACCCGCAGGGGCGGCAGCGGCATCATCGTCGACCTCGGCAGCGTGCAGGACGTGGCCGGGATCGATCTGGACCTCTTCGCGAGCGGCCAGAAGCTCCAGGTCCGGGCCGCCGCGCCCGACGCCTCCTCGCCGTCGGAGCTCTCCCAGTTCTCCCAGCCGATCACCGAGCTGAAGGACGTCGAGAAGAAGCTGAAGGCCACCCTCGACAAGCCGGTCCGTACCCGGTACGTGCTGATCCACATCACCTCCCTGCCTCCCGAGGGGGCGGACACCTTCCGCGGCGGCATCAACGAGATCAAGATCCTCGGCACGACCCCTTGAGGTCCGGTCCGTCATCGCGGGCCCGCTGCGCCACCGGCACGGCGGGCCCTCGTCAATTCCCCCTCCCAGGCCGTAATCTCCCCCCGGGAGGCGAGGTGTGATGCACGACGCGACGACGGGCGACGCGAGCGACGCGGACCTGCTGGCCCGGCACGTGGCCGGCGACCCCGACGCCTTCGGCGAGGTCGTGCGGCGCCACCGGGACCGGCTCTGGGCCGTGGCCCTGCGGACGCTCGGCGACCGGGAGGAGGCCGCCGACGCGGTGCAGGACGCCCTCGTCTCCGCCTACCGGGCCGCCCACACCTTCCGCGGGGAATCCGCCGTCACCACCTGGCTGCACCGCATCACCGTCAACGCCTGCCTCGACCGGGCCCGCAAGGCCGCCTCCCGCAGGACCTCGCCGCTCGACGACACGGAGCGCCTGGAGCGCCTCCTGGAGCCCCACGAGTCAGCCGAGGCCCCCGCGGAGCGCCAGGACCTCCACCGCCAGCTCCTGGCCGCCCTCAGCACCCTCCCCGCCGAACAGCGGGCGGCGCTCGTCCTCGTCGACATGCAGGGATACCCGGTCGCCGAGGCGGCCGGCATCCTCGACGTCCCCACCGGCACCGTGAAGAGCCGGTGCGCGCGCGGCCGGGCGAAACTCCTCCCGATGCTCACTCATCTGCGCACGAATGCCGGGGATAACACCGCCACCGGGCGGGGAAGGAACCGGACGCCGGGGACAGCCGTCCCACCAGCGGCAGAGCCCAGGCATCCAGACCCAGACGCAGTGAAGGGCGGAGGTGGACGACCGTGAGCCCCACCACCGGCACGACCGGCACGATTCGGCACCCGGACGTCTCGGAGATCTCCGACCTGACCGAGGGGCTCCTCTCCCCGGCCCGCAGCGCCGAAGTCCGCCGCCACCTCGGCGACTGCGCGCTGTGCGCCGATGTACGGGCCTCGCTGGACGAGATCCGGGCCTTGTTGGGCACTCTCCCGGGGCCGGCCCGGATGCCCGCCGACATCGCGGGCCGCATCGACGCCGCCCTCGCCGCGGAGGCCCTCCTCGACGCCACCACGCCCCGGGCGACCGACGAGAGCAGCGGACGGCACGAGGCGGCCGCTCCCCGGCCCGCCGACCGCGATGTTTCACGTGAAACACCCGCGAGGAGCGGCGCCCAGCCCGCCGGTCACCCGACCGGCCCAACCGGCCCCGGCCGGCGCCGCCGCGCCCGCCGCCGGATCGCCGTTCTCGCGGGACTGACCGGGGCCGCCGCCTGCGCCCTCGGGATCTTCCTGTTCGGCGACCTCACCGGTCCGCCCGCGCAGACGGCCCGCGACGCGGCGAGCACCGCCGCCGAGCCCCACACCGCCGACGGCTCCTACACCGCCCAAGGCCTCCCGGACACGGTCCGCCGGCTCCTCGCCTCCGAGAAGGCCCCCGGTGGCCACCAGCAGGAGCAGAACAACACGTACGGAATGGAGAACACCTCTCCGGCCCCCGGGATCGCCCCCGACGACCGCCGGGCGAACTCCGTCCCGGCCTGCGTCCAGAAGGCGACCGGCCGCACCGACCTCCCGATCGCCGCCGAACGCGGCAACTACCGGGGCACTCCCGTCTTCCTGCTCGTCCTGCCCCACCCGGGCGACAGCGCACGCGTGGACGCCTACCTCGTCGACAGCGGCTGCGAGAACGCCCCGGACACCACCGGGAAGGTCCTGCTCACCAACAGCTATGCCCGAAGCTGACACATCGGGTCCCGCACCGGTCCGGCCGGGGAATGCATGCGCCGTAGGATCCGTTGGGTGGGGTGAGAGTCCGCACCGGCCCCCGGTAGGCAGCACGCAGTCCGCAGAGACGAGGAAGAAACCCGTGAGCGACGTCCGAAACGTGATCATCATCGGATCCGGACCGGCCGGTTACACCGCCGCCCTGTACACCGCACGTGCTTCGCTCAAGCCGCTGGTCTTCGAAGGCGCCGTCACCGCCGGCGGCGCGCTGATGAACACCACCGAGGTGGAGAACTTCCCCGGGTTCCAGGACGGCATCATGGGCCCGGACCTCATGGACAACATGCGCGGCCAGGCCGAGCGCTTCGGCGCCGAGCTGGTCCCGGACGACGTCGTGTCCGTGGACCTGACCGGTGAGATCAAGACCGTCACCGACACCGCCGGCACCGTGCACCGTGCCAAGGCCGTCATCGTCACCACCGGCTCCCAGCACCGCAAGCTCGGCCTGCCGAACGAGGACGCTCTCTCCGGACGCGGTGTCTCCTGGTGCGCCACCTGTGACGGGTTCTTCTTCAAGGACCACGACATCGCCGTGGTCGGCGGCGGCGACACCGCGATCGAGGAAGCGACCTTCCTCTCCCGGTTCGCCAAGTCCGTCACGATCGTCCACCGCCGCGACAGCCTGCGCGCCTCGAAGGCCATGCAGGACCGCGCCTTCGCCGACCCGAAGATCACGTTCGCCTGGGACAGCGAGGTCGCCGAGATCCACGGCGAGCAGAAGCTCTCCGGTCTCACCCTGCGCAACACCAAGACCGGCGAGACCTCCGAGCTGCCCGTGACCGGCCTCTTCATCGCCGTCGGCCACGACCCGCGCACCGAGCTGTTCAAGGACCAGCTGGAGCTCGACGACGAGGGTTACCTCAAGGTCGACGCCCCCTCCACCCGGACCAGCGTGCCCGGCGTCTTCGGCGCCGGCGACGTCGTGGACCACACCTACCGTCAGGCCATCACCGCCGCGGGCACCGGCTGCTCCGCGGCGCTGGACGCCGAGCGCTTCCTCGCCGCCCTGGCGGACGCCGAGAAGGCCCACGCGACCGTCTGACCCCGTACCAGCCCCACCCCACACCCCGCAGGAAGAGAAGGAGGCCGCTGTGGCCGGCACCCTCAAGAACGTGACCGACGCTGACTTCGACGCCGAGGTCCTCAGGAGCGACAAGCCCGTACTGGTGGACTTCTGGGCCGCCTGGTGCGGACCGTGCCGCCAGATCGCGCCGTCCCTCGAGGCCATCGCCGCCGAGTACGGCGACCAGATCGAGATCGTCAAGCTGAACATCGACGAGAACCCGGCCACGGCCGCCAAGTACGGCGTCATGTCCATCCCGACCCTGAACGTGTACCAGGGCGGCGAGGTCGCCAAGACCATCGTGGGCGCCAAGCCGAAGGCCGCCATCCTGCGCGACCTCGAGGACTTCGTCCAGGTCACGTCCGCCTGACGAACGGCCTCTTCGGCTGGGGACACCCCCAGCGGTAGCCGGATCGTGAAACGGGCCGCCCCTTCGTGGGGCGGCCCGTTTCACGTATCCGGATCACAGCGGGCGCAGCGCCGGCTCCTTGCGCGCCGCGCCCAGCAGCCGGTCCAGCGCCAGTTCCACGTCTTCCTTCCACGACAGCGTGGAGCGCAGCTCCAGCCGCAGCCGGGGATGCGCAGGGTGCGGCCGTACCGTCTTGAAGCCCACCGCGAGGAGGTGGTCCGCCGGGAGCAGACAGGCCGGACCCTCCCACCGGGCGTCCCCGAAGGCCTCGATGGCCCGAAACCCCCGCCGCAGCAGGTCCTTCGCCACCGTCTGGACCATGACCCGGCCGAGCCCCTGCCCCTGGTACCCCGGCGTGATGAACGCGGTGATCAGCTGCACGGCGTCCGGCGACACCGGGCTCGTGGGAAACGCGGTGGACCGCGGTACGTACGCCGGCGGCGCGTAGAGCACGAACCCGACCGGGACCTCATCCACGTAGACCACCCGGCCGCACGATCCCCACTCGAGGAGGACGGCGGAGATCCAGGCCTCCTTTTCCAACGCCGGCGTACCCGCCTTCACGGCGGCGTCACCACTGACCGGATCGAGCTCCCAGAACACACAGGACCGGCAACGACGAGGCAGATCCTGGAGGTTGTCCAGCGTGAGCGGTACCAGCCGACGACCCATGTACGCATCGTAACCACTGGCACCCCTTCTTTCGACAGGCACGGCTCCGACAGCACGCCGAAGGGGCGGACCGCGCCGGCGGGAGCCAGCGCGGTCCGCCCCTTCGGCGGCCCCGGGTCACTCCCCGGACAGACCCTGCTCCAGCACCCGGCCCTCGCCCGGTGCCAGCGTCCCCAGAATCCGCTCCAAGTCCTCCATCGAGGCGAACTCGACGGTGATCTTGCCCTTCTTCTGGCCCAGATCGACCTTCACCCGCGTCTCGAACCGGTCCGACAGCCGCGTCGCCAGTTCGTTGAGCGCCGGAGCCACCCGGGTACCCGCACGGGGACCCTTCGGCTTCACCGCGCTGGAGGGCTCCGACGCCATCAGCGTCACGATCTCCTCCACCGCACGCACCGACAGCCCCTCGGCGACGATCCGGTGCGCCAGGCGGTCCTGCTCCTCGGAGTCCTCCACCGACAGCAGCGCCCGCGCGTGACCCGCCGACAGCACACCCGCGGCCACCCTGCGCTGCACCGACGGCGACAGCTTCAGCAGCCGCAGCGTGTTCGACACCTGGGGACGCGAACGTCCGATCCGGTCCGCCAGCTGGTCGTGCGTGCAGTTGAAGTCCTGGAGCAGCTGGTCGTACGCCGCGGCCTCTTCCAGCGGGTTCAGCTGAGCCCGGTGCAGGTTCTCCAGGAGTGCGTCCAGGAGCAGCTTCTCGTCGTCCGTCGCCCGGATGATCGCCGGAATGCTGTCCAGGCCGGCCTCCCGGCAGGCCCGCCAGCGCCGCTCGCCCATGATCAGCTCATAGCGGCCCGGCGTCGACTGCCGCACCACCACCGGCTGGAGCAGACCCACCTCCTGGATGGAGGTCACCAGCTCGGCCAGCGCGTCCTCGTCGAACACCTCACGCGGCTGCCGCGGGTTCGGCGTGATCGCGTCCATCGGAAGCTCCGCGAACGACGCCCCGGCCACCACACCCGCCTCCGGCGTCGTCGGCACCGGCTCGCTCACCGGCGCAGCGGCGAACGATGTTTCACGTGAAACATCGGCCTGCGTCAGCGAAGCCAGCTTCGCCGCCGCGACCCCGCGCTCCGAGGTCAGCACCGGCACCGCCGACGGAGACGTCGACCCGCCGCCGCCCACCGGCGGCGTCTTCTCCTGCGGAGCCGCCGGAATCAGCGCACCGAGCCCCCGCCCCAGACCTCTACGTCGCTCGCTCACTGGATCCCCTCCGCCACACTCTGCGTGCTGTTCACGCCCGCGCCCAGATGGGCCTGCTGGGCGTCGTACTGCATTCCAACCCCACGAAACGCGATTTCCCGTGCCGCCTCCAAATAGGAGAGCGAGCCGCTGGAACCCGGGTCGTACGTGAGCACCGTCTGCCCGTAACTCGGCGCCTCGGAGATGCGCACCGACCGCGGGATGCTCGTCCGCAGCACCTCCTTGCCGAAGTGACTGCGCACCTCGTCCGCCACCTGCGAGGCCAGCCGGGTCCTGCCGTCGTACATCGTCAGCAGGATCGTCGACACGTGCAGGGACGGGTTCAGGTGGGCCCGTACCAGATCGACGTTGCGCAGCAGCTGGCCCAGTCCCTCCAGCGCGTAGTACTCGCACTGGATCGGGATCAGCACCTCCGCGCCCGCCACGAGAGCGTTGACCGTCAGCAGGCCCAACGACGGCGGGCAGTCGATCAGGATGTAGTCGAGCGGCTGCTCGTACGCCTGGATCGCCCGCTGCAGCCGGCTCTCACGGGCCACCAGCGACACCAGCTCGATCTCGGCGCCCGCGAGGTCGATCGTGGCCGGGGCACAGAAGAGCCCCTCCACATCCACGACGGGCTGGACGACCTCCAGCAGCGGCCGGCTGTCCACGAGCACGTCGTAGATCGAGGGCACATCCGCGTGGTGGTCGATGCCCAGGGCGGTCGAGGCATTGCCCTGCGGGTCGAGGTCTACCACCAGGACCCGCGCCCCGTGCAGTGCCAGGGAGGCCGCCAGATTCACGGTCGTGGTGGTCTTGCCCACGCCGCCCTTCTGGTTGGCGACCACGATGACCCGGGTCTGCTCCGGACGGGGCAAGCCCTCGCCGGCGCGCCCCAGCGCCTCGACCGCCAGCTGGGCGGCTCGGCCGATGGGGGTGTCGTTGTCTACAAGAGGAGGAGGCGATGTTTCACGTGAAACATCGTCCCCCGCCGATTCAGAGCGGGGACCGGGGACCGGATCGGCCATCGGCCCCGCGAGGTTGGCGTCGGACCGCACGGTGTCACTCTCCTCGACATCAGGCTCGCGATGCACAGAGCCTGCCATGTCACCGGGGTCGCGAACCAGCGGGGCCCGTACTCCTGTGGATGAATCCACCGATGTGGACAACTCCGTCCCCCTCGCGTCCTTGCGAAGGCGGGGGGACGCAGCCGCACGACCGCGGCTGATGATTCCGTGCAGCAGAGAGCGACGTTTCACGTGAAACACGATGCCCGGGCGGAGACTGCAGGCCGCTACGACACTCCGAAATCCATACCTATAGGGCCCAACCCAGGTGAAATCTCCCGCCGAACCCCGAGAATCGGAGATTCAGCGACGACGGCGCGTGCGGCCCACCCGGGCCGCCTTGGCCCGCTTGGCCGCGAACCTCACCCCGCCGGGGCTCTCCCCGACCTCCACGCGCACCACCGTCGACAGGGGATCCACTACGCCCTCACCGACGTGCAGCACCGAGGTCTTCACCACACCGAGCTTCGTCAGCGCGGTCTTCGCCGACACCAGCTCCTCCTCGGCGGTATCGCCCTTGAGCGCCAGCATCTCCCCGTAGGGGCGCAGCAGGGGCACGCCCCAGCCGGCCAGCCGGTCCAGCGGAGCCACCGCGCGGGCCGTCACCACGTGCACCGGCTGGAGCTTCCCGAGGACCTCCTCGGCCCGCCCGCGCACCACCGTCACGTGGTCCAGGCCCAGCAGCTCCACGGCTTCCTGGAGGAAGGTCGTCCGCCGGAGCAGCGGCTCGAGCAGCGTGATCTTCAGATCACGCCGTACCAGAGCCAGCGGGATGCCGGGCAGACCCGCGCCCGAGCCCACGTCGCACACGGTGACCCCCTGGGGGACCACCTCCGACAGCACAGCGCAGTTCAGCAGATGCCGCTCCCACAGCCGCGGCACCTCGCGCGGCCCGATCAGGCCCCGCTTCACTCCCGCGTCGGCCAGCAGCTCCGCGTAGCGCACAGCTTCCGGGAAAAACTCACCGAACACCGCGCGCGCCTCTTCAGGCGCCGGGGGAAGCTCAGCTGCTGCCTCCGTCACGGGGACCGTCCCTTCCGTACCGCATGGTTCTGAAGAACCACGTCTTCAAGATGGCGCGTCGTTCACATGCCAGGCTGACAAACTTCGGCCCCGTCTGCGACACAGACGGGGCCGAACACTCTCGCTACCGGTCAGGCCGGGAGCACGACGACGAAGCGCTGCGGCTCCTCGCCCTCGGACTCGCTCCGCAGTCCGGCCGCCGCCACGGCGTCGTGGACGACCTTGCGCTCGAACGGGGTCATCGGGGCCAGCTTCAGGGGCTCGCCGGACGCCTTCACGTCCGCCGCGGCCTGGGCGCCCAGCGCCGCCAGCTCCTCGCGCTTCTTCGCGCGGAACCCGGCGACGTCCAGCATCAGCCGGCTGCGGTCCCCGGTCTCCCGGTGCACGGCGAGGCGGGTCAGCTCCTGCAGAGCCTCCAGAACCTCGCCGTCGCGGCCCACGAGCTTCTGCAGGTCGCGGCTGGCCGAGTCGCTGACGATCGACACCGCGGCCCGGTCGGCCTCGACGTCCATGTCGATGTCGCCGTCCAGGTCGGCGATGTCCAGCAGACCCTCAAGGTAGTCGGCCGCGATCTCACCCTCCTGCTCGAGGCGGGTCAGGGTGTCGCCACTCTCAGCGGCGGCGGTGGTGGTGCCTTCCGTCACGGGAGGGACTCCTTCTTACTTCTTGGAGGGCTTGCTGGGGGGTGTCTGACGCTTCGACTTCGACTGCCGCTTGGGCTGCTGCCGCTTCGTGGCCACACCGCCGCTCGCCGCGTCGGAGTCGAGGGTGGCTTCAGCACTCTTGATGACCGAGCCGTCCGCCTGAGCGGCCATGCCCTGCTTGGTCAGCGCGGAGATGAACTTGCGCTCGTTGTCGTTGCGGTCCGGGCCCTTGGCGACGATCGCCGCGACGACCTTCTTCTTGCCCCGGCTCTTGAGCTCACCGTGCGAGCTGACGTGCTTCAGCAGGCGGGTCAGGTACTGGTCCTGGGCCATGCTGCCCGGCGTCGGGTTCTGGTTGATCACGTACATCTGCTGACCCATGGTCCACACGTTGGTGGTCATCCAGTAGACGAGGACACCGACGGGGAAGTTGATGCCCATGACCGCGAAGATCACGGGGAAGATGTACATCAGCATCTTCTGCTGCTGCATGAACGGCGTCTTGACCGACAGGTCGACGTTCTTCTGCATCAGCTGACGCTGGGTGTAGAACTGCGACAGCGACATCAGGACGATCATGACGGCGGTCACGATCCGGACGTCCGTCAGGGAGGCTCCCAGAGCCTCGACCTTCTCCGGGCTGTCCATGAACTTCGCGGCGATGGGCGCACCGAAGATCTTGGCCTCACGGGCGCTGTCGACCAGCTGCTGGTCCATCGCGCCGATCTTCTTGCCGTCGGCGATGTTGGCCAGCACGTGGTAGAGCGCGAAGAAGAACGGGGACTGCGCCAGGATGGGAAGGCACGAGGAGAGCGGGTTGGTACCCGTCTCCTTGTACAGCTTCATCATCTCTTCGGACTGACGCTGCTTGTCGTTCTTGTAGCGCTCCTGGATCGCCTTCATCTTCGGCTGGAGCGCCTGCATGCCGCGCGTCGCCTTGATCTGCTTCACGAAGAGCGGGATCAGGCAGATACGGATCAAGACCACCAGGGACACGATGGACAGGCCCCAGGCCCACCCACTGTCCGCACCGAAGATCGCCCCGTACAGCTTGTGGAACTGGACGATGATCCACGAAACGGGTGTGGTGATAAAGCTGAACAGACTGGCAATCGTGTCCACTAATCAGGCTCCTTGAGCATTGCGAGATCTACGCAACGCACTGCGCAGCTGCTCGTGCCAACGCGGGCGTTTACGAGGTGGGACGTGGTCCACACCACCCGGGGACCACGGATTGCACCGCAGGATCCGCCAGGCGGTCAGAACCGTCCCCTTCACCGCACCATGCCGGTCGATGGCCGTGTACCCGTAGTGCGAGCACGAGGGGTAGTAGCGGCACACCGGCCCGAGCAGCGGACTGATCGTCCACTGGTACAGCTTGATCAAAGCGAGCAGCGGGTACTTCATCGAGCCACGCCTCCCAGGAGCCGCACCAGAGCGGCATCCAGGTCCCGGGCCAGCTCGTCGGGGCCGGCATCGCCCGCTCCGGGCAACGCACGTACCACCATCAGGCTACCGGCGGGCAGCTGGGACAGCCGCTGCCGGACCAGATGGCGCAGACGGCGTTTCACCCGGTTACGTATGACGGCGTTGCCGACAGCTTTGCTGACGACGAAACCCGCACGCGTCGAGGGATCGATCTCCCCCGACTCGTGCGGGTCCGTTGCACCGCTTGTACGTAGGTGGACGACGAGGAGCGGGCGACCAGCCCGGCGACCTCGGCGTACCGCGCTCGCGAAGTCCTCGCGCCGCCTCAGCCGATTCTCGGGAGACAGCACGACGTCACGACCTGCGTGTTGTTACGCGGAAAGGGCGGCGCGGCCCTTGCCACGGCGGTTCGCGAGAATCGCGCGACCGGCGCGGGTACGCATCCGCAGGCGGAAGCCGTGGGTCTTGGCACGACGGCGGTTGTTCGGCTGGAAGGTGCGCTTGCTCACTCGGGGGCTCCAGAGAATGAAATCGTTGTGGCGGGACATCGCCTGGCTGTCACCGTGCGCCCACGAGGAAACTCGCGTGTTCGCCCGAGTGGCACCGCTAAACGATCACGGTCAGTGATCTTCGCCCATCGGTAGGCAGGCGGCAGCAGCCATCGACAACTCGACCTCGTTACGGTACGCGCGGCTACGCCATCCGGTCAAACCGAGCCGACGCTGCCCCACACTGTGCACAGGCTGTGGACAACGACTTGAACCGTACCCGCTGGCCTGACTACCGTTGTCTGATCCCGGATTTTTTGTTCCCGACCGTCCCAAAGAACCACACATTCGTGGGACCCCTGTGAGAGAGCGTGCTCTGTGGCTGACGTACCTGCCGATCTTGCCGCAGTGTGGCCAAGGGTGCTCGAAAAGCTCCTCGGGGAGGGACAGCCGGGGATCGAGCCCAAGGACAAGCAGTGGGTCGAACGCTGCCAGCCCCTGGCACTCGTCGCCGACACCGCGCTGCTCGCCGTCCCCAACGAGTGGGGCAAGCGCGTCCTCGAGGGCCGCCTCGCCCCGCTGATCAGCGACGCCCTCAGCCGCGAGTGCGGCCGTCCCATCCGGATCGCCATCACCGTGGACGACTCCGCCGGCGACTCCTCGCCCCCCGCACCGACCACCCAGCAGCAGGGCGCCTACGAGCCGTATCCCGGCCAGCGGCCCGGCGGCCCGGGCGGCTCCTCGGACGACCAGCTCCCCACCGCCCGCCCCGCCTACCCGGACTACCAGCAGCAGCGCTCCGAGCCCGGCGCCTGGCCCCGGGGCGGCCAGCAGGACGACTACGGATGGCAGCAGCCCCGGCTCGGCAGCTTCCCCGAGCGCGACCCGTACGCCTCCCCGCAGCCGGGCTACCTCCAGCAGTCCGAGCCCCCGGCCTACGACCAGGGCTCCTACGACCAGCAGCAGTACGAGCAGTCCCCGTACGACTCCCAGCAGCAGCACCAGTCGCGGCCCTCCCATCAATACGAGCAGCAGAAGTACGAACAGCAGCAGTACGAGCAGCCCTCGCCCCGCCAGGCACCCGGCCGGCCCTCGGCCGCCCCGGCGCCGTCCGGCGGCTCCACCTCGGGCCCGCTCGAGCCGACCGCCCGGCTGAACCCCAAGTACCTGTTCGACACCTTCGTCATCGGCGCCTCCAACCGCTTCGCGCACGCCGCCGCGGTGGCCGTCGCCGAGGCACCCGCGAAGGCGTACAACCCGCTCTTCATCTACGGGGAGTCGGGACTCGGCAAGACCCATCTGCTGCACGCCATCGGGCACTACGCGCGGAGCCTGTACCCCGGCACCCGCGTGCGGTACGTGAGTTCCGAGGAGTTCACCAACGAGTTCATCAACTCCATCCGCGACGGCAAGGGCGACGCGTTCCGCAAGCGCTACCGCGAGATGGACATCCTGCTCGTCGACGACATCCAGTTCCTCGCGAGCAAGGAGTCGACGCAGGAGGAGTTCTTCCACACCTTCAACACACTCCACAACGCCAACAAGCAGATCGTGCTCTCCTCGGACCGGCCGCCCAAGCAGCTCGTCACCCTCGAGGACCGGCTCCGCAACCGCTTCGAGTGGGGCCTGATCACCGACGTCCAGCCGCCCGAGCTGGAGACCCGCATCGCGATCCTGCGCAAGAAGGCGGTCCAGGAGCAGCTCAACGCCCCGCCGGAGGTACTGGAGTTCATCGCCTCCCGCATCTCGCGCAACATCCGCGAGCTGGAGGGGGCGCTGATCCGGGTCACGGCCTTCGCGAGCCTCAACCGGCAGCCGGTCGACCTGGGCCTGACCGAGGACGTCCTCAAGAACCTGATCCCGGGCGGCGAGGACAGTGCGCCGGAGATCACGGCGACCGACATCATGGCGGCAACCGCCGACTACTTCGGGCTCACCGTGGACGACCTGTGCGGCTCCTCGCGCAGCCGGGTCCTGGTCACCGCCCGGCAGATCGCCATGTACCTGTGCCGGGAGCTCACCGACCTGTCCCTGCCCAAGATCGGGGCCCAGTTCGGCGGGCGCGACCACACCACGGTCATGCACGCCGACCGCAAGATCCGCGCCCTCATGGCGGAGCGCCGCTCCATCTACAACCAGGTCACCGAGCTCACCAACCGCATCAAGAACGGCTGAGGCGACCCCGCGCCGAGCTCTTCCACGCACCGTCAGAGGGCGCTCCCGGACCACACCGGGGGCGCCCTTCTTCGTCCGTGCGCCCCTGACCTGTTCGAATACGCCCCCGTGGGAGCAACTCATCCACAGATTCACGGACTTTCTGCCGTCCACACCCTGGGGACGGGCTCCGTCGCCCACAATCTGTCCACAGGCATGGCGGGTGAGGTTCCATCAGGCCAGGTCAGCAGGCTGTGGAATTGTGCGCAAACACTATCCACAGGCTGTGGACAAAATATTCATCCACAGCACTGTCCACGAGGTTGTCCACCGGCAACCCACAGGTTCGCCGATCCTGTGCACAGGATCGGACCTCTTCTCCACACCGTTGTCCACTGTTCGGCAACACGCCACCCCCGCTCACCGCCCCGAGTGAAAGCGGTCACACGGAGGTGGACGTTTGGGCTGTGGAGTACCGGGGGAAAGCTGGGGACACACCTGTGGAGTAGTCGAGGTCGTCTGGGGACGGCCTGTGCAGAACTTTTCGTTCTCCACAGAGACACCGGGTTGTCCACCGGTGCCACCCACAGGGTGTGGGGATAAAAAACGCGGTCTGAGCTGCGAGAACAGGGTTATCCACCGTTTCCACAGGCCCTACTACTACCCCCATAGAGAGTTAGCCCGGTTTCGGTTTTTAAGCAGGCCCTGTGCACAACTCGGTGGATCGGCTCGCCGCCGCCTCGCTCCCGACTTGACCGCCGGCCGCACCGACTGTCGGCGCCGTACGTCAGACTGGTTCCCGGCACTCGAGCCATCGACCAGCCGACGACGAAGGCCGGCAGACGAGCGAGCAACAGCAGGAGGCGGTTCCGGTGAAGATCCGGGTGGAGCGCGACGTACTCGCGGAGGCGGTGGCCTGGGCTGCCCGTAGCCTCCCGGCCCGGCCGCCGGTGCCCGTTCTCGCGGGCCTGCTGCTGAAGGCCGAAGAGGGCACCCTCAGCCTCTCCGGCTTCGACTACGAGGTCTCCGCCCGCGTCTCCGTCGAGGCGGACGTCGAGGAGGACGGCACGGTCCTCGTCTCCGGCCGGCTCCTCGCCGACATCTGCCGCGCTCTCCCCAACCGCCCGGTGGAGATTTCCACAGACGGTGTACGGGCGACCGTGGTCTGCGGCTCCTCGCGATTCACACTCCACACCCTGCCTGTGGAGGAATACCCGGCGCTGCCGCAGATGCCGACCGCGACCGGCACCGTGCCCGGTGAGGTCTTCGCCTCCGCCGCCGCCCAGGTCGCCATCGCCGCCGGCCGCGACGACACGCTGCCCGTGCTGACCGGTGTGCGCATCGAGATCGAGGGCGACCGCGTCACCCTGGCCTCCACCGACCGTTACCGCTTCGCGGTCCGCGAGTTCCTGTGGAAGCCGGAGAACCCGGACGCCTCCGCAGTGGCCCTGGTGCCCGCGAAGACCCTCCTGGACACCGCCAAGTCCCTGACCAGCGGTGACACCGTCACCCTGGCGCTGTCCGGCTCCGGCGCCGGTGAGGGCCTGATCGGTTTCGAGGGCGCCGGCCGCCGCACCACCACCCGCCTCCTCGAAGGCGACCTGCCGAAGTACCGCACGCTCTTCCCGACGGAGTTCAACTCCATCGCCGTGATCGAGACCGCCCCGTTCGTCGAGGCCGTCAAGCGCGTGGCCCTCGTCGCCGAGCGCAACACCCCGGTCCGCCTGAGCTTCGAGCAGGGCGTGCTGATCCTCGAGGCCGGCTCCTCCGACGACGCACAGGCTGTGGAGCGCGTCGACGCCAAGCTGGAGGGCGACGACATCTCGATCGCCTTCAACCCGACCTTCCTGCTCGACGGCCTGAGCGCGATCGACTCGCCCGCGGCCCAGCTCAGCTTCACCACGTCCACCAAGCCGGCGCTGCTCAGCGGCCGCCCCGCGGTGGACGCCGAAGCCGACGAGGCGTACAAGTACCTGATCATGCCGGTACGCCTCTCCGGTTGATCCTTCGCAGGTCAGGCCCGGTTTCGCGTGCCGCGAGACCGGGCCTGACCGCGTTTTCCCGGCCTCCGGGAACAGGCGCGCCCCATGGCGCCCGGCGACCCGGCCGGGCGTAGGCTCGGGGCCTGGGATGTCCTCCGGGAAGCAGGAGGCCCCGGCAAAGACGGCCACAACGCTTAAGGAACCACCTGATGGAGCTTGGTCTCGTCGGTCTCGGCAAGATGGGCGGCAACATGCGCGAGCGCATCCGCCGCGCAGGCCACACCGTCATCGGATACGACCGCAACCCGGACCTCGCCGATGTCCACAGCCTGCGGGAGCTTGTGGACGGTCTGCAGGCCCCCCGCGTGGTGTGGGTCATGGTCCCGGCCGGTGCGGCCACCCAGTCCACCGTCGACGAGCTCGCCGAGCTGCTGTCGCCGGGTGACATCGTGGTCGACGGCGGCAACTCGCGCTGGACCGACGACGAGAAGCACGCCGAGGAGCTGAAGGCCAAGGGCATCGGCTTCGTCGACTGCGGCGTCTCCGGCGGCGTGTGGGGCCTCGAGAACGGCTACGCCCTCATGTACGGAGGCGACAAGGAGCACGTCGCGACCGTGCAGCCGATCTTCGACGCCCTCAAGCCCGAGGGCGAGTTCGGCGCCGTGCACGCCGGCAAGGTCGGTGCGGGCCACTTCGCGAAGATGGTCCACAACGGCATCGAGTACGCCATGATGCAGGCCTACGCCGAGGGCTGGGAGCTCCTGGAGAAGGTGGACTCGGTCACCGACGTCCGCGAGGTATTCCGCTCCTGGCAGGAAGGGACGGTCATCCGTTCCTGGCTGCTGGACCTGGCCGTGAACGCACTCGACGAGGACGAGCACCTCGAGCAGCTGCGCGGCTTCGCCCAGGACTCGGGCGAGGGCCGCTGGACGGTGGAGGCGGCGATCGACAACGCCGTCCCGCTGCCGGCGATCACCGCCTCGCTGTTCGCGCGGTTCGCGTCGCGCCAGGACGACTCCCCGCAGATGAAGATGATCGCCGCGCTGCGCAACCAGTTCGGCGGCCACGCGGTGGAGAAGAAGTAAGCCGCGAGGGACACCGTGCGGCCCAGCGGCCGCACACAGCACGACACAGCACCACACAGATCAGCAGGAAGCCGGGGGAGGTCGGCGCCGTATGCACGTTTCGCATCTCTCGCTGGCCGACTTCCGCTCGTACGCCCGGGCCGAGGTTCCCCTCGACCCGGGCGTCACGGCTTTCGTGGGTCCCAACGGCCAGGGGAAGACCAACCTCGTCGAGGCGATCGGCTACCTGTCGAGCCTCGGCAGCCACCGGGTCTCCTCGGACGCGCCGCTCGTACGGATGGGCGCGGACCGGGCGATCATCCGCGCGGCCGTCACCCAGGGCGAGCGCCAGCAGCTGGTCGAGCTGGAGCTGAACCCGGGCCGGGCCAACCGGGCCCGGATCAACCGGTCCTCGCAGGTCAGGCCGAGGGACGTGCTGGGGATCGTCCGGACGGTGCTGTTCGCGCCGGAGGACCTGGCACTGGTGAAGGGCGACCCGGGCGAGCGGCGCCGGTTCTTGGACGAGCTCGTCACGGCCCGCTCGCCGCGGATGGCGGCGGTCCGCTCGGATTACGAGCGGGTGCTGAAGCAGCGCAACACCCTGCTGAAGTCGGCGGCGATGGCCCGCCGGCACGGCGGCCGGTCGATGGACCTGTCGACCCTGGACGTGTGGGACCAGCACCTGGCGCGCGTCGGCGCGGAGTTGCTGGCGCAGCGCCTCGACCTGATCGCGACGCTGCTGCCGCTGGCGGACAAGGCGTACGAGCAGCTCGCGCCCGGCGGCGGACCGCTGGGGCTCGCCTACAGGTCCTCGGCGGGCGAGCCGGTGGACAGCGGGTCGGCGCGGAGCCGCGAGGCGCTCTACGAGGTGCTGCTCGCGGCCCTGGCGGAGGTGCGCAGGCAGGAGATCGAGCGGGGTGTGACGCTGGTCGGTCCGCACCGCGACGACCTGCTGCTGCGGCTGGGCGAGCTGCCGGCGAAGGGATACGCGAGCCACGGGGAGTCGTGGTCGTACGCGCTGGCCCTGCGGCTGGCCTCGTACGAGCTGCTGCGCTCGGAGGGCGCGGAGCCGGTGCTGATCCTGGACGACGTCTTCGCGGAGCTGGACGCGCGGCGGCGGGAGCGGCTGGCCGAGCTGGTCGCGCCGGGCGAGCAGGTGCTGGTGACGGCGGCGGTGGACGATGACGTTCCGGGTGTGTTGGCGGGGGCGCGGTTCGGGGTGTCCGGCGGTGAGGTGACCCGGCTGTGAGCGATCAGGACAAGGAACCGCGGGACGAGTCCCGCAGGGCCCCGGAGCCCTCCGGGGTGGATCTGGCCCGGCAGGCGCTGGCCGCGGCGCGGGAGCAGGCCCGGGCCCGGGGGAACGCGGCGGGCGGCCGCAAGCGCCAGCAGGGTCCGGGGCTGCGCTCGGGCGCGCGGGCGGACGGCCGGGACCCGATGCCGCTGATGGCGGCGCTGGACCGGCTGCGCACGGAGCGCGGCTGGGAGATGCCGATGGCGGTGGCGGGCGTGATGGAGCGCTGGCCCGAGATCGTCGGGCCGGACATCGCGGCGCACTGCGAGCCGGAGCGGTACGAGGACCGTGAGCTGATGGTCCGGTGCGATTCCTCGGCGTGGGCGGCGCAGCTGAAGCTGCTGGCCCCGCAGCTGGTCGCGCGGTTGAACGCGGACCTGGGGCAGGGGACGGTCCGGCTGATCAAGGTACGGGGCCCCGGCGGCGGCCGGCCGAAGGGCTACGGGCCCTGGCGGGCGCCTGGCAGTACGGGTCCGGGGGACACGTACGGGTAGCAGGCTCCCCCCGCCGGCTACCGGTCGGCCCCGGTCGGCCCCCGGCCCCACCAGCCCCCCGGGCCTCAGGCCGAGCTGCGGGCGGGACACGAGCCCGCGGCCTTCGGAGCCGGCCCGGCCGCGCGGGCGTGGGCTCCGATCCGAGCCCGCGCACACCACCCCGCATCCACACCCCCCGCCCTCGCCCCCCATCCCGCACCCGTGCCCCACACCCAAGACCCCCGTCTCGAACGCCGCCGGGGACGGCCGCGGTGCGCCGTCGGCAGCCCGCTGGGGGCAGGGTGACAGGTGGTGTCCCTCACGGTAGTGAGAGGTTGACAGGCCGAAGCGCTGGATGCCCGTGTGAGCCTCTTTGAGCCCCGTCCCGGATATGGGGAGTCGGAAGGTGGAGGTTCAGGGCGGCACATGCGGACTCAGGTACCGGCAAACCCCCATTCATGTCAGTGGTACCGGTAGACTGAAAGGGAATCCCGCCCGATCGCGGGATTCACGCAGACAACGCAGATCGACGCGGCCGCTCCTCCGGCGCACACGCTGGTCCGGAGTACGGGCTGCGCTGTGCCAGAAAGGGCGCTTCGTGGCCGATTCCGGCGACTCCAACGAGAAGAATTACGACGCCAGTGCCATCCAGGTCCTCGAGGGCCTGGATGCGGTCCGCAAGCGGCCGGGTATGTACATCGGCTCGACCGGTGAGCGTGGCCTGCACCACCTCGTGCAGGAGGTCGTGGACAACTCCGTCGACGAGGCCATGGCCGGGCACGCGGACACGATCGACGTGACGATCCTCGCCGACGGCGGTGTGCGCGTGGTCGACAACGGCCGAGGCATCCCGGTCGGCATCGTGCCGTCCGAGGGCAAGCCGGCGGTCGAGGTCGTCCTCACCGTGCTGCACGCGGGCGGCAAGTTCGGCGGCGGCGGCTACGCCGTGTCCGGCGGTCTGCACGGCGTCGGCGTGTCCGTCGTGAACGCCCTGTCGACCAAGGTCGCGGTCGAGGTCAAGACGGACGGCCACCGCTGGACCCAGGACTACAAGCTGGGCGTGCCGACGGCCCCGCTGGCCAAGAACGAGGAGACCGACGAGCACGGCACGTCGGTCACGTTCTGGGCCGACCCCGACATCTTCGAGACCACCGACTACTCCTTCGAGACGCTGTCGCGGCGCTTCCAGGAGATGGCCTTCCTGAACAAGGGCCTGACCCTGACGCTGACGGACGAGCGGGACTCGGCGAAGGCGACCGTCGGCGCCGACGACCCGGACGCGGAGGCGGCCGAGCCCGTCGCGCGCACGGTGAAGTACCACTACGAGGGCGGCATCGTCGACTTCGTGAAGTACCTCAACTCGCGCAAGGGCGAGCTGATCCACCCGACCGTCATCGACGTCGAGGCCGAGGACAAGGAGCGGATGCTCTCGGTCGAGATCGCGATGCAGTGGAACTCGCAGTACACGGAGGGCGTCTACTCCTTCGCGAACACGATCCACACGCACGAGGGCGGTACGCACGAGGAGGGCTTCCGTGCGGCGCTGACGGGTCTGGTCAACCGCTACGCGCGGGACAAGAAGCTGCTGCGCGAGAAGGACGACAACCTCGCGGGCGAGGACATCCGCGAGGGTCTCACGGCGATCATCTCGGTGAAGCTGGGCGAGCCGCAGTTCGAGGGCCAGACGAAGACCAAGCTGGGCAACACGGAGGCGAAGACCTTCGTGCAGAAGGTCGTGCACGAGCACCTCAACGACTGGTTCGACCGCAACCCGAACGAGGCCGCGGACATCGTCCGCAAGTCGATCCAGGCGGCCACGGCGCGCGTCGCGGCCCGCAAGGCGCGCGACCTGACGCGCCGCAAGGGCCTGCTGGAGAGCGCCTCGCTGCCGGGCAAGCTGTCCGACTGCCAGTCGAACGACCCGACGAAGTGCGAGATCTTCATCGTCGAGGGCGACTCCGCCGGCGGCAGCGCGAAGTCCGGCCGCAACCCGATGTACCAGGCCATCCTGCCGATCCGCGGCAAGATCCTGAACGTCGAGAAGGCCCGGATCGACAAGATCCTGCAGAACACCGAGGTCCAGGCGCTGATCAGTGCCTTCGGCACGGGTGTGCACGAGGACTTCGACATCGAGAAGCTCCGCTATCACAAGATCATCCTGATGGCGGACGCCGACGTCGACGGCCAGCACATCAACACCCTGCTGCTGACCTTCCTGTTCCGCTTCATGCGGCCGCTGGTCGAAGCGGGTCACGTGTACCTGTCCCGCCCGCCGCTGTACAAGATCAAGTGGGGCCGCGACGACTTCGAGTACGCGTACTCGGACCGTGAGCGCGACGCCCTGGTCGAGCTCGGCAAGCAGAACGGCAAGCGGATCAAGGAAGACTCGATCCAGCGCTTCAAGGGTCTGGGCGAGATGAACGCCGAGGAGCTGCGCGTCACCACCATGGACGTCGACCACCGCGTGCTCGGCCAGGTCACCCTGGACGACGCGGCGCAGGCCGACGACCTGTTCTCGGTGCTGATGGGTGAGGACGTCGAGGCCCGGCGCTCCTTCATCCAGCGCAACGCCAAGGACGTCCGGTTCCTCGACATCTGAGTCGGCTCAGCTGACCGCCTGAAAGGATTTCTGACCAGCAATGGCCGACGAAACCACCCCCACCGCAGAGAACCCCGCGGAGGAGCAGCCCGTGCTGCGCATCGAGCCCGTCGGGCTCGAGACGGAGATGCAGCGCTCCTACCTCGACTACGCGATGTCCGTCATCGTCTCGCGTGCGCTGCCCGACGTGCGGGACGGCCTCAAGCCGGTCCACCGCCGCGTGCTGTACGCGATGTACGACGGCGGCTACCGGCCCGAGAAGGGCTTCTACAAGTGCGCCCGCGTCGTCGGCGACGTCATGGGCACCTACCACCCGCACGGCGACTCCTCGATCTACGACGCCCTGGTCCGCCTGGCCCAGCCGTGGTCGATGCGCATGCCGCTGGTGGACAGCAACGGCAACTTCGGCTCTCCGGGCAACGACCCGGCGGCCGCGATGCGCTACACCGAGTGCAAGCTGATGCCGCTGGCCATGGAGATGCTCCGGGACATCGACGAGGAGACCGTCGACTTCACGGACAACTACGACGGCCGCAACCAGGAGCCGACGGTCCTGCCGGCGCGCTTCCCGAACCTGCTGGTCAACGGCAGCGCCGGTATCGCGGTCGGCATGGCGACGAACATCCCGCCGCACAACCTGCGCGAGGTCGCCGCGGGCGCGCAGTGGGCGCTGGAGCACCCCGAGGCCACGCACGAGGAGCTGCTCGACGCGCTGCTGGAGCGGATCAAGGGTCCTGACTTCCCGTCGGGCGCCCTGGTCGTGGGCCGCAAGGGCATCGAGGAGGCGTACCGGACCGGTCGCGGCTCCATCACGATGCGCGCGGTGGTGGAGGTCGAGGAGATCCAGAACCGCCAGTGCCTGGTGGTGACGGAGCTTCCGTACCAGACCAACCCCGACAACCTCGCGCAGAAGATCGCGGACCTGGTGAAGGACGGCAAGGTCGGCGGCATCGCCGACGTCCGTGACGAGACCTCGTCGCGGACCGGCCAGCGCCTGGTGATCGTGCTGAAGCGCGACGCCGTCGCCAAGGTCGTGCTGAACAACCTGTACAAGCACACCGACCTGCAGACGAACTTCGGCGCGAACATGCTGGCGCTGGTGGACGGCGTGCCGCGGACGCTGTCGATCGACGCCTTCATCCGGCACTGGGTGCAGCACCAGATCGAGGTCATCGTCCGCCGTACGCGCTTCCGCCTGCGCAAGGCGGAGGAGCGCGCGCACATCCTGCGCGGCCTGCTCAAGGCGCTGGACGCGATCGACGAGGTCATCGCGCTGATCCGGCGCAGCAACACGGTCGAGATCGCGCGCGAGGGCCTGATGGGCCTCCTGGAGATCGACGAGATCCAGGCGAACGCGATCCTGGAGATGCAGCTGCGCCGCCTGGCGGCGCTGGAGCGGCAGAAGATCGTCGCCGAGCACGACGAGCTCCAGGCCAAGATCAACGAGTACAACGCGATCCTGGCCTCCCCGGAGCGCCAGCGCTCGATCGTCAGCGAGGAACTGGCCGCGATCGTCGAGAAGTTCGGCGACGACCGGCGTTCCAAGCTGGTTCCCTTCGACGGCGACATGTCCATGGAGGACCTGATCGCCGAAGAGGACATCGTCGTCACGATCACGCACGGCGGCTACGTCAAGCGCACCAAGACCGAGGACTACCGCTCGCAGAAGCGCGGCGGCAAGGGCGTGCGCGGCACGAAGCTGAAGCAGGACGACTTGGTCGACCACTTCTTCGTCTCCACCACGCACCACTGGCTGCTGTTCTTCACGAACAAGGGCCGGGTCTACCGGTCCAAGGCGTACGAGCTTCCGGACGCCGGCCGGGACGCCCGCGGGCAGCACGTGGCGAACCTGATGGCCTTCCAGCCGGACGAGAAGATCGCGCAGATCCTCGCCATCCGCGACTACGAGGCGGCTCCGTACCTGATCCTGGCCACCAAGGGCGGCCTGGTGAAGAAGACGGCGCTCAAGGACTACGACTCGCCCCGTTCGGGTGGTGTGATCGCCATCAACCTGCGGGAGACCGAGGGCGGCGGCGACGACGAGCTGATCGGCGCCGAGCTGGTGTCCGCCGAGGACGACCTGCTGCTGATCAGCAAGAAGGCGCAGTCGATCCGCTTCACGGCGACCGACGACGCGCTGCGCCCGATGGGCCGCGCCACCTCGGGCGTGAAGGGCATGAGTTTCCGCGAAGGCGACGAGCTGCTGTCCATGAGCGTGGTGCGGCCGGGTACGTTCGTCTTCACCGCGACCGACGGCGGCTACGCCAAGCGGACGCCGGTCGACGAGTACCGCGTCCAGGGTCGTGGCGGTCTGGGCATCAAGGCCGCGAAGATCGTGGAGGACCGCGGGTCGCTCGTCGGGGCGCTCGTGGTGGACGAAACGGACGAGATTCTCGCCATCACGCTCGGCGGTGGTGTGATTCGTACGCGCGTCAACGAAGTCAGGGAGACCGGCCGTGACACCATGGGCGTCCAGCTGATCAACCTGGGGAAGCGCGATGCCGTGGTGGGCATCGCCCGCAACGCCGAGGCCGGTCAGGAAGCTGACGAGGTCGTGGGCGACGAGACCGACACCGAGGCAGCCGACGGACAGGCCGCCGAGGCCGCCGAGGGCACGCAGCCCTCGGCCGGGGAGCACGAGGAGTAAGTCGTGAGTGGAGCCACGGGTGCCGGACCGGCCAAGACTGGAGAGAACGGTGCCCGTGGCCCTGCCGCGGACTCCCAGGGGGGGACTGTGACGGATACCCGAGAACCGCAGCCGCAGCCGCAGGCCGGCGCGGCCCCCGCGCAGCCGTACCACCCGCCGCAGGCCTACTCGGAGCCCGCGGGCCCGGGTGCGCCGCGGGGCGGCGGGACGGCCACCGCGCAGCGCAAGCCGCGCACGGGGGCCCGTATGGCGCCCAGGACGCGCAAGGCGCGCCTGCGGGTGGCCAAGGCCGACCCGTGGTCGGTCATGAAGGTCAGCTTCCTGCTGTCGATCGCGCTGGGCATCTGCACGATCGTGGCGGCGGCGGTGCTGTGGATGGTCATGGACGCGATGGGCGTCTTCTCGACCGTCGGCGGCACGATCAGCGAGGCGACCGGTTCGAACGAGAGCAACGGGTTCGACCTCCAGTCGTTCCTCTCGCTGCCGCGCGTTCTGATCTTCACGTCGGTCATCGCGGTGATCGACGTGGTGCTGGCGACGGCTCTGGCGACGCTGGGCGCGTTCATCTACAACCTGTCGGCGGGCTTCGTCGGCGGTGTGGAGCTCACGCTCGCCGAGGACGAGTGACCTGCGCAGACGCCCCCGGCCGCGTCCATAGGGGCTTCGCTCCGGGCGATTTTGGAGCTCCCGGGTCTGTGCGCTAACCTTCAGGAGTCAGCGCGCAGCGCGGATGGGGCTATAGCTCAGTTGGTTAGAGCGCATCCCTGATAAGGATGAGGCCACAGGTTCAAATCCTGTTAGCCCCACAGTGTCGAAGACCCCCAGGCCAAGGCCTGGGGGTCTTTGTCGTGGGGCCAGTTGGCCGCTTCCCAGATAACCGATCGGTATCGGTCGGTGTGTATTGTTGGCTGCCAGAAGTCCCCTACGTCAACGAAAGACGAGGTCGCGCGGTGAAGAAGCTGCTCCTGGTCGCACTGGCCGCCATCGGCGGGCTCCTCGTGTACCGCCAGATCCAGGCGGACCGCGCCGAGCAGGACCTGTGGACGGAGGCAACCGACTCCGTGCCTTCTGGTTCCGGTGTGTGAGACCCAAGGCTGATCGCATGAAGCCCCGGCTGCCGCTGCGGCCGGGGCTTTGTGCTGTTCTGTGACGAAAAGTTACGTTATGCAAAGATTTGGCTTGCGCTAGCAAACTCGGGGTGGGCGTGATGGGTCGGGTACGGGCGGCGGTGCGGACGGGCGCCGTGGCGGGGGCGGCGGCCGTGGCCGTGGCGGCGGGCCTGCCGGCGGCCGCCCACGCGACGGGGACGGCGCCGCAGCCCGTCCCGACGTACCGCGCGGCGGACGGCGCGAAGGCCGTGGCCGGCAAACCCTCCACGGCGGACGCCCCGCTCCTGGAGGCGGGCAGCGTCTACCAGGACGAGATCGCCCCCGGAGAGCGCGTGTACCGGCTCGTCCTGGAGAAGGACCAGTCGAACGTCTACGTCTCCGCAGTGGTCCGGCCCGGGCCGGGAGCCAAGGTCACGGGCAGCGACGGCATCGAGGTGGAGATCATGACCACCGCCGGCCGGTCCTGCCAGGGCAGCACCGGGCGGGCGAGCTTCGGCTACGACCCGGTGCCGATCAGTGCCGCGGGCGTCCGCTGGGGCTCGGAGGACGCCGAGTGCGCGCCGGGCGGGGTCTACTACGCCAAGGTCACCCGTACGTCCGCCAAGGGCTCCGACCAGAGCCCCTGGCCGGTCGAGCTCAAGGTGCAGCGCGAACCCGGCCGCAGCTCCGGCGGGCCCACCGCGGCCCCCGGCAGCTGGGCCTCGGGCGCCCCGACCCTGCCGGGCACCGAGGCGGTCGCCCGCACCGGCGGGACCGGCTTCAACGACGCCCGCGCCCTGGGCGGCGGGGTGTGGCGCGACGAACTGCGCCCGGGGCAGACCCGCTTCTACCGGGTGCCGCTGGACTGGGGGCAGCAGCTGGGCCTGAGCGCCGAACTGTCCGCCGCCAAGCTGACCAAGCAGTACGGCTCCGCCTCCAACGGGCTCACCGTCTCGCTCTACAGCCCCTACCGGCGCCTGGTCTCGTACGAGGACGTCTCCTACGACGGCAAGCAGGCCGGGGCCACGCTGGAGAAGACCCCGCCCGTCGCCTACGAGAACCGCTTCGCGAGCGACGCGGAGGTCAAGTCCGTGGGAATCGCCGGCTGGTACTACATCGCCGTGACCATGGGCGCGAAGGTCGCCGACTTCACCGAGGACGCGACCCCCGTGCCGCTGACCCTGCGCACGGACGTGAGCGGGACCCCGGCGAAGGCCCCCGCCTACGCGCAGAGCCTGACCGCGGCCGGATTCGGGGTCGGTGCGGAGGACCGGGCCGCCGCCCGGGAGGGGCTGACCGCCCCCGAGGCCGCCGACGCCGCCAGGAACGGCTCGGTGATGCGCGTGGTGGCCGGCGCCGGGTTCGGCACCGGGACCCTGCTGCTGCTCGTACTGGGCGGCTGGATCCTGCTCGCCCGGCGGGGCCGGGGCGCCGCTACAGCCGGGTGAGGGCCCACACCCCGACGGCGAAGCACAGCAGCGCCGCGGCGAGGAGCCCGGCCTTCACCCCGGCCGGGGGCGGGGCGATCCCGCCGCCGGGACGCGCGGGCGTCCCGGGCGCGGCCCGGGGCACCGGCGGGGCGAGGTGGAAGCTTCCGGTCTCCAGGGGGCCGTACGCGGCCATGGGGGCGGTCGGGCCGGTGCCGCCCGGATCCGTCCGGGCGGCTTCCGCCACGGCCGCCGGGGAGGCGTAGGGGGTGGCGTACGGCGAGGTGTGCGGGGACCCGTACGGGGACGGGGAAGGCGTGGGGGACGGGGGTTGCGCCGGTGCCTGCGCCGGGTGCGGGGTCGTGGACGGGGTCGCGGGTCCGGCCGGGGTCGTGGCGGCCGTGGGCGCCGGCGAGCCCGCCGGGCCGCCCGCCGCCGTGGCCGAGGGCCCCTGGGGTCCGAAGCCGTCCGGGAGCGGACCGAGTTGGTCGAACACCTCCACCGCGGCCTCGTCGGGCGCGGGCGGGGCGAGCAGCTCCACGGCCTCGGCAAGGGCCTTGCGCGCCCCTGTGGCGGTCTTGAACCGGCTGTGGGGGTCCGGCTGCAGCAGACTGGCGACGACGTCCCACAGCGGCGCGGGAACGCCTTCCGGCGCGCCGGGGGTGCCGTGCGCCAGGAAGTGCTCCACCAGGGCCCGGGAGTCGGGCTTGCGCCCCTGGAGGAGGTACAGGGCGACGAGGCCGACGGCGAAGAGGTCCGCGGGGAAGTCCGGCTCGGCACCCAGCAGTTGCTCGGGGGCGAAATAACCCGGCGTGCCGACGACGTAGTCGGTCTCGGTCAGCCGCGGCTCGCCCTTGCGCATGGAGATGCCGAAGTCGGACAGCCGCAGGTGCGGCCGCCCGGTTCCGGTGGCCTCCATCAGGATGTTGGCCGGTTTGATGTCGCGGTGGACGACGCCCTCCGCGTGCACCGCGGCCAGCCCCGACAGGAGCTGGTCGAGCAGCGTGCACACGAACCGGGGCGGGAGGGGGCCGTAGTCCCCGATCACGTGGGCGAGGGAGCCGCCGCTGACCAGGTCCATGGTGAACAGGACCTTGTCGTCGTCGGCCGCCCAGCTCGCGGGGGCCAGTACGTGCGGGTGATCGATCCGCAGGGCCTGCTCCCGCACGAACCGCAGGAGCGTGTGGGCGTCGCTCTGCAGGAGCACCTTCGCGGCGACGTACCGGCGGCGCCGGTGGTCCCAGGCGCGCCATACGGCGCCCGCGCCCCCGCGCCCGATCGGATCGACCAACTCGTACCGACCGGCGAAGACCTCACCCATCGCTGTGCCCGTCCCCCGTCACCCTCGGTCGCCCTGGCCCGCCTTCGTGCGCGTCAGTTCTGGTGGGCCTCGTAGTGGGCCACCGCGTCCGCGGTGCGGCCCGCGCCGTACACCCGGAGGAACTCTGCCAGTTCCGGGTGGCTGGGGGCGAGCGTGTCCGCCGCGTCGATGATGTCGCCCGCCGCGGAGACCGAGCGCAGCAGCGATTGGATCTCGCGGACGACGCGCTTGACGGTGGGCGCACCCGAACTGATGGAGGTCTGGCCGCTGTTGCTGAGGACCGAGCCACCCTGGGTCTTCTTGATCTCGTCCATCCGGTCGGTGGCCTCCGCCGCGCTGACGCTCCCGTCGGCCACCTGGCCGGCGAGGTCCTGGAGGGCCTGGACGCGCTGCACCACGGCAGGGTTGCCGATCTTGGCGCGCTGGCCGCTCATCAGCTGGGACAGCATGGGCGCCGACAGTCCGAGGACGGCAGCGAGGCGGGCCTGGTTGAGGCCGAGGTCATCTATGAGCCGGCGGAAGAGCGCTCCCAGAGGCTCCCCGTACCAACTGCGCTGAAGCTCTCTGGCTCTGGCCGTGGCCTCTTGCTGTACTGCGTCCACTCTTCCTACTCCCCTTCGCTGGTGCGAACCTCGCGAGCATCTTACGGAGCGTGGTCGCAGGGCGGGAGTCCCTATCATTTTGCGGGTTGAGGGGGTACACCCGGTACTCTGTTCTGCGGAACACCCGCTCCCCGCAAGGGGACAGGCGCGTCCGTACCCATGGGGCCTTAGCTCAGTTGGTAGAGCGCTGCCTTTGCAAGGCAGATGTCAGGAGTTCGAATCTCCTAGGCTCCACCCGAAGACCCCCCTTGACCTGCGGAAACGTAGGCGAGGGGGGTCTTTTCGCGTCCAGGGTCAGGAGGACCTGCGGGCCTTGGGGGAGGTCGGCCAGAGGTCGATCCAGTAGCGGCGCTTGGGCCCGATCAGGGTCTCGCGGACGTCTTCCAGGACACCGCCGCCCCGCTCGATCGTGCGAACCGATGCGGTGTTGCCGGGGTCGCAGGTCAGCAGGACCCGGTCCATCCCCATCACCCGCGCCTCGTGGAGCACCGATTCCAGGGCCCGGCCGGCCAGCCCGCGCCCCCGCGCCGAGGGTCGCACGCTGTAGCCGATGTGGCCGCCGGCGTCGAGGAGGAAGGCGTTCAGGTGGTGGCGCAGATCGATCGCGCCGAGGTAGGTGTCGCCCTCGGCGATCCACCAGTACGTCGCGTGTACCCGGCCCTGCTCGATCGGGAGCGCGCGGTCCGCGCGGCGGTGCAGCGAATCCACCCAGGCGGCGAAGCCCTCGGGGCTGTCCACGTCGTCCTCCGAGCCGAGGCCGGCGCCGTCCATGTCGGCCTCGTCGCCCCATTCCGCGCGGGCGGCGAGCCAGGAGGAGTGCAGCCGGGGGGTGGGCGGGATCAGCTCGGGCATGTCCGGACGCTATCAGCCGGACCGGAGCGGGCCGGGGGCCCGGAAGGCAGCCCCTTCCGGCCGGACGGTGTTTCACGTGAAACACCGCGCCGCGCCCGTCAGGGACCGGCGGCCGGCCGGGCCGGGGCCCGTCCCCCGGATGGCCCAGTCACGGGGCCGCCCGGAGTCCCGTGTCCGAGAGTGGGGGAAGGCGCCGCGCCCCGCGGGCGCCGGCCAGGGGAAACACCACGCCGGAGGCGTACGCACATGGGACTCTTCGACTTCCTGAAGTCCGACAAGAAGAAGGCACACGAGGCCGCCGAGAAGGCGGCGGAGCAGGTCCGGCAGCAGGCCCCGGCGGGACCCGCCACCCGTCAGGCCGCCGACGCCGCCTCGGCCACCCGCGCGGCCGCCGAGCGGATGGCGGCAGCCGCTCCGCCCAAGCCCGCCCCCGCGACCCCCACGCCCGGCTCGGCCGCGCACAAGGCGGTACCCGCGGCCCCCAGGCCCGCCCCGATGCCCAAGCCCGGCACGGCGGCCCCCGCGGCGCGCGGCGCCGCGCACACCCCGACGCCCGGCTCGGCCGCGCACAAGGCCGTTCCGGCGGCGCCCATGCCCGCGCCCGAGCCCGCCGCCAAGAAGCGCACCTATACGGTCAGGCCCGGCGACTCGCTCTCCGAGATCGCCCGCCGCGAGCTCGGCAACGAGGCCCGCTGGCGCGAGCTCTACGCCATGAACAAGGGCGTCGTCGGCTCCAACCCGGACCTCATCCGCCCGGGCATGGTGCTGACGCTCCCCCACTGACCTCCCCCACCGACCCGGCTCCGCCCGCACGGCGGACCGACAGCGGAAGGGCCCGGATCCAGCAAAGGATCCGGGCCCTTCCACCGCTCGTTCGCCCGCGGTCAGGGCTGCTTGTCGTCGGCAGCCGAGCCCACTTCGCGCTCCTTGGCGGCGAGCTCCTCGTCGAAGCTCGCCGGCTCCGCCGGCACCTCCGTGGCCGCCGGCGGCTCGACCAGCCAGTCCGGGTTCGACTGCTGGTCCCACCACTTCCACGCCGCGAAGGCGGCGCCCGCCACGACACCGACGATGGCGATCCCGCGCAGCGCCCGGCCGCAGCGCGCCCGCCGCTCGTGGCGGCGCGCGAGCCGCTGGATCTCCTGCGGAGTCACCTGGCCCCGCAGCGCCGCGAACGCCGCCACGGACCGCGAGGCCGCTTCCTCGGCCACCGGCGTGGCCGCGGCGATCGCGCTCTCGATCCGAGGCTGCGTGTAGTCGGCCGCCTGCCGCGCGGCCCGGCGCGTCTGCGTCACCGCCTTCGTCGCCGCCCGGTCCACATTCGGCGGTACATGCGCACGCGCTGCCTTCACGCGTGGATGCAGGTGGGTGTCGTACGTGGTCCGTGCCTGCCGTGCGGCCTCGACGGCCGCGTGGGAAACCTTCGGCGCGAGTACCTGGTTGGCCTCATGCGCGTAGTGCGACACGGCGTCCTTGGCGGTCCCTGCGTACGGTGCCACCACTTCCGACGCGTGCCGCACGGTCTCCCTGGCGCTTTCCGCAGCCGCGAGCACGCTGTCCTTGCGGGTCACAGGATTCCTCCTTCTCGGTGGCGGACACAGTTCACCTTTCCACCCTTTGTCGGATCATGCCTGGCAAGACACAGCCAGGCATGCATGACAGTGCATACGGGTGGAGCATTTCCGTCCGCTGCTTCCCCGCGTGGGAGGATCTGAACCGACAGTGATGACTATGGAAGGCAGATCTGTGGCCGAGAAGCTCTACGCCACCCTGAAGACCAGCCACGGCGACATCGAGATCGAGCTGCTGCCGAACTTCGCTCCGAAGACCGTGCGGAACTTCACCGAGCTCGCCACCGGCGCCCGTGAGTGGACCCGGCCCACCGACGGCCAGAAGACCACGGACCCGCTGTACGACGGCACCGTCTTCCACCGCGTCATCAGCGGCTTCATGATCCAGGGCGGGGACCCGCTGGGCAACGGCACCGGCGGTCCGGGCTACCAGTTCGCCGACGAGTTCCACCCCGACCTGGCCTTCACCAAGCCCTACCTGCTCGCCATGGCCAACGCCGGCCCGGGCACCAACGGCTCGCAGTTCTTCATCACCGTCGCGCCCACCGCCTGGCTGACCCGCAAGCACACGATCTTCGGCGAGGTCACCGACAAGGCCAGCCAGACGGTTGTGGACAAGATCGCCTCGCTCCCCACCAACGCGCGCACCGAGCGACCTGTGGAAGACGTGATCATCAAGTCGGTCGTCGTCGAGAAGCGCTGACTACCGCGCCCCGACTACCGCGCCCCGACTGCCGCGCCCCGACTCCCGCGTTCCGCCACCCGCGTCCCGCCGCCCCCGGGAACCTTTCCGCCCCGCTCGTCCGTCCTGGATACATACCGGACCGGCGGGGCGTCCCCCTGCCCCGCCGCCGATCGAGGGGACCGATGGACACCGAACGTCTGCCGGGCTGCTACCGCCACCCGGACCGCGACACGGGGATCAGCTGCACCCGCTGCGAGCGCCCCATCTGCCCCGAGTGCATGGTCAGCGCCTCGGTCGGCTTCCAGTGCCCCGAATGCGTCCGCTCGGGCTCCGGCACCGGGCACGGGCCGGCCGCGAACGCGCCGCGCACCCTCGCGGGCGGGGTGGTCGCCGCCGACCCCCAGCTGGTCACCAAGATCCTGATCGGCCTGAACGCCGCCGTGTTCCTCGTGGGCCTGTCGGCCCCGGCGGTCGTCCTGCAGCTGGAGCTGCTCGGCCGGTACGTGGAGTTCTACGGCGCCCCCGTCGAGGGAGTCTCCACGGGCGAGTACTACCGCCTGCTGACCTCGGTGTTCCTGCACGCCGAGTGGTGGCACATCATCGGCAACATGATCGGCCTGTGGGTGATCGGCGGCCCGCTGGAAGCGGCACTGGGCCGCTCCCGCTATCTCGCCGTCTACCTGCTGTCGGGGCTCGGCGGCAGCGCCCTCGTCTATCTGCTGACCGCACCGAACACCCCGACCCTCGGCGCGTCCGGGGCCGTCTTCGGCCTGCTCGGCGCCACGGTGGTCCTCGCGCGCCGGCTGCGGTACGAGATGCGGCCGGTGATCGTGATGGTCGTGCTGATGCTGTTCCTGACCTTCGTGCCGCTCGGCGGCAGCCTCAGCGTGTCCTGGCAGGCACACGTGGGAGGCCTGGTCACCGGTGCGCTGGTCGGGCTGGGCCTGCTCGGGCCCGCCGCCGGCAGGAACCGCACACTCGCCCAGGCGGGGACCTGTGCGGTGGTGTTCCTGCTGGCGGCAGCGGTGATCCTGCTCCGGACCGCGGAACTCACCTGATCACACCGGCGTCAACTCTCCACAGAGTTATCCACAGATCTTCTGTCTTTTCCTCAGGTGTGGATGACGCTGTGGATAACTCATGGGGAGAGCTTTTATCGGGGAAGGTTTCGTGCTACTTCCACTGCGTCGAGACGCCGAATCCCGCAGCGATGAAGCCGAAACCGACCACGATGTTCCAATTGCCCAGTGCTTCGATCGGCAGCTGGGTCTCGGTCACGTAGAAGACGACGATCCACGCGAGACCGATCAGGAAGAGTGCCAGCATCACCGGGGCGACCCAGCTGCGGTTGGTCAGCCTGATGGACTGCGGCTGCCGCGTGGGCGGCGGCGTGTAGTCGTCCTTCTTGCGGATACGTGACTTCGGCACGAGGGGCTCTCCTGTCGATGCGCTGGGGACCTTGCCTGCCCCGGGCGTCCGTTAGCGTAGTGGACCTGTGGCGTTGAAGGAGAAGGGTACGTTGAGCAATTCCGACGACTCCTCCGCGGGTCCCCGCCGCCGGGCCAGGCCGGTCCGGCTGCTGACGGCCGCCGTCTTCGCCCTGGCCGGGCTGCTCTTCGTCACCAGTTTCAACACCTCCAAGGGTACGAACATCCGGACCGACGCGTCGCTGCTGAAACTGTCCGACCTCATCGAGGAACGCAGCCAGAGCAACGCGGCGCTCGAGCAGAGCCTCGGACCGGTGCGCCGCCGTGTCGACGCGCTCGCCGACCGGGACGACGGCAGCACCAAGGCCGAGGACGCCAAGCTGGCCGCCCTGCGCGTGGCCTCGGGCACCGAGGAGCTGTCCGGCAAGGGCCTGACCGTCACCCTCAACGACGCCCCGCCGGGCGCCACCGCCCGCATCCCCAACGTCCCCGAGCCGCAGCCCAACGACCTGGTGATCCACCAGCAGGACCTCCAGGCCGTGGTGAACGCCCTCTGGCAGGGCGGCGCCCAGGGCGTCCAGGTCATGGACCAGCGGCTCATCTCCACCAGCGCGGTCCGCTGCGTCGGCAACACCCTGATCCTCCAGGGCCGGGTGTACTCGCCGCCGTACAAGGTCTCGGCGGTCGGCGACCCGGGCGCGCTGCGCAAGGCCCTCGCCGCCTCCCCGGCCCTGCAGAACTACCAGCTGTACGTGAACGCCTACGGGCTCGGCTGGAAAGTGGACGAGCACAAGGCGCTGACACTTCCCGGCTACTCCGGCACAGTGGACCTCCACTATGCGAAGCCGGTGGAGCCCACGTCCTGAGGCATTGCGGCCCGACGCCGTACTGCGCCTGGTGGTACGGGCGTTCAGCGAGCTGTGCCTGACGGCGGGCACCCTCATCGTGCTCTTCGTGGCCTACGTCCTGCTGTGGACGGGGGTCAAGGCCGACCGGGCCATGGACGGCGAGATGACCCGGCTGCGCGACCACTGGGCGGCGGCCGGGGCGCCGGCCGCCGAGCCGGCCCCGAACCCGGACCCGGACCCGGCAGCGTCGCCCCGGCCCACCGGGCCCCCCGAACCGGTCCGCCACCCCGCGGGCCAGGCCTTCGCCGAGATGTACATCCCGCGCTTCGGCAAGGACTGGAACAAGCCCGTCCTGGAGGGCACCGGCACCGAGCTGC
The DNA here is from genome assembly GCF_001746425.1 of Streptomyces subrutilus. GTDB lineage: Bacteria > Actinomycetota > Actinomycetes > Streptomycetales > Streptomycetaceae > Streptomyces > Streptomyces subrutilus_A. The sequence goes on along the minus strand of NZ_MEHK01000001.1, from coordinate 3,784,148 downwards.
TGAAGAAGGGCCTGGGCCACTACCGCGGCACCGCGGCCCTCGGCGCCACCGGGAACTTCGCGGTGGCGGGCCACCGGCGCACCTACGGGGACCCGTTCAAGGACTTCCCCGAGCTGCGCCCCGGGGACGCCGTGATCCTCAAGGACGCGGCCGCCTGGTACACGTACACGGTGCGCGGCGGGCCGCTGCGCACCCTGCCCACGGACATCGGGGTCGTGGACCCGGTGCCCCGGAAGTCGCCCTTCACCGTGCCCGGCCGGTACCTGACGCTGACGACCTGCGATCCCGAGTGGGGCCACAGCCACCGGCTGGTCGTCTGGGCGGAACTGACCGGCACGCGCGCCGTGGGGCAGGGCAGGCCGGAGGGTTTGCCGAGCTGACCCACCCGGCCGGGCCGCTGCCTTTAGTCTGTTGGCGTACCGCCTCTGCGGTGCGTGGAACGAATATGGACGAAAAGGAAACAGGCGGCATGTACGGCTGGATCTGGCGGCATCTGCCGGGCAACGCGTGGGTACGCGCGCTGATCTCACTCGTACTGGCCCTCGCGGTGGTGTTCGTGCTGTTCCAGTACGTCTTCCCGTGGGCCGAGCCGCTCCTGCCGTTCAACGATGTGACCGTGGACGAAGGATCGGGAGCCACTCCGTGAGCGCGCGCATTCTGGTTGTGGACAACTACGACAGCTTTGTCTTCAACCTGGTCCAGTACCTCTACCAGCTCGGCGCCGAGTGCGAGGTGCTGCGCAACGACCAGGTCGAGCTCTCCCACGCGCAGGACGGCTTCGACGGCGTGCTGCTCTCCCCCGGGCCCGGGACGCCGGAGGAGGCGGGCGTCTGCGTCGACATGGTCCGGCACTGCGCCGACACGGGCGTACCCGTCTTCGGCGTGTGCCTCGGCATGCAGTCGATGGCGGTCGCGTACGGAGGAGTCGTGGGCCGGGCCCCCGAGCTGCTGCACGGCAAGACCTCGCCCGTGGTCCACGCGGGCCTCGGGGTCTTCGAGGGCCTGCCCTCCCCCTTCACCGCGACCCGGTACCACTCCCTGGCCGCCGAGCCCCAGACCCTGCCCGGGGCGCTGGAGGTCACGGCGCGCACGGAGGACGGGATCATCATGGGCCTGCGCCACCGGGAGCACGACGTCGAGGGCGTGCAGTTCCACCCCGAGTCGGTGCTGACCGAGTGGGGGCACCGGATGCTCGCCAACTGGCTCGTGCGGTGCGGTGACGCGGGTGCCGTGGAGCGCTCGGTGGGGCTGGCCCCGGTGGTGGGCAAGGCCGTCGCGTGACCGCGCTCGCGCCGTCCGCGCCCACGGGGGGCCGGGCCGCGCGGCGCAGGGCAGCACAGGAGGCCGCCAAGCGGGCCGCCAGGAACTCCCGGCGGCGGGGCGGGCGGCGGCGCAGGCCGCCGGCGTCGGGTGGACCGCTGGTCGTGGCGAGCCGGCTGGGCGGGGAACTGTTCATCACGGCCGGCCTGGTGATGCTGCTGTTCGTCGCCTACCAGCTCTGGTACACGAACATCGTCGCGGAGCGGGCGGCGGACGGCGCCGCGGGCACGCTCCAGCAGACCTGGCAGCGCGACGCGGGCACGGACCCGGGCGGGGCGGCCGCGCCCCCCGTCACGGCCTTCGAGCCCGGCCAGGGCTTCGCCATCCTGCACATCCCCAAGCTGGACGTGAAGGTTCCGGTGGCGGAGGGGATCAGCAAGCCCAAGGTGCTCGACCGGGGGATGGTCGGGCACTACGCCGAGGGCGCGCTGAAGACGGCGATGCCGGCGGACGAGCAGGGCAACTTCGCGGTGGCGGGCCACCGCAACACCCACGGGGAGCCCTTCCGCTACATCAACCGGCTCGTGCCCGGGGATCCCGTCGTGGTCGAGACGCGGGACGCGTACTACACGTACGAGATGACCTCGGCGCTCGCCCAGACACCGCCGACGAACGTGGCGGTGATCAAACCGGTCCCGGAGGGCTCGGGGTTCACCGGACCCGGCCGGTACATCACGCTGACGACCTGCACCCCGGAGTTCACCAGCACTTACCGGATGATCGTATGGGGCAGGATGACCGATGAACGCCCCCGCGGCGAGGGCCCTCCGCCCGCGCTGACCAGTTAGGACGAATCAGCAGTGTCCCGTGCCCGCCGCCGCGCCGCGGCGCCGCCCGCCCCCGCCGGCAGCCGCAGTGTGCTCGCCGGTTTCCTCAGCCTGCTGGGCGAGCTCCTGATCACGGTGGGGCTGGTGCTGGCCCTGTTCGTGGCGTACTCGCTGTGGTGGACGAACGTGCTCGCGGACCGGCAGGCGTCGGCGCGCGGCGACCAGATCCGCCAGCAGTGGCAGACGCCGGGCACCGACGCGAAGCCCGCGGAGCCGGGTGCGCTGGACACCAAGGACGGCGTCGGCTTCCTCCACGTGCCCGCGATGGAGAACGGCGAGGTGCTGGTCAAGCGGGGCACCGACCCGCAGACGCTGAACGACGGGGTCGCGGGCTACTACACGGAGCCGGTGAAGTCGGCGCTGCCGTGGGACGAGAAGGGCAACTTCTCGCTGGCCGCGCACCGCGACGGCCACGGCGCGAAGTTCCACAACATCGACAAGCTGAACAACGGCGACGCGATCGTCTTCGAGACCAAGGACACCTGGTACGTGTACAAGGTCTTCGCCGAGCTGCGCCAGACGTCGAAGTACAACGTGGACGTGATCAGCCCGGTCCCGAAGGAGTCGGGCAAGGCGGCCCCGGGCCGCTACATCACGCTGACCACCTGCACGCCCGTGTACACCTCGAAGTACCGGTACATCGTGTGGGGCGAGCTGGTCCGGACCGAGAAGGTGGACGCGAAGCGGACCCCGCCGGCGGAGCTTCGCTGACCCGGAGCCGCGATCCGCGTTCCGGGCCCTCAGAAGGCCCTGTGGACGGCCGGGAGGCTTCGGCTGGCCCCCCTAGGCCAAGGCTTCACGTCCGAATCCGCAGACGGCCGCGCAGCCGCGGGGGAAAACGGGTCCGGCCCCTCTCCCGCGGGAGAGGGGCCGGACCCGTATCGCCTGCCGGTGGACGTCAGCCGCCGAGGCCTCCGATGAAGCCGCCGCGGCCGCCGCCGTTGTTGTTGCCGCCGTCATGCTGGCCGCCGCCCGGCGTGGTCACCACGTTGACCACCGTGCCGGTCGGAACCGGCCGGCCGGCCGCCGGGTCCGAGCCCAGGACGCGGGCGTTCTCGTCCGACGGGCCGCTGACCACCGCGCCGAGGGCCAGGCCCTTGGACGCGAGTTCCGCCCTGGCCTGGGCGACCGTCTTGCCCGCCAGGTTCGGCACCTGGACCTGCTGCGCGGCCTTGGCGATGGTGATGTTGACCGTCTTGCCGACCTCCAGCTGCGATCCCGCCTGCGGCTGGTGGTCGATGACCGTCTTCGGCGGGGCTCCGGGGGAGTCGAGCTCGGTCACGCTGCCGAGCTTGAGGTTGACGGCTTTGAGGGCCTTCTCCGCGTCTTCCTTGGTCTTGCCCTTGAGGTCCGGGACGATCGCCTTGGACTGCTCCTTGGCGACCGTGAGCGTGATGACGGAGTTCTTGTCCGCCTCACCGCCGGGCTTCGGGTTCTGCTCCAGGACGGTCCCGGCGGCCCGCTCGGACTCCTGCGCCTTGCGGTCGACCTGGAAGCCCTTGTCCTTCAGGGCCTTCTCGGCGTCCTCGTACGTGAGGTTGATCACGTTGGGGATCGGCACCTTGGCCGCGCCCGTGGAGATGGTCACCGTGACGGTGGAGTCCCTCGCGACCTTGGTGTCGGGCGCCGGGTCCTGCTTGCAGACGTTGCCCTTGGGCTGGTCCTCGCAGGGCGCCTCGGTTCCCTTGACCACCTTCAGGCCGACGTTCTCCCCGCTCCTGACCGCCTGCTCCAGGGTGGAGCCGATGAGCTTGGGCACGGCGGGGCGGTTGTCGGCGGTGCCGCTGAAGAGGGAGCGCCCGATCAGGATCGCGCCGACCAGGACGAGCACGCCGGCCGCCACGAGCAGGATCGTGGACGCCTTGCTCTTCTTCTGGCGGCGGTTCCCGCCCTGGTCGTAGCCGCCGTGGCCCTGGTCGCCGTACCCGTAGCCGCCGTCGCCCGGGGGCATTGGCGGCATCATCGAGGTCTGGCCGGCATCGGCGGTGCGCAGGGCGGTGGTGGGCTGGTCGTAGCCCTGGTGCCCGTAGCCGTGGCCCTGGTCGTGCGGGTAGCCGTAGGCGGCCGCGCCCATGGCGGCGGTGGCGGCGACGGGCTGGCCGTCGAGGCAGGCCTCGATGTCGGCGCGCATCTCGTCCGCGGACTGGTAGCGGTAGTCGGGGTCCTTGACCAGCGCCTTGAGGACGATCGCGTCCATCTCGGGCGTGATCTCGGGGTCGAAGTTCGAGGGCGGCTGCGGCTCTTCCCGTACGTGCTGGTAGGCGACGGCGACGGGGGAGTCGCCGACGAACGGGGGCCGGACGCTGAGGAGCTCGTAGAGCAGGCAGCCGGCGGAGTAGAGGTCGGAGCGCGCGTCGACCTGCTCGCCCTTGGCCTGCTCCGGGGAGAGGTACTGGGCGGTGCCGATGACGGCGGCCGTCTGCGTCATGGTCATGCCCGAGTCGCCCATGGCGCGCGCGATGCCGAAGTCCATCACCTTGACCTGGCCGGTACGGGTCAGCATCACGTTGGCGGGCTTGATGTCACGGTGCACGATGCCGGCGCGGTGCGAGTACTCGAGGGCCTGGAGGATGCCGATGCACATCTCCAGGGTGCGCTCGGGCAGCAGCTTGCGGCCGGAGTGGAGGAGCTCGCGCAGGGTGGAGCCGTCGACGTACTCCATCACGATGTACGGGATGGAGATGTTGTCGACGTAGTCCTCGCCGGTGTCGTAGACGGCGACGATCGCCGGGTGGTTCAGCGACGCCGCCGACTGGGCCTCGCGACGGAACCGGGCCTGGAAGGACGGGTCGCGGGCGAGATCGGCGCGCAGGGTCTTGACGGCGACGGTACGGCCGAGCCGGGTGTCGTGGGCGAGGTAGACCTCGGCCATGCCACCGCGGCCGAGCACGTGGCTCAGCTCGTACCGGCCGCCGAGGCGACGCGGCTCTTCCATAACGTTGCAGCCCTCTCCGTCAGTCCCGACCGCACCTGTGTGTGGTCCGGCGGTGTGCTGTTCGCGCAAAGGCTACCGGCCGATCGTCTGTGATCGGTTCGCGGCCACAGGCTGATACAGGACCGGTACCGTACGCTCCGACCCGGCCGGGATCGGTGACGCGGATCACGTCACCGTGGCCGTCCGTCATCTCCGGCTCATCCCTGCGTCTTGAGGACCGCTTCCATGACGGCCTTCGCGACGGGGGCGGCGAGGCCGCCGCCGCTGATGTCCTCGCGGTCCGCCTCGCTGTCCTCGATGACGACGGCGACGGCGACGGGCGAGGTGCCGTCCGGGTTCTCGGCGTAGGAGATGAACCAGGCGTACGGGCGCTTCTTGTTGCCCTCGCCGTGCTGGGCGGTGCCGGTCTTGCCGCCGACCTTCACGTTGTTGATCTTCGCCTTGGTGCCGGTGCCCTTATCGACGACGTTGACCATCATCTCCTGCACCTTCTGCGCGTTGGCGGCGGAGAGGGGCCGGCTCATCTCCTGCGCCGAGTGCTTCTCGATGATGTCGAGGTTCGGCGAGGTGACGTGGTCCACCATGTACGGCTTCATCAGCTTGCCGTCGTTGGCGATCGCGGCGGTGACCATGGCCATCTGCAGCGGGGTGGCGGCGGTGTTGAACTGCCCGATGGAGCTCTGGGCGTTGCCGTCCTTGCCCATCTTCTTGTCGTAGACGCTGGCGAAGGCGCGGACCGGAATGTCGATCTTGTCGTTGTTGAAGCCGAACTTCTCGGCGGTCTCCACCATCTTGTCGCGGGTGACCTTGTCGCCGAGGTTCGCGAAGACGGAGTTGCAGGAGACGCGCAGGGCCTCGTTGAGGCTCGCCTCCTTGCAGCCGCTGGCGTGGTTGACCATCTCGGTCTTGGTGCCGGGCAGGAAGTACGGGTCCGGGGTGTCCGTCGGGTCGTTGATCTCCTTGACCACGCCGTGTTCGAGGGCGGCGGCCGCGGTGACCACCTTGAAGGTGGAGCCCGGCGGGTAGGTCTCGCGCAGGGCGCGGTTGACGAGGTTCTTGTCCTCGCTGTCCTTGAGCTCGACCCAGGCCTTCTCGTCGTCCTTGGAGTTGCCGGCGAAGCGGGAGGGGTCGTACGAGGGGGTGGAGACGAGGGCGAGGACGGCGCCGGTGCGCGGGTCGATCGCGGCGGCGGCCCCCTTGTTGTTGCCGAGCGCCTTGAAGGCGGCCTTCTGGGCCTCGGGGTTGAGCGTGGTGACGACGTTGCCGCCCTGCTTCTTCTCCCCGGTGAACATGCCGATGGTGCGGTCGAAGAACAGCCGGTCGTCGTTGCCGGTGAGGATGCCGTCCTCGAGCGATTCGAGCTGGGTGGAGCCGAAGGCCTGCGAGGCGTAGCCGGTGACGGGGGCCCACAGGGGGCCGTCCGTGTAGGTCCGCTTGAACTTGTAGTCGCTGCCGTCGGTGACCGCGGAGCCGGTGATGGGCTGGCCCGCCACGATGATGTTGCCGCGCTCGGTGGCGTACTGGGCGATCTGGACCCGGCGGTTCTCCTTGCGGGTGCTGAGGTCCTCGGCCTGGACGTACTGGATCCAGTTGGTCCGGATCAGCAGGGCGAGGACGAGCAGCCCGCAGAACAGCGAGATGCGGCGCAGGGGCTTGTTCATGACGGGCGGACCACCTGGGTCATCTCGGCGTCGGGGGACGGGGCGGGAGCCGGGGCAGGTCGGCGTGCGGTGTCGCTGATCCGGATGAGTACGGCGATGAGGATCCAGTTCGCGAGGACGGAGGAGCCGCCGGACGCGAGGAAGGGCATCGTCATGCCGGTGAGGGGGATGAGGCCCATGACCCCGCCGGCGACGACGAAGATCTGCAGGGCGAAGGCGCCGGACAGGCCGATGGCGAAGAGCTTGCCGAAGGGGTCGCGGGCGGCGAGCGCGGTGCGGACGCCCCGCTCGATGATGAGCCCGTAGATCAGCAGGAAGGCCATCACGCCCGTGAGGCCCAGTTCCTCGCCGACGGTGGAGAAGATGAAGTCGGAGTTGGCGGCGAAGCCGATGAGGTCGGAATTGCCCTGTCCCCAGCCCGCGCCGAGGACCCCGCCCGAGCCGAAGCTCATGATCGACTGGGCGATCTGCTCGCAGGCACCGGCGTCGGCGCCGTTCCGCTGCCAGCAGCCGAAGGGATCGAGCCAGGCGCTGACGCGGGCCCCGACGTGGCTGGAGAAGGAGGCGACCACGACAGCGCCGCCGACCGACATCAGCAGGCCGATGACGATCCAGCTGGTCCGCTCGGTGGCCACGTACAGCATGATCACGAACATGCCGAAGAACAGCAGCGAGGAACCGAGGTCGTTCTCGAAGATCAGGATGAGCAGGCTCATCGCCCAGATCACCAGGATCGGGCCGAGGTCGCGGCCGCGCGGCAGGTAGAGGCCCATGAACCGGCGGGAGGCCAGGGCCAGGGCGTCGCGCTTGACCATCAGGTAGCCGGCGAAGAACACCGCGAGGACGATCTTCGCGAACTCACCGGGCTGGATGGAGAATCCGGCGACGCGGATCCAGATCTTGGCGCCGAAGACGTCCGCGCCGAGGCCGGGGACGAGCGGCAGGAGGAGCAGCACCAAGGCCGCGACCATCGAGATGTAGGTGAACCGCTGCAGGACGCGGTGGTCCTTGAGCACCAGCAGGACGCCCGCGAAGAGGGCGATGGCCAGCGCCGTGTAGAGCATCTGGTTGGGCGCGGAGGGGGAGAACGCGCCGTACGAGCGCTTGGCGAGGTTCTGCAGCCGATCGGACTGGTCGAGCCGCCAGATCAGCACCAGGCCGAGCCCGTTGAGCAGGGTCGCCAGCGGCAGCAGCAGCGGGTCGGCGTACTTGGCGTACCGGCGTACGACGAGGTGCGCGACCCCGGCGAGGGCGCCGAGGCCGAGGCCGTAGAGCACCATGCCGGGCGGCAGGCTGCCGTTGATCGCGAGGCCCACGTTGGCGTAGGCGAAGATCGGGATGACCACGGCGAAGCCGAGCAGCATCAGCTCGGTGTTCCGCCGGCTCGGCAGCTCGATGGCGCCGATGGTGGTCGTGTTGGTGACAACGCTCATGGTGTGGCAGGCCCCCTGCGCCCGCGGGTGTCTACTGCTTTCCGCACAGGCTGACCACTTGCTGCTCCGCGGGAGTCAGAGTGGAGCCGGGTGTCTGGTTCTGCGCCTCGGCGGCCCGGCGTTCCTCGTCCTTCTTGCAGGCCGAGACCTGGACGCCGAGGTCGTCGAGCTTCTCGCGGGCACCGTCGAGGCTGCCCTCGCTGATGGTGGCCTCGACCTGCTTGAGCTTGAAGGGCGGGAGGTACTTCAGTTCGATGTCGGGGCGGTCGGTATGCACCTTGGAGAGCTCCAAAGGCCCGAGCTTCTGGCTGATGCCGCGGAAGAGCGCGACGTGCTCGCCCTTGACGCCCACGTAGTACTGGGTCTGGGTCCAGCGCCAGCCCGCGTAGAGGCCGCCGCCGACGACGCCGGCGACCAGGAGCAGGGTCAGGGTGCGGGTGGCCCACTTGCGCCCTTTGCCGCGGTGCCTGCGGGGGTGGTCGTACGTGTCCTCGTACTCGGCGTCGCCGTCGTAGGCCTCGGCTTCGCCGAAGCTGCCGTACGCGCCGCCGCCCTGGCCCTGGTCGGAGTAGCCGTAGCCGTTCGCCTCGCCGCTGCCGGGGGGCCCGAAGGCGCCGGCGGGCGGGCCGGCCTGGCGGCCGAGGCCCGAGGCGCGGCCGGCCGGGGTCTGCATGGCGTTGCCGCCGTCGAAGAGCTGGTGCTGGTTCTCGGCGACCGCGCCGACGACAACCGGGGTGTCGCTGACCTGGGCGGCGAGGGTGTCCCCGCTGTCGGTGTCGAGGACGTCGGCGACGATGCAGGTGATGTTGTCGGGTCCGCCGCCGCGCAGGGCGAGCTGGATCAGCGACTGCACCGTCTCGCGGGGGCCGTGGTAGTCGGCGAGGGTCTCTTCGAGGGTCTGGTGGGAGACCACGCCGGAGAGCCCGTCGGAGCAGATGAGGTAGCGGTCGCCGGCGCGGACCTCGCGGATGGAGAGGTCGGGCTCGACGATGTCGCCGCTGCCGAGCGCCCGCATGAGCAGGGAGCGCTGCGGGTGCGTGGTGGCTTCCTCCTCGGTGATCCGGCCCTCGTCGACGAGGCGCTGCACCCAGGTGTGGTCCTGCGTGATCTGGGTGAGGACGCCGTCGCGCAGCAGGTAGGCCCGGGAGTCCCCGACGTGGACGAGGCCGAGGCGCTGGCCGGTCCACAGGAGGGCGGTCAGGGTGGTGCCCATGCCCTCGAGCTGGGGGTCCTCCTCGACCATCACGCGCAACTGGTCGTTGGCGCGCTGCACGGCCGTGGCGAGGGAGGTGAGGATGTCGGAGCCCGGGACGTCGTCGTCGAGCTGCACCAGGGTGGAGATCACCTCGGAGCTCGCGACCTCGCCGGCCGCCTGGCCTCCCATGCCGTCGGCGATCGCGAGGAGACGGGGCCCGGCGTAGCCGGAGTCCTCGTTGCCCTCGCGGATCATGCCCTTGTGCGATCCGGCGGCGAACCGCAGGGACAGACTCATGCGCACCTCGCCGGTCGGCTCCGGGTACAACCGGTCTCGAGCCACACTGCCCACCCTCCGGTCGGGAGCGCGCGCGGGTCCGTGTCCTCGGTGGGACGGATCACCGCCGCGTGCTCGCTCCGCTCGCTCATTCTCGTACTACTTCCGCAGCTCGATGACGGTCTTGCCGATGCGGATCGGGGCGCCCGGCGGAATGGGCGTCGGGGTGGTCAGGCGGGTCCGGTCGAGATACGTGCCGTTGGTGGACCCGAGATCCTCGACGATCCACTGGCCGTCCCGGTCCGGGTAGATCCTGGCATGGCGGCTGGACGCGTAGTCGTCGTCCAGCACGATCGTGGAGTCGTGGGCGCGGCCCAGGGTGATCGTCTGGCCGGCGAGGGCCACCGTGGTCCCCGTGAGGGTGCCCTCGGACACGACGAGTTTGGTGGGCGCACCGCGGCGCTGGCGCTGCTGCGGAGGCGCGGCCTGCCGGCCCGCCTGCTGCTGCGGCGCGGTGCCCGCGCCGCCGCGGCGGGAGCCGCGCTGCGTGACTCTCGTTCCGAAGAGGTCGCTGCGGATGACCTGGACGGCCACGATGACGAACAGCCACAGAACGGCTAGGAAACCCAGCCGCATGACCGTCAGGGTCAGCTCTGACATTGCCCCCGCTTCACCCTTCGGCTTGCCGGTAAATGATGGTCGTGCTGCCCACGACGATCCGCGAGCCGTCGCGGAGCGTAGCGCGGGTGGTGTGCTGCCCGTCCACCACGATGCCGTTGGTGGACCCGAGATCCTGGATCGTCGAGGGCGTTCCGGTCCGGATCTCACAGTGCCGGCGCGATACGCCGGGGTCGTCGATCCGCACGTCGGCTTCGGTGCTTCGGCCGAGTACGAGCGTGGGGCGCGAGATCTGGTGGCGGGTGCCGTTGATCTCGATCCAGTGGCGCCGCGCGGCGCCGGAGGCCGGTACGGGTGCGGCCGGGCCGGCTCCGCCCGCGGGCCGCCGGGCGGCGGGTCCCCCGGGCGGCGGGGCGCTCGGCATGGGCGGGGCGGCGACCGGGGGGTAGCCGTAGCCGCCCTGGCCCGCCGGACCGCCCTGCGGCCGGCCCTGGGGCGGCTGCGGCTGGGAGGTGCTGGCGGCGAGGGTGCGGCTGCGGACCCGGTAGAGCCCGGTGTCGAGGTCGTCGGCCTTCTCCAGCTGGACCTTGATGGGGCCCATGAAGCTGTAGCGCTGCTGCTTGGCGTAGTCGCGGACGAGGCCCGCGAGCTCGTCGCCGAGCTGCCCGGAGTAGGGGCTCAGGCGCTCGTAGTCGCCGGTGCTGAGCTCGACGATGAAGTCGTTGGGCACGACCGTCCGCTCGCGGTTCCAGATGGTGGCGTTGTTGTCGCACTCCCGCTGGAGGGCTCCGGCGATCTCCACCGGCTGGACCTCGGACTTGAAGACCTTGGCGAAGGTGCCGTTCACCAGACCTTCGAGTCGCTGCTCGAACCGCTTCAGAACTCCCATGGGGCACCTCCTCCGTCGTTGTCGCCCTGTACTGCTTACTGATCGTATCCACGCGTGGCGGATTCGGGTGGTTCCCCATCGGTCCTGTGAGGACGAGTGTTGGTCCTCACAGGGATCGTAGGGGGGCCGTAGGGACAGTGTCCCGCACCGGGAGCGGAGTGCGGGAGGGGCCGTCCGCGGCGGCGGCCCGGGGTGCGGGGAAAGCGATGTGATTCCACCCCCTCCGACGTGTTAATGTTTCGACGTCGCCAGGGGAACGGCCCGAAAGGGAAGAACCACTGGGACGCTGCTCGGGCGAGTGGCGGAACGGCAGACGCGCTGGCTTCAGGTGCCAGTGTCCTTCGGGACGTGGGGGTTCAAATCCCCCCTCGCCCACATCGACGAAACGGTCGTCATCGCGAAAGCGGTGGCGGCCGTTTCGTGTTGTGCGCTCCTAGGTGTCCTCGGTGTCTTCGGTGTGTCCCGGGATCAACTGGCCTGCCCGGTACGGGCCGTTCCGTCCGCGGCGGCCAAGAAGTGATCCAGGACACGTTGTTGCGCCGGTCTTCCGACTTTCGTCGCGCGGGGCGCGACGAAAGAGAGCGGCCGGCGGTGCGCCGGGGTGTCTAGGGTCGGCCGGGTGGATGCGAAGGCGATGACGCGTGCGGGCTGGGACCGGCTGAGGGGGCCGGAGCCCTGGACCCGGCGGATGCTCTTGGGCGACCTCGCGATCGCCGCGGTGCCGGCGCTGCTCGGCCTGGGCATCGAGGAGCTCGACAACGGTTCCGGGTGGCGGATGGCCGCGAGCGCCGCGGCCGTGGTGTTGCTCACCCTGCTGCGGCGCAGGCTGCCCGCGGCGACGCTGGTCGTGGGTTCGGCGGTGACGGTGTTCCTGCCGGGCTCGTTCCTGGTCACGACCGTGCTGGGCTGGTCGGCGGGGCGCCGGATCGTCGGGGTGGGGCGGGCGGGGGCCGCCTTCACGCTGGCGTTCGTCGCCGCGGTCGGCCTCAGCGTGTGGCACGAGTGGGAGCAGATGCAGCCCCTGCTGATGGTCGTCTTCTCCACCCTGATGTTCCTGGCGACGACCGTGACGCCCGGTCTGGCCAGCCGGTACTGGTCGCAGCGCCGCACGCTGCTGAGCGCGCTCCAGGAGCGCAACGGGCAGTTGATGCGCGAGCGGGCGATGGTCGCCGGGCAGGCGAGGCTGCGCGAGCGGCAGCGGATCGCCCAGGACATGCACGACAGCCTCGGCCACCAGCTGGCGCTGATCTCGGTGCACACCGGTGCGCTGGAGGTGGACCCGAAGCTCACCGAGCGGCAGCGCGAGGCGGTGGGGGTGCTGCGGCAGGCCTCGGTGGCGGCGATGCACGAGCTGCGCGAGGTGGTCGGGATCCTGCGGGACGGGGTCGAGGCGCCGGTCCCGGTGGAGGAGCCGGCGCAGCCGGCCGGGCGCGGGGTGGCCGGGATCGCCGGGGTGGTGGAGGCGGCGCGGGGCGCGGGGACCGACGTACGGCTGTCCGTCTCGGGTCGGCCGCGGCCGCTGGTCGCGGCCTGCGACCACGCGGCGTACCGGATCGTGCAGGAGGCCCTGACGAACGCGTACAAGCACGCGCCCGGGGCGCCGATCACCCTGGAACTGCGCTACGAGGACGACTCGCTGGTGGTGGAGATCGCCAACGGCCCGGCGGCCGGTCCGGGGGCCGGTGAGGTCGTGTCGGGCGGGCAGGGGCTGACGGGGCTGCGCGAGCGGGCGCGGCTGGTCGGCGGGATGGTGCACGCGGGCGCGACGGAGGGCGGCGGCTTCCGGGTGGCGGGGGTGCTGCCGTACGGGGCGGAGCCGGCCGGGGCGGCGGCCGTGGCCGACGACTTCGGGCAGCAGGCCCAGGCGCGGGGGCTGCGGGGTGCGCCGCCGATGGACTGGAGCGTGGTGGACCGCGAGCTGGCCGTGCCGCGGCGCGGCCCGGTCGGCGGGCTGGCGCTGGGCTGCGGCATCGCCTTCGCGGCGGTGGTGCTGCTGGTGATCGTGCTCGGGGCGGGGATGCTGCTGGTGGTGGGCTCGCTGGGCGATTCGATGCTGGACCGGGAGGGGTACGACGCGGTGCGGGTGGGAGAGTCGGAGCAGGCCGTACGGGACCGGCTGCCGAGCGGCGAGAATTTCCTGACGGCCGGTGCGGACCGGAAGGGCCCGCCGCGGCCGGAGGGTTCGGACTGTCTGGCGTTGATGGCGCAGGAGCAGCCGGACTCGCTGGGGTCGGACCTGATCTACCGGTTCTGCTTCAAGGACGGAACGCTCGTGGACAAGCAGGCGTACGAGGTCAAGCAGTAGGAGCACGGGTGACAGCCGAAGTGATCCGCGTGGTGATCGCCGACGACGAGCCGCTGATCCGGGCCGGTATCAGGATGATCCTGACCTCGGCGCCGGACATCGAGGTCGTGGCGGAGGCGGCGAACGGCCGGGAGGCGGTGGACCTGGCTCGCGCGCACGCGCCGGAGGTGGTGCTGCTGGACATCCAGATGCCGGTGATGGACGGGCTGACCGCCCTGGGGGAGCTGGGGCGGGCCGTGCCCCAGGTGCGGGCGCTGATCCTGACCACCTTCGGGGAGAAGGAGAACGTGCTGCGGGCGCTGGGCGAGGGCGGCGCGGGGTTCCTGCTGAAGGACTCGGCGCCGGGCGAGCTGATCGGCGCCGTACGGGCGGCCGCGGCGGGCGACGCGTACCTCTCGCCGGCGGCGACCCGGCACGTGGTCGACCAGCTGGCGTCGGGCAAGGCCGTGGTGCGGGGCGAGCAGGCCCGGCGGCAGGTGGCGGAGCTGAGCGAACGCGAGCGCGGGGTGCTCGCCCTGCTCGGGGAGGGGCTGTCGAACGCGGACGCGGGGCGGCGGCTGCACATGAGCGAGGCGACCGTGAAGACGTACGTGAGCCGGATCCTGGCGAAGCTGGGCTGCGAGAACCGCGTACAGGCGGCCTTGCTGGCCAGGGACGCCGGGCTGTAGATACGGTCAGCGCGTTCGAAGGCGATCGACGTAACGGGTGGGGGCGGCGCGCATGGCGGCGGTAGTGGGGCAGCGGATCCCGGAGGTGGCGGGCTTCGCGCCGCGGGTGGCGGACGGATCGCCCAAGCGGGACGGCAAGGCGCTGCGGCAGCGGGTGCCGCGGGCGGCGCACGCCGCCTTCGAGGCGCCGTCCGGCAGGCCGGACGCGGTGCGGGCGGTGGAGGAGTCCAACGCCGGGCGGGTCGCCGAGCTGGCGCCGATACGCGTGGGGCGGATGGCGGCGAACCCCTTCGCCTTCCTGCGGGGGGCGGCCGGGCTGATGGCCCGCGACCTGTCCGGCGGCCCGGTGACCGGGATCGGCGCGCAGATCTGCGGGGACGCGCACGCGGCGAACTTCGGCCTGTACGGGGACGCACGGGGCCGGCTGGTCATCGACCTGAACGACTTCGACGAGACCGTGTTCGGGCCGTGGGAGTGGGACCTGAAGCGGCTGACGACCTCGCTGGTGCTGGCCGGGCGGGTGTCGGGCGCGGGCGAGGACGCCTCCCGGGCGGCCGCGCTGGACGCGGCGGGCGCCTACCGGCGGACCATGCGGCTGCTGTCCCGGCTGTCCGCCAGTGACGCGTGGAACGCCATCGCCGACGAGGAGCTGGTCTCGCACACCGATGCCCGGGACCTGCTGGGGACCCTGGAGCAGGTGGCGGAGAAGGCCCGCAACAACACCTCCGCGCGGTTCGCCGCGAAGGCGACCGAGACCCGAGCCGACGGCAGCAGGTGCTTCGTGGACGCGCTGCCCGTGCTGCGCCGGGTCGGGGACGGGGAGGCCGCGGCCGTGGCCGCCTCGCTGGGCCCGTACCTGCGGACGCTCCAGGCCGACCGGCTGCCGCTGATGGCCCGGTACGCCATCCACGACGTGGCCTTCCGCGTGGTGGGGACGGGCAGCGTCGGCACCCGTTCGTACGTGGTGCTGCTGCTGGACCACCGGGGCGAGCCGCTGGTGCTCCAGGTAAAGGAGGCGCGGCCCTCGGTGCTGCTGCCGCACCTGCCCGCGCTGGGCTTCGACGCGCCGCCCGAGCAGCACGAGGGGCGCCGGGTGGTGGCCGGGCAGAAGCGGATGCAGGTGGTCTCGGACTTCATGCTGGGCTGGACCACGGTGGAGGGGAGGCCCTTCCAGGTGCGCCAGTTCCGCAACCGCAAGGGCAGTGTGGATCCGGCGGCGCTGACCGCCGAGCAGCTCGACGACTACGGGCGGATGACCGGGGCGCTGCTGGCCCGGGCGCACGCGCACAGCGTCGATCCGCGGCTGCTGGCCGGGTACTGCGGGAAGAACGAGGAGCTGGACGAGGCCATGGCCGCCTTCGCCGTGGCCTACGCGGACCGGACCGAGGCCGACCACGCCGATCTGGTGGCGGCGGTGCGGGCCGGGCGGATCGCGGCGGAGTCCGGGGTCTGAGGCGGCGGGGCCTGCCGGCCCGCGGGGGTGCCCGGGGCGGAGCCTTCCGGCCCGCGCGGGGGTGCCCGGGCCGGTGGGCCGTAGGCTGGCCGGGTGAGCGAGCAGAGCGGACACACGGTTCCCGGCGACGAACGCCCCGAGGCCCGTCTCGAGCGGGCCGTTCGGGCCGCCGAGCAGGCGCTGATCGAGTTCGAGATCGCGGTGGAGACCTTCCGGGTCGAGGTGGAGAACTTCTCCCGCCTGCACCACCAGAAGCTCGGCCCGATGTACACGCGGCTCGACGAGCTCGAGGCGCTGATCGCCGAGGCGAAGGCGGCGCGGACCGGGGACCGGGAGGACCTGCGGCGGGCCGAGGAGGCGCGTGCGCTGGTCATGCCGATGCCCGGGGTGGAGGAGCTGTTCCACGACTGGCTGGACTCGGACGGCATCTCCGACGACGCGGGCGCGATGCTCACCGACCGGCCCGTGCGGCCGCCGGAGCGGGTACGGCCCTCGGAGGAGGTGCGCCGCCTCTACCGCGAGCTGGTCCGCCAGGCCCACCCGGACCTCGCCCAGGACGAGGCCGAGCGCGAGCGCCGCGACGCCTTCATCGCGCGGGTCAACGCCGCGTACGGGCGGGGCGAGGAGCGGCTGCTGCGCGAGCTGGCCGAGGAGTGGGCGGCGGGCCCCGAGCCGGAGCGGGCGGAGCCGGAGGAGAGCGGGGAGCTGTACGCCCGGCTGGAGTGGCTGGCGCGCCGCAAGGAGCTGCTGTCGCTGGTGGCCAAGGAGCTGGAGGACAGTGCCATCGGGTCGATGCTGAGGATGGCTCCCGACGACCCGGACCGGCTGCTGGAGGAGATCGCGGAGCAGCTGCTGGCGCAGGTCGCCGAGCGCGAGGCGGCGCTGGCCGCGGAGCTCGCCGCGGGCTGAGGCGGGCCGGATCGCCGCCCGGCCGGCCGGGGGCGTCGGATAGGTTGGAAGTCGGATCCGTGATGAGAGAAGGCGACACATGAACTTCGGACCGCTTCCCTCGGTGGACGCCGCCGCGGTGCCCTCCGAAGGCTTTGTCCTGGACGTCCGCGAGGACGACGAATGGGCGGCCGGCCACGTCGAGGGCGCTCTGCACATCCCGATGAGCGATTTCGTGGCCCGCTTCGGTGAGCTGACGGAGGCCGTCGAGGACGGCCGCCGGGTGCACGTGATGTGCCGGGTCGGCGGGCGCTCCGCGCAGGTGACCCAGTACCTGGTGCGCCAGGGCGTCGACGCCGTGAACGTCGACGGCGGCATGCAGGCGTGGGACGGTGCCGGGCGCCCGATGGTGACGGACAGCGGGAACCCGGCCTTCGTGCTGTAGCCGTCGCGGCCGATTCCGGTCAGGCCAGGGGGTGGGCGGCCAGCAGGTCGCCCAAGGCCTCCTCGTGCGCGGCGGCGGGGCCCAGCTGGAGCTCCAGCTGCTTGGCCCAGGCGTGGTAGCGGTGCAGGGGGTAGTCGGTGTCGGCGCCGAAGCCGCCGTGCAGGTGCTGGGCGGTCTGCACGACCCGGCGTACGCCCTCCGAGGCCCAGATCTTCGCTACCGCGACGTCTCCGGAGCTCGGCAGCGGGCCGCCCGCGCCGCCGGTCGCGGCGTCCAGGCGCCAGGCGGCCTGCCAGAGGGTGACCTCCATGGCGCGCAGGTCGATGTAGCGGTCGGCGGCCTGGACGGCGACGGCTTGGAAGGTGGCCACCGGGAAGCCGAACTGCTCGCGCTTGCTCGTGTACTGGCTGGTCATGGTGAGGACGCCTTCGCCGAGGCCGAGGGCGAGGGCGCAGGTTCCGGTGGCGAGGAGCTGGCGCAGCCGCTCCCAGGCGCCCGGGTCGTCGACGAGGTGGGTCGGGGCCACGCGTACGCCGTCCAGGGCGAGTTCGGCCAGCCGCTCCCCGTTGGTGGAGACCTGCTCGGCGAGGGCGAGGCCCTCGGCGGTGCGCGGGACGAAGGCGAGGACGGCCTCGCCCTCGCCGGTGTGGGCCGGTACGGCGATCCAGTCGGCGCTGTGCGCCCAGGGGACGGCCGTCTGCGTGCCGTCCAGGATCCAGCCCTCTCCGTCCCGGCGGGCGGTGACGGCGAGTTCGGCCGGGTCGTGGCCGGAGCGGCCGTGGGCGGCGGCGGTCAGGACGACGCTGCCGCTGCCGGCGCCGGGCAGCAGGGCGGCGGCCAGTTCGGGGCTGCCGTGGGACTGTACGGCCATGGCGGTGGCGCAGTGCTCCAGCAGCGGCACGCGGGCCAGCACCTTCGCGGCCTCGCGCAGCACCAGGCACAGGGCGATGGTGTCGAGGCCGGCCCCGCCGTGCTCCTCGGCGAGGACCAGGCTCAGCAGGTCGGATCCGGCGAGCCTGGCCCACAGCGGGCGGTCGAAGTCGTCGGCGACGGCCCCGGGGGTGAGCGCGGGGCTGGGCACCCCGTCGGGCGCGACGTCCGCGAAGACGGCCTTGGCCGCCTCGACGGCCGCCTGCTGCTCCTCGGTGAAGGTGAAGTCCACTGCCGGTCCTCCCGTTCTGGTCTGACGGTGCGTCAAGATAGAACAGGTTCTGGAAAATGGACAGGGCCGGGAACGGGAGCCCGGCCCGGTCCGGCGCCGCGGCCGGCCGGCGGGCTACCGGTCGAAGTCGATCTCCACTTCCTCCGTCACCGGGTGCGACTGGCAGGCCAGCACGAACCCGGCTTCCGTCTCCTCGGCCTCCAGGGCGAAGTTGCGGTCCATCCGGACCTCGCCCGCCACCACGAACGCCCGGCAGGTGCCGCACACCCCGCCCTTGCAGGCGTAGGGGGCGTCCGCGCGGTTGCGGAGCACCGCGTCCAGCAGGGACTCCCCGTCACGGACCGGCCAGGTGCCGGAACGCCCGTCGAGGCGCGCCGTGACCCGCCCGTGGGAGGGGGCCGAAGCGGTGGCGGCGGGGGCCGGCGCCGTGGTGTCCTCGACGTGGAAGATCTCCTCGTGCACCCGGGTCCGGGCGACGCCGAGCGCGGCCAGGGTCCGCTCCGCGCCCTGCACCAGGCCGTACGGCCCGCACAGGAACCAGCCCGTCACCTCGGCCACCGGCAGCAGCGCGGGCAGCAGGGCGGCCAGCCGCTCCTCGTCGAGGCGCCCGGAGGGCAGCCCGGCCTCCTGCTCCTCCCGGGACAGGACCGTGACCAGCTGGAACCGGGACGGATAGCGGTCCTTGAGGTCGGCGACCTCCTCGAGGAACATCGTCGAAGCCGCCGTACGGTCGCTGCGCACGAGGCAGAACCGGGCGTCGGGGCGGGCGGCCAGCAGGCTCGCGGCGATCGAGAGCACGGGGGTGATCCCGCTGCCGCCGACGATCGCCGCGTAGTGCCCGGCGGCCGGGGCGGCGGCCGGGTCCAGGACGAACCGGCCGGCCGGGACCATCACGTCCAGCACGTCTCCGGCGGCGATCTCCTTGTGCGCGAAGGTGGAGAACTCCCCGCCCTCCACCAGCCGCACGCCGACCCGAAGTTGCGCCGGGCCCGGGCCGCCGGCCGCGGGCGCCGGGGAGCAGATCGAGTAGGTGCGACGGACCTCCGCGCCCTCGGGGGCGCTGCGGCGCAGGGTCAGGTGCTGGCCGGGGGCGTGCCGGTACGCCTCGCGCAGCTCCTGCGGGACCCGCAGGGTCAGAGCCACCGAGTCGTCGGTGAGCCGGTCGACCGCAGCCACCGTCAGCGGGTGGAACGCGCCGTGGCGGGGTGCGGCCATCTACAGCTCCTTGAAGTGGTCGAACGGTTCGCGGCAGGCGGTGCAGCGGCGCAGTGCCTTGCAGGCCGTGGAGGAGAACCGGCTGAGCAGCTCGGTGTCGGTGGAGCCGCAGTTCGGGCAGCGCACCGACAGGGTCAGCGGGACCGGCCCGCCGGCCGCGTGCGGGCGCGGCGGGGCGATGCCGAACTCGGCCAGCTTGCGGCGGCCTTCGGCGCTGATGTCGTCGGTGGACCAGGCGGGGGCCAGCACGGTGGTCACCCGGACCTCGGGTATCCCGTGGCCGGTCAGGACCCGCTCGATGTCGGCGGACATGGCCTCGATGGCCGGGCAGCCGGTGTAGGTGGGGGTGAGGGTGACCTCGGCGCGGCCTTCCTCGTCCACCCGCACCCCGCGCACCACGCCGAGCTCGCCCAGGGTGAGCACGGGCAGTTCGGGATCGGGGACGGAGCCGGCCAGCTCGGCCAGTTCCGCCTCCAGGCGGCTCGCCCCGGCGCGGGCGGTCACCATGACGCCCCCGGGTGGCTGCGGTGCAGGTGCTGCATCTCGGCGAGCAGCCGGCCGAAGGGCTCGGTGTGCAGGCCCTCGCGTCCGGCTCCGGCCGCCCAGGCGCCGGTGCGCGGCCCCTGGGGCAGTGCGAGCCCGGCCCGCTCCAGCACACCGGTCACCGCGCCGAGCCAACGACCTTCCAGGGCGGCCCAGTCGAGGCCTTCGATGCCGTCCACGGGCCGGAACATCTCGCCGGTGAACTTCCACAGGGCGTCCAGGCCCGCGCGCATGCGCGCCCGGCTCTCCTCGGTGCCGTCGCCGAGCCGCAGGGTCCACTGCTCGGCGTGGTCGCGGTGGTACGCGGTCTCCTTGACGGCCTTGGCCGCCAGCGGCGCGAACGGGCCGTCCCCACGGGCCAGTTCCCCGTAGAGCTCGTGCTGGTAGAAGGAGAAGTAGAGCTGGCGGGCGATGGTGTGGGCGAAGTCGCCGTTGGGTTGTTCCACCAGCTGGAGGTTGCGGAAGGAGCGCTCCTCGCGCAGGAAGGCCAGCTCGTCCTCGTCGCCCGCCATGGTCAGCAGGAGGCGGGCCTGGCCGAGCAGGTCGAGCGCGATGTTGGCGAGCGCGACCTCCTCCTCGAGCACCGGGGCGTGGCCCGCCCATTCGCCGAGGCGGTGGGAGAGGATCAGGGCGTCGTCCCCGAGGGCGAGGGCCGCCGTGAGGGTGGTGTCCGTGCTGGTCACAGGTGGCTCACTCCCTCCGGGATGTCGTAGAACGTCGGGTGCCGGTAGGGCTTGTCGGCGGACGGGGCGAAGAAGGGGTCGCGCTCGTCGGGCGAGGAAGCGGTGATCTCGGTGGAGGGCACCACCCAGATGGAGATGCCCTCGCCGCGCCGGGTGTAGAGGTCGCGGGCGTTGCGCAGGGCCATCTCCGCGTCGGGGGCGTGCAGGCTGCCCGCGTGCGTGTGCGAGAGGCCGCGCCGCGAGCGCACGAACACCTCCCACAGGGGCCAGTTCTGCGTCATACCCGTGCCTCCTCGTTCTGTGCGGCGTGCGCCGCCTGCTTCTCCGCGTACGCCGCGGCCGCGTCGCGCACCCAGGCGCCTTCCTCGTGCGCCCGGCGCCGCTGGCTCAGGCGCTCTTCGTTGCACGGGCCGTTGCCCTTGAGCACGTCCCAGAACTCCGCCCAGTCGATGGCGCCGAAGTCGTGGTGCCCGCGCTCCTCGTTCCACTTCAGGTCCGGGTCGGGCAGCGTCAGGCCCAGGGCCTCGGCCTGCGGGACGGCGATGTCCACGAACCGCTGGCGCAGCTCGTCGTTCGAGTGCCGCTTGATCCGCCAGGCCATCGACTGCGCCGAGTGCGCCGACTCGTCGTCCGGCGGGCCGAACATCATCAGCGAGGGCCACCACCACCGGTCGACCGCGTCCTGGGCCATGGCGTGCTGTGCCTCGGTGCCCTGCGAGAGGGCGAGGAGCAGCTCGTACCCCTGGCGCTGGTGGAAGGACTCCTCCTTGCAGATCCGGACCATGGCGCGGGCGTACGGGCCGTAGGAGCAGCGGCACAGCGGGACCTGGTTGGTGATCGCCGCGCCGTCCACCAGCCAGCCGATGGCGCCGACGTCCGCCCAGGTCAGGGTGGGGTAGTTGAAGATCGAGGAGTACTTCTGCCGGCCCGCGTGCAGCTTGTCGAGCAGCTCGTCGCGGCTGGTTCCCAGGGTCTCGGCGGCGCTGTACAGGTACAGCCCGTGCCCGGCCTCGTCCTGCACCTTGGCCATCAGGATCGCCTTGCGGCGCAGCGAGGGCGCCCGCGTGATCCAGTTCGCCTCGGGCTGCATGCCGATGATCTCGGAGTGGGCGTGCTGCGCCATCTGGCGCACGAGGGAGGCGCGGTACTCCTCGGGCATCCAGTCGCGCGGTTCCACGCGCTCCTCCGCCGCGACCGCCGCGTCGAAGGCCGCCGCGAGCTGTGCGTCGAGGTCAGCAGCCATGCCTGTGCCGTCCGTCCCGTCTGTCCCGAGGGCCGTCTCCGGCCCCGTCTCCGGGGTCACTGCCACCATCCCGGTCCCCTGTCCGCGTGTGCCGGCGAGCTGTCCGCCCACCCGACCGACCGATCGTTCGGTTCATCCTCTTCAATGGTGGGTCGGCGGCCCGTAGGGTGTCAACCTCTGAGGTCAACCCTGTGGATACCGGACGATCGGGGCGGGATGGATTCGAACGAGCGGGAGCCCGCCGCGGCGACCCCTCCGCCGCCCCCGCGGGCGCCCGGGATCGCCGGTCTGTCCACCCCGTACCGGGTGCTCGCGGCCCTCGCCCTGGGGGCGGTCGGCGTGGCCGCCTGCGCCCACCTCGCGTTCGTGTTCCTGCACGTCGCCCCCTCCAACACGGTCAGCAAGCAGCACGCGCGGACGGTCGACGCGTGGATCTATCCGGAGTTCGAACAGAACTGGAAGCTCTTCGCGCCGAACCCGCTCCAGCAGAACATCGCCGTGGAGGCGCGCGCGCAGGTGCGGACGGCCGCCGGCGAGCTGGTCACCACGGACTGGCGCAACCTGAGCGCCGAGGACGGCGCGGCCATCCGCAACAGCCTGCTGCCGAGCCACACCGAGCAGAACGAGCTCCGCCGGGCCTGGGACTTCTTCACCGGCTCCCACGACGAGGAGGACAAGCCGAACGGCGAGCGCGGCGAGCTGTCCGAGCGATACCTGCGGCGGATCGCCGTGAACCGGCTCACCCCGGACCACCCCGGCGGGGACGTCCTGCGGGTCCAGCTGCGCTCGGCGACGACGGCCGTGGCCGCGCCGAAGTGGAGCGACGAGACCACCGACACCGAGACGTACTACCGGGAGCTGCCGTGGTGGACGGTGTGAGAACCGGTCTGGCGGCCGCTCTGGCGAAGGTCACCGGGCAGGCCCTGGGCCCCTACCAGAGCGCCGTGGTCCGCATCGGCTTCGCCGGGACGTGGCTCTTCTTCCTGCTGCGCGAGTTCCCGCACCGCCACGAGCTGTACGGGCCGGACGGGCCGTGGAGCTGGTCGCTGGCGGAGCGGCTGATCGCCTCGAACGGGGCCTTCTCGGTCCTGATGTGGTCGGACTCGGCGGTGTGGTTCGAGATCGTCTACGCGCTCGCCGTGCTGGCGAGCGTGGGGCTGCTGCTGGGCTGGCGGACCCGGGCCACGTCCGTGCTGTTCATGGTCGGGGTGCTCTCGCTCCAGAACCGCAGCGTGTTCATGGGCGACGGCGGGGATAACGTCATCCACCTGATGGCGCTGTACCTGGTGCTGACCCGGTGCGCGCAGGTGTGGTCCCTGGACGCCCGGCGGGCCCGGCTGCGCGGGTCGGCCTCCGCGGGGGCCGCCGGGCCGGCGCTGTGGGGCGTACTGGGCGCGGTGTTCGCCTACGGGGTGGTGACCGGGCGGTTCAGCACCGGCTGGCTGGCGGCCTTCGCGGCGGTGTGGGTGGTCTGCGGCCTGTGGTGGCTCGTGGACCGGCGCGACGCGGGCGGGGAGGGCCGGGCGACGCTGGACGTGCTGGCCAACGTGCTGCACAACGCGGGGATGCTGGTGATCATGGCGGAGGTCTGCCTGATCTACGCGACGGCCGGCTGGTACAAGATCCAGGGCTCGCGGTGGCAGGACGGGACCGCGCTGTACTACCCGCTCGGGCTGGACTACTTCACTCCGTGGCCGGGGCTGTCCGCGCTGCTGGCGAGCAGCGGGACGCTGGTGATGCTGCTGTCGTACGGGACCGTGGCGGTGCAGGTGGCGTTCCCGTTCACGGTGTTCAACCGGCGGATCAAGAACGTGCTGCTGGCCGTGATGATGCTGGAGCACGCGGGGATCGCGGTGCTGCTGGGGCTGCCGTTCTTCTCGCTGGCGATGATCGCCGCCGACGCGGTGTTCCTGCCGACGGTGTTCCTGGTCTGGCTGGGCGCGAAGGCCGCGGCGCTGCGGTCCGGCCGTCGTGAGCGGGCCCCGGCCCTGGCCGCCGCGGAGCCGAGCCCGGCCCTCCCGCGCTGAGCCGGGCCCCGGCGGCGCTGCGCTTAGGGTCGGGGTATGCGTGACGAGTGGAGTTCCGATGAGGTCGAGCGGCAGTGGCGGGAAGGCGCCGGGCAGGGGCTGGTCCTGCTGGACGGGTTCCACGCGCTGAAGCACGCGCTGCGGTTCGGGGCCGAGGTGCGGATGGTCCTCGCCGAGGACCCGGCCGCCGTACGGGCGCTGGCCGCCGAGCTCGCTCCGGACGTCGAGGACGACGTGGCCCGGCTGGCGCGGCCGGCGCAGCTGGCGGGGCTGCTGCCCCGGGTGCACCCCACCGGCGTCGCCGCCCTGGCCGTACGCCCGGGCCGGGCGGCGGGCCTCGCGGCTCTCGGGCGCCTGCCGCGCCCCGCGCCCGTGGTCGTGCTCGACAACCCCCGCAACCTCGGCAACGTCGGGGCCGTCGTCCGCCTCGCCGCCGGCTTCGGCGCCACCGGCGTGGTCACGCGCGGGGACCTCGACCCCTGGCATCCGAACGTGGTCCGGGCCGGCGCCGGACTGCACTACGCCACCACCGTCGAGCGGATCACGCTCGAGACCCTGCCGCCCGGACCGCTCTACGCGCTCGACCCGGAGGGCGAGGACATCCGTGCCCTCGCCCTCCCGGACGACGCGCTGCTGGCCTTCGGCTCGGAGCGGCACGGCATCTCACCGGAGCTCCGAGGCCGGTCCGACCACCTCGTGTCCCTGCCGATGCGCCCCCAGGTCTCCAGCTACAACCTGGCCACCAGCGTCGCCATGACCCTTTTCCACTGGGGCGGGCCGCCGGCCGGCCAGCAGGGCGGCGAGGGCTCCTAGACCGCCCGCGAGCAGGATCAGCGCGGCCGCGCCGATTGTCGGCCCGTCCGGGCGGATCAGCGGCCGGCCGCGCGGGGCCTGCCAGGTCACCAGGGCGAACGTGGCGGCGTGGACCCCGCAGCCCACCAGGAGCGGGTGCGGCCGCACGCGCTCTTGGCGCAGCAGGGCGAAGCGTGCCGCGAGGAACGCCGGCGCGAGCACGAGCAGCGGGAGCAGTTGCAGCGCGTGCATGCCCAGGTGGACGCCTCCGCCCGCACCTTCCAGGCGGGGTAGCGGGGGCGCGTCCACCCGGGACGCTCACGGCGCCCGGCGTCAGGCCTGGCGGCGGACCTCCACCACGCGGAAGCGGTTGGAGACGAAGGCGCCGTCGCACAGCGCGGCGTTGGCCGCCGGGTTGCCGCCCGAGCCGTGGAAGTCGGAGAACGCCGCGGTCTGGTTGACGTACACCCCGCCGGTCAGGTTCAGCGAGAGCTGCGCGGACTCCTCCAGGCAGACCTCCTCGATCGCCCGCTCGGTGTCGGCGGAGGTCGTGTACGCGCCCACCGTCATCGCGCCCTTCTCGCGGACCGTGCGGCGCAGCAGCTCCAGCGCGTCCGCCGTGGAGTCCACGGCCACCGCGAAGGAGACCGGGCCGAAGCACTCCGAGAGGTACGCCGCGTCCGGGTCCGGCTTGGACGCGTCGAGCTTGACCATCAGCGGGGTGCGGACCACCGCGTCCGGGAACTCGGGGTTGGCGACCTCGCGGGAGGCCAGCGCGACCTCGCCCAGCCCGGCCGCCGCCTCCAGCCGCGCCTTGACGTCCGGGTTGACCAGGGCGCCGAGCAGGGCGTTGGCTCGGGCGTCGTCGCCCAGCAGGCCGCCGACCGAGGTCGCGAGGTCGGCGACGACCTCGTCGTACGCCTTGTGCCCGGCGTCCGTCGCGATGCCGTCGCGCGGGATCAGCAGGTTCTGCGGGGTGGTGCACATCTGGCCGCTGTAGAGGGAGAGGGAGAACGCGAGGTTCGCCAGCATGCCCTTGTAGTCGTCGGTGGAGTCCACGACGACCGTGTTGACGCCGGCCTTCTCCGTGTAGACCTGCGCCTGGCGGGCGTTGGCCTCGAGCCAGTCGCCGAACTCCGTGGAGCCGGTGTAGTCGATCAGCTTGACCTCGGGGCGCAGCGCGAGGGTCTTGGCGATGCCCTCGCCCGGACGCTCCACCGCCAGTGCGACCAGGTTCGGGTCGAAGCCGGCCTCGGTGAGCACCTCGCGGGCCACCTGGACCGTGAGCGCCAGCGGGAGGACGGCCCGCGGGTGCGGCTTGACCAGCACCGCGTTGCCGGTGGCCAGGGAGGCGAACAGGCCCGGGTAGCCGTTCCAGGTGGGGAAGGTGTTGCAGCCGATCATCAGGGAGATGCCGCGCGGGACCGCCGTGAAGGTCTTGCCGAGGTCCAGCGGGTCGCGCTTGCCCTGGGGCTTGGACCAGTCGACCTGCCCCGGGACCCGCGTCTGCTCCTCGTACGCGTAGGCCACGGCCTCCAGGCCGCGGTCCTGCGCGTGCGGTCCGCCCGCCTGGAACGCCATCATGAACGCCTGGCCGCTGGTGTGCATCACCGCGTGCGCGAACTCGTGCGTCCGGGCGCCGATGCGGGCCAGGATCTCGATGCAGACCAGGGCGCGCGCCTCGGGACCCGCGTCGCGCCAGGCGGCCATGCCCGCCTTCATCGCGGGGAGCAGCACGTCCGGGTCCGCGTGGGGGTACTCGACGCCCAGCTCCGGTCCGTACGGGGAGACCTCGCCGCCGGTCCAGCCGTCGGTGCCGGGCTGTCCCAGGTCCAGCCGGGTGCCGCGGACGGCCTCGAAGGCGGCGAGCCCGTCGGCCGGGGCGGTCTCGCCGTAGGCCTTGGGGTGTTCGGGGTGCGGGGACCAGTAGGCGCGGCTGCGGATAGCCGACAGGGCCTGGTCCAGGGTGGGCCGGTGCTTGGCGGACAGCTGGGGGACGGTGAGCTCGGCGGCCATCAGGGACCAACTCCTCGTTGAGCCGGGCGAAGGAGAGCAGACTGGAGTTAGAGTAACCGAACGATCGGTCGGGACAAGAGGGCCCGGCGGACCTGTGGACAAGTCGGTGCGGGAGGATCAGGACATGACAGCAATCGAACGGTCCCGCACTGTGGCGGTCGTCGGCGCGGGCACCATGGGCCAGGGGATCGCCCAGGTCGCCCTTCTCGCAGGTCACCGCGTGCTGATCTACGACATCGACGCCGCCCTCGCCGCGGACGGCGCCGCCATGGTGCAGGACCGCGTCGAGCGGATGGCCGCCAAGGGCCGCCTCGACCGCGCCGAGGCCGAGGACGCGATCGGCCGGATCGGTGCGGCGGGCGCCCTCGCGGACCTCGCCGCGGCCGCCCTCGTCATCGAGGCGGTGGTCGAGAACGTCACCGTCAAGCAGACGCTCTTCGCGGCACTCGAAGAGGTGCTCTCGCCGGACGCGCTGCTGGCCACCAACACCTCCTCCCTCTCCGTCACCGAGCTCGCCGCCGGTCTCGCGCACCCCGGCCGCTTCGTCGGCCTGCACTTCTTCAACCCGGCCCCGCTGCTCCCCCTCGTCGAGGTGATCAGCGGTTTCGCGACCGACCCGGCCGCCGCGGACAGCGCGTACCGCACCGTGCTCGGCTGGGGGAAGACGCCGGTCCGCTGCGCCGACACCCCCGGCTTCATCGTCAACCGGATCGCCCGCCCCTTCTACGCCGAGGCCTTCTCGGTCTACGAGGAGCAGGGCGCCGACCCGGCCACCATCGACGCGGTGCTGCGCGAGAGCGGCGGCTTCAAGATGGGCCCGTTCCAGCTGACCGACCTGATCGGCCAGGACGTCAACGAGGCCGTGACCCGCTCGGTGTGGGAGTCCTTCTTCCGCAGCCCCAAGTTCACCCCCTCCCTCGCGCAGCGCCGGCTGGTCCAGGCGGGTCGCCTCGGCCGCAAGTCGGGCCACGGCTGGTTCCCGTACGGCCCGGACGCCGTCCTGCCCCAGCCGCACACCGCCGCCCCCGAGGAGGCCCCGGCCGAGGTCACCGTGGTCGGCGACCTCGGGCCCGCGGCCGAGCTGGCGGACCTGCTGGAGGAGGCCGGGATCGCGGTCACCGCCACCGAGCACGGGGGGCCGTACATCCAGCTGCCGGGCGAGGGCCAGCTGGTGCTCGCGGACGGGAAGACCTCCGTCGAGTTCGCCGACGTCGTCTACTTCGACCTCGCCCTCGACTACCGGGGAGCCACCCGGATCGCGCTCTCCGCCAGCGAGGACACGAGCGAGCGGACCCTCGCCGAGGCCGTCGGGCTGTTCCAGAAGCTGGGCAAGAAGGTCTCCGTCATCGGCGACGTCCCCGGCATGATCGTCGCCCGGACGGTCGCGATGCTGATCGACCTCACGGCCGACGCCGTCGCCCGCGGCGCGGCCACCGCCGAGGACATCGACACGGCCATGCGGCTCGGCGTCAACTACCCGCTGGGGCCGTCCGAATGGCACGAGCGGCTGGGCCGGGACTGGGCCTACGACCTGCTGCACCACCTCGACGAGCGCTGTCCGGGCGGCCGGTACGCGCCCTCGCTGGCGCTGTTCCGGCTGGGCTACGGGGCAGAGGAATACGCCGCAGGCGAAGGCGATGCGACGGGGGAGAGCGCGTGACGACGGCGAAGCGGGACACCTACACCCCCGAGACCCTGCTGTCGGTCGCCGTCCAGGTCTTCAACGAGCGCGGCTACGACGGCACCTCGATGGAGCACCTCTCCAAGGCCGCCGGCATCTCGAAGTCCTCGATCTACCACCACGTGGCGGGCAAGGAGGAGCTGCTGCGCCGGGCCGTCAGCCGCGCCCTCGACGGGCTCTTCGCCGTCCTGGAGGAGCCCGGCGCGGTGCGGGGGCGGGCGGTCGAGCGCGTCGAGTACGTGACGCGCCGCACGGTGGAGGTGCTCGTCGGCGAGCTGCCGTACGTGACCCTGCTGCTGCGCGTGCGCGGCAACACCCGGACCGAGCGCTGGGCCCTGGAACGCCGCCGCGAGTTCGACCACCAGGTCGCGGACCTGCTCAAGGCGGCGGCGGCCGACGGGGACCTGCGGGCGGACGTGGACATCCGGCTCGCCACCCGCCTGCTCTTCGGGATGGTGAACTCCCTGGTCGAGTGGTACCGCCCGCACCCGGGGACGGGGCCGGACCAGCTCGCCGACGCGGTGGTGCACATGGCTCTGGACGGGCTGCGGACGGTCCGCTGACCCGTGGGCGGCACCCCTCCGCGAGGCCGCGACCTCGTGGTCGACATCGCCGCTCGTTCCCGCCCGCAGGGCGCTGCCGTCCCCCGTCCGGGCTACTCCTCGGTGATCGCGGGGCCGACGCCGGAGCCCGGTCCCGAGTCCAGCAGATCCGTTTCCTCGAACACCAGCAGGGTGCGGGTCGAGAGCACTTCCGGGATGGACTGGAGGCGGGTCAGGACCAGCTCGCGCAGGGTGCGGTTGTCCGGGGTGTGGACCAGGAGCAGGACATCGAAATCCCCGCTGACCAGGGCGATGTGCGCGGCCCCCGGCAGTTCGCGGAGCTTCTCGCGGACCGTCCGCCAGGAGTTCTGGACGATCTTCAGGGTGATGTAGGCGGAGGCGCCCTGGCCTGCCCGCTCGTGGTTGACGCGGGCCGTGAAACCGCGGATCACCCCATCGTCGATGAGCCGGTTGATCCGGGCGTAGGCGTTGGCGCGGGACACGTGGACCTGCTCGGCGACCGACCGTATGGACGCGCGGCCGTCCGCCTGGAGCAGCCGCATGATCGACCGGTCGATCGGGTCCAGGGGGCGGGGCGGAACAGAAGGCACCGGTGCCAACGGATTGGTCTGCCCGGGGGCGCCCCCCGGCGGGACCGGTGCGGAACCCGCTCCGGCCATTTGTTCATCCGGCATTGCCCGATGCCTCCCTCTCCTGGACGTCCTGCATCCATCCCAGGGCCCCGGCGCCCGTTTGTCCACAGCCTGGAGCCGCCTGTAGCCAAATTGCGCGGACAACCGAACAATCGGTAGGTGAAGCGCCTCACACCCGGGGCTCTCCCTGCCCGCTTCCCACGAGGAGGTGTACGCCGCCATGACGGTCCAAGAGCTGCCCGGTGCCGGTGCGTCCCACCGACCCACCCCGCCGCCCGCCTGGAGGCCCCGGACGGACGCCGCTCCGCTGCTCCCGGACGCCGAGCCCTACCGGGTGCTCGGCACCCCGGCGGCGGACCGGCTTGACCCCGCACTGATGCGCCGCTGCTACGCCGAGCTGGTGCGCGGCCGCCGCTACAACGCGCAGGCCACCGCGCTGACCAAGCAGGGGCGGCTCGCCGTCTACCCGTCCACGGTCGGCCAGGAGGCCTGCGAGATCGCGGCCGCGATGGTCCTCGAGGACCAGGACTGGCTCTTTCCGAGCTACCGGGACACCCTCGCGGCCGTGGCCCGCGGACTGGACCCCGTACAGGCCCTGACCCTGCTGCGCGGCGACTGGCACACCGGCTACGACCCCCGCGAGCACCGGATAGCCCCCCTGAGCACCCCGCTCGCCACCCAGCTGCCGCACGCGGTGGGCCTGGCGCACGCGGCCCGGCTGCGCGGCGACGAGGTCGTGGCCCTGGCCATGGTCGGCGACGGCGGCACCAGCGAGGGCGACTTCCACGAGGCCCTGAACTTCGCCGCCGTCTGGCAGGCGCCGGTGGTCTTCCTCGTGCAGAACAACGGCTTCGCGATCTCCGTCCCGCTCGCCAAGCAGACCGCCGCCCCGACGCTGGCCCACAAGGCCGTGGGTTACGGGATGCCCGGCCGGCTGGTCGACGGCAACGACGTGGCCGCCATGCACGAAGTCCTCACCGAGGCCGTCCGGCGCGCCCGGGCGGGCGGCGGCCCGACCCTGATCGAGGCCGTCACCTACCGGATGGAGGCCCACACGAACGCCGACGACGCCACCCGGTACCGCGGCGACGCCGAGGTCGAGGCCTGGAAGGCGCACGACCCGGTCGACCTGCTGGAGCGCGAGCTGACCTCGCGCGGGATCCTCGACGAAGCGGGCATCCAGGAGGCGCGCGACGCGGCCGAGACGATGGCCGCCGCGCTGCGCGAGGGGATGAACGCGGACCCGGTGCTGGACCCGATGGACCTCTTCGCGCACGTCTACGCGGAGCAGACCGACCGGCTGCGCGAACAGGCCGCCCTGCTGCGCGCCGAGCTGGACGCGGAGGGAGACGCATGACCACGGTGGCGGCGAAGGCGGCCGGGACGGGGGCCAAGCCCGCGACGATGGCGCAGGCCCTGACGCGCGCGATGCGCGACGCGATGGCCGAGGACCCGACGGTCCACGTCATGGGCGAGGACGTCGGGACGCTGGGCGGGGTCTTCCGCATCACGGACGGGCTCGCGAAGGAGTTCGGCGAGGACCGCTGCACGGACACCCCGCTCGCGGAGGCCGGGATCCTGGGCGCGGCGGTCGGCATGGCCATGTACGGGCTGCGGCCCGTCGTGGAGATGCAGTTCGACGCGTTCGCCTACCCGGCCTTCGAGCAGCTGCTCTCGCACGTGGCCAAGATGCGCAACCGCACGCGGGGCGCGATGCCGCTGCCGATCACCATCCGGGTGCCGTACGGCGGCGGGATCGGCGGGGTGGAGCACCACTGCGACTCCTCCGAGGCGTACTACGTGGCCACGCCCGGCCTGCACGTGGTGACCCCGGCGACGGTCGAGGACGCCTACGGGCTGCTGCGCGCGTCCATCGCCAGCGACGACCCGGTGGTCTTCCTGGAGCCCAAGCGGCTCTACTGGTCCAAGGCCGACTGGTCGCCGCAGGCTCCGGCGGCGGTGCCGGGCATCGGCAAGGCCCTGGTCCGGCGGACGGGTACGAGCGCGACGCTGATCACGTACGGGCCCTCGCTGCCGGTGTGCCTGGAGGCGGCCGAGGCGGCCCGCGAGGAGGGTTGGGACCTGGAGGTCGTGGACCTGCGCTCGCTGGTCCCCTTCGACGAGGAGACGGTCGTCGCGTCCGTGCGCAGGACCGGGCGCGCGGTGGTCGTGCACGAGGCCGCCGGCTTCGGCGGACCGGGCGCGGAGATCGCCGCCCGGGTGACGGAGCGCTGCTTCCACCATCTGGAGGCGCCGGTGCTGCGGGTGACGGGCTTCGACATCCCGTACCCCCCGCCGATGCTGGAGAAGCACCACCTGCCCGGCGTGGACCGGATCCTGGACGCCGTGGCCCGCCTGCAGTGGGAGAACTGATGCCGCAGGTCATGGAATTCAAGCTGCCCGATCTCGGCGAAGGCCTGACGGAGGCCGAGATCGTGCGGTGGCTGGTCGCGGTGGGCGATGTCGTCGCCATCGACCAGCCGGTCGTCGAGGTCGAGACGGCCAAGGCGATGGTGGAGGTGCCCTGCCCGTACGGCGGTGTGGTCACCGCCCGCTTCGGCGAGGAGGGGCAGGAGCTCCCGGTCGGGGCGCCGCTGATCACCGTCGCGGTGGGCGCGCAGTCGGTGCCCGCCGGGGCCGTGGAGGCCCCGGAGGCGGGAGCCGACGGCTCCGGCAACGTGCCGCGGCCCCTGATCGGCTACGGCGCGGACGACTCGCGTCCGGCGCGTCGGCGACGGGTGCGACCCGTCACCGCCGCGGTCTCGGCGCCCGTCGTCGCGGCTCCGGCGGCTCCGGCGGTGCCCGCCGCTGCGGCGGCGCCCGCCGGGCCGGTCCCCGTCATCTCGCCGCTGGTGCGCAAGCTGGCCAAGGACCACGGGGTCGACCTGCGCGCGCTGCACGGGTCCGGCCCCGAGGGCCTGATCCTGCGGGCCGACGTGGAGGCGGCGCTCGCCGCCCTGCGGGCGCCCGCGCCGGCCTCTGCCCCGGCCCCCGCCGCCGCTCCCGCGGCGGTGGCGGCGCAGGGCGAGCGGATCCCGCTCAAGGGGATCCGCGGGGCGGTCGCCGAGAAGCTGTCGCGCAGCCGGCGGGAGATCCCGGAGGCGACCTGCTGGGTCGACGCGGACGCCACCGAGCTGATGGCGGCCCGGGCGGCGATGAACGCCGTCGGCGGCCCCAAGATCTCCGTGCTCGCGCTGCTGGCGCGGATCTGCACGGCCGCGCTGGCCCGCTATCCGGAGCTCAACTCCACCGTGGACCTGGCGGCGGGCGAGATCGTCCGGCTGCCGGTCGTGCACCTGGGCTTCGCCGCGCAGACCGAGCGGGGCCTGATGGTCCCGGTGGTCCGGGACGCGCAGGGCCGCAGCCCCGAGTCGCTGTCGGCGGAGTTCGCCCGGCTGACGGAGCTGGCGCGGGCCGGGAAGCTGGCCCCGGGTGACCTGACGGGCGGGACGTTCACCCTGAACAACTACGGGGTGTTCGGGGTCGACGGCTCCACGCCGATCATCAACCACCCGGAGGCGGCGATGCTCGGGGTCGGCCGGATCATCCCCAAGCCGTGGGTGCACGGCGGGGAGCTGGCCGTCCGCCAGGTCGTGCAGCTGTCGCTGACGTTCGACCACCGGGTCTGCGACGGCGGTACGGCGGGCGGCTTCCTGCGGTACGTGGCCGACTGCGTGGAATCCCCGGCGGTCCTGCTGCGCAGCCTGTAGACCCGCGGGGCGGGGCAGGCCACCGCTCGCGCGGAGCCTCCCCCGCCCCGGGGGCCGAGTCCGTGGGACACCCCCGGCCGGGGGCGGGCTCAGAGCGTGAGCAGGAGTTTGCCCACGTGGCTGCCGGACTCCAGGACCCGGTGGGCCTCGGCGGCCTGCGGCATCGGGAACGTCGCGTGGACCACCGGGCGTACGCGGCCCGCCGCCACCAGCGGCCACACGTGCTCGCGGACCGCCGCGATGATCGCCGCCTTCTCCTCCAGCGGACGCGCCCGCAGCGAGGTGGCGGTGATCGCCGCGCGCTTGGACAGCAGCGCGCCCAGGTTCAGTTCGGCCTTCACCCCGCCCTGGAGGCCGATGACCGCCAGGCGGCCGTTCACGGCGAGGGCGTCCACGTTCCGGGACAGGTACTTGGCGCCCATGATGTCCAGGATCACGTCCGCCCCGGCTCCGCCCGTCGCCGCCCGCAGCTCGGCCACGAAGTCCTGCTCGCGGTAGTCGATCAGGATGTCGGCGCCCAGCTCCTTGCAGCGGGCCAGCTTCTCCGGGCCGCCGGCCGTGACCGCGACCGTCGCGCCCACCGCCTTCGCCAGCTGGACGGCCATCGTCCCGATCCCGCTGGCCCCGCCGTGCACCAGCAGGGTCTCGCCCGGCCGCAGGCCCGCCACCATGAACACGTTGGACCACACCGTCGCCACGACCTCGGGCAGCGCGGCCGCCGTCACCAGGTCCACGCCCGCCGGTACCGGCAGCAGCTGGCCGGCCGGCACGGCCACCTTCCGCGCGTACCCGCCGCCCGCCAGCAGGGCGCACACCTCGTCGCCCACCGACCAGCCCGACACCCCCGGCCCCACCGCCGAGATCCGCCCGGAGCACTCCAGGCCGGGGTGGCGCGAGGCGCCGGGCGGCGGATCGTAGAACCCCTGGCGCTGCAGGACGTCGGCGCGGTTCACGGCGCTCGCCGCGACCTCGACGAGGACCTCGCCCTCGCCCGCCACCGGATCGGGTACGTCGGTCCACACGAGTGCCTCGGGACCGCCCGGCTGCTCGATCGTGATCGCATGCATGGCCCGGAGGCTACGCGATCTGGTGCTGTGACGGGGAAGGTTCACCGGGTCGCGGCCCCCGGCACTAGTCCGGCGACGGCAGCGTCACGGGGGGTCCGGTCGGCGGCGCCGCGCGGACGATGGTGATGAGCCGGTCCGTCAGCTGGATCGGGCTCGCGTGCGGATCGTGGTACGGCAGCAGCCGGTGCCCGCGCAGCACGCTCACGACCAGGTCGTCCGTCTCGCGCACCGACTTGCCGACCTCGGACCGGGTGGCGGGGCGCTCGATGATGTCGAGGCCGCTGCCCTGCTGGATCAGGTCCTCCATCACCGTGCCCGCGCTCGGGCTCAGCACCGACAGGCCCAGCAGCCGGCCCGCCGCGCTCGCGCTCGTGATGACCGCGTCCGCACCCGACTGGCGCAACAGCGGGGCGTTCTCCTCCTCGCGCACCGCCGCGACGATCTTCGCGCCGCGGTTGAGCTGCCGCGCCGTCAGCGTGACCAGGACCGCCGTGTCGTCGCGCTGGGTGGCGATGATGATCCGCCGGGCCTTCTGGACCTCGGCCCGCAGCAGGACGTCCGAACGGGTGGCGTCGCCGACCACGCCGGTGAAGCCCTCCGCGTTGGCCGTGTCGATCACCTTGGCGCTCGGGTCGACGATGACGACCTGCTCCCTGGACAGGCCGGTGGCCAGCAAGGTCTGCAGGGCCGAGCGGCCCTTGGTGCCGAAGCCGACGACCACCGTGTGCTCACGCAAGTTCTTCCTCCAACGGCTCAGCCGCCACTCTTCCCTCGTGCGCTCCGTGAGCACTTCGAGGGTGGTGCCGACCAGGATGATCAGGAACAGGACGCGCAGCGGGGTGATCAGCAGGACGTTCACCAGCCGCGCGCTGTCGCTGTGCGGGACGACGTCGCCGTAACCGGTCGTCGACAGCGTGACGGTCGCGTAGTAGAGGCAGTCGAGGAAGTCGACCGTCTCGTTGGCGTTGTCGTGGTAGCCCTTGCGGTCCAGCCACACGATGAGGACCGTCAGGAACAGCACGAACAGGGCCATCAACAGGCGTTTGGCGACCTGTTGCAGCGGCTTCTCGACGATCCGCCGGGGCAGCTTGATGCGCCGGGAGACGAGTTTCTCGTCGGCGCCCCGGGCCATGGCGTCGCGTGCGTGAAGTTTCACGTGAAACATCCCCCTGAGGCCCACGGCAGATCGAGGATTTCCAGCTCCTGCCCGGACCGCGCGCCGTGCGGCGGTACGACGGCCAGCGCGTCGGCGGCGGCCACGCCGCGCAGCATCGCGGGACCGTTGTAGCGCAGCGGCTGCGCGTGCTCGCCGGTCAGCAGGACCGGGACCAGCCGGGTGTCGTGCGGGTGGCCGGGTACGTCGCCCTGGACGGCGGCCGTGTACCGGGGGCGGGGGCGGCGGCCGGCGAGGGCGCGCAGCAGCGGCTCGGCCAGCGTCAGCAGCCCGGAGACGGCGGCCAGGGGGTTCCCGGGCAGCCCGACCAGGTGCCGGCCCTCGCCGGGCCCGCCGATCCCGGCCAGCAGCATCGGGTGGCCCGGGCGTACCGCGACGCCGTCGACCAGCAGTTCGGCCCCGGCCCGGCGCAGTACGGGGTGCACGTGGTCGACGGGCCCGGAGGCGGTGCCGCCGGTGGTGACGACGACATCGGCGGCGGAGGTGGTGACGGCCTGGAACAGGGCCTCCGCCCCGGCGGGGTCGTCGCCGAGCCGCCGCGTGCCGATGACCTCGGCGCCGAGGCGGGTGAGCCAGGGGCCGAGCATCGGGCTCAGCGCGTCCCGGATCAGCCCGTCCTTCGGGAGGCCTTCGGTGAGGAGCTCGTCGCCGAGCACCAGGATCTCCACGCGGGGGCGGGGCCGGGTGGTCAGCTCGTCGTACCCGGCGGCCGCGGCCAGGCCCAGCACGGCGGGGGTGACCAGCGACCCCGCGGGCAGCAGCAGGTCGCCGGAGCGGCACTCCTGGCCGCGCGGGCGGATGTCCTGGCCGGTGAGGACGGGCCGGTCCGCGAAGAGCTGGCTGCCGCTCTCGCGGCAGTGCTCGCTGCGCACGACGGCGGTGGTGTCAGCGGGGATCCGGGCCCCGGTGGCGATCCGTACGGCCTCGCCGTCCGCGAGCGGCGCGGGCCGGTCGGAGCCGGCCAGCACCCCCTCGCCGGCGCGGACGTTCCACGGGCCGGGACCCGCGACGGCCCAGCCGTCCATGGCGGAGGTGTCGAAGGACGGCAGGTCGGTCAGGGCGTCCAGCGGCTCGGCCAGCACCTCGCCGAGGCCGTCCGCGAGGGGGACCCGGTGGGTGCGGGCCCGCGCGCCGGCGGCGCCGCCCGCGCGGGCCGCCGTGTCCCGGGCGCGCGGCCAGGCGGCGGCGCGGTGGCCGCCGCCGGAGCCGCCGCCGGAGCCGCCGCCCTCCGGGGGGGTGCGGCTGACCAGGGCCAGGGCCTCGTCGAGGGCCTGTTCGGCGGGGGTCGCCGGGGTCGCGGGGGTCATCCGGAGCCGTTCTCTCGGGTGGCGTCGGGGGAGCCGGCCGTATCCGCCTCGGCGGCCCAGCGCAGCGCCAGACCGGCCGCCTTGCGGGAGGCTTCGGCGACGGCCTGGGCGGGGTCGGCCCCGGCGGCCTCGGCCCGGGCCGCCGCGTAGCCGACCAGGAAGGTGGTCAGCGGTGCGGCGGGCCGGTCGACGCCGTGGGCGGCGTCACGGGCGAGGTCGAGCAGGGCCTTGACGTCGACGGGGAGGTCGATGCCGAGCTCGGTCTTGACGGCGTTGATCCATTGGTCCAGCACGGTTCCATGCTCCCTGATCCGGGCGCGGGCGGCGGCGAGATCGTCCCAGGTGTCGCAGTCGAAGGAGGCGAACGGCGGCGCCGCGACACGGGCGAGGTCCAGTTCGGCGGTGAGCGCGCGCAGCGGGAGCCCGGTGAGGCCGCCGTGTTCGGCGGCGAGGAGGGCCAGCTCGCGGCGGAGCGGCTCGCCGCGGTAGGCGGCGATCAGCGGCTGGTCCCGGCCGTCCGGATCGCGCAGCAGGGCGCCCTCGTGCCCCCCGCCGGCCGCGGCCAGCAGGATCCGCACGGTCTTCCGGTCCAGGAAGGGCAGGTCCGCGGAGAGTACGAGGACCAGCTCGGCGGAGGTCTGCCGCAGACCGGCGTCCAGCGCGGCCACCGGGCCCCCGCCGGGCGGGTCCTCCCGGGTCCAGCGCACCGGGCGGGCGGTGGGGCGGCGGCCGCCGACCACGGTGGTGGCGGCGGCGTCGGCGCACGCGTCGAGGACGCGGTCGAGAAGGGGGCGGCCGCCGACGCTCAGGGCCGGCTTGTCCGCCCCGCCGAGGCGCTGCGCGCTGCCGCCGGCCAGGACGATCGCGTCGTAGCTCATGCCCCTGAGTATGCGTCGGGCATGTCCCTGACGGGGAGCCCCGTTCACCTGCGGCTTGTCCGCGGGCCGGCGTTTCAAGGCCCGGGGCTCCGCCCGGACCCCCGCGCCTCGAACGCCGGCGGGGCTGGAAAGGCTTCCCGCCTACAGGTACGGGCCCGAGCGGATCGCCCCGTGGTGGTCGTCGTCGTCATCGGTGGGGGCGCCGGGCGGAAGGGCCCGGCGCATCTGCTCGAGCTGGGCCCGCGCCGCCATCTGCTGCGCGAACAGGGCCGTCTGGATGCCGTGGAAGAGGCCTTCCAGCCATCCCACCAACTGCGCCTGCGCGATGCGCAGTTCGGCTTCCGAGGGGATGGCCTCCTCGGTGAACGGGAGGGACAGGCGCTCCAGTTCCTCCACGAGTTCCGGAGCCAGGCCGTCCTCCAGCTCCTTCACCGAGGCGGCATGGATGTCCTTGAGCCGCACCCGGCTCGCCTCGTCGAGAGGCGCGGCGCGTACCTCTTCCAGGAGTTGCTTGATCATGCTGCCGATCCGCATGACCTTGGCGGGCTGTTCGACCATCTCCGTCACCGGGACCTCGCGCGACTCGTCATCGGCGCCGCCGACCGCCATCCCGTCCTGTCCCACGATCAGGACGTGCGGGGGGCTGTCCTGCGACCGTTCACTCCTCGGCATCTCCATGCCGTCATTCTCTCGCACACCTCCGTACTCACACGGTGTGCCCCCGTACAGGCGTGATCCAACCTGTACGGAGGCACCGGGTTACCGCGTGTGGCCGGCTATCCGGCGGCGCGCCGGGCCAGCGCCCCGCTGGAGCGGGTGACCAGGGCCGCCAGCAGGCCGGCGCCCAGCGGAACCGCGACCAGCAGCAGGCCGAGGGTCTCCCACGGCACGGCGATCGGGACGTAGACCTCCTGGCTCTTCGAGCCCATGACCATGGAGTACCCGTCCTCCAGGCGCTTCTGCATCACGCGGGCGTCGGTGAGCCGCAGGCCGACCGCGGGCAGGATGCCCGCCGCCGACCCCAGGACCACACCCATCAGGGCGACCACGCCGCACTGGAAGCCGCTCAGCGTGCGCCGCACGCGCGGGGCGGCGCCCACCGCGGCCAGTGTCTTCAGGTCGGCCTCGGCATCGGCCTGGGCCAGGCCGGTGGCGATGCCGGCGGCGCCGATGGTGACCAGGCCCGCGAAGATGGCCAGCGCCAGCATCACGATGGAGTTGTCGCCCTGGTAGCCCTCCTCGATCTTGAACTCGGCGTCCACGCCCATCGTGTCGAAGAGCCCGTCCAGGGCCTGGCGCTGCTCGCTGGTCGGCAGCCCGTCCAGCGCGAAGTACGAGCCGAAGGGGACGGTGGTCAGCCCGGCGGCCTTGGCCGCGGCCGGCGGCAGCACGAGCTCGACGCCCCAGCCCTTGACGCCCTCGGGGGCCTGGTGGACGGCCAGCACCTTGTCCTCGCCCGGCTCCTCCTCGCCCTTGCTGCGTGCGGCGTCGGCCGCGTCGGTGTCGGTGATGAGCCGCAGGGTGGCCTTGCCGTCCTTCACGTTCTGCTTCGAGAAGGAGACAGGCTTGCCCGACTTCAGCGCGGCGACGGTGCCGGGGTCGGTCACGGCCAGCGCGGTCAGCAGCTTCTCGTCGGCGACCACCACGGTGTTCGCCGTGTAGTGGGAGGCGAACTGGCAGCGCCAGTCCTTGCGCAGCTCTTTGCGCTGCTCGTCGGTGAACTCGGTCGTCCGGTTCGCGGGGTCGTAGAGCGGGCAGCGCTGCTCCTTGGGCTGGACGAGCTCGGTCCGCCCGCACCCCGCCTCCGAGGAGTACGAGTCGCAGCCGGCCCGGCCGACCACGACGCGCTCGACGTCGGCCCGTACGGACAGCGAGAACTCCTTGGACAGGGCCTCGCGCACGGCGGGCACTTCCTTGTGGGCGCTGTTGTCGGTGACGGCGATCAGGCCGTGCCGGCTCGGCAGTTCGGCGACGTACTCGTGCCGGTTCTGCAGGTCCTGGCTGTTCTGGTACGTGGCCACCGCCACGGTGCCGGCCACGGCGGCGAGCACGGCCGCGACGGCGGGGGCCGTACGCCCCCGGTTGCGCACGGAGTCGCGCAGCGCGAGCCGCGGCGACAGCGGCAGCCAGCGGCCGATCCGCCCGAAGAGGCCGACCAGCACCGGGGTCAGGGCGACGACGCCGAGCTCGGCGAGGGCGCTGCCGCCCGCGACGACCAGGCTGCCCATGTCCGACACGGCCCCGTACAGGGCGATCGCGGCGCCGGCCACGACGGCGACCAGGCCGATCACGGGCAGCACCCGGTTGGCGCGGCGCACGCCGCGGCGTCCGGTGAGCGAGGCCAGCACGGTCTGCCGAGAGGCCGTGATCGCGGGGGCGATGGCGGCCAGCAGGCCGGTCACGACCGCGAGCAGGGCGATGGCCAGCAGTTCCAGCGGCCGGATCTCGAAGCCGCCCCAGCGCAGCCCCAGGTACTCCTCCAGGAGCGGCCGCAGGGCGACGGTGAGACCGATGCCGAGGACGGTGCCGGTGACGGCGGCCGCGGCCCCGATGACCAGGCCGCCGGAGAGCACGATGGCCCGGATGTGCCGCCGGTCGCCGCCGTTGGCGCCGACCAGTCCGAGCTGGCGGCGCGAGCGCCGGGCACCGACCGCGAAGGCGGGGCCGGCGAGCAGGCAGATCTCCAGCATGGCGAGGCCCACGACGGTGGCCAGGGCGGCCATCTCGGCGGCGTTCTCGCCGTCCATGCCGTACAGGTCCTTGGACTCCTGCGCGTACAGCGGCACGTCGGAGTCGGCGGGCGGGTTCAGGCCGGCCGCCCGGGAGATGACCAGCAGGCCCTTGGTGTTGGCCTCCTTGACCATGTTCCACGTGAAACCGTCGCCGCCGACCTTGACGAGGTACTTGGTGTCGGCGCGCACCCCGGGCACGTCGGCGGCGCGCAGGGCCTTGTCGACGGGCGTCAGCAGGGTCTCCGGCTGGGCGATGACCTCGACCGCCGCCAGGGCGCTGGGCAGTTCGTAGGCGCCCACGATCCGGTACGAGAGGTCCGTGCCGCGCGGGCTGACGGTGGAGCCGACGAAGAAGCCGGACTGCTCGAGGAAGGCGGTGGTGGCGATGATCTCGCCCGCCGCGCGGGGCAGCCGGCCCCGGTCGAGGGTGATGCGGCCCTTCACCAGCGGGTCGGCCGTGTCGACCTCGCGCAGGTCCGTGTTGAGGAGCCCGTGGGTGGTGCGGATCTTGGCCTGGCCGACGGAGTCCTTGACGACCTCGGCCCCGGCCGGGAGCGCCTTCAGCGGGTCGACCTGGTCGGCCTTGTCGCCCGGCACGTACGTGTCGTAGCCGCCGACGGGCGCGTAGCGGTCGCCCTTGGGGTTCTGGTAGATCGGCGCGTTCATCGAGGAGGCCCCGATCTCCGCGTCCGCGGCGCCCAGCCGGCGTTCGAGCTCCTGCGCCGTGGACAGTTCGGCGCTGCGCACCGTGAGGTCGGCGGCGCTGACCCCGACGATGGGCAGGGCGATCATCGCGAGGACGAGGAGGCTGCGGCCCTTGGCGCGCCAGGCGTCGCGGCGGGCGATGCGGATGGCCGCGATCCAGGAGTGGTACCAGGAGATCACTGGGCGGCCTGCCCCGAGAGCAGGGAGTCGGCGTGGCTGCGCAGGGTCTCGTCGACCACGCTGCCGTCCCGCAGGAAGACCACGCGGTCGGCCCAGGCGGCGAACCGCGGCTCGTGCGTGACCAGGACCCCGGCGGCGCCCGCGTCGCAGCGGGAGCGCAGCAGGGCGAGGACGGACTCGCCGGTCTCGGAGTCGAGGGCGCCGGTGGGCTCGTCGGCGAGGACGAGGCGGCGGTCGCCGACGAGGGCGCGGGCGATGGCCACGCGCTGCTGCTGGCCGCCGGACATCTCGTCGGGGAAGCGGTCGGCGAGCTGTCCCAGGCCCATCTCCTCCAGTGCCGCGAGGGCGGAGGCGCGGGCCTTGCGGGCGGAGACCCCGTCGAGTTCGCGCGGCAGGGCCACGTTCTCGGCGGCGGTGAGGGCCGGTATCAGGTTGTAGTCCTGGAAGACGTACCCGATGCTGCGGCGGCGCAGGGCGGCGAGCTGCTTGCGGTTCGCCGCCGTGATGTCGGTGCCTTCGACGATGACCCGGCCGCTGGTCGGGGTGTCGAGGCCGCCGGCCAGGGTGAGGAGCGTGGACTTGCCGGAGCCGGACGGGCCCATGACGGCGACGAGTTCGCCGGGGTGGACCGAGAGGTTGATCCCGCGCAGGGCGTGAACCTCGGTGGCGCCGCTGCCGTGGGTGCGGACGAGTTGGTCCAACTGGAGCACGGGCTGCTGGTTCTGACGCTGGTCAGGCATGAGAGGTCTCCGGGCGCTGGTTCAGCCCCGCCGCGTGCGGGCGGTGCGGGGCCGGTTGATGGTGGTCGGGGCGGGAGCCTCGGCTCCGGCGGCGGCCTGGGGTGGCTGGGGCTCGGCGGCTCCCCCGTCGGCCGGCCGGGAGAGCCGGACGAGCCGGGCTTCGCAGTGGTCCAGCCAGCGGGCCTCGGCCTCGGTCTGGAAGATCAGCTGCTCGAGTACCAGCAGCCAGGCCACGTCGTCGCGTTCGCGGGACTGGCCGCTCTCGACGGCGGCCAGCGCGGTGGCCTTGAGCCGGGTGTAGTCCTGCATCGCCTTGATCGTGGCGTGCCGCTGGGACTGGATGACGGCGCGGATGTCCACGCCGGGTGAGCCCACGGCCATGGCGAGCTTGATGGACAGCTCGTCGCGGGGCGGGTTGGCGCGGTCGACGGGGCGTTC
The DNA here is from genome assembly GCF_001746425.1 of Streptomyces subrutilus. Lineage (GTDB taxonomy): Bacteria > Actinomycetota > Actinomycetes > Streptomycetales > Streptomycetaceae > Streptomyces > Streptomyces subrutilus_A. Next base: position 3,741,747 of record NZ_MEHK01000001.1, on the reverse strand, counting down.
GTACCACTGGCGCAGTTCGGCGCGTCCGTCGTCGGTGATGGCGTAGAGCGTGTGCCCGGCGGTGTCCTCCCCGCCGGGGGCGACGAGGCCGTCGCGCTCCAGGCGGGCGAGGGTGGTGTACACCTGCCCGACGTTGAGGGGCCAGGTGGAGCCGGTCCGGGATTCGAACTCGGTACGCAGCTGTGAGCCGTACCGAGGACCCCGTTCCAGCAGGGCGAGAAGCCCGTGACGGATCGACATACCGAGTATGTATACCGAGTATGTTCCCCCCCGGCAACCATCTCAGGGCGTACGCCGGAAGGGGGACGCCGCGGTCGGTGCGGGGGTCGGCGGGGGTGCTACAGGCCCTTGCGCAGCCGCATGCCGAGATAGCCCAGGCCCACGCCCATCAGGGCGAATCCGGTGCCCAGCGGCAGTATGTGGGCGGCCAGGTCGGCGGCCCGGTCGTTCGTGCCGGTACCGAGGGCGCGCACCACCGCGGGCGCGGTCGGCGCGACCGGGAGCCGCGCGGGGGGCTCGGGGCGCGCGGGGCGCGCGGGGTGTTCGGGGCGTTCGGGGTGTTCGGGGCGTCCGGGGCGTCCGGGGTGTTCGGGGTGCGGCCGCGCGGGCAGCGGGCGGGAGGCCACCAGCATCTCGGGGTTCGCGGGCTCGGTGACGGGCCTGCCGGGCCGCGGCCGCCCGGCCCCGGCGGCGCTGCCGGCCAGCCCGTCGCGGGGGGCCTCCGGTGCGGCGTCGGGTGCGGTGTCGGGCGCGGCCGGGCGGGGCCCCCGGGCGAGGGGCGCGGGTGCGGCGGCGCCGGGGGCCGGCGTGAGGGCGAGGGCGTGCGCGGGGGCGACGGAGGCGAGCGCGGCGGCGGCCAGCGCGGCGCAGGCCAGCCAGCGCGGCGGACGGAAGCCTTGGATCACGGGGTGCCCCTCCCGTCCCGCGGGGGTCTCCCCGGCCGGGGGCCGGGGAGACCAGGATGTCCCGCCTAGATTTACATAGTGGGACAAAACCGGCATCCCGGGCTCCTCGTCGAGGTGCCCGGGATGCCGGTGTGTCGCGCGAAGGGGTCGCGGCGGGGATCAGCCCGGGTTGCCGGTGGACACGGTCAGCGTGTACTCCGTGCCCTCCTTCTCGATCTTGTCGTCGGGCTGCGGGCTCTGCTCCAGCACCATGTCCTTGCCGTACACGGCCTCGTCCTTCTCGACGATCTTGTACTTGCCGCCCGAGGCCTGGATGCACTCCTTCACGGAGAGCAGGTTCTTGTAGCGCAGGTCCGGCGCCTGGTACTTGCCCGCCTCGCTGTAGTGCTTCGTCGGCTCCTTGCACTTCTTCGGGTCGATCGTGCGCGTGGGGTCCGGTCCCTTGAACCCCGGCTTGGCGGAACCGGACGCGGACGTCGAGGCCCCCGGGCCCGCCTGGTCGCCGCCCTTGTCCTTGTCGTTGCCGTTGGCCGCGATCGCGGCGATCAGGCCGCCGACCGCCAGCAGGGCCACCGCGACCGCGCCCACGACCACCGGCATGTTCCGCTTGCCGCCGCCCCCGCCCTGGTTCGCGGCTCCCGTCGGGGAGATCGTGTAGGGCGGCGGGGTCTGCGGCGCGTACTGCTGCTGCGGCGGGGGCGTGTGCGGGTAGGCGTAGCCGCCCTGGGCGTGCGCCTGCGGCTGCGGGGCGGGCGTCGGGGCGTACGGGGAGGGGGTGGGCGTGTGGGACGCCTGGTACGGGTGTTGCACGGACTGCGGCGGCGCCTGGAACCCGGAGTCCACCGGCGGGAACACGGCCGAGGCCACGCCCGCGCCGCTGCCGCCGGCCAGGGCGCCCGGGACGATGACCGGAGCCCCGGTCTGCCCCGCGCCCAGGATGCGCGCGATCTCGTCACCCATGGCCGCGGCCGTGGGGAAGCGCTCGTTCGGGTTCTTCTTCAGGGCGCGCGCCACCAGCGCGTCCATCGCCGGGGTCACCGACCGGTTGATGGAGGACGGGGCGACCGGCTCCTCCTGCACGTGGGCGTAGGCGATGGCCAGCGGCGAGTCCGCGTCGAACGGGATCCGCCCGGTCAGCAGCTGGAACAGCATGATGCCGACCGAGTACAGGTCGGAGCGGGCGTCGACCCCGCGCCCCAGCGCCTGCTCGGGCGACAGGTACTGCGGGGTGCCGACGACCATGCCGGTCTGCGTCATCGAGGTGACCCCCGACTGCATGGCCCGCGCGATGCCGAAGTCCATCACCTTGACCACGCCGCGCTTGTTCACCATGACGTTGCCGGGCTTGATGTCGCGGTGGACCAGGCCCATCTCGTGGCTGGTCTCCAGCGCGGCCAGCACGTCCGCCGTCACCTTCAGCGCCTTGTCCGCGGGCATCGCCCCGTACTGGCGGATGTCCGCATCGAGCACCGAGCCCAGCGGCCGGCCCTCCACGTACTCCATGACGATGTACGGCATGACGGTGCCGTCGCCCGCGCCGGAGCCGGCGAACGTCACCTCGCCCTCGCCCGTATCGAATACCGAGACGATGTTCGTGTGCGACAGTTTGGCAACAGCCTGGGCCTCGCGGCGGAACCGCTCGCGGAAGGACTGCTCGCGGCCGAGATCGCTGTGCAGCGTCTTGATGGCGACCTGCCGGTCGAGCGCCGAGTCGTACGCCAGGTACACGGAGGCCATGCCGCCCGCACCCAACAAGTCCCTTAGCTGGTAACGGCCACCGGCCAGAGAGCCGCCCGCGTACTGGCCCTGAGTGCCGTCCTGGCTCATGACTGTTGCTTCCCCTCGGGATGTGTCCCCACGCCACTGGCTGAGCGCATGTCGCGCCCAGTCTGCCGGAGGGCAAGCACACGTCAAGCCAGGTGCCCGTTCCGTGACCACACGGCCACGGTCGCCCTTGTCCGAACGGTGACCGGTTCCGAGGCTGTAGCGTTCATCGGAACACCTGGGCAGAGGACACCGCTGAGCGGCGGCCGAGAGAGACGACGGCGAGGACTGATGGCACCCGAACCCGAGGGAAACGGCGCCGGGATGGCCGATGGTCCTGAGCACTGGGGGGCCGGCGGCCTGGTGGGAGACGGCCGTTACCGGCTGACCCACCGGCTCGGACGCGGCGGCATGGCCGAGGTGTTCGCCGCCGAGGACGTGCGCCTGGGGCGCACGGTGGCGGTGAAGCTGCTCCGCGCCGACCTGGCCGAAGACCCGGTGTCCAAGGCCCGTTTCACGCGCGAGGCGCAGTCCGTGGCCGGACTCAACCACCACGCCGTCGTCGCCGTGTACGACTCCGGCGAGGACCGGGTAGGCCCGAGCACCGTCCCGTACATCGTGATGGAGCTCGTAGAGGGCCGCACCATCCGCGACCTGCTGCTCAGCGCCGAGGCCCCGGGGCCGGAGCAGGCGCTCATCATCACCTCGGGCGTGCTCGAGGCGCTCGCGTACTCGCACCAGCACGGAATCGTGCACCGCGACATCAAACCGGCGAACGTCATCATCACGGACACCGGTGCCGTGAAGGTGATGGACTTCGGCATCGCCCGCGCGCTGCACGGCGTCCAGTCGACGATGACCCAGACCGGCATGGTCATGGGCACCCCGCAGTACCTGTCGCCCGAGCAGGCCCTCGGCAAGGCCGTGGACCACCGCTCCGACCTGTACGCGACCGGCTGCCTGCTGTACGAACTGCTCGCGCTGCGGCCCCCCTTCACCGGTGAGACCCCGCTGTCGGTGGTCTACCAGCACGTGCAGGACGCACCCGTGCCGCCCTCGCAGCTGCCGGAGGGGGGCCACATCCCGCAGGAGCTCGACGGCCTGGTCATGCGGTCGCTGGCCAAGGACCCGGACGACCGGTTCCAGAGCGCCGAGGAGATGCGCGGGCTGGTCCAGTACGCGCTCCAGATGCTGCACGACCAGGGGCCGAACACCGGCACCTGGAACACCGGCCCGGTCACCATGGCGCTGCCGCACGGCCGGGGCGGGGCGGCGGCCACCACGGCCATGCCCGTGGGCGGGAACGGCGGGCAGCAGAACTACCCGGCGAACGCCTCGACCTCGCAGTTCCAGCAGCCGATGGTGGCGCCGCTGAACCCCGACGACGGCTCGGCCTTCCCGGGCGGCGGCGGCAACGGCCAGGGCGGCCGCGGCGGCTACGACGGCGGCTACGAGGACCGCGGCGGGAGCCGCTGGAAGATGTGGCTGTTCGCGGTGCTCGCGATCATCGCGGTGGCCGGCGGTGTGGCGTACGCGGTCAGCAGCGTGGGAGGCAAGGGCGGCGGCAAGGGCCCGACGACGCCCGTGACGAGTCCGTCCGGCCAGCCGAGCCCGCAGACCACGCCGCCGCCCACGCCCTCGCAGCAGACGCAGGACAACAGCCCCACGCACAGCGAGTCCACCTACACCCCGAGCCGGCGTCCGACGCAGACCTACAGTCAGCCGCCCACCCCGTCGACGTCCCCGTCGACCTCCCCCTCGACCTCGCCGTCGACGTCGAAGTCCCCTTCGTCCTCGCCGTCGAAGACCCCCTCGTCCACGCCGTCCAAGCCGGTGGAGACGGGCGGAGGGCTTTTCGAGGAATGAGCCGGTGCCCGGGGACCGGGCGACGGGCGATACGGGGACGGGCCCGGCGGAATCCATTCCGCCGGGCCCGTCCGCGTATCGGGTTTCCGGTATCAGAGCGCGTGCTGATACTGCCGTTCCGGATTACCGGCAAGGGCGTGCACGGAGACGAACTGCGGTTCGATTCGCATGTAGACCGGGTCGAAGACCGCTCCGTCGACGAAATGCGGACCAGGTCCGAAAAGCTCCAGTTCGGCGTTGGTCGGTTCGACGATCTGCGCGGTTCCGGTGAACTGGACGGACCACAGCCGGGGGTCGGCGGAATGGAAGTTGTCGGCCCCGTAGGCGACCACGCTCCCGTGGCACGCCTGGTGGTGGCCGAAGCCCGAGTGCATTCTCGAGGCGACCCTGCCGTCCACCACGATGTGCCGGGCGAGGGCGAGGAAGGGCAGCGCGCGCATGCTGGTGGCCACCCTGCCGTACGGCACCCGGCGCAGCAGTTCGATGGCGTGGAGTTCCTCTGGGGACATGCCGTCCACTCTCCGGCGTCGACAAGCGGTCGGGAAAGAGGAGCCCGCCCCGACGATCGGGGACGTTGGTCCCGAATGGAACCGCGTGCCCCGTGGAACCACCCCGCCGCGGGGCGACACGCCGCGTCACCGGGCGCCCGGTGCCGGCTGGTGTCAGTTGCGCTTCTCGGCCTGGATGCGGGCCACGTAGGCGGCGGCCTGCGAGCGGCGCTCCATGCCCAGCTTGGAGAGCAGGCTCGACACGTAGTTCTTGATCGTCTTCTCGGCCAGGTGCAGCCGCTCGCCGATGACGCGGTTGGTCAGGCCCTCGCCGATCAGGTCGAGGATCTTGCGCTCCTGCTCGGTGAGGTTCGACAGGCGGTCGTCGCCCTTGCCGTTCTTGCCGTCCCGCAGCCGCTCCAGCACCCGCGCCGTGGCCACCGGGTCCAGCAGGGACTTGCCCGCCGCCACGTCCCGTACGGCGCTGAGCAGCTCATTGCCGCGGATCGCCTTGAGCACGTAGCCGGAGGCGCCGGCCATGATCGCGTCGAACAGCGCCTCGTCGTCGGCGAACGAGGTCAGCATCAGGCACTTGATGTCCTCGTGCTGCGAGCGCACCTCGCGGCACACCTCCACGCCGCTGCCGTCCGGCAGCCGGACGTCGAGGACGGCGACGTCCGGGCGGGTGGCCGGGATGCGGACCAGCGCGTCGGCGGCCGTACCCGCCTCACCGACGATCTCGATGTCCTCTTCGACCGACAACAGCTCATGGACACCCCGACGTACCACTTCGTGGTCGTCCAGGAGGAATACCTTGATTTTTCCGTCTTCGCGCACGAAGTCAGTTTCACACACTCACCCCTTCCCTGCCGGAGTTACCCGGGATAACGTGCCGTTGTTCCCGGCCCCTGCAAGGCTGTGACCAGTGGTTGTTCCCGCGCCGGCGGATTTACTTGGAAATCCAAGCAAAATCCCAGGTCAAACGGGGTTTCGCAGATATGCGGCGCACTGGGTAACGTGCATTGCGCAGGGCACTCGCCGGGGCACCTGTCACGCCTGAATCCCGTACACAGCGCGCACCCACCCCGTGCGCGGGTACAGGTTCAGGTGAGCCGCACTGGACCCCGGAGAACCCGGGTGCCGGACCGACGGAGGAGCACACGTGACCGTGGAGAGCACTGCCGCGCGCAAGCCGCGACGCAGCGGCGGCACCAAGCGGGCGGCAGGTGCGGCGGGCGCCGCCAAGCCCGCCGCTGCCACCGCGCAGACGCAGGACGCCGTACCTCAGCTCGTACAGCTGCTGACGCCCGAAGGGGACCGGGTGGACAACGCGGAGAACGCGGAGTTCGCCCCCTTCGTCGCCGACATCACCACCGAGGACCTGCGCGGGCTCTACCGCGACATGGTCCTGACCCGCCGTTTCGACGGGGAGGCGACCGCCCTGCAGCGTCAGGGCGAGCTGGGCCTGTGGGCCTCGCTGCTCGGGCAGGAGGCCGCCCAGATCGGCTCCGGCCGTGCCCTGAACGACGAGGACTACGTCTTCCCGACCTACCGCGAGCACGGAGTGGCCTGGTGCCGCGGGGTCGACCCGACGAACCTGCTCGGCATGTTCCGCGGTGTGAACCACGGCGGCTGGGACCCCAACACCAACAACTTCCACCTCTACACGATCGTCATCGGCTCGCAGACGCTCCACGCGACCGGTTACGCGATGGGTGTGGCCAAGGACGGCGCGGACTCCGCGGTCATCGCCTACTTCGGCGACGGCGCCTCCAGCCAGGGCGACGTGATGGAGGCCTTCAACTTCTCCGCCGTCTACAACTCGCCCGTGGTGTTCTTCTGCCAGAACAACCAGTGGGCGATCTCCGAGCCCACCGAGCGCCAGATGCGCGTGCCGCTCTACCAGCGCGCCCAGGGCTTCGGCTTCCCCGGCGTCCGCGTCGACGGCAACGACGTCCTCGCCTGCCTCGCGGTCACCCGCTGGGCCCTGGACCGGGCCCGCCGGGGAGAGGGCCCGACCCTGGTCGAGGCGTTCACCTACCGGATGGGCGCGCACACCACCTCCGACGACCCGACGAAGTACCGCCGGGACGAGGAGACCGTCGCCTGGGAGGCCAAGGACCCGATCCTGCGCCTGAAGGCCCACCTGCTGGCCACCGGCGGCGCCGACGAGGCCTTCTTCGAGGGGCTCGAAGGGGAGAGCGAGGCGCTGGGCAAGCGGGTGCGCGAGGTCGTGCGCGCCATGCCCGACCCCGACACCATGGCGATCTTCGAGAACGTCTACGCGGACGGGCACGCGCTCGTCGACGAGGAGCGCGCGCAGTTCGCCGCCTACCTCGCGTCCTTCGAGGGTGGGGAGTGACCGCCATGGCCATCGAGAAGATGTCGATCGCGAAGGCGCTCAACGAGTCGCTGCGCAAGGCCCTGGACACGGACCCCAAGGTCCTGATCATGGGTGAGGACGTCGGCAAGCTGGGCGGCGTCTTCCGGATCACCGACGGACTGCAGAAGGACTTCGGCGAGGAGCGGGTCATCGACACCCCGCTCGCCGAGTCGGGCATCGTCGGCACGGCCATCGGCCTCGCGCTGCGCGGCTACCGGCCGGTCGTCGAGATCCAGTTCGACGGTTTCGTCTTCCCCGCGTACGACCAGATCGTCACGCAGCTCGCGAAGATGCACGCCCGTGCCCTCGGCAAGATCAAGATGCCGGTCGTCGTGCGCATCCCGTACGCGGGCGGCATCGGCGCGGTCGAGCACCACAGCGAGTCCCCCGAGGCGCTCTTCGCGCACGTGCCGGGCCTCAAGGTGGTCTCCCCGTCGAACGCGAGCGACGCCTACTGGATGCTCCAGCAGGCGATCCTCAGCGACGACCCGGTGATCTTCTTCGAGCCGAAGCGCCGCTACTGGGACAAGGGCGAGGTCGACACCGAGGCCATCCCCGGCGAACTGCACAAGGCGCGCGTGGCGCGCGAGGGCTCCGACATCACCCTGGCCGCCTACGGTCCGATGGTGAAGGTCTGCCTGGAGGCCGCTGCCGCGGCCGCCGAGGAGGGCAAGTCGGTGGAGGTCGTCGACCTGCGCTCGATGTCCCCGGTCGACTTCGACGGGATCCAGGCGTCGGTGGAGAAGACCCGCCGGCTCGTGGTCGTCCACGAGGCACCGACCTTCCTCGGCATGGGCTCGGAGATCGCCGCCCGCATCACGGAGCGGTGCTTCTACCACCTGGAGGCGCCGGTCCTGCGCGTGGGCGGCTTCCACGCCCCTTATCCGCCGGCCCGCCTGGAGGACGAGTACCTGCCGGGCCTGGACAGGGTGCTCGACGCCGTCGACCGCTCGCTGGCGTACTGAGGAGCCACGTTCATGACCATCCGCGAATTCAAGATGCCCGACGTGGGCGAGGGCCTCACCGAGGCCGAGATCCTCAAGTGGTACGTCCAGCCGGGTGACACGGTCACCGACGGCCAGGTCGTCTGCGAGGTCGAGACGGCCAAGGCCGCCGTGGAACTGCCGATCCCGTTCGACGGTGTCGTGCACGCGCTCCTCTTCGAGGAGGGCACCACGGTCGATGTCGGCCAGGTGATCATCTCGGTGCGGACCGGCCCCGGCGACGCCGCCGAGGCCCCGGTCCAGGAGGCGGCCCCGGCCGCCGCCGAGCCGCAGGAGGCGGCCCCCGAGGTACGCCAGCCCGTCCTGGTCGGCTACGGGGTCTCCACCGCCTCCACCAAGCGCCGCCCGCGCAAGGCTCCGGCGGGCGCGCCCGCGCAGAACGGCACCGCTGCGGCGGCCGCCGTGGCTCCGGCTGCCCCCGCCGCCCCGGTGGCTCCGGCCGCCCCGGTCCGTAACGGCAACGGGCACGCGGCCGCCGAGCGCCCGCTGGCCAAGCCGCCGGTGCGCAAGCTCGCCAAGGACCTCGGCATCGACCTGGCCGCCGTCGTCCCCACCGGTGACGGCGGGGTCGTGACCCGGGAGGACGTCCACGCGGCGGCCGCCGCGGCCATCGCTCCGCAGGCGGCCGCGGCCCCGGTGGCGGCGCAGGCTCCGGCCGTGGCCGCCCAGGCCCCGGCTCCGGCCGTGGAGGCCTCGGCCCGGGAGACCCGGATCCCGGTCAAGGGCGTCCGCAAGGTCACCGCCCAGGCGATGGTCGGCTCGGCCTTCACCGCGCCGCACGTCACCGAGTTCATCACGCTCGACGTGACCCGCACGATGAAGCTGGTCCAGGAGCTCAAGGACGACCCGGACCTGGCGGGACTGCGGATCAACCCGCTGCTCCTCATCGCCAAGGCCGTCCTGGTGGCCATCCGCCGCAACCCGGACGTCAACGCGTCCTGGGACGAGGCGGCCCAGGAGATCGTGCTCAAGCACTACGTCAACCTGGGCATCGCGGCGGCCACCCCCCGCGGGCTGATCGTCCCGAACATCAAGGACGCCCACGCCAAGTCGCTCGGCGAGCTGTCGACGGCCCTGTCCGAGCTGGTCGCCACGGCCCGCGAGGGCAAGACCTCCCCGGCGGACATGCAGAACGGCACCATCACCATCACCAACGTCGGCGTCTTCGGCGTCGACACCGGTACGCCGATCCTGAACCCGGGCGAGTCCGCGATCCTCGCGGTCGGCGCGATCAAGCTCCAGCCGTGGGTCCACAAGGGCAAGGTGAAGCCCCGTCAGGTCACCACCCTGGCGTTGTCGTTCGACCACCGGCTCATCGACGGCGAGCTCGGCTCCAAGTTCCTCGCCGACATCGCCGCGGTCCTGGAGCACCCCCGCCGCCTGATCACCTGGGCGTGACGACGACGCACGTCCCGGAGGCCGGCCCCGCGACACGGGGGCCGGCCTCCGGCCGTTTCCGGCCCGCGGACAATCCCCTGGCCGGTGCGATCACCAGATGTGATCATCACCGGATGCGCTTTCGACCTGCCGCCGCGGATCCCGCGGACCTGGACCGAGCCCTCGCCCCTCCGGCCGACGGACCCGTCCCCGCCCTGACCGCCGAGCGGATCCGTGAGGAGCTCGCCGGGAACCGGCTGCGCCCCGAATGGACCTGGTTCGCCGAGGACGAGGACGGGGAGGTCCTCGCCCGCGCCCTGTGGTGGGGCCGCGCCGACAGCGCACGGCCCATCGCGCTCGACTGCCTCCAGGTGCGCAGCTCGGTGGCCGACCCGGCCGCCCTCGCCGCCGGGCTGCTCGCCGCCGGCCACGCCGCCTTCGGCGGGCTCCCGCTCTACAACCTCTCCCTGCCCCGGGACTGGCGCACCGACCCGGCCCTGGCCGAGGCGGTCGCCTGGCGGCGGAAGGCGGCGGCCCAAGCCGGCCTGACCACCGAGATCGAGCGCCTGCGCTACGAGTGGACCCCAGCCGCCGCAGCCCCGGCCGGGCCCACCGGGCGGCTGGTCTTCCGCGAGGGCACGGACGAGGAGTTCCTGGAGGCCTTCGTCCGGCTGTCCGAGGGCAGCCTCGACCTGGCCACGCGGAACGAGCTGCGCGTGATGGACGCCCGCCGACTGGCCCGCGAGGACTTCGCCTTCTACCTCGACTGCCCCGGCGAGCGGTCCTGGTGGCGCCTCGCCGAGCTCCCGGACGGCACCCCCGCCGGCATGGCCATCCCCTCGGCGACCCCGTACCACCGCAACGTGGGCTACCTGGGCGTCGTACCGGAGCAGCGCGGGCAGGGCCTCGTCGACGAGATCCTGGCCGAGATCACCCGCTTCCACGCCGCCGCGGGCGCCGAGCGCGTCACCGCGACCACCGACACCGTGAACGTCCCGATGGCGGCCGCCTTCGACCGGGCCGGGTACGAGGTGACGGAGATCCGCCTCGTCCTGGAAGGCCCGTCCCGCTGACGGGACGGACCCGGTAGCCTCCCGGCGTGCCGATAGCCGAGTTGCAGGTGTACTCCGTCGAGGAGGCCGACGTCACGGGCGGCGTGTGCGTGGTCCGCTGCGTCGGCGGGGTGGCGCGGACCGGACAGGTCTACGCCGTCGGCCGGCTGCGGCTGGGGCTGCGCCGCATCGAGCGGTACGGGCGCGCCGTCGGCTCCTTCGACGCCGGGCACGTCGCGAAGGTCCACTTCACGGGCGCCGTGGTCGCGCTGCTCAGCCGGGGCCAGGTGCTGACCTCGGTGCCGCCGGACGGGCACTGCCTGGAAGAGCTGGAGGAGTGGCTGGCCACCGGCCCGCCGCTGGGCGACGAGCCCCGGCCGCGGGCGCTGCGCAGCCTGGCGGTGGGGTGGATGCAGGACGACCAGGTGCCGGAGGAGGTCCGGCTCCGCTGGGGCCGGGTGGCGCTGGCCGCCATCTTCCGCTGCGCGGAGGCCGAGGGGACGGGCCGGCTGGCCCGCGGGGCCGAGCTGGCGGCCGTACGCGGCTACCTGATCCGGGAGTTCGGCCCGGGCCGCGGCGGTGACCCGGCGGCGCTGTGCCGGGAGCTGCTGGCACTGATCGACCTGACCCCGCGGCAGGCGGCCGCGGAGTCCCGCACCTGGCGCGACCTGCCGCGCCCGCGCATCGTGCACCTGCGGAGCATCAAGATCCTGATCGCCCGGATGGCGCTCGTACGCCCCCACTTGGCGGACGGCGATCCCTTGGCGGAGGCGGTCGACGCGTGGACGCAGGTGCGGCCGGGACTCCCGTAGGCCCCGCCGACTGCACGCAGTCGGCGAGCCGGGGATGCGCCGGAGCGCGCCGTGTGAGGCCCCCTCGTGCCACCGCGCGACCGTCCCGCCCCCCTTGACGGGGCTCTGGCGCGGGGAGACGCTCGCCCGTCGGGGATCCGCACGGGTGCAGCTGGGGGGCCGCCATGCCGGAGGTATCTGTCCAGACCGCGGGGGAGTTGCGGGCACGGCTCGCGGAGCGCGGGGCGCGGTGGTCGGTCCTCGAGCACCTGGCCGACGAGGAGCGCGTGCCCCGGCCCTCGCTCGGTCTGGAGCCCGGGGTGAACCTGACCCCCGCCGAGGCCGTCCGGGCCGTCGACCTGCGGGCGCTGATCGGCTACCCGAGCGGCAATCCGCACCTCGACCGGCGCCGGGCCGCCCACGGGCTGCTCCCCGGCACGGCGGCGGGCTCCGGCACGGCGGCGGGTCCCGCTACGGCGGCCGGCGGGCGGCCCGCCGCCGTCGACTGGCGCAGCCGCTGGGGCCGGTCGTGGATCACCAAGGTGAAGGACCAGAACCCGTGCGGCTCCTGCTGGGCCTTCGGCGCCGCCGGCCTGGTGGAGTCCATGGCCCGCATCGAGCACTGCGTCTGGGCGGAGCGCTCCGAGGGCGACGTCCACGGCGGGCTCAGGCTCAGCTGCGGGCAGGGCAGCGACCCGGAGACGGCCCTGGACTGGATCAGGGCCAACGGCGGGCTCGCCGATCCGGACTGCCGGCCCTACAGCACCCCGCCCGAGGGCCTGCCCGCCGTCCGGCGCGAGGCCTGGCGCGCCGAGTACACGCCCAGCTGGGACCGCTCGGGCCGGACCGTCCGCATCACCGACTACGTCCGCCTCGGCGACGTCGAGCAGCAGAAGGTCTGGCTGGACACCGTGGGCCCGCTGACCGCCTGCTTCGACGTGTACGAGGACTTCTTCGCGCTCGGCGCCGGGGTCTACCACCGTACGAGCGACCGGCTCGCGGGCGGCCACTGCGTGCTGGTCGTCGGGTACGACGACGCGGCGGGCTGCTGGCTGTTCAAGAACTCCTGGGGCACCGGCCACCACGTCGGCGGCTACGGCCGGATCGCGTACGGCGAGGCCAACATCGACTACTGGGCCAAGTGCGGCCTGCGCGGCACCAACGTCGACCCGTGGAGCAAGCGCCGCCTGCACACCGGCAACGTCTACGAGAGCGGCAACGGCCGCGCCCACCGCAACTTCGAGCTGCTCGCGCGGGCCGGCGGCGGCCGCCTCCGGCACTGGTGGCGCGAGGGCGAGGCCCCCTTCGCGTGGGCCCGCGCCGGCACCTTCGCGACCGACGCCTCGGGCCCGCCCGCCTTCACCGGCGCCACCTACAACCGGAACATGGAGTCCCTGCACGTGACCACCGGCGGCCGGCTGCGCCACTGGTACTACGAGCAGTCCGCCGGCCTCTGGCGCGACGGCGGCGCCTTCGGCCCGGGCGACGCGGCCGTCGGCTCGACCCCGGCCCTCATCCAGAGCGACTACGGCAAGCCGGGCAACTTCGAGGTGGTCGTGCGGACCGCGGACGGCCGCCTGAACCACTGGTGGCGGATCAACGGCGCCCCCTGGACCTGGAACGACGGCGGCCGCTTCGGCTCCGGCATCGCCCACTACGGCCCCGCCCTCGTCCAGACCCGCTCCCGCCGCCTCGACCTCGTCGCCGCCCGGACCGACGGGCGGATGCAGCTGTGGTGGCGGGACGACGGATGCGGCTTCGTCTGGCGGGCCGGGGAGGTCTTCGGGGCCGGGGCGGCCTGTGCGCCCTGCCTGATCGAGTCGCAACACGGGGCCGTGGACGAGGACACCGCCGGGAACTACGAGCTGTGCGTGGCCCTCGCCGACGGGCGCGTCGAGCACTGGTGGCGCGGCAACGCGAGCGGCTCGGCGTGGACCCGCGGCGCGGTCTTCGGGCACGGCGTCCGGGCGGTCACCGGGATGCTCCAGGGCAGCTTCGGGTTCAACCTCGAAGTGGTCGTCCTGCGCACCGACGGCCTGCTCCAGCACTACTGGCGTGGGGGCACCTCCCGCACGGAGTCCGGGGGAGGCGGGGGCTGGCACGAGGGCGCGGTGATCGGCCCCGGCTGAGAGGCCCGACCGGGCGGGGCGGTACCGAGCGCCGTGCCGGGGAGGTCACTTGAGGACGAACCGCTGTACGGACTCCAGCGGCCCCCGGTCGAAGCGGCGCAGCCACAGCCACGACCCGGTGGCGAGGACCAGCCCGACGGCCGCCCACAGGCCCATCACCCACCACGGGCCGGACCCGGCGAGCCGGGCGGCCAGCCCCAGCCCGAAGCCGTAGCAGAGCAGCATGCACAGCAGGTTCTGGGCGACGTAGCAGGTCAGGGCGGTGCGGCCGATCGAGCCGAGGGCGGTGGTGACGGGCCGCGGAATCCACAGCCGGTCCAGGGCGATGCCGATCAGGCCGATGTAGCCCACGGCGAGCAGCGGCGCGGCCCCGTAGCGGCCCAGGAAGAAGAAGGCCTCGCCGCCGAGGGCGGTCGCGGCGTTGAGGGGCAGCCCGAGGCCGAGGCCCCAGGCGGCCATCCGGGCCCGGATGCGTCGGCCCCCGGCGGTGGCGGTGAAGGCGCCCGCGCGGTGCAGCCGGACGCCGAGCAGGAAGAGGAACACGAGCAGGGCGAAGGAGAAGACGGGCTCGATGCGCAGGACGGGAAGGTTCTCCAGCCGGAAGGCGATCTGCTCGGCGTAGCTTCCCCGCGCGTACAGCTCGACGGCGGCCGGGTCCGGCCCCCGCGGCGTGCCGCCCCGGGCGCCGAGGGCGGCCGGCGTCAGCAGGGCGAGCAGGGCCAGGTGCACCGAGGCGGCCGTCCACAGGGCCCGCCTTCGGACCTTCTCGGAGCGGGCGAGCAGCCAGGCGACGAGGAGGGCGGTGACGGCGTACCCCATCAGCACGTCCCAGGCGAAGACGAGCACGAAGTGCACGGTGCCCTCCAGGAAGAGGAACGCGGCGCGCCGCGGGTAGCGGCCGGGCCACGGCTCGCCGCGGCGGGCGGCGGAGTCGTACTGGATGGCCAGGCCGACCCCGAACAGGACCGTCAGCAGCGCCAGGAACTTGCCGTCCGCGAGGAAGCGGAAGACGCTCTCGGCGATGTTCGCGAACGAGGGGTCGGCGACGGGATCGGGGATGGTCACCCCGCTGAGCACGCCCCACTCCGAACCGGGCGAGGCGAAGATCCACACGTTGGTCATGAGGGTGCCGAGGATGGCGGCGCCGCGCAGGACGTCGAGGAGGGGGAGCCGGGCGGAGGTGCGGCTCACCGGGACGGTGGTCAGGGTGTCGGCCATGACTCCAGCGTCCCGGCGGGCGGGGCCCCGTACGTCGTGCCGGTGGACGAACCGGCGGTACATCCTTCGATGCAGTCGTGGCGGTGCGCCCGCTCCTGGAAGCGGTCTTGGATGCTGAGACGCGACAAGGCTGTAGGCAGCATGTATCTATCCTGTGTCCATGCCTGCTTCCGCCCCCGCAGCGCCCGCCCCCGCAGCCCCTGTCCCGGCTGACGCCCCCGCCGCCGACCGCGTCTACCGGCACGTCAAACAGGGCGTACTCGACCGCCGGTACGAAGGCGGCACGCTCCTGACCGAGGGCGAGGTCGCCGAGGCCGTCGGCGTTTCCCGCACCCCGGTGCGCGAGGCGCTGCTGCGCCTGGAGACGGAGGGGCTGATCCGGCTCTATCCCAAGAAGGGCGCGCTGGTCCTGCCCGTGTCGGCACAGGAGATCGCGGACGTGGTCGAAACCCGCCTGCTGGTCGAGGAGTTCACCGTCCGGCGGGCCGTCCCGGCCCCGGCCGCGCTCCTCGAACGACTGGAGGAACTGCTGCGCGCGCAGCAGCGGCACGCGGACAGCGGCGACCTGGCGGCCTTCGCGGCCGAGGACCGCTGCTTCCACGCCGAGATCGTCCGGCACGCCGGCAACCAGATCCTGTCCCGCCTCTACGACCAGCTGCGCGACCGGCAACTGCGGATGGGCGTCGCGGTGATGGACGCCCACCCGGACCGGGTCGCGCAGAACCTCGCCGAGCACCGCGAGGTCCTGGCGGCGCTGCGGGCGGGCGACGCGGACCGTGCGGCGGCCTGCGTACGGGCGCACCTGGGCCGGGTCGGATCCCTGATGCGCGGGGACGCCCGGTGAGCGCCCTCGACCCGCCCGGCGGGCGCAGGGCCGTCGCCGTCTGGTCCATCGGCGTCGCCGTCTACTTCGTCGCGGTGATCTTCCGTACCAGCCTGGGCGTGGCCGGACTCGACGCCGCCGACCGCTTCCACGTCAACGCCTCGGCGCTGGCCACCTTCTCGCTGCTCCAGCTCCTGGTGTACGCGGGGATGCAGATACCGGTGGGCCTGATGGTGGACCGGCTCGGCACCAAGCGGGTGCTGACGCTCGGGGCCGTCCTGTTCACCGCCGGGCAGCTCGGCTTCGCGCTGGCCCCCTCGTACGAGATGGCGCTGGCCGCCCGGGCCCTGCTGGGCTGCGGTGACGCCATGACCTTCATCTCGGTGCTGCGGCTCGGCACCCGGTGGTTCCCGGCCCGGCGCGGCCCGCTGATGGCGCAGCTGGCCGGGCTGGTCGGCATGGCGGGCAACCTCGTCTCCACGCTGGTCCTGGCGCCCGTCCTGCACGGGGTCGGCTGGGTGCCGGCCTTCGCCGGGAGCGCGGCGGCGGGACTGGTGGTCCTGGTCCCGCTGGTGCTGTTCCTGCGCGACCACCCGGAGGGGCACGCGGCGCCGCCCGCCCGGGGCGCGGGCGGGGGCTTCGTCCGCCGCCAGATCCGCGCGTCCTGGAGCGAACCGGGCACCCGGCTCGGCCTGTGGGTGCACTTCACCACGCAGTTCCCGGCGATGGTGTTCCTGCTGCTGTGGGGCATGCCGTTCCTGGTCGAGGCGCAGGGGCTGTCCCGGAGTACCGCGGGCGGCCTGCTCACGCTGGTGGTCGCCTCCAACATGGCGCTCGGCCTCGTCTACGGCCAGATCGTCGGCCGCCGCCAGTCCGCGCGGATGCCGCTCGCCCTGGGCACGGTGGGCCTGACGTCCCTGCTCTGGGCGGCGGTCCTCGTCCACCCCGGCGACCGGGCCCCGATGTGGCTGTTGGTCACCCTGTGCCTGGTGCTGGGCTCCTGCGGACCGGCATCGATGATCGGCTTCGACTTCGCCCGCCCGGCCAACCCGGCGGACCGTCAGGGCACCGCCTCCGGAATCACCAACATGGGCGGTTTCATCGCCTCGATGACGACCCTGCTGGCCGTGGGCATCCTGCTGGACGCCACCGGCGACGACTACCGCATCGCGTTCTCCACGGTGTTCGTCGTGCAGGCGCTCGGCATCAGCCAGATCCTCCGGCTGCGCGGCCGGGCCCTGTCCCGCGAAGCCGCCGGCGCCCGCGCCGTGATTCCCGCGCCGAAGAACCCACCCCCGGAGCGGGCCGCCCGGGCGTGTTCCCTTCCGGAGCCATCGGGGCACGGGCCGCAGTAGGCCCGCCGGCCGCGGCCGCGCGCACTGCCAGGAGGGGGACTGCCCCGAACTGGCCGGCCGGCCCGTCCACGAGATCGCGGCCCGCTGGTGCTTCACCAACGCCCCGGCCTTCAGCCGCGCCTTCCGCGCCGCGTACGGGCTCAGCCCCACCGAGTTCCGGCGGGCGGCCGCACAAGAGGCCGCCGCCGCGGGCCGAACCCGCGCCCCGGGCGGGGCGGACCCCCGTCCCACCCCGCCCGGACGCGCCGGACGAGGTCGACACTAGGCAGGGGATGCCACGGGGCGTGTGCCGTGCGCGCAAGATCCGTTGATCTTCCGCGCAGCCCGGGCAGACCGCGCAGCCCGGGCAGACCGCGCAGCCCGGGCAGACCGCGCAGCCCGGGCAGGCCGCGGAGCCCGGGCACGGCGGGGCATGCCGGCGGGTCGCGGCCGCTCCGGGGCTCGGCCGCTACGGGGTCACGGCGAACCCCGCCAGGATGGCTTCGGCCAGCTCCGCGTCGCCTTCCACCTTCACCCGGTCGGCCACGGCGTGCGCGCGGACCCGGCCCGCGGCGAGGCGGACGTACGTCTCCCAGTCCAGCGTGAGCGTCACGGCCGGGCCCAGCGACGGGGCCTTGTCCACCGTCCCCCGCCCCTCCGCGTCGACCCGTACCGTCCGCATGAACTCCAGCGCGCCGTGCACGTCGACCACCACCGCCGAGTTCGCCGGCGCCCCCGCCCGCTTCGCCACCACCTTCGGCAGCCCGGCGAGCAGGAGGTCCCGTGCCACGTACGCACCCGGCGAGTCCCAGTTCCCCGGCACGCCCAGCGCCGCCCGCAGGTCCTGCTCGTGCACCCACACGTCGAACGCCCGCAGCCGCAGCGCCTGCTCCAGCGTCACCTGGTCGCCCAGCGGACCCCGCACCATCGTGTCCGGATCCCGCTTCTCGTTCCGCAGCTGCCGCGACCGCCGGATGACGGTGTACTCGAGCTCCGAGGTCATCTCCGGCGCGGTGTGGTGGCGCCGTACGTCGACCTGCACCTCCATGTACCGGCTGAACTCGTCCACCACGTGCCGCAGGTCGCGGGCCACGGTGTGGATCGGCCGCGGGTCTCCGAGCTGCTCGCATTCGATGCCGATGATGTGTGACACGACGTCACGGACCGACCATCCCGGGCACGGCGTCGCCCGGTTCCACTCGCCCTCCGTCAACGGAAGGACCAGCTCGGATATCGCCTCGATGGAGTGCGTCCACGCGTCGGCATAGGGCTGAAGGCTGGGATGGACGGTCAACGGGACCCCTCGCGGTGCTGTTCAGTGGCGCGTTCTGAAAGCTCTGGACTTCAGACTCGGTTTCCAAAACTACGCTGCCGGTGAGCACCCCGGCAGTGCTTTCGTGTGACGATCGTAGGCCCGAGTTGACGGCTGGAAGCCCAGGACGGTGGTAATGTGCGCGCCTCGCTGATTCAAATCGCAGTGAACGAGGGCGAGTCGGTCGATTCCCGACGCTCCCGCGTGGCCGAACTCGTACGGGAACAGGCGGGCTGCGACCTCGTCGTCCTGCCCGAACTGTGGACGGTCGGCGCCTTCGCCTACGAGCAGTTCGAGACCGAGGCGGAACCACTGGACGGCCCGACCTACGCGGCCATGTCCGGGGCGGCCCGCGACGCCGGGGTCTGGCTGCACGCGGGCTCGGTCGTGGAGCGGGCGGGCGACGGCTCCCTCTACAACACCGCCCTCGTGCTCTCCCCCGACGGCGAGCTGGCCGCCACCTACCGCAAGATCCACCGGTTCGGCTTCGACCAGGGCGAAGCCGTGCTGATGTCGGCGGGCGACTCCCTCACCACGGTGGAGCTGCCGGAGCAGACCCTCGGCATCGCCACCTGCTACGACCTGCGCTTCCCCGAGATGTTCCGCGGGCTGGTCGACGCCGGGGCCACCACGATGGTCGTCGCGGCCGGCTGGCCCGCGCGGCGCCGCGCGCACTGGACGCTGCTGAGCCGGGCGCGGGCGGTGGAGGACCAGTCGTACGTCCTCGCCTGCGGGCTGGCCGGCACCCACGCGGGTGTGGAGCAGGCCGGGCACAGCCTGGTGGTGGACCCCTGGGGCGAGGTCCTGGCCGAGGCGGGCCCCGGCGAGGACGTCCTCACCGTCGACCTCGACCCGGCCAAGGTCCCCGACACCCGCGCCCAGTTCCCCGCCCTCAAGGACCGCGTGCTGGGGCTGCGCCCGCCGGCCCGCCGATGACCGGGGACGCCCCGCGGGCCCGGCCCCGAGGCCAAGCACAGGCCCATGCCCGAGGCCAGGCCCCGGCCCACGACCAGGGCCTGCGGCGGCGCGAGCCCCCCGACCTCGACGCGTGCGTCGCGGTGCTCGCCGCCGTCCACGCGCACGACGGCTACCCGCTGGACTGGCCCGACCGGCCCGCGCGGTGGCTGGCCCCGCCCGCCCTGCTCGACGCCTGGGTGGCGCACCGCGACGGCCGCGTGACCGGCCACATCGGCCTGTCCCGCAGCGGAGCCCGCGACGCGGCGCCCGCCCTGTGGAGCCGCCGCGCGGGCGTGCCCGTCGAGCGCACCGCGGTGATCAGCCGCCTGTTCGTCTCGCCCGCGGACCGCGGCCGGGGGGCCGGCGCCCTGCTGCTGGAGCGGGCCGTGCGCGAGGCCCGGGGGCGCGCGCTGCACCCCGTCCTCGACGTCCTGGCCTCCGACACGGCGGCGGCCGCCCTGTACGAGCGCCTCGGCTGGAGCCGCCTGGCCACCGTCGAACAGCGGTGGGGCCCGGACCGGACGGTGAGCGTCCACTGCTACGCGGCGCCGCCGCCGCCCGCCTGACGCCGGAGGGAGGGGGCGGCGCTACCCGTCCTCGCGCTCCTTCTCGGCCATCCGGATCACGCACACCGCCACCGCGATCTGCAGGGCCGCGTCGGCGTCCTCGCGGATCACGTCCACCGCGTAGGTGTCGCGGACCCGGTACCACTGGCGAGAGATCAGGGCGAGCAGCTCGCCCTCGTACTCGACCTTGAACTCGCGGTCCAGGATCCGCCCGCTGACGTCGAGCTCGGTGCCCTCGGCCAGCGTCACGCGGTAGTGGTTGCGCAGCAGCGAGAGCCGCTTGCGCCGGATGACGGCCAGCCGGCGGTCTTCCCGCTCCAGCGTCATCGCGTCGCGGAAGGAGAGCATCTTCTCCCGCAGGGTGATCAGGATCCGTCCGTCCGGGTCCTTGAGCTCCAGGGTGTCGCGGACCCGCAAGGCCTTCCCGTCGACGAGGAAGACGTGGCGCCCGTCCTCGTCCTCGATCCAGTAGTCGTCCCCGATGGCCAGCACTTTGTCCCGTACGAGGTATTTCATGCGTTGATCCGTGCCCGCGATAGGTTGCCCTCATGCCCCTGCTCTACGTCACCGACCTGGCCTATCCGGCGCGCGGCCGCCGCTACGGCGACGAGGACGCCTTCCTCACCGCCCGGCTGCGCGAGCACTTCCCGCTGGCCCTGTGCCATCCGCTGGACGCGGAGCGCCTGATGCCCGGCTTCGACGCGGTGATCGTCCGCAACAGCGGGCCGGTGCTGCACTACCAGGAGGCCTACGACTCCTTCCGCGCCGCCGCGCTCACCGCCGGCACCCGGGTCTACAACCCGCTCACGGGCCGCGGCGACATGGCGGGCAAGCAGTACCTGCTCGACCTCACGGCCGCCGGGTACCCGGTCATCCCGACGATCGACGACCCGGCCCGGCTGGCGGAGCTGCCGCAGGTCCCCTCGTACGCGGTCAAGCCGAAGCAGGGCGCCGACTCCATCGGCCTGACCTTCACCGCGCACCCGTCCGGCCCCGCGGGCGAGATCCTCATCCAGCCCCGCATCGACTTCGCGTACGAGGTGTCCTTCTACTTCGTCGACGACGCCTTCCAGTACGCCCTCTACGCCCCGGACCCGGACCGCCGATGGGAGCTGGCGCCCTACGAACCCAAGGGCGCGGACCTGGAGTTCGCCCGCTCCTTCATCGAGTGGAACACCCTGCGCCACGGCATCCAGCGCGTGGACGCCTGCCGGGCGCCGTCAGGGGAACTCCTCCTCGTCGAACTGGAGGACCTGAACCCGTACTTGTCCCTGGACCTGGTCCCGCCCGCGGTCCGGGACGCGTTCGTCACATCACTCACGGGATCTCTCCACTCCTTCCTCACCTGATGTCAGAGCCGGGTGCGAGGCTCTGTCCATGGACAAGCAGACGTTCTGGAAGCTGATCGACACGGCCCGCGCGGAGGCGGCGCAGGACCTGGTGGCGGAGCGTGCGGCGGCGCTGCTCGCACGGCTCCCGGAGGCGGAGATAGCCGGGGCCCAGCAGGTGCTGTGGGACCTGCTGGCGGAGTCCTACCGCAGCCCCCTTTGGGCCGCGGCCTACGTGATCAACGGCGGCTGCTCGGACGACGGCTTCGACTACTTCCGCGGCTGGCTCCTCACCCAGGGCCAGGACGCCTTCGAGGCGGCCCTGGCCGACCCGGACTCCCTGGCCCTGCACCCGGCGGTCCGCGAGGCCGCGCGGGAGGGCCTGGAACTCGCCGACGAACGGGCCCTCTCCATCGCCTGGACCGCCTACGAGACAGCCACGGGCCGCGAACTCCCGGCGGACTCCTTCACGATCAGCTACCCGCCCCTGGACCCGGCCTGGGACTTCGACTTCGACGACACGGAGGAAACCGCGACCCGCCTCCCCCGCCTGAGCGCCCTGTTCGACTAGAGGAATCGCGCCCGGTGGTCATGGCCCGACGCCTCCTTCAGCGTCTGCGGCCAAACTGCCACGGAGGTCCGTCACCCGTAGTCACCCGCGCGGGGCGCATATGCCGGGGGTGGCACCCTTGAGCCATGAACTCTGCCGCGTCCGCACCCCGACGTGCCCGTGTCCGTGCCCCCGAGCTGATCGGCAAGGGGGGCTGGCTGAACACCGGTGGCAAGCCGTACACCCTCGCCGACCTGCGAGGACGCGTGGTCATTCTGGATTTTTGGACCTTCTGCTGCATCAACTGCCTGCACGTCCTCGACGAGCTGCGCGAGCTGGAGGAGAAGCACCGCGACACCGTCGTGATCATCGGGGTGCACTCGCCGAAGTTCGTGCACGAGGCCGACCACGCCGCCGTCGTGGACGCCGTCGAGCGGTACGAGGTGCACCACCCCGTGCTGGACGACCCGGAGCTCGCGACCTGGAAGCAGTACGCCGTCCGGGCCTGGCCCACGCTCGTGGTGATCGACCCCGAGGGGTACGTCGTCGCGCAGCACGCCGGTGAGGGGCACGCGCACGCCATCGAGCGGCTCGTCGAGGAGCTGGAGGCCGTGCACGGGGCCAAGGGGACGCTGCGGCGCGGGGACGGGCCGTACGTGGCTCCCGAGCCGGTCGCGAGCGACCTGCGGTTCCCCGGCAAGGCGCTGGTGCTGCCCGGCGGGAACCTCCTGGTGTCCGACTCGACCCGGCACCAGCTGGTGGAGCTGGCGCCCGACGCGGAGACCGTCGTACGGCGCATCGGCAGCGGGGAGCGCGGGTTCACCGCCGGGAGTTTCAGCGAGCCGCAGGGGCTGGCGCTGCTGCCCGACGGGCGGGTCGTCGTCGCCGACACCGTCAACCACGCCCTGCGCCTGTTCGACCCGGAGACCGGGGCCGTGGAGACCGTCGCCGGCACCGGCCGCCAGTGGTGGCAGGGCTCGCCCACCTCCGGGCCGGCGCTCGAGGTGGACCTGTCCTCGCCGTGGGACGTGGCCTGGTGGCAGGGCAAGGTGTGGATCGCCATGGCGGGCGTGCACCAGCTGTGGACCTGGGACCCGGCCGACGGGACCGTCGAGGTGGCCGCCGGGACCACCAACGAGGGGCTGCACGACGGGCCGGCCGCCGAGGCCTGGTTCGCCCAGCCCTCCGGCCTCGCGGCCGCCGGGGACCGGCTGTGGATCGCCGACTCCGAGACCAGCGCGCTCCGGTACGTCCACGCCGCCGAGGACGGCTACGCCGTCACGACCGCCGTCGGGACCGGGCTGTTCGACTTCGGGCACCGGGACGGGGACGCCGGACAGGCCCTGCTCCAGCACCCGCTCGGGGTCACCGCCCTGCCCGACGGCTCGGTCGCGGTGTGCGACACGTACAACCACGCGCTGCGCCGCTACGACCCCGCCTCCGGCGAGGTCTCGACGCTCGCCACCGACCTGCGCGAGCCCAGCGACGCCGTGCTGGTCGGGGAGGACATCGTGGTGGTCGAGTCCGCCCGGCACCGGCTGACCCGGCTGCGGCTGCCGGAGGACGCGGTACGGGTGGACGCGGTCGCCCACCGGACGCAGCGCGCCGCGACCGAGGTGGCGCCGGGCACGCTCCGCCTCGACGTGGTGTTCCAGGCCCCCGCCGGGCAGAAGCTCGACACCCGCTACGGGCCGTCCACCCGCCTGCTGGTCTCCTCGACCCCGCCCGAGCTGCTCACGGCGGGTGAGGGCGCCGGGACCGACCTGTTCCGGGAGCTCGCGCTGAACCCGGAGGTCACCGAGGGCGTGCTGCACGTCTCCGCCATGGCGGCGTCCTGCGACGACACCGAGTCCGATAGCGGCTCCGCCGCGGAGACCAACGAGTACCCGGCCTGCCACGTCCACCAGCAGGACTGGGGGGTTCCGGTGACCGTCACCGCCGACGGGGTGGCGCGGCTGCCCCTCGTCCTCGCCGGGATGGACGAGGAGGCGTAGGACGGGGGCGGTTGTCTGGCCGCGTTCCTGGGGGCTCAGCCCTCCAGGAAGGCGAGCAGCGCGTTGGCCAGGAGGTACGGGTCGTCCGCGCCGCACAGTTCGCGGGCGCTGTGCATCGAGAGGATCGCGACGCCGATGTCGACGGTCTGGATGCCGTGGCGGGCCGCCGTGATCGGGCCGATCGTCGTGCCGCAGGGCATCGAGTTGTTGGAGACGAAGGTCTGCCACGGGACGCCGGCCCGCTCGCAGGCGCTCGCGAACACCGCGCGCCCGCTGCCGTCCGTCGCGTACCGCTGGTTCACGTTGACCTTGAGGATCGGGCCGCCGTTGGCCCGCGGGTGGTGCGTCGGGTCGTGCCGCTCGCCGTAGTTGGGGTGCACGGCGTGGCCGGTGTCCGAGGACAGGCAGATGGTGCCGGCGAAGGCCCGTGCGCGGTCCTCGTAGGAGCCGCCGCGTGCGAAGACTGAACGTTCCAGCACGTTGCCGAGCAGGGGTCCGTCCGCACCGGTGTCCGACTGCGAGCCGTTCTCCTCGTGGTCGAAGGCGGCCAGGACCGGGATGTACTCCAGCTCGCCGGCGGTGGAGACCGCCGCCAGCGCCGCGACGCCCGCGTGCACCGACAGCAGGTTGTCCATGCGCGGGCCGGCGAGCAGTTCGCGGTCGCGGCCGAGGTAGGCGGGCGGCTCGATCGAGTGGACCATCAGGTCCCAGCCGGCCACCGAGCCCTGCTCCAGGCCCTCTTCCTCCTCCAGGAAGGCGATCAGGTCGCCTTCCTGGACCTCGCCGAGGCCCCAGATCGGCTGCATGTGGCGCTGCTTGTCGAGCTTGAGCCCGTCCGTGTTCACCGACCGGTCCAGGTGCACGGCCAGTTGGGGGACGCGCAGCAGTGCGCGGTCCACGTTCACCAGGCGTTCGGTGCCGTCGCGCAGGGTCAGCCGCCCGGCGAGGCCCAGGTCGCGGTCGAGCCAGGTGTTGAGCAGGGTCCCGCCGTAGATCTCGACGGCGATCTGCCGCCAGCCCTGGGAGCCGGTGTCCGGCAGCGGCTTGACCCGCAGGTTGGGGGAGTCGGTGTGGGCGCCGATGATCCGGAAGGGGGTGTGGGCGTTCGCGCCCTCCGGGACGAACCAGGCGATGAGCGCACCGCCGCGGAGCACGAATCTGCCCCCCGTGCCCGCGTCCCAGGCGTCCGTTTCCGACAACTGCCTGAAGCCTGCCTTCTCCAGCCGCTCGGCCGCGTTGGCCACGGCGTGGTACGGCGACGGACTGGCCGTCAAAAAGGTCATCAGATCGTCGGTGTGGCCGCGGTCGAAGCGGGCGGGAGAGCTCATGTGGTTCACCTTAACGACGGTCGTGTACGCCATGGCCGGACTGCGGCGGATGGCCGGAGGCACCGGGACCCCGGGGTGGTTGGTCCGCGGTCCCGTCGATCCTCAGCCCGGCGGACGCTCGAATCGGCGCTGCAACTGCCTGCGCTCGCCCCGGCGGATGCGCGGGAGCATCTCCGGGGTCTGCGCGGAGCGCTGCGCGCGTCTCTTGCGTCCGGCGCAGAAGATACAGCCCTCACCGGGCGGTGCGTCGGGGTCGTTGGGCGCTCCGGGGTGCTCGGAGCAGCCCGAGGCGTTGCGCGGCCGGGACAGCTCGCGGGCGACGATGAAGGCGCGGTGCAGGTCGTCGGCGATGCGGACGAAGTCCTCCGCGGGCGAGGACAGGGAGAGGTGGAAGCGCTGGTCCTCGACGGTGCGCAGGAGGGCGCGCAGCGTCTCGAGGGTGTACGGGCCCTCCGGCACGGGGTAGCCGAGGCGCCGCTGCTCCGCCGCGGGGGCGGGGCCGGCGGGCCGGCCGCCCTGCAGCCGCCGTCCGAGCCGGCGCCGGTCGTTGCAGATGAGGCAGCGGCCCCAGCCGTCGGGGGCCTCGGGGTCGAGGGCGCCGTTGGGGTGTTCGGGGCAGCCGGTGTAGCTCTTGGCGGGGGCCAGTCCGGCGGCGGTCCGGAAGGCGACGTACAGCGCGTCGGCGATGCCGTCGTACTCGGCGGGGTGCGCGCCGTCGTACAGCTCGCGGAGGTGGTCGCCGAGGCTGCCCAGGGTCGCCTGCAGCTCCTTGAGGGCGTACGGCCGCCCGGTCGGGACGGAGTACCCCCTGCTGTGCTGCTCCTGTGGACTCATACGTACGAGCGTCCCATGAACGACCGACAACGGAAGAACCTGCTGGTAAGCGAGCGGCCGGGCCCCCTGTGGAAGGGGACCCGGCCGTTGGCGCGGGGCAGCTTAGAACGCGGCCTCGTCGAGCTCCATGAGGGAGTTGTCGACGCTCTCGGCGAGCGAGCGGGCGACCGAGACGTTCGGCAGGACCTGCGAGGCGAAGAACTTCGCGGCGGCGATCTTGCCGGTGTAGAACGCCACGTCCTTGGCGGAGGCGGTGGCGAGCTTCTCGGCGGCCACGGCCGCACCCTTGAGCAGCAGGTATCCGACGACGACGTCGCCGGAGGCCATCAGCAGGCGGGTGGTGTTCTGGCCGACCTTGTAGATGTTCTTGACGTCCTCGCCGGTGGCGGTGAGGTCGACGATCATCTGGCCGACGATGGCCTCCAGGTCGACGGCGGCCTTGGCGAGCGCGTCGCGGGCGCCGGCGAGCTCCTCGCCGCCGACGGCCTCGGCCAGGAACTTCTTGATCGTCTCGGAGAGGACGTTCAGGGAGGCGCCCTGGTCGCGGACGATCTTCCGGAAGAAGAAGTCCTGGCCCTGGATCGCCGTGGTGCCCTCGTAGAGGGTGTCGATCTTGGCGTCCCGGATGTACTGCTCGATCGGGTATTCCTGGAGGTAACCGGAACCGCCGAAGGTCTGCAGCGACTGCGCGAGCAGCTCGTAGGACTTCTCCGAGCCGTAGCCCTTCACGATCGGCAGCAGCAGGTCGTTGAGGCCGATCTCGGCGGAGGCGTCCTCGTCCGCGGCCTGCTTCAGCTGGATCGCGTCCTGGACGGAGGCGGTGTAGAGGACCAGGGCGCGCATGCCCTCGGCGTACGCCTTCTGCGTCATGAGCGAGCGGCGCACGTCGGGGTGGTGCGTGATGGTGACCTTGGGCGCCGTCTTGTCCATGAAGTTGGCCAGGTCCGGGCCCTGCACGCGCTCCTTGGCGTACTCCAGCGCGTTGAGGTAGCCGGTGGAGAGGGTGGCGATGGCCTTCGTGCCGACCATCATCCGGGCGAACTCGATGATCATGAACATCTGGCGGATGCCGTCGTGCTTGTCACCGATCAGCCAGCCCTTGGCGGGGTGCTGGTCGCCGAAGGTCATCTCGCACGTGTTGGAGGCCTTGAGGCCCATCTTGTGCTCGACGTTCGTGGCGTAGACGCCGTTGCGCTCGCCCAGCTCGCCGGTCTCCCAGTCGAAGTGGAACTTCGGGACGAGGAAGAGCGACAGGCCCTTGGTGCCCGGGCCGTGGCCCTCGGGGCGGGCGAGGACGTAGTGGAGGATGTTCTCCTCCATGTCGTGCTCACCGGAGGTGATGAAGCGCTTCACGCCCTCGATGTGCCAGGAGCCGTCGTCCTGCTGGACCGCCTTGGTGCGGCCCGCGCCCACGTCCGAGCCGGCGTCCGGCTCGGTGAGGACCATGGTGGAGCCCCAGCGCTTCTCGACGGCTATCTGGGCGATCTTCTTCTGCGCCTCGTTGCCCTCTTCGAAGAGGACGCCGGCGAACGCCGGGCCGGAGGAGTACATCCAGACGGCCGGGTTCGAGCCGAGCAGCAGCTCCGCGTACGCCCAGATGAGGGAACGCGGCGAGGTGGTGCCGCCGATCTCCTCGGGCAGGCCCAGGCGCCAGTACTCCGAGTCCATGAAGGCTTCGTAGCTCTTCTTGAAGGAGGCCGGGACGGGCGCGGTGTTGGTGGCCGGGTCGAAGACCGGCGGGTTGCGGTCGGCGTCGGCGAAGGACTCGGCCAGCTCGTTCTCGGCGAGGCGGGTGAGCTCGGAGAGGACGCTCTTGGCGGTCTCGGTGTCCATCTCCTCGAACGGACCGGTGCCGTACAGCTTGTCGCGGCCGAGCACCTCGAAGAGGTTGAACTCGATGTCGCGGAGATTCGACTTGTAGTGCCCCATGGCGACGGCTCCGTTAAGGCTCGGGGAGACAGGTTCCTCGTACATACCAATCGGTAACAACATGATGCTACCCACCGGTAATAACGGCAACCCTTCCGGGCCGACTGTGACCAGGGTCAAGCTCGCACCAGACGGTCTTGGTCCGGGCATCCTGGGTGACCCCCCACCGCAGGGCCACGGCGTCGAGCAGGGCGAGCCCGCGCCCCGACTCCTCGGCTGCCCCGGTCTGCCGCAGTACGGGCCACGCGCGCGGATCGGGATCGGTGAGCTCGACCCGCGTACGGGTTGCCCTTCCGGTGATCCGCAGGGTGACGGGGGTGCCGTCGCCGACGTGGGCGATCACATTGGCCAGCAGCTCGCTGACGCACAGCTCCGCGTCCGGGGAGGCGTCGGAGCCGAGGTGCTCGCGCACGGCGTGACGGGCCAGCGGGACGGCCCCGGGGGTGGCGAGCAGCCGGATGGTGAGCCCGTTCACCGGCCGGCGGCCAGGGCGTCGGTCAGTCGCCGGGCGGTGGCCAGGTTGCAGTTGCCGAGGCTGATGAGGGGTGGGGAGTCGTATCGCCCGGCGTAGGAGAGGAGGTGGAGGTCGAGGGAGGGGAGGGTGACCCCGTGCGCGGCGAGGGCGGCGCGGAGGCTCTCAAGCGCCGATGCGGCTTCTCGGTCGTGGGGGTGGTTGCTCATGGTGCCGTTCCGATCCTGTGCGGACTGTGACGATGCCCTCACAGGCTGGTGCTGCGCTGCGTACCGTGGGAAGGGTTTCGGCTCCACAGTGCGAGGTGTGGAAAGTGAGCGATCGTGGTCGCGAGTAGGGACATTGACGGTTCGGTGAGCGTTCCGGCCCTCTACGGCAAGGAACTGCGCTGGAAGCGGGAAGCGGCAGGCCTCACCCTTCAGCAGACGGTGGAGGAGAGCTTCTACGGCGTCAGCTACTTGAGCGAGATCGAGCGCGGCCAGCGGCGCATGCCGATGGATCTGGCGAGACACGTGGACCGGGTGCTGGGGACGGACGGCTTCTTCGAGCGGCGCTGCGAGGACGCCCGGAACGCCCGGCGGGGTGTGCACGCCGAGTACTTCGCGCCGGTCGCCGAGATGGAGAAGCGGGCGCGGTCCATTGAGGAGTGGGGTCCCGCGCTCATCCCCGGACTGCTGCACACGGCGCCTTACACCCGGGCGATCGCTCACGTCACGCACCCGCTGGACCTGGCGGAAGAGGTGGATGTGAAGGTGCGCAACCGCCTGCAGCGGGGACGTCTCTTCGATGACCCGCAACGCCCCGAGTACTGGGTGATCCTGCACGAGCCCTTGCTCCGGAGCCCCTTGCTGCCGCCCCGCGAGATGGCGGACCAACTGGACCACGTCGCAGCACTGGGGCGGCGTCGCCGGATCGTTCCACAAGTCCTCCCGTGGAACGCGCCCCTCAGCCCCTTCATGGCCCACTCGATGAAGCTGATGGAGTTCGATGACGAGCCACCCGTCATGTACACCGAGGGTCCGTATCACGGCCAACTCATCGACGATCCGGCCGTCGTGAAGCGGTATGGAAAGGCATACGATCGGCTCAGGGCCGCCGCACTGTCGTCCGAGGCGTCCCTCGCCATGATCGAAACCACAGCCGAGGACCTCCGAAATGGGAACCAGCGCGACTGATGTCAGCAAGGCCGTCTGGCGGACGAGCAGCTACACCAACGGCGAAAACGGTGACTGCGTCGAGGTGGCCGACGGGCTCGTGGGGGTCGTCCCCGTCCGGGACTCCACGCGGCGCGACGGCCCCGTCCTCGTCATGTCGGCGGCGGCCTGGGCCCCCTTCGTCGCGGGGCTGAAAGCCCGCTGACCGGAACTCGGCGGCCCAGCCGCCCCCGGCCTCGGTAGGCTTCGGTCCATGTACGGCTACGACCAGAACCCGGGCGCCCAGCAGCAGTACGCCCCGCAGCAGCCCGCGCAGGGCTACGCGCAGGCGCCGCCGCTGTACCCCGAGCCGTCCCCGCCCTCGCTCGCGGACGCGGTACGGGCCTTCACCACCGGGTCGCTGTCCGCCGAGGACTTCCAGCAGATCTTCGCCGGCTCGAAGGTCTACTGCCCGCGCGGCGACACCCCGGGTTTCCTGGCCCTGCACAACACGCAGCAGCCGGTCATCCCGATGTTCACCACGCTCAAGGAGCTGCGTCGGTACGCCGGCAAGGAGTCCAAGTACTTCGTGATCACCGGCGCGGAGGTGATCGACCTGCTGCCCACCGGCTACGGCTTCGTCCTCGACATGGAGGGCGACCACCGGATGGTCTTCGACGCGAAGGCGGTCGAGCAGATGGTCGACTTCGCGATGCGCCGCATGTACGGCTGAGGGGCGGGGCTTACCTGGCCGGGGCGTCCGCCTCGGCCCGAGAGGACTGTCCTCGCCCGCACGGCCCGCCCCGCCCGAGTGCTGCCCGCCCCGGTCAGGCCCGGCGGTGGGTCCACGCGGCGTACCCGGCCCATACGGCGGCGGCCAGCACCGCCGCCGCGGCCCCGGCGGCCAGTGGTCCCGGCTCCGGGCGGAAGCCGAGGGCGAGCCGGGTCCCCATGAAGACCAGGACGAAGGCCACCCGGCCCGGCGCGTAGACCGGGATCCGCGCCGCGATCCCGCGCAGCAGCCCGGCCACCGCCAGCCCTACGGCGCCGCAGACGGCGAGCAGCGCCCAGGGGGAGCCCGGGGCGGCGGCGGGGATGCCGTAGTCGGGGGGTCCCAGCCGGAAGGCCGAGGCGGCCCAGCCGAGGGCGAGCCCGCACGCGGTGACGCCCAGGGCGAAGAGGGCGTGCCGCCACAGGGGGCCTGACCTGCGGTTGTCCCCCTGTCCTCCGCTGTCCGACGTGTCATCGGCGCCGAATAAATCGATCATGACCGGTAGGACGCGGGATCGCGCGCAGGGGTTGGCTCCGGCGCGGGAATTCCCCGGGGGCGGCCTCCGTTGAGCGCAGGTGTGGCAGAAAGTTCGAGTTTCAACTAAACTCGACGCAGAAGGAGGTCCTGACCATGCCCGCAGTGACTGTTGAGAATCCGTTGACGCTCCCGCGCGTGGCCGAGCCGACCGCGGTCGTCCCGCGCAAGGTGCTGGCCGTCACCACCGCTCCCGGTGGGTTCGAGGGTGAGGGATTCCCGGTGCGCCGCGCGTTCGCGGGGATCAACTACCAGTACCTCGACCCGTTCATCATGATGGACCAGATGGGCGAGGTGGAGTACGCCCCGGGCGAGCCCAAGGGCACCCCGTGGCACCCGCACCGCGGCTTCGAGACCGTGACCTACCTGATCGACGGAACCTTCGTCCACCAGGACAGCAACGGCGGCGGCGGAGTCATCAACGGCGGCGACACGCAGTGGATGACCGCCGGCTCGGGCCTGCTGCACATCGAGGCCCCGCCGGAGTCCCTCGTCGTGTCCGGCGGGCTGTTCCACGGCCTCCAGCTGTGGGTGAACCTCCCGGCGTCCGACAAGATGATGCCCCCGCGCTACCAGGACATCGGCGGCGGCCAGGTCCAGCTGCTGACCACCCCGGACGGCGGCTCGCTGCTCCGCGTGATCGCGGGCGAGCTGGACGGCCACGAGGGCCCCGGCATCACCCACACCCCGATCACGATGATCCACGCGACCGTCACCCCGGGCGCGCAGATCACCCTGCCGTGGCGCGAGGACTTCAACGCCCTGGCGTACGTCCTGGCCGGGCGCGGCTCGGTCGGCGAGGACCGCCGGCCGCTCCACACCGGGCAGACGGCCGTCTTCGGCGAGGGCGGCTCGCTCACGGTGCGGGCGGACGAGTCCCAGGACTCCAACGCCCCGGTCCTCGAGGTCGTCCTCCTCGGCGGCCGCCCGATCCGCGAGCCGATGGCGCACTACGGGCCGTTCGTCATGAACAGCCGACACGAGCTCCAGCAGGCCTTCGACGACTTCCAGGCCGGCCGGCTGGGCACCGTCCCGACCACCGCCCGGGAGCGGACCAAGTCGGCGGAGCAGCACTCCTAGGACAGCGCGACGGTTGAGCCCGTCTCTTCCGGATCTTGCCTGACCCGCGCCGCCCGGCACCGCACCTCGCCGCGTTGGCGGAGCGCCCGAGTACGTCCAGTACAAGGGAGCCCCGCCAACGCACCGATGCACGGCACCGGACGACGCGGGCTTAACCGGCAAGATCCGAAAGAGACGGCCTAGCGGCGCAGGGCCTCCGCCGGTTCGGTGCGCGAGGCCCGCCATGCCGGGTAGAGCCCGGCCAGGACCCCGGTGACCAGCCCGATCAGCGGCGCCACGGCGACGGTGGCGGGCGACATCACCGGGGTCCAGTCGCGCAGGGCCGACACCGCGACGACGGTGAGCGTGCCGAGCGAGGTGCCGACCAGGCCGCCCACGGCGCCCTGGGCGGCGGACTCGGCCAGGAACTGGACCATGATGTGCCGGCCGCGCGCACCGAGGGCCCGGCGCAGGCCGATCTCCCCGGTCCGCTCCAGCACGGCCACCAGCGTGGTGTTGGCGATCCCCACCGCGCCGATGACCAGGCAGATCGCGGCCAGCAGCAGGAACAGTTGGTCCAGGTCGGTGGTGACCCCCGATCGCAGGGACCGCGGATCGGGCGGCGGTACGGGCCCCAGCCAGTCGGGATGGTCCGGGCGCAGGGCGGGCGGCAGCTCCCCGGCCACCTGGCGGGCCGCGCCCAGCTCGGTCACCACCAGCATCCGGGCCCGCTGGGAGTTGTCCGGCGGCCCCCACAGCTTCTCGGCGGTCCGCCGGGGCACCACCACCGACAGCAGCAGGTCCGCTTTGCGGTCGGCGCCCGTGGCGATGCCGATCACGGTGAACGGGTGGTCGCCGATGAACACCGCCGGGCGGCTCTCGAGCGTGGTGATGCCCAGGCGGGCGGCCATCGCCGAGCCCACCACCGCCACCTGTTCGGCGCGCCCGTCGTGGAAGTCGTCGAAGCCCCGCCCGGAGCCGAGGGCCAGCCCTGCCGCGCGCAGCATGCCGGGGGAGGCGGCGACCACCGGGATCCGCTCGCCTGTGGCCCCGGCCACCGGGGCCGACCGTACGGTGCTGCCGCCGAGCGGGACCGGCCAGAACACCCCGGCGGCCGTGACCCCGTTCAGGGCCCCCGCGCGGGCGTCCGCGTCGGCGGGGAAGGCGTTCGGCACCTGCTGCGCGAGCTGCGGATCGCCGCGGCCCGCCGTGTCCTCGACCCCGACCTCCGTGGCCGTCATGGCGTTGAACCGGCTGTCGATCTGCGAGGAGGCGGTGGCCGTGAGGCCCAGGATCGCCACGAAGGTGCCCACGCCCAGCACCGTGCCGAGGCCGGTGAGGGCGGAGCGGGCGGGCCGCTGGAGCATTCCGGCGAGTGCCTCGGCGAGCAGGTCGCGCGGCGAGAACCGGGAGGGAGTGATGCCGGCCGCGGCGCCGGTGTCCTTCCGATTCCACCTCACCGTTTCCACCTCACTGTTGTCATCGGGTCACTGCTGTCATCGGCGGACGACCTCGCCCAGCATCCCGTCGCGGATGGACACGGTCCGCCGGCCCCGCGCGGCCACCCGCGGATCGTGCGTGATGACCAGCAGGGTCAGCCCGTCGGCGTGCAGTTCGTCCAGCAGGGCCAGCACGGAGTCGGCCGTGGCGGTGTCCAGGTTGCCGGTCGGCTCGTCGCACAGCAGCAGCGAGGGTCCGGCGACCAGGGCGCGGGCGATGGCCACGCGCTGGCGCTCACCGCCGGACATCCGGGTCGGCAGGTGGCCGGTGCGGTGTCCGAGGCCGACCCGGTCGAGCGCGGTACGGGCCCGCTCGGCGCGCTCCGCCCGCGCGACGCCGTTGTAGACCATGGCCAGGAGCACGTTCTCCAGGGCGCTGCGGTGCGCCAGGAGGTGGAAGGACTGGAAGACGAAGCCGATGCGCTGCCCGCGCAGGGCGGTCCGGTCGCGGTCGCGCAGGGCGCCGGTGTCGATGCCGTCCAGCAGGTACCGGCCGCCGGTGGGGGCGTCGATGAGCCCGGCGACGTTCAGGAAGGTCGACTTCCCGGAGCCGGAGGGGCCCACGACCGTGACGTACTCGCCGCGCTCCACGGTCAGTTCGCAGGGGCGCAGCGCGTGGACCGGCGGCGGGCCGGGGTAGGTGAGCCCGACGCCCTCGAAGCGGACGACCGGGGGGAGGCCGGCACCGGTCATGGCCTCGCCTGGGCGACCAGCACCCGGTCGCCGTCGGCGAGCGCGCCCCCGCCGACGGGATCGACCTGGACCATCCCGTCGGCGGACATCCCGGCCCGGACCTCGACCCGGCGCCGGTCCCCCTGGGCCCGCGGATCCTTGCCGAGCACCGTGACGGTGGTCCGGCCGTCCGCGCCCGCCGAGACGGCGGACAGCGGCACGATCAGCACGGGCTCCCCCGAGGAGGCGGCGGTCACGGTGAGCCGTACGCCCTGCCCGGTGAGCTGGTTGTCGAGGGCCTGGTCGGGTTTGACCGTCAGGGCGTACCCGCCGGGATTCTGCGGGGTGTCGGGGGCGGCCTGGCCGGCGCCGCCCGTCGGGGCGGTCCCGGCCGCCGCCGAGGTGGGGTCGGCGGCCACCGACTCGACCGTGGCGGTGGCGCTCAGGCCGGTGGCCTCGGACAGCAGCTGGACCTTCATCCCCGGTTTCACGAGGTCCTTCTGGTGGGCCGGGAGGGAGGCCCGGATGACCGGGGCGCCCGCCGAGACGCTCAGCAGGGACTCCGGGACGGGCTCGCCGACCGATGCCTTCACCGCGTCCACCCGCGCGGGGAAGCCCTTGACGAAGAGCAGCTCGTCGGCCGGGACCATGGGGCCGGCCGCCGCCCGGGCCGCGCCCAGCCGGGACGTGGCCTTGGACAGGTCCTGCTGGGCGAAGGTGAGCTGCAGTTGGGCCTCCGAGGCGTCGCCGCCGCCTTCCTTGGCCTTCTTCAGGGCGTTCTTCGCCGTGGTGACCTGCCGTTCGGCCGTGTCCGCCGCGTCCTCGGCCGCCCGTACGTTCTCCGCGTCGGCCGGATCGGCGGGCCGCGGGGCGTATCCGAGCGCGGTGTAGAAGGCGGTGACCGCCGCCTTGGTCCCGGAGCCGTAGGTGCCGGCCGGGTCCGCGCCGGTGGGGTGCCCCAGCGCCCTCAGCCCCTGCTGGAGCTGTCCCACGTCCTTGCCGGTGGCGCCGGGCTTCAGGTCCCGGTACACGGGCAGCGCACCGGCCAGCGCGAACACGGGCCGCCCCGAGACCTCCAGGAGTACCTCGCCGGCCTGCACGGCCGTACCGGGCTGCTTGTTGACCCGGGTGACCACGGGCTTCGCGCCTGCCGCGGCCCCGGTGCCCGCGCCGGGCGTGACGGTCAGGGTCTGCTCGGCGGTCACGGTGCCGCGTACGACCACCGACGAGGTGAGCACCCGCCGTTCCACCCGGTCGGCGAGTACGGAGGCGGGCGGCGGCGCGGCGTCGGCGGCGACCTGCGAGGGGGAGCGGACGGTGGTGGCGACGACCACCCCGGCCCCGGTGAGCGCGACCGCGCCGGCGACGACCCAGATCAGGATGCGGCGGCGGCTGCCGAGCGAGGACGACGCGTCCGCCTCGCCGACGGCGCCGGTCGGCTCGGCCTCCTCGGGAGCGGCCTCCTCTTCATGTTTCACGTGAAACCCACTTCTCGTTTCAACAGTTCTCGCCGAGTACGTCGACGGAGCCGACCTTCCAGGGGGTGCCCTCGCGTTCGCGGATCATGGTGAAGGCGCCCTGCTGGGAGGGCTTGTCCTCCAGCTGGTCGATCGGCCGGCCGGTCGCGGAATCGTGGATCAGCCAGCGGTCCAGGTCGACGCAGTCGTGCAGCACCCGGGTGTGCTCGCCGGTGGTCTCCATGCCGGTGACGCGGTGGCCGACCTCGCCGAGCAGGACCTGCCCCGCCTCCTTCGACTGGGCGAGGTTGTCGCGCAGCTCCCGCAACTGGCTTCCGGTGGCGACCTGTTCCAGGCCCGGGTCCTGGGGGTCGGGTGTCCGGTTCGCCGCGAGCCAGGTGGTCCAGTACGTGTCGTACGCCCGCGTCACGTCCGCGCTCGCCGGGCCGGCCGAGGAGCGGGGCGGGTCCTGCGCCCCGGAGGACCCGGAGGCGGCCGCGGTGCACCCGGTCGCCAGGGCCAGTACCAAAGCCAGCAGCGACGCGGGCAGGGCGGCGGCCGGGGCCCTCACGCGGAACCGTCCTGGAGGACCTGCTGGGCGAATCTGACCTGCTCGCCCAGGCGCTTCTTCTCCTGGTCCAGGCCCTCCTTGTGGCGTTCGACCAGGCCGTTCTGGTAGGCGGTCAGGACGGCCGTCCAGGTGTCGGTGAGCGTGGTCCGCTGCTTGCAGGACACGTCCGTGGTGGCGGCGGTGATCTCCTCGGAGGTGACCGGCCCGGTCCACCGGGTGCCCTCCATCTGCTGGAGCTCCCAGGGGGTGCTCACCTGGAAGCCCGCCTCGCGCATGCAGGCGCTCCACTGGGTGATGCCCGCGGTGACCCGGCTGTCGCCCCGGGCCCGGTCGCCCGCCTGCTGGACGAGTTCGTCGAGCAGTTTGGTGCCGCTCTCGGTGCTCTTCGGATACAGCTTGCGGGTGGCCTCGCCCGAGCAGCCGCCTTCGGGGGCGCCGGGATGCGCCGGTGCCCCGTCCTGCGGTCCGAAGAGGGCGGCCGTCTCGTTGGGGTCGCGTTTGGTCCCGGCCTCCGATCCGCGGTCCGGTAATGCGCCGGACCGGTAACCGGATTTCTTCGCGGATTCCGCGTCCACCAGGCCGATTCCGCTCGTGGTCGGCTTTGCGGTGGTGTTGGCGTAGGTACTTGCATTCTTGAAGGAGGCGAATCCGATGCGACGCATACAGGATTCGGTGAGGATGTCCTGCGCCTGCTCCATCACCTTCTGCTGTGCTTTGTCGAAGGAGTAGGCGTCGAGGGGGAGCGCGGCGTTCGCGGGGTCCGGCCGCGGGGTGACGGTGACCGGCGGTTCGGCCGAGGGCCCGGCCGCTCGGCCCTGTTCCGGGCCCGCCGGGTCGGCGGTGCAGGCGCTGAGCGCCGCGGCCGCGACGGCGCCGGCGATCAGCAGGGGCAGCCGTTGGCGAGCGTGGAGCACGATCAGCCTTTCCGTGGTGGGACGGGGGCCGTACACTGCCCGGCGCGCCCGGGGCCGGGACCGATTCCAGCGGTCCCGGCCCCGGGTACGCGCGGCGCCTGATCAGCAGGGGGTCTTGGCCCACTTCGTGAGCAGGGTCATCGAGGTGTAGCCGGTGACGCTGGTGTTGTTGTTGCGGTGCTTGTCCCACCACTTGTTGCCGTTGATGACGGTGCCCGCCTTGTAGCAGATGGGCGTGATGGTGTGGCTCCGGTAGCCGAGGCCGTTGATCCCCGACGTGGTCGTGGAGTTGGCGCGGATCCGCACCCCGTCCTCGGTGTAGTCGCCGGCGTGGGCGGCGGTGACCGACCCCATGACGATCGCAACGGTGGAAAGCGCCACCGCGCTGAGCTTCGCTGCCTTGCGCACGCTGTCTCCTCTTGATGATCGGACACGTCTTGGTGCAGCCCGAGAGGAATTCCAGCGTTCGGATCCCCCCGGTCCGGAGAAAGACGATGGCACGAACATTTTTCTCGTGCCAGGGAATATCGGGGTTCCGGTCGAGAGAGGCCGGAATTCGTCTTCCCCCGGCCGCACGGACGTTCACAGGCGTGGTGATCCATTTTCCCGTCGTCGCAGGAGAGAGCCGGACGGAAATACGAAGGTCCCCGATTCTCCGCGAACGGATGATCGGGGACCGCTTCGGGGTTGGCCGGAAATATTCGCTACCCGGCGCGTCCGCACCCTCGGCTTCCGCCGTGCCCCCGGCCCCCCGCTCCCCGGCTCCCCGGCGCCGTCGGCCCCGGCGGCTCCCACGGCCACGCCCGCCGTCTTGACGGAACGGCTGCGTCCGCCGACAGGGCCGGGCCACAATCCGAGGAGACCCTTCCCGGAACGCCCCGGCCCTGAGGAGCAGTTGGTGTCTTCGCAGGAAGTCGACGTAACGATCACTCCGCAGCAGGCGGCCCACGGGGTGATCCTCACCGTCACGCTCCCGACCGGCCCGGCCCGGCTGCGCATCCCGTCCGGCACCCGGGACGGCGAGCTCGTCCGCGTGCGGGCCGGCGGCGGCGAGGTGCCCGTGCGGGTCCGCGTGTCGGCGCCCGGGCAGACCCCGTCCGCCCGTCCGGCGGCTGCCGGGCCCGGGCCGGCGCAGACCGTCCCCATCCCGACGCCGACGCCGGCGCAGCCGGCCCGGCCGGGCAGCGGGAACCCCTTCGCGACGCCCACGCAGCAGGTACCGGCGGGCAGCGGGAACCCCTTCGCGACGCAGCCGGCCGGGCCGGGCGGCGGCAACCCGTTCGCCGCCGCGCCGGTCCCGCCGCGCCGGACCGGCGGCGGCAAGCCCGCGGCCCTGGGGTGCCTGGTGGTGGGCGGCCTCATCGCGGCCGTGCTCGTCGCCGTCGCCGCGACCGGCTCCGGGGACAACGCCGACAGCAAGGCCTCCGGCTCCGCGACACCGAGCTACTCGGCGGGCCCCGAGCCCTCGTACTCGTCCTACAGCCCGTCCTACAGCCCGTCCTACGCCCCGGCGACGCCGACCCACAGCGCCCCGGCCGAGGAGCCCGAGCCGACGCAGGAGGCCGCACCCACCCCGTACGACCGTGGCACCTGCCTCAACGGCACCCTGCCGGACTCGACGACGGCGCAGCGCGTCGACGACGTGGAGGAGGTGCCCTGCTCGGCCGCCGACGCCCACTACCGGGTGATCGGGAGCATCCCCATGACCTCCGACATGGACCGCTGCGAGGACTACCCGAAGACGCAGTACGCCTTCTCCCACCGCTACACCCTCAACGGCGCCGTCATCAACCAGTACGTCTACTGCCTGGTCGGCCTGGGTTCCTACGCACGCGACTAGCCCGAGCCCCGTCAGGAGTCGGGCCGCTTGGAGCGCTCCTGGAGCTCGAACCAGATGGACTTGCCCTCGCCGCGCGGGTCCACGCCCCAGGAGTCGGCCAGCATCTCCATCAGCAGCACCCCGCGGCCGCTGGAGGCCATCTCGCCCGGCTGCCGCTTGTGCGGGAGCTCGTCGCTGGCGTCCGCGACGTCGACGCGCAACCGGCGCTCGCCCAGCTCGCCCACCGCCTCGGCGACCAGCAGCGCGTCGCCGTCGGTGTGCGTGAGCACGTTCGTCACCATCTCGGAGACCATCAGCACCGCCGAGTCCACCTGGTCGGCGTCCGCCCAGTCGTGCAGCAGCTCCCGGATCTGCCGCCGGGCGCCCGCGATCCGCTCCGGTTCGGCCTGGGCCACGGTCAGCATCGTGCGGCGCGCCGGACGGACCGGGTGCCGCGGCGCGGGGCCGCAGCCGGCGCCGTCGCCCTCGCGGCACAGCAGTACGACGGCTATGTCGTCCTCGCGGCGGTCGGCCAGCGGCCCGGTGGTGTGGTGCGAGGACGGGCCGTGCACGGCCTGGACGAGCAGGTCGGCGAGCTTCTCCAGCGACTCCGCGCCGTGCGTGTCGGACTCCAGGATCGCGCGCAGCCGCGCCCAGCCGGTGTCGAGGTCGTGCCCGCCGGTCTCGATGAGCCCGTCGGTGCACAGCATCATCGTCTCGCCGGGTTCCAGGGTGAACCGGGTCGTGGGGTAGTCGGTGTCGGGGACGATGCCGAGGGGGAGCCCGCCCGCGGTGGGGCGCATCAGGACGGTGCCGTCGGGCATCCGGATCGCGGGGTCGGGGTGGCCGGCGCGGGCCACCTCCAGCAGGCCG
The DNA here is from genome assembly GCF_001746425.1 of Streptomyces subrutilus. GTDB lineage: Bacteria > Actinomycetota > Actinomycetes > Streptomycetales > Streptomycetaceae > Streptomyces > Streptomyces subrutilus_A. The sequence goes on along the minus strand of NZ_MEHK01000001.1, from coordinate 3,702,040 downwards.
GTCCGCGGATCGCACTCCACGTACAGGCAGGTCGCGAACCGGGGGCTCCGGAAGTCCGGGTCCTCGTCATCGTCGGAGTCCTGCGAGGAGCCCAGCCCGGCGAGGAAGCGGGAGGCGCGGGAGAGCACCGCGTCGGGCCGGTGGCCCTCCGAGGCGTACGCCCGCACCGCGATCCGCAGCTGGCCCATCAGCCCGGCGGCGCGCACGTCATGGCCCTGGACATCGCCGATGACCAGGGCGAACCGTCCCGAGGGCAGCGGGATCACGTCGTACCAGTCGCCGCCGACCTGGAGCCCGCCGCCGGTCGGGACGTACCGGGCGGCGAGCCGCATGCCGGGGATCTCGGGGCCGAGCTGGGGCATCATCGACCGCTGGAGGCCGGTGGTGAGTTCCCGCTCGGATTCGGCCACCCCGGCGCGCTGGAGGGCCTGGGCGAGCATCCGGGCCACGGTGGTCAGGACGGACCGCTCGTCGGGGGAGAAGGACACCGGGTGCTTGAAGGCGGCCATCCAGGCCCCCATGGTGCGCCCGGCGACGATCAGGGGCAGGAAGGCCCAGGACGCCCGCCCGAAGCGCTGCGCGAGCGGCCAGGTGGCCGGGAAGCGCCGTTTGTAGTCCTCGGGGCTGGGGAGGTAGATCGCCCGTCCGGTGCGGACGACCTCGGCGGCCGGGTAGTCCGTGTCCAGCCGCATGTCCGCGAAGGGGGCCTCGTCCCCGACGTCGTGCCCGTGGTGCCCGATGATCGACAGCCGGTCGCCGGCCACGCCGAAGACGGCCAGTCCGTCGGGGCTGAAGCCGGGCATGGACAGGGAGGCCGCGACCCGCAGCACCTCCTCGGTGGAGCGGGCCTCGGCCAGCGCGCGGCCGGCGTCCAGCAGGAAGGCCTCGCGGGAGCGCCGCCAGTCCCCGGTGATCGGGGTGTGCACGGCGGTGGTGCCGGGCTGCGGCTCGGCGATCTCCTGGATGGTGCCGATCAGCTCGTAGTCGACGCGGCCGTCGGCGGTGAGGTTCTCCACCGGTTTGGAGCGGCTGCGCACGGTCCGCAGGCCCCGTCCGTCCTCGTCCATGATCCGCAGCCGGGCCTCGGCGAGCGTGCCCTCGGCGACGGCCAGCGTGATGATGCCGTTGATCTCGTTCCAGTCCACCGGGTGGAACCGCGAGCGCACGGCGACCTCCGGCAGCACCACCGGGTCGGCGGGCAGCCCGAGGAGCCGGGCGGCCTCGCCATCGAGCGTGACCGTCCCGGAGGCGTTGTCCCATCGCCACAGACCCGTCGCGATCGCGGCCAGGACGTCCTCGGTGCGCACTCGGTCATCTTTACAGGTCATCCGTCCCACGTGCCTGTTCGCCCCGTGCGCCGCGCGCAATCGCGGGGGCCCGCCGGGCGTGCCCGACCCGCCCCCCGCCCGGACGGTAACCTTGTGAGGGTTGAATCCACCCTGGTATACGCGAAGAACTGGATGACTGATGCATCGGTACAGGTCCCACACCTGCGGCGAGCTCCGCGCCTCTGACGTCAACGCCGACGTCCGGCTGAGCGGCTGGCTGCACAACCGTCGAGACCTGGGCGGCATCCTCTTCATCGATCTGCGTGACCACTACGGCATCACGCAGCTCGTGGCCCGCCCCGGCACCGCCGCCGCCGCGGTCCTCGACAAGCTCTCCAAGGAGACCGTCGTCCGGGTCGACGGCAAGGTCGTCTCGCGCGGTGCCGAGAACGTCAACCCCGAGCTGCCGACCGGCGAGATCGAGATCGAGGCCGTCGAGGTCGAGGTGCTCGGCGCGGCCGCCCCGCTGCCCTTCACCATCAACACCGACGACGGGGTGAACGAGGAGCGGCGCCTGGAGTACCGCTTCCTCGACCTGCGCCGCGAGCGCATGCACCGCAACATCATGCTGCGCTCGGCCGTCATCGCGTCGATCCGCTCCAAGATGGTGGCCCTCGGCTTCAACGAGATGGCGACCCCGATCCTCACCGCGACCTCCCCCGAGGGCGCCCGTGACTTCGTCGTCCCGTCCCGCCTGAACCCGGGCAAGTTCTACGCCCTGCCGCAGGCGCCGCAGCAGTTCAAGCAGCTGCTGATGATCTCCGGCTTCGACCGGTACTTCCAGATCGCGCCCTGCTTCCGCGACGAGGACGCCCGCGCCGACCGCTCGCCGGGCGAGTTCTACCAGCTCGACGTGGAGATGTCCTTCGTCGAGCAGGAGGACGTCTTCCAGCCGATCGAGCGCCTGATGACCGAGCTCTTCACCGAGTTCGGCGGCGGCCGCGAGGTCACCTCGCCCTTCCCGCGGATCCCGTTCCGCGAGTCGATGCTGAAGTACGGCAACGACAAGCCCGACCTGCGCGCCAAGCTGGAACTCGTCGACATCACCGACGTGTTCGAGGGCTCGGAGTTCAAGGCGTTCGCCGGCAAGCACGTGCGCGCCCTGGCCGTCCCGGACACCGCCGCCCAGCCGCGCAAGTTCTTCGACGGCCTCGGCGAGTACGCGATCTCGCTGGGCGCCAAGGGCCTGGCCTGGGTCCGCGTCGGCGAGGACGGCGCCCTGACCGGCCCGATCGCCAAGTTCCTGACCGAGGAGAACGTCAAGGTCCTCACCGAGCGCCTGGGGCTGGCCGCCGGCCACGCCGTGTTCTTCGGCGCGGGCGAGTTCGACGAGGTCTCCAAGATCATGTCCGGCGTCCGCGTCGAGGCCGCCAAGCGTGCCGGGCAGTTCGAGGAGAACGTCTTCCGGTTCTGCTGGATCGTCGACTTCCCGATGTACGAGAAGGACGAGGAGACCGGGAAGATCGACTTCTCCCACAACCCCTTCTCCATGCCGCAGGGCGGGATGAAGGACCTGGAGGAGAAGGACCCGCTGGACATCCTGGCCTGGCAGTACGACATCGTCTGCAACGGCATCGAGCTGTCCTCCGGCGCCATCCGCAACCACGAGCCCGAGGTCATGCTGAAGGCCTTCGAGATCGCGGGCTACGAGGCCGAGACCGTCGAGCGCGAGTTCGCCGGCATGCTGCGCGCCTTCCGGCTCGGCGCCCCGCCGCACGGTGGCATCGCCCCGGGCGTGGACCGCATCGTGATGCTGCTGGCCGACGAGCCGAACATCCGCGAGACCATCGCCTTCCCGCTGAACGGCAACGCGCAGGACCTGATGATGGGCGCGCCGACGGTGCTGGAGGAGGCCCGCCTGCGCGAGCTGAACATCGCGCTGCGGAAGCCCGTGGAGACGAAGCCGGCGGACGCCAAGCCGGTCGCCGAGGCCGTCCACCCGGACGCCGCGCGGTAGTTGGACCAGATGTGACGAAGGGCCCGGGATCGGCTGATCCCGGGCCCTTCGGCGTGTTCCGGCTAGAAACGCTCCAGGATGCCCTTGAGGAGGGCGGCGGAGGTCAGTTCGCGCGGGGCCGGGCCGGCGTGGAAGAAGCCGGCGTTCTCGGCGTCCAGCTTGCGCAGGAAGTCGAAGGCCTTGTTGTCGTGGTCGCCGAACGCGACGAACTGCCAGTGCAGGCCGGGGGCGGCGGTGGCCGCCTCGGCCAGGGCGGCCTTGGCGGGCTGCCGGTTGTCCGGGGCGCCGTCGGTCTGGAAGACGACCAGGGCCGGGCCCTCGCCGCCGTCCTGCCGGTAGCGCTCGACGACGGCCTCGACGGCGAGGTGGTAGCTGGTGCGGCCCATCCGGCCGAGCTCCGCGTGGCGGGCCTCGACCCAGGCCTCGTCGTGGCCGTCGAGGGACAGGTCGGCGGTGCCGTCCAGCTCGGTGGAGAAGAACACCGTGTGGACGGTGGCCTCCTCGTCGAGGTGCGCGGCGAGGGCGAGGGCGTGGTCGGCGAGGTACTGGGCGCTGCCGTCCTTGTAGAACCCGCGCATGGATCCGGACCGGTCCAGGACCAGGTACACCTTGGCGCGCGCCCCGGCCCTGCCCTTGCTCCGGAGCACCTGGCCGGCGGCCTTGTAGGCCCCGGCCACCCCGGGCGCCCGGCGCCGCACCGCGGCCGCGGCATGCGCGGGGCCGTCCGCCTCGGCCGGCTCGGCCTCGGCGGCCGCGGGCTCCGCTTCCGGCTCGGCCTCGGCGGCCGCGGGCTCCGCTTCCGGCTCGGCCTCGGCGGCCGCGGGCTCCGCTTCCGGCTCGGCCTCGGCGGCCGCGGGCTCCGCTTCCGGCTCGGCCTCGGCGGCCGCGGGCTCCGCTTCCGGCTCGGCCTCGGGCTCGGCCTCGGGCTCGGCCTCGGCCTTGACGGCCACCTGCTCCGCCTCTGGCTCGGCGGCTACGGGCTCCACCTCCGGTTCGGCCTCCGCCTCGGCGGCCACGGGCTCCGCCTCGGCGACGGGTTCCGCTACGACCTCGGCCTCGGCTGCCACCGGCTCCGCGACGGCTTCGGCCCGCGCGGATACGGGCTCCGCCTCGGGCGCAGCCGGCTCCGCGGCGGGCTCGGCCGCGATCTCCGCGTCGGCGGCCGCCGGCTTGGCCTCAGCGGCCGGTTCGGCCTCGGCCTCAGCGGCCACCGGTTCGGCCTCGGCGGACGCCTGCTTCGGCTCCGCCGCCGGCGCGGGGTCCGGGGCCGCCGGCCCGGACTGCGGTGCGGCCGCCGGAGGCGACGGGCGGCGGGCTTCCGGCACCGTGGGGTCCGCGACCGGGGAGGGGTCCGGGGCCGGGGCCGTCAGGACCGTGCCCGGCTCGCGGTCCCGCGGTGCGGACTGCGGTGGAACGGTGGGGTTGTCGAAAGAGGCGGCCACCAGTTCGGCCGCCGCGTCCAGGGGAGTGCGTTCCGCCTGGCTCGGGAGGGCCGCCGAGGGCGTACCCGACGTTTCCGGTACCGGTTCCGCAGACCGTCCGAACACCTTGCGCAACAAGCTCCGAATACCCATGGGCCAGGCCTTTCGCATGTGTGCGTGCGTCATTTGTCCGTGCTGCGCGGTTGATCCCTGCCCAGAGTGGACACGTAAGGTTATCGGCCGCCCGGCTGGATCTTCGGGAGGGGCGCCGTTCGTGGCGTCCGGTCCCCCGCCACGCCCACTGGCCGACCGAACTCCCGCTCCGTCGTGCCGGGTTCACCGGCCGTTCATCCGCGCGCCGCCGCTGCGGCGCCACCCGGGCCTAGCCTCACCGCTGGATCGTTCCGACACGTTGTCGGCGCCCACGCAGCTACTCGGAGGACACTCGTGCGCAAGCTCCTGCCGCTCATCGGCAACCCGCATGGGGGCGGCCGTTCCGCCCTCACCTGCCGCTACCGCTGCGGCGACGCATGCTTCCACGAGGTGCCCAACACCAGCGACAACGAGTACGCCGGCGATGTCATAGCCCGCGCGTACTCCCGCCGCTCGATGCTGCGCACCGCCGCCGTCGTGACGGTCGCCACCGCCGCCGGCAGCGCCATCACCCTCGGCGGCCCGGGCCAGTCCGCCAACGCCACCCCGGCCGGCGAGGCCGCGGCCGCCGGCTCCGCGGGCAAGGGCGGCGAGGCCGCCCGCGGTCTGCGCTTCAAGCCCGTCGCCCCCAACACCGCCGACCAGGTCACCATCCCCGAGGGCCACGAGCAGAACGTGGTCATCCGCTGGGGCGACCCGATCATCAAGGGCGCCCCGGGCTTCAACCCCGACCGGCAGACCGCCGCCGCCCAGGCCGGCCAGTTCGGCTACAACAACGACTTCCTGAGCCTGCTCCCGCTCGGTGACGAGTACGAGCGCCAGCAGCTCCTCGTGGCCAACCACGAGTACACGGACGAGCAGCTGATGTTCAAGGCGTACGACCCGGCCAACCCGACCCGCGAGCAGGTCGAGATCGCCTGGGCCGCGCACGGCCTGTCCGTGGTCGTCGTCCAGGAGGACCACCGCAGCGGCAAGCTGACCGCGGTCTCCCGCCACCAGCTCAACCGCCGGCTGACCGCCACCAGCGAGTTCAGGATGACCGGCCCGGCCGCGGGCGGCGCCCTGCTGAAGACCTCGGCCGACCCCACCGGCACCAAGGTGCTCGGCACCCTCAACAACTGCGCCGGCGGCACCACCCCGTGGGGCACCACCCTCCACGGCGAGGAGAACTTCAACCAGTACTTCGCCAACGCCGGCCAGGTCACCGACCCCGTCCAGGCCGCCCGCCTGAAGCGCTACGGAGTGAGCGCCGGCGCCACCGAGCGCAAGTGGGAGTGGTTCGACAAGCGCTTCGACGTGGCCCAGGAGCCCAACGAGTCCCACCGCCACGGCTGGGTCGTCGAGCTGGACCCGTACGACGTGAACTCCGTCCCGCGCAAGCGCACCGCGCTGGGCCGCTTCAAGCACGAGGCCGCGCAGCCCCGCCTGACCGAGGACGGCCGCCCGGTCGTCTACATGGGCGACGACGAGCGCTTCGACTACTTCTACAAGTTCGTCTCGTCGAAGCAGATGAAGAAGGGCAGCTCCCGCGCGGCGAAGGAGCACAACCTCACGCTGCTCGACGAGGGAACCCTCTACGTCGCCAAGTTGACCGGTGACACCCCGCCCGCCGAGCTCGACGGCTCCGGCAAGCCGCCCTCCGACGGCGAGTTCGACGGCTCCGGCGTCTGGATCAAGCTCGCCACCGGCAACGTCTCTCACGTCGAGGGCATGACCGCCGAGGAGGTGTACGTCTTCACCCGCCAGGCCGCCGACAAGGTGGGCGCCACGAAGATGGACCGCCCCGAGGACGTCGAGCCCTCCCCGCGCACCGGCCGCGTGTACGTCGCGCTGACCAACAACACCGACCGCGGCAAGGCCGGCAAGGAAGGCGCCACCGAGGCCAACCCGCGCAACCTGAACAAGCACGGCCAGATCCTGGAGCTCGCCGAGAACTTCGACGACCCGGCCGGCGACGGCTTCGCCTGGCGGCTGTTCCTCGTCGCCGGCGACCCGAACGACCCGGCCACCTACTTCGCGGGCTTCCCGAAGGAGAGGGTCAGCCCGATCTCCTGCCCGGACAACGTGGCGTTCGACCCGCACGGCAACCTGTGGATCTCCACCGACGGCAACCAGCTCGGCTCGCACGACGGCCTGTTCGGCGTCGCGACGGCCGGTGAGCGCCGCGGTGAGCTGAAACAGTTCCTGACCGTCCCGCGCGGCGCCGAGACCTGCGGTCCGATCATCCAGGACAAGCGCGTCCTGGTGGCCGTGCAGCACCCGGGCGAGCTGGACGGCGCGTCCGTCGAGAAGCCGCAGTCCGTGTGGCCCGACGGACCGGGCAAGATCGTCCGTCCGGCCGTCGTCTCGGTCTGGCGCAAGGACGGAAAGAACATCGGCGTCTGAGCCGGCCGGTGACCGGTGACCCCCCTCAGCCCGCCTCCGGCAGCCGTCCGACGGGCAGCCTGAGGGTGGTCACCGCACCTCCGTCGGGGGCGTTGGCGAAGGTCAGGCCGATCTCCAGCACGGCCGCCTGACCGACGACGATCGTCAGCCCCAGCCCGTGGCCCCGACCGCGGCCCGGGTCCCCGGTGCGGAACCGCCGGGGGCCCTGCTCGATCAGCTCGGGCGGGTATCCGGGGCCGTGGTCGCGCACCACCACCACCGGGCCCTCCACCGTCACCTCGACCGGCGGACGGCCGTGCTTGTGCGAGTTGACCAGCAGGTTGGCCAGGATCCGGTCCAGGCGGCGCCGGTCGGTGAGCACCACCGTGTCCCGCAGGACCCGCACCGTCGCCTCGTGCCCGCTCGCGGCGACCGCCCGCCGCACCACCCGGCCCAGCTCCACCTGGGCCGGTTCGGCCCGTTCGACGCCCGAGTCCAGCCGGGAGATCTCCAGCAGGTCCTCGGTGAGCCGGTGCAGGGCCTTGAGCCGGTCGTTGATCATCTCCTTGGGGCGGCCCTCCGGCAGCAGGGCCGCCGCTGCCAGTGAGCCCGTGAGCGGGGTGCGCAGTTCGTGCGCGACGTCCGCCGTGAACCGCTTCTCCGCTTCCAGCCGGGCCTGGAGCGATTCGGCCATCGAGTCCAGGGCCTGCGCCACGTCCCGTACCTCGTCCCGTGAGCGGGCCGGACGCCGGTCCTCCCCGTCCCCGTCCCTGTCCCCGCCCCCGTCGCGGCCGTCGCCGTCGGCCGGGAAGCCCACGCGGGCGTCCAGGTCCCCGGAGCTGATCCGGCGGGCCACGGCGGCCGTGGTCGCGAGCCGCCGGCTGATCCGGCCGGCGAGGAAGAGGCCGGCCAGCGCCACCACGCCGGCCGCCAGGCCCGCGGAGGCGAGGATCGCCGTGTCGATGTCCCGCAACCGGTCGCGGGTGTTGCCGTACGGGATCCAGATCGCGAGGGCCTGGTCGTCGGCGGGGCCCGCCGCCCACATGACGGGCTCGTCGCCGCGGCTGCCGACCATGCTGCCGGTGTCCCCGCGGGCGACCAGTTCGCGCAGCGGCCCCGGCAGGTCGGGCGGGTCCAGGGCGACGTCCACATCGCCGTGGGAGGTGCCGTACTCGTAGTGGCCGAGGGCGTGGTCGAGGTCCGCCTCCGCCTTCGCGCGGACCTCCCCGACGATCTGCCGGGCGACGACGTTGTGCACCAGGATCCCCAGCGCCGCGGCGACCGCGCAGCACACGGCCGTGGTCGTCAGGGCGATCTTCCAGCGCAGGCTGCTCAGCGCGCGCATCGCGCCCCGTCCCCGCCGAGCGGCAGGTCCGTGAGGGCCGGGCACTCGTCGAGCGTGAGCTGGGAGAGGCTCATGACGCCGGCTTCGGGGTCCCACTCGTAGTCCGAGACCGCCACGTACTTCGGGTTCGAGGTGGGCTCGCGCACCGCCAGGTGCTCGGCGGCGACCTCCACGCCCTCCAGCACCGCGCGCCGGCCCAGGACCCGGGCCACGGAGCCGTCGCCCCGGACGGTGTAGACGCGCAGTTCGCTGAGCCGGCCGTCGATGTCCAGGGCGGTGATCAGCTCGTCCTCGCCGTTGCCCGTCAGGTCGTGCAGGACGCCGGGGCGCACCGGGCAGTCGGGGCCCCCGCCCGGCTCCCGGGTGCAGAGGGCGAGCCGCTGCACCGCCCGGGGGTCGACGAGCCTGCCCGTCCCGCCGTCCTGCCGGGCGTCGGAGGTGATGTCGGCGCGTACGACGTCCAGCGCGTCGACGCCGCGCATGCCCGGCCCGGGCGGCCCGGGTACTCCGGGCACGACGGCGGCCGTGCCCGGTTTCTGGCCGGGGTCGGGCGGTGCGGGGCTGATGTCCTTCCACAGGCTCTTGGGGGCGTGCACGGTGCCGAGGTCGCCCTGGTCCCGCAGCCCCTCCACGTCGGCGCACCCGGCCAGGGCCGCCAGGACGGCGGCGAGGACCATCACGGCCGGGGCGCGGTGCATGTACCGATGCTCTCCCGCGGCCGCGCCGGGGGCCCGGGGACAGGTCCGTCCGGGGGATCGGGGCGTGCCCCGCCGCCGGTCGCCCGCCGCCGGTCGCCCGCCGCTGGTCGCCGGTCGCCGGTCAGGCGGTCAGCGGTCGGCGGTCGGCCGGACGAGGGCGCGGGCCGCGGCGACCTCCTGGTGGAGCGGGGCGAGGACGCCGGACACCTCGTCCGCGGGCTCCGCGTCCGCCCGGACCGGGTTGGTGCTGCTGCGCACGCGCTCGGCCAGTTCGCGCAGCCGGTGGGCGAGGGACTCCACTTCCTGCGCCGTCGGCGGCTCGGCCCCGTGGTTGACCCGGACGCGGGCGGCGGTGGTCGCGTCCACGATGCGTTCGACGGCCACCACCAGCGGCCACCAGGCGGCGGCCCGGGCCCCCGTCGGCGGCGGCTCGGTCAGGGCCCGCTGGAACTCGCTGCGCACGCCCGACAGGTCCCGGTAGATGCGCCGTCTGGCCTGGACGCGCAGGGTGCGCGCCTCGGCGAGCGCGGCCTCGTCCGGGGCGGGGGCGAAAGCCCGTTCCAGGTACCGGGCCGCGTCGTAGACGGTGTCGGCGAGCCGGTCCCCGATCCGGGCGTGCCAGCTCTCGGGCCACAGCAGGTAGCCCGCGACGAGGGTGATGGCGCAGCCGATCAGGCTGTCCAGCAGGCGGGGCCGGATCAGGTCGAAGCCCTGGTGGTTGAGCTGGTCCGAGAGCAGCAGGATCACCGGGGTGATCGCGGCGGTCTGGAAGGCGTACCCCTTGGCCGAGAACGCGGGGATGAGCGCGGCGAGCACCACCATCACCGGTACGTCCCACCAGCCGCGCGGCACCTCGGCCAGCACGGCGGCGGCGACCAGCAGCCCGGCGGCGGTGCCCAGAGCCCGCAGCACGGCCCGCGAGAACACCGAGCCGAAGTCGGGCTTGAGGACGAAGGTGACGGTGAGCGCGACCCAGTAGGACCGTTCCACCTCGACCAGCGAGACGAGCGACTGGGCGAGCCCGATGCACAGCGCGAGCCGCAGTCCGTACCGCCAAGAGGCCTCGGAGAACATCATGTCGCGCACCGCGCGCCGGACGCGGGCCCCCAGGGCGGCGGGCCGGCCGAGCCGGTCGTCGACGTTGTGCAGGTCCGGTTCGGCGAGGTGCACGACGGCCGCGGCGTGCCGCAGGGCCGAGTCGACGGCCCGCTCGGCGGGGGTGTGCGGCGCGGGCAGGTCGAGTACGGGGGCGCCGGTGCGGCCCTCTTCGACGGCGTCGGCCAGGTCCCGTACGGCCGCCGGGATCTCGGGAGGCAGCGGGCGGCCGCGCAGGTGCGCGGCGGGGGCGGCCTCCACCAGCGGGATCACCACGTTGAGCTGGGCCAGTATCCGCACCAGCGAGGGGCTGCGCCCGTGCACCCGCGCCCGCCGGCCCAGCACGAGGTCGTAGGCCTGGTTCAGGGCCTGGGTGACCTGTCGGCGGCGCTCGTCGTAGACGGAGGCGGGGCCGCCGGCCGCCTCCAGCGAGTCCGCCAGCGCCCGGTAGGTGGCGGCGACGGCCGTGCGTTCGGGGAGGCGTCCGCGCAGCGGCCAGCCCAGCAGGGAGAGCAGGAGGACGAACAGCCCGCCCGCGGTCAGCAGCAGGGGAGCCGTCCACCAGGGGTGCGGCAGCGGCAGCCCGGCGCCGATCACGGCGTTGAGCAGGAGCAGCAGTCCGGAGACGGAGGCGACCATGCCGATCGAGGAGATCATGCCGGAGACCAGGGCGACGAGGGTGAGGACGCCGACGGCGAGCCAGCCGTGCCCGAAGACCAGGGTGCCGAGCGTGACGCCCACGGCGCCGGCGAGCTGCGGCACGGCGATGTTGAGGATGCGCATCCGGTAGGCGTCGGCGGTGTCGCCGATGACCCCGGACAGGGCGCCCATGGAGACGAGTGCGCCGTACTGGGGCTCGTCGAGGGCGAATCCGACGGCGAGCGGGACGGACATGGCGACCGCCGCGCGGGCCGCGGCGGCCCAGGGGATCGGCGCGGCGCTCGGCCGCAGTCCGCCGAGCAGCCACGCGGGTGGGGCCAGTGGATGGGGCCGGCCTCGCGCGGACGATATGTGTTCGGTGCGTTCGGTGCTCATTCCGCTTCCGTGCCGCCGCTCGAGAATCGGTTCTTCTGCGCTCTTCTGGGTCGTTCTGCGTACGTTGCGTACCTTCCGAGCTTATGGGGTGCGCCGCAGCCGGCCCGTCAGCCACCCGCCCAGCGCGGCGGCGAGCCCGATCGCCAGCACCACCCAGGCGGTGGTGCGCAGGAACGCGGTGAGGGCGTCGTACACCGCTCCGGCGGCCTGCCGGTCGATGTCGGCCGGCAGGTCGTCCAGGGTGATCCGGCGGCAGAGGTCCACGGCGATCCACAACAGGGCGGCCCCGGCCGCGAGTCCCAGCCCGGTGGCCATGACGGCCCGCCGGCGGCGCACGGCGACGGCGATGGCCGAGGCGGCCAGCACCACGGTCAGCACGGGGAGCCAGACGCCCGCGATCTGGAGCATGCGGAAACCCTTCCGGAGCGCGCCGAGGTTGTCGTACTCCATGACCTTGACGGAGACCCGGGTCACCGGGATGCGGTCGGCGAACGGCACGCCGTCGGCGACGAGCTCCTCCTTGACCTGGGCGATGACCGGCGCCAGGTCGATGGTGACGGCGTCGCCCTGGCCGGTGGTGAGCGCCTGCAGGAAGGCGGCGTGGGCGGCGCGGTTGGCCGCGTCCCAGGCGGTGCGGTAGGCCTCGGTGCCGGCGAACGAGCGCAGGGCCTCGCCGAGCAGGGCGTCGACCCCGCTCTGGAAGGGGCCCGCGTCGATCTGCCCGGCGAGGGCGCGGGTGGCCTGGGTGACGACGACGCCCTGGACGGCGGGGTCCGCGGCGAGCGGGGACATGGCGGCGGTGTAGCGGTCGGCGTTGCCCAGGTCGCGGTCGGCCCAGTACGCGACGGCGCTCGCGGGCACCAGCAGGGCCACGAGCGCGATCAGTACCGCCGACAGGATGGTGCGCACGTCACCAGGGAATGCCGGGGCGGTGCCCGGCGCGAGCGGTGTTGCTGCGGGCGGGTGGCGCGCCACCCGCCGGCCAGGACCTGGATGTCCTGGAGCCCGGCATGCTCTTCGAGGTCGACGCGGCGGCGGTGCGTGCGCCCGGCATGACCGGCCCGGCCGTTTGATCCAGTTGCCGGGCGGGGGCGGCGGGTGTGCCCTGGATGATGGGAGAGAGGAGCCCGTCATGGCACATGCGGCACCCACCGCCTCCCGGCGGCACCCCTACCGTCGGACCGCGACGGCCACCGACCACACCGCCAGGAACGCCCTCACACGGGCCCTGCTCGCCGGCCTCGTCTACGGGGTCTGGGCCGCTTTCATCGACCGCCAGATGGGCCCGGTGGACGCGGGCAACGTCTTCTTCGGGATCCTGTGCGGCGCGGTCTTCGCCGGTGTCATGTTCGCCCTGAACCGGGTCGGCCCCCGGATGCAGCGCGAGGTCCACGCCGCCGCGTACGGAGTCTTCACGGGCGTCGCCGCGGGCTACCTGCACAGCCTGACCGACTCCAGTGTGCTCAGGGCGACCGTCATCGGGCTCTTCGTCGGCATCGGCGTCGGCGCGACCGCCTTCTACCGCTACTACACGCGCGAGGACTGAGTCCCACGGATCCCGCCGGCCACGCGATCGAGACCGCCGGCCTCGTCAAGGTCTTCGGGGAGACCCGGGCCGTCGACGGGGTGGACCTCGCCGTGCCGGCGGGGACCGTCTACGGGGTCCTCGGCCCCAACGGCGCCGGCAAGACCACCGTGGTGAAGATGCTGGCCACCCTGCTGCGCCCGGACGGCGGGGAGGCCCGCGTCTTCGGCAAGGACGTCGTCCGCGATGCGGACGCCGTGCGCAGCCGGGTCAGCCTCACCGGCCAGTACGCCTCGGTCGACGAGGACCTGACCGGGACCGAGAACCTGGTGCTGCTCGCGCGGCTGCTCGGTCATTCCCGGCCCGCCGCCCGGGAGCGCGCCGCCCAGCTGCTGGAGGCCTTCGGGCTCTCGGCCGCGGCAGCCCGCCAGGTCAAGCAGTACTCCGGCGGCATGAGGCGGCGCATCGACATCGCCGCCTCCATCCTCAACACCCCCGACCTGCTCTTCCTCGACGAGCCGACCACCGGCCTCGACCCGCGCAGCCGCAACCAGGTCTGGGAGATCGTGCGCGCCGTCGTCGCGCAGGGCACCACCGTCCTGCTGACCACCCAGTACCTGGACGAGGCCGACCGGCTGGCCTCCCGGATCGCCGTCATCGACCACGGCAAGGTGATCGCCGAGGGCACGAAGGGCGAGCTGAAGGCCTCCGTCGGCTCGGGCAGCGTGCACGTCCGGCTGCGCGATCCGGCCCAGCGGGACGAAGCGGTGCGCCTGCTGGCCGCCGTACTGGACGAGTCCGTCACGCCGGATCCCGATCCCGTCGCGCTGACCGCCCGCGTGGACGACGCCCGGTCCGCCGCCGAGGCCCTGGCCGAGCTGGCCCGGGCCGGGATCGTGGTCGACACCTTCGCGCTCGGCCAGCCCAGCCTCGACGAGGTGTTCCTCGCGCTCACCGACGACAAGGGGGTGACGGCATGAGTGTCCCCGCGACCGACGAGACGGCGACCGGCCCCGCCGCGACGGCCGGCACGTCCGCCCACGACCTGGAGTTCACGGCTCCGCGCGCCGATCAGCTCGCCGCGCTCCTGGTTTCCGGCCGGCGCCCGCCCCGCCCGAGCGCGCTGTCGACCTCGCTCACCTTCGGCTGGCGGGCGGTCCTGAAGATCAAGCACGTCCCCGAGCAGCTCTTCGACGTGACGGCCTTCCCGATCATGATGGTGCTGATGTACACGTACCTCTTCGGCGGCGCCCTGGCCGGCTCCCCGGGGACGTACATCCAGACCCTGCTGCCCGGCATCCTCGTCATGTCGATCGTGATGATCACGATGTACACGGGGGTGTCCGTCAACACCGACATCGAGAAGGGCGTCTTCGACCGCTTCCGCACGCTGCCCATCTGGCGGCCGTCGACGATGGTCGGCTATCTGCTCGGCGACATGCTGCGCTACACGATCGCCTCCGCCGTGATGCTGGCCGTCGGCCTGGTCCTGGGCTTCCGCCCGGCGGGCGGGGCCATGGGGGTGCTGGCCGGGGTGGCGCTGCTGATCGTCTTCTCGTTCGCCTTCTCGTGGGTGTGGACGATGTTCGGGCTGCTGCTGCGCAGCGAGAAGTCCGTCATGGGCGTGAGCATGATGGTGCTGTTCCCGCTCACGTTCCTCAGCAACATCTTCGTGGACCCGAGCACGATGCCGGGCTGGCTGCAGGCCTTCGTCAACAACAGCCCGGTCACCCACCTCACCACCGCCGTGCGCGGCCTGATGGCGGGCGAGTGGCCCGCCACCGAGATCGCCTGGTCACTGGGGTGGGCGGGACTTCTGGTCCTGGTTTTCGGGCCCGTCACGATGCGGCTGTACAACCGCAAGTAGCCGTCCTTCCGGCCGGGTCGGGCCGGTCCCCCTGCCCGAAGCGGCCGGGCGGCCGCCCGGCGCAGACCGGTAGTGGCGCCGGGTCCCGTGCCCGTTGGTCGAACCTCACGTGACCACGCTCCGTTGCCGAGGACGGGGGAGCCGGCGCCCTCCCTCTCCTACGCGGCGGAGTCCGCGGGGGCGGTCCGCTGGGGTTCGCTCTCGGGCTCGGGCGCCGAGCCCGAGGTCTTCTGCGACACGGCCGGGTCGGCGCTCTTGCGCACCGGCGGCGTGAACCGGGTGACTTCGGCGCGGAGCATGGCGTTCAGGGCGGCGTACGCGTCAAGGGGCATGGCGGAACCTCACGGTGTTCAGGGGGGTGTGGGGGGACTGCGCTGCTCCGGAGCCTCGGCCCGCTCAGCAGCGCAGGACCACGCTCCGCACGGTCCGCGCGGACAGCGGCGGCCCGGCCGTCCGCCATACCGGGGCGGCCACGGGCCGTGCCTCGGGATGTTTCACGTGAAACACCGGCAGCGGAGTGCCCCGTCCGCCGGACACCCCGCGCGCCGACGACCGCACGGCGGCCCGCGACTCGGGTTCGGCGGCCGGGTCGGCCTGGCCCTCGGTGGGTTCGGCGGGGGCGGTGGAGGCGGGCCGGGACTCGGCGACCGTCGCCGCGGCCGGGCCGGCGCCGAACACGCACAGCAGCACGACGCAGGCCGCTGTCAGGACCTTCGTCAGGGCCCTGGTCAGGGCCGCGCACGCGTACTGCCTCCCGCTCATGCGAGGGGTGTGCCCCGACACGCCGGACGACTCCCGGCCCGGTTGCCAGAAGCGCCCGACCGGCGGAACGAAGAGCGTCCCCACGGCGGAGGGCGGGTCCCGTCAGCGGTTGCGGCGCTCTCCCGTCAGCCGGGCCAGTACGGCGGTCTCACCGCCGAGCAGCCGCAGTTGGGGCCGCCCCGCCCGGTCCTCGCGGCCGTCCGACGCGCCGGGGGAGATCCGGGTGACGGTGAACACGGCCGTCC
Source organism: Streptomyces subrutilus (assembly GCF_001746425.1). Classification (GTDB taxonomy): domain Bacteria; phylum Actinomycetota; class Actinomycetes; order Streptomycetales; family Streptomycetaceae; genus Streptomyces; species Streptomyces subrutilus_A. The sequence continues at coordinate 3,686,245 of NZ_MEHK01000001.1, read as the reverse complement.
GGCCGTCGTCACGGGCGACCTCGACGGTCCGGCCCCGCCGGAGCCCGGCGAGGTCCAGGCCGGGCGCGCCGATCACGGCGGTACCGGCCGACCCGGGCGCCGGGCCGCCGACCTGCCAGAAGACCTCGTCCGGCCGCTCACCGCGACCCTGCCCGGCCCGCCCGCCCTGCCCGTCGCGCCCGCCCTGCTCATCGGTCCGGCCCGCCTCCTCCGCCCCGTCAGGCGTGCCGGGCGACCGGGACACCGGTACGTCGATGCCCAGTCCCGGCACGCGCAGCCGCAGCGGCCGGGCGGCCGCCAGCGGTCCCGTGACCGGCCGCAGCGGGCCCGCCGCCGGGACGCCGGGCCCGGGAGCGCGCTCACCCGACCAGTCGCCCTGCCGGGCCAGGCGCCGGTGGTCCGACAGCCCCAGCGCCCGCGAAGGCAGGGCGTCGTCGGACGTCGCGGCCGCGGGGTCGGCACCTTCGGTGCGCTGCAGCACACCGATGCCGGTGGCCAGCACCACCACCGTCAGCGCGGCGACGACCGACTTGGCGCGGGGCATGCGGGTCCCTCCGGTCCGGCTCGGGCGGCCGGGTCGCGTGAGCAGTGGATACCTCCTCTGCCCACCGCCACCCGGTCCAACACGGGAGACTGACGGTACGTCACGGGCGTGTCGCGCCCGCGCTCTCCCATGCGCCCAGCTGACCGCAGGTCCGGGCGCCCCGCCCCGGGGCGGGGCGCCCTACGCCCGAACGGGTGATTCAGGTCGTCACGAGCGTCGCCGTCGCCACGCCCATCAGGACCGCGGCGAGGTGGACCGCCGGATGGCCGTAGTCCCCCGACCACAGGTGGCGGGCCAGGCCGCCCAGTGCGGCCAGGGCCGCGATCACACCGAGCTGGCCGAAGAGGGTGACGGCGGTGAACGGGGCCAGGAGCAGCAGGAAGGAGTTCAGCCAGAAGGGGGCGGCGCCCGTCCAGCCCCGCCATTCCCTGATCGCCGTCGGCATGAACTACCGGCCCCCTCGCCCCATCGTGGTCAACTCCTCGGCTGCACAGCCTTCTTGGGTGCGGCGATCGGCACAAGGGTCTGTTTCGGCTACGGAACCGGAACTTCGGCTGGAAGTCGTCCACCCAGCGGAACGGCCCGGACCCCACAGAGGGGTCCGGGCCGAACCGAGCGGCAAACGGAAGGCTTCAGGCGACGATCCAGTCGGAGGTCGCGATCACCGGCTGTACGCCGTCGCGGTGGACGGTGCCCTCGATGAGGCCGTACATCCGGTCCGCCGCGAAGTAGACCTCGTTGTCGTTCTTGAGCCCGAACGGCTCCAGGTCGACGAGGAAGTGGTGCTTGTTGGGGAGGTTCAGGCGCACCTCGTTGACCCGGGGGCAGGAGTCGAGCACACGCTCGGCCATCTGGTTCAGGGTCTGCTGGAGCGAGTACGAGTACGTCTCCGCGAAGGCTTCCAGCATGTTCTTGCGGACCTTCTTGTACGACTGGTCCCAGTCGTGGGAGGCGTCGTCGGCGGCCAGCGCCGAGTGGGCCCAGCGCGCGGTGACCTTGGTCGCCAGGATGCGGTCGTACGCCTCCTGGAGGGTCGTGTACTTGTCCTTGATGTAGCCGTGGAACTCGGAGTTCGTCGAGTTCATCACCGTCAGGTCCTTCAGTCCCGAGATGACCTGGAGGCCCGTCGTCTCGCTGTAGGTGATCTGCGCGGTGCGCACCTCCTGGCCCTTGCGGACGAAGGAGTGCTGCTCCTTGCGCGTCGGGACCGGGATGCGGTCCCACGCGTACTCCTCGATGCGGATCTGCGCCTCGCGGATCGGCTGCTGCGAGGAGACGAAGTGCTTGGCGAGCAGGATGCCGAAGGCCTCGGGGGACTCGATGCCGTGTTCCTTGCCGAAGGCGTACACCGTGTTCTTGGTGGTGTCGGTCGGCAGGCAGTTGGCGTTGTCGCCGGTCAGGTGGACGTCGCGGAACTCGCCGCGGAGCGCGACCGACACGTTGAGGTCGCGGATCTCGTGCCACGAGCCGTCGCCGCCCTTGCGGGTCACCTTGACGATGCGGTTCTCGGCCTTGCCGTATTGGTTCTGCGCGAGGACGTGCTTGCTCATGTGCTGTCTTCCTTCGGATTCGGGAACACGGAGTCCGGTCGTCTGGATCCCGTACGCCCGGCGTCCAGCGGCCGCCCGAAGACGTCCGCTCCCCGCCGTTCGGCCCTCGGCAGGACCGCCCCGGGACTGACGTGCATCCCGGTCCGTAGGTGCTTGTTCGTACGCACGGATTGCAGCATGGGCCCGGCGGGTTGACCACCGTACGGATCATCCGAACACCAGCCCCCACGCCTTGGGCGACCCCACAGATCCGCAGGTCAGCGCATGTGCGCATCCGCGACCGAGAGGGCTTCGTCGAGGATTTCCAGCCCCTTGGCGACGTCCGGCGCCTCGATGTTGCAGGGCGGCGCGACGTGGACGCGGTTGCCGGCGAGGAGCGGCCAGAGCCCGCCCTTCCTGCAGGCGGCCCCGAACGCGGCCATCGGCGCGTTGTCAGCCCCGGAGGCGTTGTACGGCACGAGCGGCTCGCGCGTGGCCGCGTCCCGTACGAGCTCCAGGGCCCAGAAGGTGCCCAGGCCCCGGACCTCCCCGACCGAGGGGTGCCGCTCGGCGAGCGCGCGCAGCCCGGGTCCGAGCAGTTCGGCGCCGGTGCGGGCGGACCGTCCGACGATGTCCTCTTCCGCCATGACGTTGATCGTCGCGACGGCGGCGGCGCAGGCCAGCACGTGCCCGGAGTACGTCAGCCCGCCCGGGTAGGGGCGCCGGGCGAAGGTCTCGGCGATGGCGGGCGAGATGGCGACCCCTCCGAGCGGTACGTATCCGCTGGTCACGCCCTTGGCGAAGCAGAGCAGGTCGGGGACGACGTCCCAGTGCTCGGCGGCGAACCACGTGCCGGTGCGCCCGAAGCCGACCATGACCTCGTCGAGGATGAGGACGATGCCGTGGCGGTCGCAGAGCTCGCGCACGCCGGGCAGGTAGCCGGCCGGGGGCACGAGGACGCCCGGGGCCCCGCCGACGGTCTCCAGGATGACCGCGGCGATCGACTGCGGGCCCTCGAACACGATGGTGTCCTCGAGGTGGCGCAGGGCGCGCTCGCACTCCTCGGCCTCGGTGGCCGCGTAGAAGGGCGAGCGGTAGGCGAAGGGACCCCAGAAGTGCACGACGCCGGCGGTCGCGGTGTCGTTGCCGAAGCGGCGGGCGTCGCCGGTCAGGTTGATCGCGGTGGAGGTGGCGCCGTGGTACGAGCGGTAGGTGGACAGCACCTTGGGCCGGCCGGTGTGCAGCCGGGCCATGCGGACGGCGTTCTCGACGGCCTCGGCCCCGGCGTTCGTGAAGAAGATCTTGTCGAGGTCGCCCGGGGTGCGCTCGGCGATCAACCGCGCCGCCTCGGAGCGGACGTCGACGGCGAAGCCGGGCGCGACCGTGCACAGCCGCGCGGCCTGCTCCTGGACGGCCGCGGTGACCTTGGGGTGCTGGTAGCCGATGTTCGTGTAGACGAGGGCGCTGGAGAAGTCGAGGTAGCGGTTGCCGTCGTAGTCCCAGAAGTACGAGCCCTCGGCCCCCGCAACGGCCAGCGGGTCGATGAGCTCCTGTGCCGACCAGGAGTGGAAGACGTGCTTCCGATCGGCGTCCTTCACAGCGTCCCTCGCGGCGGCGGGGTCGTGGGCTTCTGCGTTCATGAAACGAGAGTAGTTGTCCACGATGTGGAATAGGCGGCCGCCCGTGCACGCGGGCGGCCCGGCCCCGGACTCGGGCGACGTGCCGGCCGCCGTCGACGAGGGGGGCGTCGCCCGTGGGCGTCGACCGCACTCCGTGCGATCCGCCGGGTGTCCTGTGCCTTAATTACCGTATGGCGAAATCTTATTTCCGGCATACGGAATTATGAGGGGAGATGACAGGCGGCGGCCGCCCTAGGATTGACAGCCCCGGGTAGGGGTACATGCGGCGCGGAGAGCGCGGAGACGGGAGGCCCTGTGGCCGAGCAGACGCGGAGGCTCGTCCTCGGCGGCGCCACGACCGGTGTCGTGGGCCGGTGCCGGGACTTCACCCGCAAGGCGCTGGCCGACTGGCAGTGGCCGGGAGGGGCGGAGTCCGTGGAGGACGTGCTGCTCCTGGTCTCCGAGGTGATCACCAACGCCTGCCTGCACGCGGGCGGCCCCCGGGAGCTGGTGCTGCGGCACGGCCCCGAGCGGCTGCGCGTGGAGGTCAGCGACGGCAGTCCCGAGATCCCGAGACGGCGGCCGCCCGGCGACCGCACCCTGCCGGGCGGACACGGACTGATCGTGCTGGAACGGCTCGCCCGCGGCTGGGGCGCGGTGCCGTCGCCGGACGGGCGGCCGGGCAAGACGGTCTGGCTGGACGTCGCGGCACCCCGAAGGGCCCAGGACGGCCTCTGAGGGCCGTCAGGGAAACCAGGGTGCGCTGGAGGGTCTGCCAGGCCGTGAGGGGCTGCTCCCGGCTCAGGCCGGGCCCTGGACCAGGTCGTCGTCCTCGGCGGGCTCGTCGGTCAGCAGCCCCGAGCGCAGCCGCTCCAGGGTGCGGCTCAGCAGGCGGGACACGTGCATCTGGGACAGGCCCAGCCGGTCGCCGATCTCGGACTGCGTCAGCTCCTGCCCGAACCGCAGGGAGAGCAGGACGCGCTCGCGCTCCGGGAGGCCGGCCAGGATCGGTTTGAGGGACTCCAGGCACTCGATCCGGTCGTAGGCCGGCTCCTCCTCGCCGAGGGAGGGCCGGTCGGCGCCCGAGTCCCGGTCGCCGTCCTCCTGGGCCGGCGCGTCCAGGGAGCGCGCGGAGTAGGCGGACGCGGCCTTGCGGCCCTCCGCCAGCTCCTCGGGCGTGACGTGCAGCTGATCCGCGAGCTCGCAGTCCGTGGGCTCGCGCCCCAGGGCCTGCTCCAGCGCGTCGTGCGCCTTGGCGGCGTCGATACGCAGCTCCTGGAGCCGGCGCGGGACCTTGACGGCCCAGCTGGTGTCGCGGAAGAACCGCTTGATCTCCCCGGTGATCGTCGGCATCGCGAACGAGGTGAACTCCACCCCGCGCTCCGGATCGAACCGGTTGATGGCCTTGATCAAGCCGATCGTGCCGACCTGGACGATGTCCTCCATCGGCTCGCTGCGGCCGCGGAAGCGTCGGGCGGCGTACTTCACCAGGCTGAGGTTCAACTCGACCAGCGTGTTGCGGACGTAGCTGAACTCCGCGCTGCCCTCCTCCAGCTCCGCCAGCCTCCGGAACAAGGCCACGGACAGGGCCCTGGCCTCGTGGGTCGAGACGTCTGTGAGGTCTGTGTGATGCATGGCGCTGCGCTCCTCCGACGGGCGGCCCCGGTGGATCCCGAGGACCGTCGCGGTCTCCCGAGCTCTCCCGCGCTGTCTCAGTCTCAGGGGATATACCCGCCTGAATCGGTACGTACCCCACTCGGACCATTCGCCATGGGCAGGTCTCGGCGAGCTGCCGTCGCTCCCCGCGCTCTCTCCCCGTGCGGCCGCCGGGATCGGCAGGGTCGGCAACCGCGCCCCGCCGGCCCCGATGACGCCCCGTACCTCCAGGGCCCCCGGCATCGCCTGCGCATGACGCCGTTCTGCGGGAGGCCCGTCGGGTACGGGGGTGCGGTGGGAGGGGGGTTAACGGTCCGAGTAGCTGAAGTCGCCGACGGTCCAGGCGCTGACGTCGTCGAGGGCGATCCGGTACATGCCGCCGGTCTCGGGGATGCCCAGGGTGCCCTGGAGGATGCGCGCCACGTGGAAGTGCAGGTGGGAGGGTGTTTCGGCAGTGGGCGGGGTACTGCCCGCGGAGCCGCCGGATTCTCTGAACACCGCGGCGAACGGGGCCAGCTGGTCGGAGTCCTGGAGGACCTCGGCGACGCGCTGGCGCCAGACGCTCTCGGGGGCCAGGCGGCCGGTGATGACGGCGCCGTGGACCACGACGGTCAGGGACATCTGATTGGTTTGCTCCGACTCGACCATGGCCGCGAGATCGATGAGCAGGTCGTCAGGGGTCGACATGGGCGGGACTCTAGCAAGCACGGGCGCGGGGGAAAACGACAAGGCCGGGGCCCGCACCGTGAGGTGCGGGCCCCGGCCTGCTGTGCGCGTCGGCGTCAGGCGGGAACGATGTTCTCGGCCTGGGGGCCCTTCTGGCCCTGCGTGACGTCGAAAGTGACCTTCTGGCCTTCCTGGAGCTCACGGAAGCCGGAAGAAGCGATGTTCGAGTAGTGGGCGAACACGTCAGCGCCGCCACCCTCCTGCTCGATGAAGCCGAAGCCCTTTTCCGCGTTGAACCACTTTACGGTGCCGGATGCCATCTAAATTCTCCTTTGGGGCCCTGCCCGGAATCGCACTGTGCGAAAACCGGCGTCGCTGTGATGATTGCCCCGCCGGAAAGATAACCGGTAAATAAGAAGTCTTTGGGAACCACGACTGCAACTGGGATCACCGTAGCACAGGGGTGCCTGAGCAGGGCGTCATTCCCCTTTCGGGCCTGCCTAAACGAAATTTCGTCCGTGAAATTAATATAAGTGAAATTCTCGGGTCCGGGTGGGTACGGGGCGCCCGGCGAAGGCGCCGGTCTCGCCGAGATGCGCCGGATGGAGTAATCCCGTGCGTGCTCCGTATCGGCGCGGCGTTCGGTCGCGCCGCCAGGTCGAGGACGCCTACGGCGCCGTGCGCGAGGAGACTCCCGCGGCTCACGCGGCCACCGGCCGCCCGGGCGGCAGCAGTTCGGTGACCACGAAGGCGACCACGGCCGCCAGGATCACCACGGGCATCATGGCGGTACTGCCGAGGATCAGGACCACCAGCACCACGCTGCTGACCGGCAGCCGCAGGGTGGCGGCCGTGGCCGCCGCCATGCCCGCCGCCATCGCGGGGACGACGCCCAGGCCCGGCAGGGGCGCGAGGAGCACGCCCGCGGCGGCTCCGAGGAACAGCGCCGGGAAGACCGGGCCGCCGCGCAGGGTGCCGAGGCACAGCGTGTAGGCGGCGCCCTTGAAGGCCAGGACGGCGAGCAGCGCGCCGACCCCCCACGCCTGCGGGTCGGCGGCGAGCGCGGAGAGCGCGGCCTGGCCGGAGGACGCGACCTCGCCGGAGGACCGTCCGGTGGCCAGCGCGTACACGGCGGCGCAGACCCCGGCGCCCAGGGCGAACGGCACGGTCCGCACGAGGGGCCGTTCCGCGACGTACGCGGCGACCGCCCGGGCCCCGGCCCGTACGGGGTGCAGCGCGGCCGCCACGGCCACCGCCACGGCCAGCGACCACAGGACGTCCGCCACATCCAGGCGGGGCAGCGGGGCGGACAGCTTCAGGGACAGTTCGCCCGTCCCGAGCCCGGTCCAGCGCCCCAGGCCCGTGAATACCAGGGACCCGACCCCGCTGGACAGCAGGGCGGGCAGCATGACCGCGAAGAGCTGCGGCCCGCCCACCCCCGCCACCTCGATCAGCAGCACCGCGGCGACCACCGGATTGCCGAAGATCGCGGCGATGGCCGCCGCCGCCCCGGCCGCGCCCAGCAGCGCGGTGTTCTGCGGAGTCGCCGGGGCCTGCGCGAGGTCGCGGAACAGCAGGGCCAGCCCGCCGCCCAGGGCGATCAGCGGTGCCTCCGGACCCAGGACGGCACCGAGCGGCAAGCTGGCCGCCGCGGCGAGCAGGACCCCGGGCAGCGCGGCCGGCGAGGAGCCGCCCACCTGCATGCCGGCGGCGGGCACGTGGCCGCCGTGGCCGGGCAGGTGGGTGACGGCCAGGCCGACCAGGACGCCCGAGACGAGCAGCAGGGGGAGCGGCCACCACCAGGGCGGGCCGTCGTGGCCCAGGGCCCGCGGGAGGGCGGCCCACAGCACGTGCTCCAGCTCGTGGAGGCCGACGAGGAACCAGAAGGCGGCGAGGGACACCGGTATGCCGATGAGCGCGCAGAAGAGAAGCAGCTTCGGATAGCCGGGGCTGCGCAGCAGGTGGCGCAGGACGTCAGGCTCCTGCGGGGCGTTCTTGCTCCCGTTCCCGTTTCCACGGCCGGTCCCGCCGTCCTTCCCGTTCCCGCTCCCGTTCCCCTTCCCGGTTCCGCCGGAGCGCGACTCCGTCATGGGTCACTCCCTTCCGCGGTCTCCCGCCTGCGCACCCCGATCCGTACCGCGCCGAAGAGCACCTTGGCGATCACGCCCACCACGATCAGATCGGCGACCATCTGGACGGTCGTCAGCGCGCGGCTGAGCTCGGTGACGGGCGCGATGTCCCCGAATCCCACGGTGGCGAACACGGTGACCGTGAAGTAGAGCGTGTCGGTCCGGTTCAGCGGCTCCGAGAACGACTCCGGCACCTCCTGGGAGAGCAGGAAGTACGTGACGCAGAACAGCACCACGAACAGCGGCAAGGCGGTGGCCAGTGCCTCCATCGCCCGCAGCCGGGGATACTCCGCACGGGTGATGGCCCGGACCTGCCAGGCGACCAGCCAACCGAACAGACCCAGCCCGGCCACGAGCGTGACGACGGTGAGCACACCGAACCCGCGGTCCAGGGGAGCCAAGTAGAACAGCGCCGTGATCAGGACCGCCCAGACCACGGACCGGAGCGCGTGACCGGCCAGGACGCGTCGGCGGCGCCGGGCGGCGTTGCCTTCCATGGCTTCAGGAGAACGGTCCGGAGCCCATCCCGCGACCGGAGCGATTCGGGACGCGCCGATGCGGCGGACGGAGGCCTCCTCGACCGCCGGGTCCGAGGCGGGCGGGGCGACCGCGGCCGCCCGGGAGCGGCCCGCCGGTTGGGCCCACCGTGTCGCGCACCGTGGTGGACGGGTGATCCCTCGGCGCGCGCGGAGGCGTCGGCACGCGGCCCGCCCGCCCGGCCCCGAGGATGGGCGCCATCCCAACCGCCTCCGCAGTCAGGAGCTGTTTCCATGCTGGAGCGCAAGCTGCGCAAGGACCGCACCGAGGTCACCTTCGTCCTCCCGGCGGACACGCCGCCCGGGCCGGTGAGCGTGGTCGGCGACTTCAACGACTGGCAGCCCGGCGCGCACACCCTCAAGCCGCGCAAGGACGGCAAGCGGGCCGTGACGGTCGAGCTGCCGTCCGAGAGCGCGCACTCCTTCCGCTATCTGGCCGCGGGGGACTACTGGTTCAATGACGACAGCGCCGGCGACCGGGACGGCCCCAACAGCCGCCTGCACACGTGAGGCAGCCATGACATCGGGCACGGTCCGGCGGCTGGTTGTCCTGCGGCATGCCAAGTCCGCCTGGCCGCCGGACGTGCCCGACGCCGAGCGCCCGCTCGGCCCGCGCGGTCTGCGCGACGCGCCGGCCGTCGGCCGCTGGCTGCGCGGGGCCGGCTGCGTGCCCGACCGGGTCCTGTGCTCGCCCGCCCGCCGCACCCGCCGGACCTGGGACCTCGTCGCTGCCGAAGCCGGGCTCGCCGCGCCGGTGGCGTACGAGGAGCGCGCCTACGGGGCGAGCGCCGGGGAACTGCTGGACCTCGTACGGGAGACCCCCGCGCGGGTGGGGACGCTGCTGCTGGTCGGGCACAACCCGGGCCTGCAGGAGCTGGTGCTGCTGCTCGCCGGCGGCGGGGAGGCCTCCGCCCTGGAGCAGGCCGCCGTGAAGTTCCCGACGTCCGCCATCGCGGTGCTGGACCTGCCCGGCCCCTGGGCGTCCCTCGCACCGGGGGACGCCCGGCTCACCGGCCTCGTGGTGCCGCGGGGCGCCAAGCCCTGAGCCGGCGGGGAGCGGGACCGGGGCCGGGTCTCACTCGCCGATGCGGACCAGCGCGAGCGTGATGTTGTCCGGGCCGCCGGCCTCGATGGCCGCCTTCCACAGTTCGAAGGCGGCCTTCCCGTCGTCGTGCACGCGGAGCAGGGCGTCGATGGTCTCGTCGGGCACCGGGTCGGTCAGCCCGTCGCTGCACACCAGGAAGCGGTCGCCGGTGGACAGCGGGACGTCCGCCACGTGCGGAGTGATGGCGTCCTGCCCGCGGCTGCCGCCGAGCACCTGGGTGACGGCCGACGTGGTGCGGTGCCCGGGCGCCGGCGGCGGGCTGTCGTCCACGCTGAGCTGGCGCAGCCCCTCCGGGGCCGCGCGGAACACCTTGCTGTCGCCGACGTTGAAGACCAGCAGCGACTCGTCCAGGACGAGGGCGCCGGCGACCGTGGTTCCCATGGAGGTCAGGTCGGGCCGGCCCTCGGCGGCCGCGTACACCGCGCGGTTGCAGACGTCCAGGGCGTTGCGGACGGCCTCGCCGCCGTCCAGCGAGGGGCCGAGCAGGGAGAGCTCGCGCACGACCAGCTCACTGGCGACCTCGCCGGCCGGCTGGCCGCCGAGCCCGTCGGCGACCGCGACGAGGAGCGGCCGGCCGAGCGGGAACACGAGCGTCTGGGGGCTCTCGGTGGCGGTCCCGCACAGCGTCCACGGCCCGATGACCAGGCTGTCCTCGTTGTGCTCGCGCACCAGCCCGGTATGGCTCAGGGCGGTCACGGCGATGTACGGCACCCCACCATTGTCGCGCCGCTCGGCATGCGGCGCGTGACCTGCCGGAGCAGTCTGGTCGAGGGGCCCGAGGAAAGGACTGCGGCAGATGTTCGCGAGGCTGAGCACCTACCAGGGATCACCGGTACCCGCCGGGGGAGACCTGACCGCGCATTCGGAGGAGATCGTCCGGCAGGTTCAGGACCTGCCCGGCTTCCGCGGCGTCTACTACCTCGTCGACCGCGCCTCGGGAAAGGCCGCCTCGCTGACCCTGTGGGACGACGAGCGGACCATGCGGGAGAGCGAGGAGCAGGCCGCCCGGATCCGCGAGGAGACGGCCCGGCGGGAAGGCCAGCGGGTCGTGTCGGTCGAGCACTTCGAGGTCGGCTTCAGCCGGCTCGGGCCGTAGGACGGCCGCCATGTCCCGGCGCACGGCCGTACGGCGGCTGCTCGACGAGTACGGGCGGACGCACGCGGAGGAAGCGGGGATCCGGCTCCGGGACATCCCGGCGCCGCTCTACCAACTGCTCACCCTGTGCGTCCTGTTCGCCGTGCGCATCAAGGCCGACATCGCGGTCGCCGCGGCGCGGGAGCTCTTCGCGGTCGGCCTGCGCACCCCGCGGGCCATGGCCGACGCCTCCCGGCAGGATCTCGTGGGCGCGCTGGGCCGGGCCCGCTACCGCCGCTACGACGAGAGCACGGCCACCGCGCTCGGGGCCGGGGCCCGGTTCGTCCTCGACCGCTACCGCGGAGACCTGCGGAGGCTGCGCGAGGAGGCCGCAGGGGATCCGGCGCGGATCCGCGAGCTGCTCCGGGAGATCCCGAGGATCGGCCCGGTCGGAGCCGACATCTTCTGCCGCGAGGCGCAGGGCCTGTGGCCCGAACTGCGCCCCTCCTTCGACCGCCGGGCCCGCCACGGCGCCGCGGGCCTGGGCCTGCCGGCCGCGCCGGAGCGGCTGGCCGCCCTCGTCGACGACGCCGACCTCCCCCGGCTGGCGGCGGCCCTGGTCCGCGCCGACCTGGCCCTTCGTGCGCACCGCGCCGCATCCGAGGCCCCGCTCACCCTGCGGTGAACCCCCTTGCCGGACCGGCCGCTCGGGCGGCGCCTCAGGGGATCAGGGGGCCGGGGCGGGGCCGAGGGAGTCGACGTCCTCCATGAAGCCGAGCATCCGGGCGTTGACCACGTCGGGGTGGTCGATCTGCGGTCCGTGGCCGGTCGCGGCGATGATCTCGGCGCGGGCGCCCGGGATCAGGCGGGGCACCCGCTCCAGCTGCCGCCGCGGGTGGACCAGCAGGCTGCGCCTGCCCATGATCAGGTAGAACGGCTTGCGGATGGAGCCCAGTTCCTCGTCGGACAGCGGCAGCGGGGCCGGGCGGCGGATCCGGAAGGCCCGCACCCCGGCCCGGATCCACCTGCGCAGCTCCGGGACGACGAGCACCGGTTGCTCGAGCCAGGCGGCCAGGCGGGGGCGCAGTGCCTTCGGGGCGAAGGTGGCGAAGAGGCTGGCGAAGATCCAGACGAAGAAGCGCAGACCCACCTTCTCCAGGCCGCCGGGGTCGAGGGCGGTCACCGAGGCGAGCCGGCCGGGTCGCAGGTGCACCTGGTTGATGACCAGCCAGCCCCCGTAGGAGGAGCCGACGAGGTGGACCCGGTCCAGACCGAGGGCGTCGAGGGTCTCGTCCATCCACTGGGCGGCGCGCTCGGGCTGCCACATGGGCTCGCGGTGGACGCTGCGCCCGGGGTCGCCGGGGGTGTCGAAGGCGTAGACGGGGCGTTCGGCGCTGAGCGCGGGGGTGTTGGGGTACCACTGGGCGGAGCAGCCGCCGGAGCCGTGGATCAGGACGATCGGGGTGCGGGACTCGGCCGCCGGGTCCGCGGGCCCGTACCGGTAGACGTGCGTGGTGCCGAAGCTGGTCTCCACGTCGGTCTCGTACCGGGCGGGTGCGCCCAGGGCGAAGACGGCGTCGCAGGCGGCGAAGTAGCGGTCGCGCAGTTCGTCGCTGACGTAGCGGCCTGTGTCGCGGCGCGCGCGGGTCGTGTGGTCGGGCACGGGGGCACCTCCGGGAAGATCCGTTTCTCGCTTCGTGATACGACCGTACCATGATGATGGTACGGCAGTACCATGAAAAGCGGCCCGGGCTTGCGGGCCGGAGACCACCACCGACGAGCGGAGACACCGGCGCATGCCCAAGCGCGTGGACCACGAGGAACGGCGTGCCCAGATCGCCGAGGCGCTCATCCGGGTCGCGGGGCGCCGAGGGCTGCACGCCGTCGGCATGCGCGACGTGGCCGCCGAGGCCGGGGTGTCGCTCCGGCTCGTGCAGTACTACTTCGAGACCAAAGAGAAGCTGCTCTTCCACGGGCTCCGGCACCTGACCGACCGCTTCACCGCACGGGTCGGCGCCCGCCTCGCCGCGATCGGCCCCGACCCGGGCCCCCGCGCGACCATCGAGGCGCTGCTGCTGGCCTCCCTCCCGGTCGACGAGGAGAGCCGCACCTTCCACCTCCTGTACAGCTCCTACGCGATCCTGTCCGTGACCGACGAGGCACTGGCCGCCCAGCCCTTCATCGACAAGCCCGACGCCGCGGAGAACGCCGTGGCCGGCCTGCTCGGACAGGCTCAGGCGGCCCGCCTGGCCGACCTGGCCGTCGACGCGCGCACGGAGGCGATCAGCCTGCTCGCGATGGCGGCGACCATGGGCACCGGCATCCTGGTGGGCCAGCGGACCGAGGAGTCGGCCGTCGCGGTGCTCCGCCACCACCTCGACCGGATCTTCACGGCCCCCGCCCGGCCGGCGTGACGCTCGTCCGTCGTGATCAGGCCTCGTCGCATTGGGCGCCGCCGCCGACGGGGGTCCCGCCGGCGGCCGGCCAGGAGCGGGCGGGGCCGGCGGGCCCCGTCCGGCCGGGGGCGAGCGGGGGTCTCGTCACATCGTCTCGTCGTGCAGGTCCTCTTCGCGCAGCAGGTCGTCCTCGCGTCGGCGCGAGGTCTCCTTCGGGCCCTCCTTCTGGCCCTGGGTGCGGGACTGCCTGCCCGGCTGGGCGTGCGCGGGGTCCCCGGGGCGGTGGTGGGTCTGCGCCGCGCGGCCCTCGCCCGGCTCGTGGTGCTTGTCCTTCTTACCGTCCATGACGGCGGCTCCTCGTGGTGCGTGGGGGATTCGTCCCGCATCACGCTGGCACGCGCGGTACCGGTCCGCATCACGCCGACCACGAGGCGGGGCACACGGGTGAGGCCCCACCGTCGCGGCCGGCCGGCCGCTGGGCGGGCGCGGTCTCGGTGGGGCCGGAACCGGTCAGGGCGGCCCCGCTCAGGCCGCCGCCTCCGTGCGGGCGCGGCTCCCGGTCTCCCGCCGTACGACCCGGCGGCGCCGGGACGGCTTGCCCAGCGTCGGGTGGGCGACGCCCCAGGCCGCGCCCTTGCAGATCAGCTCCTTGTAGAAGGCGGCCACGCGGCCCGTCAGAGCCTTCTCGACCGCCCGGTCGTCGGCGGTGACGAACTGGATCAGGCCCTCCTTGCGGCCGAGGGAGACGCACTGCTGGGCGTAGCGGATCGAGATCTCCGGGACCTCGGTGCCGGTGAGCCGGGCCGCGATGGCGTCGGCGGCCTGCCAGGCCATGGGGACGCCCGAGGCGCAGGACATGCGCAGGGGCTTGTCGCCCGGGCCGGCCGCCATCGCCGCGTCGCCCACGGCGTAGACGTCGGGGTGGGAGACCGAGCGCATCGTGCCGTCGACCACGATCTGCCCCCGGTCGGTGACCTCCAGGGCGGTGGCCCGGGCGATCGGGTGGACGGCGAAGCCGGTGGTCCAGACCGTGACCTCGGCGGGAACGGCCCGGCCGTCGGCGGTCGTCACGCGGCCCGCCTCCACGGCGTCCACCGCGGCGTGCTCGTGGACCGTGATGCCGAGCCCGTCCACCACCTTCCGCAGGTGGGCGCGGCCCTTCGGCGACAGCCAGTCCCCGAGCGCGCCGCGGGCGGCCAGGGCGACGTCGAGGTCCGGGCGGGCCTCGGCGATCTCGGTCGCGGCCTCCAGGCCGGTCAGCCCGCCGCCGACCACCACCACGGGCGCACCGGCGCCCAGGGCGGCCAGCCGATCGCGGAGCCGCAGCGCGCCGGGGCGGCTGGAGACCTCGTGGGCGTGCTCGGCCGTGCCGGGGACGCCCCCGTCGTCCCAGCCGCTGCCGAGCGCGTAGACGAGGGTGTCGTACTCCAACCGCTCCCTCGCGGGGCCGTTCGCGGCGGCGACCGTCACCGTCCTGCGGTCCACGTCCACGGCGGTGACCGCTCCGAGCTTCAGCCGCACGCCCGTACCCGCGAACATCTCGGCGAACGGCTGGGGCCTGAGGTCCTGGCCGACCGCGATCTGGTGCAGCCGGACGCGCTCGACGAAGTCGGGCTCGGGGTTGACGAGGGTGATGGCGACGTCCTCGCGGTGCAGCTGCCTGGCGAGGCGGCCGGCGGCGATGGCACCGGTGTATCCGGCTCCGAGGACGACGATGCGGTGCTGCATGTCCGTGCTCCTGTCTGGGCGGGGCTGCCGTGGTCCGGCGTGGTTTCGCCTCTTGAACCGGACAGCCCCCCGTTCCCTGACAGGATCGGAGTGTGACCTGCGCCACACCTGCTCAGAGGGTGTGGAGCGGGGCCTGCCCGCCCGACGTGGCGGCCCACCGCTCGGTCGCGCGGACGAGCTTGTCGGGGTTGACCTGGCTGCGGATCGCGGCGATGCCCTCCGCGGTGACCTCCAGGCAGGTGATCCCGACGACCCGGCCGTCCACGACCGCCAAGATGGCCGGCCCGCCGTTCGCGGTCGTGGCGTAGATGTCGGGCGCCCCGCCGACATGGGCCCGCTTGGCCGCACTGGGCTTGAACAGGCCGCGCAGGAACGTGGCGACCGCGCGCGCCCCCTCGAACGCCTTCGCGCGGGCCGGGACCTTCCCGCCGCCGTCGCCGACCGAGACGGCGTCCTGGGTCAGCAGGCGTACGAGGGGTTCGGTACGGCCGCTGGTCGCCGCCGCCAGGAACTCCTCGACGATCCTGCGGGCGGCGGCCTCGTCGATCTCGGTGCGCGCCTTGCCGTCCGCGATGTGCTTCTTGGCCCGGTGGTAGATCTGCTGGCTGGCGGCCTCGGTGATCTCCAGGATCTCGGCGATCTCCCGGTGCGGATATTCGAAGGCCTCGCGCAGCACGTACACGGCCCGCTCGCCCGGCGACAGGCGCTCCAGCAGGACGAGCACGGCGTACGACACCGACTCCCGCTGCTCTGCGGTGTCCGCCGGGCCGAGCATCGGGTCCCCGGCGAGCAGCGGCTCGGGCAGCCACCGCCCCACGTACGTCTCGCGCCGCGCACGTGCCGAAGTGAGCGCGTTCAGACACCAGTTGGTGAGCACCTTCGTCAGCCAGGCCTCGGGCACCCCGATCCGCGCGACGTCGGCCGCCTGCCAGCGCAGGAACGTTTCCTGCACGGCATCCTCCGCCTCGCTCGCCGAACCGAGCAGCCGGTAGGCAATGGCCTCCAGCCGCGGCCTGGCACTCTCGAACCGGTCCACGTCACTCACGATCAGCGCCATACCCGCGATCCTAGGCGCCCCCGACCCGCGCGCGGTCAACTGCCGTGCGCCAGACGTCCACCCCGGCGCGTGCGGCCGTCGTCCGCCGGGGTGGAGCCACCCTTCCCTCCCCCGCGTGCGGCCGTTTCAGTTCACCGGGATGATGTCCGGGGCGCCGAGCCGCACCGCGTCGGCGGTCCGGTCGTCCGGCTGCTGCTGGGCCTCGCGCTCGGCGGCCACGCGTTGCAGGTAGTGGTCGACCTCGCGGTCCTGGTGCGCCCGGTCCCATCCCAGGTGGGGCGCCATCAGCCGGGCCACGGCCGGCGCCGCGTCCACCCCGCGGTCCCAGGACTCGATGGAGATCCGGGTGCGCCGGGCGAGGACGTCCTCCAGGTGGCGGGCTCCCTCGTGGGTCACCGCGTACACGGCCTCGACCGCCAGGTAGTCGTCGGAGCTCGGCAGTGCCTCGCCGAGCGCGGGGTCGGCCGCCACCAGGGCGAGCAGTTCGGGCGCCAGGGAGCCGTAGCGGTTCAGGAGGTGCTCGATGCGGGCGACATGGAGCCCGGAGCGCTCGGCCAGCCGGTGCCGCGAGTTCCACAGCGCCGGGTATCCGTCGGCGCCCAGCAGCGGAACGCGGTGCGTGACGCAGTCGGGGACCTTCTCGTCCAGGGCGCGGGCGGCCTCGTCGACCGCGTCCTTGGCCATCACCCGGTACGTGGTGTACTTGCCGCCCGCCACCACGACGAGGCCGGGCACAGGATGGGCGACGAGGTGCTCCCGGGACAGCTTGCTGGTCTCCGCCGCCTCTCCGGACAGCAGGGGGCGCAGGCCGGCGTAGACGCCCTCGACGTCCTCGGGGACCAGGGGAGTGGCCAGGGCGCTGTTGACGTGTTCCAGCAGGTAGGCGACGTCCTTGGAGCTAAGGGCGGGGTGGGCCTTGTCGAGCGTCCAGTCGGTGTCGGTGGTCCCGATGATCCAATGCCGGCCCCAGGGGATGACGAAGAGCACGCTCTTCTCGGTGCGCAGGATCAGACCGGTGCGGGAGTTGATGCGGTCACGGGGGACGAGCAGGTGGACCCCCTTGGAGGCGCGGACGTGGAACTGGCCGCGGGTGCCGGCCATGGCCTGGGTGTCGTCCGTCCACACCCCGGTCGCATTGACGACCTGCTTGGCGCGCACCTCCGTCTCGTCGCCGGTCTCCAGGTCCGTGACGACGGCGCCGACCACCCGCTCGCCCTGGTGCAGGAAACGGCTGACGCGCGTGCGGTTGGCGGTCAGTGCCCCGTACGAGGCGGCCGTACGGGCGAGGAACAGGGTGTGCCGGGCGTCGTCGACCTGGGCGTCCCAGTACTGGACGGCGCCCACCAGGGCGTCGGAGCGCAGGGCAGGCGCCTCGCGCAGCGCCCGGCGCCTGCTCAGGTGGCGGTGGCGGGGCAGGCCCCCGGAGGTGCCTGAGGCCCGGGCCATCGCGTCGTACAGCAGCACGCCGCTGCCGACGTACGGGCGCTCCGTGACGCGGTGTCGCAGGGGGTAGAGGAACGGCACCGGACGCACCAGGTGGGGGGCGAGGAACCGGAGCAGGAGGCCCCGTTCCTTGAGTGCTTCGGAGACGAGGCGGAAGTCGAGCATCTCCAGGTAGCGCAGGCCGCCGTGGATGAGTTTGCTGGAGCGGCTGGACGTACCCGAGGCCCAGTCGCGGGCTTCGACGAGTCCGACGCTCAGGCCCCGGGTGGCGGCGTCCAGGGCGGCCCCGCTGCCGACGACGCCGCCGCCCACGACGAGGACGTCGAGCTCGCCCCGTCCCATGCCCGCGAGGGCCTGTGTGCGGGCCTGGGGTGAGAGGGCCACCGGATCGACCATGGTCTGCTCCTCAGTGCTGCGGGCGCGCGGCCGGAACCTATTCGACCTTGGCCCAGTCGAGCGTGCGCTCCACCGCCCGCTTCCAGCCCTCGTACCCTTCCGCGCGCCGTTCCTCGGACCACTGGGGGTCCCAGCGCTTGGACTCCTGCCAGTGGGTGCGCAGTTCGTCGGTGTCCCGCCAGAAGCCGGTGGCGAGCCCGGCCGCGTAGGCGGCGCCGAGCGCGGTCGTCTCGGCGACGACGGGACGGCTCACCGGTACGCCGAGGACATCGGCCTGCGTCTGCATGCAGAGGTCGTTGGCCGTGACTCCGCCGTCGACCTTGAGCACGTCGAGGTGGACGCCGGAGTCCTGCTCCATGGCTTCCACCACGTCGCGGGACTGGTAGCAGATGGCCTCCAGGGTGGCCCGCGCCAGGTGTCCGTTGTCGTGGTAGCGGGCCAGACCGACGATCGCGCCGCGGGCGTCGGAGCGCCAGTACGGGGCGAACAGGCCGGAGAAGGCGGGCACGAAGTAGATGCCGCCGCTGTCCTCGACGGTGCTCGCCAGGCGCTCGCTCTCGGCGGCGTTGCCGATGATCTTCAGCTGGTCGCGCAGCCATTGCACGGCGGATCCGGTGACCGCGATGGATCCTTCGAGGGCGTAGATCGCGGGGCTGTCGCCGAACTGGTACGCCACGGTGGTCAGGAGGCCGTGCTGCGAGCGGACCAGTTCCGTTCCGGTGTTGAGCACCAGGAAGTTGCCGGTTCCGTACGTGTTCTTCGCCTCGCCGGGCGCGTAGCAGACCTGCCCGACGGTGGCCGCCTGCTGGTCGCCGAGGACACCGGTGATGGGGATGGCCTCGCGCAGCGGCCGGGAGGTGCGGGTCTGTCCGTACGCCTCGGGGTGGGAGGACGGGTTGATGGTGGGCAGCATGGCCCGGGGTACGCCGAAGAAGCCGAGTAGTTCGTCGTCCCAGTCGAGGGTCTCCAGGTCCATGAGCATGGTGCGGCTGGCGTTGGTGACGTCGGTGGCGTGGACGCCGCCGTCGGGTCCGCCGGTGAGGTTCCACAGCACCCAGCAGTCGGTGTTGCCGAAGAGGGCGTGGCCCTGCTCGGCGGCCTCCCGCACACCGTCGACGTTCTCCAGGATCCATTGGATCTTGCCGCCGGAGAAGTAGGTGGCCGGTGGCAGTCCCGCTTTGCGGCGGATGACTTCGCCTTGCCCGCCGCGCTCCAGTGCGGCGGCGATGGAGTCGGTACGGGTGTCCTGCCAGACGATGGCGTTGTAGTACGGGCGTCCGGTGCGGGGGTCCCAGACGACGGTCGTCTCGCGCTGGTTGGTGATGCCGACGGCCGCCAGGTCGGAGGCGTCGAGGTTGCCGTGCCGGAGGGCGTTCTGGATCACCGAGTTCGTGCGTTCCCAGATCTCCACCGGGTCGTGTTCGACCCACCCCGAGCGCGGGAGGATCTGGGAGTGCTCCAGCTGGTGCCGCGCCACCTCGTTGCCGGCGTGGTCGAAGATCATGAAACGGGTGCTCGTGGTCCCCTGGTCCACTGCGCCGACGAAGTCAGCCATGGGGTGCCGCCTTCTCTTGGGATGCCGTGTGGGGCTGTCGTGCGGGGTACGGGACGTGCGGTGTGCGCCCGCCCCGGGTCGGGTCAGCTCTCGTCCGGTGACGGGACGCGGCCGGGGGGTTCCGGTTCGGCGGTCGGCAGGAACCTGCCGATGAAGAACTTGTAGAGACCGGCGCCCAGCAGACCGCCGATCAGCGGGCCGATGATCGGCACCCAGAAGTAGAAGTGCCCGTACTGATCCCGCCAGGCCCCGCCGTAGCCGGTGAGGAAGCTGGCGAGCCGGGGGCCGAGGTCACGGGCGGGGTTGATGGCGTACCCGGCGTTGGTGCCCCAGGCCATGCCGATCGCCACGACGATCAGGCCGACGATGAACGGGGCGAGGTTGGCACCCGGAGGCGTGTTGAGCAGATCCGTGACCGCGAGGACCAGGAGGAGCAGGAGCGCGGTGCCGATGATCTGGTCGCGCAGTGCGCCCCACTCGGTCACCGGCAGGTTTGCGTTTCCGTTGGCCGGGAGCGTGGAGAAGACACCCTGCGTCTTGATGGTGTGGCCGGGGTCGGCCTTGGCCAGCGCCTCGCTGTAGTTCCAGCGGACGATCAGGGCGGCAACGAAGGCTCCGGCGGTCTGGGCCAGCGCGTAGGGAGCCACCTTGCTCCACGGGAAGCCCTTGAACGCCGCCAGGGCGAGGGTCACCGCGGGATTGATGTGGGCGCCGCTCAGCCTTGCCGCGACGTAGACGCCCAGGGTCACGCCGAGACCCCAGGCCCAGGCGATGCTGTCGTGGTTTCCGAGCCCGCCCGCGGGGTCCGTCAACGCTCCGCCGGCGACCACCTGGGCCACGACACCACAGCCGAAGAGGATGAGGATCATGGTGCCGGCGAATTCGGCCGACAGTTCGCCGACCAGCCCATGTGCTTTGAGGCGCTCCTTCATGGGTGCCCGCTTCCCGCCGGTTTGAAGACCGGCATTCGACTGCCCCGAGCCCCCCGGTTCAGCGTAAGACGGGTCGCCCGTACCGGAAAGGCGAGGGCTGTCCGGTCGCGCACAGGCCGGTGCCGGCTTAAAGTTCCCCGCCTCCTTCGGCGAGGCGGTCGCCCGCGTTCTCGCGGATGCCTTCGGCGTGGCAGCACACTGTTCGTATGGCGTGCCTCGCTGACGCGCCTGCCCGGCGCGCGGTGATCGGTGCTCCGTGACGGCGTCGGACGCTCACCCGTCGGATCCGACTGGGAGGCACACGATGAAGATGCTGATCAACAGTCCCCAGACCGTGGTCGCGGACGCCCTGCGGGGGCTGGCCGCGGCCCACCCGGAACTGGACGTGGACGCCGAGACCCGGGTCGTCGTACGGCGGGACGCGCGGCAGGGCGGGCGGGTCGGTCTCGTGTCCGGTGGCGGCTCCGGACACGAGCCCCTGCACGCCGGGTTCGTCGGATACGGGATGCTGTCCGCCGCCTGTCCGGGCGAGGTGTTCACTTCCCCCGTGCCCGACCAGATGGTGCGGGCGGCCAAGGCCGTGGACTCCGGCCAGGGGGTGCTGTTCGTCGTCAAGAACTACACCGGCGACGTACTGAACTTCGACATGGCCGCCGAGCTCGCCGAGGAGGACGGCATCCGGGTCGAGCGGGTGCTGGTCGACGACGACGTCGCCGTGACCGACAGCCTGTACACGGCCGGGCGTCGCGGCACCGGGGCCACGCTCTTCGTGGAGAAGATCGCCGGGGCGGCGGCCGAGGAGGGCGCGCCGCTGGAGCGGGTCGCCGCGGTCGCCCGGCGGGTCAACGAGGCCTCGCGCAGCTTCGGCGTGGCGCTGAGCGCCTGCACCACGCCCGCCAAGGGCAGCCCCACCTTCGACCTCCCCGACGGGGAGCTGGAGCTGGGTATCGGGATCCACGGGGAGCCGGGCCGGGAGCGGCGCCCGATGATGCCGGCGGGGGAGATCGCGGAGGTCGCGGTGGGTACCGTGCTGGACGACATGGCGAACGCGGCCCCGGTCGACGGGCCGGTGCTGGTCCTGGTGAACGGGATGGGCGCGACGCCGCTGCTGGAGCTGTACGGATTCCACGCGGAGGTGGCCCGGGTGTTGGCGGCTCGGAGCGTTGCGGTGGCCCGGACCCTCGTGGGGAACTACGTCACCTCGCTGGACATGGCGGGGTGCTCGGTGACGTTGTGCCGGGCCGACGAGGAAATGCTGCGGCTGTGGGACGCGCCGGTGCAGACGGCAGCGCTGCGCTGGGGCCGCTGAGCGCCCAGGCGTTCGAGGAGGCGTGACGGAACCGAACCCGCGCTTACCAGCCGAACCCGCGCTACAAGCCCAACCCGGCGCTCAGACACGCCTCCACGCGTCGAGGAAGGCCTCCCGCTCAGCCGGATCAGCCGGTTTGTGGTCCGCGTGCAGGACCCGCCAGGCGGTGAGTTCGAGGTCCCGGAGCCACAGTTCGCCGATGACCTGGGTCTTGAGGTCGGGGAGGTGGTCGGATTCGGCGAGCGCCTGGCCGATCACCTCTCCGGCTGCGACGCGCTGGGGCGGGGTCATCTCGTCGACGGCCGAGAGGATCTGACCGGCCAGGCCGGTGCCTTCTCCGGCCAGCGAACTCAGCACGAACGTCTTGATGTTGGCGGGCAGCAGGTAGAGGGAGCCCGAGGTCCTCCACAGGTCCGACCAGAAGCGTTCTCCGGCTTCGGTGGGAGCGGGGAGCGCGGCCAGCAGTCCGAGGAGGTGCGCGGTGGCCGCGTACCCGTCGGTGTGGGCGGATGCGACGACGGCGATGTCGGCGACGCGCTCCACGTCGATGCGGCCCGCTTCGAGGCGTGGGTCCAGTCCCAGCCGCTGTTCCAGCTGGTGGGACAGGGGGGCGGATGCGTGGGAGCTGAACTCGGGAAGCATCGGCGGTCCTTGGGCGTAGGAGAGCGGAGAGGCAGGTTCGGAAGCTCTGATCGTTCCCATGGTCCGCCGACTTACACGACTTCCCGGGCCCCAGTTGACGGCGGGCGTCCAGGACCGGAACACGGGGCGGCTGGGCAGACCCTGTCCGGCGGTGCCGGCCCGCCCGGTCCGAGGCGGGAAGGGAAGCGGTGTCCCGCGATCGCGGGCACTCGGTTCAGGCCGCGGGCGGGGGCGCGGACGAGTCGGCGGTGCGGCGGTACTCGGCGTTGATCCGCTGGGCCTCCTCGAGCTGGTCCTCGAGGATGATGATGCGGCAGGCGGCCTCGATGGGGGTGCCCTGGTCGACGAGTTCCCGGGCGCGGGCGGCGATGCGCAGCTGGTAGCGGGAGTAGCGGCGGTGGCCGCCCTCGGAGCGGAGCGGGGTGATCAGGCGGGCCTCTCCGAGGGCGCGGAGGAAGCCCTGGGTGGTGCCGAGCATGTCCGCGGCCCGGCCCATGGTGTAGGCGGGGTAATCACCGTCGTCGAGACGGCCGAACGAGTCGTCTGCTGTCATCGCACCTCTCTCCGGGAACGCGTGGAGGGGCCCTGGTGCCTATGGCACCAGGGCCCCGAAGGAACTACTACACCATCTGTCGGCCCTGATACTGCGCCGACCCTGTGTTTCCGCCGCCCCGGCCGAACTGCCGCCGGGAGTGCGGGGATCGCGGTTGCTTGACCGGAGACCACCTCACTATCGATGTCCTGCGGTACCCGGGCTCAGCTTTTCGACCCGGGCGATCCTGATGGTGCTCGGCTCCTCCGTTCTTTCCCTCAGTGATCAACTTCTGGTACTGCTGGTACTGCTCTACTGCGTACTGCTGGTGGCCTGATCCAGCGCCACTCTTCGGCAGCCAGCCCCGTCGCCCATCCTGCATCTGCTCTGGCTTAGAACCCCACTGCCGAACTTCCCGGTGCGCGCGCCCGCAGCCGACGCCTTCACCGAGGGTGCTGCTCACTGACTTCACTGCTGGGTACTGCTCGCGGCGGCCCCTGATCACTGCGGGCCACCCGGTCCGGTCGTCAGTCCCGTCGCCGTCCTTCAACAACCCTGGCTTCGGAACTCCACCACCGCACCGTCCTACGTACTGCAACTGCGGGTACTGCTGCCCGGCAGTTCGTCTCTGCCAGGCCCTGCGGTCTCTCTGGGTTACGAGAGAAACCATAACCACGCCGCCGCCCAATGTCTACCCCCGCCGTCACAGATTTTCGTGCGCGCCAAGGACAGCTGTGGGAGCACCGGCCCTGACGTGCTCTTCTCCACGGGTAGTGCGCTCCCGGTCGAGAGGACTGGTGCATAAGATCGGCTCTCATGTCGAAGCCTGACGAGCTGCTCGTGGACGTCGCCACCCTGGTGGAGTCCGGGCAGAGCAATCAGATGTCCCTGACCGTGGTCGCCGGTGGCGCTGTCATCACCGGCCGGCTGGCTCCCGAGGCCGTGTGGAGGCAGCGGGTGTCCGAGGTCCTGACGGACTCGGTCCGCCTGGGCGAGTTCGCTTCCGTGTTCACCGCGAGGACACCCCGGGAGGGACCGCCCACCCATCTGCACTTCCATGTGGCCCGCATCCTTCAGGGCACGGTGGGGATCCCGGAGACGGGTGGGATGTACCGCGTCTCGATCGCCGACGTCAGTGCCTGGACCGTGGGCGACTTCAGCTACTCCGACCACTGACCCGGCGTCGCCTCAGCCCCCTGGGCAGGGGGATACGAGGGAGGGCCCGACCGGCGCGTGCCGGTCGGGCCCTCCCTCGCTGTTCGGTTGTCGGGCCTGCCTGGCCGCCCGCTGTGGGTGGGACGGTTCAGCGGGCGAGGGCGAGGACGCCCAGAGCGGTGCCCTGGTCATCGACGACCGGCAGGGCACCGACCCGGCGATAGCGCATCGCGTGTTCGGCTTCGGCCATCGTGGTCACGGGCGAGGTGACCGGACCGCGGTCGCCGAGGACGTCGCGCAGGCGGACCTGGTCCGTGTACGCCGCGCCGTCGCGGATGGCGGCGAGCCGGTCCTGGGTGACCAGCCCGGTGCACAGGCCGTCCTCGTCGCAGACGAGCAGATGAGCCGTGCGGGCGCCGGCCATGACGGCCAGGGCCACTTCGACCGTCATGTCGTCACAGACCTGGGGTCCGGCCGCCTCCATGACGTCGTCCACCGTCCGGTGGACGAGGGCGGCATGCGCGGAGCGGGACTGCATCTGGACCAGCGTCACGATGTGCCTCCTGCAGAGGTGGGTCAGTTTGCGGATCACGTAGTGCTCAGGCCGTCAGGCCGCCGCGTCGAAGGCGGACTGCCGCGTGCTCGCGCGCCGGGCGGCCGAAGCGGGCCCGCGGCGACCGCGGGAGGACGTGCTGCGCTTGGGCCGCTCGGACACCGGTGCGGTGATGGTGACCGGGATGCCGGAGGGTGCCTGGGCGCCGGTGATGCGGTTCAGGGCCTCGTCGCCGGAGCGCACCTGGCTGGTCTGCGGGGTGATGCCCGCGGCCTGCATGAGGCGTGCCATCTCGCGGCGCTGGTTCGGGGTGACGAGGGTGACGACGCGGCCGGACTCGCCGGCGCGGGCGGTGCGGCCGCCCCGGTGCAGGTAGTCCTTCGGGTCGGTCGGCGGGTCGACGTTGACGACGAGGTCGAGGTTGTCGACGTGGATGCCGCGCGCCGCCACGTTGGTGGCGACCAGCACGGTCACGTGACCGGTCTTGAACTGGGCGAGGGTCCGGGTGCGCTGGGGCTGCGACTTCCCGCCGTGCAGGGAGGCAGCCCGTACTCCGCTGTTCAGCAGGTCCTCGGTCAGCCGGTCCACGGCGTGCTTGGTGTCCAGAAACATGATCACCCGGCCCTCGCGCGCCGCGATCTCCGTCGTCGTCCGGTGCTTGTCGGCGCCGTGGACGTGCAGCACGTGGTGCTCCATCGTCGTCACCGCACCGGCCGAGGGGTCCACCGAGTGCACGACCGGGTCGGTGAGGTAGCGACGCACCAGCAGGTCGACGTTGCGGTCCAGGGTGGCGGAGAACAGCATCCGCTGGCCCTCGGGGCGCACCTGGTCGAGGAGGGCGGTGACCTGCGGCATGAAGCCCATGTCGGCCATCTGGTCGGCTTCGTCGAGGACGGTGATGGCGACCTGGTTCAGGCGGCAGTCACCACGGTCGATGAGGTCCTTCAGCCGGCCGGGCGTGGCGACGACCACTTCGGCCCCCGCGCGCAGCGCACCGGCCTGCCGGTGGATCGGCATGCCGCCGACCACGGTGGCCAGGCGCAGCTTGACCGCCCGGGCGTAGGGGGTGAGCGCGGCCGTGACCTGCTGGGCGAGCTCACGCGTCGGTACGAGGATCAGCGCGAGCGGCTGACCCGACTGGGCGCTCAGGCCGGCCGTACGGGCCAGCAGTGCGATGCCGAAGGCCAGGGTCTTTCCGGAGCCGGTGCGGCCGCGGCCGAGGACGTCACGGCCGGCGAGGGTGTTGGGCAGGGTGGCGGCCTGGATCGGGAACGGCGTGGCCATGCCCTCGCGGCTGAGCGTGGCCAGCAGCGGGCCCGGCATGTCGAGGTCGGCGAAGGCCTCGACGGCGGGGAGCGCGGGAGTGATCGTCTTCGGCAGGGCGAACTCGCCCTGGATCGCGGCGGGCCGGCGGCCGTATCCGCCCGAGCGGCTCGGGGCTCCGGAACGGCTCGGGGCTCCGGAGCGGCTCGGAGTCGAAGAGCCGAAGCGGCTGCCCCGACCCGAACCGGCGCCGGCGCCCGCGCCGAAAGCGGGGCCGCCGGTGCGGCCGCGGGTGCGGGAGGAGCGGTCGTTCGTACGTATGGGGTTCATGCGGAACCTTCCTTGATGCGGCACGTATCAAGGAATTCCCGCAGCGTAGGAGCGGCGCAGGGAATTGCGAGAACGGGCCGAATTGAATGCGAGCGCGGATCTGGCGGACAGGAAATCTGTACGGGCTCAGACGCTGAAAAGGGTGGCGTCCGTGGACGCGACAAGCAAAGCAATCGACTCGGGTACGGCTTCCGAGTGGGCCAGTCGGCCGGATGCCTCAATGCTCAATACCGCGGGTGAACGCACCGCGGGAAATGCATGCAGCTGGGGCCCGCACCCCGAGGGATGCGGGCCCCAGCTGCAAAACGCGTGTCAGCGTCAGGCGGGAACGATGTTCTCGGCCGTCGGGCCCTTCTGGCCCTGCGCGATGTCGAAGCTGACCTTCTGGCCCTCGTTCAGCTCGCGGAAACCCTGGGCGGCGATGTTCGAGTAGTGGGCGAACACGTCAGCGCCGCCACCGT
This sequence comes from Streptomyces subrutilus, assembly GCF_001746425.1. Lineage (GTDB taxonomy): Bacteria > Actinomycetota > Actinomycetes > Streptomycetales > Streptomycetaceae > Streptomyces > Streptomyces subrutilus_A. The sequence continues at coordinate 3,659,634 of NZ_MEHK01000001.1, read as the reverse complement.
CCTGCTCGATGAAGCCGAAACCCTTTTCCGCGTTGAACCACTTAACGGTACCAGTAGCCATGTCATATCTCCTTTGGGGCAATACCGCAGCGTCCGAACTTTACGGACGCCGTGTCGCCGCGATGATGCCCCGCCCGGAAAAGACCGGGAAATACTAAGCGCTTCCATGCCGCACGAAGTCCGGCCTGGAGGCGCTTGAAGTTCTTGGGTACCAAAACTGCAACCGAGATCGACAGTAGCACGCAGCGGTGGCTTGTGTGCGGTGAATGTTTCCGTTCACTGTGTTGCGGTAGAAACTCTCCCCGCTGGATCCATTAAATTCTCAGGCCGCGGTGACAGATATTGATTCGCCCCGAGCGCAGCGTTTGCAAGTACCCGCCGCCGGCTCCAGGATGCGGCGGCGAGGTCGCGCACCCGGTGCGAGATCCTCCTCGCGCTCGCCGTGCCGAGCAGGCGGTGCTCGTCGCGTGCATCGGCGGGCTGTCGGGACGCCACCCTCCGCGCAGCCGGCGCCGGCGGGCGGCCTGAGGACGACGGGCTCCGTGTACGCCCGACGAGCCGAGCCCGCACCCCTCGAATTTCGCCGTACGGCCTCTCGTGGCGCCACATTGGCTGAAACCAGCTACTGGGCAGTAGGTCGTGCAGCGGTTTTGTGAACGGAGCATGTCCCGACGGCTGAAAAATTGGCCGGAACCCTGCGGCCCGGCGTCCCCGTGCCCCGCCGGGCACGGTGGCCTTTCGGCCGTGCGACTCCTTGAGCGGGCCTTGGGATCACGGGCCAGATGCAGGTCAGAGCCGGTTGGGAGACCGCATTCCGGCCGTCCGCGAAACTGTTGACAGTGTCGATCACGCTTGCGATGTTGTGCTCGCCGCGCCGGTCGAACGACCGGTTGGCGAGGGGGACGGGGAGAGAACGTGGGCGCAGTGGGGGCGGCGGACGGATCGCGGGAGGCCCGCTCGCGGGGTGTGGACGGCATGACCACCCTTGTGATCGTCGGCGCCAATCCGACCGTGGCTCGGGAGGCGGGGTCCCTGCCCGGCGAGCTGATTCACGTGCAGTTGCCCGGTGCGCCCGTCCTCGACCCCGACGACCGGGTCTTCACCACCGACTTCCTCGACCTGCCCGCCTTCCTGGCCTTCACGGACGAGGTCCTGCGGCCGCTGGCACCCACCGCCGTCGTCTCCCTCACCGAACTCGGCCTGGAGCCGGCGGCGCTGGCGGCCCGCCGGCTCGGTGTGGCCGGCATCGACCCGGTCGTCGTGGGGGCCACCCGCGACAAGCTGGAGATGCGGCGGATCCTGGAGCGCGAGGCCCCGCACCTGAACCCGGCGTTCGCGGCGGGCGACGATCCGGAGGCCGTGGCGCGCCTGTTCGCCCGCCACGGGCGGGCGGTGGCCAAGCCGGTCGACGGGGTCGGCAGCACCTCCATCGCCCTGGTCGAGGACATCGCGGACCTCCCCGCGGACCGGCGCACGGCCGCGACCCTGCTCGAACAGTTCGCCGAGGGGCGCGAGTTCAGCGTCGAGGCGCTCTCGGTGGGTGGCAGGCACACCGTCCTGGGCATCGCCGAGAAGGGCACCACGGACGGGTTCATCGAGGTCAGCCACATGATGCCGCCGCCGTCCCTGGACGCGCACCGGCAGCAACTGGTCGCCCGCGCCGTCGGCGAGCTGCTCGACGCCGTCGGCCTGACCGACGGACCCAGCCACACCGAGGTCATGGTCGACGGCGACAAGGTCGTCGTCATCGAGACCCACACCCGGCTCGGCGGCGACGGCATCGCCGACCTGGTCCGCCTCACCACGGGAGTCGAATGGCGGCGCGCCGCCCTCGGCTGGCCCGTGGGAGCCGGGGTCCGCCGCGGGCCCGCCACGGCGGCCGCTGCCGCCACCGTCTTCCTCACCGCGCCGCCCGGGCGGGTGACGGCCGTCGCGCCGCCGCCCACCCTCACCCACGGCCACGTCCATGCCTGGGACCTCTCGGTCCTCCCCGGGGACGAGGTGCGCCCGCTGCGCTCCTCCTCGGACCGGCTCGGCATGGCCGTCCTGACCGCCGCCGACACCGAGGCCTGCGCAGCCGCCGTCGCGGAGCTGATCGCCGTACCGGTGGTCACCACCGCACCCGAACCGGCGTCCTGACCGCTTCGCTCCACACGTCGGCCCTCACCCGACACTCCTCATTTTCCTTGACCACACCACCGCACGGGGGATACATGTCTGTCCAGAACCACCCTATTTCCTACGATTTTCATGGTGATGCCCCGTTCTCGATGCCCTTCAAGGACATCAAGCGCGAGGACATCCACATCTACCTCGACCTCGACACCAAGGTCGGAAAGAACACCTGCGGGCAGAAGTGCACGCACTGCTGGTTCGTCAACTACGAGAAGGTCTACGACAAGTCCTTCGCCATGGAGGAGGGCCCTCGCATCCTGGAGGGCCTCCAGTCGCACGGCTACCACGTCTACCCCCGCTACGTGGACAGCTTCGCCTACGACGGCGAGTTCATGCGGATCTACGGACCGGCCAACAACCGCGAGTTCCGCCAGGAGTCGGACCACAAGCCCACCGAGACGATGGAGAAGGGCGACGCCTGGACCAGCGGCCGCCCGCTGCTCGCCGACAACTGGACCGAGCTCCTCGACCTGGCCGTCAAGAACGGCTACGGCACCATCTCCATCACCTACCACGGCGTGATCGACGAGAACCTCGACGTCATCGATCACAAGACGTACCCCATCAAGGGCGTCTTCTCCGGCGCGGAGACCGAGGAGGTGCTGCGCCGCATCGCCGAGTACAACAAGGGCATCGCCCCCGAGGACGCACTCCGCGTCAACATCGGCGTGACCATCGGCCGCCACAACCACGGCCGCACTTCCCTGGAGCGCTACGCCCACTACTTCAACAAGCTGGGCGTGGCCACCGTCCGGTTCAACAACTTCACGGACCACGGCGGCCGCCACCCCGAGCTGCGCCTCTCCCGCGAGGAGATCGAGCAGGCGTACCGCGACTTCAAGTGGGTCCACGAGACGATCCCGCTCGGCTTCCAGCTCGGCGTCAGCGAGGACTTCGGCACCTTCGGCATCAAGGCCATGGGCTTCCCCAGCCACGTCGGCTGGTGCCGGGCCGGCCGTCAGCTGTTCGCCGCCATCCCCGCGCAGGAGGAGGTCCTCTCCGACGGCCCCGAAGGCCGCCGCGAGAAGATCGGCGACATCGTCGGCTGCGTCAACACCTTCGAGCCGCACCTGGGGATCCTCGTCCGCACGGTCACCACCGCAGAGGCGGGCACCGGCACCACGTACGACGTGGAGTTCGACCACGACGAGATCGAGGCGTTCACCGCCAAGCGGCTCTCCGGCACGTACAAGGACGGCTGCTTCGCCACCGAGCTGTCCGAGGAGCTCGGCCTGATCTCCCGGGTCCCTGAGCGACGCCGGCTGCCGCTCCTCGTCGACTCGCAGAACTGACCCGAGAGGAAGACCGCCGCGATGCGCCATGTCCTCGTCTTCGCCAAGACGCCCTACGCCAAGACCCCGTACGACCAGTGGCTGGCCGGCTCGGGGATCGTCCCGGTCATCGTGACCGCGACCGAGTACGCGGCGGGCTACGCCCATCTCCCGCACGTACACGCCTTCGACGCGTACGACACCAACCAGCTGGTCGAGAAGACCGCGCTGCGCCTGGCCCGCGAATTCGCGGTCGAGGCGGTCTTCGCCCGCGCCGAGGCGGACGTCGTACGGGCCGCCCAGCTGCGGGAGCTGCTCGGCCTGCCGGGCCAGCACACCGCGAGCGCGCTCGCCTTCCGCGACAAGGTGGTCATGAAGGACCACCTCGCGGGCGGCCCCGTCGACGTGCCCGCCTACCGGCGCATCGACTCGGCGTACACGGCCCTCGACTTCGTCGCCGAGCACGGCTACCCGGTGGTGATCAAGCCGGTGTCCGAGTCGGGCTCGCTGGGCGCGGCGATCATCCGCGACGAGGCGGAGCTGGACGCGTACCTGGCCGGCCCGTGGCGGGGGAGCAGCGAGATCGAGGCATTCGTGCCGGGCCAGATGTACCACGTGGACGGGCTGGTGGCCGGCGGCGAAGTGGTCTTCGTCCACCCCTTCCGCTACCTCAACGACTGCCTGTCCTTCCGGGACAACGACTGGGTGGCCAACCTCCCGCTCGCCCCGCATGACCCGTCCTACGACCGGCTGGTCAAGGCGGCACGGGCGGTCCTGGCCGAGCTGCCGACCCCGCCGCAGACCGCTTTCCACTCCGAGTTCTGGATCACGCCCGACGACCGGCTGGTCTTCTGCGAGATCGCCAGCCGCACCGGCGGCGGCATGATCAGCGCGATGGTCCGGCACGCGTTCGGGATCGACCTGGACAAGGAGTGGCTGTACGCGGAGTGCGGCCTGCCCTCGACGCTCGGCACCCCCGCGTACCGGCCTGCCGGGGCACTGTGCATCCCACCGCAGAACGGGGTGCTGGAGGAGCTGCCGCAGGCCGGCGGGGAGCCCGGGTGCGTGCGCGAGGTGATGCTGACCGGTGCCGCGGGCCAGGAGTTCCACGGCGGGGTCAAGTCCGGCCTGTTCCTGGCCGGCTACGTGGTCGACGGGGACACGGAGGAGGATGTGGCCGCCAATCTCGAACGTGTGGCGGGCTGGTTCTCCGACAACACCCGGTGGCGGCCCGCCGATTTCTCCGGAGGTAACGCATGAGCGCGACGACACCCCCCGACCTCGCTGCCGCCGGGCTCACCGGCCCGCTCGTCGGGGTCGACTGGCTGGCCGCACGGCGCGGGGACGGCGTGGTCCTCTTCGACGCCTCCGTCGGCGCCCGCCGGGGCGCGGCCGCGCGCATCCCCGGGGCCCGGCCCTTCGACCTCGACGGGGAGCTGTCCGATCACACCTCCGCCGTGCCGCACACCATGCCCGGGGTCCAGGAATTCACCGAGGCCCTGCGCGCGCTCGGCGTGGACGACACCGACACGGTCGTCGTCTACGACGCACAGGGCATCTACTCCAGCGCCCGCGCCTGGTGGATGCTGCGCGCCATGGGCTTCGACCGGGTCGCCGTCCTCGACGGCGGCCTGCCTGCCTGGACCGCGGCCGGCCACCCGGTCGAGCGGGTGCCCGCCGTGTACGACGGCCCACGCGGCACCTTCACCGCCCGACCCCGGCCCGGCCTGATCGTGGACGCCGGTGCCGTCACCGCCGCCCTCGCCGACCCGGCCGCCGCCGTCCTCGACGCACGCACCCGTGAGCGGTACGCCGGCACCGCGCCCGAGCCGCGTCCGGGCCTGCGCGGCGGCCACATGCCGGGTTCCGCCAACCTGCCCTTCGGGGAGCTGCAGCGGGACGGCGGCTTGATGAGGCCGCGGGACGAGCTGCGCACGGCGTTCGAGGCGGTGGCCGGGGACCGCGAGCAGCTGTACTTCACCTGCGGCTCCGGGGTCACCGCCTGCGTCCTCGCGCTCGGGGCCACCCTGGCCGGCTACCGCGACCTCGCCGTGTACGACGGCTCGTGGAGCGAGTGGGGCCTGCCGTCCGAGCGGCCGGTGGCCACCGGCGGGAGCGGCTCACCGTGACGGCCGGCGCGGGTACACGCGGGCTCACCGCGAAGTGGCGCACCTTCACCGGCTTGCCCGCCGGCCTCAAGGCCCTGATCGGCTTGTCCTTCGTCGTCGCCCTCGGTAGCTACATGGTCACCCCGTTCATCGGGGTGCTCATGGTCAAGGCCGTCGGCCTCGACATCAGGGTGGCCGGGATCCTGGTGGCCGTGGCCACCTTCATCCAGTTCGGCGGCAGCATCCTCGGCGGCACGGTCGTGGACCGGTTCGGGCTCAAGCGGACCATGGTGCTCGCGCTCACCCTGCGCACGGCCGGCCTGGTCCTGCTCGGGCTGGCGGTCAAGGCGCCCTGGGCCGCGTACCCGGCCGTCGTCCTCGTTGCCGGCGGTCCGGCGCTGTACCTCCCGGCGAACAAGGCGTACATCGTCACCCACGTCTCGGACGAACTGCGCCCGCTCTTCCTCGGGGTGAGCAGCGCCGCCCTCAACGCCGGCATGGGGCTGGGGCCGCTGCTCGCGGCGCTGTTGATCGACGCCGACCCGGTGCTGCTGCTCATCGGCCTCGCCGGGCTCTTCGCCCTGATCACCGCGGCCCACCAGGCCGCGCTGAAGCCGGTCGAGCCGCGGCCGGCCGCGGCCCCGGCGGTGGCGGGAACCGGGCGGGTCACGGGGAACCGGGCGGCGCTGCGCGGCGCGCTCCGCCCGGTCCTCTTCACCGCCCTCGCCTTCTACCTCTACTTCTTCTTCCAGAGCTTCATGGGCCTGTACGCGGCCGGGGTGTCCAACATACAGGTCCTCGGCTGGGTGATGCTGCTCAACTGCGCCATGGTGGTGCTGCTCCAGCCGGCACTGGCCAACCACATCGCGCGCGCCGGCTACCGCTTGCTGGTGGTCGGCTCGTTCGCCCTGATGGCCCTCGGCATGGGGGCCATGGCCCTCGGCAGCACCCCGGCCCTGCTGGCCGGCACCGCCCTCTTCACCTTCGGCGAGATCTTCCTCTTCCTGCGCTGCGAACTGGAACTCGTCGACCGCGTGCCGGGCAACCCCGCCTTCGCCTTCGGTGTCCAGCGGCTGACCGCCGGCATCGGCGGACTCCTCGCCGGCGTCGTCGGCGGATTCGTCTTCGCCCACTACGAGGCCGCCGGCGACCTGGGCACGTTCTGGCTGGTGGTGGCGGCGCAGTGTGCGGGCGCGGCGCTGCTCGCACTGCTGCTGGCGGGCGGCCGGCGGCCCGCCGTCCCCGAACTGCCCGTGGCCGAAACGGCGGTGGCCCGGTGAACGAGTCCACCTCCTCGCGGGAGACGCGGTTCGTGCACGCCGGCTCCGATGCGCGCCGGCAGGCCGGCTATGTCAACCCGCCCGTATACCGCGCCTCCACCGCGCTCTACCAGGACGTGGCCGAGATGGACGCCTCCCAGGCGGATCCGCTCAAGCGCGGTACCCCGGTCTACGGCCGCTTCGGCACCCCCACCAGCCGCGCCTTCGAGGAGGCGCTGACCGAACTGGAGGGCGGCCACGCGGCGGTGGCGACCTGCTCCGGACTCGCGGCGATCACCACGGCGATCCTGGCGTACGTCCGGGCCGGAGACCACATCCTCGTCAGCGACTCCGTCTACCTGCCGACCCGGAAGTTCTGCGACTCGCTCGCCGCGCTGGGAGTGGAGACCGAGTACTACCGTCCGGACGCGGGCGGCGCCGCGATCGAGGAGCTGATCCGCCCGCAGACCCGGCTGCTCTACCTGGAGTCCCCGGGCTCCACCACCTTCGAGGTGCAGGACATCCCGGCGATCACCGCCGTCTGCCGGGCCCGCGGAGTGGTCACCATCGCGGACAACACCTGGGCCACGCCCGCCTTCTGCCGACCGCTGGCGCTGGGTGCGGGTGTGGACGCGGTGGTGCACTCCGCGACCAAGTACCTGACGGGGCACGCGGACAGTCTCCTCGGCGCGATCGTCTGCACCGAGGAGAGCTACCCGGTCGTCCGGGGTGCGGCCATCCGGCTCGGCCAGTGCGCGAGCGCGGACGACGTCTACCTGGGCCTGCGCGGGCTGCGCACCCTGAGCGTACGGCTGGGCCGGCACCAGGAGCAGGGGCTGGAGCTGGCCCGCTGGACCGCCGCGCAGGAGGGGGTGGCGGCCGTCCTGAACCCGGGGCTGCCCCAGGATCCCGGCCACGACCTGTGGCGCCGCGACTTCACCGGCGCGGCGGGGCTGTTCGGGGTGGAACTGGAGCCGGGCTTCGGCAAACCGGCTGTCGACGCGATGCTCAGCCGACTGCGGGTGTTCGGCCTCGGCCACAGCTACGGCGGCTACGAGAGCCTGATCGTGCCGGCCGACCCGGTCTCCCACCGCTTGCCTGGCACGTGGACGGGACGCGGGCCGCTGGTCCGGGTGCACGTCGGCTTCGAGGGCCTGGACGACCTGAAGAAGGACCTGACGGCGGGCTTCGAAGCCCTGCTGGGCGGACCCCGAGAGGGCTGGCCGGCCGAGAATCCCTCTCGGTGGGGGCGGAGCCTGGCGGCTGCCGAACCGCGGTGACCAGTCGTCTTGGGTTCTGCTGCTCCACGCCTTGACGATCCGGGGTCGCTCAGCCATGGCGGTGCCGCAGGCCGTTGTGTGCCTGCGGCACCGCTCGGGCGTGGGGGTCAGGACGGGTCGCCGTACTGGAGGCCGCGTCCGTTGGTGCCGACATAGACGCGCCCGTAGGTGTCGGGGTCGCCGGTGACGACGCCGACGCCGCCGATGCTGCCCCACTGGTGGGCGTCGTCGTTGACGCGCAGCCAGGTGGCGCCCTTGTCGGTGGAGCGGAAGACTCCGGTGACGTCCTTGACGGTACCGATCAGGTACAGGGCCTGATAGTCGGCGCCCGGCGCGGCCTTGCCGAAGCCGAGCGCGGAGGCGGACTGCACCGTTTTGAGCGTGGTGAAGGTGCGGCCGCCGTCGGTGGAGTGCAGCAGTCCCTTGCCGCCGCCGGAGATCCACAGGTCTCCGGCGATGCCGGGGACGGCCGCGAGCCGGCCGGCGGGCAGGCCGGTGGCGCGGGCGGTGAAGGTCGCGCCGCCGTCGGTGCCGGCGTAGAGCGTGCCGTCGGCCAGGGAGTAGAAGGTCTTGGCCGAGGAGCGGTCGGCGACGACCACGGCGCCGGTGCCCAGGCCGCTCACCCTCGACCAGCTCGCCCCCTTGTCGGTCGAGCGGTACGGGGCCTGACCGGCCTCGGTCCAGACGATGGCGGAGCCGTCCGCCGATAGCGCGACACGACCGCTGTCGGCGCTGCCCACCGGCTCCGACGTGAAGCCGTTCCAGGTGCTGCCGCCGTCGGTGGAGTAGGCGCCGTCCTGCTTGCCTCCACGGCCTACGCGGACCATCAGCGAGGGATGGGACTGGGCGAAATCGATGTCGGTACTGGTGATCATCATCGGGTTGTCCAGCCGCCCGGCGGGCACCTTCGTCAGAGAGTCGTGGCGGAAACCGCCCAGGTCGCCCATGGCGGAGATGACGGTGGCGCCACCGGGCGGGGCGACCGCGTCCATCAGCGAGGTCTCCTCCAGCCCCCGGGACCCGACGACCCAGTGGCTGGTGCCGCCGGTGTCGGTGGCGTTGGCGTCCTTGCTGCGCCAGATGCCGCTGCCGGTGCCGTACAGCACGTGCCCGGAGTTGAAGGGGTCGATGGCCAGGGCGGTCATCCAGTGCCCGATGCCGGTACCGACATAAGGAGCGGCGGAGGCGTCCCGCTCCGATTTCGCGGCCTGTGCCTTCCAGGTCGTGCCGCCGTCGGTGCTCCGGTACAGCTCGTCCTGCGGCCACCAGCGGTGGAGGGTGGTGACCATCACCGTGGACGGGTTCCGCGGGTCGACGGCCAGACCGGAGAACCCGTAGTTGCCCTGGGACGGGGAGATGTTCTTCCACGCCCCGCCGGCCGGCGTGTACTTCCACACCGAACCCGCCGTCGCGTCGCCGATGGAGTTGGCGTACGCCAGGTACAGCGAGCCGTCACCGGAGACCACCCCGTGCTGCGGCATCTCGCCGGTGGGCTGCCCGGAGACGGCCTGCCAGGTGGTGCCGCCGTCGGTGGAGCGGTACAGGGAGGTCGACTTGTCGGCGACGCCGACATAAACCGTCTTGCTGCCGACGGGGCCGTACGTCACGAAGGCGATGCCCGCGCCGCTGCTCGCGCCGTCCTTGACGGGGAACGAGGAGACCTGACCCCATGTCACGCCGTGGTCGGTGCTGCGCCACAGGCCGTTCTTGCGGGTGCCCAGGAGCAGGGTGCCGTTGTCCGCGGGGTCGACCGCCAGCCGCTCGCCCGCTCCCCGGCCGTGTTCGTTGGCGCCCAGCTTGAAGGGCAGAGCGGTGCGCTGGAAGGTGCGGCCCCGGTCCGTGGAGCGCAGGAGCTCGGCGTTGCCCGCCCAGCCGTTGGTGTAGGTGCCCGCCGCGGCGTAGAACCGGTTGGGGTCGACGGGGTCGGTGGCCAGCGAATCGATGCCGAGCAGGTTCCAGTCCTTCTCGCCGACCCAGTCGGTGAGCGGGATCCACTGCTCGGCCGCGGGGTCCCAGCGGTAGGCGCCGCCCATGTCGGTGCGTGCGTACAGCAGACCCTTCTCGCGGGGGTTGAACACCAGCCCGGTGACGTAACCGCCGCCCACCACCTGGGCGTTGTTCCACACATACGGTCCGGTCGCGGTCGCCTGGGACTTGGCCGCTTTCACCAGCCTCCACTGCTGGTTGGTGCTGCCCTTGCCGTGGTACTGGATGACCGCCGCGCCGTCGGCCGTGGAGTCTGCGAAGACGTCCAGGACCCGGCCGCTCCCGCGGGAGGTGAAGGTGACGGTGTCGGAACCGCTCACATCGTCGATCCGCCACTCCTGGGAAGGGGAAGAGCTGTCGGTCTGCTGCTCGGCGGCAGCGGCCTGCGCGGTCGAATCGCCGGCTATGCCCAGCACTTTGCCGCTGTTGCGGTTCACCAGCTCGTAGTAGCCGTCCCCGGTGGGTCTCAGCTTCCACTGCTGATTGGCGGTGTTCCGGTCGGTCCACTGCTGGATGCGGGTGCCGTCGGCGGTGGAGAAGCCGTTGACGTCCAGCACCTTGCCGCTGCGTACGGAAACCAGCCGGTAGTAGGCATCACCGTCGACCGTCGCGGCTTGTGAGTTCTCCTGCACGAACAGGAGATACGGCACGACGATGGCGGGGACGCCGAGCAGCAGACCGGTCGTCGCGGTCCAACGACGGCGGTGACGCCCGCGGCGCACGCCGTTCGTGGGGTTCTTCATGGGGGGTGTTCTCCTTGCATGCCACCAGAGGAAAGTGGATCGAGCTACCGGAACGGCCGGATCCGACTCCTTGTGGTAGCGGGCCCCGCAAAGGGTTGCCTTGAGCCGCGAACTTCTTTCAGGTCGCCTCGTGTCATCGTCGCCGCTGTCCAAGTGGGCGCGGGTCCCGTTCCGTTGAACCAAGGCAGCGGCTTTGGCCGCATACCCTTGCCGACGCCAAGGTGCGGCGCCGTGCTCGGCGGATCGCTCCCCTGAGGGAGGTTGGAATGGGGCTCATGGATGCGGACCACGCGGGGCTGGTCGTCGCGGCGCAGGCCGGTGACGATCGGGCGCGCGAGGAGCTGATCGCCGCGTACCTGCCGTTGCTCTACAACATCGTCGGGCGAGCGCTGAACGGACATGCCGACGTCGACGACGTCGTCCAGGAAACCCTGCTGCGCGCGGTACGCGACCTGCCTGCCCTTCGTGCCCCGGAGAGCTTCCGGTCCTGGCTGGTGGCGATCACGCTCCGTCAGATCAATACCCACTGGCAGCGGCAACGCACCTCCGCCGACCGGACCACGGTCATCGACGAGGCACTCCGGATACCGGACGCCGGCGCCGAACCAGAGGACGTGACGATCCTGCGTCTGCATGTGTCGGACGAGCGCCGCCAGGTCGTCGAAGCCGGCCGGTGGCTCGACCCGGACCACCGGATGCTGCTGTCGCTGTGGTGGCAGGAACGCGCCGGCTCGCTGAGCCGTGACGACATCGCCGCCGCAACGGGGCTCACTGTCGCCCACGTCGGAGTACGCCTGCAACGCATGCGCGAGCAGCTGGAGCTGAGCCGGACGATCGTCGCCGCGCTGGAGGCCGACCCGCGCTGTCCGCGGTTGGACGAGACCGTGGTCGGCTGGGACGGTCTGCGTACCTCGGTGTGGCGCAAGCGGATCGCGCGGCACACCCGCGACTGCCCGGTCTGCTCGGCGACTACGAGAGCACGGGTTCCGGCCGAGCTACTGCTCCTCAGCCTCGCGCCGCTGGCCGTCCCGGCCGGACTCCTCGCCGCGCTGGCCGCCAAGGGCCTGCTGCCGGGTACGGCCGCGAGCGCCGCCGGGCTGGCCACGGCACCCGTCGCCGTCGCCACGGCGACGGGCGGAGGCGGTCTGCACAGCGCGCTGATCGGCAAACTCCACGCGGTGACCGCCCATCCGCTGGCGAGCCTCGCCACCGGCGCTGTGCTCATCACCGGGACCGCCACCTACGCGACCTGGCCCGAACCGGCGGACCGGGTGCCCGGCGTCATCGCCGCTCCCACGGTCGGCAACCCCACGCCGATCCCGTCGCGCACCGCCACGTCGGCCGGACCGTCCCCGGCGAGTCCGTCCGCCGTCGAAGGCACTGTTCCGCTGGGCGCACAGTCGCTGGAGTCCGTGGACGAGCCCGCCCTGTACCTCACGTATGCCGGCGACTTCGCGACGCTCGGCCGAGTCGCCGCGTCCAGCAGCACGCAGACACGGCAGCGCGTCACGTTCACGGTCATCCGGGGGCTGGCCGACACACGGTGCGTCACCCTCCGCGCCGCCGATGGCCGCTATCTGCGCCACCGTGACCTGCGGCTACGGCTGAGCACCAACGACGGCAGCGAACTGTTCCGTGAAGACGCCACCTTCTGTCCGCACCCCGGGGCGGTCGCCGGTTCGGTGACCCTGCACGCGCACAACTATCCCGGATCGGTCCTCCGCCACCGCGACGGTGGCATCTGGCTCGATGGCTCCGACGGCACTCGGGCCTTCGCCGGCCAGGCTTCCTTCATCATGCGCAGGGCCTGGGCTACCGCTCCCTGAGCATTTCGGACCGAGTCGCACAGTGACAGCGGGTGATCCTGCGCCACGATCCTGCACCACGCCGTTCTCCAACCACTTCACAATCCCTGGCTGATGTTCAGGGCGGCGCGGCCTTTTTACAGCGACGACCAGACGGCGGGGCTTGGCGTAACGCTTTCCGCCTGCGGGATTCCTCACTGAGCAATCGGCCGGACGGCGCGACTTTTCCGTTACGGGCATACGAGTTCGGCGGCCTCCACTTCGTGGGGCTTCCTGCCCGCCGCTCACCATGACGTGTCGGCGTGGCAGGTTGCCCGACTTCCCCCGTTGACGCATCTCCTGAAGAAAGCCCCTCCAATGACGCGACACACCCACGAACCCCGGGCGGCCGGTGGGCAGGAACGGCCCCACGTCCTGCACCGCCCCCACCCCGCGGCGGACCAGGCCGTACCGGCCGATGCGCGCACGATCACGGCACCCAGGGTGACCCGCGACCCCCGAGGAGAATCATGAAGGGCCTGCACCGGCGCGGCCGGCGCCGCCGGACATTGACGATAGGACTGTCGGCCGCGGCGCTGGTGGCGGGTGTCCTGACGCTCCTCCCCAGCTCCGCCGGAGCCGCGAGCCTGGGTACCCAGGCGACCCCCTCGGGCAGGTACTTCGGCACCGCTGTGGCCGCCGGCAGGCTCGGCGACTCGCGGTACGCCGAGATCGCGGACCGCGAGTTCAACATGATCACCCCGGAGAACGAGATGAAGTGGGACGCCATCGAACCGTCCCGCGGCAATTTCAACTTCGGCCCCGCCGACCGGATCGTCAGCCACGCGACCTCGCGCGGGCAGCGGATGCGCGGGCACACCCTCGTGTGGCACTCCCAGTTGCCCACCTGGGTCAGCGGCATCACCGACGCCGCCACGCTGCGCAGCGTGATGAACAACCACATCACCACCCAGATGACCCACTACAAGGGCAAGATCTACGCCTGGGACGTGGTCAACGAGGCGTTCGCCGACGGCTCCACCCAGCACCGCAGCTCGGTGTTCCAAGACGTGCTGGGCAACGGCTTCATCGAGGAGGCGTTCCGCACCGCCCGGGCGGCCGACTCCTCGGCCAAGCTCTGCTACAACGACTACAACATCGAGAACTGGTCGGACGCGAAGACCCAGGGCGTCTACAGCATGGTCAAGGACTTCAAGTCCCGCGGCGTGCCGATCGACTGCGTCGGGTTCCAGAGCCACTTCGGCACCAGCGGCCCCCCGTCCAGCTTCCAGACCACCTTGTCCAACTTCGCCGCCCTGGGCGTCGACGTCCAGATCACCGAGCTGGACATCGCCCAGGCGTCGCCCACCCACTACGCCGGCACGGTCAAAGCCTGCCTGTCCGTGGCCCGGTGCACCGGCATCACGGTATGGGGCATCCGTGACAGCGACTCCTGGCGCAGCGGCGACAGCCCCCTGCTGTTCGACAACAACGGCAACCCCAAGGCCGCCTACACCGCCGTCATGAACGCCCTCAAGGCCACGAGCGGGACGACCGGCGGGACCCGAACCGGCGAGATCAAGGGCGCGGCCTCAGGTCGTTGTATCGACATCAACGGCTCCACCACCGTCAACGGCACCCAGGCGCAGCTGTGGGACTGCAACGGACAGACCAACCAGCGCTGGACCCACACCTCCGGCAAGCAGCTGAAGATCTACGGAAACAAATGCCTGGACGCCAAGGCCAAGGGCACCGGCAACGGCACCGCGGTGGTCATCTGGGACTGCAACGGCGGCGCCAACCAGCAGTGGGACATCAACGCCAACGGCACGATCGCCGGCGTCCAGTCCGGGCTGTGCCTCGACGCCGTCGGCGCGGCCACCGCCAACGGCACCAAGGTCCAGCTGCACTCCTGCTGGTCCGGCGGCAACCAGCAGTGGACCGGCCCGTCCGGCCCGTCGACCCCGACGACGCCCGCGCCGACGGGCGGCACGTGCGCTCTTCCGGCGACGTACCGATGGAAGTCGACGGGTGCGTTGGCACAGCCGGGGAACGGGTGGGCCGCGGTGAAGGACTTCACCCACGTGGTGTACAACGGCAAACACCTGGTCTACGGGTCGAACGCGTCGGGATCGTCGTACGGCTCGATGATGTTCGGCCCCTTCACGAACTGGTCGGACATGGCGTCCACCGGTCAGGCCGGGATGCGCCAGGCCGCGGTGGCGCCCACGCTGTTCTACTTCGCGCCCAAGAACATCTGGGTGCTGGCGTACCAGTGGGGTGCGTGGCCCTTCGTCTACCGCACGTCGAGCGACCCCGCCAACCCCAACGGCTGGTCTTCGCCGCAGCCGCTGTTCACCGGCAGCATCCCCGACTCCAGCACCGGCCCGATCGACCAGACCCTGATCGCTGACGGCCAGAACATGTACCTGTTCTTCGCCGGTGACAACGGCAACATCTACCGGGCGAGCATGCCGATCGGGAACTTCCCCGGCAACTTCGGCTCGTCGTACACGACGGTCATGAGCGACTCGAAGAACAACCTGTTCGAGGCTCCGCAGGTCTACAAGGTTCAGGGCCAGAACCAGTACCTCATGATCGTTGAGGCGATGGGTGCGCATGGGCGCTACTTCCGCTCGTTCACGGCATCCAGTCTGAGCGGTTCGTGGACCCCGCAGGCCGCCAGTGAAAGCAACCCCTTCGCGGGCAAGGCCAACAGCGGTGCCACCTGGACCAACGACATCAGCCACGGTGACCTGGTCCGCGACAACCCCGACCAGACCATGACCATCGACCCCTGCGACCTGCAGTTCCTCTACCAGGGCAAGTCCCCCACCGCGGGTGGCCCCTACGACCAACTGCCGTACCGGCCCGGTGTCCTCACCTTGCAGCGCTGACCTGCCCGATCCACGGTGATCGTCCTCCGGGGCGGCCTGGCCGCCCCGGAGGACCCGTCGCGCGCCCGCTTCCTCGCCCTCCCCGGTGGGAACCGTCGGCAACCTTTCCGCATCCTGCGGCGACCAAGCAGTGCACCTCGACTCGAATCTTCGAACGGACGGACATGCAGACTGCACGGCAAGCCGCGCGGCAGCGCAGGCGGAGACACCGGCTGATGGTGGGAACGACGGCGCTGACCGCCGCGGGCATCCTCGTCTGCCTGGTGACAGCCCTGCTCCCCGGTCCCGAGGCCGAGGTCGGGGCCGACGTGGCGGCTCCCGCCGCCACCCGGGCGGAAGCCACGCCCTCGACCCCGACCAGCACCTCGACCCCGGCGAGCCCCTCGACCCCGACGAGCCCCGCGCCCCCGACGGACAGCTCGCATGCCGCGGCGACCGCGACCGCCGCCGTCGGTTCGACCACCGCGGCGCCCCAACCTCCGGCGAAGGCAACCCCGCAGGCGGCGTCCGGCACGGAACCGTCGGCAGGCCGCATCCAGCCCGGGACCACCTACAAGGGCGTCGCCACCGCCTACGCCGCCGGCGACGGCAACGGCGCCTGCCTGTTCGGTCCGAGCGACGACCTCATGGTCGCGGCGATGAACACCACCGACTACGAGGCGTCCAGGGCGTGCGGCGCTTACGTGCGCGTCCGCGCCGCGAGCGGCGCCTCGATCACGGTCCGGATCACCAACGAGTGCCCGCTGCCCTGCGCACCCGGGCAACTGGACCTCAGCGAGCAGGCCTTCGCCAAACTGGCCGATCCCAAGCTGGGCCGTATCCCGATCACCTGGAGCCTGCTGAGCCCCCGGACGTCCGGCACGATCTCCGTCCGGTACAAGACCGGGTCCAGTCCCCACTGGTGCGGCATCCAGGTGATCGACCACCGGAACCCGGTCGCACGGCTGGAGGTACGCACCACCAAGGGCTGGCGGAGACTGCCTCGTACCGAATACAACTACTTCCTCGCCGCCGACGGCAGCGGGTGCGGCGGCGCGATGAGGATCACCGACATCTACGGAGAGCAGCTGACGGTCGACGGGGCCGCGCTGCTGCCGAACGTCGCACAACCGACCCGGGTCCAGTTCGCCCCGCACTGACACCGCACCGCGGCCGGGTGGTGGCGGCCGGGTTACCGCCGCATCGCAGCGCCCTGGGTGTACGGGCCACTGTTACGCTGCGCGCCGGATGTTGACGCACAGATTTGCGGAGGGGGCGACCGACGGACATGGTCCTCGATGACGCGTCCGCGGAGTTCCACGACTTCTTCGAACGCCACTACGCCGAACTCGCCCGGTTCGCCCACCTCTTGACGGGCGGGGCGGACGGTGCCGACGATCTGGCCGCGGACGCCCTGATCGCACTGTGGCAGCGCTGGGACCGGCTGCGCCAGGCCGAGTACCCACTCGCCTACGCGCGTGGAGTCGTCGCCAACCTGGCACGGTCACGGATCCGCAGCGCGGTTCGCGAGCGTCGCCGGATCGCCCTGTTCTGGTCCCGCGGCGCGGAGCCGTTGGACGGTCCGGACGTGGCCGCCGTGGTGGACGTGCGTACTGCTCTCGCCCGGTTGCCGTTCCGGAAGCGGGCGTGCGTGGTCCTGCGGCACGCCTTCGACCTGTCGGAGAAGGACACCGCGCTGGCGCTCGGGATATCGGTCGGTACGGTGAAGAGCCAGACCTCGAAGGGGATGGCCGAACTGGAACGGATGCTGGGCAGCACAGGAGCAGCCGGGGAACTGTTGGCGGGGAGGAGGAGCCGTTGAACGAGGAGCTCACCGGGCGGCTGCGCGCAGCCGCCGAGGCCCACCAGCCCGACCGCGCCCGGATCCTGGCACGCGTGGAACGCGGCATGTCCGGCGCCCCCGCCGGCCCCCGCGAGCCGTCAGGCGCGAGGCCCTGGCCCAGGGTCGCGCTCGCCTCCCTCGCCACGGCCGGCATTCTGGCAGTCGGGGGTTTCGCCGTCGCCGCCATCGTCCAGTCCCCGCCGGCCAGGCCGGACATCCCGGCCACCCCCGCCGTGCCGTCCGTGCCGTCCGTGCCGTCCGTGCCGTCCGTGCCCGGGACTCCCCATCCGACGCCGTCGGCGCCCACCGCCGGTAGCCCGACCCCGCCGGACCGCCCGTCCTCGACGAGCCCCGGCCCTGCGACGGCAGGCAGCGCGGGCTCGGCTCAGCCCGGCAGCGCGCACGTCCAGGACGGGCCCCTGTGGTCGGCCGGCTCGGTGGACGCGGGCAGCAACGCCTTCTGGGCGCAGAGCAACATCACCCTCAAGACCACCCAGCCGCTCACCGCACTCACCCTGGAACTACGCATCAAGCAGACCGGCGGAGTGCAGAGCACCGGCAGCTGGCGGACGCTACCCGCCGAGGACTTCACGGTCACCGTGCAGCACGAGGGCGGTGCGGTGGTCTACCGCTGGACCCTCAAGCATGGCCGCACGGTCCCGGCCGGACAGCATGTCTTCGCCGGCCAGTACAACCACGCCGCCGGCGAGCGCGAGGCCAAGCACGACGGCTACCGCATCGACGCCAACGGTCCCCGCGGCGCACTCGCGGTCTGGGGCGGCTTCACGCCGGCACGCTGAGGCCGTGCCCGTAGCCGGGTCGAAGCCCCCCACCCGGTGACGGATGCGACCCAAGACGGGTACGAGGCCGAGGTCGGACGGAGAGCCGGGCGGCGCCCTCCCGAAGGTCCTGGGTTTCCGGCGGACGCGCATGTCCTGGAGGGCTGCCTGGACCTTGACCGAGCGCATGCCGTCGGCGCAGTCCCGGCTGGGGCATCGGCGGGCCATCCGGGGGCGGCCTGACCTGGAGCCACGAAGAAGGCCCAGGTCGCTGACCTGGGCCTCTATTCAAGAGCGGATGACGGGAATCGAACCCGCGCTATAAGCTTGGGAATCCTCGCGCCGATCCCTCCAGTGGTGCCGTTGACCTGCCCATTTGGCGTCATCGGCCGCCTGCCGGGGGATCACGCCGGACCGTGATTGACCGCCGGTCTCCGCCGCATGTGGTGCGCGAGTGGTGCGGACCCGGGCGGGCACGGCAGATCCCCTGTGGGAGCGCGGTCGTGGTCCCGGGGGATGACTCGTGCAGTGGGCGGTAGCCGCGGGCTCAACTGTGCCGTGATCAGAGCTCGTTTCCGCGATCTGGACTACGCCTTGGCGCTGACGGTGGAGCGTGAAAAGCTGTAGGCCAGGGGCTCTTGCCCAGGGGGAACGGCGGCTAGGATCCATGCATGCCAGGTGAGGCCATGCACCAGAAGGGTGCTGACGGGGCTCGTCGCGCCAAGCTGTGGCTTGATGCAACGACACGTGTGAGCTCCTCATGGACGAACGAAGACGCCGTCCACGCGGCCCGTCTCGAATTTAAATGGCCCCACGGTGAAGAGCAGCCCTACTCTTTTGATGTGGGTGGAATTCTCTCGGGTGGAGAGTTTCATGGGCACTTCTTCGTCGCAGAGTGTAAAAATTATGCTAGCGACTCAGATCAGGGGATGCACTTCGACGACTGGGTCGCTAAGTGCTACCTGACGAGGCGGGATCATTATCGCCTGGCTGACCACTTCATGTGGATCACGTGGCATCCCTTCAGGGTGAAGGCGTGGAACACTCTCTGCACCCCAGAGAGTGTCAAGAAGGGGCTCCTGCTGGAGCGAAATCGCCTCAGAGTTTTCGGAACACCTGACGAATCCGAGGCAGAATCGTTGATCGATTCTAGTCTTGCAGAAGACGTTGCCGGGCGGATGTGGATGTTCGTTCTCTCTGAGAAGCAGGAGAGGCTAGTAATTACGCCCGAAAATCGGGCCCTGGTCTTTACTGAGTTGATGAAGAGAGGTGAACTGTGATGGATGAATTTTCCGTAGTGATCTCCGACCTGACTGACCAGGACCCTTCGCGAAATGTCTCGTCCATCAAGAATGCGGTGATCGCCCGACTCGAAGCCTCCGATCAGGGAGTTCGGATCGAGTCGACTGAATTTTTCAATCACACATATGCGCCAGACTTGGTCCTTCACTGGCAAGGTGACGGCCAGTCTCGACAGGTGTATCTGCGTACGAGCGATAATCCGGATTACATTCGCGAAGATATCTCTGCGATCGCTGGTAAGAACCCCATCATCATGCCGCTTGTCCCTCTTCGGGACAGTGCCGGATCTGGTGAACTGGAGACTGCTTCGGCAAGCGCCAGCACGCTTGTGGCGACTCCTTCGAGCATTAACGAGTTCGCGGAAGTTCGAACGGACAGCGCGGTAAGCGGGTTGTTGTCGCATGCCGTCTTGCAGGGCGGCAGGGGGCTTTTGAGCGAGGAGCGGGTTCGCTCCGTGAGTAGCGCTGTAGACGCAGGGTTTGCTGCAGCCCAGCTCTCCGAGCCAGAGGAGACTCGTCAGGCCGTCGTTGCTGCCGAGCGTCTGCTCGACCCTGCACGCGCTGGCGTTCTGACGCGCCTTCTGCATGCAGTTTGGCTGGGATCCGGGGCGCCGGCTTCGGCCTTTCCTGGAGCGACAGGAATTACGGCCGATCTGGACCCCGTGAGCTTGAAACTTCTTCTCGACATCACAGTTTCAGACGATCCGGAGTTTTGGCGGAGGATCGCTTCTGGAATCACCTTGGAGAAACTGTGTGAACTGGAAATTTCTGCGGATTCAGAAAGTCTGCAGCATCTGATCGCGGCGAGTGTTGATCGCCTTCGGGCTAAGAGCCTGCGGGTTTCTGGAATAAAAAATCCAGAATTGAGTAGCCTGGCGCTTCGTTGGTTCGTCTCGGCTGGACTTCTCGGATTTGAGTCGAGGAACTATGTGACTCATTTCTCTCCGGGTCCGGTCTCCTCGATGGGAACGGTCGATCGGCCGAATCCGATTCCGCCTCATCTTAGTTTGCTGATCCATCGCGCAAGTTCCGCCGGGATTAATCTCGATGAGATCACCATCGAGTCTGATGATGGTCGAAGGATCGACTACAGGCCACCATCTGGAACTGAGATTTGGCGCGACAATGTATTGGATCAGCTGGCCAGCGTGCTCGGGCAGAAGAGGTCTGCGGCAGTTTCCGCAGTCGTCCCACTACCGGGTGGGGCTAGGCATCTGACGTGCGATCTGGAGAGCTTGACGGCATCTGGAAGAACGGCTGCCAAGTTTCACTTGTCAGAGCTGATTCAATTTGCTATTCCGCTGTTGCGTGACTTGTCCAGAGTGGAGAGTGGTCAGCTAATCGAGGCGATCGGCGGCCTGGAGGATTAGTGCAAGCTCCTATTTAGTCACATTGAGTCCAGCAAGGGAGTGTGCTATGTCCTGCATGCTCAGCACAACCACGTCTGCACCCGCCTCGGCTAGCGAGGATTGCTTTCGGGGCTTGTTGGCATAGCCGATGCTCCTGGCGCCGGCCGCGCGCGCTGCTTCGACGTCCGTCACGGAGTCGCCCACCAGCGCAGTGAGGCTGGGGGATACGCCGAAGGCTGAAGCGGCGGCGAGTAGCGAGTGTGGGGATGGCTTCATCAGGTCGGGCCGGAGGGTCGGGCGTCCGACGATCTCATGCACGACGTCCACGAGACCGTGCCGGGTGAGGTACTCCTCAACGCATTCGGTCGAGTTGTTGCTCACGATTGCGACAGCGCGACCGGACGCGCGCGCTGCGTGGAGGGCTTCAATAGCACCAACGGTCGGCTCTCCGGCCGCTTGCACCGCGCGGATCTCCGCCGCGGTAAGAGCGGCTTCAACCGCTGCGAGGACTGCACCTCCACCCTGCTGCGAGAGGCGGTGGACCTCCATTGGATCATCAGTAGCCCGCGAGATACCAGCAAGTGCTGGTGCCGACGTCGAGAGCAGGCTGGCTAGTTGCTCAGCGACCTTGGGTGCAGGCGTGCCCCGAAACACGTCGCAGATGGGGCCGTCGAAATCGAAGAGGATCGCCTCCGACGCACCGAGCATGGCAGCGAGCACGTCAACTTGCTTCGGCATTGGCGTCCCTTCCGATGGTCTCCCAGACGCTCTCGAACCACATTCGAGCCTGTTCTACCTGCTGCGCTCCGCTGGACGAGTCGCCGTCGTTGAGCGAGTAGTGGAACAGGATCGTGTCCTTGCCGACGAGGTCATAGATCTCGACGGTCTCGCCCTGCGCCACCACCTTGTTCGGGCGGATCGGGTAATAGCCGAAGAAGACATCGGCGTTGTTGATCACGTACAGCTTGAAGAACTGCGTGCCGCTGTGGACGCGCACATCGACGTTGCTCTCCTGGACGAGCCCGAGGTGGCTGAGCTCGCTTATGGCGTCGGAGATGCTCCGCGTGTAGCCGACCATGATGTCGTGCATGCGGGCCCGAAGCCGCGGGTCGTCGCCGCAGTCGTTGCGGCGAACCGGAGCTGCCTGCGGTACGCCCATGTCGGGGACCAGAATGCGGATCCGGATGCTCGACGGGGTCAATCGGCCCACGCGGATCTTATCGAGCGGTTCCTGCAGTGCTCCGTGCAGAGTCTCGCTGGAGAAACCCGCGAAGTCGATCGTGACGTTGCGACTGGCGAAGGCCTGCTCGACGTACGGCCGTAGTCCTGCCGGCCGCTCCGTGCGGTTCCGCACGAATACGCCGCTGCCCTTTCGGGAGACAACCAGTCCCTCGTCCTCAAGGTCCCGCAGGGCCCGCTGGATCGTCGCGCGGGCGAAGCCGTAGTGGTCCGTCAGCATCTTGTGAGACGGGAGCCGCTCGCCAGGTGCCAGCTTCCTCGTTCGGATTGCCGCGCCGAGGCTGCGCGCAACCTGCTCGTACGGCGGCCGATCGTCGTCCGGGTCCAGAGGTTCAGGCGCAAAGGTCATGCTCCGATGCTACGTCCAACCTGACTATTTGGGCAGCCTGGCTAGTCACTTCTTGACGTGACTAGCCAGGCTGGCTATGTTGTTCTCAGAGCCACCGGGCTAGCCAAGTTGGTCAAGTCGGTGGTGGTGATCTGTGTCGTTTCGGTGCAGTTCGCGGCGCCCGGAGAGCCCCGTGAGGGACCCCTCAAAGGAAGCGGCCGTTCTTTGAGAACTCAACAGTGGACGTGAATTTGAGTTTCGACCTTCCGGCCCAGCCGGACCGGTTGCCTCCTCCGCCCGTCCGACGCCCCCTGGCGCTCGTACGGGCGGGGTCGAGGGGAGCCGGATTGGTTCCACCCCGAATGCAGTGCAGCCCCCGGCGTTGGAGCGCCGGGGGCTGCTGTTCGGGTCCCGTTCCTCCTCAGAAGGAGCAAGACCCAATGAAGTTCATCGCTGCACTTCAGAAGCGCGTTACCCCGTGGTCGGATGGCTTGGAGCCGTCGGACGCGGAGCTGGACGCGATCGAGTGGGAGATGCCGCTGGTCCTGGCGGAGGTCGACCTGCTCGACGCGGAGATCGCCGTCCTGGACCGGATGCCGTCCGAGCTGGACGAGCGGCGTATCCGCCGGGCCCGCCGCAAGGCGCTGGCCGCCCGGCGGATGCTGACCAACCAGGCCGCCGCGGCGAGCCTGCCGGGCGGTGCCGCATGACCACCCCGACGATGCTCCTCTCGTCCATGGCCGCTCCGCTGATGGCGCTGCGGATCTTCGAGGACCGCTACCGGCGCCTGCCGGCGCCGTGCGTGTCGATCTCCACGGTCTACCCCAACCTCCTGGAGCTGTCGTTCCACGACAACCCGGACGGGTTCGAGATGTGGCGCCAGGCGCTGGGGATCCCGCGCCGGACGGTGCAGCACCGTGTTCAGGGTGACGGCCGCACCTGCGTCATGGAGGGCGAGATCAACTACTCCGGCGGCCCTGTGAGGCTGATCGGCTTCACCACGATCCCCGCTCTGGAGGGGACACGTTCACGGGGGGAGGTCACCTCGTGAACGGTGTTCAGATCCGTTCATCCGAGCGTGCCCTGTCGGTCGGGACGTGGCTGATCGTCGGCGGGGCGATGCTCTACTCCGTCCTCACTGTCACCCCGCTGATGGCCGCGCACACGCCGGAGGGGTGGCGGTGGACGGCCCCGATCCTGCCGCTCGTCGTGGACGCCGCGGTGGTGATCGTGGTCCGTCTCGACTCCGTCCTGGCCCGCCTCGGCGGGCACGGCGGCGCCTGGCCGGTGGCACTGCGGTGGATGACCGGCGTCATGACCCTGGCGCTCAACATCGGGGAATCCGCCCTGGCCGGAGACCTCGTCGGGGTCGCCGTCCACTCGGTGGCCCCGCTCCTCCTCATCGTGACTGCGGAAGCGGGACTCGCCTACCGGCGGGCACTTACCGCAGCCGTCCTGGCCGTTGAAGCCCGCAAGCAGGCCGAGCAGGACGCCCGGGAACGGAAGGTGGCTGAGCGGGAGGAGAGCAGGCTCCGCGCGGCGCGTGAACAGCGCGAGCACGAAGCGGCCATCGCCCGTGAACAGCGTGAACACGAGGAGCGTCTGGCCCGGGAGGCAGCCGACCGGCAGGACCGGATCCGGCGTGAAGAACAGGAGCGGCTGGAGGCGGCGGCACGGGCGGAGCGGGAGGCTCGTGAACGCCGGGAACGCGAGCGTGAACAGGCCGAGGCCGAGCGTGAACGCCTTGAACGCCAGGCCGCGCAGCAGCGCGAGCTGGAGGCCCAGCAGCGGGCCGAGCGTGAACGCCGGGAACGGGTCCGTGAACAGGAACGGATCGAGCGTGAACGCGCCGCCCTCCTTGCCGCGGGCCCGCCCGAGGAGAAGCTGAAAGAGGGTCCGGCCCGCACGGTCGTGCAGGCCGCGTTCGAGGCTGGCCTCGCCGTCCGGGTGGCTGCCGAGCTGACCGGATGGTCCGTCGGCTGGGCCTCCGCCCGCTACCAGGAACTCCGCGACGCCGCCCAGGCTCTTGAAGGGGCGGCCCCGTGACCACCCTGCCTATCTACCGGTGGCGCCTGGCCCCCGACGGACTCGCCACACGCCGCCAGCTCCGCGCCGCCGGGCTCCGGCCCGGCGGTCAGGACGTGGTCGCGCAGCTCGAACGCCCGCGCCGTCGGCGTGGCCCGTTGGTGGCCTACCTGTACCTGGTCGAGCGGGCGAAGCCGGTTCGGCCGATGACCGACCGGCGGGCCGCCGCTCTCGCCAAGGCCAATGCTGCCCGCCGTAACTGCCCGGCCTGCGGTCGGGATGCCGGCTACGTCATTCCCGCCTCGCTCGGCTGCTGCGTTCCCTGCTCCTCGCGCTAGGAGCTGTCGAGGATGCTGCCGAAGGTTTCGGTGATGCGGTGCTTCCACTTATGCCAGCGGTTGCAGTACTGCCGCGGAAACCATCGCCGTGTCTGCGGGATTTGACGGTTGCACCACTTGCACAGCACCGTGCGGCCCCTGCTCGCGAACTCCCCCATGCCGCGAATTTTAGCGGCTGTGACCTGCACCTTCCGCCCCTCGGGGCCCGGCCGTCCACCTCCTACAGCGTCGGCCGGGCCCCTCGCCCTGAAGGAGCACCTTCAGCATGACCGAGACCATCACCGAACCGCAGGCCCCCCCCGAAGAAACTGCCCCCACCC
Source organism: Streptomyces subrutilus (assembly GCF_001746425.1). Lineage (GTDB taxonomy): Bacteria > Actinomycetota > Actinomycetes > Streptomycetales > Streptomycetaceae > Streptomyces > Streptomyces subrutilus_A. The sequence continues at coordinate 3,634,630 of NZ_MEHK01000001.1, read as the reverse complement.
CTACGCCGGCCGACGTCACCGGCACCACACAGGGCAAGGAGGTGGAGCACACCGCCGGGGGCTTCCCTGTGGTGCCGTTGTCCCTGTCCGGGACGAACACGGCGGCAGGCCTGCTGGCCACCGCCGCTCTCACAGGTGGCCCGGTCGCCGCAGTCGTGGCGATGACCGGGGCCGCCGTCCTGGGCACCGCCGCAGCCCACCGGCGTTCCAAGGCAGGAAAGAAGAAGGCCGCGGCGAAGTCCACCCCGGCCGCCAGCCGAACCACAGCAAGGAGCGGGGGGCGTGGCCCTTTGGGCCGTATCCCCGCGCAGCCCCGCACCCCGTCCCGTAACGGGGGCGGAACCGGGGGCCGCAAGACCAGCGGCGGGCAGGCTCGCCACCGCTCCAGCGCCCCCGGACGCACGGGCTCGGCCCCGGGCAAGTCCGGCACGTCGCCCGTGCGGCAGCGTGCAGCCCGCGCGGTCGGCGGTCTGGCTGGTGGCCGGGCAGGGCAGGTGCAGGCCCTGCGCTCGCAGGCCCGCACGCAGTCCCCGAACCGGGCTGCCGCCCGTACGGCGGCGGTGCAGGCCCGGCGGCAGGTGACCGATGCCCGCCGGGCGGCGAAGGCTGCCGACCGCGCCGCTTCCGGGTCGAAGGCCCGAGGTCCGGCCGCCCGCACCCTCGCCAAGGGCATGACCAAGGCTGCTGCCGTCCGAGACAAGGCCGTCGGCGCTGCTCGTTCGGTACGGGACCGCAGCGCGGGCCGTGCGGTCGCGGCAGGCCGGGCGGGTGTTCAGGAAGCGGCGCACCGCAAGCGGGTCGCCACGTTGAAGGCGCCCGCGCAGAAGGCGGCGCGGAAAGCCCTGAGCCGGTCGGCCGCACGGTTCCAGGCCCGCCGGGCCGCCGCCGCTGTGCTGGGAGGGCTGCTGGGAGCGCTCGGCATGCTGACCACCCCGCTCGGCCGCAGGCTCGGCTGGACCTGGCTGCAGCATCCCGGCCGCCGCCTCTACCGCTTCCTGCTCGGCCAGGCCCATGCCGAGCGCGAGGCCCGCGACGCCGAAATCCGCGCTCAGCTCGAAGCCGACGAGCAGACCGCCGAAGAGCAGGCCGACGCCGAGCGCGAGCAGGACACCGACGGTGACCGTCTCGGGGACCGCGCCGCCCGCCCCACCTCGCACGTTCCCGCAGCTGCCACCAGTGAAGGAGCACACAGCATGAGCAACGGGTCAGGGTTCAAGTTTGAGGAACTGGCCGCCGAGATGTTGCAGGCGGCCCAGCAGTACGAGCCCGAGAACGCCATGGAGATCCTCGCCATGGTCGAAGGCCTGCCCGACGCCCTCGGCTCGCTCGCGGGCGTCATGCAAATCCTCGCGGAGCGCTCCGACAGCGAGTTCCCGCTGGAGAAGGTCGTCGCGGACGGCTTCGCCGACATCTACGGCGCCCTCAACGCCGCCACCGCCGTGGCCGAAGACCTGGGACCCGCCTTCCGGCAGGCCCACGAAGCCGACATCGCCCGCCACGAGGACCCCCGCAACGGACCCGAAGCCGAGAAGGGATGGAACGTCTGACATGGGCAACACCAAGACGAAGACCGTCGAGCATCACGGCCTCGCGCTGGACTGGGCCGCCGGCCACGGACCCATCACCGGGGCCCTGTCCGCCACCACGGGCGCCTACGCGGTCGCCACCGTCGGCACCCTCGCCCACATGCCGCCCACCTGGGCACTCGCCGTCGGCACCGTCGGCGCCATCGGCCACACCGCGTCCGGTCTGCGCCAGAAGCTGGCGGCCCGCACCATCGGGGCGCGCGCTGCGTCCTGGCTCCTCGGATCCGGCTGGACCACCTGGGCGCTGGCCACCGGCCCCCTGAACTGGGCCGCCCTCGGGTCCCTCGCCGTGATCGGTGTTGGCATGGGAGCCGCGGCCCGCGCGACCGGCCTGTACGAGGAGGCCCGTGAACTCGAAGCGCTCGCGGCTGCTGAACGGCAAGTCGCCCGCGAACTGTCCGCCGAGCGGCGCCAGATCGCTGCGGAGTGGGTCGACCGCGTGCAGCGGGTCTGCGGGATCACCCTGCGGGTGCTGGCGTTGGAGATGTGGCCCACCAACACCGGCTTCACCATCGACGCCGAACTCCCGCCCGGCGGGATCACCTACGACCGCATCGCCAAGGAGAACGCCCGTCTCTCAGCGGATGCGCGGCTGCCGCACGGCTGCACCGCCGCCGCGTGCCCGGGCATCGACCAGGGCCGCGTCCTGATCGACGTCACCACCGTCAACGTCCTCGCTGCCGAGGTCCCCTACCCGTCCGATTACAGCGCTCTGTCGGTCCACACCGGGATCCCGTGGGGCTACCGCACCAACGCGGACGAGATCCTCACCTACCTGCGCGAGCAGTGCGCCCTCGTCGTCGGGCCGACCGGCTCGGGCAAGACGAACATGGTCCACGTCATCCTCGCCGGGTTCGCCCGCGCCAAGGACATCCTGACGTGGGTCATCGACCTCAACGCCGGGTCGGCCGGTCTGCCGTGGGTGCGCCCCGCCATGCAGGCCGGGGCCGGTGAAGCGGTACGGCCGGGGATCGACTGGCTCGCCTCCACCCACGAGGAAGCGCTGCTCATGCTCGACGCCGCACTGCGGATCGGCCTCTACCGCAAGCGCGCCTACCAGGACCTCATGGCCAAGGCGAACACCGACCTCCTGCCGGTCAGCCACGAGATCCCCCAGATCATGATCGTGATCGATGAGGGTGCGGAGATCCTGACCAGCAACGATCCGGAAACGCGGAAGCTGGCCAAGAAGATCCTCGAAGTGATCCGGATGCTCCGCGCCATGGGGCTCCGGACCGTTCTGACCGCACTCGGCGCGACCGGCGCCGTCCTGGGCAACGTCATGATCCGCCGTGAGGCCAAGACCAGGGTGGCCCTGACCGGCGGCGCCACCGAAGGCATGGACCTCTCCAAGCTGTTCCCCGGCGCCCGGGGCCTGCGGATCGAGCAGGCACCCCACAAGGGCACCGGCTTCATGGGCACCCCCGAATCCCCCGCCGGTCTCTTCGGGACCTGGCGGATCCTGCCCACCCAGATCAGCGAGATCGTCCACGCCACCTCGGAGCGACACCCACGCCTGGACGCGGTCTCCGCGAAAGCCGCGGGCCCGGACTATGCCCGCCGCTGGGACCACGCCCGCACCGCATGGATCAATGACCACGAACCCAGCCTGCCCGCCCCCGACACGGACACCACCGCCCCAGCGGCCCGGACCGGTGGGGGCCTGAACCTCTCCGCCCACCGCACCCCGGCCCAAGCGCCGGCCGCCACAGCGGCGGACGGGGTGGACGCCGAGTTCGAGCGGCTCATCGCCGCCGAGTTCACCACCCCCAACGCCGCCAGGGACCAAAAGCCGCCCCGGCCGGGGCTGAACCTGTCCGCCCACCGCGACGAGGACAACGCCGCCCGGCAGGCCGCACTCACTCTCCTGATCGCCGCCGGACCGGAGGGCACCGGAGCATCCGCCATCGCCCGCCAGCTCGACCGCTACGGCACCACCCGGCAGACCGTCGCCGGATGGCTCAAGGCATGGACCGACGAAGGCGAAGCCATCCGGATCGGAACCGGCACCAAGACCCGCTACGTCCACCACACCCACGCCCCCGAAAGCCCCGACGAGGGCTGACCTTGTCGCTTGTCGCCACCCCGCCAGAACAGCCCCCCGCCCGCCCTGAGGGGCTTGCAACCGGTCTCTGACCTGGGAGGCGACAAGCGACAAGACAAGCGACAAGACAAGGGCACGCGACAAGTCAGACGACAAGCGACACGACAAGCCGCCACGGGACCACCCCTCAACGTTGAGGGGTGGTCCCGTGCTCACGAGGGAGCCCCGTCGTGCATGACCCCACGCTCCAGAGCACCACCCCGCCCGCCCGCTACGGCGATCCGATCTACTACCCGACCGCCGTCCAGCAGCCGGTGATGCTGCCTGCCGAGCTTCCGCCCGGAGTCGAGATGGTCACCCTCCCCGGTGGCTACCGCACCCTCGCCTACACCCACGGACAGCCCGTCGCCCCCGCGCCCGTTCCGGCCGTGCAGCCGGTCCCGGCGTGGGCCAAGACCACCGCCCTGCTCGCCCCGACGCTCGGCGGCGGGATCGCGGCCGCCGGGTGCGGGATCTCCTACGCCGCCCCCGGAGTCCTCGCCATGGCCGAAGCCCTCTGGGCCACCGTCGCACTCATCGCCGCCGGCGCCCTCGCCCCGCTCCTTCTCCGCGCAAGCCGCAGCCGCGGCGGGCGGGGTGCCGGGCCGATCCAGCACATCACCCAGAACATCACCTCGACCGGGATGTTCGGCCGGGCCACCGGAACCCTCAACAACCACTGAAAGGACGCCGTGTGAACCAGCCCCTGCCCGAACGCGTCGCCGACGCGGCCGCGCTCCTCACCGGCACGCGGACCGTCCGCTGCCCGCACCCGGGATGCCGCGTGTCCGTCCGCTACCGGCACGTCACCCCTGACGAGGCCAAGCGGCTGACCGACCTCGCCAGCGACCACCCCCGCCACTAACAGCAGCGAGGGCGGCCCCGTCTCGCCAAAGTCCGGGCCGCCCTCTTCCAGCACCTACTGGAGGAATCCAGCATGGCTCATCAATCCGCATCCGCGCTGCTGACCGCCGCGCTTGATGCCGCTGCTCTTGGCTGGAGCGTGTTCCCGCTCCGGCCGGGCCACAAGCGGCCCGCGCTCCACGGGGCGGACCACTGCCCCGGCCTGGGTGACTGCGCCGGAGGTCACCGTAAGTGGGAGGACCGGGCCACCTGCGACCCGGACCGGATCCGCCGCGCGTGGGACCGGCTCCCCTTCAACGTCGGGATCGCCACCGGCCCCTCAGCGCTCGTCGTCGTCGACCTCGACGTGCCCAAGGGAAAGGGCAGTTCGGACGCGCCTTGCGGCGCGGACACCTTTGGAGCGCTCTGCGAGCGCGCCGGGCAGGCCGTCCCGTCCACGCTCTGCGTGCGGACTCCCTCCGGTGGCTCCCACCTGTACTTCACCGCCCCCGACGGGGTCAGGTTGGGGAACAGCGCGGGCAGGCTCGGCAAGCTGATCGACACCCGGGCATGGGGCGGGTACGTCGTCGCCCCCGGCAGCGTGACGGCGGCCGGCGCCTACGAGGTGACGGATCCGGTCGCTCCGGCCCCGTTCCCCACATGGCTGTACGGGCTGCTCGCGCCCAAGCAGGCACTGCGCATCCTCACCGGCCGTCCCTCCGCCGTGAAGTCGGGCCGGTACGCGACTGCGGCCCTGCACGCGGAGACCGCATCCGTGGAGTGCGCTGCGCAGGGTGAGCGGAACGGGACGCTGCTGCGAGCCGCCCGCGCTCTGGGGCGGTTCATCGCCGTTGGCGACCTCCCCCGGGACGTGGTGGAGGAGGCTCTTCAGGCGGCGGGGGAGTCGGCCGGCATGCCGTCTGCCGAGTGCCGCACGACGATCCGATCCGGTCTGAACTGGTCCATCGCCCGCAACACGATGCGGCGCACGGCATGACCGGCCGCCCCCGCCCCTCCCTGAAGAGCCTTCCCGCCACCCCCACCGGGGCCCGGTCCGCCGAACCGACCCCCACCCCGGACGGCCGTGGCGCGCTGAAGGTCGTCGCCGAAGGCGTCCCTCTTGTGGTTCGCCCTGACCGGCAGGTGCGGGACGGCCGGTACGTCGTCGCCGTTCTGCACATCTGCGCCCCGTCCGCGCGGGCGGTGCCCACGGCGCACTCGAAGTGCGAGTGCGGCCACGACCGCAGCGCCGTCGGCCGCAGCAACGTCCTCGCCCTGATCCAAGTCCACGAAGACCACCGCGCCGTCTGCCCGCTCGGCCGCGTTGCCAACGCCCGGAGGAAGGCCGCATGACCACCGCCACCCACACCCACACCGAGCCCCAGACCTCCACGGACGGATCACGGCTGCTGGACGAGGTGGAGGCCTTCCACCGCCGCTTCAACGTCTTCCCCACCGAAGCCGCCTACGTCGCCGTCGCCCTCTGGGACGCGCATGCGCACCTGCTGGACTGCTTCGACTCCACCCCGCGGCTCGCGTTCCTCTCGCCCGAGCCGGGGTCGGGGAAGTCCCGCGCGCTGGAGATCGTGGAAACCCTGGTCCCGCAGCCCCTCGTTGCGGCGAACGCGTCCGCGCCGGTCCTGTTCCGGGCTGTCTCCACCCTGGAGACGCGTCCGACGATCCTCTTCGACGAGGTCGACACGATCTTCGGCCCCAAGGCCGGGGACAACGAGCCCCTGCGCGGGTTCCTCAACGCGGGCCACCACCGGGGCGCCGGCATGTGGCGTTGCGTCGGGGACGGCACCAACCAGACCGTCCAGGAGTTCCCCAGCTTCTGCGTGGTGGCCATGGCCGGACTCGGGTCCCTCCCGGACACGATCCTGACCCGGTCGGTCATCATCCGAATGCGCCGCCGGGCCCGCAACGAACGCGTCCAACCGTTCCGCCGCCGCCTCCATGCCCCCGAGGGCCACGCCCTGCGCGACCGGCTCGCCGTCTGGGCGGACAGCGTCCGCCACCTCGTCGACGGGGTGTTCCCCGAGATGCCCGACGAGGTCACCGACCGGCCCGCCGACGTGTGGGAGCCGCTGATCGCCGTCGCGGACGCCGCCGGGGGCGACTGGCCGGCACGGGCACGGGCCGCGTGCGCGCAGATCGTGGCCGCGTCCAAGCAGGACGACAAGGGCAGCATCGGGATCCGGCTGCTGACCGACCTGCGCGACCACGTCCTCAACGGGATCGAGCGTCTGCCCACCATCTCCGTCCTGGACCGCCTCTACGCACTGGAAGAGGCGCCCTGGGCCGACATGGGCGGCAAGCCGCTCACCTCCCGGGGCCTGGCGAAGATGCTCGGCGAGTACATGACCGGCGACAACAAGCCCATCGAGCCCCGCAACATCAAAAGCGGCGGAGCGGTCCTCAAGGGCTACTACGCGGCCGACCTCACGGACGCGTGGACGAGGTACTGCCCTCCCCCCACCCCCTGAGAATCCGCTACCTCCGCTACCTCCGCTACCTCGCAGGTCACAGGCCTGCCAGAGGTAGCGGATAACCCGAAAACATCCGCTACCCCACCCACAACTCCCGCTACCGGCCCAGCCCCCAACGGCCGGGCCGGTCGCGCATCTATCCGCTACCGCTACCCAATCCGCTACCAAAATTAGGCCCCTGACCAGGGCGGTAGCGGAGGTAGCGGCAGTAGCGGATTTCTACGAGCAGGGCCAGAAGGCCCTACGTCTCCAGGAGGCACTAAGCGTGAGCAGCACCGCCCGCATGCGGCATCTTGCGTCCGCACCGAGTGTTGAGTCGGCTCCTCTGAACGAGCAGTACCTGAGCGTGAAAGAAGCTGCCCGGCACCTGGGCATGAAGGACGAGCGATTCGTGCGGCGACTCGTGGCTGAACGTCGCATCACCTACAGCAAGTTCGGTACCCACGTCCGCATCGCGGTGAGCGTGCTGGAGGAGTACATGCGCGCCAGCGTCGTCCCGGCCGTGCCCGCTCGGCGGCGGATGCGGAGGGCCGCGTGATGGCTGCGAAGCCAGCGAAGAAGAGCAAGGGCAAGGGCAAACGGAGGTTCGGAGCGGTCCGCCAGTACCGCTCCGGGTTCTGGACCGCCTCATACCTCGACCCGACGGGGGTGCGGCGGCGGTCACCGGAGACCTTCGAGACCGAGGCCGCGGCCGAGGTCTGGCTCTCCCAGGTGGAAGCCGACCTCACCCGCGGGGCCTGGCGGGACCCCGATGCGGGCGCTGTCAACTTCGAGGAGTACGCGCGGAAATGGGTGGCAGAGCGGGACCTGGGCCCGCTGACTGTGGAGCTGTACCTGCGTCTGCTCCGCCTGCACATCCTGCCGACCTTCGAGGGCTGGGACCTGGACGAGATCACCCCGCCCCGCATCCGGGAGTGGCGGGCCGAGAGGCTCGCGACGACCAAGGCCCCGACCACGGTCGCCAAGTCGTACCGGCTCCTCAAGGCGATCCTGGAAACCGCGGCTGATGACGAGCTGATCCGCCGGAACCCCTGCCGGATCAGAGGCGCCGGTAAGGAGGCGGCGGCCGAGCGGGAGATCGCCACCGTGGTGCAGGTGGACGCGTTGGCCGAGGCGATCGGGATCCGGTGGAGGCTGATGGTCTACCTCGGTGCCTACGGGCCGATGCGCCCTGAGGAACAGGCCGAGCTACGGCGCAAGGACGTGGACGTTGACGCCATGACGATCCGCGTCCGGAAGGCCGCTCCGGAGCTGAACACCGGCAAGCGGGCGGAGGGGCCGACCAAGTCCGAGGCGGGTAAGCGGATCATCGTTCTGCCCGACTTCCTGCGGGAAGACCTGCGCCGGCACGTCGCGTGGTTCGCGGAGAAGGGACCTGAGGGTCTCCTCTTCGTGGGGGAGAAGGGGGCGCCGTTCCGGCGTACGACGTTCGGGCGGAAGTGGGCCAGGGCGCGGGTGAAGGTGGGCATGCCGAAGTCGTTCAGGTTCTACGACCTTCGTCACACCGGCCACACCCTCTCGACGCGGTCCGGGGCCACGCTCAGGGACACGATGGTCCGCGCCGGGCAGTCCTCGGAGAAGGCCGCGCTGATCTACCAACACTCTGATCACGAGCGGCAGAAGGAGGTGGCCGGCGGGCTGGACGGGATGGTGCGCGCCGCGCGGCAGAAGGCCACTGAGCAGGCCCGGCAGGGGTCAAGTGGTGCGCAAGTGGTGCGGGACTCCTGAACCGGTCTAGACAACGACGAAGGCCCAGGTCTGTGACCTGGGCCTTCGTTCAAGAGCGGATGACGGGAATCGAACCCGCGCTATAAGCTTGGGAAGCTCATGTTCTACCATTAAACTACATCCGCACGGCGGGCCAGTTGCCTGGATCGCCAGCGTTGTCCACTCTACCCCATGATCGACCCCCGGTGAATCCGCCGCGGGGTCGTTGTCGTTTGTGGCGTGCACGGAGGCGTGTGGGGGCGGGAGTTGGGGCGTACCGTAGGGTGCGGAGCGGCGGCTGGAGTGGGTCCCGATCATCCCCTAATGTGGCGATTCGTCGCAGTACGGCTCGTTGGGGAAAGGGACTCGATGGAGCACACCGTCGTCCGTTGTGCCGAAGGGCACGTTTTCAGTACCGCCTCCTTCCCGCTGCAGCACCTCGGTGCCGGCCGGATCGGGCCCGGGCGGCTGCTGCGGTGTCCGCGGTGCGCGCGGCTGAGGCAGGCCGTGCCCGTGGGGGGCGCCGTCAGGCGTTGAGGCCCCGCGGCCGCCGGTACGCCGGGCGCGCGGGTGCCGCTCTCGATTGGGGGTGGCCCGCGCGCTCTGCGTATCCTCGGGGCGTGCTTCTCTCTGACAAAGACATCCGGGCCGAGATCGACAGCGGACGGGTTCGCATCGACCCGTTCGAGGAGTCGATGGTGCAGCCCTCCAGCATCGACGTACGCCTCGACCGGTTCTTCCGGGTGTTCGAGAACCACCGGTACGCCCACATCGATCCGGCGATCGAGCAGGCGGACCTGACCCGGCTGGTCGAGCCGGAGGGGGACGAGGCCTTCATCCTGCACCCCGGGGAGTTCGTGCTCGCCTCCACGTACGAGGTCATCTCGCTGCCCGACGACATCGCCTCCAGGCTGGAGGGGAAGTCCAGCCTGGGCCGCCTCGGCCTGGTGACGCATTCGACCGCCGGGTTCATCGACCCCGGGTTCTCGGGCCACGTGACCCTGGAGCTGTCGAACCTCGCCACGCTGCCGATCAAGCTCTGGCCGGGGATGAAGATCGGGCAGCTGTGCATGTTCCGCCTCAGCTCGCCCGCGGAGTTCCCGTACGGCAGCGAGCGGTACGGATCCCGGTATCAGGGACAGCGCGGGCCGACCGCCTCGCGCTCCTTCCAGAACTTCCACCGCACCCAGGTGAGGCACGACGCATGAGTGACGCAGTACGCGAGAACCTCGACTACGAGGGGTTCGGGCGGGCCGTGCGCCAGCTCGCGCAGACCATCGCCGACGACGGCTACGAGCCCGACATCATCCTGAGCATCGCCCGCGGCGGGGTGTTCGTCGCCGGCGGCCTGGCGTACGCGCTCGACTGCAAGAACATCCACCTCGTGAACGTCGAGTTCTACACCGGTGTCGGCACCACCCTGGAGATGCCGGTCATGCTGGCACCGGTGCCCGAGGCGATCGACTTCACCAACAAGAAGGTGCTGATCGCCGACGACGTCGCCGACACCGGCAAGACGCTCAAGCTGGTCCACGACTTCTGCCTGGGCCACGTCGCCGAGGTGCGGTCCGCCGTCATCTACGAGAAGTCCCACTCGCTCGTGAAGTGCGAGTACGTGTGGAAGAAGACCGACGAGTGGATCAACTTCCCCTGGTCGGTCGAGCCGCCGGTCGTGAAGCGTGAGGGCCAGGTCCTCGACGCCTAGGCCCACCACACGAACGAGGGAGGGCCCGCCGCGCAGTCGTTGCGCGGCGGGCCCTCCCGTGTGCGGTGCGTGCGGCGTGCCGCCGGATCGGCGGACCGCTCAGATCGTGCCGAGCTTGATGATCGACAGCAGGGCGATCAGCTGGATCGCGGACGCGCCCAGGGCCTTCGGCCACGGCAGGTCGTGGGACTTGCTGATCAGCGACGTGAACAGGGCGCCCGCCGCCACCCACGTGGCCCAGCCCAGGACCTGGACCAGCCCGTTGTCGCCGCCCAGGAACACGGCGAAGAGCAGGCGCGGGGCGTCCGTCAGCGACATGACCAGCATGGACAGGCCCACGGTGGGCTGCCAGGAGCCGTCGCCGCCCAGCTGGCGGGCCAGCGTGTGGGTGACCGCACCGAGCAGCAGCCCGCAGATCACGAAGGCCGCGCCCGCCGAGAGGACGATCGGCACCGCCTTGGGGAGCGTCGCGTTGATCACGTCCTGGCGGGCGTCGTCGAGGCCGAAGACCGCCAGCAGCCCGTAGAGGAAGGTCACGATCAGCGCCGGCCCCCAGACGGCGTAGTCGCGCATCTGGAGGAAGGTCTGGCCCGGGCGCGTCACGATGCCGCGCAGGAGCTCCTTCCACGGCAGCCGCGGGCCGGACGGGGCGGCCGCGGCCGCGCCCGCCTGGTACGTCGCGCCCTGGCTGTACGGGTCCTCGCCGACGGCGAAGACCTGGGTGTGCCCCGGGTTGTCGTTGGTGTAGCCCCCGTGCCCGCCGTGCCCCCCGTGCCCGCCGTGCCCCCCGTGCCCGCCGTGCCCCCCGTGCCCGCCCTGGCCTCCGTGGCCGTACGGGTCCTGCGGCGGCTGCTGCCGGCCGTACGGGTCGAAGTACTCGGGCTCGCCGTGCCCCCCGGCTCCCGGCTGCGGCCACTGCTGCTGCGGCGGCGAGCCCGCGGGAGGGTAGGGCTGCTGGCCGTACGGAGGCGGTTGCTGCTGTCCGTACGGCTGCTGCCGCGGAGGTTGTTGCGGGGTGCGGTTGTTGTCCCGGCCGCGTCCGATCCTGAATCCAGCCACGTGATCGAAAGTACCTGGTCCCGCCGCGCCCCGTGGGCGGGCGGCCCGAAGTGGGGGCCTTTGCGGCTGACCTGTGACATCCCCTAGGGGACGGTCGGGGGTCCGTTTTGCGTGCCTGCGTCAGATTTTGTCGCTGCGTCGCCGGTCCTTCTGACCCGGACCGACACGACGGAACGGCCGGCCCCAGTGGGACCGGCCGTTCCGTCGTGCTGTGCGGGGGCTCCCCGCGGACTACTTGGCTTCCTCGGGCTTCGCCTCGTCGGCCTTGGCGGCCTCAGGTGCCTCGGCAGCCTCAGCAGCCTCAGCGACCTCGGGAACCTCAGCCGCCTCGGCTGCCTTCGCCTCGGCAGCGGCCTCGGCCTCCGCCTCGGCGGCCTTCGCCTTGGCCTCCGCCTCGGCAGCGGCCTTCGCCGCCTCGGCCTCCGCCGCCTCGGCCTCCGCCTCGGCCTTCGCTGCCGCCTCGGCCTCCGCCGCCAGCTCCGCCTCCGTCGGCCCCGGTGCCTTCACCGAGTCCAGCAGCAGCTGCGCCACGTCGACCACCTGGACGTGTTCCTTCGCCTGGCCGTCGTTCTTCTTGCCGTTCACCGAGTCGGTGAGCATGACCAGGCAGAACGGGCAGGCCGTCGACACGATGTCCGGGTTGAGGGACAGGGCCTCGTCGACGCGCTCGTTGTTGATGCGCTTGCCGATCCGCTCCTCCATCCACATCCGCGCGCCACCGGCGCCACAGCAGAAGCCCCGCTCCTTGTGGCGGTGCATCTCCTGCTGCCGCAGGCCCGGCACGGCCGACATGATCTCGCGCGGCGGCGTGTAGACCTTGTTGTGCCGGCCCAGGTAGCACGGGTCGTGGTACGTGATCAGACCGTCGACCGGCGTCACCGGCGTCAGCCGGCCCTCGTCGATCAGGTGCTGGAGCAGCTGCGTGTGGTGGATGACCTCGTACTCGCCGCCCAGTTGCGGGTACTCGTTCGCGATGGTGTTGAAGCAGTGCGGGCAGGTCGAGACGATCCGCTTCGCCGACTTCGGCTTCCGGGTCGAGGGGTCCTCGTCGTCCTCGCCGAAGGCCATGTTCAGCATGGCCACGTTCTCCTGGCCCAGCTGCTGGAACAGCGGCTCGTTGCCCAGGCGGCGCGGCGAGTCGCCGGTGCACTTCTCGTCGCCGCCCATGATCGCGAACTTGACGCCCGCGATGTTCAGCAGCTCCGCGAAGGCCTTGGTGGTCTTCTTGGCCCGGTCCTCCAGGGCGCCGGCGCAGCCGACCCAGTAGAGGTAGTCGAACTCGGAGAGGTCCTCCGCGTCCTTCCCGATGATCGGGACCTCGAAGTCGACCTCCTTGGTCCACTCGACGCGCTGCTTCTTCGCCAGGCCCCAGGGGTTGCCCTTCTTCTCCAGGTTCTTGAGCATCGTGCCCGCCTCCGACGGGAACGCGCTCTCGATCATCACCTGGTAGCGGCGCATGTCGACGATGTGGTCGATGTGCTCGATGTCGACCGGGCACTGCTCGACGCACGCACCACAGGTCGTGCAGGACCACAGCACGTCCGGGTCGATGACGCCGTTCTCCTCGGCCGTCCCGATCAGCGGGCGCTCGGCCTCGGCGATCGCGGCGGCCGGGACGTCCTTCAGCTGCTCCGCCGTCGCCTTCTCGTTGCCCTCCATGTCCTTGCCGCCGCCGGCGAGCAGGTACGGGGCCTTGGCGTGCGCGTGGTCGCGCAGCGACATGATCAGGAGCTTCGGGGACAGCGGCTTGCCGGTGTTCCAGGCCGGGCACTGCGACTGGCAGCGGCCGCATTCGGTGCAGGTGGAGAAGTCGAGGATGCCCTTCCAGGAGAACTGCTCGACCTGGGAGACGCCGAAGTTGTCGTCCTCGCCCGGGTCCTCGAAGTCGATCTCCTTGCCGCCGCTGGTCATCGGCTGCAGGGCGCCGAGCGCGGTCGAGCCGTCGGCGTTCCGCTTGAACCAGATGTTCGGGAAGCCGAGGAAGCGGTGCCAGGCGACGCCCATGTTGGTGTTGAGCGAGACCACGATCATCCAGATCAGCGAGGTGCCGATCTTGACCATCGCGGTGAGGTAGATGGCGTTCTGCAGGGTGCCGAGCGAGAGGCCCTTGAAGGCCAGCACCAGCGGGTACGACACGAAGTACGCCGCGTCGTACGAGTCCACGTGGTGGATCGCGCCCTCGAGGCCGCGCAGCGCGAGGATGGCGAGGCCGATGGTCAGGATGATGTACTCGACGAAGTACGCCTGCCAGGCCTTCGAGCCGGTGAAGCGCGACTTGCGTCCCGCCCGGGAGGGCAGGTTGAGCAGCCGGATCGCGATGAGGACGAGGATGCCCACGACCGTCATCAGGCCGATGAACTCGATGTACATCTCGAACGGCAGGAAGCCGCCGATGACCGGGAGCGTCCAGTCGGCCTGGAAGAGCTGCCCGTAGGCCTGCGCGAGCGTGGGCGGCAGGGTCAGGAAGCCGATCGCGACGAACCAGTGGGCGAAGCCGACGATGCCCCAGCGGTTCATGCGGCTGTGGCCCAGGAACTCCCGGACCAGGGTGAGCGTTCGGGCCTTCGGGTCGTTCGTGCGGCTGCCGGCCGGCACGGCCTGGCCGAGCCTCACGAAGCGGTAGATCTGCGCCACGGCTCGGGCGAGCAGCGCGACGCCGACCACGGTCAGGACCAGCGACACGATGATCGCGGCGAGTTGCATGGGAAGGCTCCTCGGGCGGCACTTACTAAGCGGTAACTTATGAAGTCAAGGCTTGAGGTTACCCATTCCCGACGCCGCAATGTAGCTGAGCGTGCGGTGATCTGTGTCGCTCAGGGCTGCCTATGTCGGTAGGCCGCCCGTGGGGTCTGCGCCAGGATCGCGAGGTCCATCCCGAGCCAGTGGTTCTCCACATAATGCAGGTCGAGCAGGGGCATCTCCTCCCACGGTAGATCCGAGCGCGCGCTGACCTGCCACAGACCCGTCATTCCGGGGCGTACGAGGAGCCGCTCGGGCCGGTCGGTACGGGGCTCCGGGCGCGGTCCGACCAGCGACATCTCGCCGCGGAGCACGTTGAGCAGCTGCGGCAGCCCGTCGAGGGCGCACCGCTCGACGGCCTCGCCGACCCCGCCCGCGCCGCCGGTGCGCAGCCGCCAGACCAGGAAGGGCCGGCCGGCCAGGCCCGCGGCGGGCTCCCGTGCGAAGACGCGCCCGCCCTGGGTCACGTACAGCAGCGCGGCGGCGACGGCGAGCGGCGGCGCGAACAGGACCAGCAGGACCGCCGCGCCGGCCAGGTCGAGCACCCGCTTGGCCGGGGGGCGTCCCGCCGGCCGGGGCCGGCGGGGCCGGGCGCGGGGGGAGGGGAGGGTGAGCGGCAGGGGCATGCCTGCACCGTGCCGGATGCGTTCGGCGGTCCCGGGGTGCCGCGCGGCGGGGGTGACCCGTTCGGGTGCGGCGGCGCGCCCGCCGGGCCAAGGGCACGGCGCCAGCCCCTGGGCGCGAACGTGCCGGGCCCCGGGGAGTTGCGCGTAAGGAGGGCCTAAAGGTTGAGCCGACCCGGCTCAGCTCTGTTGACGCAGGCGCGGAGGTGGGGCATCCTTGAGTCTGTTCCACTCAAGTCAGCTGGAGGAATCGAAATGGCACGTGCGGTCGGCATCGACCTGGGCACCACTAACTCCGTCGTCAGCGTTCTGGAAGGCGGCGAGCCCACCGTCATCACCAACGCCGAGGGCGCCAGGACCACGCCGTCCGTCGTCGCCTTCGCCAAGAACGGCGAGGTCCTCGTCGGCGAGGTGGCCAAGCGCCAGGCGGTCACGAACGTGGACCGGACCATCCGCTCCGTCAAGCGCCACATGGGCACTGACTGGAAGATCAACCTGGATGGCAAGGACTTCAACCCGCAGCAGATGAGCGCCTTCATCCTGCAGAAGCTGAAGCGCGACGCCGAGGCGTACCTGGGCGAGAAGGTCACGGACGCGGTCATCACCGTCCCGGCCTACTTCAACGACTCCGAGCGCCAGGCGACGAAGGAGGCCGGCGAGATCGCGGGCCTGAACGTCCTGCGTATTGTCAACGAGCCGACGGCCGCCGCCCTGGCCTACGGCCTCGACAAGGACGACCAGACCATTCTCGTCTTCGACCTCGGTGGCGGCACCTTCGACGTGTCGCTCCTCGAGATCGGCGACGGTGTCGTCGAGGTCAAGGCCACCAACGGTGACAACCACCTCGGT
The DNA here is from genome assembly GCF_001746425.1 of Streptomyces subrutilus. Classification (GTDB taxonomy): domain Bacteria; phylum Actinomycetota; class Actinomycetes; order Streptomycetales; family Streptomycetaceae; genus Streptomyces; species Streptomyces subrutilus_A. The sequence continues at coordinate 3,618,947 of NZ_MEHK01000001.1, read as the reverse complement.
GGCGACGACTGGGACCAGCGCGTCGTCGACTACCTCGTGAAGCAGTTCCAGAACGGCCACGGCGTCGACCTGTCGAAGGACAAGATGGCGCTCCAGCGCCTGCGCGAGGCCGCCGAGAAGGCGAAGATCGAGCTGTCCTCCTCCACGGAGACCTCGATCAACCTGCCCTACATCACGGCCTCCGCCGAGGGCCCGCTGCACCTGGACGAGAAGCTCACGCGCTCGCAGTTCCAGCAGCTCACCGCGGATCTGCTCGACCGCTGCAAGACCCCGTTCCACAACGTCATCAAGGACGCCGGCATCCAGCTGTCCGAGATCGACCACGTGGTCCTGGTCGGCGGCTCCACCCGTATGCCGGCCGTCGCCGAGCTCGTCAAGGAGCTCACCGGCGGTCAGGACGCCAACAAGGGCGTCAACCCGGACGAGGTCGTCGCCATCGGCGCCACCCTCCAGGCCGGTGTGCTCAAGGGTGAGGTCAAGGACGTCCTGCTCCTCGACGTGACCCCGCTGTCCCTCGGCATCGAGACCAAGGGCGGCATCATGACCAAGCTCATCGAGCGCAACACCACGATCCCGACCAAGCGGTCCGAGATCTTCACGACGGCCGAGGACAACCAGCCGTCCGTGCAGATCCAGGTCTACCAGGGCGAGCGCGAGATCGCGGCGTACAACAAGAAGCTCGGCATGTTCGAGCTGACCGGCCTGCCGCCTGCCCCGCGCGGCGTCCCGCAGATCGAGGTCTCCTTCGACATCGACGCGAACGGCATCATGCACGTGACCGCGAAGGACCTCGGCACGGGCAAGGAGCAGAAGATGACCGTCACCGGCGGCTCCTCGCTCGGCAAGGACGAGGTCGACCGCATGCGCCAGGAGGCGGAGCAGTACGCGGAGGAGGACCTGCGCCGCAAGGAGGCGGCCGAGTCCCGCAACCAGGGCGAGCAGCTCGTCTACCAGACGGAGAAGTTCGTCAAGGACAACGAGGACAAGGTCCCGGCCGAGGTCAAGACCGAGGTCGAGGCCGCCGTCACCGAGCTGAAGGAAAAGCTCAAGGGCGAGGACACCGCCGAGATCCGCACCGCGACCGAGAAGCTCGCCGCGGTCAGCCAGAAGCTCGGCCAGGCCATCTACGCCGACGCCCAGGCCGCTCAGGGCGCCGCCGGTGCGGCCCCCGGTGACGCGGGCCAGGCCAAGGCCGACGACGACGTCGTCGACGCCGAGATCGTCGACGACGAGAAGCCGAAGGGTGGCGCTGCCTGATGTCGGAGGAGACCCCGGGCTTCGAGGAGAAGCCCGAAGTCCCCGTCGACGGCACGCCCGACGAGCCGGAGGCCGCCGACTCCGCCAAGGAGGAGGCGGCCCCGGCCGGGGACGAAGGAACGCAGGCCGCCGGCCAGGACGTGGCGCTGCTCGCGCAGCTGGACCAGGCCCGTACGGCGCTCGGTGAGCGCACCGCGGACCTCCAGCGGCTCCAGGCGGAGTACCAGAACTACCGCCGCCGGGTGGAGCGGGACCGGATCGCCGTCAAGGAGATCGCGGTCGCGTCCCTCCTGACGGAGCTGCTCCCGACCCTGGACGACATCGGCCGGGCGCGGGAACATGGCGAGCTGGTCGGCGGCTTCAAGTCGGTGGCCGAATCGCTGGAGACCGCCGCGGCCAAGATGGGGCTGCAGCAGTTCGGCAAGGAGGGCGAGCCCTTCGACCCGACGATCCACGAGGCCCTGATGCACTCGTACGCGCCGGACGTCACCGAGACGACCTGCGTGGCGATCCTGCAGCCGGGGTACCGCATCGGCGAGCGTACGATCCGCCCCGCTCGGGTCGCGGTGGCCGAGCCCCAGCCGGGCGCGGCCCCCAAGTCCGAGTCCGGCGAGGCGTCGTCGGACAAGGACGCGGATGCCCCCGACAAGGGCTGAAGCTGAACCGGTAGCAGTACGAGAGGAGGGACACCGGGGATGAGCACGAAGGACTTCGTGGAGAAGGACTACTACAAGGTCCTCGGTGTCCAGAAGGACGCCACCGAGGCCGAGATCAAGAAGGCGTACCGGAAGCTCGCCCGCGAGTTCCACCCGGACGCCAACAAGGGCGACGCCTCGGCCGAGGCGCGCTTCAAGGAGATCTCCGAGGCGAACGACATCCTCGGCGACGCGAAGAAGCGCAAGGAGTACGACGAGGCGCGGGCCCTGTTCGGCAACGGCGGCTTCCGCCCCGGACCGGGCGGGGCCGGCGGCTCGTTCAACTTCGACCTCGGCGACCTCTTCGGCGGCTCGCAGCCGGGCGGCGCGGCCGGCGGCTTCGGCGGCGGCCTGGGCGACGTCTTCGGCGGCCTGTTCAACCGCGGCGCCGGCCCCGGTGCGGGCACCCGCACCCAGCCGCGCCGCGGCCAGGACATCGAGTCGGAGGTCACCCTCTCCTTCACGGAGGCGGTGGACGGGGCCACGGTCCCGCTCCGCATGTCCTCCCAGGCACCCTGCAAGGCCTGTTCGGGCACCGGCGACAAGAACGGCACCCCCCGGGTGTGCCCGACCTGCGTCGGCACCGGCCAGGTCTCGCGGGGCAGCGGCGGCGGCTTCTCGCTGACCGACCCCTGCGCGGACTGCAAGGGCCGCGGCCTGATCGCGGAGACCCCCTGCGAGGTCTGCAAGGGCAGCGGGCGCGCCCGCAGTTCGCGCACCATGCAGGTCCGGATCCCGGCGGGCGTCTCCAACGGCCAGCGGATCCGGCTGCGGGGCAAGGGCGCGCCGGGCGAGCGCGGTGGTCCCGCCGGCGACCTGTACGTCGTCGTGCACGTCGACTCCCACCCGGTGTTCGGCCGCAAGGACGACAACCTGACGGTGACCGTCCCGGTGACCTTCGCCGAGGCGGCCCTGGGCGCCGAGATCAAGGTTCCGACCCTGAACGGCCCCTCGGTGACGCTGAAGCTGCCGCCGGGCACCCCCAACGGCCGTACCATGCGGGCCCGCGGCAAGGGAGCGGTCCGCAAGGACGGCACCCGCGGCGACCTGCTGGTGACGGTGGAGGTCGCGGTCCCCACCGAGCTGTCGGACAAGGCCCGCGAGGCGCTGGAGATGTACCGCGAGGCGACGGAGTCCGAGGACCCGCGCACCGCGCTGTTCGAGTCCGCGAAGGGAGCATGACCATGGACGGCCGCCGACGACAGTCCTCCCGCCTGGGCGGGGGCTACCAGCTCACCGACGAGACCCCGGTCTACGTGATCTCGGTGGCCGCCCAGCTCTCGGGCCTGCATCCGCAGACCCTCCGCCAGTACGACCGCCTCGGCCTGGTCTCCCCGGACCGCACGGCCGGCCGCGGCCGGCGCTACTCGGCCCGCGACATCGAACTGCTCCGCACGGTGCAGGCGCTGTCGCAGGACGAGGGCATCAACCTGGCGGGCATCAAGCGGATCATCGAGCTGGAGAACCAGGTCGCCGCGCTCCAGCAGCGCGTGGCCGAGCTCTCCGCGGCGGTGGACGGCGCGGCTGCCACGCTCCGGGCTCGCGAGGCCCAGGTGCACGCCTCGTACCGGCGGGACCTGGTTCCGTACCAGCCCCCGCAGCCCGGCAACGCCCTGGTCGTCTGGCGCCCCAAGCGCCCGCTGGACTGACGCGCGGACCGACTGTTTTCAGCCAGCGCGGCCTCACGGAAGGCCCCCGCCCGGAACCGGGTGGGGGCCTTCCGTTTGTGCGGGCCGACAGTGGGTAGTCAGAGCTGCCCGTGCTCCGGGGTGTCGAGGATGCCGGACTGCGCGATGAGGAAGCCGAGTTGGGCGCGGCTGCCGCTGCCCAGATAGGCGGCCAGCTTGGCGATGTGCGCCCGGCAGGTGCGTACGTTCATCCCCAGACGGCGCGCGATGGCCTCGTCCACGTGCCCTTCGACCAGCAGCTGGGCGATCGTGCGCTGCACGCCCGAGACGCCGTCCGGAGCATGCGTGTAGGTCACTTCCTCGCTCAACGGCACGGCCCTGCGCCACAGTTGCTCGAAGACCTTGATGAGGTAGTCGACCAGCCCCGGGTGGCGCAGCTCCAGCGCCACCGTCCGGTCGTCGCTCGCCGGGATGAAGGCCACCGTACGGTCGAAGATCATGAGACGCTCGATGAGCTCCTCGAGGGTGCGGATCTCCACCTTCCCCGTGGAGATCCGGTCCACGTAGGCGAGCGTGCCCTGGCTGTGCCGTACCGTGTGCTGGTAGAGCGTGCGGATGCTCACCCCCCGGTTGAGCAGCGGTGCAGCGCGCTCCAGTGCCTCCGTGAGGATGAAGCTCGGCCGGGCTCCGCCCGGTTGGACGGTCAGCGCCTCCGTGTGGCACTCGGCGGTGGCCAGGTCGAGGGCCGCGTTGATCTGCTCGAAGCCCTCGAGCACGGTGATGGCGTGGGTGGTCGCGGGGCTCTGGGCGCTGATGGTCAGGAACGGCTCGAACGCGTCGGCGAGATCTACGGCGCTCCGTCTCCGGTCCCGGATCTCACGCTCCAGCGGATGGAGCCGCTGGGTCAGGGCAACGGACGGGGGAACCGCGCGCAGTTGGTTCGCGTCGTCAGGGTCAGGCCTCAGCAGAGCGAATTCGAGCAGGCAGGGGGCGTTCTCCACCTCGCCGCGGGAGACGCGGCCGGTGCTCAGCGCGGCTGCGTAGAGCCGCGCTCCCTCGGGGCACATGGCTGTGACCGGGTGGGGATGTGTCGGGTTTGTGTCGCTCTTGGGCAAATCTCCACCCCCCAGGGTCCTGAACATGTAAGAACATGATGCATCGTCCCTGTGGCACTGACGTGCCTGAATAAGCCATCGTCAGTCACGCGGGGGAGAGGATTCCATCAAGTGAGGACGAAGCCGACCATGTATAAGAGAATGCTTCGCTCGGTGCTTGCCGTTGTTTTCTCCGTCGTTGCGGTCCATGGGGCAGTCGTCGCCGTCAGCGGTGACGCGGGAAGCGTTCAGGCCGACACCGGTACCAGTACCAGCACGCCCGTCGTATCGGTAGGCAAGACCGATCTGGGCTGGAACACGGCTCCCGCTGATCTCGGCTGGAACACCACACCGGCGAAGGTCTCCTGATGACCCCCGACGATCGCGGCTTCCGCCGCGAAATGGCCTCCGCCTACCGCTCCGGCTGGCAGTTCATCGACCTCGCCACGGCCATCCCCCCCCCTGGCGACTCGTTGATGGTCACCCTGTTCGGACAGCCGATCGTCATCGTGCGCGAGGAGGACGAGGACGTACGTGCGTACCGCTGCCTGCGCCGCCCCCGCGGCGCGCCGCAGCCCGTCCGCTGCGAGGTGCGCTACGGCATGGTCTTCGTCAACCTCGATCAGCGAGACCACCAGCTCTTCGAACCTGATATCACCACCGCCACCCCCCGCAGTGCCTGACGCGATTCCCCCGTCGTTGCAGATCGCTCAGGTGCTACCCCCACACAACGGCGCCGTCGTGGACCTGACCACGATGGCGCCGTTGTGATGTCCGCGTCCATTCGCCGGCCGGACAAGATTTGGTTGCGGATCGCGCCGGGGCCCCGGCGCGGCCCGGCCTGAGCCGGCCCCTGAGCCGGCCCGGCCGTCAGGCGCGGCCCATCGCCCGGTCCAGGGTGATCTCCAGGACCACCCGGTCGGGGTTGGGCGAGGGCGTCCGCCCGTAGCGCTCCGCGTAGCGCGCCACCGCGTCGGCGACCGACGCCTCGTCGTCGCGGATCACCGCGTGCCCCTCGAGGGTGGCCCAGCGGCGCCCTGCCATCTGGCAGACCGCGACCCGGGCCGTGCCCGGCCGCGCCGCCAGGATGTTGCGGACCTTCTTGCTGTGCTTGTTGCTGATCACGCGGGCCAGCCCGGCCTCCGGGTCGTACGTCACGCCCACCGGCACGACGTGGGGCGTCCCGTCGGGGCGCGGCGTGGTCAGCGTGCAGATGTGCCGCTCCCGCCAGAAGGCGAGGTACTCGGGCGTCGGGTTGAGTACGTCATGGGACATGGCCCGAAGGGTACGGGGCCGACCCGCCCGGCGAACCGGCGCCTGCCTTGAGGCGGGCGCCTTGAGTGGAATAGACTCAACTTTGCATAGGTTGTTTATGTCATAGTCCTGTCCCCCAGAGAGGAGCAGTCACCCGTGGATGCCGAGCTGACCAACAAGAGCCGGGACGCGCTGAACGCGGCCACCAGCCGGGCCGTCAAGGACGGCCACGCCGACCTGACCCCCGCGCACCTGCTGCTGGCGCTCCTCGCCGGCGAGGACAACGAGAACCTCACCGACCTCCTCGCGGCCTCCGACGCCGACCAGGCCGCCGTACGGGACGGCGCGGAGCGGCTGCTCGCCGCCCTGCCCAGCGTCACCGGGTCCACGGTCGCGCCCCCGCAGCCCACCCGCGAGCTGCTCGCCGTACTCGCCGAGGCGGACGCCCGGGCGGGCAAGCTCGGCGACGACTACCTCTCCACCGAACACCTGCTCATCGCCCTCGCCGCCAAGGGCGGCGCGGCCGGCGAGGTCCTTTCCGCCCAGGGCGCCAGTGCGAAGAAGCTGCTGGACGCCTTCCAGAACGCGCGAGGAGGGCGGAGGGTGACCACCCCCGACCCCGAAGGCCAGTACAAGGCGCTGGAGAAGTTCGGCACCGACTTCACCGCGGCCGCCCGCGAGGGCAAGCTCGACCCGGTCATCGGCCGGGACCACGAGATCCGCCGCGTCGTGCAGGTGCTCTCGCGCCGCACGAAGAACAATCCAGTGCTGATCGGCGAGCCCGGGGTCGGCAAGACCGCCGTGGTGGAGGGCCTGGCCCAGCGCATCGTGAAGGGCGACGTGCCGGAGTCCCTGAAGAACAAGCGGCTGGTCTCCCTCGACCTCGGCGCCATGGTCGCCGGTGCGAAGTACCGCGGCGAGTTCGAGGAGCGGCTGAAGACCGTCCTCGCGGAGATCAAGTCCAGCGACGGCCAGATCATCACCTTCATCGACGAGCTGCACACGGTCGTCGGCGCGGGCGCCGGCGGGGATTCGGCGATGGACGCGGGCAACATGCTCAAGCCCATGCTGGCCCGCGGCGAGCTGCGCATGGTCGGCGCGACCACCCTCGACGAGTACCGCGAGCGCATCGAGAAGGACCCGGCGCTGGAGCGGCGCTTCCAGCAGGTGCTGGTCGCCGAACCGTCCGTCGAGGACACGATCGCGATCCTGCGCGGCCTCAAGGGCCGCTACGAGGCCCACCACAAGGTTCAGATCAACGACAGCGCCCTGGTCGCCGCGGCCACCCTCTCCGACCGGTACATCACCTCCCGCTTCCTGCCCGACAAGGCCATCGACCTCGTGGACGAGGCGGCCTCGCGGCTGCGCATGGAGATCGACTCCTCCCCGCTGGAGATCGACGAGCTGCAGCGTGCGGTGGACCGGCTGCGGATGGAGGAGCTGGCGCTGAAGAACGAGTCCGACCCGGCCTCGCTGGAGCGCCTCGACAAGATCCGCAAGGACCTCGCCGACCGGGAGGAGGAGCTGCGCGGCCTGACCGCCCGGTGGGAGAAGGAGAAGCAGTCCCTCAACCGGGTCGGTGAGCTGAAGGAGCGCCTGGACGACCTGCGCGGGCAGGCCGAGCGCGCGCAGCGCGACGGAGACTTCGACACCGCCTCCAAACTGCTCTACGGGGAGATCCCGACGGTGGAGCGCGAGCTGGCGGAGGCCACCGAGGCCGAGGCGGAGGTGTCGAAGGACACCATGGTCAAGGACGAGGTCGGCCCCGACGACATCGCCGACGTGGTGGGCGCCTGGACCGGCATCCCGGCCGGCCGCCTGCTCGAGGGCGAGACCCAGAAGCTGCTGCGCATGGAGGACGAGCTGGGCCGGCGCCTGATCGGCCAGGGCGAGGCCGTACGGGCCGTCTCGGACGCCGTGCGCCGCACCCGGGCCGGCATCGCCGACCCCGACCGGCCGACCGGCTCCTTCCTCTTCCTGGGCCCCACCGGCGTCGGCAAGACGGAGCTGGCCAAGGCGCTGGCCGACTTCCTCTTCGACGACGAGCGGGCCATGATCCGCATCGACATGTCGGAGTACGGCGAGAAGCACTCCGTGGCACGCCTGGTCGGCGCCCCGCCCGGCTACGTGGGCTACGAGGAGGGCGGCCAGCTCACCGAGGCCGTCCGCCGCCGCCCGTACTCCGTGGTCCTCCTCGACGAGGTGGAGAAGGCCCACCCGGAGGTCTTCGACATCCTGCTCCAGGTCCTCGACGACGGCCGCCTCACCGACGGCCAGGGCCGCACGGTGGACTTCCGCAACACCATCCTGGTGCTGACCTCCAACCTGGGCAGCCAGTTCTTGATCGAGCAGAGCCTGATGGATCCGGCCACGGCCGCCGAGCAGAAGAAGCAGCAGGTCCTGGACGTGGTCCGGGCCACCTTCAAGCCGGAGTTCCTCAACCGCCTCGACGACCTCGTGGTCTTCTCCGCCCTGAGCGGGGAGGAGCTGGCCCACATCGCCGAGCTCCAGATCGGCCGCCTCGCCAAGCGGCTGGCCGACCGGCGCCTGACCCTGGAGGTCACTCCGGAGGCCCTGGCCTGGCTGGCGGTCAAGGGCAACGACCCGGCGTACGGGGCCCGGCCGCTGCGGCGGCTGATCCAGACGGCGATCGGCGACCGCCTCGCGAAGGAGATCCTGTCCGGCGAGGTCAGGGACGGCGACACCGTACGGGTCGACGTCTCGGGCGAAGACCTGCTGGTCGGCAAGGCGCTCTGACCTCGACCGCCGCCACCGCGTGTCCGCCCGGAGCGGATCGCGGGCCGCCGGGCTGGACACGGGGTGGGCGGCATGGGGGAGGATGCAGGTATCCGCACGAAGGGAAGTACACGGTGAGCATCGACCCGGCCTCGATTCCGAACTTCGGAGGGCAGCAGCCCGAGCCGCAGGCCACAGGACCGGCGGGCCCCGTCGTCCCCGATCAGGATCTGGTCAAGCAGCTGCTGGAGCAGATGGAGCTCAAGTACGTCGTCGACGACGAGGGCGACCTCGCGGCGCCGTGGGAGGAGTTCCGCACGTACTTCATGTTCCGCGGCGAAGACGAGCAGCAGGTCTTCTCCGTGCGGACCTTCTACGACCGTCCGCACAAGATCGACGAGAAGCCGCAGCTCCTCGAGTCGATCGACGACTGGAACCGCCGCACCCTGTGGCCGAAGGTCTACAGCCACACGCACGACGACGGCTCCGTCCGTCTGATCGGTGAGGCGCAGATGCTGATCGGCACCGGCGTGAACCTGGAGCACTTCGTGTCCTCCACGGTCAGCTGGGTCCGCGCCTCCATCGAGTTCGACAAGTGGCTCGTGGAGCAGCTCGGCCTGGAGAAGGAGATCGACTCCACGGACGGTGGCGACGAGGGCGAAGGCAACGGCTAGGACCCGGTCCTAGAGCGGTACCCGGGCCACGAGCAGCAGGTACAGCCCGTAGCCGTAGGAGAGCCCGGCCAGCCCCGCGGTCACCATGACGGCGGTGCGCGGCCGGGCTCTCGCCATGACGGCCGCCACCGGCAGCAGCAGCGGGAAGGCGGGGAGCAGGAACCGCGGCTTGGACTCGAAGAACCCGGCCCCGCCGTAGGCGATCAGCAGCAGTATCGCCGTGTAGGCGAGCAGCGGCAGCGGGGTGCGGTCCAGTACCAGCAGCATCGCCAGCAGCCCGGCCGCGGCCAGCAGGACCACCGTCACGGTGGTGGCCAGCGGCACGTGCCCGCCGGTCAGCACCCGCTCGGCGGAGCGCAGCGCCCCGGCCCCGAAGTCGAAGCGCGAGCCCCAGGCCTGCTGCACGGCGAAGTACCCGCCGAGGGGATCGCGCACCCGCAGCCCGACGGCCACGACGTACGCCGCCCAGCCCGCGGGGGCCAGCAGTCCGGCCGCCCACACCTTGGGCGCCCGGGACCGGCGGGTGAGGATCGCGTACAGGGCCATCACCGAGACGGCCGCCGCCACCGCGAGCCCGGTCGGCCGGGTCAGCCCCGCGAGGACGGCCAGGCCCGCCGCCCACATCCAGCGCTCGCGCAGCAGGGCGTAGAGCGCCCAGGCGGCGAGCGCCGCCAGCAGGGCCTCGGTGTAGGCCAGGCTGAGCACCACCGCGTGCGGCAGCGCCGCCCACAGCCCGACGAGCAGCAGCCCGGCGCGCGGCCCGATCACCCACTCGCCGATCCGGTACACGCCGACGGCGGCGACGGCGGCGCAGATCCACGCGACGAGGATCCCGGCGGGGAGCAGCCCGCCGGGCAGCACGGAGCCGACCAGCCTGATCAGCGCCGGGTAGAGCGGGAAGAAGGCGTAGTCGCTCTGGATGGAGCCGGTGCCGGTGGCGGCGCTGGGCCACATCTGGGTGCGCCCGTAGCCGTTGGCGGCGATCCCGAGGTACCAGACGGAGTCCCAGGACCTGCCCAGCACCCGGAGCGGGTCCTTCCCGGCCCACCACGAGCCGAGGGTGAGGACCAGCACCCCGGCGCCGCGTACGGCGGCGAACACCCCGAGCGCGATGACCGTCGCCGGCGCGGCGGCCCGCACCGCCTTGACGGCGCGCATCTCCAGGGGCGACGCGGACACCGAGACTCTGCCCGTTGCCATGTATCCCGACTTTCCTGCTCTTCGTGAGTACGCTCATCCGATGATGAGAGCTTCGGGCACGTTCCAGGCCGTCAGCTTCACACCGGCCTCGCTCGCCCCGCAAGCACACCTGGAAAACGACGACGCCCCGGTCCGGGGCTAGAGGCGGCGCAGGCGGGACACCGCTTCGCGGAGTACATCGGTCCGCTTGCAGAACGCCCAGCGCACCTGCGTGGCCCCGGCGGACTTGTCGTCGTAGAAGACCTGGTTCGGGATGGCGACCACGCCGCAGCGCTCGGGCAGGGCGCGGCAGAAGGCCAGGCCGTCCTTCTCGCCCAGCGGGGTGATGTCCGTGGTGATGAAGTACGTGCCCTGCGGGCGGTAGACCTCGAAGCCGGCCGCCGCGAGGCCGTCGGCGAGCAGGTCGCGCTTGGCGGCCAGGTCCGCGCGGAAGTCCTCGTAGTACGCGTCGGGCAGGGCGAGGGCCTGGGCGATCGCGTACTGGAAGGGGCCGGAGGAGACGTAGGTGAGGAACTGCTTCGCCGAGCGGACCGCCGTCACCAGCTCCGGGGGCGCGGTCACCCAGCCGACCTTCCAGCCCGTGAAGGAGAACGTCTTCCCGGCGGAGGAGATGGTGACCGTGCGCTCGCGCATGCCGGGGAAGCCGGCCAGGGGGGTGTGGGATCCCTCGAAGACCAGGTGCTCGTAGACCTCGTCCGTGACGACCAGAAGGTCGCGCTCCACGGCGAGGGCGGCGACGGCGCTCAGCTCCTCGCGGGTCAGGACCGTGCCCGTCGGGTTGTGCGGGGTGTTCAGCAGGAGCAGGCGGGTGCGCGGGGTGACGGCGGCCCGCAGCTCGTCCAGGTCGAGGGTGAAGCCCCCGGCGTACGGGCGCAGGGTGACGGGGACGCGCACGGCGCCGGCCATCGCGATGCAGGCCGCGTACGAGTCGTAGTACGGCTCCAGGGCGATGACCTCGTCGCCCGGTTCGAGGAGGGCCAGGAGCGCGGCGGCGATGGCCTCGGTGGCCCCCGCCGTCACCAGGACCTCGGTGTCGGGGTCGTAGGCGAGGCCGTAGAAGCGCTGCTGGTGCGCGGCGACGGCGGTGCGCAGCTCGGGGACGCCGGGGCCCGGCGGGTACTGGTTGCCGAGGCCCGTGAGGACCGCGCGGGAGGCCGCCTCGGCGATCTCGGCGGGGCCGTCGGTGTCGGGGAAGCCCTGGCCGAGGTTGATCGACCCGGTGCGGGCGGCCAGTGCCGACATCTCCGCGAAGATCGTGGTGCCGAAGGCCGCCAGACGGCGGTTGAGGAAGGGGCGGTCGCTGCTCACGGGTGCGCTCATGGGCGCCATCCTGAGGGGAACCTCTGGACTTGCTCAAGTGTGCTTTGGGCCGCGTGGCCTGCGGGCATCCCACCCTCACTCGGGACGCGGGGATCCCGTCCCCCGGGAAGACCGGGGCGTGAGAGAGGGGGCGGACGTGGTGTTCGTCTTCATTGTGCTCGGGGTGCTCGGGCTTACGCTCGTCGCTTTCGTCGTGACCGTGGCGATCCGTTCGTTCCGGCAGGGCTATTCGGGTTCCGGCTCAGGTTCGGGCAGCGGCGGCGGCAGCAGCAGCAGCAGCTGGTGGACGGCGGGCAGCAGCAGCTCGTCCTGCGGCTCCTCGTCCTCCTGCGGCTCGTCCTCCTCCTGCGGAGGTGGCGGGGGCGGGGGGTGCGGCGGTTCCAGCTGACACGGGGCAGCCGGCACCGCGTGGACGAGGGCGCCCGGCGGGCGGATTTCCGCCGGGCGCCCTCTCCTTCGCGCACGCATCACGACGCGCGGGCACACGCGGTTGAACACGTGAACTGTGGAGCCCCCGGGGGGATGTAAACCCCGTCAGATTGGGTAAAAACGCTGTGAGTGCCGTGCCTTTCATGATTCCCTCGGTTGGGTAGACCAGTCCTCGGACCTCCCTGGACTTCCTGTGGACCCGTGCCGGTGTCCCCCCACCCGTTGACCACCGCTGGCGGGCCCCGGTCCCTCTCCCTCGCGCGTTTGCGGAGCCGACTCATGCTCACGACCCTCCAGACCACCTACACCGACACGCGTGCCGCCGATCTCGCCTGGGCCCTGGGACGGGACCGGCTGCCCGCCCTGGCCGTACTGAACCTCGAACTGTCGGGTGCGAAGGTGGAGTTGCGCCTGCTCGGGGCTTCTCACCAGGTGCTCCTGGAGGAGGGGGACGTGCTCTGTTCGGAGACGGTCGCCTGTATGCCCGGCAGCAGCACACCGCTGCCGCTCGGCGTGGCCAAGCGGGTGGGCGACTGGGAGTACGAGTTCGCCGCCCGGGTCGAGACCTTGTCCCGCGGCTCCTTCGCGGGCCGGGCGCAGGAGCTGCTCGCACTGGTCGCCGACCACCCGAACGGACTGGCGGGCACCTTCCCGGGCAGTCCGCACGCCTTCACCGCCATGCTGGCGCAGCACTACGAGGGCCAGGTGCGCTGGCGGACCTGGCACGCCTATCCGCAGGAGGGGCAGCTCGTGGCCACCAGGACCCGGGTCGGCGTACGCGCGGGCGCCGTCGCCGTGGTCGCCCCCTTGCAGACGCACGCGGTGCTCTAGCATCCGGTCGCGGCACGGGGGAAACGCGCCGGGGCAGCCCCCCCCGTGCACGCCGTGCACCCCGTGCACCCCCGTTCACCCGGTGCACCCCGTGCACCCCTTGTGCCGCAGCGGTTCGAGGGGCGCGGACGGCGCCGTCGGATTACGCCAACTGGCCGATTCGGTGCGCCACTTGCACCCATGTGGGTGACCGGATGCGAGAGGGTGGTGACGTACGGTTCGCTGCATGATCGACCGTTCTGTCCCGCGCCGGGTGCTCCCCGCTCCGGAGCCGCGCGGCGCGGCGACCGTCACGGCCGCCCTGCCCGTACGGCCCCGGACCGGCCGACTCCTCGTGCTGGCCACCGTGTTCGTCTGCGCCGCCTGCGGGCTCGTGTACGAACTGGAGCTGCTCGCCCTCGGCACCTACCTCATCGGCGATTCCGTCACCCAGGCGTCGGTCGTGCTGTCCGTCATGGTCTTCGCCATGGGCGTCGGCTCCCTGCTCGCCAAACGGTTGCGGCACCGCCCCGCCTTCGGCTTCGCCGCCATCGAGGCCGGGCTCGCGCTGCTCGGCGGGCTCTCGGCCATGGCGCTGTACGCGAGCTTCGCCTGGCTGGGTGAATCCCGGCCGGCCCTCGTCGCCTTCTCCTTCGCCATCGGCGTCCTCATCGGCGCGGAGATCCCGCTCCTGATGACCCTCATCCAGCGCATCCGCAGACAGGACGCGGGCGGGGCCGTCGCCGACCTGTTCGCCGCCGACTACGTGGGCGCCCTGGTCGGCGGCCTGGCCTTCCCCTTCCTGCTGCTGCCGGTGCTCGGCCAGCTCACCGGGGCCATGCTCACCGGCACGGTCAACGCGGTCGTCGGCGGCGGGCTCGTGCTCTGGCTGTTCCGCCGCGACTTGAGCCGGCGCGCCCGCTGGACGCTGGTCGCCGCCAACGTGACGGTGCTGTCCGTGCTCGCCTGCGCGACGGTCCTCGCCGACGACTTCGAGCGGGTCGCCCGGGGCGCCGTCTACGGCGAGGAGGTACGGGTCGCCGTTCGGACCGGGGTGCAGGAACTCGTGCTCACCGGGCCCGGCACCGGCTCCCCGCGCTCCCTCGACCTGTACCTCGACGGCCGGCTGCGGGTCAGCGGCTACGACGAGTACCGATACCACGAGGCCCTCGTCCACCCCGCCATGACCGGCCCGCACATCCGGGTCCTGGTGCTCGGCGGCGGTGACGGGCTCGCCGCCCGCGAGGTGCTGCGCTACCGCGACGTCGCCTCCGTCACCGTCGTCGAACTCGACCCCGGCGTGGTCCGGCTCGCCCGCACCGACCCGATGCTCTCCGCGCTCAACGCCGGCGCGTACGAGGACCCGCGGCTCGGGGTGGTCACGCAGGACGCCTTCCGCTGGCTGCGCGGACCGGCCGTCCGGGACCGCTTCGACGTGATCGTCTCCGACCTTCCCGACCCCGGCATCACCCCCAGTACGAAGCTGTACTCGCAGGAGTTCTACGGGCTGGCCGCGCGGGCCCTGCGGCCCGGGGGCCGGATCGCCGTGCACGCCGGACCGATGGCCACGCGCCCGCACAGCTACTGGACCGTCGAGTCCACCCTGCGCGCGGCCGGCCTGCGCACCTCCCCCTACAGCGCGGGCGGCCGCCTGGCGGGCTTCACCGCCGGACCTGACCGCACCCCTCTCGCCGGCAGCGGCGCGCCCCCGCAGGACTGGGGCTTCGTACTGGCCTCCCGAGAACAGGCGCCGCCGCTGAAGGTGGACCACGACGCGCCGGCGCTGCGCTCGCTGTCGACGCACTCGCTCCAGGACGCCGCACGCGACGCCGAGCGCACCCGGATGCCGGGACTTCCGCCGTCGACGCTGCCGCACCCGCGGTATTCGTGACCCGTGCGGGTCTCGTCGGTAGGCTCGTCCGCATGGAGCATCAGACGTTCGTTCCGGTACCGGCAGACCGTCTCCGCGCCGTGCTGCGCGACCCCGTCCGGACGGCCCGGTGCGTGCCGGGGCTCCAGCAGGACGCCGACACCGAGTCCGGACCGCTCTCGGGCCGGCTGAAGGTCCGGGTCGGCGGGCACACCGTGACCTACCGGGGCGCCTTCTCCGTCACCGAACGGGATCCCGGCCACTTCGCCGTCGACGGCGAGGGCACCGAGGTCCGGGGCAGCGGGACGGTCAAGCTCACCCTCGCGCTGCGGCTCACCCCCGAGGGGGACGACCGGACCCGCCTCGACTTCACCGCCGGGGCCACCGCCGACGGACGCGCCGCCGGATTCCCCGCCGAGGCCACCGCCACCGTTGTGCGACGGCTGCTCGACCAGACCGCCGAGCGCCTCGCGGAGGCGGCCGACGGCGGGGCGGCGGGGGCCGGGTCCGGCGGGTCGGCCGGGTCCGGCGCGGCCGCCGGAGCCGCCGGGTCCGGCGAGGCCGCCGGGTCTGCCGGGTCCGGCGAGGCCGCCGGGTCTGCCGAGCCCGCTGGAGCTGCGGAGTCCGCCGGACCTGCCGAGTCCACCGGACCTGCCGGGTCCCCTGGACCTGCCGAGTCCACCGGACCTGCCGAGTCCGCCGGAGCCGCCGCCCCCGAAGTGAGCGATCCCGTGGCGGACGCCGAGGAGGACGAAGCCGGCGGGGCCGACGGGTCCGAGGACGACGACATCACCGAGGTCACCGCCTCGGTCTTCGAGACCGACGTGCCGCCGCCCTCCCTGGACCCCTTCCTGGCCGACGGGCTCGACGACCTCGGCGACCTCCCGCGGCCCCCGGCCGAGGCCGCCCACGCCCGCCGCACCATGATCGGCCGCAGCGCCGAGGAGGTGGACCACGCGCCCCCGCGCGGCCGGTACGCCCCCGTCCCCGCACCCGCCAACACCTCCGCCGGCGACAGCCTCCGCTGGCTCGCCCCCGCCGCCGCCCTGGCCGTGGCCTCGGCGATCGCCATCGGCCGTGCCCTGCGCCGTCGCCGCTGAGCCCTATTACTCTCGACCGCATGAGTACGCAACTGAGCGTCGGCGGGGCCGAGCTGACCATCGACCAGGAGAACGGCTGCCGGATCAGCAGCCTGCGGGTCGACGGGACCGAGCTGCTGCGCCAGGGCCCGCACTTCGGGGCCTTCCCGATGGTCCCCTGGTGCGGCCGCACCGCGAACGGGCGGTTCCGTGACGGCGCCGTCGTCCACCAACTGCCGCTCAACCACCCCCCGCACGCCATCCACGGCCTCGGCCGCGACACCGCCTGGCGCAGGGGCCGGCTCACGGACACCGAGGCGGCGTTCGTCTTCGACCTCGCCGACCCGTGGCCGTGGCCCGGCCGGGTCACCCAGAGCTTCGAGCTGACCCCCGACGGGCTGACGCTCTCCCTGGGGGTCGAGACGTACGGCGACTCCTTCCCCGCCCAGGCGGGCTGGCACCCCTGGTTCCGCCGCAACCTCGGCACCGGCGAGGACGTACGGCTCGACTTCGCCCCCGAGTGGCAGGAGGAGCGCGGCGACGACCACCTCCCCACCGGCCACCGCACCGACCCGAAGCCGGGCCCCTGGGACGACTGCTTCGGCATGCCGCACGGCGTCGACGTCACCCTCACCTGGCCCGGCGCGCTGGAGCTCAAGGTCACCAGCCGCGAGGAATGGGTGGTCGTCTACGACGAGGAGGCCGAGGCCGTCTGCGTGGAACCGCAGTCCGGTCCGCCGAACGGGCTGAACACCCTCCCGCGCCTGGTCACCCCCGTCGACCCGCTGGAGGTCGCCACCACGTGGACGTGGCGGCGGCTCCCGTAGAGCCGAATTAAGCTCAGGGGCATGAGCGACGTACGCGATGAGCTTCTGCAGCAGATCAAGGACAAGGCCGTCGTGCACGGCAAGGTGATCCTCTCCTCCGGCCGGGAGGCCGACTACTACATCGACCTCCGCCGGATCACCCTCGACGGCGAGGCGGCCCCCCTGGTCGGGCAGGTCATGCTCGACCTCACCGCCGACCTCGAGTTCGACTGCGTCGGCGGTCTGACCCTGGGCGCCGACCCGGTCGCGACCTCGATGCTGCACGCCTCCGCCGCGCGCGGCGGGCGACTGGACGCCTTCGTCGTCCGCAAGGCGCAGAAGGCCCACGGCATGCAGCGCCGCATCGAGGGCACCGACGTCAAGGGCAAGCGCTGCCTGGTCGTCGAGGACACCTCCACCACCGGCGGGTCCCCGCTGACCGCCGTCGAGGCGGTCCGCGAGGCCGGCGGCGAGGTCGTGGCCGTGGCCACGATCGTCGACCGCGGCGCGGCCGGAGCCATCGCCGAGGCGGGTCTTCCCTACCTCACCGGCTACCGCCTCGAGGACCTGGGCCTCTCCTAGCCACCGGCGCCCGGACACCGCCCCCGCACAACTGGGGCCGAAGGTCTCTTGCGTCCCGGATCAAGCTCTGACCTGCTGCTTTTCGGGCGGCCGGGATGTTTCACGTGAAACATCCCGGCCGGTTCCGGCCGTAGTGGCCGACAGCGGGGGTGGAGTGTCGGGCGGAGTCTGGAAAGATGGGTGCGACGATGACGTCGCCCCCAGGTCAGGGCCCGCAATAAGCACACTCCCCGCACATCCAAGGAGCGGACAGATGCCCATCGCAACCCCCGAGGTCTACAACGAGATGCTCGACCGGGCGAAGGCAGGCAAGTTCGCCTACCCGGCCATCAACGTGACCTCGTCCCAGACCCTGCACGCTGCGCTGCGCGGCTTCGCGGAGGCCGAGAGCGACGGCATCATCCAGATCTCCACCGGTGGTGCGGAGTTCCTGGGTGGCCAGTACAACAAGGACATGGTCACCGGCGCGGTCGCCCTGGCCGAGTTCGCGCACATCGTCGCCGCCAAGTACGACATCACGGTCGCGCTGCACACGGACCACTGCCCCAAGGACAAGCTGGACGGCTACGTACGTCCGCTGCTCGACATCTCCGCCGAGCGCGTCGCCAAGGGCCTCAACCCGCTCTTCCAGTCGCACATGTGGGACGGCTCCGCCGAGACCCTGGCCGACAACCTGGCCATCGGCCAGGAGCTGCTCGCCAAGGCCGCCGCCGCGAAGATCATCCTCGAGGTCGAGATCACCCCGACCGGCGGCGAGGAGGACGGCGTCAGCCACGAGATCAACGACGAGCTGTACACCACCGTCGAGGACGCGATCCGTACCGCCGAGGCGCTGGGCCTGGGCGAGAAGGGCCGCTACCTGCTGGCCGCCTCCTTCGGCAACGTGCACGGCGTCTACAAGCCGGGCAACGTCGTACTGCGTCCCGAGCTCCTCAAGGACCTCCAGGCCGGTGTCGGCGAGAAGTACGGCAAGGCCTCGCCGTTCGACTTCGTCTTCCACGGCGGCTCGGGCTCCACGGCCGAGGAGATCGCCACCGCGCTGGAGAACGGCGTCGTGAAGATGAACCTCGACACCGACACCCAGTACGCCTTCACCCGCCCCGTCGTGGACCACATGTTCAGCAACTACGCGGGTGTGCTGAAGGTCGACGGCGAGGTCGGCACCAAGTCCAAGTACGACCCCCGCACCTGGGGCAAGGCCGCCGAGGCCGGCATGGCCGCGCGCGTCACCGAGGCCTGCGCCAACCTGCGCTCCACGGGCACCAAGCTGAAGTAGGCGCTCGCGCGCGTACGTTCGGTACGCGTACGCGCACACCGCTCGCGGTGAAGGGCCCGGCCCGCCGTCCACGACGGCGGACCGGGCCCTTCGGGCTTCCGCGCCCCCGGATACCCCAGACTGGGGGCATGTCCATTCACCAGAACCTGCTCGGGGGCCCCGCCCCCACCCACCTCCCCGACGAGCCCGGCCGTGAGGCCCTGGCGTCCGGCACCCCCGCGGTCGAGGTGGCGGCCGCGCACCCCACCTCCTCCCTCGCCTGGGCGACCCTCGCCGACGAGGCCTTCGCCGCCGGCCGCACGGTCGAGTCGTACGCGTACGCCCGCACGGGCTACCACCGGGGCCTCGACGCCCTGCGCCGGGCCGGCTGGAAGGGCCACGGCCCCGTGCCGTGGGAGCACGAGCCGAACCGCGGCTTCCTGCGCGCCCTGAACGCCCTGGCCCGCGCGGCCGAGGCGATCGGCGAGAAGGACGAGTACGAGCGGTGCTCGACCTTCCTGCGCGACTCCTCGCAGACGGCCGCGGACGCGCTCCAGGCCTGAGTTTCCAAGCACGGGGATGTGACGTACGCCACTCCCCGCTGGAGCCCCGCCCCGACCGGGTCCTATGATGCGGGCAGGGGACCGGGGCTCCACTTGCCTCACGGAAGGAGCGGACCGCTACCCGGAAGCACGTGTCGAGGAGACAGCGATGTCGAACACCCTTGATGCCTCCGGAGCCGGTTCGGACACCCCGAACCTCGACTTCGCCGGCACGACCCCGTACGAGGACTACGTCCAGGCGGACGTCCTCACCCACCTCCAGCACCTCCGCTCGGACGACCCGGGCGAGATGGTCTTCCTGGTCACCACCCAGGTCATGGAGCTGTGGTTCACCGTCATCGTCCACGAGTGGGAAACCGCCGCGAAGGCCCTGCGCGAGGACCGCGTCCCGGTCGCGATGGACGCGCTGAAACGATCCCTCCGCGAACTGGAGGCCCTCAACGCCTCCTGGCGCCCGCTCGCCCAGCTCACCCCGGGCCAGTTCAACTCCTACCGCTCGGCGCTCGGCGAGGGCTCCGGGTTCCAGTCGGCGATGTACCGCCGGATGGAGTTCCTGCTCGGCGAGAAGTCCGCCTCCATGCTCGTCCCGCACCGCGGCGCCCCGCGCGTCCACGCGGAGCTGGAGAAGGCCCTGCACGAGCCCAGCCTCTACGACGAGGTCCTGCGCCTGCTGGCCCGCCGCGGCCTGCCGGTCCCGGGCGAGGTCCTCGACCGCGACCTCTCGCAGCGCTACGAGCCCTCGGCGCAGGTCGAGGCCGTGTGGACGGGCCTGTACGCCACCCCGGACGAGCACCTGGACCTGCACCGGCTGGGCGAGGTCCTCACGGACGTCGCCGAACTGGTCTGGCGCTGGCGCAACGACCACCTCGTGGCCACCCGCCGCGCGATGGGCGCGAAGACCGGCACGGGCGGCTCGGCGGGCGTCACCTGGCTGGAGAAGCGCGCCTCCAAGAACGTCTTCCCGGAGCTGTGGACGGCCCGCAGCCATGTCTGACACGACCCCGGCCCCGACCCCGCAGCCGGCGGACCTCGCCGACCGGGCCGCCGCCCTGGACGCCGCCGACGACCTGGCCGAGCTCCGGGAGCGCTTCACCCTGCCCGAGGGCGTCGTCTACCTGGACGGCAACAGCCTCGGCGCGCTGCCGGCCGGCGTCGCCGCGACCACCGCCGACGTCGTCGCCCGACAGTGGGGCGAGCTCCTCATCCGCTCCTGGGACGAGAGCGACTGGTGGACCGCGCCCGAGCGGATCGGCGACAAGATCGCCCCGCTCATCGGCGCGGCCGCCGGCCAGGTGGTCGTCGGCGACTCCACCAGCGTCAACCTCTTCAAGGCCCTGGTCGGCGCCGCCCGCCTGGCGGAGCCGGGCCGCACGCGGCTGCTCGTCGACGCCGCCACCTTCCCCACCGACGGCTACATAGCCGCCTCGGCGGCCAGGATGACGGGCCTCGAAGTGGTCCCGGTGGACCCGTCCGCCGCCCGGGCGATCGGCGAGGACACCGCCGTGGTGCTCCTCAACCACGTCGACTACCGCTCCGGCCGGCTGCACGACCTCCCGGCCCTGACGGCCGCCGCCCGCGCCGCCGGCGCGGTCACGGTCTGGGACCTGTGCCACTCCGCGGGCGCCCTTCCCGTCGGCCTCGACGAACACGGCGTCGACCTCGCGGTCGGCTGCACGTACAAGTACCTCAACGGCGGCCCCGGCGCCCCCGCGTACCTGTACATCGCCGACCGCCACCAGGCCGCCTTCGACTCCCCCCTCCCCGGGTGGAACGGCCACGCCGATCCCTTCGCCATGACGCCGGAGTTCGCCCCGGCCGACGGCGCGCGGCGCGGCCGCGTGGGCACGCCGGACATCCTGTCCATGCTGGCCCTGGAGGCGGCGCTCGACGTGTGGGACGGCGTGTCCGTGGAAGCGGTGCGCGCCAAGTCCCTCGCCCTGACCGACTTCTTCCTCGCATGCGTGGCGGCGTACGTCCCGCGGGGCAGGGTCGAACCGGTCACACCGGCCGAGCACGCGCACCGCGGCAGCCAGGTCTCGCTGCGCACCGAGAACGCCCGCGAGGTCATGGGGGAGCTCATCGCGCGCGGCGTCATCGGGGACTTCCGCGCCCCCGACGTCCTGCGCTTCGGGTTCACCCCGCTCTACGTCGGTTTCGCCGACGCGGAGCGTGCGGCGCGGACACTGGGTCACATTTTCGGGTGACCCCGTAGCGAAACGTCACATCACCGGGCGGGCGGGGCTACGGCTCCGCCCGCTCCGGCATATCCCGGGCCCCGCACGGAACGGCTCGTTCCAGACTGATACGGTCCCGCTCTGCCGGACCACCGGAACATCTGTCCCCGCTGTCCCACGCGTTACCGAGAGGTTGAGCCGATGACGGACCCCGCCGCAGTGGAACGGGACGCCGCCGAGGCCGCCTCGGCCTTCTCCCATCCGGCGGTCGCGCCGGACGCGACCGCCGCGTACGGGGAACACCCGGACCAGGTCGTCGACTTCTACGCCCCGCGCGGCGCGGGCGGGGGCCCGGCTCCGCTGGTCGCCGTGCTGCACGGCGGCGCGTGGCGGGCCCCGTACGACCGACAGCACGTCACGCCGTTCGCCGACTTCCTGGCCCGGCAGGGTTTCGCGGTCGCCAACGTCGAGTACCGGCGCGGGCGTTCCCTCCCGCACCAGGGTTCCGAGGGGCCGGCCGCCGGCCGCTGGCCGGAGACCTTCGACGACGTCGCCGCCGCGCTGGACGCGCTCCCGGGCATGGCCGCGGCGGCCCTGCCGCAGGCCGACATCCGCCGGCTGGTCCTGACCGGCCACTCGGCCGGCGGGCACCTCGCGCTGTGGGGCGCGGCCCGGCACGTGCTCCCGTACGACTCGCCGTGGAGGCTGTCCTCCCCGCCGTCGCTGCGCGGCGTGGTGGCGCTGGCCCCGATCGCGGATTTCGCGGTGGCGCAGGAGCTCGGCGTGTGCGGGGGCGCGAGTGCCCAGCTGCTGGGCGGGCCGGAGCAGTTCGCCGCCCGTCTCCCCTTCGCCGACCCCGCGGCCCTGCTCCCGACGGGCATCGCGACGACCGTGGTGCAGGGCCGCGAGGACATCGTGGTCCCGCCCGCGGTGGCGGAGTCGTACGTGGCCGCGGCGGCGAAGGCGGGGGAGACGGTGGGCCTGACCCTGCTGGACGGGGTCGGCCACTTTCCGCTCATCGACCCGGCGGCGGACGCGTGCGCGGTGGTGGCCGAGGAGATCTCGCAGCTGGCCTGGTAGCGCCCGGCGTTGTCGGACGACTGCCTAGAACGGGACAGGCCGGGGCAGATCCGGGCCCGGTTGCCCCACCCGCCCGGATACCCGGCTGAAGTCGCGCTTTAAGCTATGTAGGCTGCACCCGATACATCCTGAGCACGTTCAAAAATGGGGGGATCGGTGCGCAGTCGCCGTCTCGTAGTATCCGCCGCACTCATCGCGGCCGGTGCGGGTCTCATACCCGCAATGGCCCACGCGGCCGACCCGGTCAAGCCGGCCGCCAACCGCGTGGCCGCCTCCGCCGCCGACCTGGACAAGGCCGCGGCGTCGAGCAAGCAGAAGTTCACCAGCCCCGCCGACCGCACGGTCCGGCGGAGCCTGTCGGGGGCCCAGGACAAGGCCGCCACCGCCCAGGCGCAGGGGGCCGCCGTGGGCAACCCGGACCTGGCGATCGTCCTGAACGCCGCGACCGAGACCGCGCACGGTCTCACGCTGAACACCGAGGTCATCAGCGCGCCCGCCTCGCTCGCCGTCACCATCGAGTGGGGCGACGGCAAGAAGGACACGACCACCGTCGGCGGGTCCACCACGCTGACGAACCAGCACACCTACGCGGAGCTCGGCGAATACACCGTCAAGGTCACCGTGAAGGACACCGCGAACCAGACCGAGGTCGTCAACGACTTCCAGATCCTGACCGCGGGTTCGGACTTCACCCCGTACGGCCCGACCCGTCTCCTGGACACCCGTAGCGGCATCGGCGCCGCCAAGGGCAAGGTCCCGGCGCGCGGCACGGCCCACCTGAAGGTCGGCGGCAACGGCGGCATCCCGGCGGGCGTCACCGCGGTCGTCCTGAACGTCACCGCCACCAACACCAGCGAGGCCGGTCACGTCACCGTCTTCGGCTCGGGCCACAAGCAGCCGATCACCTCGAACGTGAACTTCGAAGCCGGTCAGACCGTCCCGAACCTGGTCATCGTGCCGGTCGGCAAGGACGGCTACGTGGAGCTGTTCAACGGCGGCTGGCAGTCGATCGACCTGCTCGCGGACGTCACGGGCTACTTCACCCGGTCCGCGTCCAGCGGCTACGCGTCGCTGACGCCGACCCGCTTCGTCGACTCCCGCGACGGCCTGGGCACCGCCAAGGGCCAGGTCGCCGGCCAGGCGGTCTTCAGCACGCAGATCAGCGGCCTGCGCGGGGTGCCCGCGGGCGTCAGCGCCGTGGCGCTGAACGTGACCGTCACGAACCCGAGGGAGACCGGTCACCTGACCGTCTTCCCGAGCGGCCAGTCGGCGCCGTCCACGTCCAGCGTGAACTTCACCGCCGGCCAGACCGTCGCCAACTCGGTGATCGTGCCGGTCGGCGCTGACGGGAAGATCAGCGTCCGCAACGGCGCCTGGGCCGGTACGGACGTCATCGTGGACGTGGTCGGCTACTACAGCCAGTCGGGCAACGGCGCCTACATGCCGGTGTCGCCGGGCCGCCTGATGGACAGCCGCGACCCCGAGAGCCCGATCTACGGCGAGCTCCCGGGCCGCATGTACTTCGCCCTGGAGATGCCCGGCTTCGAGGCAGGCATCGCCGGTTACGTGCTGAACACCACGGTCACGAACACCCAGGGCGCCGGCTTCCTCTCGGTCGCCCCGGACCCGAACCGGATCGAGGACTACTGGGAAGAGGACGCGAACCCGATCAACCCCGCGCGTCCCACCGCCTCGACCCTGAACTGGACGGCGGGCAAGACCGTCCCGAACCTGGTCCAGGCGGGCACGGGCCCCTACGGCGTCGTCGACTTCTGGAACCAGGGCTGGGAGCCCACGGACCTGATCGTCGACATGTTCGGCTACTACGACACCAAGTAGCGGCACCCGCCAGCGCCCCGGGCCCGGCCGTCGAGGCCGGACCCGGGGCGTTGTCCTATCAGCTGGAAGCCGGCCGCGAGCCGTTCCGGCTGATCGACACCCGTGAGGACGCCTGGTACCGCGAGGCCGCGCCGGTGCCGGCGCGCGACTACCTCGCCCTGCCGCTCATGGGCGATGAGCCGGAGCCCGTCACGGCCTGGGTGCTGAACGCCACGGTCACCAACACGCGCGGTGCGGGGCACCTGTCGGTCGCTCCCGACCCGAACACGTGGACCGACTACCGGAAGGGGCTCCAGGTCAGGCCGGAGCGCCCGGGCTCCTCTTCCCTGAACTGGACGGCGGGCGCGACCGTTCCGAACCTGGTCCAGACGTCCGGGGGCAAGGGCGACGTCATCGACCTCTGGAACCAGGGCTGGGAGCCGGTCGACGTGATCGTCGACTGCCTCGGCTACTACGACACCAAGTAGCCCCCGGCGGAGACGCGGAAGGGGCGGTGCACCGTACGGCACACCGCCCCTTCCGCGACCCGGAGGGCCTAGAGGAACGAGTTGATCTCGATCGTCTCGGTGCGGCCGGGGCCGACGCCGATCGCGGAGATCGGTGCGCCCGACATCTCCTCGAGGGCCTTCACGTACGCCTGGGCGTTCGCGGGCAGGTCCTCGAAGGTCTTCGCCTTGGTGATGTCCTCCGACCAGCCGGGGAGGTATTCGTAGATCGGCTTCGCGTGGTGGAAGTCCGTCTGCGAGTAAGGGAGTTCCTCGACGCGCTTGCCGTCGATCTCGTACGCGACGCACACCGGGATCTGCTCCCAGCCGGTCAGCACGTCCAGCTTGGTGAGGAAGAAGTCGGTCAGTCCGTTCACGCGGGTGGCGTAGCGCGCGATCGGCGCGTCGAACCAGCCGCAGCGGCGGTCACGGCCGGTGGTCACGCCGCGCTCGCCGCCGATGCGGCGGAGGTCCTCGCCGTCCTGGTCGAAGAGCTCGGTCGGGAACGGGCCGGCGCCGACGCGGGTCGTGTACGCCTTCAGGATGCCGATGACGCGGCTGATCTTCGTCGGGCCGACACCGGTACCGGTGCAGGCGCCGCCCGCGGTCGGGTTCGAGGAGGTGACGAAGGGGTACGTGCCGTGGTCGACGTCGAGCAGGGTGCCCTGGCCGCCCTCGAAGAGCACGACCTTGTCCTCGTCCAGCGCGTCGTTGAGGATCAGGGTGGTGTCGGCGACGTACGGCTTGATCTGCTCCGCGTACTGGAGCATCTCCTCCACGATCGCGGCGGCGTCGATCGCGCGGCGATTGTAGAGCTTCGCCAGGAGCTGGTTCTTGCCCTCCAGCGCCGCTTCGACCTTCTGGGTGAGGATCGACTCGTCGTAAAGGTCCTGGACGCGGATGCCGATGCGGTTGATCTTGTCCGCGTACGTCGGGCCGATGCCGCGGCCGGTCGTACCGATCTTGCGCTTGCCGAGGAAGCGCTCGCCGACCTTGTCGAGGGTGACGTTGTACGGCGTGATCAGATGCGCGTTGCCGCTGATGAGCAGCTTGGAGGTGTCGATGCCGCGCTCGTTGAGGCCGCGCAGCTCGGAGAGCAGGACGGCCGGGTCG
Organism: Streptomyces subrutilus; assembly: GCF_001746425.1. Lineage (GTDB taxonomy): Bacteria > Actinomycetota > Actinomycetes > Streptomycetales > Streptomycetaceae > Streptomyces > Streptomyces subrutilus_A. The sequence goes on along the minus strand of NZ_MEHK01000001.1, from coordinate 3,593,004 downwards.
ACCACGACGCCGTTACCGATGACCGGGGTGCATCCGGGGGACAGGATGCCGGAAGGGAGAAGGTGCAGTGCGTACTTCTGGTCACCTACGACGACCGTGTGGCCGGCGTTGTTGCCACCCTGGTAGCGCACTACATAGTCGACGGATCCACCGAGCAGGTCGGTGGCCTTTCCCTTGCCCTCGTCACCCCACTGAGCTCCGAGCAGCACAAGAGCGGGCACAGGCGTACACCTCTTCCGGATGGGGCATGTCCAAGGTCAGGGGGCGTACGACGATGTACACCGCAGGCTGAGCCGTCGGACCGGTACCCCGGAATAGACGAAGGCCCTGGCGCAATAGCGCAAGGGCCTCTTGCACAAAGATGCTACCCGAGGAAGGACCGAGGTGTCGGCTCCAGAGCCCACCATGAGCCACGCGGGCGCGCCGGTAGGCGGCCTGCTCGTGCTCGTCGACCCGGTCGCCCGCCGTCTTGACGGCGAGTCCGTGCGGATCGCGAAGGATGTGTTGTCAGCGGGCGCGGCGGCGAAAATCTGCCTCCCGGATTCACAGGAGGAGTTTGCGCGGGCCCTGGCCCGCAGGGGTCATCGGCGGCCGGTGATCGTGGGCGACGACCGGGCCCTGGCACGCGCCGTGGGGCTGCTGCACCGGGAGCGCGGGCTGGCGGAGGGGGCCCTTTCGCTGGTGCCCGTGGGAGCCGCCGGGTCCCTGGGGCTGGCCGGGGCGCTGGGCGTGCCGCTGTCCGCCGTGGCGGCGGCGCGGTCGGTGCTGGAGGGCGCGGTGCGCATGTGCGACCTGCTGGTGGACGACAGCGACGGGGTCGTCCTGCGCTCGCTGCGGATCCCGCCGCTGCGGGCGGCGGCCGCCGGGCCCCCGGCCGGGCCCTCGGTGTGGAGCGCGTACCGCTCGCTGGTGCGGACGCTGGTCCGCCCGGCGGCCGGGGCGGGTGACGCGGCCCGGCTGCGGCTGCGGGTGGAGGCGGACGGGGTGGTGCTGGCGGATGTGGACCGGCCGGTCGAGGACGTCTCGGTGGCCACCGGGGAGGACGGCGGGCTGGCGGAGGTCGTCGTACGGACGGGCGGCGGCGCGGGTTCGACGGTGTCGGCGCGCGCCAAGACGGTCTCGGTGTCGGGCACGGACTTCCGCTACCGGGCCGACGCGGCGATGACCGGGCCGGTCCGGCGGCGCACGTGGACCCTGCATCCCTCGGCGTGGGCGCTGACCGTGCCCCGGTGAGGCGGCGCGGGGGCCGGACCGGTCCTGGGAGGGGCACGGTGGGGCGGTGACGGCGGTGGTCTCGGAGGCGATGCGCGGCGCGCTCGCCGACTGGTGGCGGGACGGGCTGCCGCTGTGCCTGCTGCCGGTTCTGCCGGCCGGCGGTGGTCGGGGTGGTGCTCACCCGGCTGGCGGCGCTGGTGGTGCTGCTGAGTCCGGTGGTGCTCGGGGTACGGGAGCTCCTCGCGGCCCACTGAGCCGGGCGGGCCCTGCGCGACCCGGCCGCGCGCTGGAGCTCATACGAGGCCGTGATGGTGCGCCGGGGGTGGCTCCCGCCGGCGCTGGTCCTCGGCTGGGCCGGGCCGACGCTGCGGCTCCCGGAGGCCGTCATGAACTCGCGCCCTTCGCCCACCTGCCGAAGCTGCCGGGAGCCGAGGCCCTGGTCTGGATCCCGCCGCTGACCCTGACGGCCCTGGCGGCGGCCTCACGGCCGCCGGCCTCGCATCCCTGCGCCGCCGCGACATGGCGGCCCAGGCCTGGCCGCCTAGAACGTGACGAGCAGCCGCTCCAGCCCCCGGATGACGTACCCGTCCCGCCACCGCGGCTCCTCCACGAGGCGCAGGGGCGGGACGCCGTCTGCCAGCAGCGCCCCGAAGGACGCCTCCAGCTCCCGGCGCGCGAGCGGCGCCCCCAGGCAGTAGTGGATTCCGGCCCCGAAGGACAGATGCGGATTGTCGGCCCGTACGAGGTCCAGCGTGTCGGGATCGGAGAACCGCGCGGGATCCCGGTTCGCGGACCCGAAGAGCAGCGCGACCTCGGCTCCGCGGGGGATTTCGGTGTCCCCGATGCGGATGTCCTCGAGGACCCAGCGCTCGAACAGCTGGAGGGGGGTGTCGTAGCGCATGAGTTCATCCACAGCTGTGGACAACTTTTCGGGATTCGGATCCTCGCGCAGCGCGGCGAGCTCCCCGGGGTTGCGGAACAGCGCCCACCAGCCGTTGACCGTGGTGTTGACGGTGGCCTCGTGTCCGGCGTTCAGCAGGAGCACGCAGGTGGAGATCATCTCCTGTTCGCTGAGCCTGCCCTCCTCGTCGTGAGCGGCGATCAGACCGGAGACCAGGTCCTCCCCGGGCCGTGCGCGCCGCTCGGCGATCAGCTCGCGCAGGTACGCGCTGAACTCCACGCTCGCCCGCACCGCACGCCGCGCCGTCTCCTCGTCCGGCCGGAGCTCGTACATCCCGCAGATGTCCGCCGACCACGGCCGCAGCAGCCCCCGGTCCGCCTCCGGCACGCCCAGCAGCTCCGCGATCACCGCCACCGGCAGCGGCTCGGCGAGCACGGTGAGCAGGTCCCCGCCCCCGTCCGCGAGCAGCCGCCCCACCAGCTCCCCGGCCATCCGCCGCACGGCCGGCACCAGCCGCTCCACGGTCCGCGGGGTGAAGGCCTTCGCCACCAGCCTGCGCACCCGCGCGTGCGCGGGATCCTCCAGGTCCAGCAGCCCGTTCCCGTTGAGCACGTGGAAGGGCTCGTGCTCCGCGGGCGGCGCCGCGCGTCCGAACTCCTCGTGGGTGAACCGGTGCAGGTAGGTCCGCCCCAGCCGCCGGTCCCGCAGCAGCGCACTCACATCGGCGTAGTGCGGCACCAGCCACTGGCCGGTGGCCTCGCACCACATCACCCGCCCCTGCTCCCGCAACTCCCGGTACGCCGGGTACGGATCGGCGACGAACGCGGCATCCCACGGATCAAAGCCCATCCCCGCACCCTACGACGGAGTCACCAACCGGGTCTCGTAGGCGAACACCGCCGCCTGGGTGCGGTCCCGCAGGCCCAGCTTCACCAGGATCCGGCTGACATGGGTCTTGATGGTGGACTCGGCGACGATCAGCCGGCCGGCTATCTCCCCGTTGGACAGCCCCTGCGCGATCAGCACCAGCACCTCCTTCTCCCGGTCCGTCAACTCGCCCACTCCCGCGGGATCGGCGACCCTCGGCGTCTCGGCGAGCTTCGAGAACTCCGCGATCAGCCGCTTGGTCACCGACGGCGCCAGCAGCGCCTCCCCCGCCGCCACCACCCGCACCCCATCGGCCAGCTGACGGGCCGACGCGTCCTTGAGCAGGAACCCGGAGGCCCCGGCCCGCAGCGCCTGGTACACGTACTCGTCGAGGTCGAAGGTCGTCAGGACCAGCACCTTCGCGTCCGTGTCGGCCGCCACGATCTCCCGCGTCGCCTCCAGCCCGTTCATGTGCGGCATCCGGATGTCCATCAGCACCACATCCGGCCGCAGCGCCGCCACCTGCGCGATGGCCTCACGGCCGTCGACGGCCTCGCCGACGACCTCGATGCCCTCCATGGCGTTCAGCAGGACGGAGAACCCCTCGCGCACCATCATCTGGTCGTCGACGATCAGCACCCTGATCGTCATGGCGTCCCCGCCCCCGTCCCCGCGCCGGTCTCCTTCTGGGCCTCGGCGCCGGGCTCCGCACGGTGGGGCACCGGTAGGAACACCGCCACCTCGTACCCGCCCGCCGCGGTCGCGCCGGCCGTCATCTCGCCTTCCAGCATGGCCACCCGCTCCCGCATCCCCGTGATCCCGTGCCCGGCCCCCGGCGAGGGCCGCACGTCCCCGGTCGCCGCCCCGTTGACGACGCGTATCCCCAGGCCGCCCAGCACGTACGAGACCTCCACCGAGGCCGGCGCACCCGGCGCGTGCCGCAGCGTGTTGCTCAGGGCCTCCTGGATGATCCGGTACGCCGACAGCTCCACTCCCTGCGGCAGTTCCCGCACCGCGCCCGTCACTGTCTTCTCCACGCTCAGCCCGGCCTCCCGCACATTGGCCAGCAGCCCGTCCAGCGAGGCCAGCGTCGGCTGCGGGGCATCGGGAGCCTCGTAGTCCGCGGAGCGCACCACACCCAGCACCCGCCGCAGCTCCGTCAGCGCCGCCACCGCGTTCTCCCGGATGGTGGCGAACGCCGCCTCCAGCTCCGGGGGCGGGTTCTTCACCCGGTACGGAGCGGCCTCCGCCTGGATCGCCACCACCGACATGTGGTGGGCGACCACGTCGTGCAGCTCCCGGGCGATCGTGGTCCGCTCCTCCAGCAGGGTCCGCTTGTCCCGCTCGACGGCCGTGACCTCCTGCTGCGCGCTCACCTCGGCCCTGGCGGAGCGGCGTATCTGGACACTGCTCGCGATCGCCAGCGCGAAGGCCGAGGCCACCGCCATCTGCGCCAGACCGGTCCCGTACCCGTTGCCGAGCAGCACCGACATCGCGAATCCCAGGCCGAGGGTGAGCGTCCACATCCAGGCCGCGACCCGCGGGCCGGTCCGCAGGGTGACCAGGACCAGGACCGCGAGGTAGGACAGGAAGCTGCCCGGGCTCCAGGGCCAGTCCGATCCCCCGCCGACCACGGCCAGCACCAGCGTCATCGCCACGGCCGCCCAGTAGGCGGCAACCGGCCGGACCAGCGTCATGAGGACCGGGACCGCGGCTATCAGCCCCATGGCGAACCTGCCGGTCTCGCCGATGTAGGAGGAATGCGTGGTGCTCGTGAACACCACGATGAAGAACGCCAGCGCCCCCACCGCCGCGTACTGCCTCCACGGCGCATACCGGCGTATCGAGGCAGGCAGCCGCCGCACGAAGCGTCCCGGTGTCTCCACCAGGGGCAGAGGCCGGTAGGCGAAGATGTCGGTGAAGAGGTCCTGGCGCAGGGTCTCGATCACCCCCGATGCCATGCGGATTTCAGGCGTCCGGGCTGTCCCCCCGGTGGTCGTCTCGGTCATACGCACCACCGTAGGCCGGTGCCGCCCTGGCCCGCGTCGCCGCCGAAGGGGATTTCCCGGGGTCCCTCTCAGGTACTACACGGGTGACGTCAGTAGCCCGCCGGACGGACCAGCCCGGTCTCGTACGCGAACACCGCAGCCTGGGTGCGGTCCCGCAGGCCCAGCTTCACCAGGATCCGGCCCACATGGGTCTTCACCGTCTGCTCGGCCACGGTCAGGTGCGCCGCGATCTCCGCATTCGACAGGCCCTGCGCCACGAGGGACAGGACCTCGGTCTCCCGCCCGGTCAGCTCGTCGATCCGCGCCCGCGACGGTGCCCGCGGCGCCCCCAGCCGGGAGAACTCGGTGATCAGCCGCTTCGTGATGTTCGGCGAGAGCAGCGCCTCCCCGGCGGCCACCACCCGCACCGCCTCGGCGAGCTGGTCGGCCGACGCGTCCTTGAGCAGGAACCCGGAGGCCCCGGCCCGCAGCGCCTCGTACACGTACTCGTCGAGGTCGAAGGTGGTCAGCACCAGCACCTTCACGGCGGCGCCCGCGGCGCCCGTGATGACGGAAGTGGCCTCGATGCCGCCCATTCCCGGCATGCGGATGTCCATCAGGACCACGTCCGGCCCCAGTTCACCGACCTTGGCCACGGCGTCGGCCCCGTCGACGGCCTGGCCGACCACCTCGATGTCGGGCTCGGCGTTGAGAAGCACGGTGAAGCCCTGCCGGACCATCATCTGGTCGTCGGCGATCATCACCTTGATCGGGGTGCTCATGAATCCCTCGTCGTCTCGGATGCGGAACCGCCGGTCAGGTCCTGCGGATCCATCGGAAGTACCGCGGTCACCTCGTAACCGCCGCTGGGCAGGGGACCGGCGGCCAGCTCGCCCCCCAGCATGCCTGCCCGCTCCCGCATCCCCAGCAGCCCGTGCCCCGCACCCGGCGACGGCGGCGCCGGCCGGGTCGGCGCGGTGTTGGCCACGCACAGGTGCAGGTCGCGCGGCCCGTACGCGATGCCCACCTCCACCCGCGAACCGGGCGCGTGGCGCAGACAGTTGCTCAGCGCCTCCTGGACGATCCGGTACGCGGTGAGCTCGACGCCGGGCGTCAGCGGCCGGCGTACCCCCGCGATCTCGGTGGTGACGTGCAGCCCGGCCCCCCGCACGTTGTCCACGAGGCCGTCCAGCTCGGCGAGGGTCGGCTGCGGATGCTGCAGGGCCGACGGGTCGTCGGGCTGCTCGGAGCGCAGTACGCCCAGCACCCGCCGCAGCTCCGTCAAGGCCTCCAGCGCGTTCTCCCGGATGCCGGCGAGGTTCTCCTTGAGCTCCTCCGACGGGTTCTCCACCAGGTGCGGGGCGACCTGCGCCTGGATGGAGATGACCGACATGTGGTGCGCGACGACATCGTGCAGCTCGCGGGCGATACGGCTGCGCTCCTCCAGCAGCGTGCGGCGGGCGCGCTCCTCCGCGGGGAGGACCTGCTGCTCGACGAGCTTGCCGCGCGCCAGGCGCGTCGCGCGGAGCGCGTACCCGAGGACGCCGACGAAGCCGAAGAGGAGAGCGATGCCCGGGAGCACCGTCTGACTGCCCGGCGGCCTGAAGGCGGTTTCGGCCAGCCCGGAGTAGAGGATCGAGATTCCGACGACCCCGATCGTCACCCGGGGCGGCTTCCGCAGGGCCACCAGCAGGATCAGCGGCGCGAACGTGAACGCCCCGGCGGGCGTCCAGGGCCAGGACTGGCCCTGACCGACGTTCCCGTAGATCGTCCACGCGACCATGGCCGCCGTGACGAGGCCGAGCCACCAGCCGGCCAGGGGCCGGAACAGCCCGAGAACGGTGGAGCCACCCGTCAGCAGGGCCATCGCGACGACCAGGCCGCCGGTCACCTCGTAGTGGTCCTCCAACTGCGAGACCGTGAAAGCGCAGGAAGCCACGGCCGCGTAGCCGACGGCCACATGCGGCAGCCAGGCCAACCAGCGCGGCCGCGACATACGCGGGAGCGGGTCCCACTCCAGGGTGACCATCTCCCGCGCCAGGCCGCGCAGCGCGGGACGGCCGCCCCGGGGTTCGCGGGCATCGGGCAGGGGGGACTCGCTCGGCTCGCTCACGGGTTCCAGCCTAGGCATGGGTGATCTCCTCGACGGGGGCGGCCGCCCGCCGGCCGGAACCGGCGACGATACGGGCGGCGCCCTGCGGCTCCGGGCGGCCGCCCCGCTCGTACGTACGGAACGCGGCCCAGCACAGTGCCAGCGCGGCGGCGAACACGGGCAGCCACAGCAGCCGGGCCGGTATCCACAGCAGCGAGTCGGGCACGGTGTGCAGCCCGGGCAGGTCGCCCGGGGCCAGCAGCCCCAGGGCGGTGACGGTCATCATCGCGGTTTGGTGCCAGAGGAAGACCGTCATGGCGGAGAGGTTCAGCAGGGCCACCTTCGCCCAGGCTCCCGGCCGCCGCATGGCCCGGGCCAGCGGCTCGCGCAGCAGCAGGGCCAACCCGCACTGGGCCAGGCCGAACGCGACCGCGGCGAGCGTCGGCGGGTTCAGGTTCGACACGGCCGCCCCGGGGACCCCGACCATCGACGCCGGGTACCCGCCCCACAGGATCAGCGCGGCCGTGGCGGCGGCGCCAGCGGCGAGCAGCAGCAGCGCGGGCCCGCGCCGGGCGAACGCCCCCCGGGACCAGGCGGCGCCCAGGGTGTAGGGGACGAGCCAGCCGGCGACCACATTGACCCAGCCGGCCCACTCGGGCCCGCCGAGCCCGAACCGCCACAGGTCGACGCCCGCCACCACGGCCAGCGGCCACAGCGGACTGACCCGGGCCACGAGGGGGGTCGCGGCGGTCAGCCCGGCGAACACGAGCAGGAACCACAGCGGCGACAGCACCAGCGTGACCAGCGTCCGCACGGTGGTGACGGCCACTCCGCCGGCCAGCATCCCGCCCGCGGCGGCCGTCCACAGCACGAGCACGGCGGCGACCGGACGGAACAGCCGGCCCAGCCGCTCGCCGACCCAGGTGCGGTACGAGTCCCCGCGCTCCCGCGCCGAGGCGTAGCCGCGGGCCGCGACATGCCCGCCGACGAGGAAGAAGACGGCCAGTGTCTGGAACACCCAGGACACCGGGGCCAGCCGGCCCGTGTACGCCAGCGGACTGGTGTTGCTCAGGCCGCCGTTGGCGGTGGTCAGGGCGGTGACCAGCCAGTGGCCGAGGACCACGCCGAGGATCGCGAAGGCCCGCAGCGCGTCCACGGCGCGGTCGCGGCCGGCCGGAGTCGCCGCGTCGATGCCCTCGGCCAGGACGGACCAGCGGGCGCGGAGCTCACGCACGGGAACCCTCCGATGCGGAGGCGGAGTCCGCGGCCGCGGTGCCGAGGACGATGGCGGCCAGGCTGTCCAAGGACTCCGTGCCGGGCTTGAGGTAGTCGCTGTGGCCGGCGGAACCGGCGGCGAACCCCCGGGCTCCGAAGGCGGGGTCGACGGGGTCGGTACCGAAGCCGATGGCACCGAGCCGGGCGTGCGGGACCTCGCCGATCCAGTCGCCGCTGCCCCGCCCGGCCCAGACCCGGGCCCCGGTCGGAAGGTCCCGGGCGGAGTCGGCCCCCGTGCCCGGGCTGCCGTACAGGACGATGTCGGCGACCGCCGGCCCGGTCGCCGTACGGGCGCAGACCACAGAGCCGTAGGAGTGGCACAGCAGGGAGAGCCGGGCGCCCGGCCCCGCCATGTCCCGCAGCCGGTCGAGGAAGGGCCCCAGTTCGGCGGCGGCCTCGTCGGCGCGGGCGGCGGTCAGGACCGCCGTGCTGACCGTGCCGGGGGTGTCGTACCCCAGCCAGGCGACCACGGCGGAGCGCGGATGCCCGGCCTGGAGGCGCTGCTGGAGGGAGACGGCCCCGGCACGGAACCTCTGGTAGGTGTCGAGTGTCGTATCGGACCCGGGCACCAGGACGGTGACCCGGTCGGCGGTCTCCAGGTCGCCGAACACCTCGACGGCCCGGCCGCTGCCCCGCCCGTCGAAGGCGAGGAACCGCGCCGTACCGCCCGCGTCCATGGCGCGCAGCTTCCCGGCCCGGCCGGTGCGTCCGGCCGCCGCCGCCATCCGGGCCGCTTCGGCGAGGTTGGCCCGGTTGGCCGCGTACCGGTCGTGGGGCGCGGCGGACTCGGTGAACGCCGAGGGCTGGGGCGCGGGGGCGTGGGGGGAGGCGGCGGCGGAAACCGGTATCACGACGGCCGCCGCGACCAGCGCCGCCAGCAGGGTGCGGCGCCCCCGGCCGGTTCCCGCCAGGCCGCCGTGACCACCCGCCGGCGACATCGCGGTTACAGCCGCACTGACTGCCTCAGCCCCAGCCGCAGCAGCCGTCGTGCCGGCCCTCTTGGTGCTTGTCGTGGTGGTGGTCCCCGCCGCCATCGTCTCTTCCTTCGGTCGGGAAGAGCCGTCAGCGCCCTTCTCTGCATCCGAAGTTAGAAATCCCGCCCCCTCATCGGCGTCCCGCTCCAGAGCCGTGTTCCTGCGTAGCTCTCAGGTATGACAGGGGATACCTGAGGGGCAGGACCGCCTCCGAAGTCCCGGGCGAGACGCGTCCGTTAGGGTCGGGAGATGATCGAAACGGACTGGCGTCACGACCGCATCGGCAGCGCTCACCGGGGGCAGAACCCGACCGTCCTGCGCCGCCTGGACGAGGGCTTCGCCGTGATCGGAGACCGGCAGTTCCTGCCCGGGTACTCGGTCCTGCTGACCGACGACCCCGCCGTGACCCGGCTCTCCGACCTGCCCCGGACGCGCAGGGCCGCGTACCTCACCGACATGGAGCGGCTCGCCGAGGCCGTCGAACGGGCCTGCCGCCGCCTCGACCCCGCCTTCCGCCGCGTGAACATCGAGATCCTGGGCAACACCGACCCGTACCTCCACGCCCACGTCTGGCCGCGGTACGACTGGGAGCCCGCCGACCTCGTCCGGCTGCCCGTCTGGTTGTACGGGGAGGAGTACTGGCGCGACCAACGGCACGCGCTGGGCGAGCGCCACGACGGCCTGCGGGCGGCCATCGCGGAGGAGCTGGACGCCCTCGGCGGTGCGTGAGCCCGGAGGCCGGCCGGTGACCCGGCCGCCCGTGGCTCCCTCGGCCAAGGACGCGCAGCAGCTCCACCGATCGTTCGGCCGTGTCGCCGTCGTCCCGGCGCCCGTCCACCGCCCCTAGGCGTCGGTCCGTGGCTCGGCCACGGCGTCCAGTGCCTTCGTCAGGCGGTTCAGCACCCGCACCGTTTCCGCGAACGCGGCGTCGCCCAGTTCCTCCGCCAGGCGTGTGGCCAGGGAGGCGTGCCCCGGGGTGATGCGGCCGATCGCCTCGCGGCCCGCTTCCGTCGGGCGCAGGAGTTTGGCGCGGCGGTGGGCCGGGTTCGGAACGTACTCCGCCAGGCCCTTCGCAGCGAGCAGGTCGGCGATGCGCTGGACGCTCTGTCGCGTGATGCCCATGGCACGGGCGATGCCCGCGACCGGGAGGGGCTCCCGGAGCACGGCACCGAGCACCTGCCACCACGCGGCGGTCAGGCCGGCCGGGCGGGCCAGTTCCTCCGACACCGCGAGGAACTGGCCGTTGAGACGGAACACCCCGAGCGCGGTCCGGCTCAGGAGGTCCTGACGGGCGCGAAGCGGCAGGGGCTCGGGCTCCGGGGCCGGCACCCGCGCAGGCTCCGGCACCGCCCCCGTGTCCGGCACCGCCCCCGCGTCCCGCGCCGCCCCCGCGTCCCGCGCCGCCTCCGGGTCACGCATCGCCCGCCTCCGCCGCCGCCATCAGGACCGGGTACGCGTTCGCGTCCGAGTCGTGGAACAGGCGGTACCACGCGTCCAGTACGTCCGGCTTGTACACGTCCAGCCGGGCGAAGACCTCGCGGGCGAAGGCCACCGGTTCCGTCGGCCCCGCCGTGATCAGGTCGCCGTCCGTCACCGCGTCGGCCTCGACGTAGCGCTCGGTGCCCCCGTACCCCGGCTGCTCCGCCAGGTAGAAGGAGGCCCCGCTGGTGTGGGCGCGCCCGTCCAGCAGGCCCTCCCGGGCGAGACCGGCCGTGGCTCCGCAGATCGCCGCGACCGGGACCCCGGCGTCCAGGAACTCCCGGGCCTTCGCCGCGAACGGCGCCAGTTCGTCGCCGGTGTCCCACAGCGAGGCGCCGGTGAGGATCAACAGGGAGGAGTCCTGCGGCCGCAGACCGTCCAGGGCCAGGTCGGGCTGGATGCGTACGCCGCCCATGGTCGTGACCGGCCGCTCCGCCGCGAGGGCGACGGTGCGGACCTGGTGGCCGCGCTGGGTCAGGTGCGCGGTGGTGTGGCCGGTCTCCCAGTCCGCGTACGTGTCGTAGACGGCGAGGTGGACGGGCTTGCGCGGGGTCTCGTTCATGGTGATCGCCTCCGGCGTTGACGTTCGGGACCTGGTCTGTGCCGTACTGCGTGCTGCTGTCGTATGCCGTGCCGCCGTACTGCCGTGCTCCACGAGCTTCTCTGCGAGCGCTTATGACAACAGGCTGTCATGATGGCAGAATGCTGTCAACTGGGAAAAGCGGTGGCTCGCCCGCCAGACAGACTGCCGAGACCGGCCCCCCACCCCCATACAGTCCGCCGATATCCCTTCCCACCTGCACACTTCTAGCGTGACGGCATGACCCCTCATGTCACCTCGCACACCCTCGCCGCAGTGAAGGACGCTGACCGCAAGCACGTCTTCCACTCCTGGTCCGCCCAGGCCCTGATCGACCCCCTCGCCGTGGCCGGGGCCGAGGGGTCGTACTTCTGGGACTACGACGGCAAGCGCTTCCTCGACTTCTCCTCCCAGCTGGTCAACACCAACATCGGCCACCAGCACCCCAAGGTCGTCGCCGCCGTCCAGGAGCAGGCCGCCCGGCTTTGCACCCTCGCGCCCGGCTTCGCCGTCGACGTCCGCTCCGAGGCCGCACGCCTCATCGCCGAGCGGACCCCGGGCGACCTGGACAAGATCTTCTTCACCAACGGCGGCGCCGAGGCCGTCGAGAACGCCGTCCGCATGGCCCGGCTGCACACCGGCCGGCAGAAGGTGCTGTCCACCTACCGCTCGTACCACGGCGCCACCGCCGCCGCGATCAACCTCACCGGCGACCCGCGCCGCTGGCCCTCCGACTCGGCCGCCGCCGGCGTCGTGCACTTCTGGGGCCCGTACCTCTACCGCTCCGCCTTCCACGCCGCCACCGAGGCCGAGGAGTGCGAGCGCGCCCTCGCCCACCTCGCCGACACCATCGCCTTCGAGGGGCCGCAGACCATCGCGGCGGTCATCCTGGAGAGCGTCCCCGGCACCGCCGGGATCATGACCCCGCCGGCCGGCTACCTCGCGGGCGTGCGCGAACTCTGCGACCGCCACGGCATCGTCTTCATCCTGGACGAGGTCATGTCCGGCTTCGGCCGCACCGGCAAGTGGTTCGCCGCCGACCACTGGGGCGTCACCCCCGACCTGATCACCTTCGCCAAGGGTGTGAACAGCGGATACGTGCCGCTCGGCGGCGTCGCCATCTCCGCCGCCATCGCCGAGACCTTCGCAACCCGCCCCTACCCGGGCGGACTCACGTACTCCGGCCACCCGCTGGCCTGCGCCGCCGCCGTCGCCACGATCAACGCGATGGAGGAGGAGGGCATCGTCGAGCACGCCGCCCACCTCGGCGCGAACGTGATCGGCCCGGCGCTCGCCGAGATCGCCGAGCGGCACCCCTCCGTCGGCGAGGTCCGCGGCCTGGGCACCTTCTGGGCCCTGGAACTCGTACGGGACAAGGCGACGCGCGAACCCCTCGTCCCGTACAACGCCTCGGGCGCCGCCAACGCGCCGATGGCCGAATTCGCGGCGGCCTGCAAGGATTCCGGGCTGTGGCCGTTCGTCAACATGAACCGCACCCACGTCGTTCCGCCCTGCACCATTTCGGAGACGGAGGCGAAGGAGGGGCTCGCGCTGCTGGACGAGGCCCTGACGGTCGCCGACCGCCACACCACGTCCGGATAGCGGACGGCACATTCGCATACCGATCGACAACCGCTCTATTTCAGCCTCGCTGCCTGGCCTAAGGTGTCCGGAGTTCACCTAAGGAGACGGACCCCTATGCCAGGCAGCGGCGCTGTCACCCGCAACACCCTTCGCCAGCAGATCGCGGACGCGCTGCGCGACGAGGTGCTCGCGGGACGCCTGCCGCCCGGCACCGAGTTCACCGTCAAGCAGATAGCCGAGCAGTACGAGGTCTCCGCGACCCCGGTCCGCGAGGCGCTGGTCGACCTCTCGGCCCAGGGCCTGCTCGAACTGGTCCAGCACCGCGGCTTCCGCGTGCGGATCTTCTCCGTGGACGACTTCCGGGGAATGATCGAGGCCCGCTCGCTCGTCGTGGACGGGATCTTCCGCAGGCTCGCCGAGTGTGGCGCTGCCCGCGGCACCGGCGAGCTGCTGGTGTCCGTGCGGCGCCGGGCCGAGGAAGCGCGCCGGGCCGCGCAGAGCGGTTCGCTCGAAGTGCTGATCGGCTACGACCTGCGCTTCTGGCGGGAGCTGAGCGAGCTGGTCGGCAACACCTACATCTCGGAGTTCTTGCACCGCATCCGGGTGCAGTGCTGGGTCTTCGCCGTACCCCACCTCCAGCGCGACCCGGAGCAGCTGCGCGCGGCGCTGTGGGACAAGCACAGCGACCTCGTGGACGCGGTGACCCTCGCCGACGCGGACGCGGTACGGCGGATCGTGCACGGCTACAACCAGCACGGGCTGGACTGGGCGGCCGGACTCTAGTCGTACGGGTCCCGGGCGGGAGCCGGTGGCACGGGTTCTGCGCACCCCTTCGCGGAGCGTGTCCGGCGCACTACGCTGGCCGCATCGGCGCCAACGACTGATCGGAGCCCGCGTGGCCTGTGACCTGTGGCTGGTCCCCCTTGTCGACGTGCTGTGCCACAGCCCTGACAACCCCTTCGCAGAGGAGATCGCCGCGTACGACAAGGCGCTCGGCGAGGCCGGGCTCCCGTCCGTGCCCGTGTTCGCCTACATGCCGGGCCTGAGCGGGGACGTGGCCCCGGTCGCCGGCTTCGACTACGACGCCCTGCACTTCCTGCGGCGGGCCTACCTGCTCCAGATCTGCGGGCTGCCGGTGACTCCGGTGGACGAGCTGGGCGGGGACTACGAGCAGCTGCTGGAGATGTTCGAGCCGACGGCGCAGCAGTCGCACCTGGTGTGGCACTACGACCACGCCGGGGCGTACGTTCCGGTGGACTTCGCGGCTCCGCTGGCGAACGAGGAGCTGCTGGCCGGCGGCGGGCCGCTGGGGTCCGCCCAGGGGCTCCTGCGTGAGCTCGCGCTGGTGGCTCCGGCCATCGGGATAGACCCCGGGAACCCGCCCGCCGCGCCGGCTCCGCCGGGGAGGCCGACGTCGCTGGAGGAGCCCGCGGGGCCGATTCCGTACGACGACAGCCCCTTCGCACGGGAGCGGCACGTGTGGCTGGGGCTGCACGCCGCCGCCACGCGGAGCCTGGGGCAGGGATCGATGATCATCTTCAGCTGAACGGGTTGCGGCGCGCCCGCGGAGCCGGAAGGTGCCGCGGGCCCGGACCGCGCGGCTTCAGCGGGCCCGGATCGTGCCACCTCGGCGGGCCCGGACCGTGGATCGTGCCACCTCGGGGGGCTGAGACCGTGCCACCTCGGGGGGCTGAGACCGTGCCGCCCCGGCGGGGCTGAGTCCGCGCGCCCTTCAGCGGGGCTGTTCCGGGGGGCGCTGGCGGGGCATGTTGGGGCGGGTGCCCGGGGGGGGGGGGAAGCGGGCCGGGGGGACGTACGCGTCCGACCGGGCCCCGCCCGCGCCCAGGGACTGCATGACCAGCGGGGCCGGGCCGGAGCTGAACTCCACCATCCACTCCGCGGTCTCGGAGCGCACCAGCTCCGTCACGTCCTCCGAGAACCGCCGCAGCACCGTCAGGCACCGCTCGGCGGCCTCGCTCGCCGTGCCCTCGGTCGGCCCCAGCACCTCCCGGACGTTCTCCGAGGCCCAGTCGAACTGCAGGGTCTGCAGCCGGCGCTGTACGGCCTGGGCCGTGGCCACGTCCCGCATCCAGCCCGACGTGAGGCCGAAGAACCGGTCGCAGGCCAGGCAGGCCGCGGCCAGCAGCAGCGACAGGAACCCGTACTTCGACGCGCCCGGCGCCGACCCCGCCAGCTCCACCAGCGGCAGCGCGGCGCCCGTGACGGCGCCCAGGGCGGCCCCGACGCGCAGCACGCGCGCCCCCCGGCGCTTCCATGCCCGGTCGGAGAGGTACCACTCGGCGGTGCGCAGCGCATCGGCCTCGACGCGGCGGTAGAGCTCGTCGAGCCGTTCCGCAGGCTCGCCCCAGTCCCCGAGGGGGAAGGGCCGGCCGGTCAGATCGCCCGCCGCCATCGGTCCGCTGCCCTCCTCCCGGGGTTCCCGGGGATCCCGGGGTGGCCCCTCGGGCTGCATCTCCGGCTGGCTCACCCGGCACTCCCTCTGCCTGCGCTGACGTGTGGTGGTGCGCGTGTGCGCAATGATGCGCATGCTCTTCCTACCTTCGAATGGGGCGCGATGGGCGACGAATCCCGGGATTTCCGCCTGCAAGGAGGTCTCCATCAGGTACGCGTACGTCCCGTCCCTCACTCGAAAGAGTTGGTCCTCACGGCGTAGGGCGCAGCGCCCGGGGAGCACGTAGGCTCGGATTGACCGGGCTGCCCCAGGCTCGGACCGATGCTACGGAGTGAGTGACCTGTGATTTCCGGTGGTGGCCAGCCCAACATGCAGCAGCTGCTCCAGCAGGCCCAGAAGATGCAGCAGGATCTCGCCACGGCTCAGGAAGAGCTGGGCAGGACCGAGGTCGAGGGCCAGGCCGGCGGCGGTCTCGTCAAGGCGACGGTGACCGGTTCCGGTGAGCTGCGCGCCCTGGTGATCGACCCGAAGGCCGTGGACCCCGCGGACACCGAGACGCTCGCCGACCTGGTGGTGGCGGCCGTCCAGGCGGCCAACGAGAATGCCCAGGCGCTCCAGCAGCAGAAGCTGGGCCCGCTGGCCCAGGGGCTGGGCGGCGGCAGCGGCATCCCCGGCCTCCCCTTCTAGCACTCCCACCCCACCCGAACGAAAGAAGGCAGTCCGTTGTACGAAGGCGTGGTCCAGGACCTGATCGACGAACTGGGCAGGCTGCCCGGCGTCGGGCCCAAGAGCGCGCAGCGGATCGCCTTCCACATCCTGCAGGCGGAGCCCACCGACGTCCGCCGCCTCGCGCACGCGCTGCTCGAGGTGAAGGACAAGGTCCGGTTCTGCGCGGTGTGCGGGAACGTGGCGCAGGAGGAGCGGTGCAACATCTGCCGCGACCCGCGCCGCGACACCACGGTCATCTGTGTCGTGGAGGAGCCGAAGGACGTCGTCGCGATCGAGCGGACCCGCGAGTTCCGGGGCAGGTACCACGTCCTCGGCGGCGCGATCAGCCCGATCGAGGGCGTCGGCCCCGACGACCTGCGCATCCGCGAGCTGCTGGCGCGCCTGGCGGACGGCGAGGTGACCGAGCTGATCCTGGCCACCGACCCGAACCTGGAGGGCGAGGCGACCGCCACCTACCTCGCCCGCATGATCAAGCCCATGGGCCTGAAGGTCACCCGCCTGGCCAGCGGGCTCCCCGTCGGGGGAGATCTGGAGTACGCGGACGAGGTCACGCTCGGGCGGGCCTTTGAAGGAAGGCGACTTCTCGATGTCTGACGCAACGCTGCACGCACTGGGCCAGGACCCGGACGATTTCGCGGCTTCGATCGCGGACCAGATCGAGTCCTTCATCGTCGCGGTCACCGAGGTGGCCAAGGGCGAGGACCCGGACAGCGCGGTGCCCTTCCTCCTCCTGGAGGTGTCCCAGCTGCTGCTGGCAGGCGGCCGGCTGGGCGCGTACCAGGACGTGCTGCCCGACGAGCGCTACGAGCCCGACCTGGGCCCAGAGCCGGACGTGGACGACCTGCGCGAGCGGTTCGCGATCATGCTGGAGCCGGTCGACGTCTACTCCGAGGTCTTCGACCCCTACGAGCCGCGCAAGGCCCCGGTGGCGCACCGGATCTCCGACGACCTGGCCGAGGTCGTCGCCGACCTGCGGCACGGGCTCATCCACCACCAGGTGGGCCGGATCACCGAGGCGCTGTGGTGGTGGCAGTTCTCGTACTTCACCAACTGGGGCCCGACGGCCTCGGCCACCCTGCGCGCCCTCCAGTCGCTGATCGCGCACGTGCGGTTGGACCAGCCGCTCGCCGCCCTGGACGGTCTGGACACGGACGAGGACCTCACGGAGGACGACCTCGCGGAGCAGGCCGGCGAGGTGATGGCCCAGGAGCTCGGCGGCCTCGGCCGCAGATGAGAGCCCGGGCGGGGGAACTTATCCTTTGATCTTCACGTCTCATGATGTGGTACGAAGCGGTCGGATCACGGTCGCTCGTTAGACTGCACCAGCAAATGAGACGGACTGAGCGAGGAGCGCACGTGGGCCTTGTCGTGCAGAAGTACGGAGGCTCCTCCGTAGCCGATGCCGAAGGCATCAAGCGCGTCGCCAAGCGGATCGTGGACGCCAAGAAGAACGGCCACCAGGTGGTCGTCGTGGTTTCCGCGATGGGCGACACGACGGACGAGCTGATCGATCTCGCCGAGCAGGTTTCACCCATGCCTGCCGGACGCGAATTCGACATGCTGCTGACCGCCGGAGAGCGGATCTCCATGGCCCTGCTGGCCATGGCGATCAAAAACCTGGGTCACGAGGCCCAGTCGTTCACCGGCAGCCAGGCAGGCGTGATCACCGACTCGGTCCACAACAAAGCGCGCATCATCGATGTCACGCCGGGCCGTATCCGCACCGCGCTGGACGAGGGCAACATCGCCATCGTCGCCGGCTTCCAGGGCGTGTCCGCGGACTCCAAGGACATCACCACCCTGGGCCGCGGCGGCTCGGACACCACGGCCGTCGCGCTCGCCGCGGCGCTGGACGCCGAGGTCTGCGAGATCTACACCGATGTCGACGGCGTCTTCACCGCGGACCCCCGCGTCGTGAAGAAGGCCCGGAAGATCGACTGGATCTCCTCCGAGGACATGCTGGAGCTCGCCGCCTCCGGTTCCAAGGTGCTGCTGCACCGCTGTGTCGAGTACGCACGCCGATACAACATCCCGATCCACGTCCGCTCGTCCTTCTCGGGACTGCCGGGCACGTGGGTCAGCAACGAGAATCCGCAAGGGGACGAGCAGGTGGAGCACGCCATCATCTCCGGAGTCGCCCACGACGTCTCCGAAGCCAAGATCACGGTCGTCGGCGTCCCGGACAAGCCGGGTGAGGCCGCGGCGATCTTCCGCGCGATCGCGGACGCCGAGATCAACATCGACATGATCGTGCAGAACGTGTCGGCGGCCTCGACGGGCCTCACCGACATCTCCTTCACACTCCCCAAGACGGAGGGCCACAAGGCCATCGACGCCCTGGAGAAGGCGAAGACCCAGATCGGCTTCGACTCCCTGCGCTACGACGACCAGATCGGCAAGATCTCCCTGGTCGGCGCGGGCATGAAGACGAACCCGGGCGTCACCGCCTCCTTCTTCCAGGCGCTGTCCGACGCGGGCGTCAACATCGAGCTGATCTCCACCTCCGAGATCCGCATCTCGGTCGTGACCCGTCAGGACGACGTCAACGAGGCCGTCCGCGCCGTGCACACGGCCTTCGGCCTCGACTCCGACAGCGACGAAGCCGTCGTCTACGGAGGCACCGGACGATGACCGGCGCCCGGTCCTCCGGCCCGGCGCTCGCCGTGGTCGGGGCGACCGGAGCGGTCGGCACCGTACTGCTCCAGATGCTGTCCCAGCGGGCCGACGTCTGGGGCGACATCCGCCTGGTCGCCTCCGCGCGCTCGGCCGGCCGCACGCTGGCCGTCCGTGCGGAGAAGACCGAGGTGCTCGCCCTCACCGAGGACGCCTTCGACGGCCTCGGTCCGGGCGATGTGGCGGTCTTCCTGACCCCGGCCGAGGTCTCCGTCCGCTGGGCGCCCGTCGTCACCGCGCGCGGCGTCGTCGTCGTCGACCAGTCCGCCGCCTTCCGTGAGGACCCCGAGGTCCCCCTGGTGGTGCCGGAGGTCAACGGGCACGCCGTACGGACCCGGCCGCGCGGGATCGTCGCCACCCCGGACTGCGTGACCGCCGGGATGATCGCGGCCCTGGGCGCCCTGCACGCCGAGTACTCCCTGTCCGAGCTGGCCCTCTCCTCGTACCAGGCGGCGAGCGCCGCCGGCCGGGCCGGCTCCGAGGTGTTGCGCCGCCAGCTGTCGCTGGTCGCCGGGACCTCCCTGGGCGAGCAGCCCGGAGACGTGCGCCGTGCCGTGGGCGAGGACACCGGCCCCTTCCCGGCGCCGCTCGCCCTCAACGTCGTGCCCTGGTCCGGAGAGCTCCGCGAGGACGGCTGGTCCTCCCACGAGCTCGCGGTACGGCAGGAGACGCGCCGGATCCTGGACCTTCCCGAGCTGCCGGTCGCCGTGACCTGCGTACAGGTCCCCGTGGTCACGGGGCACTCCCTGACCGTGCGGGCCCGTTTCGAGAACGAGGTGGCCGCCCCGCACGCCCGGCAGGTCCTGGACGCCGCCCCCGGCGTGGTCCTGGTGGACGACCCGGCGGCGGGGGAGTTCCCGACGCCGGCGGACGCCGCCGGAACGGACCCCGCCTGGGTGGGACGGGTGCGGGTCTCGCTGGACGACCGGCACGCGCTGGAGTTCTTCGTGTGCGCCGACAATCTCCGCAAGGGCGCCGCCCTGAATGCCACTCAGATCGCGGAACTGATCGCAGGTGAATTTGCGTAAATCGCTTTGTAGGATCGGCGTGTAGATCCCTAGATCAAGGTGATGGCCCGACTGCCGTCTCGATGGACAGGGCAATCGGGAAGAGCGGGTACGCATGAGGGCAATGGGGATATTGCTGCGGCGGCTGCCTCGCGCGTACAACCCTGACGGGGGGACGCGTGTCCTACAGGCGTGGCTGAGGCACTGCTCGAACTGGCCGTCCTACCGGCGCGCGGCGGGTTCATCCCGTCGCGCGGGGGCTCCCGCACGCCCGGCGGCGGTCTTCCTGTGATCGTTCCCGTCCCGCCGGCCGGGCCGTCCGAGGTGCCCCTCCGGGCCGCCGTACCGCCCCGGAGCGGCCGCGTGCCCTCGCCGCGCGACAGCTGCGAGTCGGGGACGGCCGCCGGGGGCGAGGCCGTGACCGAAGTGGTGGCGGGCACCACCGTCGACCACCTCACGGAGACCTACCAGGCGCACTACCGCTCGCTCCTGGGTCTCGCCGCGCTGCTCCTCGACGACACGGCGTCCTGCGAGGACGTGGTCCAGGAGGCGTTCATCCGCGTGCACTCGGCCCGCAACCGGGTCCGCGACCGCGACAAGACGCTGGCGTACCTGCGCCAGACCGTCGTGAACCTCTCCCGGTCCGCCCTGCGTCGGCGCATCCTGGGCCTCAAGCTGCTTTCGAAGCCGATGCCGGACATGGCGAGCGCCGAGGAAGGCGCGTACGACCAGCTGGAGCGGGACGATCTGATCAAGGCGATGCGCGGACTGCAGCGCCGCCAGCGAGAGGTGCTCGTGCTGCGTTACTTCGCGGACATGACGGAAGCCCAGGTCGCGGAGACGCTCGGGGTGTCACTCGGCTCGGTGAAGGCGTACGGATCGCGGGGTATTGCCGCGCTGCGGGTGGCGATGGAGGCTGCGCAGTCATGATGGACGACCACACCGCGCCCGGCGGCGCGAGCGACGAAGAGGCGCTGCGGGGGCTGCTGCGCGGGGCCGTCGAGGGCCTGCAGCCCGCCGAGGGCGCGCTCGAGCGGCTGCGGTACGCCGTCCCGGCCCGCCGGACCCTCAAACGGCAGGCCCTCGTCGGCGCCGCGGCCGTCGCCCTGCTCGCCGGTACCGCCATCCCGGCCGTCCTGCACATGACGGCCGGCGCGGACACCGCCACCGCGCACCCGGCGATGGCCGGACACGGCTCGGAATCCGGCGGGAAGCCGGGCGGCGCACCCTCCGACCCGCACCAGAACGGATCCGGGAGCCAGCCCAGGGCCACCCGCTCCGGGGGCGGCGCGCCCGACGCGGGCGGCACCACCGGGCAGCCGGACCCGAAGGCCACCGGCACCCCGGCCGGCGGTGTGACGGCCGGCCCGTCGAGCAGCGGCACCGCGCCCGGCACGGTCGTGGGCAGCGGGAACGGCCCGCAGCCGCCGGCGGCCGCGCCGGGTGTGCCCGGCTGCGGGGCCGAGCAGCTGGGCGTGGTGGGCTCGGCCCGCACCCCGGAGGCCGACGGCAAGATCTACGGCAGTTTCAAGGTCACCAACGTATCGGCGCAGGGCTGCACCGTCACCGGCCCGGACACCGTGACGGCGGCCGCCGCGGCCGGTGCCCCGACCGGGCCGGGCTCCGGGGTCGCCGTGGTCGGCCACACGGCGGGCGACCCGGCGAGCGGGCTGCTGCCCGACCCCTCGGCGGAGGCGCCGGTGCTGGTGCTCCAGCCGAGCTCGGCCTACGAGGTCCGCTTCGCCTGGGTGCCGTCGGCGGAGCCCTGCCCCTCGGCGAGCCCGGACGCGGGGGAGAAGCCGCCGCAGGGCCAGTCCTCCGACACGCCCGTCGTCGACCCGGACACGGGGACCACGCCCCCGCAGGCCCCGGGCGTGGCGGTGTCCCACACGCCCCCGGCGGGGGCCCCGGTCACGCGGACGACGATCCCGGAGGCCTGCGGGGGAACGGTGTACCGCACGGGGGCGATCCCGGTGGACGCGCCGAAGCCGTAAGCGGCGGTTCCGGGGTTCCGGGAGGTCAGACCCGCTCGGCCGCCGGAGCCTCGGGCAGCAGGCCGGCCTCCGCGTCGCGCAGGGTCTCCAGCTCGCGGCGGTAGAGGCGGAACCACATGAAGAGCACGAAGGCGACGAAGACGAACCACTCGCCGGTGTAGCCGAGGTTCTGGAAGGCCTTCAGGTCGAGCCCGGTGTTGTTCGGGGCCGCGGCCGGCACCGGGGTCATGCCGTCCGACGGGGTCTGCACGGTCAGCCAGGCGTCGTACAGGTCGTACGGGACGATGTTGACCAGCGAGGCCGCCCCGATCACCCCGAGCTGCCCGGCCGGCAGGCCGCCCTGGGCGTGGACCCCCTTGGTGCCGGAGTTCTCCGAGGCCTGGAGCGCGCCGGTGACCTCGACGCGGCCGCCCGGCGCGGCCGGGGCCTTCGCCGGATCGGCCGTCCCGGGCAGCCAGCCCCGGACCACCGGGACGGCCTTGCCGGAGTCGGTCTTCAGCAGGGTCAGCACGTAGAAGCCGGTCGCCCCGTCCAGCCGCCGCTCGGGGACCAGCAGCTGGTCCGCGTACTCCCCGGCCACGGAAGCCAGCCGTCCGGAGGTCTTCTTGTCCACCGGGAGCAGCGAGTCCAGCGGCGCGGCCGTCCGGTCCGCGGGGCGCGCGGAGTTGGCCTCGCGGTGGCTGTCGACGCGGTCCTCGAACCGGCCGAGCTGCCAGGACCCCATGAACAGGCAGAAGGGGACGGCGAGCACGACGAAGATGTTGATCCCCCACCATCGCGGGGTCAGGAGAAACCGGTGCACCCCACCACCGTACGGGGGGTGCACCGGCGCGGGTCTAGCGGGGCAGGTGCTTGAGCGCGAAGTCCAGCTCCATCCGGACCTGCTTGATCCGCTCCTCCACGACCAGCGAACCGTGCCCGGCGTCGTAGCGGTACACCTCGTGCACCGCGCCGCGCGCCGCGAGCCGGTCGACGTAGTTGTCGATCTGCTTGATCGGGCAGCGCGGGTCGTTGACACCCGCCGCGATGTACACCGGAGCCCGCACCGCGTCGACGTACGTCAGCGGCGAGGAGGCCGCGAAGCGGTCCGGGACCTCCTGCGGAGTGCCGCCGAAGAGGGTGCGGTCCAGGGACTTCAGCGCCTCCATCTCGTCGTGGTAGGCCGTCACGTAGTCGGCGACCGGTACGGAGGCCAGGCCCACCGCCCAGGCCCCGGGCTGCGTGCCGAGGCCCAGCAGGGTCAGGTAGCCGCCCCAGGAGCCGCCCGAGAGCACCAGCCGGGCCGGGTCCGCGAGGCCGGAGGCCACCGCCCACTCGCGGACCGCCGCGATGTCCTCCAGCTCGATGAGGCCGACCCGGTGCTTGAGGGCGTCCGTCCACGCGCGGCCGTAGCCGGTGGAGCCGCGGTAGTTGACCCGGACGACCGCGAAGCCGTGGTCCAGCCAGGCCGCCGGGGTCGCCGCGAAGGCGTCGCTGTCGTGCCAGGTCGGGCCGCCGTGGATCTCGAAGACCGTCGGGAAGGGGCCGTCGCCGTGCCCGGCCGGCCGCTGCGCGAGCGCGTGGATCCGCCCGCCCGGGCCCTCCACCCACACGTCCTCCACCGGCACCGAGCCGGGCGCCAGGAAGCCGGGCGGGTCCAGGACGGTCGCGCCCGAGGTGGACCGTACGGCCGAGGGCTCGGCCGCCGAGGACCACTGGTACTCCACCGTTCCGTCGGGACGCGCCGTCGCACCCGACACCGTGCCGGGCGGCGTGTCCACGCGTACGAGCTCCCGCGCGGCCAGGTCGTAGCGCCAGAGCTCGCTGCGCGCCTCGAAGTCGTGCGCGATCAGCAGGGCGGAGCCGTCCGGGTACCACTCGGCGCTGACGTCGCCCGGCAGGTCGATAGCGAGCTCCTCCTCGGCGCCGGTGGCCACGTCCCACACCATCGGCTCCCACCGGCCGCGCCGCTGGTGGCCGACCAGCAGCCGGGTGTCGCCCGCGACCGGCGCGAAGCCGAGCACCTCCAGGCCCAGGTCCTCGGTGCCGCCGCGGGAGTCGTCCAGCTCGGCGACGGTGGCCCCGTCGAGGCCGACCACGCGCAGCGCGGAGTGCATGGCGTCCCCGTGCTCGGTGTGCTCGACGGCCACGAGGGTCCCGTCGCGGGACAGGTCGCCGACCCCGGCCGACTCGCGGTGCCGGTAGATCACGGCGGGCGCGGTGCCGTCCGGCCGGACCACGTGGATGGTCGTGCCGTCCTCGTCGGTGGAGCGGCCCACGACGGCCGTGCCGTCACGGCCGATGGCCAGCCCGGCGGGGTAGGAGGGCTCCAGCCCGGGGGTGGCCGGCTCGTCGGGGCCGCCCGCGAAGGGCTGGCGCACCCAGGTGCCGAACTCGTCGCCGTCGGTGTCGGAGAACCACCAGATCCACTCGCCGTCGGGGGAGAGGGTGCCGTCGGTGGTGCCGTTGGGGCGGTCGGTGGCCTGGCGCTGGGTGCCGGTGGCGCGGTCCCAGGCGTAGAGCTCGAAGGTCCCGGTCGCGTTGGAGACGAAGAGCGAACGGTCCGGAGCGTCCTCGGCCCACTCGGGCAGCCCGACGCGCGGCGCCCGGAACCTCTTCTCCCAGGCGGGCATCCCGTCGCCGGGGGCCGTGCCGGGGGCCGTGCTCGTGCTCTCGCCGGCCGTCTCGCCGGTGGTCAGATCGGTGTCGCTGGTCATGCCCCCCATTCTTGCCGCACGCCGCGCCGGGATGCCGACTGCTCCGGACGGGCGCACAGTGGAACCCGTACGCGTGTTCCGCGTCCCGAAGAGGAGTGATCATGGCCAAGAAGGCTCGCACCGGACACCACGGCCACCAGGATTCCGAGCGCGCGCTGGCGAAGAACACCGCGGCCGAGGCGCGTGCCAAGGCCGCCGTCAGGGACGTGCAGTCGCTCTCCGCGAAGACGCGGGGCATGCAGCAGAAGGCTCAGGCCAAGCGCGGCTGAGTCCGGCACCCGGTCACGGCCCGCCCTCCCGCGAGGGGGCGGGCCGCGTGCGTACGCTGACCGCATGCGCATGATCGTCCGGGGTGCCCGGCTGCTGCACGCTCACGGCCCGTCCGACACGCTGTCCGATGTGGAGGTCGCCGAGGACGGCCGGATCGCGCGGGTGGTCCCGTACGACGACCAGAAGGAGCCGCCCGCCACCGGGACCCTCATCGAGGCGCACGGCTCGCTGCTCACCGCCCCCTTCGTCGAGCCGCACATCCACCTCGACACCGCCCTGACGGCCGGCGGGCCGCGCCCCAACGCCTCCGGCACCCTCTGGGAGGGCATCGCCTGCTGGAGCGAGCGCAAGAAGACCCTGACCCGCGAGGACGTCGTCGCCCGGGCGACCCGGGTGCTGCGCTGGCAGGCGGCCCAGGGCGTGCTGCACGTGCGGACCCACTGCGACGTGACCGATCCGGCGCTCACCGCGCTCGACGCGCTGCTGGAGGTGCGCGACCGGGTCCGGGACGTCATGACCCTGCAGATCACGGCCTTCCCGCAGGAAGGGATCATCTCCTTCCCGGACGGCGAGGCGCTCCTGCGCGAGGCCGTCGCACGCGGGGCGGACGTCGTCGGCGCCATCCCGCACTTCGAGGACACCCGGGAGGACGGCGTCGCCTCGCTGCACACCGCCTTCGCGCTGGCGGAGGCGCACGGGCTGCGCGTGGACGCGCACTGCGACGAGATCGACGACGAGCAGTCCCGCTTCGTGGAGGTACTGGCCACCCTCGCGCTGCGCTCGGGCCTGCGCGAGCGCGCCACGGCCTCCCACACGACGGCCATGGGCTCCTACAACGGCGCCTACAGCTTCAAACTCCAGCGGCTGCTGTCGCGTTCGGGCATCAACCTGGTCGCCAACCCCTTCGCCAACCTCAACCTCCAGGGCCGCTTCGACACCTATCCCAAACGGCGCGGCCTCACCCAGGTCAAGGAGATGCTGGCGGCTGGGGTCAACGTGGCCTTCGGCCACGACGACGTCATGGACCCCTGGAACGCGCTCGGCACCGGCAACCCGCTCCAGACCGCCCTGGTCGGCCTGTACGCCGCCCAGCTGACCGGCGCGCGGGAGATCCCGCTGGCCTTCTCGATGGTGACGGACCGTGCGGCGCGGGTCCTGGGCCTGTCGGAGGCGGAGTACGGCATCAGGGAGGGCGCGCCCGCCTCCTTCGTCCTGCTCCCGGCCCCCACGCCCGAGGAGGCGGTCCGCCGCCAGGTCCGGCCGCGCTACGTCGTCGCGCACGGCACCGTCCTGGCCAGTACCCCGCCCGCCCCGACCGTGCTCTCCTGGCCGGGCGAGCCCCCGGCGGAGGTCGACTTCAGCGTGTGAGAGCCGGGGTCGCGGGGCCGCGCCGGATACCGTGCCCGCATGTCGTGGGACGAGGACGGAACACCGCACCCGCTCGCACTGCGCCGCACCGGCCGCAGCGAACTGGAACCGGACCTGCTGCCCGAGGTCCGGGAGCTGGAAGTGCTCGGCTGGGAGCCCGCGCCCGAGGAACTGCGCTGGGCCTTCCTCCCGTACGTCTGGCCCCCGGCGGCCCGCACCTGGATCCCCGACCGCTCCACGCACTGGGCCGTGCAGACCTCGCTGGACGGCCACGGCCACATCACCGGCGTCGAGTGCGCCCCGCTCCCCGACACCGACCTGGACGGCCTCGACGGGGAGACCGACACCACCCTCGCCGCGCTCGGCCTCCCGCCCCGCCCCCGGGGCCGCCTGTGGCTGCTCCGCCCGGTCGGCCCCTTCCCCACGCTGGCGGCCGTCCTCGCCCACCTCGACGCCACGGCGGAAGCCCGGGGAACGGAACCGGGCCTGTCCCCGGAGTTCCTCGCCCTGGCGCGCGCCGAACTCACCGCGCTCCACGAGCGGTAGCGGCCCAGGGCAACGGCAATCCCGGGGGCGGTCAGTTCCCGGCGGAGAGTTCGCCGCTGAGGGAGGCGTGCAGGCGGGCGCTGGCCTCGTTCAGGCCGGTGATCCCGACGGTCTTGCCCCGCTGGGCGTACCGGTGCTCGATCGCGTCCAGGGCGGCCACCGAGGAGGCGTCCCAGATGTGGGCGGCGCTGAGGTCGATGAGCACCCGGTCCGGGTCGCCGGCGTAGTCGAACTGCCCGACCAGGTCGTTGGAGGAGGCGAAGAACAGCTCGCCGGTCACGCGGTAGACGACCCGCCCGCCGTCCGGATCGAGAACGGAGGTGACGTCCGCGAAGTGGGCGACCCGCTTCGCGAAGACGACCATGGCGGTGACGCAGCCCACGACCACGCCGACGGCCAGGTTGTGGGTGAGGACCACGCACACGACGGTGACGACCATGACGGTGATCTCGCCGGCGGGCATCCGCCTGAGGGTCCTCGGCGCGACGGAGTGCCAGTCGAAGGTCGTCAGGCACACCATGACCATGACCGCGACGAGCGCCGCCATCGGGATGTCGGAGACGACCGGCCCGAAGACGATGCACAGCACCATCAGGAAGACGCCGGCGAGGAAGGTCGACAGCCGGGTGCGGGCGCCGGACACCTTCACGTTGATCATCGTCTGGCCGATCATCGCGCAACCGCCCATGCCGCCGAAGAACCCGGTGACGATGTTGGCGACGCCCTGGCCGATGGACTCCCGTGTCTTCGAGGACCGGGTGTCGGTGATCTCGTCGACCAGCTTCGCCGTCATCAGCGACTCCATCAGCCCGACGAGGGCCATGGCCAGCGCGTACGGGGCGATGAGGGCCAGCGTGTCCAGGGTGAACGGCACGTCCGGCAGGCCCGGCACCGGCAGCGCGGACGGCAGCGCGCCCTTGTCGCCGACGGTCGGCACGGCGATGCCCGCGGCCACGGTGATCACGGTCAGGGCAACGACGGAGACGAGCGGCGCGGGCACCGCCTTCGTGACCTTCGGGAAGAACACCAGCAGCGCCAGCCCCGCGGCGAACAACGGGTAGACGGCCCAGGGGACGCCGCGCATCTCGCTCACCTGGGCCATGAAGACCAGGATGGAGAGGGAGTTGACGAAGCCCACCATCACCGAGCGCGGGATGAACCGCATCAGCTTCGCCACGCCCAGCGCGCCCAGCACGATCTGGAAGACACCGGCCAGGATCACGGCCGCGATCAGGTAGCCCAGCCCGTGCTCCCGGTTCAGCGGAGCGATCACCAGAGCCACCGCGCCCGTGGCGGCGGAGATCATCGCCGGCCGGCCGCCCACGACGGAGATGACCACGGCCATGGTGAACGAGGCGAACAGCCCGATCGCGGGGTCCACCCCGGCGATGATCGAGAACGAGATCGCCTCGGGGATCAGCGCGAGCGCGACCACCAGACCGGCGAGCACCTCGGTCCGGAACACCTTCGGCGACAGCCAGACCGGCCGGGCCGGACGGCGCACTCCGGGCAGCCGCACGGGCCCGGACACAGGGGAAGGAGACACGGCGGTTCAGACCTCGGGCTCGGATGCGCCCGGACCGGCGGACGGACGGGCGCGCGGAGACGACAGGAAGGGCCTGATCCGCGATGCGGATCAGGCCCTTGACCTGGTCTTACGAAGTCGGGGTGGCGGGATTTGAACCCACGACCTCTTCGTCCCGAACGAAGCGCGCTGCCAAGCTGCGCTACACCCCGATCGTCACCCTCGCAGCGCTTGCTGCCCTGGCGACATCGATTACTTTAGCGGACCCTCGGCCGGAGACGAAATCCGGTTTTCACGCGGGCCCGCCCGGCCGGGACGGGCCCCGTGCCCAGCCCCCTACGCCTTCGGCACCAGCGTCAGCAGGGTCGCTTCCGGCGGGCACGCGAAGCGGACCGGGGTGAAGCGGTTGGTGCCGCAGCCGGCCGAGACGTGGAGGTACGCGCGGTTGCCGCCCGCCTCGTGCGTGGACAGGCCCTTCACCCGGTCGGTGTCCAGGTCGCAGTTGGTGACGAGCGCCCCGTAGAAGGGGATGCACAGCTGCCCGCCGTGCGTGTGCCCGGCGAGGATCAGCGGGTACCGGTCGGCGGTGAAGGCCTCGAGGACCCGCAGGTACGGGGCGTGCACCACGGCCATCGAGAAGTCCGCGTCCGCCTCCGGGCCGCCCGCGACCCGCTCGTAGCGGTCGCGCTTGATGTGCGGGTCGTCCAGCCCGGTGAAGGCCAGCTCCAGGCCCTCCAGCTTCAGCCGCGCCCGCGTGTTGGTGAGGTTCAGCCAGCCCGCCGCGTCGAAGGCGTCCCGCATCTCCTCCCAGGGGTTGTGGACGGCCCCGACGACCGGCTTGTTGCCGTTCAGCCCGTGCCGGCCCTGGGCCTTCTCGAGCAGGTAGCGGCCGGGATTGCGCAGCCGCGGCCCGTAGTAGTCGTTCGACCCGAAGACGTACACGCCCGGGAAGTCCATCAGGGGGCCCAGCGCGTCGAGCACCTCCGGGACGCCCTCGGTGTCCGAGAGGTTGTCCCCGGTGTTGACGACGAAGTCGGGGCGCAGGCCCGCCAGGGACTGCAGCCAGGCGTGCTTCTTGCGCTGCCCGCCGACCATGTGGATGTCCGAGACCTGGAGCACGCGCAACGGCCGCATGCCCGGGGGGAGGACGGGCACCGCGACCCGGCGCAGCCGGAAGGACCGGGCCTCGAAGCCGGCGGCATAGGCCACGCCCGCGGCCCCCACCGCGGCGATTCCGGCAGCTGCCTTCAGGGGGACTCCGTAACGCGCACGCATGGTCCCATCGTCGCAGACCCGGAAAACCCGCGGGCGCCCCCGCCCCCGCAGGTGGCAGACTCGGGTGCATGACCACGCTCAAGGCCAAGCTCCAGGAAGACCTCACGACCGCCATCAGGGCGCGCGACGAGCTGCACTCGTCCACGCTGCGGCTGACCCTCGCCGCCATCACCAAGGAGGAGGTCGCGGGCAAGGAAGCGCGTGTCCTCTCCGACGAGGAAGTCCTCAAGGTGATCGCCAAGGAGGCGAAGAAGCGCCGCGAGGCGGCGGAGGCGTTCGGCCAGGGCGGCCGTCCCGAGCAGGCCGCCCGGGAGACCGCGGAGGGCGAGTTCCTCGACACCTACCTGCCCAAGCAGCTGACCGACGACGAGCTCGCCGCGATCGTGGCGCAGGCCGTCGAGGAGGCCAGGGCGGCGGGCGCCGAGGGGCCGCGGGCCATGGGCGCCGTAATGAAGATCGTGAACCCGAAGGTCGCCGGACTGGCCGAGGGCGGGCGTGTCGCCGCCGTCGTCAAGCAGCAGCTCTCCTGAGCCGTACGCGCCGTCGCGCCGGCCGCGCGGTGCGCTGCCGACCGCGCGGTGCGCGCCGGCCGTGAAAGTGAGGGGCCCTCAGCCGGATCCGGCTGAGGGCCCCTCACGTCGCGCCGCCTACTGGCTGTCGCGGCCGCCGATCACGCCCGGCGGGAGCGAGATCCCGGGGAACGGGTTCTCCGGGTTCCCGCCGCCGGTCGCACCGCCGTCGCCGCCGCCGGGGCGTCCGCCGGGCTTGTCGTCACCGCCGGGCTTGTTGGGCTTCCCGGGCTTGCTCGGGTTCGTGGCCGGCCGTCCGCCGTTGCTGCCCGGGAGTACGGGTTCCGGGATGCTGACGGTGGTGAAGGTGGGGGACTCGCGGCCGGCCAGTGCGCCGGTGACCGCGTCCTTCCAGATCGGGCCGGGCAGCCCGCCGCCGAAGACCTTGTCGTAGTACCTGTCGCCGATCTCGATGTTCTCCATCGTGATCTTCTTCGCGCCGCCCGAGCCGACCCACACCGCGCCCGAGATGTTCGGGGTGTAGCCGACGAACCAGGCGTTGTACCGGGAGTCCGTCGTACCGGTCTTGCCCGCGCTGTCGCGGTCGGTCAGGCCGGCCCGCTCACCGGTACCGGAGTCGACCACTCCGCGCAGCAGGGTGTTGATGGTGTCGGCCGTCTCCGCGGACATCGCCCGTTCGCACTTGGGCTTCGGCACGGCGAGCGCCTTGCCGTGGGCGTCGGTGATGGACTCGATGGCGACCGGCGTGCAGTGGACACCGCGGTTGGCGAAGGTCGCGTACGCGTTGGCCATCGTCAGCGGGGAGAGCTCGGCGGAGCCCAGCGCGATGGAGGGGGCCTCCACCAGCTTCTCGCCGTTGGCCGAGATCACGCCGAGCTTCTGCGTCATCTCCATCACCGGGCAGAGGCCGATCTCCGAGATCATCTGCACGAAGTAGGTGTTGATGGACTTCTCCATCGCCGTCCGCAGCGCGTACGGACCGACCTCGTCCTCGGTCTCGTTCTCGGCCGTCTGCAGCTTGCCGTTCGAGACCGGCAGGTTGAGCCAGTTGCTGCCGTCGCACTTCTGCACCGGGCTCGGGTAGTCCATCTTGTTCGGCGCCGGGTACACCTTGGTCGCCGGCATGCCCCGCTCTATGGCCGCGGCCGCGATGAAGGGCTTGAACGTGGAGCCGACCTGGAAGCCGAAGTTCGAGCCGCCCATCCGCTTGTCCACGGAGTAGTTGATCTGGGTCTCGTTCTTCCCGAAGCCGTACGGCTTGGACTGCCCCATCGCCAGCACCCGGCCGGTGCCCGGCTGGACCATGGTCACGGCCGTCGCGATCGAGTCGTCCTGGTTGACGTGGTCCTTGATCGACTCGTTGGCCGCGTCCTGCGACTGCGGGTCCAGGGTGGTGCGGACCGTCAGGCCGCCCTGGTTCCAGACCTTGGCCCGCTCCTCGCGCGTCTTGCCGAAGACCGCGTCGGTCAGGAAGCTGTTGCGGACGTAGTCGCAGAAGAAGCCCGCGCCCTTGACCGCGGTGATGCAGCCGTTCTTGGGCCGGGTCACCTTCAGGGTGACCGGCTTGGCCTTCGCCGCGTCCGCCTCCGCCTGCGAGACGTCCTTGATGTCGGCCATCCGCTGCAGGACGACGTTGCGGCGCTTCATCGCCTCCTGGGCGTCGTTCACCGGGTCGTAGCGGCTCGGCGACTGGACGACGCCCGCGAGCAGCGCCGCCTCCTCCAGGGCCAGGTCCTTCGCCGGCTTGCTGAAGTAGCGCTGGGCGGCGGATTCGATTCCGTACGCCTGCTGGCCGAAGTAGGTGATGTTGAGGTAGTTCTCGAGGATCTTCTTCTTCCCGAGTTCCTCTTCGACCTGGATCGCGTACTTCAGCTCGCGGATCTTGCGCCCGAGGCTCTTCTCCTGGGCCTCGCGCACCTTGGTCTCGTCGTCGCCGGCCTCTTCGACGAACACGTTCTTCACGTACTGCTGCGTCAGCGTGGAGGCGCCCTGTGCGGCGCCGCCTTCCTGCGCGTTGCGGTTGACCGCGCGCAGGATGCCCTTGAGGTCGACCGCGCCGTGCTCGTAGAAACGCGAGTCCTCGATGGCGACGATTGCCTTCTGCATGTACGGGGAGACCGCCGTGAGGGGGACCACCTGCCGGTCACGTGAATAGACAGTGGCGATCAAGCCACCTTCGGAGTCCAGAATCGTGGTCCGCTGGCTCAGTGGCGGAGTCTTGAGATTGGCCGGGATCTCATCGAATCCCTCGACCGTGCCCTTGGCCGCGAGTCCCAGGGCGCCTGCCGCCGGAATCGCCATGCCGGCCAGCACAACTCCGGAGAGAACGGACACCCCGAGGAACTTGGCGGCCTGCTGGCTCCCCGTGAGCCCGCCGCCCGAGCGCTTCTTTCCCATGGAGGGCAGCCTACGTTCTCATTCGCCGGACACGCGCGAATGCCTTGGCCTAAGCTGTCCTCAACTGTCACAGCGCCGCGGTCCGACATCAACCCCTCGGCTTGATTTTCACCCTTCCCGAATGGGGTGGACTCATGTCCGAATCCCGCCGCCCGTGATCAGCGCACCCCCCTGACGACTCGGTGATTTCACCCGAATCGCCGGAATGGTCGGGCATGTCGTCCGCTCACTCCGTCGGGTGATCTGCCGCTTACCCATAGTCCGTTCGGACCATTCAAGATTGGGCCCGTCGGGGGTGTTGCACTGTGCCCGCCTTCCGTAACGTCCTCAACTGGTAGCGGTGAATATGCCGCTGCCGCCGTGGGGGAGCCTCGATTCGGGAGAGGACGGCGCCGGGATGGGCTGGGTTACCGACTGGAGTGCGCAGGCAGCCTGCCGCACTACCGATCCGGATGAACTGTTCGTTCAAGGAGCGGCACAGAACAGGGCCAAGGCGGTGTGCACCGGATGTCCGGTGCGGACCGAGTGCCTGGCCGACGCGCTCGACAACCGTGTCGAGTTCGGAGTATGGGGCGGAATGACCGAGCGGGAACGCCGCGCGCTGCTGCGCAGGCGTCCCACCGTCACCTCGTGGCGACGGCTGCTCGAGACCGCCCGCACGGAGTACGAGCGCAGTACGGGCATCCTCACCATGGATGCCGACGAGGAGCTCGACGTTCCGTACGAGGCGTACGCGGCAGCCGGGTAGACCCCCGGGCGCCACGTCGCACGAACGCCGAACACCTACGCTCCGGCCGGAACCCCGGCCGCGAGTCGCTCTCCGATGGCCCGCAGCCCGGCGAGGTCGTGCACATCGCCGGGCAGGGCGGCCACTTCGGCCACTGCCACCTCGGGGTGCAGTGAGGTGAAGCGATCGCGTGTGCGCTGTTCGCGCGCGATCACCTGCATCCGCTCGGCGTGCAGCCGCAGCAGTCCTGCCGTGATCTCGTCTACGTCGGGGGCGGGGGAGCCGTCGTCGGCGGAGTCACGAAGTCCAGCTTTCCCGGGCTCCTGATCGACAATGCCGCCTTCTTCAAGATTCTCTGCGGCGGCCAGGGCCCGTTCGGCGGACAGGTGGTCGGCGCTGCTGCCGTGTACCCGGTTCAGCACCAGACCGGCCAGCGGCATCTTCTCCGCGGCCAGCCGCTCCACGAAGTACGCCGCCTCGCGCAGGGCGTCCGGTTCGGGAGCCGCGACCACGAGGAAGGCCGTACCGGGAGCCTGGAGCAGCCGGAAGGTGGCGTCCGCACGCGTGCGGAAACCGCCGAACATGGTGTCCATCGCGGCCACGAAGGTCTGCACGTCCTTCAGCAGCGAGGCGCCCATCAGCTTGCTCAGCGTGCCGGTCATCATCGACATGCCGACGTTCAGGAACTTCATCCCCGCCCGGCCGCCCACCTTCGCCGGCGCCATCAGCACACGGATGAACTTCCCGTCCAGGAAGGACCCGAGCCGCTTCGGCGCGTCGAGGAAGTCCAGAGCGGACCGGCTCGGCGGGGTGTCCACGATGATCAGGTCCCAGTCGTCCCGGGCCCGCAGCTGCCCCAGCTTCTCCATCGCCATGTACTCCTGCGTGCCCGCGAAGCCGGCCGACAGGGACTGGTAGAAGGGGTTGGCGAGGATGGCCTCGGCCCGCTCGCCGTCCGCGTGCGCCTCGACGATCTCGTCGAAGGTCCGCTTCATGTCCAGCATCATGGCGTGGAGTTCGCCGTCGTCCGCCGCTCCGGCGCCGGCGCCCACCCCGCTCACCTTGCGCGGGGTGTTGTCAAGCGAGTCGATCCCCATCGACTGCGCCAGCCGCCGCGCCGGGTCGATGGTGAGCACGACCGCCTTGCGCCCGCGCTCGGCCGCCCGTACGCCGAGGGCCGCGGCGGTGGTGGTCTTGCCGACCCCGCCCGCCCCGCAGCACACGATGATCCGGGTCTGCGGATCGTCCAGCAGACCGTCGACCGCCAGCCGCGGCGGAGTGTCCATGCCCACGCTGCCCACCCCCTCGCTCATTCGCCCACCGACTGCTTGCGCAGTTCCCTCGCCAGCTCGTAGAGCCCGGCCAGATCCATCCCCGCCCCGAGCAGGGGCAGTTCGTACGTCGGCACGCCCAGCCCCGCCAGCACGGCGCGCTGCGCGCGCTCCAGCTCCACCCGGCCCGCGTGCTCGGCGGCCTGCGCGAGCAGCGGGTCCACCAGCCGCTCGGCCAGCCCGCCGCGGCGCGCGCCGCCCAGGCCGGCGCGGGACAGCGCCTGCGCCACCCCCGCCCGGTGGTCCTCGGCCGCGGCCCGCAGGGTGTCCTCGTCCAGATGGTGCGGGCGCACCATGTTGACGACGACCCGGCCCACGGGCAGTCCGGCCCGGCGCAGTTCCTCGATGCCGTCCGCCGTCTCCTGGACGGGCATCTCCTCCAGGAGGGTGACCAGGTGCACGGCCGTCTCGGAGGACTTGAGCACCTTCATGACGGCCTGCGCCTGGTTGTGGATCGGCCCGAAGCGGGCCAGGCCCGCCACCTCGTCGTTGACGTTCAGGAACCGGGTGATCCGGCCGGTCGGCGGCGCGTCCATGATCACGTGATCGTAGACGAACCGGCCCGCCTTGTCCTTGCGCCGCACGGCCTCGCACGCCTTGCCCGTCAGGAGCACGTCGCGCAGCCCCGGGGCGATGGTCGTCGCGAAGTCGATGGCGCCGAGCTTCTTGAGCGCGCGGCCCGCGGAGCCGAGCTTGTAGAACATCTGGAGGTAGTCCAGAAGCGCCCGCTCGGCGTCGATGGCGAGGGCGAAGACCTCACCGGTGCCGCCGGGCGCGACGGCGATCTTGCGCTCCTCGTAGGGGAGCGCCTCCGTACCGAAGAGCTGTGCGATGCCCTGCCTGCCCTCGACCTCCACCAGAAGAGTCCGCTTGCCCTCGCGTGCGAGGGCGAGCGCGAGTGCCGCGGCGACCGTGGTCTTGCCGGTGCCGCCCTTGCCGCTGACCACCTGGAGCCTGCTCACAGCGTCCGAGCCTAATTCCTTCGCCCCGGACCGCAGGCACTACCCTCGCTTCCATGACCAAGAAGTTCGAATACGCGACGGTCCCGCTGCTGGTCCACGCCACCAAGCAGATCCTGGACACCTGGGGCGAGGACGGCTGGGAGCTCGTCCAGGTCGTGCCCGGGCCCAACAACCCCGAGCAGCTGGTGGCCTACCTCAAGCGGGAGAAGGCATGAGCGGCGTCGTCGAGGCGAAGCTGGCCGAACTCGGCCTGACCCTGCCCGAGGTCGTCCCGCCGCTGGCCACGTACCAGCCGGCCGTCCGCTCCGGCTCGTACGTGTTCACCTCGGGCCAGCTCCCGATGGTCAAGGGCAGCCTGCCGGTCACCGGCAAGGTCGGTGCGGAGGTCTCGGCGGAGCAGGCCAAGGAGCTCGCCGCCACGTGCGCGCTGAACGCCCTGGCCGCGGTCAAGTCGGTCATCGGCGACCTCGACAAGATCGCGCGCGTCGTCAAGGTCGTCGGCTTCGTCGCCTCGGCCCCCGACTTCACCGCCCAGCCGGGCGTGCTGAACGGTGCGAGCGAGCTCCTGGGCGCCGTCCTCGGCGACAAGGGCGTCCACGCCCGCAGTGCGGTGGGCGTCGCGGTCCTCCCGCTGGACGCCCCGGTCGAGGTCGAGATCCAGGTCGAACTGGTTCCCGGAGCCTGATACCCGACGCACCGGCGGGGCCGGATGTTCCGGCCCCGCCGGCGTTTGCGGGGCGGAGCCCGGGGCGGAGCCCCAGCGGCGCCGCCGCCGCCTCACGCGCCCCCGCGCAGCGTGCCGCCCGCGGCCGAAACCGGTCGGCCCTCGAACATCGGGCCGGATGGCCGTAGCATCCGGCCATGCCGAATGGTCAGCACGGTCAGCAGCAGCCCCCCGCCGGAGGCCAGTGGTACCCGCCGGAGTGGCCCGACCGCATCCGCGCGCTCGCGGACGGATCCCTCACCCCGGTGGACCCCAGACGCGCCGCCACCGTGATGCTGCTGCGCGACACCCCCGCCGGCCCCGTCGTGCACATGCTGCGCCGCCGGGCCTCCATGGCCTTCGCCGGAGGCGCGTACGCCTACCCCGGTGGCGGGGTCGACCCCCGCGACGAGGACCACCAGGTCGGCTGGGCGGGCCCGAGCCAGGACGACTGGGCCCACCGCCTCGGCACGGACGCCCGTACCGCCCAGGCCATCGTCTGCGGCGCCGTGCGGGAGACCTTCGAGGAGGCGGGCGTCCTGCTCGCCGGCGAGACCCCAGGCACCGTCGTGGGCGACACCACCGGTGACGACTGGGAGGCGGACCGGCTGGCCCTCGTGGCGCGGGAGCTGTCCTTCGCGGAGTTCCTGGACCGCCGCGGCCTGCGGCTGCGGTCCGACCTGCTCGGCGCCTGGGCGCGCTGGATCACCCCCGAATTCGAGCCGCGCCGCTACGACACCTGGTTCTTCGTCGCGGCCCTCCCCGAGGGCCAGCGCACCCGCAACGCCTCCACCGAGGCCGACCGGACCGTCTGGATCCGCCCCGCCGACGCCGCCGACGGGTACGACAAGGGCGAGCTGCTGATGATGCCGCCCACGATCTCCACCCTGCGCTCCCTGGAGCCGTACGGGAGCGCCGCCGAGGCGCTCGCCGCGGCCGGGGCGCAGGATCTGACCCCCGTACTGGCCCAGGCGGCGCTGGAGGACGGCGAGCTGGTGCTCAGCTGGCCGGGCCACGACGAGTTCACCAAACGAGTGCGCCTCGGAGGACCCTCATGACCGACGCCGCCGCACTGCCGGGCCGGCCCCGCGCAAGGGTCGCCTCGGGGCCCGCCACCACCCGCGCGGTCAACATCCTGGCCCCCAACCCCTCCGCGATGACCCTGGACGGCACCAACACCTGGCTGCTCTCCGAGCCCGGTTCCACCGAGGCCGTGGTCATCGACCCGGGCCCGCTGGACGAGGCCCACCTCCGGGCGGTCGTCGACACCGCCGAGCGGGCCGGGAAGCGGATCGCCCTGACCCTGCTCACCCACGGGCACCCCGACCACGCCGGGGGCGCCGGCCGCTTCGCCGAGCTCACCGGCACCAAGGTCCGCGCCCTGGACCCGGCCCTGCGGCTGGGCGAGGAGGGCCTGGCCGCCGGGGACGTGATCAGGACCGGAGGCCTGGAGCTGCGCGTGGTCCCCACCCCCGGACACACCAGCGACTCGCTCTGCTTCCACCTGCCCGCCGACCGCGCCGTCCTGACCGGGGACACCGTCCTCGGCCGCGGCACCACCGTCGTCGCGCACCCCGACGGCCGCCTGGGGGACTACCTGGACTCCCTGCGCCGCCTGCGCTCGCTCACCGTCGACGACGGCGTGCACACCGTCCTGCCGGGCCACGGACCGGTCCTGGACGACGCCCAGGGCGTCGTCGAGTTCTACCTGGCCCACCGCGCGCACCGGCTCGCCCAGGTCGAGACGGCCGTCGAGGACGGCTTCCTCACCCCCGAGGCGGTCGTCGCCCACGTCTACGCGGACGTGGACCGCTCCCTGTGGCCGGCCGCGGAATGGTCCGTCCGGGCGCAGCTGGAGTACCTCGAGGAGCACGGCCTGATCCCCGGCGGCCCCGAGCTCTAGGTCCTGGGGGTCTTCGTGCCGTGCCGGGCCGTGTACTCGTCCGCGAGCCACGGCCCGAGGTCCTCGATGTACGTGCGCAGCACGGCCGGGTCCGCGACCGGATCCAGGGCCACCGCGGCCGCCGCCCGCATCTGGGCCGCGCGCTGCGGGTAGTACGTGCCGAAGACCTCCGCGGATTCGGCGAGGTCGCTGGTCCAGCCGCCCCACCGGGGCATGACCAGGGTGAATCCGGTGCGCACCAGGCGCCGCGCGAAGATCCGGCTCAGCTTCCGGTACTCGTCCGGGGCCGAGGCCTCCCGCGCCCTGGTCCGCCAGGTGGGCAGGACGTCGGCCAGGTCGCCGTTGGTCTCCCGGGCGAGCAGGCTGTCGGGGCGGTAGCGGGGCAGGTGCTCGGCGAGGTCGGCGCCGAGGAGCGGGGTGCACAGGCAGGCGAGGAACCAGCCCAGGTCGAATCGTTCCGCCTCGCTGAGGACGGTGGCCTTGTCCTGGAGCAGGATGCCGGCCCCGTCGATCTCCGCGAAGTCCTCGTCGAGCCCGAGCGCCAGCACGTCGGCGGCGTCGCGGTCCTCGTCGGCCGGGGCGCGGTGCAGGACGAGCAGCAGGTCGAGGTCGGAGCGGCCGGGCCGGGCCGTCCCGCGCGGCACGGACCCGTACAGGTAGGCGCTGTGCAGCCGGCGCCCGTACGCCTCGCCGATCCGCTCCCGCGCGGCGGCGACGACGCCGCGGAACTCCCCCGGCACCTGGCCGAGGGACCCCTCCCGCTCGAAGTATCCGTACGCGTCCAGGCCCCTGTGCTCCATGCCTCCACTGTGCCGGGTCCGGCCCCTGGGGGCGCTCGAGGCGCGGGGGACCGGGGGCGGGGCGGCGCGCGACGGCGCCGCTGCGGAAACGCGGAAGGGCCCCGCCCCTCGGGGCAGGACCCTGTGGCCGCTGGGGGCCGGCGTCAGCGGGAGCGCTTGGCGAGCCGCTCCACGTCCAGCAGGATCACCGCGCGGGCCTCGAGGCGGAGCCAGCCGCGCCCCGCGAAGTCGGCCAGGGCCTTGTTCACGGTCTCGCGGGAGGCGCCGACGAGCTGCGCGAGTTCCTCCTGCGTGAGGTCGTGCACGACGTGGATGCCCTCCTCGGACTGCACGCCGAACCGGCGCGACAGGTCGAGGAGCGCCCGCGCGACACGGCCGGGTACGTCGGAGAAGACCAGGTCGGACATCTGGTCGTTGGTCTTGCGCAGGCGCCGCGCGACGGCGCGCAGCAGCGCGGTCGCGACCTCGGGCCGGGCGTTGAGCCAGGGCTGCAGGTCGCCGTGGCCGAGGCCGAGGAGCTTGACCTCGGTCAGGGCGGTGGCGGTGGCGGTGCGCGGGCCGGGGTCGAACAGCGACAGTTCGCCGATCAGCTCGCCGGGGCCGAGGACGGCCAGCATGTTCTCGCGGCCGTCGGGGGAGGTGCGGTGGAGCTTCACCTTGCCCTCGGTCACGACATACAGCCGGTCGCCGGGGTCGCCCTCGTGGAACAGGGCGTCACCGCGTGCGAGGGTCACCTCGCCCATGGAGGCGCGGAGCTCCGCGGCCTGCTCGTCATCGAGCGCCGCGAAGAGCGGGGCGCGCCGCAGAACGTCGTCCACGAGTTTCTCTCCTATGTCGACCAGCTCAGGGGACCGGTCTCCCATTTTGCCGGACGGCTCAAACAGTGCGATCAATCACTACCAAGGATGCCGGACGTACGCACGTGCTGGGTGGTGAGAGACCAATCAGAGTGGTGTTACCGGAGGTCCGGGCGGGTGTCGGTGCCCGGCCTTAGGCTGGCCGGGTGTCCAATAAGCCGGTGAGAGCACAGGCCAAGGGGTCCGCAGGAGTGACGGCGGCCCGTAATTCAGCTGTGGGCGAACAAGCCCTCTCGGAGGCGTCCGCGAAGGCTCCGCCCGCCTCCGCGGGCAAAGGTTCGGCCAAGAAACCCGCCGCGAAGCCCGCCGCGGCGAGGCCGGAATCCCGTCTGGCCATGGTCCGCCGGGCCCGCCGGATCAACCGCGAGCTGGCCGAGGTCTATCCGTACGCCCATCCGGAGCTCGACTTCCGCAATCCCTTCGAGCTGCTCGTGGCGACCGTGCTGTCCGCGCAGACAACGGACCTGCGGGTGAACCAGACGACCCCGGCCCTCTTCGCCGCCTATCCGACGCCCGAGGACATGGCCGCGGCCGCTCCCGAGCACCTGGAGGAGCTGATCCGGCCGACCGGGTTCTTCCGGATGAAGGCCAGGTCCCTGCTCGGCCTCTCGCAGGCGCTGCGGGACGGCTTCGGCGGGGAGGTGCCGGGCCGGCTCGAGGACCTGGTCACCCTGCCCGGCGTCGGCCGCAAGACGGCGAACGTGGTCCTCGGCAACGCCTTCGGAGTCCCGGGGATCACCGTGGACACCCACTTCGGCCGGCTCGTGCGCCGCTGGAAGTGGACCGAGCAGGAGGACCCGGAGAAGGTCGAGGCGGAGATCTGCGCGATCTTCCCCAAGAGCGAGTGGACGATGCTCTCGCACCGCGTCGTCTTCCACGGCCGCCGGATCTGCCACGCGCGCAAGCCGGCCTGCGGGGCCTGCCCGATCGCCCCGCTCTGCCCGGCGTACGGGGAGGGCGAGACCGACCCGGAGAAGGCGCGCAAGCTGCTGAAGTACGAGAAGGGCGGCCAGCCGGGCCAGCGCCTGAGCCCGCCCCCGGACTACCCGGGCCTGCCCGCCCCGCCCCTGGGCTCCGCCCCGGCGTGATCCGGCCCTCCGGGGAGGGAGCCGCGGAGCCCTGGGGCGGCGCGGCGGCTGAGGAACGAATCGGTATCCGCACCGCGTTTGGCGGTGTGGGAGACGGTGCTGACAGAGAGACGCGGGACAAGGACGCCTATGACTGGGGCTACGCAGAACCGCCGGGCCGACGCCGACACGCCCGGGGCGTCGTACGGCGACCCGAGCGGCGAGCGCTACGGCACGACCCTCACCACCGAAGGCCTGCCCGCCTGGCTGGATCCCGTCGTCGAGGCCGCCCGGACCATCGAGCCGCCGCAGCTGAGCCGGTTCCTGCCGCCCGAGGACGGCCGGGGCCGGCAGTCCGCCGTACTCGTCCTGTTCGGCGAAGGCCCCCGCGGGCCCGAGCTGCTGCTCATGGAGCGTGCCGGCACCCTGCGCTCGCACGCGGGCCAGCCCTCCTTCCCGGGCGGCGCCCTCGACCCGGCCGACGGCGACCCGCACACCACCGGCCCCCTGCGCGCCGCGCTGCGCGAGGCCGAGGAGGAGACCGGGCTGGATCCGTCCGGCGTCCAGCTCTTCGGGGTGCTGCCCCGGCTCTACATCCCGGTCAGCGAGTTCGTCGTCACCCCGGTCCTCGGCTGGTGGCGCACCCCGAGCCCGATCGGCGTGGTGGACCCGGCCGAGACGGCCCGTGTCTTCACGGTGCCCGTGGCGGATCTCACGGACCCCGCGCACCGGGTCACCGCCGTCCACCCGAAGGGCCACCTGGGGCCGGGATTCACCGTCGAATCGGCTCTGGTCTGGGGTTTCACCGCCGGAGTGATCGACCGGCTGCTGCATTTCGCGGGCTGGGAGCGCCCGTGGGACCGCTCGCGGCAGGTCCCGCTCGACTGGCACGCGTGAGACGGTGGCCCCTGTGAACGTGCTGGACATCCTGTTGCTGCTCGCGGCCGTGTGGTTCGCGATCGTCGGCTACCGCCAGGGGTTCGTCGTCGGCATCCTGTCGGTGATCGGCTTCCTCGGCGGTGGTCTCGTCGCCGTGTCCCTGCTCCCGCTGGTCTGGGACCGGGTGACCGACAACGGCACCCAGGTCTCCACCACGGTCGTCGTGATCGCCGTCGTCGTGATCATCATCTGCGCCTCGATCGGGCAGGCCCTGACCACGCACCTGGGCAGCCGGCTCCGCCGCCACATCACCTGGTCGCCGGCGCGCGCCCTGGACGCGACCGGCGGGGCCCTGGTCAACGTGGTCGCGATGCTGCTGGTGGCGTGGCTGATCGGCTCCGCGCTCGCCGGGACCTCACTTCCCACGCTGGGCAAGGAGGTCCGCAACTCCAAGGTGCTGCTCGGCGTGTCGCGCGTGCTGCCCGAGCAGGCGAACACCTGGTTCTCGGACTTCAGCTCCACGCTCGCGCGCAACGGCTTCCCGCAGGTGTTCAGCCCGTTCTCCAACGAGCCCATCACCGACGTCCGGGCGCCCGATCCGGCGCTGGCCGCCAGCCCCGTCACCGAGCAGGCCAAGCAGTCCATCGTGAAGGTGGTCGGCACCGCGCCCGGTTGCAGCAAGGTGCTGGAGGGCACGGGCTTCGTCTTCGCGCCCGGCAAGGTGATGACCAACGCGCACGTCGTCGGCGGGGTCGGCGAGCCGACCGTGCAGATCGGCGGCGAGGGCAAGCTCTACGACGGCAAGGTAGTGCTCTACGACTGGGAGCGCGACATCGCCGTCCTGGACGTGCCCAAGCTGAAGGCCCCGGCGCTGGAGTTCGCCGAGAAGGACGCGGCGAGCGGCAGCGACGCGATCGTCGCCGGGTTC
Source organism: Streptomyces subrutilus (assembly GCF_001746425.1). Classification (GTDB taxonomy): domain Bacteria; phylum Actinomycetota; class Actinomycetes; order Streptomycetales; family Streptomycetaceae; genus Streptomyces; species Streptomyces subrutilus_A. The sequence continues at coordinate 3,550,469 of NZ_MEHK01000001.1, read as the reverse complement.
CCGGAGAACGGCGCGTACGACGTGCGCGCCGCCCGGGTCCGCGGCCGGATCAACGCCAACGGCCCGGACATCTACCACCGGGGCACGGTCCGGCGCGATGTGTACTCGCTGTACGCGACCGTCCGCCAGGGCAACTCCGGCGGCCCGCTGCTGACGCCCGACGGCAAGGTGTACGGGGTCGTGTTCGCGAAGTCCCTCGACGACCCGAACACCGGCTACGCCCTGACCGTGGACGAGATCCGCGACGACATCCGGATCGGCCGGAGCGCCGTACAGCGGGTCGACAGCCAGGGCTGCGCCCTCTGACACCGCTCCACCGGGCCCGGTGGAGCGGCCGGCTCTCTACGTCCGTGGATGGCGCAGGCGCGCCGAGACCCACAGGGCCCGGCGGCGCAGGATGCGCGGAATCCCGAGGCGGAGGTCGTGGCCGTCCCGGCCGGTCCTCCCGTGGGTGCCCGGCGTCGCTGCCGAGCGTCGTTCGTGTGCGGTGTCACCGTAGTCGTGCGTCCAGCCCATACTCCGAGCTGTGCCCGTGACCCAAGGTCGGTAACCCCGTACGAGGCGGCCAATTGGCCTATGCGCGAGGCAATTGAATGCTTGTCATACCCATCAGCGGTCCGGTTCGGGGTCCTTGAGCCAGTTCACCAGCTCGGTCGAGAAGGCCACGGGGTCCTCCTCGTGCGGGAAGTGCCCGAGACCGTCGAACAGCCGCCACCGGTACGGGGCTTCGACGTACTCGCCGGATCCGGCCGCGCTCCGCGTGCGCATCACGGGGTCGAGCGAGCCGTGCAGGTGCAGGGTCGGCACCCGGACCGGCCGCTTCATGCGCCGGTTGAACTGGAGGCCGTCGGGCCGCGCCATCGACCGCATCATCCAGCGGTACGGCTCGATCGAGCAGTGCGCGGTGGAGGGGATGCACATCGCCCTGCGGTACACGGCGAGCGCGTCCTCGTCGGCGCCGTCCTCCCGCAGCCGCGGCCCCGACCAGTCCCGGATCAGCTCCGCCACGAGCGCCCCGTCGTCGGCGACGAGCCGCCGCTCGGGGATGAACGGCCGCTGGAATCCCCAGATGTGCGAACTGGCCCGGGTCTGGCCGAAGTCGGACAGCATCGCCGAACGCCAGCGGCGCGGGTGCGGCATGGACGAGACGACCAGGCGGCGCACGAGCTTGGGCCGCATCACGGCCGCGGTCCAGGCGAGGTAGCCGCCCAGGTCGTGCCCGACGAGCGCGGCGTCCGGCTCGCCGAGGGACCGTACGACCCCGGTGATGTCGAGCGCGAGATTGGCCGGGTCATAGCCGCGCGGGGTGCGGTCGCTGCCGCCCACGCCGCGCAGGTCCATCGCGACGGCCCGGTAGCCGGCGTCGGCGAGCGCGGTCATCTGGTGCCGCCAGGTCCACCAGAACTGCGGGAAGCCGTGCAGCAGCAGCACCAGCGGCCCGTCGCCGATCTCGGCGACGTGGAAGCGGGCGCCGTTGGCGGCGACGTCCCGGTGCGTCACCGCCTGCCCGCCGGGCAGATCGAGCCGGATCGCCGAGGCGGCGGTGGGCGGATTGCCGGGGTCGGGCGTGGGCGCTGTCATGAGGACGAGCGTGCCACACCCACAGCCTTGTCACTGACCGGCCGCGGGTGGGGCTTGACGGTCCCGACGAGCGCGGCGGTCTGCTTGACCGATTCGATGGTCTTCACCGGCGGCTTGACCTTCTTGAACTTGGCCATGGCCAGCAGCCCGATCAGCCCCGCGAGCAGCCAGAACGCGCCGCCGACGATGAGGAAGGACCACGCGAGGCCGAGCCCGAGGTTATGGATCCCGTAGGCCGCGGCGAAACTCAGTACGGGGAGGGAGAACAACAGCAGCACGCCCGCGACGATCGCGGCGCCGCTGCCGATGCCCGCGCGCTTGACGTCCTGCTTGATCTCCACCTTGGCGAGTGCGATCTCGTCGTGCACCAGGGCCGACATCTCGGCGGTGGCCGAGGCGACCAGCTGGCCGAGTGTGCGCTCGGCTCCTTGCGCCCCTTGGTCCACTGCGCTCATCGCTCTCTCCCTCTGTCGTCTGCCGCGTGTGTACGCCGTCCTGCGTCAGATCATGCCGGACGGTCGCCCTCGATGCGGGACCCGGCCGCCGCTTCTGCCCTGCGCCGGTGTTCCGCGGCCTTCTCCTCGTGGATCCGCGCCATCCGCAGGTGGTACTCCGGGGTGTGCTCCTCGTAGATGTCCGGAATGCCGTCGAGGTCCTCGTCGCGCTCCTCCGCCTCGGTCAGCGCCCGGTACTTGCGGTCGCGGAGCTTGAGCAGGACGCAGGCGCCCACCGCGGCGATGAGGGAGCCGATCAGCACGGCGGCCTTGACCTCGTCGGTGAGGACCGGATCGTCGGCGAAGGCGAGTTCGCCGATCAGCAGCGAGACGGTGAACCCGATGCCGGCGAGCGAGGCGACGGCGAACACGTCCGGCCAGGCGAGGTCGTCGTTGAGCTCGGCCTTGGTGAAGCGGGCGGCCAGCCAGGTGCCGCCGAAGATGCCGACCGTCTTGCCCACGACCAGGCCGAGGACCACGCCGAGGGTCTCGGGCCGGGTGAAGACCTGGCCGATGGACTCGTCGGAGAGGGAGACCCCGGCAGCGAAGAGGGCGAAGAGCGGTACGGCGAGACCGGCCGAGACGGGCCGTACGAGGTGCTCGATGCGCTCGCCGGGGGAGCGCTCCTCGCCCTCCCCGCGGGTGCAGCGCAGCATCAGGCCCATGGCCACGCCGGCGATGGTGGCGTGGACGCCGCTGTTGTACATCAGGCCCCAGATGACCAGGGCGAGCGGCACGTACACGTACCAGCCGCGGACGCCCCGGCGCAGCAGGAACCAGAACAGTACGAGGCCCGCGACCGCGCCGCCGAAGGCCAGGAAGTCGATCCGGCTGGTGAAGAACACCGCGATGACGACGATCGCGAAGAGGTCGTCGACGACGGCGAGGGTGAGCAGGAACGCGCGCAGGGCGGAGGGCAGCGAGGTGCCGATGACCGCGAGGACGGCGAGCGCGAAGGCGATGTCGGTGGCGGTCGGGACCGCCCAGCCGTCCATGGACCCGCTGCCGAAGACGTTGACGAGGGCGTAGACCCCGGCGGGGGCCACCATGCCGCACAGCGCGGCGATGACGGGGAGGGCGGCGGCCTTGGGATCGCGCAGGTCACCCGCGACCAGCTCGCGCTTGAGCTCGATGCCGGCCACGAAGAAGAAGATCGCCAGCAGGCCGTCGGCGGCCCAGTGCTGGATCGAGAGGTCCAGGCCGAGGGCGGCGGGCCCGATGTGGAAGTCCCGGACGGCCTGGTAGCTCTCCGCCAACGGAGGCGTGTTCGCCCAGATCAGGGCGGCGACGGCGGCCACCAGGAGCAGGACACCGCCGACGGTCTCGGCGCGCAGGGCGTCGGCGACGAACCGCCGCTCGGGCAGCGAGAGCCGTCCGAGGAGCTTGCGGCTCGTGGGGTCGGTGGGCTGGGGCGGCGCGGCCACGGTGGGACACCTCCGGTTGGTCGACGGCATGGCAATGCAGTTGCCGACCAGACTTCCCGGCGCACCCTGAGACTTCGAGCGTCACATCTTGACGCTTCCCATACGTTACAGGGTCACGCGGTCGTATCGGGTGATCTTCACCTTAAATGGGACGGGGGCGCCCGGCGCGCTGTGCGCCGGGCGCCCCCTCGGGATCCGATCGGCCCGCCGGGCCTTCTCGGTCCTTTCTCAGTCCCTTCCCGATCCCTTCGCGACCCGTGTTCCGCGCCCCGCTCAGTCCTCGCTGGACGCGGACGGCAGCTTGCTCTGGATCAGGTCCATGACCGAGGAGTCGGCGAGGGTGGTGACGTCGCCGACCGTGCGGTTCTCCGCCACGTCGCGCAGCAGACGGCGCATGATCTTGCCGGAGCGGGTCTTCGGGAGTTCCTGGACCGGCAGGATCCGCCTCGGCTTGGCGATCGGGCCGAGCGTGGCGCCCACGTGGTTGCGCAGCTCGGCGACCAGGGTGTCGGTCTCCGAGGCGCTGCCGCGCAGGATGACGAAGGCCACGATGGCCTGGCCGGTGGTCTCGTCGGTGGCGCCGACCACGGCCGCCTCGGCGACCGAGGGGTGCGAGACGAGTGCCGACTCGACCTCGGTGGTCGAGATGTTGTGGCCGGACACCAGCATCACGTCGTCCACCCGGCCGAGCAGCCAGATGTCCCCGTCCTCGTCCTTCTTGGCGCCGTCGCCCGCGAAGTACTTGCCCTCGAACCGGGACCAGTAGGTGTCGATGAACCGCTGGTCGTCGCCCCAGATGGTGCGCAGCATCGACGGCCACGGCTCGGTCAGGACCAGGTAGCCGCCTCCCCCGTCCGGGACCTCGTTCGCCTCGTCGTCGACGACGGTGGCGGCGATTCCGGGCAGCGCGCGCTGCGCCGAGCCCGGCTTGGTCTCCGTGACGCCCGGCAGGGGGGAGATCATCATCGCGCCGGTCTCGGTCTGCCACCAGGTGTCCACGATCGGGCAGCGGTCGCCGCCGATGTGCTTGCGGTACCAGATCCAGGCCTCGGGGTTGATCGGCTCGCCGACCGATCCCAGCACGCGCAGGCTCGACAGGTCGAACTTCGCGGGGATGTCGTCGCCCCACTTCATGAACGTGCGGATGGCCGTGGGCGCCGTGTAGAGGATGGTGACGCCGTACTTCTGGACGACCTCCCAGAACCGGCCCTGGTGCGGGGTGTCCGGGGTGCCCTCGTACATCACCTGGGTGGCGCCGTTCGCGAGCGGCCCGTAGACGATGTACGAGTGCCCGGTCACCCAGCCGATGTCGGCGGTGCACCAGTAGACGTCGGTCTCCGGCTTCAGGTCGAAGACGGCGTGGTGGGTGTACGCGGCCTGCGTGAGGTAGCCGCCGGAGGTGTGCAGGATGCCCTTGGGCTTCCCGGTGGTCCCCGAGGTGTACAGGATGAAGAGCGGGTGCTCGGCGTCGAAGGCCCGCGGGGTGTGCTCGGCGGACTGCCGGCCGACGACCTCGTGCCACCAGACGTCGCGGCCCTCGGTGAAGGCGGTGTCCTGGCCGGTGCGCTGGACCACCAGCACGTGCTTGACCTGCGGACACTTGCCGACGGCCTCGTCGATGGCGGGCTTGAGGGCGGTGGGCTTGCCGCGGCGGTAGCCGCCGTCGGCGGTGATGACCAGCTTCGCGTCGGCGTCCTGGATGCGGGAGGCGACGGCGTCGGCCGAGAAGCCGCCGAAGACCACGGAGTGCGCGGCCCCGATACGGGCGCACGCGAGCATCGCCACGACCGCCTCGGGGATCATCGGCAGGTAGACGGCGACGCGGTCGCCGGCCTGGACGCCCAGTTCGGTCAGGGCGTTGGCGGCCTTGGAGACCTCGTCCTTGAGCTGGGCGTAGGTGATCGAGCGGCTGTCGCCGGGCTCGCCCTCGAAGTGCAGGGCGACGCGCCCGCCGTTGCCGGCCTCGACGTGCCGGTCCACGCAGTTGTACGCGACGTTCAGCTTGCCGTCCGCGAACCATTTCGCGAAGGGCGGGTTGGTCCAGTCGAGCGTCTCGGCCGGCTCCGTGGCCCAGGTCAGCCGCCGGGCCTGCTCGGCCCAGAAGCCCAGCCGGTCCGCGTCGGCCTGTGCGTACGCGGCCTCGGTCACGTTGGCGGCGGCGGCCAGATCGGCGGGCGGTGCGAACCGCCGCTCCTCCTTGAGCAGATTGGCCAGGCTCTCATTGCTCACGACATATCCCTTTCCCAGGGTGTCCGTTGTGTCCCCGGCATAGCTCATCAGTCAGCGGCCCGGGTGACAAGAGCTAGCCGGAAATTGGTTTAGACCTATAGCGCGTCCGGGTGCGCGCGACGGCCCCCTCCCGCTGCGGGTGCGGAAAGGGGCCCAGGCGATGGCACGGATACCGGAGGGTATCGGTTCGAACCTGCCGTGAGGGTGTCGCGGATCAGGCGTTTTGCCCCACCGTGTCGAAGACCCGGCAGTCGAAGAAGTCCTCGCCCTCGGACAGCAGATAGGCCTGCGCCTCGCCCACGTGGAAGTACATCCCGTGCAGCTCCAGCGTGCCCTCGGCGAGCCGCCTGGCCACCGATTCGTGGGCCCGCAGGTGCTCCAGCTGCTGCACCACGTTGGTCAGGCACAGCTGCTCCACGGCGTCGGCCGGGAGGCGGCCCGAGATCCTGGCCCAGGCGTGGTGGCGGCTGGCCATCCGCTCCAGGCTGGGCAGCCCGTGCCGCAGCCAGCGGCGCAGCGGGGTCATGGGCATGGCGGGGGAGGAGTTGAGCAGCGCCTGCATGGCTCCGCAGCCCGAGTGCCCGCACACGGTGATGCTGTCCACCTCAAGGACGTCGACCGCGTACTCGATGGCCGCGGCGACGGAGTCGTCGGTGGACTCGGCGCCCGGCAGCGGGACGAGGTTGCCGACGTTGCGGACGGTAAACAGGTCGCCCGGTCCGCTGGCCGTGATCATGCTGGTGACCAGGCGGGAGTCCGCGCAGGTGAGGAAGAGCTGCGAGGGCCGCTGCCCTTCGCGGGCCAGGCGGGCCAGCTCGTCCCGTACGCGCGGGGCGGTGTCGCGCTGGAAGGCGCTGATCCCGCTGGCGAGTTGACCGGCGCCGCGCCGCCGCGGAGCCGGCGCCGGGGTGGCCGGTGCCGCCTCGGCGGCCGGGTCCGCAAGGGTGTCGGCGGCGGCCCGGTGGTCGCAGTGGTTCTGCCACGGGGTCCAGGGGCGGCAGCACTGGTGGCCCCCGCGCTGCGTGCCGCGCCGCGCCGGATCGGAGGGCGGGAACGCGTCGGCCCGCCGGCCGGTGACCTCCACCGATCCGCCGTGGGCGAGGTGGGAGTCCTGCCAGTCGCGCAGGGTCTCGTACGCCGCGTGGTCCATGAAGGAGCCGTCCAGCTCGATCACCACGCGCCCGTCGTGCGGGATCTGGTTCAGCACCCGGCTCAGTCGCGGTACCGCGAGGAAGGTCAGCTGTCCGCGGGCCCACACGCGGTGGACGCCGTCGTCCAGCTGTTCCGCCGTGATCCGGGTCCGGGCCAGCCGGTGCAGGGCCAGGGCGACCGCCACCGCGATGCCGACGGCCACGCCTTCCAGGACCCCGCCGAGGACCACGGCCACGATGGTCGTGCCGTAGACCGGGATCTCCCGGTGCCGGGTGACGCTGCGCAGGTGCGTGATGCTCACCATCTGGATCCCCACCGCCATGACCAGGGCCGCCAGCGCGGCGAGCGGGATCAGGTCGAGGACCGGGACCAGCAGACCGGCGGCGAGCACGATCCACAATCCGTGCATCATGGACGACTTCCGGCTGACCGCGCCGGCCTTGACGTTGGCCACGCTGCGGACGGCCACGCCCGTGATGGGCAGGCCGCCCAGCGCCCCGGACACGATGTTCGCCGCGCCCTGCCCGCGCAGTTCGCGGTTGAGGTCGACGCGCGGCGGGCGCTTCGTACCGCGCTCGGAGGCGATCAGCTTGTCGGTGGCGACCGCGGAGAGCAGCGACTCCACGCTGCCGACCAGGGTGATGGTCAGCACGGCGGCGATCAGGCCGAGCACCGGCCCTTCGGGCAGCTCGGGCAGGGCGTGGCTGCGCCAGGACGGCAGGTCGACGCGGGGCAGCGAAAGTCCGGCCAGGGCCGCGAAGGCGGTGGCCGTGGCCACGGCGGCGAGGGCGGCCGGCACCTTGCGCAGGGCACTGCCCGTCCGCCCGGGCAGGCGCGGCCAGCCGAGCAGTACGACCAGGGTCAGCACGCTGATGCCGAGCGCGACCGGGTGCAGATCCGCCAACTGGCCCGGCAGGCCGAGGACGTTCGCCACGGCGGAGCTCTGCGGGGTGCCGCCGAGGACGATGTGCAGCTGGGCCAGCGCGATGGTCACGCCGATGCCGGCGAGCATGCCGTGCACGATGGCCGGGCTGACCATGAGCGCCGACCGGGCGGTGCGCAGCACGGCGAGGCCCAGCTGGCAGAAGCCGGCGAGCACCGTGATGGCGCACGTGGTGCGCCACCCGTAGTGCTGGATCAACTCCGCGGTGACGACGGTGAGTCCGGCCGCGGGGCCGCTCACCTGGAGCGGGGCTCCGCCGAGGCGCCCGGCGACGATTCCGCCGACCGCCGCCGCGACCAGTCCGGCCTGGAGCGGGGCGCCGGTGGCCAGGGCGATGCCGAGGGAGAGGGGCAGGGCGATCAGGAACACGGCGATGGAGGCGGAGAGGTCCGCCGGCAGGTCCTTGCGGACCTGGGCGCGGTCGTCGGCTGCGGGGGTGCGTGAGGTGGCTGTCATAAGGTCCCGTCTCCTCGGGGGAGGGGTGAAGCGGCGGGAGTCTCAACACTCGGTAAATGGATGGTAATGGAGAGTAAAGGTCCGTAGTAGAAAATACGGGCAAATGGACTATGAATTAACCCTCCAGGGTGATTAAGCATTTTGTCCGGCTTGTCACACCTTCTTCACAGTGGACCGCGTGGGACGTTGCGGCGCGGAAGTCCTGCGATGGAACTGCGAGGGAGAGGTGGGGCGGATGATCGCCGCCACGAAGAAGATCGCCGGCGGCCTGGTCGCCACGGCGCTGGTCCTGGGGGCCGCCGGGTGCAGCGGCTCGCAACCCGCCGAGTCCCCGGCCTCCGGCCCCCAGAAGGCCCGCGGGGGCGTCGCCGCTCCCGATGCCCCCGGCAGCGTCAACCGGCCCATCGGCGACGGTTCGACCGCCTACACCGGCGCGCAGCCCAACGTCCGGAAGGCGCAGAAGCTCAAGCCCGGTGAGAAGCCCCCGCAGTTCGTGGTGTTCTCCTGGGACGGGGCCGGAGAGGACAGCCAGAAGCTCTTCTCGCACTTCCGCGAGGTCGGCAAGAAGTACAACGCCCGGATGACGTACTTCCTCAGCGGCGTCTACATGCTCCCGGAGGAGAAGCGCTCCCTCTACACCGCCCCGCAGCACGAGCCCGGACGTTCGGACATCGGCTTCGGCGACCTCCAGGGCATCAAGGACACCGCCACCCAGGTCCGCGCGGCCTGGCTCGAGGGCAATGAGATCGGCACCCACTTCAACGGCCACTTCTGCGGCCCCGACGGCGGCGTCGGCACCTGGTCCGTGGACGAGTGGAAGAGCGAGATCAGCCAGGCCAAGTCCTTCGTCAAGAACTGGAAGACGAACGCGGGCCTGAAGAACATGGAGGCGCTCCCCTTCGACTACGACAAGGAGCTCGTCGGGGCCCGCACCCCCTGCCTCGAAGGACAGAAGAACTTCATGCTGGCGGCCAAGGACCTGGGCTTCCGCTACGACTCCAGCGGCATCAGCAAGCAGATCTGGCCCAAGAAGACGGACGGGCTCTGGGACATCCCGCTGCAGCTGGTCCCCGTCCCGGGCCGCGCCTTCGAGACCCTGAGCATGGACTACAACTTCATGACCAACCAGTCCGGCACGACCTCACAGGGCGACCCCTCGCAGCACGCGTACTGGGGCGACCAGATGCGCGACGGCCTGCGCCAGGCCTTCGACCGCGCCTACCAGGGCAACCGGGCGCCGCTGATCATCGGCAACCACTTCGAGTCCTGGAACGGCGGCACCTACATGCGCGCCGTCGAGGAGTCCATCAAGGGGATGTGCACCCAGAAGGAGGTCCGCTGCGTGCCGTTCCGGGAGCTGGCGGACTGGCTGGACGCCCAGGACCCCAAGGTCGTGGAGTGGATGCGCACCCTCGACGTCGGCGAGGCGCCGAAGGAGGGCTGGGCGAAGTTCCTGACCGCGGGGCCGCCGCCCGCACCGCCGACGGCCCCCGCCGGGGTCACGCAGGCTGAGGAGCAGGCCGAAGCCGCGGCGGACGAGGGCTGACGAGAGCCTCGCCCCCCTCCGCGGCTTCCTCGGAGGCTTCGGCGCCCTCGCGCAGGACGAAGCCGGGGTCGACCTGGTCCGCCAGGTCGACCCCGGTCTTGGCGTTGCCCCAGCTCTCCGCGTTCTTCAGGTGGAACCGCACCATCTGCTCGGTGTACCGCTCCCAGTCGCGGTGCGCGTACGAGTCGTCCGCCGCGTCCTGCAAGGCCTGCAGGGCCAGCCGGTTGGTGGCCTCCAGCAGCTCGAAGGCGGCCGGCCGACCCTTCTCCATGGACCGCACCCAGTCGGAGTGCCCGACCGTCACCAGCAGGTCCTCGCCGACCTCGTCCTGGAGGAACTCGATGTCCTCCGGCCCCTGCACCTTGTTGCCGACGACCTTGAGCGCGACGCCGAAGTCCCGCGCGTACTCCTTGTACTGGCGGTAGACGGAGACGCCCTTGCGGGTCGGCTCGGCGACCAGGAAGGTCACGTCGAAGCGGGTGAACATGCCCGAGGCGAAGGAGTCGGAGCCCGCGGTCATGTCGACGACGACGTACTCGTCCGGCCCGTCGGCGAGGTGGTTCAGGCAGAGCTCGACCGCCCCGACCTTGGAGTGGTAGCAGGCCACGCCCAGATCGGCTTCGGTGAAGGGTCCCGTGGCCATGAGGCGTACGGGCTCCCCGTCGAGCAGGAGCGTGCGCGCGCAGGCCTCGTACACCGGGTTTTCCTCGGTGACCCGCAGCAGGCGCGAACCCCGCCCGGGCGGCGTGGTCTTGATCATCGTGTCGGCGGACGCGATGCGCGGGTTGGAGCCCCGCAGGTACTCCTTGATCAGGGGCAGGTGTGCGCCGAGTGCGGGCAGTTCGGCGGCCTCGTCCTCGCCGAGCCCGAGGGCCGTGCCCAGGTGCTGGTTGATGTCGGCGTCCACCGCGACGACCGGGGCTTCGTTTGCGGCGAGGTGGCGGATGAAGAGGGAGGACAGCGTGGTCTTGCCGCTGCCGCCCTTTCCCACGAAAGCGATCTTCATGTTCACCAAGCGTAGCGGGTCGGACGCGCTGAGTTGTCAAGGTGAGTGAAGAAGACCACTCCAAGGAGGGGTCGGTGCTACGGGCGCGCAGTGCGTAGGCTCCCTACTTATGAGTAGCGCTTCTGACCCGTTGGCCGCCCTGACCGGGCTGCCGGGTGTCGCCGATTCCGTGGATTCCGTACGCAAGGCCGTGGACCGGGTCTACGGGCACCGGGTCATGCGCCGCCGCAGCGGCGAGATCACCTCGGAGGCCGCGCTGCGCGGCGCGCGCGGGAGCGCGGCCCTGTCCGGCGCGGACTGGGCGCTCGAAGAGGTGCGGCGGCGCACCGACTTCGGCGCCGAGCCCGAGGCCCTGACGGTGGGCGCGGCGCTGCGGCTCACGGCCGAGGCCGGGCAGCTGCTGAGCATCTGGCGCCAGTCGCCGCTGCGGGTCCTGGCGCGGCTCCACCTGGTCGCGTGCGGGTCCGCCGCGGACGGGGACGTGGTGGGCCGGCCCCGGCTGGCGGGCGAACCGGTCGACGAACCGCTGGTACGGCTCCCGCTGCCGAGCGCGGACGAGGTCGCGGGCCGGCTGGACGGGCTGTCACGCCTGGTCATCGCGGGCGGCTCCGCCCCGGCGCTGGTCACGGCGGCGGTGGTGCACGGGGAGCTGCTGGCGCTGCGCCCCTTCGCCACCTGCAACGGCCTGGTGGCGCGGGCCGCCGAGCGCATCGTCCTGATCAACAGCGGCCTGGACCCGAAGGCGATCTGCCCTGCGGAGGTCGGTCACGCGGAACAGGGCCGGGAGGCCTACCTGGCCGCGTTCGAGGGGTACGTCTCCGGGACTCCGGAGGGGATGGCCGCCTGGATCGCCCACTGCGGCCGCGCCATCGAACTCGGTGTGCGCGAGTCGACGGCGGTGTGCGAGGCGCTGCAGCGCGGCGCGGCCTGAGGCTCCGAGGTTCTCGACCCCGGGGCCGGGGCTTTTGTCCGGACACGGGTTGCGGCGACACCGTCTTGCTTTGGTGTCGCCGCTGGCACTTGCGCCCAGTTACCAAGCGTCCTCGAAAGTTGCCCATCAGGTCGGGGACTTTGCCCGTCACCTGGTGCGGCTGGCCCGTAATCGACGGGTCGACGTCGCGTGGGTGCTCGGCGTTCGTGCTTCGGTCCGTGGGCCTTACTGCGTTTTAAAGATGATCCTCTCGGATGTTCTTTGGTCTCGCGGGCCGTTGCTTTATTTGTACTCCGCTTCGGAGCCATGCGAAACCCCTAGCTCCACTTTTTACTTTCCAGGGCGATCGCGGGCGAACCGGACACCCGATATCGCCACGGACCGGGGCGTTCAGGAGGACGCGGCGGCAGCCAGTGCGCCGGCCCGGCGCCGGCTCGCGTACCAGACCAGCCCGGCGGTGGCGGCCGCGGCGCCGACGGCGGCAGCGGCGACGAGCGCGGGCCGCGCGGGCATCGACAGCCCGGGCAGCCGCTGCTTCAGCCGCACCGGACGGTTGAACACGAGCACCGGCCACTCCCGGGCCAGCGCCTCCCGGCGCAGCGCCCGGTCGGGGTTGACGGCGTGCGGGTGCCCGACGGCCTCCAGCATCGGGATGTCCGTGGCCGAGTCGCTGTAGGCGTAGCAGCGGGCGAGGTCGTACCCCTCGGACTCCGCGAGCTCGCGGACGGCCTCCGCCTTCGTGGGTCCGTAGGCGTAGTACTCGATCTCGCCGGTGAAGCAGCCGTCCTCGCCCACCACCATGCGCGTGGCGACGACGCGGTCGGCGCCGAGCATCTCCCCGATCGGCTCGACCACTTCCGCGCCGGAGGTCGACACGATCACCACGTCGCGGCCCGCGGTGTGGTGGGCCTCGATGAGGGAGGCCGCCTCGTCGTAGATGATCGGGTCGATGAGGTCGTGCAGGGCTTCCGCGACGATCTCCCGGACCTGCTGCACGTTCCACCCCTTGCACAGGGCGGAGAGGTACTCGCGCATCCGTTCCATCTGGTCGTGGTCGGCGCCGCCGGCCAGGAAGATGAACTGCGTGTACGCGGTGCGCAGCACCGCTCGCCGGTTGATCAGGCCGCCCTGGTAGAAGGACTTGCTGAACGTCAGGGTGCTCGACTTCGCAATGACCGTCTTGTCCAGGTCGAAGAAGGCTGCGGTGCGGGGCGAGGAGTGCGGCAAGGGCTGATTTTCCACGCTCCGAGCATATGCGCCCACCATTCGGCGTAAGGTGTGGCGCGTGGGTTTGCCTGAGAGGGCTCTCGGGTACACCATGGAAGTCACGGATCGTTCGCGACCGTGCTAACCCGGTCTGGCTCCTCCCCCCCCGAGTCGGACCGTGGGGACGACCCCCGCTCTCCCCCCCGGCGGGGGGCGTCGCATGTCCGGACGCGGTTCGCGTCCCTGCCTTCGGCCCCGAGTGACCACCCCCTCGGCCCTCCTCGTCATACGGCGCCTTCCCGGCGAAGGCCCACACCCTTATGACTCGTGACGGTGCGTAGTGGTTCCGCCGCGCTGTGGAAGTCACCTTGTCGGGTGACCGGGTTATTCACAATCGACGCGGTGTCCACAGTTTTCTAGCAAGATCCACTTCTTTTTCCCGATCGCTGCACGGTGATTCCAGCCGCGAAGTCCGCGGTGCTGGATATCGCAGGGAGAAGGAGGCGGAGATCGTGGCTCGATCGAAGTCGTGTGAAACACCGGCGGACCGGGCGGAGGCCGCGGTGGGCGGGGCCGCGTCCGCGGCGTCGGCCGGGGGCGCGGGCGGGCGGCCGCTGATCATCACCGAGGATCCCCTGCTGCTCGACGATCTGCTGCGGCTGTGCGCCGCCGCGGGCGCCGAGCCGCACGTGCACCACGAGGTGCCGGAGCCGAGCGGGGCGGGCGGATCGGGCGGGAGCACCGGCTGGGAGTCCGCGCCGCTCGTCCTGGTCGGGGACGACGCCGCCCGGCGGGTGCGCGGGGCGCCGCGCCGGGACGGCGTGTTCCTCGTCGGACGGGACCTGGACGACCCCCTCGTGTGGCAGCGGGCGGTGGAGATCGGCGCCGAGGAGGTGCTGAGGCTCCCCGACGCCGAGAGCCGCCTGGTCGACCGGATCGCCGACGTGGTGGAGGGAGCCGGCCGGCCCGCCCTCGCCGTCGGAGTGATCGGCGGCAGCGGCGGGGCCGGGGCCTCCACCCTCGCCTGCGCCCTGGCCCTACGGGCGGCTCGCACGGGTGAGCGGACCATCCTCATCGACGGGGACCCGCTGGGCGGCGGCATGGACGTCCTGCTCGGGGGCGAGGCCGCCGAAGGGCTGCGCTGGCCCGACTTCGCGGCATCGCGCGGACGGGTCGGCGCGGGAGCCCTGGAGGAGTCCCTGCCCGAACTGCACGCCCTGCGCGTGCTCAGCTGGGACCGCGGGGACCGGGTGGTGGTGCCGCCCGCCGCCATGCGGTCGGTGGTGGCCGCCGCCCGGCGCCGGGGCGGGGTCGTCGTGGTCGACCTGCCGCGCCGGGTCGACGAAGCCGTGGCCGAGGTGCTGGCCCAGCTCGACCTGGTGCTGATGGTGGTGCCGGGCGAGCTGCGCTCGGTGGCCGCCGCGGGCCGGGTGGCCGCAGGAGTACGGATGGTGGCCCGGGACGTGCGCGTCGTCGTCCGGGGGCGCTGCCCGGGCGGACTCGAACCGGAGGCCGTGGCCGCCCTCCTGGGAGCGCCGCTGGCCGGTGAGGTGCCGGTCGAGGTGGGGCTCCCGGGCCGGGTGGCTGAAGGAGAGCCGCCGGGGTCGCAGGGGCGGGGCGCGCTGGCCCGCTTCTGCGACGGGTTCTGGCAGCGGGCGCTCGGCTCCGCCCAGGGGGTGCCGGCATGAGCGCGGTGCTCCTGGACGCGGTGCGCAGGCGGCTCGCCGAGACCGGGGCGGAACCGACCCCGGCGCGGGTGGCCGCGGCCCTGCGGGCACAGGGCCGGCTGCTGGGCGATGCCGAAGTGCTCGGAGTCGCCGCGGAGTTACGGTCCGAGCTGGTCGGCGCCGGCCCGCTGGAGCCGCTGCTCGCCGACCCGGAGGTCACCGACGTGCTGGTGGCGGCCCCCGACCGGGTGTGGGTGGACCGGGGCGGCGGGCTGGAGCTGACCGGGGTGACCTTCGAGGGCCCCGAGGGCGTGCGCAGGCTCGCCCAGCGGCTGGCCGCCGTGGCGGGGCGCCGGCTGGACGACGCCCGGCCCTGGGTGGACGCCCGGATGCCGGACGGCACCCGGCTGCACGCGGTGCTCCCACCGGTGTCCGTCGGATCGGCCTGCCTCTCGCTGCGCGTGGTGCGGCCGCGGGCGTTCACGCTGGAGGAGCTGGTCGCGGCGGGCACCCTGCCGCCCGGCGGACACCGGCTGCTGCGGGACATGGTCGAGGCCCGGCTCTCCTTCCTCGTCTCGGGCGGGACCGGCACGGGCAAGACCACGCTGCTCAGCGCCCTGTTGGGGCTGGTCGGTCCCGGCGAGCGGATCGTGCTGGCCGAGGATTCGGCCGAGCTGCGCCCCGATCATCCGCATGTGGTGCGGCTGGAGACGCGGCCCGCCAACCAGGAGGGCGCGGGGCAGGTCACCTTGGCGGACCTGGTGCGCCAAGCCCTGCGGATGCGCCCCGACCGGCTGGTGGTGGGCGAGGTTCGGGGTCCGGAGGTCGCGGATCTCCTGGCGGCGCTGAACACGGGCCACGAGGGCGGCTGCGGCACGGTGCACGCCAATGCGGCCGCCCATGTGCCGGCCCGGCTGGAGGCCCTGGGGACGGCGGCCGGGCTCGACCGGGCCGCCCTGCACAGCCAGCTGGCGGCCGCGCTGACCCTGGTGGTCCACCTCGTCCGGGACCGCGAAGGCCGGCGCCGGGTGGCCGAGGTGCACGTGCTGGAGCGGGACGCGGCCGGGCTGGTGGTGACCGTGCCGGCGCTGCGCTGGTCGGCGCGGGGCTTCGTACGGGAGCGGGGCTGGGAGCGGCTGCGCCCCTTGCTGCGGGGTGCCCGGTGAGCCCCGGGGCGGCGCTGCCGGTGCCGGTGTTCGCCGGGGTGCTGTGTGCCGTGGCCGCCGCCTGGGGGCTCACCGGCACGGACCGGGTGTCCCGGCGGGCCCGGGCGGTGCTGGCCGGGGGCGGTCCGGTGGTGCCGCGCGGCCCGGCCCGCATGGATCTGCTGCTGGCCGGCGTGCGGGTGCGGGCGGCGCGGTGGCCGGAGTGGTCGGCTCTCGGGGCCGGGCTGCTGGTCGCCGTGCTCGGCGGGTCGGTGATCCCGCTGCTGGCAGGGGCTGCCGCGGTGCCGCTGGCGAGGCGCTGGCTGCGGACCCGGGCGCGGGAGCGGGCCCGGGCGGCGCGGGCCGTCGAGGTGGTGGCGCTGTGCGGGGCGGTGGTGGGCGAGCTGCGGGCGGGAGCCCAGCCCGGGCAGGCCCTGACGGCGGCGATGCGGCGGACGGCGGACGGTCCCGGCGGTCCGGGCGCCGCGGAGGCGGGGGTGCTGGCCGCGGCGGCGTTCGGCGGGGACGTGCCCGGGGCGCTGCGGCAGGCTGCCCGCGAGCCCGGCGCGGAGGGGCTGGCCGGGATGGCCGCCTGCTGGCGGGTGTCGGTGGACGGCGGTGCGGGTCTGGCCGCCGGCCTGGACCGGCTGGAGGGCGCTCTGCGGGCCGAGCGGGACCGGCAGGAGTCGTTGCGGGCCCAGCTGGCGGGGGCGCGTTCCACGGCGGTGGTGCTCGCCCTGCTGCCCCTGGTGGGGCTGCTGATCGGGACGGGGCTGGGCGCGGATCCGCTGCGGGTGCTGCTGCACACCCCGATGGGCTGGGGGTGTCTGGTCGCGGGCGCGGTGCTGGAGGCGCTGGGGCTGCTGTGGTGCCGGCGGATCGTGCGGACGGGGGAGCGGTGATGGGCGGTTTCGCGGTCCACAGGCTGGGGATGGTGCTGTGCCTGGCGGCGGCGGCGCTCTGCGCGGTGTCGGCGCTGGCGGCGGGGATCCGGGAGCGGCGGGGCCGGCGCAGAGCCGGGCTGCTGCTGGGGGTACGGCCGGGCCGGCGGGAAGCGGTGTGGCGCGTTCGGACGCGCGGCGCGGTGGCCGCCTGGGCCGGGCCGGCCGGCGCGGTGCTGGCGGGCTGGGTGCTCGTCGGCGGGGTCGCCGGGGCGGCCGTCGGAGCCCTCGCGGCGCTCGGAGTGCGGCGCCGGCAGGCCAGGGCCCGCCCTCCGGCCGCGGTGGACCTTCGGGAGGCGGAGCGTCAGCTGCCGTTCGCCGCCGACCTGTTGGCCGCCTGTCTGGCGGCCGGGGCCGGGCCCGTGGAGGCCGCGGAGGTCGTGGGGGAGTCGCTCGGGGGCCCGGTGGGCGAGCGGCTGGCGCGGGCCGGGGCGGAGCTGCGGCTCGGCGGTGAACCAGGTGCCGGGTGGGGGAGGTTGGCGGAGATACCGGGTGCCCGAGACCTCGCGCGCTGCCTGGAGCGGGCCGCCCGGACGGGGGCTCCCGCCGCGGAACCGGTCTCCCGGCTCGCCTCGGCCCTCCGGGAGGACCGGTCCCGGCAGGCGGGCGCCAGGGCGCAGCGGGCGGCGGTGCTCGTGACGGCGCCGGTCGGACTGTGCTTCCTCCCCGCATTTCTCGCGATCGGGGTCGCGCCGGTGGTGATCGGAATGGCCTCCGGTCTTCTCTCGAACACCTGACGTCACATTAACCACTCACATCAACAACGGAAATCAATAGGAGCAGCCATGAGGATCATCTGGTTTCGGGCGTGGACGGCACTGCGCGGTCGCGGACGCGATGCGGGGATGTCCACTTCGGAATACGCCATGGGCACGATCGCGGCCTGTGCGTTCGCCGCGGTTCTGTACAAGGTGGTGACGAGCGAGGTGGTCTCCACGGCCCTTCAGTCGACCATCGGAAAGGCACTCGATGTGCCGTTCTGAGGACGATTCCGGAGCCGTCCGGAATACGGCGGACCGGGGATTCGTGACGGCGGAGGCGGCCCTGGTGATTCCGGCCCTGGTGCTCTTCGCGGCGCTGCTGGTGTGGGCGCTGATGGCGGCGGCCGCCCAGATCCGGTGCGTGGACGCGGCCCGGGCCGGCGCCCGGGCGGCGGCCCGGTCGGAGCCGGCGGAAGTGGCGGTGGCGGCCGCCCGGGCGGCCGCGCCGTCAGGGTCCCGGGTGGAGCTGGAGCGGGAGGGCGACCTCTGGCGGGTCCGGGTGGCGGCCCCGGCTCCCGGTCCGCGCGGCCTGCCGGTACGGCTCGGGGCGCAGGCGGTGGCCCTGGCGGAGGACAGCGTGGGGCCGCCGCCGTGAGCCGGGACCGGGGTTCGGCCACGGTCTGGGCGGTGCTCGCGGCGACGGTGCTGGGGGCCGTCTTCGGCGGTGTGCTGCTGCTCGGCCAGGCGGTGGTGGCCCGGCACCGGGCGGCGGCCGCCGCGGACCTGGCGGCGCTCGCGGCGGCGGCGACCTGGGCCCACGGGCCCGAGACGGCCTGCGGGGCGGCGCTGCGGGTGGCCCGGGCCCAGGGCGCGGCCCTGGCCGCCTGCAGCCTCGAGGGCGAGGTCGCCGAGGTCACGGCGCGCCCGGCGGCCGGGACCTTCACCCCGGAGATCAGGGCCCGGGCGGGCCCGCCTCGGGAGGGGACTGGGCCAGGAGGCGGGTGAGCAGGCGGATGGCGCCGCGCTTGTGGAGCGGGTCGTTGCCGTTGCCGCATTTGGGCGACTGGATGCAGGAAGGGCAGCCGGCCTCGCATTCGCAGGCGGCGATGGCGTCGCGGGTCGCCGTCAGCCAGGCGCGGGCGGTGTGGAAGGCCCGCTCCGCGAACCCGGCGCCGCCGGGGTGGCCGTCGTAGACGAAGACCGTGGGGAGGAGGGTGTCGGGATGCAGCGGCACGGAGACGCCGCCGATGTCCCAGCGGTCGCAGGTGGCGAACAGCGGGAGCAGGCCGATGGAGGCGTGCTCGGCGGCGTGCAGGGCGCCGCCGAGGATCTCCGGGTTGATCCGGGCCTCGTCGAGCTGGTCCTCGGTGACCGTCCACCACACGGCCCGGGTGCGCAGGGTGCGGGGCGGCAGGTCCAGTTTGGCCTCGCCCAGCACCTCGCCGGTGATCAGTTTGCGCCGAAGGTAGGAGACCACCTGGTTGGTGACCTCGACGGAGCCGTAGCAGAGCCGGGCCGGGCCCCAGGGGACCTCGGTCTCGGTCTCCAGGACGGAGATGGAGGTGATGTCACGGGCGGTGGTGGAGTAGGGCGGGTTCGCCTCCTCGACGAGGGCCACCGCGTCCTCCAGGTCCAGGTGCCGCACGAGGTACGTGCGGCCCTGGTGGAGGTGGACGGCCCCCTCGTGGACGGCGGTGTGGGCGGCCGACTCGTCGACCGTGCCCAGCAGCCGTCCGGTCGAGGCCTCGACGATCTGCACCGGGCGGCCGCCGCCGCCCCGGATGTCGGTCAGGTCCGAGGCCCGCTCCCGGCGGGTCCAGTGCCAGGCCGTGGCCCGCCGGCGGAGCAGCTTGGCCGCTTCGAGCTGGGGGAGGAGCTCCTGGGTCGCCGGGCCGAAGAGGTCCAGGTCCGCCTCGGTCAGCGGGAGCTCCGCCGCGGCCGCGCACAGGTGGGGGGCGAGGACGTACGGGTTGTCGGGGTCCAGCACGGTGGCTTCCACGGGCCGGTGGAACAGCGCCTCCGGGTGGTGGACCAGGTAGGTGTCCAGCGGGTCGTCGCGGGCGATCAACACGGCCAGGGCGCCCTGGCCCGAGCGCCCGGCGCGGCCCGCCTGCTGCCACAGGGACGCCCTGGTGCCCGGGTAGCCGGTGATCAGGACGGCGTCCAGGCCCGAGACGTCCACGCCCAGCTCCAGGGCGGTCGTGGCGGCCAGCCCCAGCAGCTCGCCGGAGTGCAGGGCCCGCTCCAGGGCCCGGCGCTCCTCGGGCAGGTAGCCGCCCCGGTAGGCCGCGACCCGCCGGGCCAGTGACCGGTCCACCTCGGAGAGGCGTTCCTGGGCGATCACCGAGATCAGCTCGGCGCCGCGCCGGGAGCGCACGAAGGCGACCGTACGGACCCCCTGGAGGACCAGGTCGGTCAGCAGGTCGGCGGTCTCGGCCGTGGCCGTACGGCGCACGGGCGCGCCCTTCTCGCCGCGCAGCTCGGTCAGAAGCGGCGGCTCCCACAGGGCGAAGACCACCTCGCCGCGCGGCGAGGCGTCCTCGGTGATCTCGATCACCCGGGTCCCGGTCAGCCGGGAGGCCGCGGCCCCCGGATGGCCGGCCGTGGCCGAGGCCAGCAGGAACACCGGATCGGAGCCGTAGCGGGCGCACAGCCGCCGCAGCCGGCGCAGCACCTGGGCCACGTGGGAGCCGAAGACCCCGCGGTAGGAGTGGCACTCGTCGATCACGACGTAGCGCAGGGCCTTCAGGAAGGAGGACCAGCGGGGGTGGGCCGGGAGGATGCCGCGGTGCAGCATGTCGGGGTTGGTGAGGACGTAATTGGCGTACTGGCGCACCCATTCGCGTTCTTCCATCGGTGTGTCGCCGTCGTAGACGGCGGGGCGGACCGCGTTGCCGAGCGGGGCTGCCAGTTCCCGTACGGCGCGCCGCTGGTCGGCCGCCAGAGCTTTGGTCGGGGACAGGTAGAGGGCGGTGGCACCCCTGCCGTTCGGGGCCTCGGCGCCGTCCGCGAGGGCGGAGAGCACGGGAGCCAGGTAGGCCAGCGACTTGCCCGAGGCGGTGCCGGTGGCGACCACGACGGACCGGCCGTCCAGGGCGTGCTCGGCCGCGGCGGCCTGGTGTTCCCACGGATGGCCGATCCCGGCCGCCTCAATCGCGGCCACGACATCCGTTCGGATGCGGTCGGGCCAGACTGCATGACGGCCCGCCCTTGGGGGCAAGTGCTCCGTATGGGTGATGCGCGCAGCCCGGGAAGGCCCCCGTGACAGGCGGTCCAGGACCGTGCCGGGAGTGGGTCGTGGGTCCGCTGGTGCCGTGGGCCGACCGGGGCGGTGAGTATTGGCCATTGGAACCGAGTGTGTCACTGGCGTGCGGGACAATGGTCCCAAGGCGTCGTGCGCGCCTGCCGGTAAGTGATTGAATGCCATCGCGGCAGCCAATCCCTCGCCCACCTCCGGGTGGGGAGGCCCCTGGGGGGCGCCGCTCGATAGCAAGGTGCTGGAGGATCCGTGGACCTGTCCCTGTCGACTCGCACTGTCGGCGACCGTACGGTCGTAGAGGTCGGTGGCGAGATTGATGTGTATACCGCGCCCAAGCTGCGCGAGCAGTTGGTCGAGTTGGTGAACGACGGCAGCTACCACCTGGTTGTCGACATGGAGCGAGTGGACTTCCTCGACTCCACCGGACTCGGTGTGCTCGTGGGAGGCCTCAAGCGCGTCCGCGCGCACGAGGGTTCGCTGCGTCTGGTGTGCAACCAGGAGCGCATCCTGAAGATCTTCCGCATCACCGGTCTGACCAAGGTGTTCCCGATCCACACCTCCGTGGAAGACGCTGTCAACGCCACCGACTGACGGCTCCCGAAGGCAGGGAGCCGATAGGAGAACGGGGGTACCGGGCCACTGATGGCCCGGGCCCCTGTCAAGGCACGCCCGTAGTCCGAGGGGGACGCGCATGGCCACCGTTGAACTGCGCTTCAGCGCCCAGCCCGAACACGTCCGGACGGCCCGCCTCGTCGCGGCCGCCGTGGCGCGCCGGGCCGGAGTGGAGGAAGCCGTCCTCGACGAGGTCCGCCTCGCCGTGGGCGAGGCCTGCTCGCGTGCCGTCGGACTGCACCGCAGCAACGGGCTGACCGCGCCCGTCCGGGTCGTCCTGACCGAGGAGGAGAAGGTGTTCTCCATCGAGGTCGGCGACGAGGTTCCCGGACCGGCCGGCGGCCCGGGCGACGGCGTGTCCGGCATCGACGCCGTCCTGGACCCCGACATCGAGGGTGAGGACGAGATGGGCCTCGCCGTGATCAGCGGACTCGTCGACGACGTCGAGGTGACCAGTGGGGAATCGGGCGGGACCATCCGGATGAGCTGGCCCGTCCTGGGAGCCGCCGATCTGCCGTAGATCCACTGCGCGCGGATTCCTTCGTATCTTCCGATCTTTATCAAGGCCCTGCTGAGCAGGGCCTTTTTCATTTCCCTAGATCAATGACCGGGCGTCAATGCCTTTGCCCCATTACTACTTTCGAGGGTAATGGAGTGACGCGATCTATTGCTGAGGAGCAAGAGCACGCCAATTGCGTTTCCGGCGCACTGTTTTGATCAGGGTGCGCTCCCTACAATCCGTCCACATCTTGAGCTCATCACGTCAAGGAGGACGAATGACGGGGCTCTTCACCCCTATCGCGCCGGATCGCACCTCGGATCTGGCAGCCGCAGTACTCACCGATGACAACCGGCTCATCGTGATCGTCATCGCGGCCGTGGCACTGGCCGCGCTCGTCGTCGCGCAGATCCTGGTCCGCCAGGTGCTCGCAGCCGACGAGGGCACCGACAACATGAAGAAGATCGCCGCGGCCGTCCAGGAGGGCGCCAACGCCTACCTGGGACGTCAGCTGCGCACGCTCGGCGTCTTCGCCGTCGTGGTGTTCTTCCTGCTCTTCCTGCTCCCCGCCGACACCTGGTCGCAGCGGGCGGGACGTTCCGCCTTCTTCCTCGTGGGCGCCCTCTTCTCGGCGGCCACCGGCTACATCGGCATGCGGCTCGCGGTCCGCGCCAACGTCCGCGTCGCCGCGGCAGCGCGCGAGGCCACCCCCGCCGAGGGCGAGCCCGCCAAGGACCTGATCGAGGTCTCCCACAAGGCGATGAAGATCGCCTTCCGTACGGGCGGCGTCGTCGGCATGTTCACCGTCGGCCTCGGCCTGCTCGGCGCCTCCTGCGTCGTCCTGGTCTACGCGGCCGACGCCCCCAAGGTCCTCGAGGGCTTCGGTCTCGGCGCCGCGCTGATCGCGATGTTCATGCGTGTCGGCGGCGGCATCTTCACCAAGGCCGCCGACGTCGGCGCCGACCTGGTCGGCAAGGTCGAACAGGGCATTCCGGAGGACGACCCGCGCAATGCCGCGACCATCGCCGACAACGTGGGCGACAACGTCGGCGACTGCGCGGGCATGGCCGCCGACCTCTTCGAGTCGTACGCCGTCACCCTGGTGGCCGCGCTCATCCTCGGCAAGGCCGCCTTCGGCGACCTGGGCCTGGCCTTCCCGCTGATCGTCCCCGCGATCGGCGTGATCACCGCGATGATCGGCATCTTCGCGGTCTCCCCGCGCCGCAGCGACCGCAGCGGCATGACCGCCATCAACCGCGGCTTCTTCATCTCGGCCGTGATCTCCCTGGTCCTGGTCGCGATCGCCGTCTACGCCTACCTGCCGGCCACCTACAAGGAGCTCGTCGGCGTCGAGAACGCCGCGATCCTGAACCACTCCGGGGACCCGCGCGTCCTGGCCGTCGTCGCCGTCGCGATCGGCATCGTGCTCGCGGCCCTGATCCAGCAGCTGACCGGCTACTTCACCGAGACCAACCGCCGTCCCGTCCGGGACATCGGCAAGTCCTCCCTCACGGGAGCGGCCACCGTCGTCCTCGCCGGCATCTCGGTCGGTCTGGAGTCCGCGGTCTACACGGCGCTGCTGATCGGCCTCGGCGTCTACGGCGCTTTCCTGCTCGGCGGAACGTCGATCATGCTCGCGCTCTTCGCGGTGGCCCTGGCCGGCACCGGCCTGCTCACCACCGTCGGCGTCATCGTCGCCATGGACACCTTCGGCCCGGTCTCCGACAACGCCCAGGGCATCGCCGAGATGTCCGGGGACGTCGAGGGCGCCGGAGCCCAGGTCCTGACCGACCTGGACGCGGTGGGCAACACCACCAAGGCCATCACCAAGGGCATCGCCATCGCCACGGCCGTGCTCGCCGCGGCCGCGCTGTTCGGCTCGTACAACGACGCGATCGCCACCGCCGTCAGGGAAGTCGGGGCCAAGGCCGGGGAGATGAACCTCAGCCTGGACATCGCGCAGCCCAACAACCTCGTCGGGCTGATCTTGGGCGCGGCGGTCGTGTTCCTGTTCTCCGGCCTGGCCATCAACGCGGTCTCCCGCTCCGCGGGCGCCGTGGTCTACGAGGTGCGCCGCCAGTTCCGCGAGCACCCCGGGATCATGGACTACTCCGAGAAGCCCGAGTACGGGCGCGTCGTGGACATCTGCACCAAGGACGCGCTGCGCGAGCTCGCCACGCCCGGCCTGCTCGCCGTCCTCACCCCGATCGCCGTGGGCTTCAGCCTCGGCGTCGGCGCCCTCGGCTCCTTCCTCGCGGGCGCCATCGGCACCGGCACGCTCATGGCGGTCTTCCTCGCCAACTCCGGCGGTGCGTGGGACAACGCGAAGAAGCTCGTCGAGGACGGCCACCACGGCGGCAAGGGCAGCGAGGCCCACGCCGCGGTCGTCATCGGCGACACGGTCGGCGACCCGTTCAAGGACACCGCCGGTCCGGCGATCAACCCGCTGCTCAAGGTCATGAACCTGGTGGCGCTGCTGATCGCCCCGGCGGTGGTGCAGTTCAGCTACGGCCCGGACACCAGTGCGACCGTACGGGCGATCGTCGCGGTCCTCGCGATCGGCGTCATCATCGGCGCGGTGTACGTCTCCAAGCGCCGCGGCATCGCGGTCGGGGAGGAGCCCGAGGGCGCAGCCGCCGAGCGGGTGGGCCAGTCGCCCGACCCCGCGACGGTCTCCTGACCCGAGGCACGATGCGGCAGGGGCACGGACCGGGCTGAGCCGGCCGCAAGCCCCGTACGCCCGAACGGCGGACAGGCGGCGCGGACTGACGCGCCGTCTGTCCGCCTTTGTGCGTCGCCGGATGACGGCCGTGTATCTTCCGGGCCGAGAGCCTTCGAAGGGACCAATCCGGTGAACAAGAAGCTTGCGGCCGCGGTGTCGGGCGGTGCGGTACTGATGCTCGTCCTGTCCGGGTGCGGTGGCGACGACAGCGACAAGAAGGCCGACGCCTGGGCCAAGAAGGTCTGTGACCAGTGGCAGCCCGAGCTGAAGAAGGTCGAGGCGGCCAACGCCGAGATCAAGCGCGTGGCGACGGAGAGCAGCAAGCCCGAGGAGGTCCAGAAGACCGACTCGGCGGCGTTCGCGACCATGTCCGAGTCGTACAAGACGATGGGGACCGCGCTGCGGGAGGCGGGAGTTCCGCCGGTCAAGAACGGCCAGGCGACCCTGGACGCGGCGGTCAAGGGCTTCGAGGAGACCTCGAAGGGCTATGCCGACCTGAAGACCAAGATGGACGCCCTCGACGCCAAGGACCAGACGAAGTTCGCCGAGGGGCTCAAGGAGCTGGCGGGCGGGCTCCAGGAGGCCACGAAGGGCGGCAAGGACGCCCTCGCCCAGCTCAACGCGGGCGGCCTCGACAAGGCGATGAACAGCCAGAAGGGCTGCCAGGTCACGGCGCCCTCGCCGACGCCCAAGTAGCCCGGTGGGGCGGTGAGCTGACGGCGGCCGGGGCGGCCGCGTTCCGGAAGGGACGCGGCCGCCCCGCCGTGCGTCCGGGCCCCGCGACGGACCCGGGCCTGGCCACGGCGGACCCGGGCCTGGCCACGGCACTGACGCCGGCCTTCCTCCGGTCCGGTGGCCGGTCTCGGGAACGCCCGCGCCGAAGGCGGCGCGGGCGCACGGATTGTCGCTCCCAGCGGCCACAATGGTGGGGTGAGTACCACCAGCCTTCCCTCGCCCGAGCACGCCGCCGAGCTGCGCACCGCCCTGCTGGCCGCCGGCTTCACCGCCGACGGGCTGCTCGACCTGCTCGGAGCCCCCGCCTACGCCGCGCTCGCCCGCAGCGAGACGGTCCCCGCCCTGCGCGCCACCCGCGGCGGCGGTGACGGCGCGCTCGCCACCCTGGTCCGGCTGTTCCTGCTCCGGCAGCCTGTCCCGTACGTGCACGCCGAGGGCGCGCTGCCCGTCGAGGCGGCCATTGCCGACGGCTGGCTGCGGGTGGAGGGCGACGAGGTGCACGCCACCGTCGACGTGCGCCCGTACGGCGGACCCGGCGGCGAGGACTGGTTCATCGTCTCCGACCTCGGCTGCGCCGTCGGTGGGGCCGGCGGGATCGGCAGCCGCGAGGAGGGCGTGGTCCTCGGGGTCGGCGGTGCTTCGACCACGCTGGCCGGGATCACCGTCCGCGTCCCGGTGGGCTCGGCCCTGGACCTCGGCACCGGATCGGGCATCCAGGCGCTGCACGCGGCCCAGCACGCCACCCGGGTCACGGCCACCGACGTCAACCCCCGGGCGCTGGAGTTCACCCGTCTGACGCTGGCGCTGTCCGGCGCCCCGGAGGCGGAGCTGCTCACCGGCTCGCTCTTCGAACCGGTCGGGGACGCGACGTACGACCTGATCGTGTCCAACCCGCCGTTCGTGATCTCCCCCGGCGCCCGCCTCACGTACCGGGACGGCGGCATGGGCGGCGACGACCTGTGCCGGACCCTGGTCCAGGAGGCCGGCGCGCACCTCAAACCCGGTGGGTACGCGCAGTTCCTGGGCAACTGGCAGCACGTGGAGGGCGAGGACTGGCACGACCGGGTCCGCTCCTGGGTGCCGCGCGGCTGTGACGCGTGGATCGTGCAGCGTGACGTGCAGGACGTGACGCAGTACGCCGAGCTGTGGCTGCGGGACGCGGGCGACCACCGCGCCGACCCGGCCGAGTACGCACGGAGGTACGAGGACTGGCTGGACGAGTTCGAGGCGCGCAAGACGAAGTCCGTAGGCTTCGGGTGGATCACCTTGCGCCGGACGGACGCGGCCGAGCCCTCGATCGTGGTCGAGGAGTGGCCGCACTCGGTGGAGCAGCCGCTCGGCGAGACCGTCCTGGCCCACTTCGCGCGCCAGGACTACCTGCGAGACCACGATGACGCGGCCCTGCTGGAGGGCTACTTCCAGCTGGCCGTCGAGGTCGTGCAGGAGCAGGTCGGCGCGCCCGGCTCGGAGGACCCGGAGCACGTCGTGCTCCGGCAGAACCGCGGCATGCGGCGCGCGACCAAGGTCGACACGGTCGGCGCGGGCTTCGCCGGAGTGTGTGACGGCTCACTGAGCGCGGGCCGGATCCTGGACGCGATCGCGCACCTCGTGCAGGAAGATCCGGTCGTGCTGCGGGACCGCACCCCGGAGGCGATCCGGATGCTGGTCGAGCAGGGCTTCCTGGAGCCCGTCCAGGGCCCCAGGCGGTAGCCGGAACCGGGATGTAACCCAGGGTTCGCCCGCCGTACCCGAACGGCTGGAAGGGTCTGCGACTGCGGGATCCGGGGGGATTCCGGGAGCGGCCCAGGGGTAGGGAGAGCAGCATGGAAAGAGGTCCGGCGATCTTCGCGGGCGCCGTGTTCCTGCTGTTCGGAGCCGCTCTGCTGGCCTGGACGGGGGCGCGCGCCCTGCGCGGCGCGCCGGTGGCCGAAGGCGTGCGCCCCGTCGTGGCCGTCCCGCTGGCACTGCTCGCCGGGGGGGCGTCGCTCGCCCTCGGGGCGTGGTGTCTCGCGAGGCCCTGACGCGAGGGCCGCGGCCGGTCCGCTACGGCCGCGAAAGCCGAGGGGGAAGTCGGTGCCGGAGAGGGTCCGGGACGGGGTCCGCGGGCGGGGCCAGACGGCCCCCCGGACACTCGGCCCGGTGACCGGCGCGGCATCCGGGCGGCAGAACCGGCACTTGTCGGGTTACCGTTCGAGTGGCCGTTGCGGGCTTCTGCCGTTTGACACGGGGGCGGGTTGTACCGTCACACTCCGCAGCGTCGCCGTACAGCGACCGAGTGCCGACCGGAGAGAAGAGCCAAGTTGTCCCCGACTAGCGAGACCGCAAAGGGCGGCCGCCGACTCGTCATCGTCGAGTCCCCTGCCAAGGCGAAGACGATCAAGGGCTACCTCGGCCCGGGATACGTCGTCGAGGCGAGCGTCGGGCACATCCGCGACCTCCCGAACGGCGCGGCCGAGGTTCCCGACAAGTACACCGGCGAGGTCCGCCGTCTCGGCGTCGACGTCGAGCACGACTTCGCGCCGATCTACGTCGTCAACGCGGACAAGAAGGCCCAGGTCAGGAAGCTCAAGGAGCTGCTGGCCGAGTCCGACGAACTCTTCCTCGCCACCGATGAGGACCGCGAGGGCGAAGCCATCGCGTGGCACCTGCAGGAAGTCCTCAAGCCCAAGGTCCCCGTCCACCGGATGGTCTTCCACGAGATCACCAAGGACGCGATCCGCGACGCCGTCGCCAACCCGCGCGAGCTGAACCAGCGCATGGTCGACGCCCAGGAGACCCGCCGCATCCTCGATCGCCTCTACGGCTACGAGGTCTCGCCGGTCCTGTGGAAGAAGGTCATGCCGCGCCTGTCGGCCGGCCGCGTCCAGTCCGTGGCCACCCGCCTCGTCGTCGAGCGGGAGCGCGAGCGCATCGCCTTCCGCTCCGCCGAGTACTGGGACCTGACAGGGACCTTCGCCACCGGGCGCACCGGTGACGCCTCCGACCCCTCGACGCTGGTCGCCCGCCTGAACACGGTGGACGGCAAGCGCGTCGCCCAGGGCCGCGACTTCGGCTCGAACGGGCAGCTCAAGAGCGAGGTGCTGCACCTCGACGAGGCGAACGCCCGGGCCCTGGCCGCCGCGCTGGCGGACACCTCGTTCGCCGTCCGCTCGGTCGAGTCCAAGCCGTACCGGCGCTCCCCGTACGCCCCGTTCCGTACGACGACGCTCCAGCAGGAGGCCTCGCGCAAGCTGGGCTTCGGCGCGAAGGCGACCATGCAGGTGGCCCAGAAGCTGTACGAGAACGGCTTCATCACCTATATGCGTACCGACTCCACCACGCTGTCGGAGACCGCGGTGTCGGCGGCGCGGGCGCAGGTCACGCAGCTCTACGGGGCCGACTACCTGCCGGAGAAGCCGCGCGTCTACGCGGGCAAGGTCAAGAACGCCCAGGAGGCGCACGAGGCGATTCGTCCTTCGGGTGATCGTTTCCGCACTCCGGCCGAGACCGGCCTGACCGGCGACCAGTTCCGTCTCTACGAGCTGATCTGGAAGCGGACCGTCGCCTCCCAGATGAAGGACGCGGTCGGCAACAGCGTCACCGTGAAGATCGGCGGCCGGGCGGCCGACGGCCGGGACGCCGAGTTCACCGCCTCCGGCAAGACGATCACCTTCCACGGCTTCATGAAGGCCTACGTCGAGGGCGCCGACGACCCGAACGCCGAGCTCGACGACCGCGAGAAGCGCCTGCCGCAGGTCTCGGAGGGCGACGCGCTCGCCGCCGAGGAGATCACGGCGGACGGCCACTCGACCAAGCCGCCGGCCCGCTACACCGAGGCCTCGCTGGTCAAGGAGCTGGAAGAGCGCGAGATCGGCCGCCCGTCGACGTACGCGTCGATCATCGGCACGATCCTCGACCGCGGCTACGTCTTCAAGAAGGGCACGGCGCTCGTGCCGTCCTTCCTGTCGTTCGCCGTGGTGAACCTGCTGGAGACGCACTTCGGCCGGCTGGTCGACTACGACTTCACCGCGAAGATGGAGGACGACCTCGACCGCATCGCGCGGGGCGAGGCCAAGTCCGTGCCGTGGCTGAAGCGGTTCTACTTCGGCTCGGAGGACGCGACCGAGGTCGTGCCCGCCGAAGGAGACCACCTCGGCGGTCTGAAGGAGCTGGTCACGGACCTGGGCGCGATCGACGCCCGGGAGATCTCCTCCTTCCCGGTCGGCGAGGGCATCGTGCTGCGGGTCGGCCGTTACGGGCCGTACGTGGAGCGGGGCGAGAAGGACGCGGAGGGCCACCAGCGGGCCGACGTACCGGACGACATGGCTCCGGACGAGCTGACGGTCGAGTACGCGGAGGAGCTGTTCGCCAAGCCGAGCGGCGAGTTCGAGCTGGGCAAGGACCCGGTCAGCGGGAACGAGATCGTCGCCAAGGACGGCCGCTACGGGCCGTACGTGACGGAGATCCTGCCCGAGGGCACGCCGAAGACGGGCAAGAACGCGGTCAAGCCGCGCACGGCCTCGCTCTTCAAGTCGATGAGCCTGGACACGGTCACCCTCGACGACGCGCTCAAGCTGATGTCGCTGCCGCGGGTGGTCGGCGCGGACGCGGAGGGCGTGGAGATCACGGCCCAGAACGGCCGCTACGGGCCGTACCTGAAGAAGGGCACGGACTCGCGGTCGCTGGAGACCGAGGACCAGCTCTTCTCGATCACGCTGAACGAGGCGCTGGCCATCTACGCGCAGCCCAAGCAGCGGGGCCGGGCCGCGGCCAAGCCGCCGCTAAAGGAGCTGGGCACGGACCCGGTCAGCGAGAAGCCGGTGGTGGTCAAGGACGGCCGCTTCGGGCCGTACGTGACGGACGGCGAGACGAACGCGACGCTGCGGCGGGACGACGACGTCGAGACGATCACGCCGGAGCGGGGCTACGAGCTGCTCGCGGAGAAGCGGGCGAAGGGCCCGGCCAAAAAGACGGCGAAGAAGGCCCCGGCCAAGAAGGCTCCGGCCAAGAAGGCGACGGCGACGAAGACCGCTGCCGCGAAGAAGACGACGGCGGCCAAGAAGACGACCGCGAAGAAGACGGTGGCGAAGAAGACCACGGCCAAGAAGGCGGCCACGGCTCCTGCGGACGAGTAGTCGCCGCCGCCAGGGCCGACCGGCTGCCGGCCGGCAGGCAGAAAGGGCCCCGTGCGCTCCGCGCGCACGGGGCCCTTTGCCGTGCACGGCGTCCTGTGCCGGGCGCGGGTGCCTGCGCGGCCCCCGCCTCCAGCCTGGCCGGCGCCGGCGGCTGGGGCCCTGTGCCGGTGCACGGGGCCTTGTGCCGGGCGCGGGTGCCTGCGCGGGGCCGCTCCAGCCTGGCCGGCGCTGGAGGCGGGGGCCGGGGCGGTGCCCCGGGTGGCGTCGGAGCCCGGCGCCGGAAGCTGGTGCCCCTGCTGTGGGGGCCGGGGTCGCCGGAGCCGCTGCCCGGAGGGGGATCGGGGCACCGCCCCGGGGCGGTGGGGCCGGGGTCACAGTGGACCTTGTCCACAGGCCTCCGCAGCCGCCAAGCGCAGCGGATAGGCTGGGCGGATGACGCGAGCCGAGCAGCCAACGGTCGTGACCGCCCCCGCCAACCCCACCTACGACGAAGCCCTAGCCGCGGATTCCCGCGAGCGTGCGGTGCGCGCACTGCTGCGCACCCCCAGGCTGCGCCGGCTGTGGAGCGCCCAGCTGGTGAGCGGCATCGGAGATGCCCTCGCCCTGCTGGTGCTGGTGCTGCTGGCCCTTCAGGCGGCGGTCACCGAAGGAGCCTTCGGCGGCGGCTACCAGGGCGCGGCCCTCGCGGTGGCCGTCGTCTTCGGAGTCCGGATCCTCGCCACCCTGTTCTTCGGGGCGGTCCTGCTGGGACCGCTCTCCGGCCTGCTCGCCCCCGGCGGCAAGCTGGACCGCCGCTGGACGATGATCGGCGCCGACGGGGTCCGGCTCGGGCTCTTCGTCGTCGCCCCTCTGTGGCTCGACTGGATCCCGGTCTACGCGCTCACCGCACTGCTGGCCACCGTCTTCGTCGCCGGCGCAGCCGAGCGGCTGTGGACCCTGGCCAAGGAGAGCGCCGCCCCGGCGCTGCTGCCCGCGCCGCCGCCCGAGGGGGCGACCGTACGGCCGCTTCCGGACCACCTGGACGCGCTGCGCCGGCTGAGCCTGCGCACCGCCTTCGCGGCGCTCCCGGTCGCCGCGGCCGCGCTGCTCGCCGCCACCCTGGTCGGCAAGGCCCTCGGGGTAGGCGTGGACTGGTTCGCCGCGAACCAGGCCGCGCTCGGCTCGTACGTGGCCTCCGGCCTCTTCGCGGCCTCCGTCTCGCTGCTGCTGCCGCTGGTGCTGCCCGGGTCGAAGCCCCCGCGGCCGCGTTCGCCGCTGGAGGGCCTGCGCGCCCCCAAGGCGGGGGACCGGCCTGACAAGGGCCGTACCGGCAGCGTTCCGGTGCTGGTCCTGGCCTGCGCGGCCGTCGCCGGAGCGGTGTCCTGCGCCGTGGCCGTGGCCGTACTGCACGCCTTCGACCTCGGCGGCGGCCCCGCCGCCTTCGCGCTGTTCGTCCTCGCCCTGGTAGGCGGCACCGCCGCCGGCATCCGGGCCGCCCAGGCCGGCAAGGTGCTGCCCGGCCTGTCCCGGCGCCGCCTGCTGGCCCTGGCCATAGCGGTCGCCGGGCTCGCGCTGCTGCTGACCGGGCTGGTCCCGGACACCGCGACCGCCCTGTTCCTCTCGCTGCTCGCCGGCGCCGCCGCCGGTGTCGCCGCCAACACCGGGCACACGCTGCTGGACCAGGAGACCGAGGAGTTCCGCCGGGCCCGGGTCACCGAGCACCTGCACGCGGTCGTACGGGTGGCCGTGGCGCTCGGGGCCGTGGTGGCCCCGGTGCTCGCCGCCGTGATCGGGCCGCACCGGCTGGGCGGGGGCGAGATCGTCGTCGCGCACGGCGGAGCCGCCTTCACCCTGATGCTGGTCGGCGCCCTGCTGCTGCCGGTCGCCGCCGTGGTCCTGGCCAAGGCCGACGACCGAAGCGGCGTACCCCTGCGGCGCGACCTGCGCGAGGCACTGCGCGGCGGGGAGCCGGCACAGGCCCCTTCCGCCGCCGGGTTCTTCATCGCCCTGGAGGGCGGCGACGGAGCCGGCAAGTCCACCCAGGTGCAGGCGCTGGCCGACTGGATACGGGGCAAGGGCCACGAGGTCGTCGTGACCCGCGAACCGGGGGCCACCCCGGTCGGCAAGCGGCTCCGCTCGATCCTGCTCGACATCTCCTCGGCCGGGCTCTCGAACCGCGCCGAGGCACTGCTGTACGCCGCCGACCGCGCGGAGCACGTGGACACGGTGGTGCGCCCCGCCCTGGAGCGCGGCGCGGTGGTCATCTCGGACCGCTACATCGACTCCTCCGTGGCCTACCAGGGCGCGGGCCGCGACCTCTCCCCGACCGAGATCGCGCGGATCTCGCGCTGGGCCACCGACGGGCTCGTGCCGAACCTGACCGTGCTGCTCGACGTGTCGCCGGAGGCGGCGCGCGAGCGGTTCACGGAGGCGCCGGACCGGCTCGAGTCGGAGCCGGCGGAGTTCCACCAGCGGGTGCGGTCCGGGTTCCTGACCCTGGCCGCGTCCGATCCCGGGCGCTACCTGGTGGTCGACGCGGGCCAGGACCCCGACTCGGTGACCACCGTCGTGCGGCACCGGCTGGACCGGATGCTCCCGCTCTCCGAGGCGGAGGTGGCCGCCCAGGCGGAGGCCCGGCGGCTCGCCGAGGAGGAGGCCCGGCGCAAGGCGGAGGAAGAGGCCGCGCGCAGGGCGGAGGAAGCCCGGCTGAAGGCCGAGGAGGAGGCCCGCCTCGCCCGCGAGGCCGAGGCGGCCCGGATCAAGGCCGAGGCGGAGGCCGCGCGCAGGGCCGAGGAAGAGCGGATCCGCGCCGAGGAGGAGGCCCGGGCCCGGGCCGAGGCCGAGCGGATGCGCGCGGAGGCCGAGGAGAAGGCGCGGGCGGCCGAGGAAGAGCGGCTGCGCCGGCAGGCGGAGGAGGAGGCCCGGCTGCGGGCCGAGGCCGAGGAACGGCGGCTGGAGAAGCAGCGGCGGGCCGAGGAGGCCCTGCTGAAGGCCGAGGAGGCGCGCCGGCTCGCGGCCGCAGCGGCGGCCGAGGCGGCGGCCCAGGCGGCGGCTGCCGCGGCGGCTTCGGCGTCGGCTGCTTCGGGTCCGGCGGCTGGAACGGCGGCTCCTGGGGCACGGGAAACGGCTCGGGCGCACGAACAGGCACCTGCTCCGGCACCGGCCCCGACTCCGGCGCCGGCTTCGACTCCGGCGCCGGCTTCGGCTCCGGAGGCGGATGGTCCGCATCCGGACGATGCCGTGACGCTTGAGACCCCGGCGCTGCGTCGGGTCGTCCAGCCCGACGACATCACGCAGACCGTCCCCGTCCCGAAGGTCGACACGTCGAAGCCGCCGGTACGCCCGACGGACGAGACGGCCGTACTGCCCCCCGTGCGCGCGACGGACGAGACGGCCGTGCTGCCGCCCGTGCGCCCGCAGGCCTCGCGCCCCACGGCCCGGCGCACCGAGGAGAACCCGGCCGACCGGGTACCGCCGGGCATCTTCCGGGACTCCGAGCGCGACGGTGCCGCGGGCGAGGACCGCACGCGGGAGCTCCCGGTCCTCGGCGAGGACGGCCGCCCGCGCCGCCCGCGGCCGGACTGGGCCGAGGAGACCCCGCTGGACGACCTGCCGACACTGGCGGACGAACTGCTGGGCCGCCATCGGGCCGACGAGCACGGCGATGACGACGAGCGCGGCCCGCGCAGGCGGCGCTGACCTGGGCGGGACCGGATTGTCAGTGCCGCGCGCCACAATGGGTGCACACAGAGTGAAGTGAAAGGTGGTGGGGCGGGATGCCCGTATGGGACGACCTGGTGGGACAGGAGCGGGTCCAGAAGCAGCTGGCCGCCGCCGCGCGCGACGCCGACGCCCTGGTCACGGCCATCACGGACGGGACCGCGGTCCCCGGCGGCTCCAAGATGACCCACGCGTGGCTGTTCACCGGGCCGCCCGGCTCGGGGCGGTCCACCGCCGCCCGGGCCTTCGCGGCCGCCCTCCAGTGCACCAGCCCCGACCGCGCCCTCGGGGGTGAGCCGGGCTGCGGGTTCTGCGAAGGCTGCCACACCACCGTGATCGGCACGCACGCCGATGTGGAGATCGTCCGCACCGATCTGCTGTCGATCGGTGTGAAGGAGACCCGCGACCTGGTGCGCCGGGCCCAGCTCTCCCCGGCCGTGGGCCGCTGGCAGGTCATCGTGCTGGAGGACGCCGACCGGCTCACCGAGGGGGCGGGCAACGTACTCCTCAAGGCCGTGGAGGAGCCCGCCCCGAGGACGGTGTGGCTGCTCTGCGCTCCCTCGCTGGAAGACGTGCTGCCCACGATCCGCTCCCGCTGCCGCCACCTGACCCTGCGCACCCCGCCGGTCGACGCCGTGGCCGAGGTGCTGGTCCGGCGCGACGGCATCGAGCCCGCCGTGGCCGCGGCCGCCGCCCGTGCCACCCAGGGGCACATCGGGCGGGCGCGCCGGCTCGCGACCGACGAGGCCGCCCGCTCCCGCCGTGCCACGGTGCTGAAGGTCCCGCTCCGCATCGACGACGTGGGCGGCTGCCTCAAGGCCGCACAGGAGCTGGTGGACGCCGCCGCCGAGGATGCCAAGCAGGTCGCGGAAGAGGTCGACGTCAAGGAGACCGAGGAGCTGAGGGCCGCGCTCGGCGCCCAGGCGGGCGCCGGCAGCCGGATGCCCCGCGGCACGGCGGGTGTGATGAAGGAGCTGGAGGACCGGCAGAAGCGCCGCCGCACCCGGACCCAGCGCGACACCCTGGACCTGGCGCTGACCGACCTCACCGGCTTCTACCGGGACGTGCTGGCCCTCCAGCTCGGCTCGTCCGTGGCCATCGCCAACGAGGAGATACGCCCGGACCTCGACCGGATCGCCCGCGCCTCGGGGCCCGAGCGGACCCTGCGCCGGATCGAGGCGATCATCGCCTGCCGGGAGGCCCTGGACCGCAATGTGTCCCCCCTCCTCGCGGTCGAGGCGATGACGATGTCCCTGCGCGCGGGCTGACCGGCTCCGGCGTCCACACCGCGTTGACCGGCTCACCCGTACGGGCGGACCAGTCGCCGGGACCGGGACGGGCCCGGTCCCTTCCCGGTCCGTGCCCCGCCCGGCGGGGGCGGTGGACGGGGCGGGGCCGGCCGGCGCCGGGCCGCGGCCTGGGCCCGGCCGGCAGGACGTAGTCTCCGAGGATGGACACCAGTCGCCTGCTGCGTACCACCGGGACCGTGATGGCAGCCGCCGGGCTGCTGCTCGTCGGATGCACCTCCGGCGGGGCGGCAGGGCCCAAGGCCGCCGCGTCCTCCGCTCCGGCGTCGGTCGATCCGGCGGCGCTGCGCCCGTACTACGAGCAGAAGCTGAGCTGGCGCGACTGCGGTGTCCCGGGGTTCCAGTGCTCCACGATGAAGGCCCCGCTGGACTACGCGGAACCCGGCTCCGGCCAGGACGTCGAGATCGCGGTGGCCCGCCGCCCGGCGACCGGGCCCGGCAAGCGGCTCGGGTCGTTGGTGGTCAACCCGGGCGGCCCGGGCGGATCCGGTATCGGCTACCTGCAGGCGTACGCGGGGATCGGCTATCCCGCGCCCGTCCGCGCCCGGTACGACATGGTCTCCTTCGACCCGCGCGGGGTGGACCGCAGCAGCCCCGTCGAGTGCCTGACCGGCCCGGCGATGGACAAGTACACACAGGTGGACCAGACCCCGGACGACGCCGCAGAGCGGGCGCTGCTGGTGGCGGCCTTCAAGGAGTTCGCCGCCGGCTGCCAGGCGCGCTCGCAGCGGGTCCTGCCGCACGTCTCGACCGTCGAGGCGGCCCGCGACATGGACCTGCTGCGCGCGGTGCTCGGCGACGAGAAGCTCACGTACGTCGGCGCCTCGTACGGCACCTTCCTGGGGGCGACGTACGCGGACCTCTTCCCCGACCGGGTCGGGCGGCTGGTGCTGGACGGCGCGATGGACCCGTCCCGTCCGGCGGTCGACCTGAACCGGGACCAGACGGCGGGCTTCGAGACGGCCTTCACCGCCTTTACGAAGGACTGCGCCAAGCAGGAGGGCTGCCCGCTGGGCACGGGCGGTCCGGAGGCGGTGGCGGCGCGCCTGAAGGAGTTCTTCCGCAAGCTCGACGCCCAGCCCGTGCCCACGGGCGACGCGGCCCGGCCGCTGGGCGAGGCCCTCGCGACCACCGGGGTGATCGCGGCCCTGTACGACGAGAGCGCCTGGCCGCAGCTGCGCGAGGCGCTCACCGCGGCCATGGACGGCGACGGGGCGAGCCTGCTGAGCCTGGCCGACAGCTACTACGAGCGTTCGCCGGACGGCAAGTACGCCAACCTGATGTCCGCGAACGCCGCCGTCAACTGCCTGGACCAGCCCCCGGCCTTCACCGGTCCGGACGCGGTGCGATCCGCCCTGCCGTCCTTCGAGAAGGCCTCCCCGGTCTTCGGCACGGGCCTGGCCTGGGCCTCGCTGAACTGCACGTACTGGCCGGTGAAGGCCACGGGCACGGCGAAGCCACTGGCCGCGAAGGGAGCGGCGCCGATCCTGGTCGTCGGCACCACCCGCGACCCGGCGACCCCGTACAAGTGGGCCCAGGCCCTGGCGGACCAGCTCGACTCGGGCACCCTCCTGACGTACGACGGCGACGGGCACACGGCGTACGGGCGCGGCAGCGACTGCATCGACACCTCGATCAACCGCTACCTGCTGGAGGGCAAGGTCCCGCCGAAGGACAAGAAGTGCTGAGCCGCGTGCCGCTGAGCCGCGCCATTCACCCTCAAATGTGAGCTATGCCCCACCCCCCAGAACCTGGTTCAGGGCACCCGCCGAGACCCTGTAGACTTGGCGCCGCTGCTGATGAGAGCACCTCTTCGAGGGAATACTTGTCTGACCAGCGGTGCCGCCTTAGCTCAGTTGGCCAGAGCAACGCACTCGTAATGCGTAGGTCTCGGGTTCGAATCCCGAAGGCGGCTCTGTGAAACCCCCAGGACTCACTCGCCGTGACCTGGGGGTTTTGCTATTTCCGGGATTCCCGGCCGCGGAGTTCCCTCTTCGTGACGTGTGCCAGCCACATCCAGCGGACTAGGCCGCCGACGGCCACCGACACGATGATGGCCCCCCAGTCGATGACGTGGGGGAGGCCGGGGAAGAACGCGAAGAAGGCGAAGGACGCGGTGACCCCGGTAAGGAAGGCGGCGATGCCGTCACGGCGGCGCCTAGCTTCCCAGGCGGGGTCTGTGGGGGTGGGGGGCGGGGGGCTCATGTGCGGCTCACTTCGTGATGTGGTGGCACTGGCTGACCCGGCGCACGCCGTTGATGTTGAGGTGGGCGCATGCCTTGCCGTATCGGGGGAGCTTCTGGGGTGCGTTGTCGCGCATCGGGTTGATCTTGCACTCGGCGTGGGTCTTGCCGCGGGAGGTGCGGTAGGTCTTGTTGTCGGTGTCCGCGTAGGTGAAGTCGATGCGCCAGTTGCAGAAACCGGCGTTGCGGGCTCCGACGAAGCCGCAGTCGACGCCGGCGTTCTGGTAGGTGATGGTCTTGCCGTCGCCGCGGATGATGTGGGTGAACATGCAGCCCGTGGGGACCTTCATCGTGACGCCCCCGACTTGGTAGTCGAAGGTGGCGACGGGCGTCGAGCCGATGGCGCCTGCGTGCGCCTCGGCGGGGGGTAAGAGGGCCAGCGCGGCCATGGTGGCGAGGGTGGCAGTGATTCGCGTGGGGGGAAGTCGGTCCATCTGCGTTCCTTTCCGGCGGTGTGTCTGTGCAGATCGGAACTCCGGTTTCCGGCCCGGGGTTCTGCCCTGAAAGGCAGACCACCACGAAGAGTGATCAACGCACCGGCATGCTGACTGTCCGTAACCCGCGGCGGCAGGCGCCCGCCACGGCCACTGCGGGCGTGAGCGTCTCGGTTCTGCTGTCATGCGACGGCCTGATGCTTCTTCAGCGAAGCAGCCAAGCCAGGACCCACGACTCCCGGTCTGGAGGCAACGCCGCGGGGGTCCTGGAGGCAACGCCGCTTGGTCGCCGGCAGGGCGCCGAAGGCAATCGGCATCGGAGGCTTCGGTCCCTTTGACGGCCTCGCGCAGTCAGGACGACCGGCCGGCTCCGTGATTCCCACGGTGTTGTCTGCACGGAGGTCGTGGCATACGTGCGCTTGCGGTGTCAGGCGTCGAACTCGCCGCGCCAGGCGAAGTCCAGCAGGGCGTCCGGGAGATAACCGGACTCGACCTCGACCGGGTTCCAGGGCGAAGGGCGCCTTGTGGATCCTTTCGAGCGGCTGCGTCGTGTGCTCCGGCAGCGAGGGCTCCCGGCTCGGGAGGTCCTGCCGGGAGGGGGGGACGGGGAATGACTGTAGCCACTGGTGTTCTTTCCTGTTGCACTACTGACTTCTCCACGTCCCCGACGCGGACCCTGCGGCACCGTTCAAGGCCAAGCAATGCCCGCGCGTAGCGCGACAGGATGTGACTAGGTGGGGAACTCGCCGAGCCAGGCTCGGTTCAGGAGCTGGATCGGGAGGTATTCCGAAGCCACGTTGACGGGAAAGCCGCCGTCGTAGGCGAAGCACGCCATGGCCAGCGGGCCGACCGCCCACAGCCCGGAGACGTCGAAGTCGCGGTCCTCGTGGCTCCAGTACGCCTTGTGCAACTCAAGTGCTTCGACCAAAGCATCGTTGAAGCCGTCATGGTCGCGCTTGACGAATCGGTAGAAAAGGTTGATCGGTGGGTACGAGATCTGCTGCAACCAGTCCCGCGGGGCGATCCGCACCACATCAGGATGGGATTGCTGGAACGCTTGCTTCAGCTCCTCCACCATGTCTGCCTGCCGGTGTGTCCCATACGCCTGCAGCGCCGCGACCCAGTGATACAGATATCCGTCGTGCGCTGCCCCTGAGGCCCGCAGCGTCTCCAGCGGGACTTCACACAGTGCGGTCATTCGCTTGTGGTCGCGGCAGACGACCGCGAACCAGAAGGCATCCAACCAGTTGGGGCAATTGGCAATCTGCTTCGGTCCGATGGCAGGCAGTCGCCGGATTTCATGGTGGATACGGCATTCCACTGTTCCGTCGGCGGCGCCCGTAACCTGGAAAAGGGTCGAGCCGACCTGCATCGCGTTGACCACTGCTTCCCAAGTGTCAATGCCCGAAGCGTCTGGATCCACGGCGGACCGCGCGGCGACACTGAGGCGGACAGAGCTCCACAGGGCGTCGAGCATCCCGGGAAAGCTCTCCAGGGACGCGATCCCCTCGATCGCCGTGGTCGTCATCCGCGCCGCGTAGTCCTCGTCGTCAGGGCCGCCTGCGGCGCCATGCCGGCCAACAGCGGCGGTCACTCGATCTCCCTGATGTCGAGGAAAGTACTGCCGCCGCCTCGTCGACCGCGGCCTCCGGATCCATGGGTGGGATCCTTCCTCAGGACGGTCCGGGCATCGCCATGGGCCTCGTGGAACGGCTGGGGAGGGTCAGGCGCGCCCTACGTGGGTCGTGGCGCCGGGCGTGTGCCGCACGCGGGTTTGCGTGGTCAGGCGTCGAACTCGCCGCGCCAGGCGAAGTCGAGGAGGGCTTCAGGGAGGTAGTCGGTCTGCACCTCGACCGGGAGGCCGTTGGCCTTCGCCAGGGAGGCGATCGCCAGGGGGGCGAGGGCCACGACGCCCAGGATGTTGTGGGCGCGGTCCTCGTCGGCGGTCCAGTACTCCTTGTGCCAGCGGACGGCGTCGGCCAGGGCCTCGTTGAAGCCGGCGACGTCGCCCCGCAGGTAGCGGTAGAGCATCATGATCGGCGGGTAGCGGAGTTTGCTCATCTCCTCCGCGTCGACGACACGGGCCTGTTCGGGAGCGCTCAGGTCCACGGCGCGGATCAGGTGCGTGCGCAGGTCGTCCCGGTGGAGCCAGAAGCTCTGGAGGGTCTCCACCCAGGCGTAGGCGTACTCGTCCAGGGCTCCGCCGAAGTCGCGCAGCAGGGACACCGGGATCCGGGCCAGCATGTCGAGGCGGGCTTCCTCACGGCAGATGATCGCGAGGTAGAAGGCGTTGAGCCACGTGTTCGCGTTGAGGTAGGTCTGCGGGCCGGTGGTGGCGAGGTGGCGCTCCTCCTGGCGGATCTTGCAGGTGACCGTTTCCAGGTCGGGAGCGGTGGCGGCGAAGACGGCCGAGTGCACCTGCATGGTCAGCAGCCAGGACTCCCAGGTCTCCAGCATGACGGCACCGGGGTCCCCCACGGTGCGGACGAGGGCGACGTTCAGCGACCTCATGACTGCGCCCGACCTGGAGCTGTGCGAGGTCTCGATCTCCTCCAGCGAATAGGACAGCGACCCCTCCATGACGGGAACCACCCCCGCCATCTCGTCCTTCGGATAGTCCTGGCGCGGCACGATCACGGACACGGTCTCCTTTGTCAGATCTTGAAGAATTCGAGGACGGCCCCAGCGTACTTAGCGCCGCCGTCCTTGGCCTTCACCATGGCATACTCCAAGGTTTTGGCATCCAGAGCCTTCGTCAGTTCATCGGCAAGGTCCGAGTTCGTCCATACCTTGCCCTTGGCGTCGGTCACCTTCAGGTTCGGCCGGAGTTCCATCTCGGCGATGATGGTCCGCAGATACGGTTCGGTGCCCTGCTTCACCATGAAGCCCTCGGCCGGACCGACACCCTTGCGCCAGAGCAGACCGGAAGACGGCGCCTTCGCCTCGATGACCATCAGCTTGCCGTCCGGACGGCGGTACAGCTGGTCGAACATGTTGGCGCCGTTGGGTGTCTTCGGCAGCGGCTGCTCCACCGCTCCGGGGAACTTCTCCGGTACCACGTGCAGCCGCGCCGCGTCCTCACCCAGGCGTTCCGAGAACGAGGTGTTGTTGGAGGTGTTCTCGCCCCACCGCGGGGTCATGCGCGCGTCGAAACGCTCCTGCGCCCCCGCCAGATTCTCCAGCGTCTCGCCAGTGGGCGAGGTCTTGTGCGCGCGCTCGGCGTTGGCGAGTTCCACCGAGGCCTTGCGGTCCTTGGCGACTTCGTCGAGGTGGTCGATCGCGGGAAGGGTCTCGCTGCGGCCCAGGTCCGAGCGGCCGAACTTCGTCTCGGAACCGGCGGACGGAAGGCTGTTCTTGGAGATCCAGGACCCGTCGCTGTCCTTCGCCAGGATCGGCAGCTCGACGCCGTCGATCTTGGTGTGGATGCTGTGGCGGTGCCCGTCGGAGCGGTAGTACTGGTTGAACCAGCTCTTGTCGGCTTCGTTCGCCCGCTGCACGAACTCGTCCTGCTTCGCCTTGACCTGCTCGGGCGACAGCTGCTGCCCGGAGGCGGGCGGCGTCGGCTGGCCGTCGTGACCGCCCGCCGGGGCCGTTCCGTCGCCCGCCCGGGCCGCGTCGTCACCGACGCCCGGGATGTCGTCGAAGCCGCCGGGGCCGTGGCCGCCCAGCGGGGGGTGGGTGCCGCTCCCGCCCGGGCCGTCCGGGTGGGTGGCGCCGGTGCTCGGGGTGTCCGTGTGGGTGGCGGCCGTGGACGGGGTGTCCGGGCGGCTGGTCGGGGACGGGGAGTCGCCGCCGCGCGAGGGCTGGTTCAGGTCGTTGCGCGGCATGTTGTCCGGGGCGTGGCCGCCCGGGGTGTTGTCGAAGCCGCGCGGGCCGTGCGCGCCGTTGTCCAGGGCGTGGACCGGGTCGGAGATGTCCGAGCCGAGGTGGATGGCGTTGTCGCCGCCGCGGACGCCCGCGCCGACCAGTTCGCGCTCCGGGACCCTGACCGTGGCCGGGGAGTCCACCTTCGGGGCCTCGGTCCGCGGTACGTTCGCGCCCGTCTCCGGCGAGGGCTCCTGCTTGGCGGCCTGTCCGCTCTGCTCGAGGGAGCCGTCGGCCCTGTAGATGTTGCCCTCGATGTCCATGAACCGCGCCGCGCCGTTCCCCGGCAGCTTCACCGTGCCCGGCGGGAGCGGGGTCGTGCCCTCGGGGAGCTTGACCGTGCCGTCCGGGAGCTTGGCCGCGCCCTCGGGGACCGGGGTGCCGGCCGGGACGTCGATCGTGCCGTTCGGCCGCACGACCGCGCCCTCGGGCAGGGCGAGCGCGCCGTCCACGTCGATGGTCGGGACCTCGACCTTGCCCATGCCCTTGAGACCGGCCATCACATCGCCGATCTTGGAGAGGCTCGCGCCGGCGCCCTTGAACATGTACGTCATCGGGTCGATGGCCCGGCCGGCCTTGCCCGCGAACGACAGGGTCTTGGCGACCGCGCCCGCCTTGCCCGCGCCCGATACCGCGCCGCCCGCGCCACCGGTGAACACCGTGGTCAGGACGTTGAAGGTGACCGCGCCCGCGGCGCGGGACGGGTTGGAGCCCCACTGGTCCCAGGCGAGCAGGGCCTTGCCGGTCTCCTTCATCGCGGTGCGCGAGTCGCGGAGCCAGGAGGGCAGCTTGTCATCGGGTGCGGCGAGGAAGAGGGGACCGACGCCGGGGATCGACATGATGGCCAGGCCGGTGCCCAGCTTGGCCAGACCCGTCCAGGACTGCTTGAACACATCCCAGCCCTGAAGGCCGACCAGGCCGCCCAGGCCCTTGAGTGTGCCCCACACGCCGTCGACGACGATGCCCTTGCCGAACTCCCAGGCGTGCTCCCACACCTGCCAGGCGGGGATGGACTCCTCGACGGCGTCACCCCAGGGCAGGGACTTGGACTGCTTCATCGCCTCGGCGTCGTAGCCGTACATGTCCTTGCCGTTGGAGCCGTCGTTGACCTTCAACGGCTTGCCGCCGACCAGGGCGACGATCTCCGTGGGCCGCTCGCTCCAGTTCCTGGAACTCGGCCCACACCTCCGCGATCTTGTTGCGGCGCTCGAGGTTCTCGTCGATCAGATCGCCGTCCTCACGCCACTTGTCGTCCTTGTCGGTCTTCTCGCGGAACGACGCCGCTTCCGCCTTCAGCGATTCGAGCTTCTTGATGACCGGTGCGGCGTCGCGGGAGTACGTGCCCAGCGCGCCGGCGATCGTGCACATGTCGGAGCTGAGCTTCAACCCCAGGTCGGAGACCGGCTTCGTCGTCGCGAACAGCTGGTCGGCCTCGGGAGCCTTGTAGAAGGCCTGGACCCCGCCGAAGCTGGTGTGGACGTCCGAGGTCTTCGTCGCGACCGCCGCACCCCCCGACGAGATCAGCTTCACCTTCGCGTCCAGCGTCGCCAGATCCCCGGTGAACACCGGCACCTCAGCCGGATCGACCGGCGCGTCCCCACTCACTTCTTGCCCCCCGGCTTCTCACGCAGCACCTCGAGATTGACCGACCTGGCCGCGTCCTGAGCCGCCTTCGCCTGATCGAGATCGCCTTCCAGATACTCGTTCGTCGCCTTCACCGCACCGAGGATGCACGCCTCGATCCGCTCCGCCATCGACTTGAACTCCGGCTTGCGCGCCGTCAGATACTCACCCAACGCCGCCGCCACAGGACCCATCGCCTTCTGCGGCGCCAGATAGGGCACGCCGGGGGACGCGGCCGCACCGGGCGCCAAGGGGCCCTGCGAGTCATCCCGACGCCGAACCGGGCACGGCCGTCCCCGCGGCCTGCGCCGCCTCCGACATGGCCGTGAGCAGCGCGTTCAACGCCTTCTCCAACTCACCCGCATTCGTGCCGACCGTCTTCAACTGGCCCTGCACACCCTGCGGCTTGATGTCCCACGACGTCATCAACCAACCCCCGTACTACCCCGACCAACTCTCCCGCCGCACCCAACCGCTCAGCCGATGTTGTCGACCGCGGCCTTCGCCCGCTGCAACGTCTGCTGCGCCGTCGCGTCGTTCTTCTCCAGCGTCGTGTTCAACAGCTGAATGATGTTCTTGACCTCCTGCGAGGCGTTCTTCCACCGCAGCTCCTTGGCGTGGTAGTCATCCGCCACACCATCGCCGCGAAGTCCGTCATCGCCGCCGCGACCTGCGCCTCACGCGCCGCGATCACCTGCTCCAACTGGCCGATCACGCCTTGATACCGCCCTGCACCTCCGTCGAGGCACCCAAG
This sequence comes from Streptomyces subrutilus, assembly GCF_001746425.1. Taxonomy (GTDB): domain Bacteria; phylum Actinomycetota; class Actinomycetes; order Streptomycetales; family Streptomycetaceae; genus Streptomyces; species Streptomyces subrutilus_A. Next base: position 3,506,182 of record NZ_MEHK01000001.1, on the reverse strand, counting down.
TCGTACGCACGACGATCCGGCCCACCAGCCACCACAACCACACTCCCCGTGAAAAAGACCCATCAGAAGAACAAGGACCAGCGGCAGGCCTAGCGGCCCCGGAAACGCGCCGCGTCGAAGTTCGCCGAACCCTGCGTCTGCCGCGCGTTCTCACCCTGCTCCTGGTCACCCGACCCGAACGCCTGCTCCATCCCCGACTGACCACCCAAGATCGCCGCCAGCGAAGCGTTCAGCTCCTTCGCGATCCCGTCCGCACGCAACTTGAACGAGTCGAACGCGACCTTGCCCTGCCCCTGGAACTTGCCCTCCAACGGCTGCGCCGCGGCCACCAGCTGCTTGATCAGCGAACCCAGGTCCGTATTCGAGTTACGCGACCCCGACATCAGATTCGTCAGAACCTGCGTCCCCATGTCGAACTTCATCCCACACCCCCGTACATCCGAACGACCACAAGTATGTCCAGTTCTATCAACCTACATCGCTGCTGCAACCGGCAACGAGCGGCTTTGTGACGCACCCATGACAAATCATCACAGGCCTTCACGAGCCCTTCAGATGGCCCATCAGCCGCTCGAAGACGGCCCACCCCGACAGGTCCGACGGATCCCCCGGCAGCGGGTAGTAGTAGGCGGGGCGGGCCTTCGGGCCCAGCCGCACCGGCTGCTCCGCCAGCGGGGTGCGCCGGGCGCGGTCGTCCGGCATGGCGCGGACCTCCTCCGAACCCAGGACGAAGGCGAGCGGCACGCCCGGGCCCTCGAAGCGCGGCGGGACCAGCAGATCGCGGCGGGCTTTGCGCAGTTGTACGAGCATCGACTGGAGGCGGTGGCGGGTGACGAGGGCCTCCGCGGTGCGGGGCAGGGCGTCGAGCGGCGGTTCCTCGCCGGCGCCGTAGCCGAGCGCCAGCGTGACGGTCTCCTCGACGCCCGCCTTCGTACGGCTGATCCGGACCGTGGCGAGGCCCGGGCGCTCGGGGCTGCCCACCACCACGAACCACGTCGGCTCGGGGGCGCGGGCGAAGGCCACGTCGGTCAGCCGGCCGGGCGACCAGGGCAGGTTGGCCGGTTCGGCCGTGCCCCACCCCGCCGGGGGCTCGCCGGTCAGCTCGCGCCACACCGTCTCCAGGGCGCCGCCGAGGACCAGCCGGTCGTCCGCGGGGTGGATGGTGCGGAAGGTGATGGCCAGCTGCCGCTCGGCCGTCTCCGCGACCTCCTTGTACGAGGCGGCGACCGGCGTCCGCGGGTCCTCCTCGGTGGCGTCCTCGGCCACCACGGTGGCGAACATGCCCTCCTGCCAGCGCAGCACCGCGCCCGAGAGCCCGTCGTAGTAGCCCTCCCGCTCGTCCTGCACGACCCACCGCGAGGGCCATTCCGGCATGTTGGCCAGCACCGCCGGGGACAGCAGGGTCCCGGGCGGGGTGACGACCTGCAGCCCCCGCTCGGCCGCCGCGGAGGCCCGGAAGGCGTCGGAGAGCCAGGCCGTCATCGCGACGACCGGGCGGTCCATGATGACCACGGCGACGTTGGGGGTCAGCACGTCGACGGCGGGCTGCGCCGCGGCGGGCGTGGGCGCGACGCTGACCCCGTCGCTGCGCACCACGCCCAGCGAGCGCGCCGCCTCCGGCGGCCAGGCGGTCCCCCCGGCCAGGTCGGCGAGGCGCGCCGCGAAGGTCCCGGCGAGGCGCTCGGCGTCGGGGACGCCGGTGGTGGCGCGGGCCTCCGTCCACCAGAACGGAACGCGCGGCGGGGTGGCCCCGAGCAGCCGCTCGGCCTCCCCCTCGACCTGGACCAGCAGCGGCGCCTCGACCGAGACCAGCGGCCGCCCCTGCTCGTCGCAGAGCTGTACGACCGCCCCCTCGCCCGCCGTGTTCACCAGCTTGTCCGGGCCCCCGGAGAGGAGGCCGGCGAGCACCGCCCACGGGTCGGGCATCTTCGGGGTGAGGGCTATGACGTCCTTGGTCATGGGGGCGTACGGTCCTTCGCAGTCCGGTTTCAGGGAGGGGCAGGGGCGGGGGCGTTACTCGGGCGTGTACACGGTCTGGATCAGGCGGTTGGACTGGCCCCTGCGGATGAGCACACCGCGGCCGGCGGGGTGCTGGGCGGCGTACACCCCCGGGAACAGCTGGCCCTCGCCCCGGTCGCCGGCCATGACGACCGCCGAGGCCCCCGATTCGCGCAGGCCCTGCACCAGCGGCTCGTACATGCCGCGCGAGGCGCCCGCGACGCGGCGCGTCAGCACGAAGTGCAGGCCGATGTCCGCCGCCGAGGGGATGTACGGAACGAACGGGGCGAGCGGCGACTGCCCGGCGGTGGTGAGCACGTCGTAGTCGTCGACGAGGACCACGATCCGCGGGCCGCCGCCCCAGCTGCCGGGCTCCAGGTCCTCCAGCGGGGCGCTGTCGTCGGGCAGCCGCCGTTCCAGCTCGGTGGCGATGCCCGCGGCCAGCCCGGCGCACATCTTGGAGTTGTAGGCGTAGCCGCCGTTGAACTCCTCGGGGACCACACCGCGCAGGCTGCGCCGCGGGTCCATGACGGCGAAGACCAGCTCGTCCTCGCCGTAGCGCTCGACGAGGCCGCCGGCGATCGTCTTCAGCAGGTTCGTCTTGCCGCATTCGCTGTCGCCCATGACCAGCAGGTGCTGGTCGTGCTGGAACAGGTCCAGCAGCACGGGCGCCAGCGCGCTCTGGTCGAGGCCGATCGGGACCCGCTTGGGCTCGGAGACCGGGCCCGGCAGCAGGTGCGGCTCCAGCAGGTGCGGCAGCACCCGTACCGGCTGGGCGGCCTCGCCGCTCCAGGTCGCCCGGATCGTGCGGGCCGTGCGCTCCAGCACCGCGCCCAGCTCGGTGGTCTCGCGCAGGCCGTCCGTGCGGGGCAGCGCCACCTGCGCGAAGAGCTTGCCGTCGGTCAGCACCCGGCCGGGCTCGTCGGGCGAGAGGGTCTCCGCGAGCTTGCGCTCGATGCTGGACTCGCTGGGGTCGTTGAGGCGCAGCTCCACCCGGGTGCCGAAGTTCGACTGGGTGGCGATGCGGACGTCGTTCCAGCGGAGCATGCCCGCCACGACGTGGATGCCGTAGCCGCCGCCGCGCTTGAGGATGTCGACGACGGCGTCGTCGAGCTCCTCGAAGTCGTCGCGCAGCGCGCCGAAGCCGTCGATGACCAGGACGATCTCGGCGGAGGCCAGCTGGGGCAGCCGGCCGGCCGCGTGCAGGGTGCGCAGCTGCTCGACGGAGTCGATGTTGTGCTCGCGGAACACGTCCTCGCGCAGCGCGAGCATCGTGCGCACCTCTTCGACGGTGCGGGCGGCCCGCTCGCGGTCGGCGCGCCCGGCGATCCCGCCGACGTGCGGCAGGCCCGCCAGGGCCTGGAGGCCGCCGCCGACCAGGTCGAGGCCGTAGACGCCGACCTCCTGCGGGGTGTGGGTCAGCGCGAGCGAGAGGACCAGGGTGCGCAGCAGGGTGGTCTTGCCGGACTGCGGGCCGCCGATGACGGCGGCGTGGCCGCCCGCCACCGTGAGGTCGAGGTACCACTCGCCCTGCCACTGCTTCGTCGGGTCGTCGAGCAGGCCGAGCGGGACGGCGAGGGGCCCGCGCCGCTTGGCGAGCTGCATGCCGCGCGGGCCCACGTCGAGGGGGCCGGCGACGGTGTCCAGGGAGATCGCGTCGGGCAGCGGGGGCAGCCAGATGCGGCGCACCGGGCCGGCGGCGTTGCGCAGCTGCTCGACGATGACGCCCATCTCGGTCGGCCCGGTCTCGCGGCGCCGTGCGGAGGGCTCCTGGGCGCCGGTGCTCTCCGGCTTGGACAGGGTGTTGAAGGCCTCGTACTCCAGGGCGAGGGGGCCGGTGTCCTCGTCTTCGGTGCGCTGTACGGGGCCCCGGTAGGCGCCGGAGACGTAGCTCGCCTTGAACCGCTCGTAGTGGCTGGTGTCGACCTTGAGGTAGCCGAAGCCGGGCAGCGGCGGCAGGTGGAAGGCGTCCGTGGTGTCCAGGACGGTACGGGACTCGTCGGCGGAGAAGGTGCGCAGGCCCAGGCGGTAGGAGAGGTAGGTGTCCAGGCCCTTGAGCTTGCCGCCCTCGATGCGCTGGCTGGACAGCAGCAGGTGCACGCCGATGGAGCGGCCGATGCGGCCGATGGACAGGAACAGGTCGATGAAGTCCGGCTTGGCGGTGAGGAGTTCGCCGAACTCGTCGATGACGACGAACAGGTGCGGCAGCGGGTCCAGGTCGGGCCGGCGTTCGGCGCGCAGCGCGGCGTAGTCGCCGATGTCGGCGACGTTCCCGGCGTCCTTGAGGACCTGCTGGCGGCGCTTGACCTCGCCGGCGAGGGAGGCGTGGACGCGCTCGACGAGCCCGGCCTGGTTCTCCAGGTTGGTGATGACGCCGGCGACGTGCGGCAGGTCCGCGAACGGCGCGAAGGTGGCGCCGCCCTTGTAGTCGACGAGGACCAGGGCGAGGTCCTCCGGCGGGTGGGTGGCGACCAGGGCGAGGACGAGGGTGCGCAGCAGCTCGGACTTTCCGGAACCGGTGGCGCCGACGCACAGGCCGTGCGGGCCCATGCCGAGCTCGGAGGATTCCTTCAGGTCCAGCAGCACGGGCTCGCGGGCGTCGCTGATGCCGATGGGCACGCGCAGGAAGGCGCGTTCGCCGCGGGGGGCCCACAGGCTCGGCAGGTCGAGGCGGGCCACGTCGTCGATGCCGAGCAGGTCGGCGAAGTCGACCGGTCCGGACAGCGGGGCGTCGATGAGGGACTCGGCGGACAGGCGCAGCGGGGCGAGCATCCGGGCCAGGCCCTCGGCGAAGGGGATGGAGACCTCGTCCACGGTGCCGTGGGCGCTGATGGGCTCGTCCTGGCGGAGGTCCTCGATGAGCACCTGGTCGCCGTCGACGGTGATCCGTACGCCGACGTGCCCGGGCTCCTGGATCCGCTGTTCGAGCAGGTGGAGGACGGTGACGCCCATCTCGCGCAGGCCCACCGCGTCGTCGGGACGGGGCAGCTCGACGGCGTCCTCACCGTGTCCGTCGGTCACGACGAGCAGCCGGGAGGTCAGGGTCAGGGCGTCCTTGCCGGACAGCCCGCGGCGCACCTCGGCGGCGTAGGAGGCTCGGCGGCGCAGTTCCGGGCCGACCTGCCGGGCGAGCTGGGCCGGGGAGGGGGCGATGCGGCGGGCGGCGACGGGGCCGTCGAGCTGCTCGGTGTCCAGGAGGTGGGGCATCCACTTGGCCCACTCCCAGTCGTCCCGCCGGTCGCCGGGCACGGCGAGCGCGATCGCCACGTCGTCGGGTGCGTGCAGGGCCGCGGCCTGGACCAGCAGGGCGCGCGCCACGCGCAGGCAGTCCTCGCGGGGGCCGATGACGCTGATGTTGCCGACGCGGTCGAGCGGGACGGTGAGCGGGAGTTCGGTGCCGTTGCGGAAGCGGGCGGTCAACGCCGAGGCCTCGTTGAGCATGAACTGGTCGGGCGGGGTGAGGACGGTCGATCCCTGCTGGCCGATCTGCAGGTCGCGTACGGGCATCTCGCCGGTGCCGACGCGCACGCGCAGGAAGTCGCCGTCGACGCGGCGGCGCTCCCACAGCCGGGCCGGGTCGCGGACGATGTCGTACAGGGCGTGCGGCGGCGGGTTGAGGACGTCCGCGTGCTCGCCGCGTTCGCGTTCCTCGCCGGCGAGTTCCTCGCGCAGGTCCTCCAGGTAGGCCAGGTACGCCTCGCGCTGGGTGCGGCGGGTGCGCTGGGCCTTGCCGCGCTGCGAGAAGACGAGCGCGAGGGAGCCGACGATGGTGACGACGAGGATCAGCGCGCCGAGCGCGGCGAACTGGCTGTTGCGCACGACCGTCATCATCACGACGGACGACATGACCCCGGCCACGGGCAGCAGCGACATCGCGATGTTGCCCGCCTTCCCCTCGGGGAGGTTGGGCGGGGCCTCGATGGTGCGTGCGGCGGGGGCGGCCGGGGGCCGGATGGTCCGCGCCGGGCGGTGGATCAGTCGGGTACTCATCGTCAGTGGCGCTTCTGGGAGAGCTGGAAGACGTCCGCGGCGAGCCGGGCGGCGGTCTGCCTGGTCGAGTGGGCGAGCAGTTCGGTACGGATCCGGCCGCCGTCGGCCAGGTGGCGGTCGTACGGCAGGACGTGGACGCTCGGCCCGGCGGCCTGGAGGGTGCGGACCGCCTCCGCCAGGTCGATCCCGGAATGCGGCGCCTGCTCGGTGAGCACGACGACGGTGCTCGCCATCACGTGGGGGGGCAGGCCCTGCATCCATTGGAGGACCGCGCAGGTGCTGGTGACGCCGTCCAGGGTGGCGGGGGTGGCCAGCACGCGGGCCTGGGAGGCGGACAGCGCGACGCGGGCCACCTCGGCGGGCAGGGTCTCGCAGTCCACCACGGTCACGCCGAAGTAGCGGCGGAGCGCGACCATGGCCCGCTCGTAGGCCCGGGTGTCGAGCATCGCGCCGATCTGGCCCTGGCTGCCGGGCAGCAGCCAGGCGTTGTCGCGCAGCTGTACCAGGTAGCCGGTGACGTCGAGCAGCGACATCTGGGGTTCGACGATGTCCGCGACGTCGCCGGTGGTCCAGCGCAGGGTCTCGGCGCCGAGGCGGATGGGGAGCGAGCCCAGGGCGGGGTCGGCCTCGACGAAGAGGACGGGGTCCTGCCGGTAGTGCGCGTACGTGGTGCCGAGCAGGGCGGCGACCGTGGACTTGCCGGCGCCGCCGCGGATGGAGGTGACGGCGATCTGACGGCCGGTGGTCACGGGCTGCTGGAGCAGCTCGGCGGCGCGGGTGGCCTCGGCCACCTCGCGGGAGGCGGAGGAGGAAACGGTTCTGCGTACGGCGCGCAGGGCGCGGGCCGGGAAGGCCTCACCGTGCCGGGCCCCGCGCCCCACACCGGCGAGGTTCCGGTCCACCGCGGGCCGGGACTCCGGGGCGGGTGTTCCCTGCCGGCGCCCCGCGGGGGCGTACGCGGCCTGCGGGTGGGTCTGCGCGTGCGGCTGGGGCTGGGGATAGCCCTGGGGGTAGCCCTGGGGTACGGCCGCGGCCGGGCCCTGCGGCGGGTACCCGTACGCGGGATCCGCGGCGCCCGGGGCCGGGGCCTGCGCGCCGGGACCCGGCACCGGCTGCTGGGGGCCGCCCGGACCCGGTACCGGCTGGGGGCCGCCCGGACCCTGGGCGGAAGGCTGCGCTCCGCCCCTGAGGTCGCGCAGGACGTCGCCCTGCCAGTTGTCTCCGTGTCGCATGTCTGCCCCTGCCCTCTTCCTCAGAACTTGTTGAGCAGCTGCCCGTAGACGCCGAACACCCCGACGGCGAGCGGGAAGAGCCCCACCATGCCCACCGATTCGACGAGGTCGGCCGTGCGCCGCAACCGGACCTGCACGTGCTCCGGCGGCTGCACCGCCAGGACGAGCAGGGGCAGCAGCCCCGCCAGGCCCAGGACGGCGAGCGGTCCGGCGCCCCCGCCGTGCTCGGTCCACAGCATCACGAGGCGTACGACGAGCAGCGCCGCGGCGGCGAGCAGCGCCACGACCTCGGCGACCAGCGGGAAGGCCCGCGCCCTGGACAGGAGCACCACGGCGACGAGCGCGGGCAGTGCCACCGTCCACACCGACGGCTTCTCGGCCAGCGTCAGCAGCCAGCCGGCGGCCGCCGCCGAGATCGCGGTGACGATCGTGGCGAGGGCGAGACCCCGGTGCGTGGCGGCGAGCGCGTTGCCCACCTCGTGCCGGCTGACGGAGGTGCCGCCCGAGCGCCGGTCGTCGAGCGCGGTGAGCCCCGACGCCATCAGGGCGAGCCGCGGCAGCAGGCCGAGCAGCACCACGGAGACGAGGGCCATGACGGCGCCGAGCTTGGCTGGGTCGTCCTGGAGGGCGGCGACGGCCTCCCACAGGGCGGTGATCACGGCGGTGGCCACGGCTCCGAAGAGCCCGCCGCGGCCGAGCGGCGAGAAGTAGCCGAGGAGCACCAGGGTCAGGACGAGGGCACCCGCGACGGCGGCGAGCCGTGCGCTGCCCGACCAGTGGTGGGCGTCCGCGGCGGTCCACGCGGTGAGCAGGCCCAACCCGCCGGAGGCCAGCAGCAGTGCCGTGGCCAGGCCGCGGTTGCCCTGCCCGATTCGCGAGACGAGGGCGCCGGCCGCCATCAGGACGAGCGTGACGGCGGCGAGCGCGCCGGCCAGCGATTCGAGTCCGAACTCCCGGCGGGCGAGCAGTGCGGCGGTCACCGTGAAGGCGACGGTCGCCACGCCCGCGCTGCCCCGGCGGGCGGCGGGACGCCAGCGCCAGGCCTGCAGGTCGAGGTCGTCGGCCACCAGGTCGGTGACGTCGTGGACCACGGGGGCGGGCGGCGCGGAGTGGCTCCTGACGAGCCGCAGCACGGCGCCGTCGGCTATCGCGGCCGACGCGAGCGTGCTCTCGTGCGGCAGCGCGGAACCGTCCGACGTGATCAGCTGACGGGTCAGCGGCCGCGTGGCGGTCCGGTCGTCGAGCAGCTGCAGTATGTCCGGGAGCAGCTGCCCGATCGGAGTGTCGGAGGGCAGGACCACATCGGCCCGGCGCCGCTCGCCGACCAGGGTCACCCGGCTCAGTTGCGCCCGGGAAGTCGTTGCTGTGCTCACCACTTACGGGAACCTATCATCGCGGGATTGCGACCTTTCGGGCGAAGGGGGACAAGGCGCTGCTGCCGGACTGTGAACTCTCCCGGATCCACACGCCTCTGCTTCTTCCTCTACGACTGCGGCGGTGCCGGCGCCTACGACTGCGTCGGCTTGGGCGACTTGGCCGAGGGCGTGGGCGATGTCGTCTTCGGAGGTTTCGACGGCTTCGGCGACTTCGACGGGGACGCTCCCGCCGAGCCGGACGGCTGCTGCTGCGGCGGCGACGGCTGCCCGAGCGGCTGTATCTGGCCCTGTTGCTGCTGCTGCTGCTGCTGCTGTTGTTGCTGTCGCTGCTGCTGCTCGGCCTTCTGCTTCGCGAGCGTGTGCTGGACGAAGGACCAGCCGACGCAGCCCGCGCACAGGACGGCCGCGATGGCGATCCCCGCGAAGAGCTTCCCGAGCCGCTCGTCCGCCGTACGCCGCGCCCGCTGCGCGCCGAAGAGCAGGGCGTCCCTCATCCTGCGGCGGCGTACCGCCACCGATTCCAGAAGCTGGCTGTCGTAGTCCCGTGCCATCCGTCGTCCGTTGCCTCAGTCTCGGCTCGTCGAGCGCCAACCACCGCTCCGGGGCGCGGCTCCTGCGCGTGCGCCATACGAAGTCCCCCGTGTTTTGCCCCTGCAACATAGAGCATGCATGCGAATCCGGCACATCGGGACCGGGGAGCGAACGGCCGCGCCGGTGCGGGGGCCGCGCCGGTCAGGAAGCAGCGGGGTCGGCCTCCTTCGGATCCCCGGCGAGGCGGACGGTGCTCAGGATGCGCATGACCAGGTCGTCGCCGACGGCGCCGGGCACGCCCGTGCGGCCGTGGAAGTCCCACGCGACGAAGCCGCCCTTGGAGTTCTTGAAGCCGAAGACCACGGCGCTGCCGTCGCCGGCGCAGCGGTTGGGCTGCGGGGCGCCCGCCGAGCGGGCCTTGACGTAGGTGCCCCTGACCCCGGCCTTCGTGCGGTACTCCACCGGCTTGTCCCAGGTCACGAGGGACTTGTCGGGCTGGGTGTGGGCGGCGTAGACCCAGGTCGGAGCGCTCCTCTCGGCGATGTCGGCGGTGTCCTTGGCCCCCTCGGCGCCCTTGGTGCCGGCGGAGGCCAGTTTGACGTCCTCGATCAGGCCGTCGCCGTTCGCGTCGATGCTGCACCACTTGGACTTGTAGAAGGCGGGCGCCGTGTGCCCGATGAGGATCTTCTCCGGATTCTTGCGGTCGGTGTAGCCGCTGAAGACGGTGGGGGCGGCGACCTCCCACTCCGGCGGGACGTCGAACGCGGTGCCGTGTTCCGGGTTGACCACGGTCTTCCAGCCCGCGATGAGCGGTTTCGACGGATCGGCCGCCACGGCCCGGTCCTCCCCGCCGTACCGGACGTACGCGACGGCGGTCACGGCGGCGAGCACCACGGCGGTCAGCACGCAGATCCCGACGACGGTGCGCCGGCGCCCGAGCCGCCGCTGGGGCGGTGGCGCCTGCGGCTGTTCATGCTGCTGTGTCGGCGGTGGCCATTCCGGCGGGCCGAACCGGCCCTGCTGGTACGGGTTCTGCACGTGTCCCCCTGTTTCGCCCGCGTGCCCGATGTTCGCCTACTTGCCGAAGGAGAGGATCGCGCGGCTCACGACCGAGGGCTCCGGGCCCTTCACCCTGCCGTTGAGCAGGAACAGTCGACCGCCCGCCCAGCCGATGCGGACCCCGTGGTCGAAGAAGACGCCCTCGGCCCCGGCGGCCGCCGCCGGGCTCTGCAGGAGCGGCTGGGCCGTGCCGTCGGCAGGGGAGAGGGAGACGACCGAGGCGGCCGTGCCGACGCCGGGCGCGACGTAGACGACGACCCGGCCGTTCTCCACGGCGAGCGGCCACATGGTGCGGCCCTTCGGCTGCTCGGCCGTGCTCCACTTCTCCTTGCCGGTGTTCAGGTCGACGGCGACGACCTTGAGGGTGTCCTCGATGCCGAGGTGGTCACCGGTCTTGCCCGCGCCGATGTAGAGCGTGTCGGCGTCCGCCGCGGCCGCGAAGCAGTCCTGGTAGCCGGTCGAGTTGCCCCAGCCGTTGCATCGGCCGCTGACCCCGAAGGCGGCGTCGCTCTGCGAGCGGACCTTCCCGTCGGCGGTGAACGCCGTGATGTTCCAGGTCTTCTTCTCCTTGTGGTACGCCGCGACCACCAGCGGGTCCACGGACAGCACCCGGCCGACGTTCCATCCCTTGTCGTACGTGTGGCTCCACTTGGAGCCACCGGTGGCCGGATCCAGCTCCTCGACCATCATCTGCGCGGACGACACGGGCTCCTTCGGGGGGAAGCAGTTGCGGATGGCGATGAGCCGGGAGCCTCCGGCGAACGCCCGCGGGGTGCAGCCGTTGGTGCGCGACGTACCGAAGAGCCGGCGGCCGTCGGTGACCGAGAAGCCGCTCATGAAGGCCGGCCGGGCGACGGCCACGGTGTCGCCGGTGATGGCCATTTCGAGTTCGTTCGCCGTGTCGTAGCGGTTCTCCTGCGGTACCGGGACCTTCCAGCCCGCCGTCCCCGTGGTGAGGTCGACCAGCTGGAGCTGGTTGCAGTGCGCCGTGTCCGAGTCGGTCTCCTTGACGCCCACGACCAGCTTGCCGGTGGCGGAGGGGTGCCGCGGAACGCCGCACAACGGGGTCTGGAGGGAGAGCTTCCACTTCTCCTGGCCGTCGGCCACCGCATGGGCGGTGACCTCCTTGTACATCGCCCTGATCACGACGTCGCCCACCTGCCAGGGGCCGAACTGCGCGGCTCCCGAGCCGGCGAGCTCGGTCTGGTTGTCGCGCAGCCAGACCCGGGCCTCGCCCGGCTGGATGCCGGCATTCGGGTCGTAGGTGTCGGTGCCGGTGCCGGGGCCCTTGCCGTCGCCCTGGTCGACGGAGGGGGAACCGGTCGGCGCGGCCGCGTCCTTGGCGTCCTTCGCGTCCTTGCCCCCGTCGCCGCCGAGCGTGAGGTAGGCGCCGCCGCCGAGGACGAGCAGGACGGCGGCCAGCGCCGCCAGGACGCCGGCCGTCCGGCCCCGGAACGGGCCGCCCCCGCCGGCACCTGTGCCGCCACCTGCGTCGGCGCCGGCACCACCGGACGGCGGCTCGAACGGTTCGGGTGGCGGCCCGAAGCCGGCCGGTATCTGGTTCATGGCACGAGTCTGGCCGGTACACGGGCCTTTCCAGAACGCGTTTTTAGACTTCTTCGGCCGCCGCTCCAGGTCGCCCGGGGAACTACTTCCACGAACTGGGCTGAAACATTTCCGCACCCCTGTCGCGTCATCGGGGTGAGACGGGCGCGAGGGGGAGTGCATGCGGCAGGGGCGCAGGGACGGGTTCCGCGAGTTCGCGGCAGGACGGTCGGGTCATCTGTACCGGTCGGCCTGTCTGCTGACGAGCGGGGACACCCACCTGGCGGAGGACCTGGTGCAGGAGACCCTGGGGCGGATGTACCTGGTCTGGGGGAGGATCTCGCGGATCGACAATCCGCCGGCGTACGCGCAGACGGTGCTGGTGCGGGCCTTCCTGACGCACCAGCGGCGCCGGTCGGCGGGGGAGCGCCCGGTCGGGGAGTTCCCCGAACCGGGCGCGGCCGCCCCCGGCGGCGACTGCGATCCGGCGCTGCGGCTGACGCTGCTGGAGGCGCTGGGGCGGCTGGCGCCGAAGGACCGGGCGGTGCTGGTGCTGCGGTACTGGGAGGACCGCAGCGTCGAGGAGACCGCCGACGCGATGAACTCCAGCTCGGCGGCGGTCCGTACCCGGACCACGCGGGCGCTCGCCCGGCTGCGCGATCAACTGGGCGGCAGTCTCGCCGAGTTCGCCGGGCTCTGACCATGCCGGTCCCTCTCGCCGCCTCACCCCATACTGCAAAAGCGGAAGGTCTGGTTCCCCATGCCCCTCGAAGATGAACTCGGCGAAGCCCTCCGGCGTGCGGGGAACGGTTTCACGGCCGACCGGGCGGCCCTCGTGGACGCCGGCGAGCGGCGCGGCCGCCGCCTCGTGGCGCGCCGCCGGGCCGCCGTGATCGGCGGATCCGCATTGGCTCTGGCCGTGGTCGCGACGACCGGCGCCTACACCGGCGGCCTGCTGGGCGGCTCCGACGGCGGTCCCCGCCCCGAGCTCGTCGCCGCGCCGCCGGCGCCGAGCCGCGGTTCCGGTCCGGGCGCCGACCCCGCGATGCCCAGGACCGGCACCGGCGCGGTCACCGGCCAACAGCTGCTGGCCGTGTTCCGGGAGCTGCTGCCCGGCGGGAAGCTGACCGACACCACGGCGCGCGGCACCGGGGAGCCGCCGTACGTGTCCGGTGTGTACGACGACGGCAAGGGCAGGGCGGCCGTCAGCCTGAGCCTCTCCCGGGTGGACCCGCACGGCAGCAATGCCCGCGAGCTGACCGAGTGCGGGGACAAGAACCTCCAGGAGTACGACGACTGCACGACCGAGCAGCTCGCGGACGGCTCCAAGGTGCTGCTCCACCAGGGATACGAGTACCCGGACCGGCGGGTGGACACGAAGCTGTGGCGGGCCGTGCTCGTGACCCCGCGGGGCTACCTGGTCCAGGCGTCCGAGTGGAACGCCCCGGCCGAGAAGGGCGTGCCCGTCAGCCGGCCCAACCCGCCGCTGACCATGGCCCAGTTGAAGACCCTGGTCGCCTCGGACAAGTGGCACCCGGCGCTGGACGACCTGCCGCCGGCCGAGCGGGACGCGGCCGGCGACACGGAGGCCGCGACCGCGCTGCGGGACCGGCGGGCCGAGGTGGCGCTGAAGGGGCTGCTGATCCCGTACGGGATCGCGATCCTCTCGCAGGGCGGGCAGAACGAGCACGGCTACGCCGTGCTCGACGACGGCCAGGGCAAGTCCCTGGTGCAGCTCAGCGTCCAGGAGACCGACAACACGGCGATCTTCACGGCGCTCTTCTCGGGCCCCGGGGTCACCACGCAGCCCGACGGCACCAAGGTCCGGGTCAGGCAGGGAGCCGCCGAGAAGGGCAAGGGCGTGGTCGAGTGGTCCGTGGACACCCTGCGCGAGGACGGGCTGCGGGTGCTGGTCTCCGCCTACAACACGGCCAACCAGACCGGCACGGCCACCCGGGAGACGCCCGCGCTGACGGTGGAGCAGCTCAAGGAGATCGCGCTGACCCCGGGCTGGAACCGCCTCCACAACTAGCGCACGGACTGCTTCGCGCTCCTTCAATCCACCTATCGCTCCTTCGCGTCGGCGTAGCACTCCACGACCGCCGTGGTGAACGGGAACCGGACCGGGGTGTCGCCGAAGGCGATCCGGCCGGCCCGGTCGCCGGCGGCGCGGATCGCCTCGGCGACGGCCTCGGCCTCCTCGGCGGGGCAGTGCACGATCACCTCGTCGTGCTGGAAGAACACCAGCTCGGCCCGCATCCCCGCCAGGGTCTGCCGCAGGGCCGCGAGCAGCAGCAGGGCCCAGTCCGCGGCGCTGCCCTGCACGACGAAGTTGCGGGTGAACCGGCCGCGGGCCCGGGTGTTGGTCGAGGCGTAGCTCGGGGTCCAGGCGTCCTCCCGGTCCTGCGGGATCCCCGCCTCCCCCTCCTCGGGGACCTCGGCCGGCGGCGGGCAGGTGCGGCCGAGCCAGGTCCGTACGAGCCGGCCCTCCTCCCCGGCCCTGGCCGCGTCGTCCACGTACGCCACGGCCCGCGGGAAGCGGCGGCGCAGGGCGGCCAGGTTCTTGAGGCCGTCGCCGGAGGTCTGTCCGTAGACGGCGCCCAGAACGGCGAGCTTGGCCTTGTCGCGGTCGCCGGAGAAGCCCTGGCGGGACACGGCGGTGTAGAGGTCCTCGGGCCGGCCGGCCACCTCCATGAAGGCGGGGTCGCGGGAGATCGCGGCGAGCACCCGGGGCTCCATCTGGTCGGCGTCTGCGACCACCAGCCGCCAGCCGGGGTCGGCGACGACGGCCCGGCGGATCACCTTGGGGATCTGCAGGGCCCCGCCGCCGTTGGTCACCCAGCGGCCGGTGAGGGTGCCGCCGGGGATGAACTCCGGGCGGAAACGGCCGTCGCGCACCCAGTCGGCGAGCCAGCTCCAGCCGTGGGCGGTGTAGATCCGGTACAGCTTCTTGTACTCGAGCAGTGGCTCGACGGCTGGGTGGTCCAGCTCCTGGATCGCCCAGCGGCGGGTGGACGTGAGCTTGATCCCCGCCTCGGCGAAGGCCTTGACGACGTCGGCGGGCAGGTCCGGGCGCACGCGCCGGCCGAAGGCGGCGGAGATCCGGTCGGCCAGCTCGGCGAGGCGGCGGGGCTCCCCGCCGCCCGCGTACCGCTCGCCGAGCAGCTCGGTCAGCAGGGCGCGGTGGACGTCGGCCCGCCAGGGCAGGCCCGCGCGGTTCATCTCGGCGGCGACGAGGAAGGCCGCGGACTCGGCGGCGGTGAGCAGCCGCATGCGGTCGGGGTGGGCGGTGGCGTCGAGCCGTCTCGCCTGGTCGGCGTGGACGGCCAGCAGGGCGTCGAGGGGGACGGGGGTGGCGGGCCGGGGGTCGAAGAGGGAGTCCTGGGCGGCCGGGTCGGCGGCGCGCTGCGGCGGATCGGGCGGTACGGGGGCGTCGTTCAGCCGGGCCCAGGCGGCGGCGGCCGAACGGGGCTCGCCGGAGCGGCCCTCGTGGCCGAGGAGCAGCAGCTCGGCGTCCTCGACGTCGTAGCACCGCTCGACGCGGGCGCCTGCGGCGAGCAGGCCGGGGTACACGGCCGCCGTCGACCGCCAGACCCAGCGGGTGGCGGCGGGCGCGGCGCGGATGGCTTCCGCCGGGTCGCGCACGGTGATCCGGGGGCCGGCCGCGGGGTGCACGGGGCCGGCGTGCCACCGCCCGTCGCTGTCCTCGGCCAGGGCCCACCGGCCGGCGTTCTCGCTCACGAGTGCGAGTGTCCCACCGGGGTCCGACAGTCCCGCCGCGCCGTGCCGCGGCTTCTCCAGCGGCCGCGGCCGGTGGACCGCGCGCCCCGCCCCCGCCTCAATCGCCGGCGGGGCTCAAAGACCGGGACGAGGGCAGCGGCGGGGCAGGGACGTCGTGTACGCATCGAGGGCCGAGTGCGGGGTGCGGCCCAGGAGACGGCGGAGAGTGCCCCCGTCCGGGGTGGACAGGAAGTCCCCCGCGACGGCCGAGTACGTCGCCACCAGCATCGGCGTCTCGAACGGCTCCGCCCCGCCGGACAGCGCCGCCCGCGCCTCGGCCAGCGAGCCGGGCGCATAGCGGGCCCCCGCCGCGGCGGCCAGCTCCACCCCTCCCAGTGCCCGGTCTCCGACCAGCTCGTACACCTGCCCGGCATGCTCCCCGGGAGCGAGGGCCACCCGTGCCGCGACCTCCGCCAGGTCCTCCCGGGCGACCGCCGCGAGCCGGCCCGCGCCCAGCGGAGCCGTGATCACCCCGTCCGGCCCCGGAGCGGCCAGCGCCGCCAGCAGCTCCGCGTACAGCCCGTTGCGCAGGACGGTCCAGTCCAGGGAGGACTCGCGCAGGCGGCGCTCGGTCCAGCGGTGCGGGAGCGCGTACGGCAGGTGGTCGCCCGCCCCGGTGAGGCTCGTGTAGACGACGTGGCCCACCCCCGCCCGCTCCGCCGCCGAGACCGCGGCCCCGTGCCGGGCGATGACCCGGTCGTCCTCCCCGTACCCGGAGGAGATGAGCAGCAGGGTGTCCACCCCGGCGAAGTCGAGGGCGTCCGGGTCGTCGAAGTCCACCCGCACCTGTCCCGGCCCGCCCGGCAGCCGCGTCCCGAACCGTACGTCCGGCCGGCCCGCCAGGTGCCGCGCGACCAGGGAGCCGAGTCCGCCCGAGACACCGGTGACCAAGAGCATGGGGAAGTCCTTCGTTCGCTTCGTGGTTGGCTACCCGGACATCGTGTGCGGATCGGCCCACGGTGCGTAAGGAGGCACTTCCATGTCACCAGGGCACACGGAGATAACCGCCCCCGTCGTCAGTTGCGACGACGACTGCGGCATCCGCGACGTCCTCGACCGGCTCGGCGACAAGTGGTCCGTCCTCGTCGTGGTCCAGCTCGCGGCCGGGGTCCACCGCTTCAAGGAGCTCCAGCGCGCGGTCGACGGCGTCTCGCAGCGGATGCTCACCCTCACCGTCCGCCGGCTGGAGCGCGACGGCCTGGTCACGCGGACCGTGCACCCCACCGTGCCCCCGCAGGTCGAGTACGAGCTGACCGCGCTCGGCCACAGCCTGACCCACCTGGTCAAGGGCCTCGCCGACTGGTCGCTCGCCCACCGGCCGCAGATCGAGGCCGCCCGCCGGGCATGGGACGCGAAGGCGGACATGCCAAGCTGAGAGGTGTGAGAGACCTTGCCGGAACCGTCGACCGAGCCTTCGCCGCCGCCCTCTACGCCCAGGACGACACCGGGCTGGACACCGGGGCGTCCCTGCTCGTCGCCGAGAGCGAGCGGTGGGCCGCGGTCGGTCGGGAGCTGCTGGGGCGCGGGGAGGCGTACGTACGGCAGGCCTGGGAGCGCGGCTGGCAGCCGGCCGACGTGCTCCGGCTGGTCCGCCGGGACCTGGAGGAGCGGCACCTGCGGATCGCCGGGGACGTGATCGCCGCCGAGGCGCGCCGCTACGCCCGGCTCCCGGAGCGCTGGACCGAGGCCGAGGCGTGGTGGGGCGAGGACGGCTCGTACGCCGAGCGGCTCGCGCAGCGGGAGCGGACGGACCGGTTCACGCTGGCCACCGCCTTTCTGGAGGTGTTCCGGCTGCTGATCCGGCTGCCGTCGATCGAACCGGTGGGCCCGCTGCCCGGCGACCCGGCGGACGCGCTCGCGGAGCACGCGCACATCGAGCCGCGCATGCTCGGCCGCATCCGCGCGCTGCTCGCGAAGGCCGAGGCGACCACGTATCCGGAGGAGGCGGAGGCGCTCAGCGCCAAGGCGCAGGAGCTGATGGCCCGGCACACCGTGGACGAGGCGCTGCTCGCGGCCGCCGGCGGCGGCAAGGGCCCGGCCCAGGTGCCGGGCGCCTGCCGGATCGGCGTCGAGCCGCCGTACGAGGAGGCCAAGGCGGTGCTGCTCGACGCGGTGGCCACCGCCAACCGTTGCCGGGCGGTGTGGAACGGCGGCTTCGAGTTCTCCACGGTGGTCGGCTTCGAGAGCGACCTGGAGGCGGTGGAGCTGCTGTACACCTCGCTGCTGGTGCAGGGCACGGCGGCGATGACCCGCGCGGAGGCGGCGCAGCGCGCGGGCGGGCGCAAGCGGACGAAGACCTTCCGGCAGTCGTTCCTGCTCGCGTACGCCAGTCGGCTCGGCCGCCGGCTCGCGGAGACCGTGCAGGCGGCCGAGCGGGAGGTGAGCGGGACCGCCGAGCACCTGCCGGCGCTGGTGGCCCGGGACGTGGCGGTGACCTCCCGGGCGGAGGAGATGTTCCCGCGGACGACGATGACGCGGTTGCGGGGTGCGAGTGACCACGCGGGGTGGGAGGACGGCACGGCCGCGGCGGATGCCGCCCACGTCGGCGGCCGCCGCCCCCCGCTGCCGCGCTAGGCCGGTGCCGCTGCCGCTGGGCGAGCCGGGGCCGACCCCCGCATCCCGCCGCCGCGCGGGCCGGGGCCGCCTCCGCATCCCGCCGCCGTACGGGAGGGCAGCGTCCCGCAGTGGGAGGAGATCAGGGCGGCGCCGGCGGACGGGGACGGGCCCGGGCCGGGGCGGGTCCGGGAGGCCGGCGAGCAGCTCCTGGAGTCGCTGGACGGGGTGTCACAGGCCCTGCGCCCCTGAGGAGTTCCCCCGGTCGGACCGCTCCGTGATCAGGAAGGCACCCCGCGTGCACGTGCATCTGCCCATGCATGCGCCCATGAACACAGCTATGATCCCGTGCAGTTGACATCTGCACTATCGGGGGCTTCCTGTGGACCACGCGTACAACGGGATGGCAGCTGCAGAACTCGCTTCCTTGTTTGAGCTGACCTGGCAGAAGAGCAGACACAGCAACTCGCAGGGATCCTGCGTGGAGTTCGCGCGACTGCCCGGCGGCGATGTCGCCATGCGCAACTCGCGGTTTCCGGACGGCCCGGCGCTCGTCTACACGCCGGCCGAGATAGAGGCCCTGCTCCTGGGCGTCAAGGACGGCGAGTTCGATCACCTGATCGGCTGATCTGCTGACGGAACAGCGCACTTCTTCGAGCCATGCACGTGCACTGGCCGGGAATGATCACTGAGATCAGTCCCGGCCAGTTGTCGTGTCGAGGTGGGTGGCTCCCGCTCAGTCGTGGAGCAGGAACAGCGCCCAGACCACCTTGCCGGTCAGCCGGCCCGCGAGCGGGTGCCAGCCCCAGCTGTCGCTGTAGGAGTCCACCAGGAAGAGCCCGCGCCCGGACTCCAGGTCGCAGTTCTCCTCCGTGTGCTCGGGGGAGAAGGAGCCCCCGGGCCGGTCCTCGCTGGGGTCGCGCACCGCGCACACCAGCCGGGTGCTCCACCGCATCAGGTGCAGCCGTACCGCCGGCTCCGCCTCGCCGCCCGCGCCGCGCGGTTCCTCGGGCAGGGCGTGGCGCAGCGCGTTGGTGACGAGCTCGGAGACGACCAGCGCGACATCGTCGAACCGCTCGTCGAGGTCCCACTGCGCCAGCGTCGAGCGGCAGAAGGAACGTGCCCCCCGGACGGCTTCGAGGCGGGCGGGCAGAGCGCAGGACGCGGACCCGGACACAGCCGTGGGGTCGACCGGGGGAAGCCCCTGCCGTAACGGCTCGAGCATGGTCGATCCATTCGTCCCCATGCGAGGCACTCCCGGGATTCGCGGACGGGGCGGCGGCCTCGTCCAAAGAGAACTGCGGGGTGGGTCCGGCGCCGGCGCGAAGTGCACGCAGGTGCGCGGGGACCATCGTTCCGAATGGGCGAGCCGGATGCAAGGGCAGATGCACGTGCACGCGCCGGACCTGTCCGCTCCCGTGACGGTTCTTGCTCATTTCTTCCTACGCATCCTTACGGACTTCTTTTCCGGGAGCCGGGATTCCGTTACAGAACGAGTACGGACCGATGCGTTTTGGTGGCAGACTGCGGGCCCTGGGGGTGCGGGGGCCCTCGACGCGCACGCATGCCAATTGCGATGGGGAGGGCAGTACTAGTGACCGCAGAAGCGAGCGGTTCCGTGGTGCGCCGCATCCTCCTGGGCTCACAGCTCAGGCGACTCCGAGAATCCCGCGGCATCACCCGTGAGGCGGCCGGCTACTCGATCCGCGCATCCGAATCGAAGATCAGCCGCTTGGAGTTGGGAAGGGTGAGCTTCAAGGCCAGAGACGTGGAGGACCTCCTCACGCTCTACGGGGTCACGGACAACGCCGAGCGCGAGTCCCTCCTGGGACTGGTCCGCGAGGCCAACGCGACCGGCTGGTGGCACAGTTACGGCGACGTGCTGCCCGGCTGGTTCCAGACCTACATCGGGCTGGAGGGCGCCGCCTCGCTCATCCGGATCTACGAAGTCCAGTTCGTCCACGGCCTGTTGCAGACCGAGGCCTACGCCCACGCCGTCGTCAGCCGCGGCATGCCCGGTGCCACCGCCGCCGAGATCGACCGCCGCGTCGCGCTGCGCCTCGAGCGCCAGAAGGTCCTCGTCTCCGAGAACGCCCCGGTCTTCCACGCCGTGCTCGACGAGGCCGCCCTGCGCCGCCCGTACGGCGACCGCGACGTCATGCGCGGCCAGCTGGAGCACCTCATCGAGGTCTCCCAGCGGCCCAACGTGCAGCTCCAGGTGATGCCCTTCTCCTTCGGCGGCCACGCGGGCGAGAGCGGAGCCTTCACCCTGCTGCGCTTCCCCGAGTCCGACCTCCAGGACATCGTCTATCTGGAACAGCTCACCAGCGCCCTCTACCTGGACAAGGACGAGGAAGTGGGGCAGTACGAGCGGGCGATGGAGCGGCTTCAGGCCGATTGCCCCGACGCGGACCGGACCCGGGATCTTCTCCGCGGTCTGCTCCAACTGTCCTGAATCGAACGTACTATGACTACTGGTCAGTGCATGACGACCGATCGGTCTCCGGTGCAGCGCACGGGTGCGCGCTCGCAGTAAGGGATGGCATGTCCATATTCAGCGACCTGGCTCACCAGTACATCGACGGCGAATGGCTGGCCGGTACCGGTTCGTGGGACATCATCGACGTCAACCCCTACAACGGGGAGAAGCTCGCGGCCATCACGGTGGCCACCGTCGAGCAGGTGGACCAGGCCTACCGCGGCGCCGAGCGCGCCCAGCGGGAATGGGCCGCCACCAGCCCCTACACCAGACGCGCGGTCCTGGAGCGCGCCCTGCGGATCACCGAGGAGCGCGAGAAGGAGATCGTCGAGGCGATGATCGACGAGCTCGGCGGGACCCGTCCCAAGGCCGAGTACGAGATCTACCTCGCCAAGGAGTTCATGCGCGAGGCGATGCAGCTCGCCGTCCGCCCCGAGGGCCGCATCCTGTGCTCGCTTGTCGAGGGCAAGGAGAACCGGGTGCAGAGACTCCCGGTCGGCGTGATCACCGTGATCAGCCCCTTCAACTTCCCCTTCCTGGTCGCCCTGAAATCCGTCGCCCCGGCGCTGGCGCTGGGCAACGCGGTGGTGATCAAGCCGAACCAGAACGCGCCCGTGGTCGGCGGCGGGGTCATCGCCAAGATCTTCGAGGACGCGGGGCTGCCGGCCGGGCTGCTGAACGTCCTGGTCACCGACATCGCCGAGATCGGCGACGCGCTCCTGACCCACCCCGTCCCCAAGGTCATCTCCTTCGCGGGCTCGGACCGGGTCGGCCGGCACGTCGGGGCGGTCGCCGCCCGCCACTTCAAGCGCACGGTCCTGGAGCTCAGCGGCAACAGCGCGCTCGTCGTCCTCGACGACGCCGACCTCGACTACGCGGTGGACGCGGCCGTCTTCAGCCGCTTCGTCTACCAGGGCCAGGTCTGCATGGCCGCCAACCGCATCCTGGTCGACGCCTCGGTCGCGGAGGAGTTCACCGAGAAGTTCACCGCCCGCGTGCGCGCCCTGAAGACGGGCGACCCGCACGAGGCCGACACCCACATCGGCCCGCTGATCAACTCCTTCCAGGCCGACGCCCTGACCGCGCTGGTGGACCAGGCCCTGGAAGCCGGGGCGCGGGCCCTCGTACGGGGGTCTACGCGCGGCAACCTGGTCGAGCCGACCGTGCTGACCGGCCTCCCCGAGGACTCCCCGCTGATGGGCCAGGAGATCTTCGGCCCGGTGGCCCTGCTGGTGGTCTTCGACGGCGAGGACGAGGCCGTACGGCTGACCAACGCCACCCCGTACGGTCTGAGCGGGGCCGTGCACACCCGGGACGTGGAGCGCGGCGTCCGCTTCGCGCAGCGGATCGAGACGGGGATGATCCACGTCAACGACTCCACGATCGGGGACGAGCCGCTGGCCGCCTTCGGCGGGGAGAAGGCCTCGGGGCTGGGCCGCCTCGGCGGCGAGGCCACCGTGGAGGCCTTCACCACCCAGAAGTGGATCTCGGTACAGCACGGACGCAGCCGGTTCCCGTTCTGACCGGAGAGGTCCCTGGAGGTGTGAGGACACCCCCTAGACTCGACCGGGCGTAGTGGAGCCGCCCGGGGGAGTGCAAGTTGAGCAACATACCCGAGACCGGCCGGACCCCTCGGGTCCAGAACCGGCTCGTCGTCATCCAGATCGTGGTCTTCTCCCTGCTGCTCACCCTGGGCGGACGGCTCTGGTACCTCCAGATACGCAATGGCCAGGAGTACACCGACGAGGCCAAGAACAACCACGTACAGCGGGTGGTCCAGCCCGCCGTGCGCGGCTCGATCCTGGACTCGCGCGGAGTGCCGCTGGCCGACAACGCGACCCACCTGGTGGTGTCCGCCAACCGCACCGAGCTGCTGACCATGAAGGACCGCGGCAAGGCCGTCCTCACGCGCCTCGCGGGCGTCCTCGGCATGGACCCCCAGGAGGTCGTCGACAAGGTCCGGCTCTGCGACTCCAAGACCCCCCAGCCCTGCTGGAACGGCTCGCCCTACCAGCCGATCCCGGTCAGCGACGAGGCCACCACCGAGCAGGCCCTCCAGATCCACGAGCACGCGGAGGACTTCCCCGGCATCACCGCGGAGCCCACCGCCATGCGCCGCTACGCCGCACCCGACCAGGCCAACACCTCCCAGGTGCTCGGCTACCTCTCGCCGGTCACCGACGAGGAGATCGCCAAGGCGAAGAACTCCGACTCGCCCTACCTGCGCTCCGACCAGGTCGGCCGCTCCGGCCTGGAGCGCACGTACGACAAGGAGCTGCGCGGCAAGGCGGGCATCACCCGCTACGAGGTCGACAACCTCGGCCGGGTCATCGGCCAGGGCGAGACCGACAAGGCGCAGCCCGGGTCGAACGTCGTGACCTCGATCGACTCCCGGGTGCAGGCGGTCGCCGAGCGCGAGCTGAACAACGCGATGATCGACGCCCGCGACGTCTACGACAAGAACACCCGCAGGAACTACGAGGCCGACTCGGGCGCGGTCGTGGTCATGGAGTCCAAGACGGGCCGCGTCGTGGCGATGGCCTCGAACCCGACCTACGACCCGAACGCCTGGGTGGGCGGCATCTCGGCCAAGGACTACGCGTCGCTCACCGACAAGGAGTCCAACTACCCGCTGCTGAACCGGGCGATCCAGGCCCAGGCGGCGCCGGGCTCGATCTTCAAGGTGGTCACCTCGACCGCCGCGGTCAACGCCGGGTACCCGTTCAACAACCGCTACCCCTGCCCCAGCTCGTACTCGGTCGGCAGCCAGACCTTCACGAACTTCGAGTCGCAGGGCCACGGCGACATCACGATCGGCCGCGCCCTGGAGGTCTCCTGCGACACCGTCTACTACCTGATCGCGGACCAGGAGTGGAAGAAGGACGGCGGGATCAACCCGAAGAAGAACCCGAACGACTGGTTCTTCAAGACGGCCCACGAGTTCGGCCTGGGCAAGCGCACCGGCATCGACCTGCCGAACGAGGTCCCCGGCCGGGTCCCCGACCGGAAGTGGAAGCAGGACTTCTTCGAGGCGAACAAGGACGCCTGGTGCCGGGACGGCAAGAAGAACGGCAGCTTCGCCGAGAAGATCGCCTACGAGAACTGCCGCCAGGGCAACCAGCTGCGTGAGGGCGACGCGATCAACTACTCGATCGGCCAGGGCGACACGCTCGTCACCCCGGTCCAGATGGCCTCCGTCTACGCCGCCATCGCCAACGGCGGCACGCTCCACCAGCCCAGCGTCGGCAAGGCGATCGTCAGCGCCGACGGCACGTCGGTCCAGGAGATCGCCCCGAAGGAGCAGGGAAAGCTCCCGATGGACGCCAAGACCCGCGCCAACATCGACGAGGCGCTCGCCGGGGTGGCCACCTCGGGCAGCGCCGCCTGGCGGTTCGGCGGCTGGCCGCAGAAGCAGATCCCGATGCACGCCAAGACCGGCACCGCCGAGGTCCAGGGCAAGCAGACCACCTCGTGGTTCGCCTCCTACACCGAGGACTACACGATCGTCATGACGATCTCGCAGGGCGGCACCGGCTCGGGTGCCTCGGGACCGGCCGTCCGCAAGATCTACGAGGCGATGTACGGGCTCGACCCGACGGGCAGGCAGGACCTCTCCAAGGCGCTGCTGCCGAAGCCGGCGACCACGCTGCCCGTGCTGCGGCCGGACGAGGTACCCGCCCCGCGATAGCCGCCGATTGAGGACAGGAACTGACCGCAAGGCTCCGTAGCGTGGGTCTTGTCAGCAGGAGAGACACCGACGCAGAAGGCGGTAGATCCATGGCTCAGGTTTCCACCGAGATCCCCGGCGACGAGCGCGGCACGCTCCTCGCCTTCGTCGAGGCCCAGCGCGCCGCCCTGCGCGAATCGGTGCTCGGGCTGAGCGAGGAGCAGGCCGCGAGCCGCCCCAGCGCCAGCGAGCTGTCCCTGTCCGGGCTGCTCAAGCACGCGGGCGAGGTCGAGCTCAACTGGCTGCGGCTGGCCCAGCAGCGGCCCGGGGGCACCTCCCAGGCGGAGCCTGGGGGAGAGGAGCGGCGCACCGAGGCCGACTGGGGCGATGCCTTCCGCCTGACCGAGGGCGAGTCCATCCCCGCCGTCCTGGCCTCCTGGGAGGGGGTCTCCAAGGAGCTGGAGGCCTTCGTTATGGCCCTGCCCAGCCTCGACGAGGCCTTTCCGCTGCCCCCGGCGCCCTGGTTCCCCCAGGACGCCAAGGTCTCGATGCGCTGGCTGCTGCTGCACCTGGTGGAGGAGTACGCCCGGCACGCGGGCCACGCGGACATCATCCGCGAGAGCATCGACGGCACCAAGGCCATGGGCTGAGGGGGACTGAGTAGCCTGGCCCCATGTCAGCGATCCGGCTTCTCGTCCTCGGTGCCGTCCGCCAGCACGGGCGGGCGCACGGGTACCAGGTGCGCAACGACCTCGAATACTGGGGCGCGCACGAGTGGTCCAACACCAAGCCCGGGTCGATCTACCACGCGCTGAAGCAGATGGCGAAGCAGGGCGTCCTGCACGCCCACGAGGTGGCGCCCAGCGCCGCCGGCGGGCCGCCGCGCACCGAGTACGAGGTCACGGACGCGGGGCGCGCGGAGTACTTCAGGCTGCTGCGCGAGGCCTTGGCGGCGTATGACCAGAAGACGGACGTGCTGTCCGCGGCGATCGGCTTCATGGTCGATCTGCCGCGGGCCGAGGTCCTGGAGCTGCTCGGCGAGCGGCTGTCGAAGCTGGCGGGCTGGCGGTCGGCGGTGACGGACTACTACACGCCGGAGTCCGGGCCCGGGCAGCTGGGGCACATCGGCGAGATCATGCACATGTGGGTCCACTCCGCGGACGCGGAGGCGGAGTGGACGCGGGGCTTGATCGCCCGGATCGAGGGGGGCGCGTACTCCTTCGCGGGCGAGGGCGGCGAGCCGTTCCTCGGGGTCCTCGCCGACAGCGGGGAGAACGCGTACGCGCAGTCCGGCCCGTCCCGCCCGTAGTCGCGGTCCGTCTCGCGGAATCACTCGTAATCAAGTTTGACTAGCCCCGCTCGGGGCACTACCTTGCAGGGCTGCTATTCAAGTTTGACTAGTAAGGAGTCGGTCGCGTTGGCGATCTCCCTCGAAGGTGTCCACAAGCGGTACGGCGACAAGCACGCCCTGGCCGGGCTCGACCTGGAGGTGGCGCGCGGCACGGTCCACGCGGTGCTCGGCCCCAACGGGGCCGGCAAGACCACGGCGGTGCGGATCATGAGCACCCTGCTGCGCCCCGACGAGGGCGTGGTGCGGGTGGCCGGCCACGACGTGCGGACCGACGCGGCGGCCGTCCGCTCCCGGATCGGGCTGCTGGGCCAGCACGCGGCGCTCGACGAGGAACTGGACGGGCGCCAGAACCTGGAGATGTTCGGCCGCCTCTACCACCTGGGCGGGCGGCGGGCCGGAGTGCGGGCGGACGAGCTGCTCGAGCGCTTCGGCCTGTCGGACACCGGCCGCAAGCCGGTGAAGAAGTACAGCGGCGGCATGCGCCGCCGCCTGGACCTCGCGGCGTCCCTGATCACGGATCCGGAGGTGCTGTTCCTGGACGAGCCGACCACCGGACTCGACCCGCGCGGCCGCGCCGAGGTGTGGAGCGCGGTCCGCTCCCTGGTCGGCGGCGGCACCACCGTCCTGCTGACCACGCAGTACCTGGAGGAGGCCGACCAGCTGGCCGACCGCATCGCGCTGATCGACGCGGGGCGGGTGGCCCGGGAGGGCACGGCGGACGAGCTGAAGGCGATGGTCGGGGCGGACCGGATCGTGGTCGTCCTGCGGGACCCGGCGCGGCTGGCCGAGGCCGCGGCGCTGCTCCCGAACCCCTCGGTGGACCCGGACACCTCGACGCTCGGCTTCCCGGTGGAGGACAGGATGGCGGGCCTGGCCCTGACCCTGCGGGCGCTGGAGGGCGCCGGCATCGAGGCGGAGGACCTCGCGGTCCGGCGGCCCACGCTGGACGAGGTCTTCCTGCACCTGACGGGCCGGTCCGACCGTGAGGGCGTGGCGGCATGAGCGCGACCTGGGCGGTCTCGGACTCCTGGACGATGACCCGGCGCGAGCTGGCGCACTGGGCGCGGCAGCCGGTGCAGGTGGTCGTCGGACTGGTCTTCCCGGTGATGCTGCTGCTGATGTTCGGCTTCCTGGTGGGCGGCGGCCGCGGGATCGACGGGGAGTACGTCGAGTTCCTGGTGCCGGGCATGTTCGCGCTGACCATGGCCTTCGGGCTGGAGGCGACGATGACGGCGGTCACCCGGGACCTGGAGAAGGGGGTCGTCGACCGGTTCCGGGCCATGCCGATGTCCTCCTCGGCGGTCCTGGTCGGCCGCAGCGTCGCCGACATGATCCAGTCGGCGGTGGGGCTCGTGGTCCTGGCGGGGGTCGGGCTGCTGCTCGGCTGGCGCTGGCACGGCTCGGCCGCGGCGGCGCTGGCGGCCTTCGCGTTGCTCCTGCTGCTGCGGTTCGCGATGCTGTGGATCGGGATCCACCTGGGCATGGTCGCGGGCCGGCCGGAGCTGGTGCAGGCGGTGCAGATCCTGGTGTGGCCGGTGGGCTTCCTGTCCAACGCCTTCGCCACCCCGCAGTCGATGCCGGGCTGGCTGGGGGCGGTGGTCGAGTGGAACCCGATGTCGGCGACGGCGACGGCGGTGCGCGACCTGTTCGGCAACCCGGCGGCGGCCTCCGCCTCGGCCGCGCCGTCCTGGGCCTTCGAGCACGCCGGCCTGCTGGCCGTCGGCTGGCCGCTCCTGCTGCTGGCGGTCTTCTTCCCGCTGGCGGTGCGCCGCTTCCGGGGCCTGAGCAAGTAGCCCGCCGGGCGGACTTGCACCTCACGCGGCGTGAGGACCCACAGTGAAGGGCGTACCCAACCGGAACGAGGAGGGAGGCGGACATGGGCTACTCCGTGGGCCAGGTCGCCGGATTCGCCGGAGTCACGGTGCGCACCCTGCACCACTACGACGAGATCGGCCTGCTCTCGCCGAGCGGCCGCAGCCACGCGGGTCACCGTCGCTACGACGACGCCGACCTGGACCGGCTGCAGCGGATCCTGTTCTACCGGGAGCTCGGCTTCCCCCTCGACGAGGTCGCGGTCCTGCTGGACGACCCGGAATCGGATCCGCGGGAGCATCTGCGCCGGCAGCATGCCCTGCTGACCGACCGGATCGCCCGGCTCCAGCAGATGGCCAAGGCCGTTGAGCACGCCATGGAGGCGAAGAAGATGGGCATCAACCTCACGCCCGAGGAGAAGTTCGAGGTCTTCGGGGAGCACGACCCCGAGCAGTACGAGGAGGAAGTGCGGGAGCGGTGGGGCGGCACCGAGGCCTACGCCGAGTCGCAGCGCCGCGCCGCCTCGTACACGAAGGACGACTGGCAGCGGATCCAGGACCAGTCCGCCGAGTGGGGCAGCCGCTACGCGGCCCTCATGGAGGCCGGCGAGCCCGCCGAGGGCGAGCGCGCGATGGACCTGGCCGAGGAGCACCGGCTCCACATCACCACCTGGTTCTACGACTGCCCGTACGAGATGCACACCTGCCTGGGTGAGATGTACGTCGCGGACGAGCGCTTCAAGGCGTTCTACGACGCCCTGCGGCCCGGTCTCGCCGAGCACCTGCGGGACGCGATCCTGGCCAACGCCGTGCACAGGGCGTAGCCGGAACGTGACGCACTCGACCCCCTCCCGGGCCTGGAACCGGGAGGGGGTCGTGTGCGTTGATAATTGAGACCGTCTTTACCTTGCCCGCAACCGCCTGCTGCCCCCGGGCACGCCCCCCGATCCAGGAGAGTCCGGAACCCGTGTACACGATTGCGCTCGGCCCTGAGTGGCTGTCCCCGGACTATCTGATCTCGCACTTCGGACTGATCGGCATCCTGGTCATCGTCTTCGCGGAGTCGGGACTCTTCGCGTTCCTGCCCGGCGACTCGCTGCTGTTCACCGCGGGTCTGCTGGTCGCGGACGGCCAGTACATCAAGCAGCCGCTGTGGCTGGTCTGCACGCTGATCGTGGCCGCCGCGATCATCGGCGACCAGGTCGGCTACATGATCGGCAAGTTCTTCGGGCCGAAGCTCTTCAACCGCCCGAACTCCAAGCTCTTCAAGCGGGAGAACCTCGACAAGGCCCACGAGTTCATGGACCGGCACGGCCCCAAGGCCATCGTGCTGGCCCGCTTCGTGCCGATCATCCGGACTTTCGCGCCGATGGTCGCGGGCGCCGGCTCGATGAAGTACCGCACCTTCCTGACCTACAACATCATCGGTGGCATCGGCTGGGGCGCGGGCGTCACGGTCGCGGGCTACTGGCTCGGCCAGATCGAGTTCATCAAGACGAACATCGAGCCGATCCTGGTGGGCATCGTCCTGATCTCGGTGATCCCGGTGGTCTTCGAGGTGCTGAAGGCCCGCAAGGAGAGCAAGGCCGCGGCCGCCCAGGCCCCGCTCGAGGCCGAGGGCCAGACCCCGGGCCAGCGCGGCCGCCACGCGAAGCGCTAGGCGCCGCCTGAGGCGACCCGCAGCGCCCGTACGCCCCGGAACCCCGGTGAGGGTCCCGGGGCGTACGCGTGCCCCCTCAGAAGCCGCGGGTCCGCTTCGCGGCGCGGCGCTTGGCGGCGCTGGCGGCGCCCGGGATCCGCATGAACAGGCGGGAGGCCTCGGAGCCCAGGTTGACGCCGATCGCGATGGCCAGGGCGATGGCGGCGGCGTTCACGAGCGAGCCGAGGCCCTCGTTCAGCCGGTTCTCGGCGATCAGCAGCAGCCCGTAGTACGTCGCCGAACCCGGTAGCAGCGGCCCGATGGCCGCGGTCGTGTAGGGCAGGGCGGAGGCGAAGCGGTAGCGGGAGAAGAGCTGCCCGAACAGGCCGACCAGACCCGCGGCGATGGCGGTGGACGGCACGGGCGGGATGTCGCCCGCGTAGTGCAGGGCCCCGAAGGTCACCCACGCGACCGCGCCGTTCAGCGTCACGATCCACACGGTGGACCGCTCCTGCTGGAGCAGGACCGCGAAGGTGAAGACCAGCACCATCGAGGCGGCGATCTGGACCCACGGCCGCTGCTGGATCTCCAGGACCTCCTCCGGGCGCGGCGAGGCGTCGAACTGCAGGCCGATGTAGAGCACGACCAGCACGCCCATGATGATGCCGATGAAGAGGTACATGACCTCCAGCAGCCGGGCCGAGGCGGTGATGTAGTAGCCGGTCAGCCCGTCCTGCACCGCAGCGACCAGGGCCCGTCCGGGCAGCAGCGCGAAGAGCCCGCCGGTGATCACGGCGGAGGCCTTGACGTCGATCCCCGTCATGTTGAGCGCCACCCCGATCGCGGCCGGCGGCATCGCGGCGACCACGAACTGGTAGAACTCCGGCAGCCCGCGCCCGGCGCACAGCCAGGCCAGCCGGTCGCCGAGGACCGCGCCGAGGGCCGCCGCGATGAACACCAGCACCCCGCCGCCGACCAGCGTGGAAGCCGCACCGGCGAGGAGCCCGGCGGCTGCCGTGAGCATCCAGCCGGGGTACGGGTGGCGGTTGCGGCGGATCTCGGCGAGGCGGCGGTAGGCCTCCTCCAGCGAGACGTCGATCTCGTGGGCGCTGATGTCGTCCACCAGCCGGAAGACGGCGGAGAGCCGGTTGTAGTCGGTGCCGCGGCGGCGCACGGTCCGGTTGGCCGACACCGGGTCGTCCACCAGCGAGGGCTGGTGGGTGATCGACAGCATGGTGAAGGTGACCGTGGGCTCGCAGCGGTCCAGTCCGTAGGAGCGGGCCACCGCGAACATGGCGGCCTCGACGTCCTCGGCGCCCTCGCCGCCGGCGAGGAGCAGCTCCCCGATGCGCAGGGTCAGGTCGAGGACGCGGCCCACGGCCGGGCCCGTCTCGGCCGTCCGCTGCACGAGGTCCGGTACCGGCCGCACGTCCACCGGCATGCGCAGCATGGTGCGCATGCGGTCCTGCCAGGGGGACTCCTTCATCCGGGCGACGGGGAAGCCCTGGCCTGGGGTGTAGGCGGGCGGGGAGTGCGCGGCGCTGTAGGTGGCCGGGGTCGCGAAGGCCGAGCCCTCGGGCTCGGGCTGCACCGGCTCCGCCCCGGCCGGAAGCGCGAACTCCGAAGTGGGCTGGTCGTCCTCCGGAGCCTCGGGCTCCATCCCGGGCGGCGGTGTGAAGGCGCTGTGCGCCTCGTCGGACTGGGGCTTGCGGTCCTCCACCCCATCGGCTTCCGCCACGCGCCCTCCCGCTCCGTGATCACCTGCGGTATCAGTATGCGGAACGGTTTCCTCCCCTGCGACGCCGAGCCCGTGACAAGGCCGTCCGCCCAGCCCGGGCCCGGACGCGACAGCGGGCGGCACCCCCGGGAAGGGGGTGCCGCCCGCTGTCGAGCCTGAGGGGCCGGGGGGGATGCCCACCGACCTCACCGGCGGAGCCTAGTGGTGGCCGCCCTGCGCCTCGAGGCGCTTGTACGAGGCCTCGATCTCGGCCTCGGCCTCGGTGCGGCCCACCCAGTTCGCGCCCTCGACCGACTTGCCCGGCTCCAGGTCCTTGTAGACCTCGAAGAAGTGCTGGATCTCCAGGCGGTCGAACTCGGAGACGTGGTGGATGTCGCGCAGGTGCTCGACACGCGGGTCGGAGGCCGGCACGCACAGCAGCTTGTCGTCGCCGCCCGCCTCGTCCGTCATGCGGAACATGCCGATGGCGCGGCACTTGATCAGGCAGCCCGGGAAGGTCGGCTCGTCGAGGATGACCAGCGCGTCCAGCGGGTCGCCGTCCTCGCCGAGGGTGTTCTCGACGAAGCCGTAGTCGGCCGGGTAGCTGGTCGAGGTGAAGAGGCGACGGTCCAGACGGATCCGGCCGGTCTCGTGGTCCACCTCGTACTTGTTCCGCGAACCCTTGGGGATCTCGATGGTGACGTCGAACTCCACGTCCTGCTCCTCCATGATCAGCTTCAGCCGTCCGAATCGCTTCGGGACGGCATTTGATTCAAATACGCGCGCGTCCGGCCCAGCCCAGCCGGGTGGGGTGCCATGCTCGCGGCAAGACGCAGTGGTTAAGTGTCCCTCACGCATATGTGTGATCGCGAAAGGGGCTGGTCCGAGGTGCCATTGATCAAGACGTGGCAGCTCATCGCGGGCTCGGCCGTCGCCGGCCTCGCCCTGTCGGCGGCAGCGGTGACCGCCTCCGGTCCGTGGGACTCCGGCCAGCGTAAGGCCGAGAGGGACAGGGCCGCCTCCCAGAGCCTCACGGGTGGCGCAGATCACGGTGGCGGGCCCGGATCCGGCACCTTCCCGCAGGCCGCCCCCAGCGCCCCCGGGGTGCTCGGCGCGATCGGCCCGGGCGCCCCGCGCCAGGCCGCGGCCGCCACCCCCGAGGGCCTCGCCGCGGCGCTGCGCCCGCTGCTCGCCGACCCGGCGCTCGGCACCGTCCGCGCCGCCTCCGTCGTCGACACCGCCACCGGGCGGGTGCTGTACGAGTCCGGGGCGCGGGAGGCGATGACCCCCGCCTCCACCATCAAGATCGCCACCGCGGCGGCGGCCCTGGCCGCCCTGGGGCCCGAGCACCGGATCCGGACCGCCGTCGTGCCGGGCGCCGCCCCCGGGCAGGTGATCCTCGTCGGCGGCGGCGACCCCTCCCTCACCGCCAAGAAGAAGAGCCCCGCCGGATCCGGCGGCAGCCTCGTCGCCCTCGCCGCCGACACCGCCCAGGCCCTCAAGGCGGCCGGCACCGCCGGCGTGAGCCTGGGCTACGACGACAGCCTCTACACCGGCCCCGTCCGCCACCCCATCGGCGACAACCCCAACATCGCGCCCGTCACCGCCCTGACGGCCGACGAGGGCCGCCCCGACGACTCCACCTCCGGGCCCGTCCAGCGCACCGGCGACCCCTCCGGGGACGCGGCCCGCGCCTTCGCCGCCCTGCTCACCGAGCGCGGGATCCAGGTCAACGGCGCACCCGCCCGGGCCGAGGCCCCCGACGGCGCCCAGCCGCTGGCGGCCACCCAGTCCACCCCGCTGGCCGGACTCGTCGAGCGGATGCTGACCAACAGCGACAACGACATCGCCGAGGCGCTCGCCCGGCAGACCGCCCTCGCCTCCGGCCTGCCCGCCAGCTTCGAGGGCGGCGAGAAGGGCGTCACCGCCAGGCTCGCCGCGCTCGGCGTCGACGTCTCCGGCTCCCGCTTCGCCGACGGCAGCGGGCTGAACCGCGCCGACAAGGTCAGCACCGGCCTGCTGACGGACCTGCTCGCCAAGGCCGCCGACCCGCAGCGGCCCGAGCTGCGGCCCGTCCTCACGGGCCTGCCCGTCGCCGGATTCACCGGAACCCTGCGCACCCGCAACTCAGGCGGCGCACCGGCCGCCGGCCTGATCCGCGCCAAGACGGGCACCCTGACCGGCGTGAACTCCCTCGCCGGCACGGTCGTCGACCGCTCCGGCCGGCTGCTCGCCTTCGCCTTCCTGACCGCGGGCAGCACGGACGGCCCGACCGCCGAGAAGGGCCTCGACAAGCTGGCCGCGGCGGTCGCGGCCGCGCCGTAGGGGGTCCGTCCGCGCCCGGGTCCACGTACGGTTGACGCATGACGAGCATCGGTGGTGCGGAGATGGTCGACTGGAACCTCGCGGTGGCGACCGCGACCCGGCTCGTGCGGCCCGGCCCGGAGGTCAGCCGGGACGAGGCCCGGGCCGTCGTCGCGGAACTGCGGGGACACGCCAGGACCTCGGAACGGCACGTACGCGAGTTCACCCGGATGATCCCTGACGGGACACCCGTCAACGACACCCCCGTCCTGGTCGTCGACCGGGCCGGCTGGGTCAAGGCCAACGTGGCGGGCTTCCGCGAGCTGCTCCAGCCGCTCCTCGGCAAGATGCGGGACCGTCGCGCGGGCACCCCCGGAGCGGCCGTCCTCGGCGCGGTCGGCGGCAAGGTCACCGGCGTCGAGCTGGGCATGCTGCTGAGCTTCCTGGCCTCCCGGGTCCTCGGCCAGTACGAGACCTTCGCGCCGGTCACCCGCGACCTGCCCGGCTCCGGCACGGGCGGCGGCCGGCTGCTGCTGGTCGCGCCGAACATCGTCCACGTCGAGCGCGAGCTGGAGGTGCACCCGCACGACTTCCGGCTGTGGGTCTGCCTGCACGAGGAGACGCACCGTACCCAGTTCACGGCCGTCCCGTGGCTCCGCGACCACCTCGAGGGCGAAATCCAGACGTTCCTCGGCGCCACCGAGGTCGACCCGATGACCGTCCTGGAGCGCCTGCGCGAGGCCGCCCAGTCCTTCTCGGGCGCCCGCCCCGACGCGGAGCGGGGCGAAGAGGGCCGCTCCCTCGTCGAGATCGTGCAGACCCCCGAGCAGCGCGAGGTGCTGGGGCGGCTCACCGCCGTCATGTCCCTGCTGGAGGGCCACGCCGACTTCGTCATGGACGGGGTCGGCCCCCAGGTGGTGCCCTCGGTCGCCGAGATCCGCGAGAAGTTCCAGCAGCGCAGGGCCAGCGGCGCCGGCCGCCTCGACGCCGCGCTGCGCAAGCTCCTCGGCCTCGACGCCAAGCTGCGCCAGTACCGCGACGGCGAGCGGTTCGTGCGCGCCGTCGTCGACCAGGTCGGGATGGACGGCTTCAACCGGGTCTGGACCTCCCCGAACACATTGCCGACGAAGTCCGAGATCGCCAGGCCGGCGGAGTGGGTCACCCGCGTCCACCGCAAGGGGAGCGAAGAGAGCGAATAGGCGTGACGCAGGGGGCGTAAACATGTCTCCTCGGGGGAAGCAGCATCACCCGTCCGAGGGACCGTGGGCCGTGGAAGGGCGTGCGATGCTCGGGGAACGGCTCGGCTCTGTCACCATCGACGCACTCTGAGTGACATCCCGCTCCGAGGGGGCCGCCCCCCGGCGCCCCCGACGCACCACCCCCGACGCTCCACACCCCGAAGCCTCCGAGGCATCCGAACTCCATCGAAGGGCACCGGACATGGGTCCCCATCCTGCGGTCGCGGCGATACGCCTGGCGGTCCGCCGCGCACTCCACGACGTCCTCACCGATCTCACCGATCTCACCGACCTCCCCCGGATCCCGTCCGGCGGGCGCACCGGCACGCGCACCCGCACCCGCACCGCGACCGGGACCCAGCCGCTCGTCCTCGTCGCCTGCTCCGGCGGGGCCGACTCCATGGCGCTCGCCTCCGCCCTGGCTTTCGAGGCGCCCAAGCTCGGCATCCGGGCCGGCGGCATCACCGTCGACCACGGACTCCAGCCCGGCTCCGACCTGCGCGCCGCCGAGGTCGTCATCCGCATGACCGCCCTCGGCCTCGACCCGGTGGAGTCCATCGCCGTGCGCGTCGGCCGCGACGGCGGTCCCGAGGCCGCGGCCCGCGACGCCCGCTACGGCGCCCTCGACGAGGCCGCCGACCGGCTGGGCGCCTCCGCCGTGCTGCTCGGCCACACCCGGGACGATCAAGCCGAAACCGTCCTGCTGGGCCTCGCACGCGGCTCCGGCATCCGCTCGCTCTCCGGCATGGCCGAAGTCAGCGGAGGGCCCGGCCGCAGCCACCGCTACCGCCGCCCCTTCCTCCAGGTCGACCGGCAGACCGCCCGCAAGGCCTGCATGGTCCAGTCCCTCCCCGTCTGGGACGACCCGCACAACATCGACCCCGCCTACACCCGCTCCCGCCTGCGCCACGAGGGACTGCCCGCCCTGGAGAAGGCGCTGGGCAAGGGGGTCGTCGAGGCGCTGGCCCGCACCGCCCAGCTCTCCCGCGACGACGCCGACGCGCTGGACGCCTGGGCCGCCGAGGCGGAGACCGGCGTACGGGACGAGGACGGCCGTCTGGAGTGCGCCAAGCTGTACGCCCTGCCCCCGGCCGTCCGCCGCCGGGTGCTGCGCAGGGCCGTGGTCGCCGCCGGTTCCCCCGCGGGGTCCCTCTTCGCCCGCCACATCGAGGAAGTCGACCGCCTCATCACCGGATGGCGGGGTCAGGGCGCCATCAACCTGCCCGGCCGGGTCGAGGCCCAGCGGCAGGGTGGCAGACTTGTCATCCGGCAGGGCTGATTGGTGCTGAAACACGGCTGAGTCCTCCGGGGTCGCCCCCGGAGCCCCGGCCGACAACGAAAGTGATGCGGGTGGACGAGAAGGACATGGGCAGCGACCTCCAGTCGGTGCTCATCACCAAGGAAGAGATCGACGCGAAGCTGGCCGAGCTGGCCGCGAAGATCGACGCGGAGTACGCGGGCAAGGACCTGCTCATCGTCGGCGTCCTCAAGGGCGCGGTCATGGTGATGGCGGACCTGGCGCGTGCCTTGTCCACCCCGCTCACCATGGACTGGATGGCGGTGTCCTCGTACGGCGCCGGGACCCAGTCCTCCGGCGTGGTGCGGATCCTCAAGGACCTGGACACCGACATCAAGGACAAGCACGTCCTGATCGTCGAGGACATCATCGACTCCGGCCTCACGCTGTCCTGGCTGCTGTCGAACCTGGGCTCGCGCCAGCCGGCCTCCCTCGAGGTCGTCACGCTGCTGCGCAAGCCCGACGCCGCGAAGGTCGCGATCGACGTGAAGTGGGTCGGCTTCGACATCCCGAACGAGTTCGTCGTCGGCTACGGCCTCGACTACGCGGAGAAGTACCGCAACCTGCCGTTCGTCGGCACGCTCGCCCCGCACGTCTACGGCGGCTGACCCCGCTCCCGCCGCCGCCCCCGGGGCAACCCCGGAAGCTCCGGGGAACCTGGGGGCGATTCCCGCCGTTGGAGCAGGGGAAGGCGGGTCTGTCAGCCGTCCCACGAGGCCGCGGGTGACAATACAGGGGTACATTCCGAAGAACAGTCTTTACTCACAGCAGCATTTACCTACGGGCAGGAGGGACGGGGTGCTCTGCGCCCCGTATGGATGGACGTGAAGCGATACTTCCGTGGGCCGGTCATGTGGATCGTGCTGGCCGTCCTCGCCGTGGTCGTGTTGATGAATGTCGTCGGCTCCGGCGGCGGCTACAAGTCGGTGGACACCAGCGAGGTCATCAAGGCGATCAACAGTGGCCAGGTGGAGACAGCCAAGCTGACCACCGGCGACAGCCAGATGATCAAGATCGAGCTGAGCGACGGCCAGAAGCTCGGCAAGCACGACGGCACCAAGTTCCAGGCCAACTACATCGGGGATCAGGGCGTACAGCTCGCCCAGAACCTCCAGACCAAGTACGAAGCCGGTCAGATTCCGGACGGCTACTCCGTCACGCCGGACAAGACCAGCCCGTTCCTGAGCGTGCTGCTCTCGCTCCTGCCCTTCGTCCTCATCGTCGTTGTCTTCCTGTTCCTGATGAACCAGATGCAGGGCGGCGGCTCCCGGGTCATGAACTTCGGGAAGTCCAAGGCCAAGCTCATCACCAAGGACACCCCGAAGACCACGTTCGCCGATGTCGCGGGCTCGGACGAGGCCGTCGAGGAGCTCCACGAGATCAAGGAGTTCCTCCAGGAGCCGGCGAAGTTCCAGGCCGTCGGCGCCAAGATCCCCAAGGGCGTGCTGCTGTACGGCCCGCCCGGCACCGGTAAGACCCTGCTCGCGCGCGCCGTCGCGGGCGAGGCCGGTGTCCCCTTCTACTCGATCTCCGGTTCCGACTTCGTCGAGATGTTCGTCGGTGTCGGTGCCTCGCGTGTCCGCGACCTGTTCGAGCAGGCCAAGGCCAACGCCCCGGCGATCGTCTTCGTCGACGAGATCGACGCCGTCGGCCGGCACCGCGGTGCGGGTCTCGGCGGCGGTCACGACGAGCGCGAGCAGACCCTCAACCAGCTGCTGGTCGAGATGGACGGCTTCGACGTGAAGGGCGGGGTCATCCTGATCGCCGCCACGAACCGTCCCGACATCCTCGACCCGGCGCTCCTGCGCCCCGGCCGCTTCGACCGGCAGATCGCGGTCGACCGTCCGGACATGCAGGGCCGTCTGGAGATCCTCAAGGTTCACCAGAAGGGCAAGCCGGTCGCCCCGGACGTCGACCTGGGCGCGGTCGCCCGGCGCACGCCCGGCTTCACCGGTGCCGATCTCTCCAACGTCCTGAACGAGGCCGCGCTGCTCACGGCCCGCTCGGACAAGAAGCTGATCGACAACCACTCGCTGGACGAGGCGATCGACCGCGTCGTGGCGGGCCCGCAGAAGCGGACCCGGATCATGTCGGACCGGGAAAAGAAGATCACCGCGTACCACGAGGGCGGACACGCCCTGGTCGCGGCGGCCTCCCCGAACTCCGACCCGGTCCACAAGATCACGATCCTGTCCCGCGGCCGGGCACTGGGCTACACCATGGTCCTGCCCGACGAGGACAAGTACTCGACCACGCGCAACGAGATGCTCGACCAGCTGGCGTACATGCTGGGCGGGCGCGCGGCCGAGGAGCTGGTCTTCCACGACCCGACCACGGGCGCGGCGAACGACATCGAGAAGGCCACGGCGACGGCCCGCGCGATGGTCACCCAGTACGGCATGACCGAGCGCCTCGGCGCGATCAAGTTCGGCGGCGACAACACCGAGCCGTTCCTGGGCCGCGAGATGTCGCACCCCCGGGACTACTCGGAAGAGGTCGCGGCGCTGGTCGACGAAGAGGTCAAGAAGCTCATCGAGACCGCGCACAACGAGGCCTGGGAGATCCTCGTCGAGAACCGCGACGTCCTCGACAACCTGGTCCTCGCGCTGCTGGAGAAGGAGACGCTGAACAAGGAGCAGATCGCCGAGATCTTCTCGACGATCGTGAAGCGTCCGGCCCGCCCCGCGTGGACCGGCTCCTCCCGCCGCACCCCCTCCACCCGTCCGCCGGTGCTCTCGCCCAAGGAGCTCCAGCTGACGAATTCGGCGAACGGCACGACGGCGGCCACCGCCGTCACGCCGGTCTCCACGGAGAAGGGCATCGAGGTCGCCCCTGAGGACCGCCCCGAAGCCTGATCCACCCCGAATGGAAGCCGCGCCCCCCAGGTTCTAGCCTGGGGGGCGCGGCACTTTTACAGGAACGAGGAAGCAATGACGGACCCAGTGACCCTGACCGGCGAAGAGGGCACGATCGGCGTGTTCGACGAGAAGCGCGCCGAGGCGGCGGTCCGTGAGCTCCTGATCGCGGTCGGCGAGGACCCGGAGCGCGAGGGCCTGCTGGAGACCCCGGCGCGCGTGGCGCGGGCGTACAGGGAGATTCTGGCCGGTCTGTGGCAGCAGCCGGAGGACGTCCTGACCACGACGTTCGACATCGGCCACGACGAGATGGTCCTCGTCAAGGGCATCGAAATCGTATCGCTGTGCGAACATCACCTGCTGCCGTTCCATGGGATCGCCCATGTCGGCTACATCCCCGCGGAGACCGGCAAGATCACCGGTTTGTCCAAGCTGGCGCGACTCGTGGACGTCTTCGCTCGCCGTCCGCAGGTGCAGGAACGACTCACCACGCAAATAGCGGACTCCCTCATGAGGATCCTGGAGGCACGCGGGGCGATCGTCGTGATCGAGGCCGAGCACATGTGCATGTCGGTACGAGGCATTCGCAAGCCGGGCGCCAAGACCACCACATCCGCAGTGCGCGGCCAGCTCCGCGACCCCGCAACACGCAGCGAGGCCATGAGCCTCATCATGGCTCGCTAGGAGCCTGTCAGTGCGTCCCGCTACGGTCCCCTTCCGTGACTTCACCGAGGGGGACCGATGCTTTGGGGTCTACCGAGCAAGCAGACGGTAAACGCCGTGGGCGGGCGGCTGCGGGCATGTGATGTCAGGCCGGGAGACCGCTTGTGGACACTGCGGGGCGGCCGGACAGAACAGACCGAGGTCACACATGTCCGAGCCGTCAAGACACGCGCTCTCGTCGACGTGACGACGGACCACTCGACCATCGCCGTGTCTCCGGATCAGCTGCTGTGGACACCCGACGGATGGACGCACGCCGGTGATGCGGTCGGCACCGTGGTGGCCTGGTCCCATGCGCGCAAACTCTGCCGGGAACGGCTGTCGATTCAGCCGGGGTACCAGCTGGGTTACCTGGTCGGGGCGACGTGCTCAGACGGCACGGTGGGCAAGAACTATGTGTCCCTGGTGGTCAACGACGAGGCGTTCGCCGCGAAATATGCGCTGGCGGTGACGGTTGCAACCGGCCTCCCCGCACGGCTGGAGGCAGTGACGAGGCCGTCGGGCTATCTGGGACGGGACCTACCCGGCTTCCGGGTCCGGGTCGTCTCCTCCTATCTCGCCGACCTCATGCGTCAGTATGTGGGCGGCGACGCCCATCACATGCGGCAGCAGTTTCCCCGGGTCGTCCTCAGAGATGCGGAGACCTTCGGCGGGTTCCTGGATGGCTACGAGGATGGGGACGGGTGCAGGGTCAAAAGATGGTCGGCAAGGGTGCTCATCAGCTCGAATGTCCCCTTTCTGATGGAGCTCGCCGAGATCATCGGTGCGCGGTTCACGCCCCGAACGAACGGTCTGGCATCGCGGCTGGTGGTTGCCGACAGCTGGCCGTCGCGCGGGACGTTCCAGGCGGAGGAGCACCCCCTGCAACTGGATGAGTCGGCATGGGTCGAGGTCCGGGCCGCCACGGCACGGGCAACTGGAACCAAGCCATCCACGTTGTACGGATTCGGGCTCGCCCCGCATCCCGGCTTCCTGGTGAACGGACATCTGGCCCGTGTGCCGTGGGACCTGCTGGGCTAGGCCCGGGCCGGGGCCTCCGGGGTGTCGTCGTCCTCCGGCAGCTTCAGTACGTGCTCCAGGAACAGGGCCGCGGCGATGACCGCCGCGCCCGCCAGGACCGAGAAGCCGGCGTACCAGGCCTGGTCGCGGCGGGCGGGCACATCGAGGGCCTCGGTCAGCAGGAAGACACCGACGCCGCCGTAGGCGCCCGCGGCCAGGGCCGCGACCAGCGCGCTGGCCTGGCCGAAGACCACGGCGCGGGCCGCCATCAGCGGCTCCACGCCCTTGGCCTCCGGCCGCCGCTCGCGCTGGGCCTTGAGACGGGAGCGCATCGACAGCGCCGTCGCGAGGAGGACCGCCGCGATGACGCCCAGGACGATGGGCGCGGCCAGCGGAACGCCCGGCAGCGTGCCGTACGCGTTCCACAGACGGGCACCCGCCCAGGACAGGACCCCGGAGACGGCGAAGATGCCCGCCAGGACCGCCGGCCTCAGTTGCTTCACTTGCCAGATCCCCGCTTTCTGCGCCGTCCGTCAGCAGTCCACAGGGTAACGACTACTCCGGCAGGCGGAGTTCCAGGTCGGGGCGCGGCGTGACGCCGGTCAGGCCGATTCCGGCCAGGAGCGCGCCGACGCCTCCGTGGCCCGGGATCTGAGCCTCGGGGTCGATGTCGTTCCACGGGGCCAGCACGAAGGCGCGCTGGTGGGCGCGCGGGTGCGGCAGGGTGAGGACCGGGTCCTCGGACACCACGTCGGCGTACGAGACGATGTCGACGTCGATCGTGCGCGGGCCCCAGCGCTCCTCGCGGACGCGGTCGAAGGCCTCTTCGATGGCGTGGCCGCGCTCCAGGAGCGAGGACGGGGGCAGCGTCGTGCGCACCTTGACGACCGCGTTGAAGTACGCGGGCTGCGAGCCCGGGTCCACGCCCCACGGCTCGGTCTCGTAGACCGGGGAGACGGCCTTGACCCGCAGGCCCGGGGTGTCGCCCAGGGCGTCGATGGCGCCCTGGAGGGTCTCCAGGCGGTTGCCGAGGTTCGCGCCGAGGGCGATCACGGCCCATTTCGGGTTGGAGAGCGTGGTGTCCGCGGCGTCGACGGTCTCGACGACCGAGGCCGGTACCGGCTGGACGGTGGGGTCGCTCTGTGCGTTCAGTCCGTTGTTCATGCGCGGCTCCGGGTGATCGTGACGGTCACGTCGTCGAAGGGGACGGTGATGGGCGCGTCGGGCTTGTGGACGACGACCTCCACCTGTGCCACCGCTTCGTGCTTGAGGCACTGCTGGGCGATCCGCTCGGCCAGGGTCTCGATCAGGTCGACGGGCTCGCCCTGGACCACGTCGACGACCTCCTCGGCGACGACCCCGTAGTGCACGGTCTTCGCCAGGTCGTCTCCGGCCGCCGCGGGGCGGGTGTCGAGGTGGAGCACCAGGTCGACGATGAAGGTCTGGCCCTCTTCGCGCTCCCGGGGGAAGACGCCGTGGTGCCCGCGAGCCTTGAGGCCGCGCAGCGCGACACGATCCACGCGAATCACTCCTGTTTTCGTAGGTTCTTCCGGTCCCGGGACTCCCCGGGGCCATGGGCCTACGCCGAGTGCGGTCGGCGTCGTCCGTCCTCGAATTTACCTGCGAAACACCCCCGGCCCCGCCGGTGGGGTCAGGACGCGTCGTCCTCGTCGTCCTCGTCGGACTCCGTGAGCACCGGTGAACCATGGTGGGACCAGAGGCGCCAGCCCTCGGATGTGCGTCGGAACACATTCGTGGCGACGACCAGCTGGCCCACGAGCGGGCCGAGCTCCCCGCCGTCCTCGGCGGGCCCGCCGCTGAGGATGTTCTCGGTGCACGTCACCAGGGCGGTGTCGCCGATCACGGCCACCTTGGTGTCGGTGAGGAAGAACTGGATGTAGTCGGTGTGGGACATGATCAGGGCGTAGGAGCGCAGTACCTCGCCGCGGCCCGAGAGCACCGGCCAGCCCGGGTGCACGCAGGAGATCTCGTCCTCGAGCCAGAGCGCCGACAGCGAGTCGAAGTCCCCCCGTTCCATGGCCTCGTAGAAGGCCGTGTTGACCTCTTCGACCGCTTCGATGTCGGTTCTGCTCACAGGGCTCCTTCTCGGTCGGTGGTCACAGCGCTCCTTCCACGGCCCGGGCCACCCGAACCGCGTCGGCGGTCGCCCGTACCTCGTGGACCCGAACGGCCCAGGCGCCCTGGTGGGCGGCGATGGCGGAGACGGCGGCGGTGGCGGCGTCGCGCTCGCGGGCCGGCGGCGGGGCGGCGTCGGACCCGCCGGCCAGGACCCGGCCGAGGAAACGCTTCCGCGAGGCGGCGACCAGCAGCGGGAAGCCGAGGGCGCGCAGTTCGGGCAGGCGGGCCACGAGGGCGAGGTCGTGCTCGGCGTTCTTGGCGAAGCCGAGCCCGGGGTCGACGACGAGCCGCTCGGGGGCGATTCCGCCGGCCACGACGGCGTCGATGCGGGTGCGGAGCTCGGCGGTGACCTCGGCGATTACGTCG
Source organism: Streptomyces subrutilus (assembly GCF_001746425.1). Taxonomy (GTDB): domain Bacteria; phylum Actinomycetota; class Actinomycetes; order Streptomycetales; family Streptomycetaceae; genus Streptomyces; species Streptomyces subrutilus_A. Next base: position 3,463,533 of record NZ_MEHK01000001.1, on the reverse strand, counting down.
CCGTAGACGGCGAGGCGGTTCATGCCGTCGCTGAAGCCGCGCCAGTGCATCACCACGAAGGGGACTTCGGCGGCGGCGACGGCGGGGACCATCCCGGGGTCGGCGAGTCCGCCGCTGACGTCGTTGACCAGGAGCGCGCCGGCGGCGACCGCCCGGGCGGCGACCGAGGCGCGCATGGTGTCGACGGACACGGTGACGCCCTCGGAGGCGAGGCCGCGCACCACGGGGACGACCCGGCGCAGCTCCTCCTCCTCGTCGACGCGGGAGGCGCCGGGGCGGGTGGATTCGCCGCCGACGTCGATGAGGTCGGCGCCCTGGGCGGCGAGGTCGAGGCCGCGTTTGACGGCGGCGGTGGTGTCGAACCAGCGGCCGCCGTCGGAGAAGGAGTCGGGGGTGACGTTGACGACGCCCATGACCGCGCAGCGGTCCCAGTCGGGCAGGCCTGTGACCTGGCCCCGGGGGGTCGGACCGCGGTTGCTGTTCATGGGTTCAGGGTAGAGCCCTTGGCTTGGGGAGGGGGTGGGGTGGCGGGGGCCTGGGCCGGCCGGGTGCGGGTGCCGCTGCGCGGAGCCGCTCCCCGCCCCGCCCTTTCTCCGTTTCCCGGGGCTCCGCCCCGGACCCGCTTCGGGGGCACCGCCCCCGGGCCCCCGCGCCTCAAGCGCCGGCGGGGCTGGGATTGGGGCTCCGCCCCCGGGCCCCCCGCGCCTCAAACGTCGGCGGGGCTGGATTCGGGGGCTCCGCCCCCGGGGTCAGGCTGCCTGGGCTTCGCGTTCCGGATGCTTGGGGACGGGCGTCATGTGGTGGTGGGCGCAGGTGCGGACCGGCTTCGGGCGGCGGCGGCTGGCGAACAGGCGGGGGAGGGCCAGCGTGACGAAGCCCTCGGCCTGCATGGCGGCGAAGCCGATGCGGGGCAGGTCGCGGGTGGTGCGGAAGACGACGAAGCGGGGCTCCCAGCGGGGGCGGAACTTCGCGTTGAACTTGTACAGCGACTCGATCTGGAACCAGCGGGACAGGAAGACCAGCAGGTTGCGCCACATCCGCAGCACCGGGCCGGCGCCGATCTTCTCGCCGCGGGCCAGGGCCGAGCGGAACATCGCGAAGTTCAGGGAGACCTTCTCGATGCCGAGGGCCGGGGCCGCCTCCAGAGAGGCGACGATCAGCAGCTCGTTCATGCCGGGGTCGGCCCCGCGGTCGCGGCGCATGAGCTCCAGGGACATGCCGTCCTTGCCCCACGGCACGAAGTGCTGGATGGCCTTGAGGTCGCCGAAGGGGCTGGTGTCGCCCTCCTCGACGCGGTGGGCGGTGGCGATGAAGCAGTCGCCGTCGCCCGGGTCGCCGACCCGGCCCAGCGCCATGGAGAAGCCGCGCTCGGTGTCGGTGCCGCGCCAGGCCTCGGCGGCGCCGCGCACCTGCTCGAGCTCGGTCCCGGTGAGCTCGCTGACCCGGCGGACCTTGGTGGTGTAGCCGTTGCGCTCGATGCGCTTCACCATTTGGCGGACATTGCGCATGGCTCGGCCCGAGAGGGAGAAGTCTTTGACATCGACAATCGCCTCGTCACCCAGCTCCAGCGCGTCCAGGCCGGTCTCGCGGGTCCAGACCTCGCCGCCGGTCTCGCTGCATCCCATGACGGCCGGGGTCCAGGAGTGGGCCTTGGCCTCCTCCATGAACCGCTCGATGGCGCCGGGCCAGGCCTCGACGTCGCCGATGGGGTCGCCGGAGGCGAGCATCACGCCGGAGACCACGCGGTAGGTGACGGCGGCCTTGCCGCTGGGGGAGAAGACGACGGCCTTGTCACGGCGCAGCGCGAAGTGGCCCAGCGAGTCGCGGCCGCCGTGCTTGGCGAGGAGCTCGCGCAGCTTGGCCTCGTCGTCCTCGGTGAGCCGGGCGGCCGGGTGCTCGGGGCGGAAGGCCAGGTAGATGGTGGTGAGCGCGGTCAGCATGCCGAGCGCGCCGAGGGAGTACCCGACGGTCCAGGACACCCGGCCGGCGTAGTCCACGGGACCCTCGAAGCCGAAGAGCCCGTAGACCACGTGCTTGATCTGCTCGTAGAGGCCGGGGTTGCCGACGACCTTGCCCGGGTGGACGTTCACGATGACCAGGCCGAGCCCGATGGAGCCGGCGCTCATCAGCACGAAGTTCGCGAGCGCCTTCCAGCGGCTGCGCGGGTCCGGCAGGGCCTTGAACTCGCTCTGGTGGCGCAGGAGCAGGGCGAGGAGCACCGCTGCGATGACCACGCCGATGACCGAGTGCCGGTACGTGAACTGCGCCGCGGCGCCCGCGGGCAGCAGGACCACGGCGGCCCGCCAGGCCCGCCGCTTGTGGCGCTTGAGGCCGTGGGCCAGCAGCAGGAGCAGGACGCCCGCGCTGATGGACAGGGCGGCCGCGAACGGGCCCAGCGAGCCGGGCAGCACCTCGGTGACCGCGTGGATCCGGCTGTGCCGGAACCGCGGGAAGACACCCGCCGCGATGTCCAGAAGGCCGACGATCATGACGGCCGTACCTACCAGACCGGGCACCGACTCCGGCTGTGGGCCTCGGAGGATTCGGCGGACCCGGCTCGGAACCTGTCCCGACTTATCGCCATCTATCCTGCTAGACATCGCTTCCCGTTGCTCCGCGAGAGATCATGTGGCCGAAGGCCGCGACAGCCTCCGGTGTGTGGTGCGTCCCTTAGGACGACATCGACGGACAGCGGGTTCACTCTTCCGTCGGAAATTTCCAGTCCTGCCATCAGAAAGTCGACTGACTACTCATGGGTCTCACCAGTAATACGGTTCTGGCGCTGGCCGTCCTCGCCGGTGTGCTGCTGTTCGCCGCCACGGTCTGGTTCTGGCCGAAGCTCTCGAACCGCACCTGGCGCGCGTTCGCCGGCCGGATCGGACTCCTGCTGGCGACCCAGCTGGCGCTCTTCTCGGCTGTCGGTCTCGCGGCGAACAAGTCGTTCCTCTTCTACGGTTCCTGGGCCGACCTGCTCGGCCGGGAGACGTCCATGGGCAAGGTCGTCGACCACTCGATGAGCAGCAAGGACATCAAGGTCGTCGACAAGCAGAAGCTGGACGTACCGGGTGGTGCCAAGCCCCAGGTCGGCGGACAGATCCTGAAGGTTGCCATATCCGGGCAGAAGTCGAAGATCACGAGCCCGGGCTACGTCTGGCTCCCGCCGGAGTACTTCCAGCCGCAGCACAAGGACGAGAACTTCCCGGCGTCCATCGTCCTGACCGGGTACCCGGGCACCGCCGAGAACCTGATCAAAGGGCTCGACTACCCGATGAAGGCCTTCAGCCTGTCCAAGGCGGGCAAGATGAAGCCGATGATCCTGGTCATGCTGCGGCCGACGGTCGCGCCGCCGCGTGACACCGAATGCGTGGACATACCCGGCGGCCCGCAGACGGAGACCTTCTTCGGCGTGGACCTGCCGCAGGCCATCCAGGACACCTTCCGGGTGGGCAAGGAGCCCGCGAACATGGGCTTCATCGGCAACTCCACCGGCGGCTACTGCGCCTTGAAGATCGCCGCGCACTACCCGCAGACCTTCGGCGCCGCCGCGGGCCTGTCCGCGTACTACGAGGCCCCGGACGACCCGACGACCGGCGACCTGTTCCACGGGGACGGCAAGCTGAAGCAGCGGGCGGACGTCCTGGAGAGCATCCGGGACAAGAAGCCGACCGGTACGTCCTTCCTGGTCACCAGCAGCGAGGTCGGGGAACCGAACCTCGCCGACACCAAGAAGTTCATCAAGATGGTCAAGGGCCCGGACCGGGTCTCCTCGATCATCCTCGACAGCGGCGGCCACAACTTCAACACGTGGCGCCGCGAGATCCCGCCGATGCTGATGTGGCTGAGCGGCCGCATCCAGGCCTGACGGCCGTACGTGCGCAGGCAGGCGCCGAGGGGAAGGGCCCGACTCCGGTCGGGCCCTTCCCTTTTCTCACGCCTCCTGCAACCGGGCCCGGCGCAGGGCCCGGTGGACGCCCCCCGGGGTCAGTACGCCGACCAGTTCGCCGGAGTCCGGGTCCGTGACCCCGATCCGGCCCGAGTCCTCCTGCAGCAGGGCGGCGAGCGCCTCGCGCAGGCTCGCCCCCAGCTCCACGGCCGCGGCGGGGGCCGGCGAGCCGCTGTCGGCCGCCATCAGGTCGGCCGGTCCGATCGCGGTGACCGCGAGCCGCTTGAGCCCCCGGTCGGAGCCGACGAAGGAGGCCACGTAGTCGGTGGCGGGCGCGGCCAGCACCGCCGCCGGGCCGGCGAACTGCTCGATGGTGCCCGCCCCGTACACCGCGATGCGGTCGCCGAGCCGGATCGCCTCCTCCAGGTCGTGGGTGACCAGCAGGATCGTCTTGCGCACCGTCTTCTGCAGGGCCAGGAACTCGTTCTGCAGCCGCTCGCGCACCACCGGGTCCACCGCGCCGAACGGCTCGTCCATCAGCAGCACCGGCGGATCGGCGGCGAGCGCGCGGGCCACGCCGACGCGCTGGCGCTGCCCGCCCGACAGCTGCTCCGGGTACCGGCCCCCGTACACGGCCGGGTCCAGGCCCACCAGTTCGAGCAGCTCCGCCGCCCGTGCGCGGGCCTTGGCCTTGGGGGTGCCGATGAGCTGGGGCACGGTCGCGGTGTTCTCCAGCACCGTCTTGTGCGGGAAGAGGCCGACCTGCTGGATGACGTAGCCGATCCGGCGGCGCAGCTCGACCGGGTCGGCGGCGGAGATGTCCTCGCCGCCGAGCAGGATCCGGCCGGAGGTCGGCTCGATGAGGCGGTTGACCATCTTCATCGTGGTGGTCTTGCCGCAGCCGGACGGCCCCACGAGCGTGACCAGCTCTCCCTCCGCCACTTCGAAGGACAGGTCCTCGACGGCCGTCGTCCCGTCGGGGTAGCGCTTGGTCACATGCTCGAATCGGATCACGTCCCCATCCTTCCCTACCCGCGCGCCCTGACGGGCGAAGGATTCATGAGGGGAGTGTTACGCGGGTGCGAAGGGTTCCGGCCATTGTGGGTACCTGGGGTTAGGGTCGTTCTCGTACGCGCGTCGGTGACGGGGGGTGGGGCATGGCAGGGCCGAACTGCCTGGTGGCGAACGACTGGATCTGCTGGGAGTACGTCTCCTCTCGCTCCCAGGAGCTCACCGACGCCACCCTCGAGCACATCTGGATCACCGGCGTGTCGATCGTGATCGGCATCGCCGTGTCCGTTCCGCTCGCCCTGCTGGCCCGCCGCGGCCGGCGCTGGGCGGCGCCCGTGCTCGCCTTCACCACCCTGCTCTACACGATCCCCTCGCTCGCCATGTTCTCCCTGCTGCTGCCCGTGTTCGGGCTCTCGGCGGCGCTCGTGGTGACCGGCCTCGTGCTGTACTCGCTGACCATCCTGGTCCGCAACGTGCTGGCCGGGCTGGAAGCCGTGCCCGAGGAGGTGCGGGAGGCCGCGCGCGGCATGGGGTACGGCCCCGGGCGCCTGCTGTGGCAGGTCGAACTGCCCCTGGCGCTGCCCGCGCTGCTCGCCGGGGTGCGGATCGCCACCGTCTCCACGGTCGCGCTGACCACGGTGGGCTCCATCGTCGGCAAGGGCGGGCTCGGCAATCTGATCGCCCCGGCCGTGAACAGCTCCTTCAAGGCCCAGGTGCTCACCGCCTCGGTGCTGTGCGTGCTGCTCGCGCTCGTGGCCGATCTGCTGCTGCTCGGCGTGCAGCGGCTGCTCACGCCGTGGACCCGTACGACGCGTGTTCCCCGTACCGCCCGTTCGGCCCGGTCCCTGAAGGAGGCCTGAGCCGATGGGCGTACTGGGAGGGGCCTGGGACTGGCTGGCCGACGGCGCCAACTGGTCGGGGGAGAGCGGCGTCTGGCACCGGCTGGGCGAGCACGTCTACGTCAGCGGGATCGCGCTGGCGATCGCCTGCGCGCTGGCCCTGCCCCTCGGCCTGTACCTGGGGCACCTCGGGAAGGGCGGCGCCCTCGCCGTCAACGTCTCCAACGTCGGCCGCGCGGTGCCCGTCTTCGCGGTGCTGGCCCTGTTCATGGTCTCCCCGCTGCGCAACGCGGGCTATCTGCCCACCATCGCCGCGCTCGTGCTGTTCGCCGTTCCGCCGCTGCTGACGAACGCGTACGTCGGCATGCGCGAGGTGGACCGCTCGGTGGTGGAGGCCGCCCGGGGCATGGGCATGTCCGGCGGACAGCTGTTCTTCCGGGTGGAGCTGCCGCTCGCCCGGCGCCTGGTGATGACGGGCCTGCGCTCGGGCGCCGTCCAGGTCATCGCCACGGCCACGATCGCGGCGATGGTCGGCCAGGGCGGTCTCGGCCGGATCATCACCGCCGGATTCAACACGTACAACACCGCGCAGGTCGTCGCCGGCGCCCTGCTGGTGGCGGCGCTGGCCCTGCTGGTGGAGGGCGCCCTGGTGGCCGCGGACCGGCTGCTGCGGCCGGCCGCCGCCGCGTCCCGCTGATCCCCTTTCCCCGCCTCGAACGGAGTACCTCCATGAGCAAGACCACGCGCGTCCTCGGCGCGTCCCTGGGTAGCCTCGCCCTGACGGTGTCGCTGGCCGCGTGCGGCGGCGACAGCCTGGAGAAGAGCAAGGACGGCGGCTCGGCCCCCTCCGCCTCCGGGGGCGGCAAGGGCGACCTGGTGATCGGCGCGGCCGGGTTCACCGAGTCCAACGTGCTGGCGGAGCTGTACGCGCAGGTCCTCAAGGACGCGGGCTACAGCACGTCGATCAAGACGGTGAACAACCGCGAGCTGTACGAACCGTCGCTGGAGAAGGGCGAGATCGACGTCGTCCCCGAATACGCGGCCACCCTCGCGGAGTTCCTGAACGCCAAGGTGAACGGTCCCAAGGCGGCCGAGGAGAAGCCGGTCGCGTCGAGCGACGTCGCGGCGACGGTGGCGGCCCTGGAGAAGCTCGCGGCCCCGCTCGGCCTGAAGGCGCTGCCCGCTGGTGCGGCGGTCGACCAGAACGCCTTCGCGGTGACCAGGGAATTCGCCCAGAAGAACAACCTGAAGTCCCTTTCCGATCTTGGAAAGTCGGGGCTGAAGGTGAAGATCGCGGCGGGTGACGAATGCGCCGTCCGCCCCTTCTGCGCACCCGGGTTGACGAAGACGTACGGAATCCAGGTTTCCGGTATCGACCCCAAGGGCGTCGGCACCCCGCAGGCCAAGCAGGCGGTGATGGACGGCACCGACCAGCTGGTGCTGACCACCACCACGGACGCCACGCTCGACAGCTACGGCCTGGTCCTGCTCGAGGACGACAAGAAGCTCCAGAACGCCGACAACGTGCTGCCCGTGGTCAACGCCAAGGACGCGGGAGCCCCCGAGGTCGCGGCCGCGCTGGACAAGCTGACCCAGGCCCTGACGACGGCCGACCTGGTCGACCTGAACCGCAAGGTGGACGCCGAGCGCGCCAAGCCGGCGGACGTGGCGAAGGCCTATCTGGAGTCCAAGGGCCTTCTCAAGAAGTAGCGGTCACCGGGTCGCCGGAGAATTGCGGGTCAACTGCCCGGCAAGAGATTGCCGGGCGGTACCCCATATGGCCTCTACTCCCTGTAAATTTCAGGCCATGCCCCGTGGACGCCACCGCAATCCCGAACCCCTGCACCGGCTGCTCACGCCGACGGCCGTCGCCGGTGTGTCCCTCGCCAGTGCCGGCGCGGCCTGGCTGCTCGCGGAACCAGTGGCCCTGCGGCTGCTCGTGGCCCTGACGGCCGCCGCCGGGATCGCGGGCGCCGTCGTCATGCGCGCCTGGGACCGTTCGGCGGGCCGCCGGGTCGCGGAACTGGCGCGCGAGCGGGTCAAGGACGAGTGGAAGACGGACGAGCGGATAGCCGAGCTCGAATCCGATCTCGAAGAGGCCCGGATGCTGCGCTCCCGGCTGGACGCCAAGCTGCGCGCCAAGCGCGTCGAACTGGCCGGACTGCGCGGCGAGCACGCGGCGCTGCTGCGCCGCTACGCCACCGCCGAGACCGAACGCGCGAGCGCCCTGGAGGGCCGCCGGCTGCTGGCCATCGAGGCCACCGCGGGCCCGGCCGCGGCGCCCCGGGAACTCACCACGGGATCCGAGGAGCGCACCGCGGCGGGCGCGCCCACCGCGGTCGGCTACGCCCGGGCCCACGCGGCGCTGAGCGCGCTGGCCCGCAAGGGGCGGGCGCGCGAACTGCCGGCGGCCCCCTCGGCCCCGGCTCCCGCCGCTTCGGCCCCGGCCCGCCGGCCGGCCGCCGCGGTCGCCCCGTACGCGGCGCAGCGGCGGACCGCCTCCCGCAGCGAGGGCGGCTTCGACTTCTTCGGCACCAAGAACGCGGCGCAGGCCCGCGCGGCCATCGAGGCGGTCCAGAACGAGGACCTGGCCGACGTGGTCGGCGCGGAGGCCCTCGCGGTCCACGAGGCGGAGTCGGCGCGGACTCCGGAGGCGGCGGTACCGCAGGCCGAAGCGGCGGCTCCTGAGGCCGAAGCGGCGACGCCGGACGAGGCGTCCGCGGCGGGCCAGGTCATCGACCTGACGGCGCACGACGAGACCGAGCCGATCGACGTGGCCCGGCTGCGCACCGCGATCTCCTAGCCGACGGGCCCGGGGCCCGCGCAGACCGGACCGGACTCAGAACAGCGGCAACTGCCCCGGATGCGGCCCGAGAACGAAGCCGTCGAGGGTGGGGGCCGAGGCACCGAGCACCACCCGGGCCCGGGAGCCGGGGCAGGAGACCAGGTCGGCCCGCCGCCGCCCGTCGGGCGGATCGTGGCGGGCGATCCGGCCGCCGGTGACGGCGCAGTCGCGGCCGCAGGCAGGGCAGGCCCGGCGGGGGGAAGATGACATGGCCCCAAGTCTGCCCTGCCGCAGCGACATTCAGCCCCGCCGGTCCGCCAGCCACGCCTCGTGGGCCCGGCACGCCCGGTCCCACAGGAACGCCCGGTCCGCCGGCGTCAGGTCGTCCAGCTCCCGCCCGAAGACGGTGGCGATGACCTCGTAGAACTCCTCCTGGGTGGTCAGCTCCCGCTCGCTCGGCTCCTTGGCCGGGTCGATACGGGTCAGGACCCGCCCGCGCATCACGTCGATGGACTCGGCGTCCCGCCGCAGCAGGGCCAGGGTGCGCACGAAGGGGGAGTCCTCGGCGGTGGACAGCCGCAGGTGCTCCGCCTCGAACTCGTCCATGCCGGCCGCGGCGGACCGGAAGTTCATCCGCGGGAAGGGGCTGCCCGGGCTGTGGTAGCTCCAGCCCTCCAGCGGGCCGGCCAGCCGTTCCAGCCGGTAGGAGAAGGCGCCCTGCTCGTACTCGCCCTCGCGCAGCGGCAGCGGCTCGTGGGGGCCGTCGCCGAGCCCCACGTCGACCAGGTACGCGTCGTCGCCGATCCGCACGGTCAGCACGAGGTGGTTGCCGTTGACGTCCTGCGCACCGGTCTCCTCGTAGACACCGGCCACGTGCCGGGTGACGTCGTACCCGAGGTGCTCGAGGAGCGCGGCGAACGCCCCGTTGAGGTGGAAGCAGTAGCCGCCGCGTCCGGCGGCGAAGCGGCCCGCCGACAGCTCGGGGCGGATGCCGGGCGGCCGGCCGAGCTGGATGTCGATGTTCTCGTACGGGACGCGCTCCAGGTGGGCCCGCTGCAGGGCGAAGAGCCCTTCGGCGCAGGGCGCGGCGGGGTAGGGCGCGCCAAGTCGTCGCAGATACGCGTCGAATATGCCAGAAGTCATGTGATCACCCTATGGATCACGTGCCTGGATTTCCCGTCAAACAGGCTGTGGGACGCGCTACTTGTCGATGTCGCCGACCACGAAGAAGAGCGAGCCCAGGATCGCCACCATGTCCGCGACCAGCGTCCCCGGCAGGAGCACGGCCAGCGCCTGGATGTTGTTGTACGAGGCGCTGCGCAGCTTGAGCCGGTACGGGGTCTTCTCGCCCTTCGAGACGAGGTAGTAGCCGTTGATGCCGAGGGGGTTCTCGGTCCAGGCGTACGTGTGGCCCTCGGGAGCCTTCAGGACCTTGGGCAGGCGCTGGTTCACCGGACCGGGCGGGAGCTCGGCCATCCGGTCCAGGCAGGCCACGGCGAGGTCGAGCGCGTTGTGCGTCTGGTCCAGCAGGACCTCGAAGCGGGCCAGGCAGTCGCCCTCGGAGCGGGTGACCACCTTCAGGACGTCCTGGAGCTCGCCGTAGGCGAGGTAGGGCTCGTCGCGGCGCAGGTCGAAGTCGACGCCGGAGGCGCGGGCGATGGGGCCGGAGACCCCGTACGCGTGCACGGCCCCGGCGGAGAGCACGCCCACCCCGCGGGTGCGGCCCCGGAAGATCTCGTTTCCGTGGACCAGCTTGTCGTACACGTCCATGCGGGTGCGGACGTCGGCGATGGCCTCGCGGGCGCGGCCGAGCCAGCCGGCCGGGAGGTCCTCCTTGAGGCCGCCGACGCGGTTGAACATGTAGTGCATGCGGCCGCCGGAGATCTCCTCCATGACGGCCTGGAGTTCCTCGCGCTCGCGGAACGCGTGGAAGATCGGGGTGATCCCGCCCAGTTCGAGGGGGTACGAGCCGAGGAACATCAGGTGGTTGAGCACCCGGTTCAGCTCGGCGAGCAGGGTCCGCATCCACACGGCCCGCTCGGGGACCTCCATGCCGAGCATCCGCTCGACCGCCATGACCACGCCGAGCTCGTTGGAGAACGCGGACAGCCAGTCGTGGCGGTTCGCGAGCATCACGATCTGCCGGTAGTCGCGGGCCTCGAAGAGCTTCTCGGCGCCGCGGTGCATATAGCCGACCACCGGCTCGGCGCTGACGATCCGCTCGCCGTCCAGGACGAGACGCAGGCGCAGCACGCCGTGCGTGGAGGGGTGCTGGGGGCCGATGTTGAGCACCATGTCGGTGCTCTCCGCCGCCCCGCCGATGCCGACCGTGGTCTCCGTCATGGCGGCATTGTCTCAGCCCTACGCTTGAGGAATGGAAACGGGGACGACGGGTGAGACGGCGGGGCCCGCGTGGGTGGGGCTGCCGGGCGGGCTGCTGAGGCTGCGCCGGATGCTGCTGGTGCTCTGGACGGGGATCGCGGCCGTGGCCACGGGCGCCGTGGCGGGGCTGCTGATCGGTCCGGCCTGGGCCCTGCTGGGGGTGGTCTGGCTGCTCGTACTGGCCTGGGGCTGGGAGCTGACCGGCCGGAACTGGCGGTCCTGGCGGTACGCCGAGCGGGCGGACGACCTGCTCATCAGCCGGGGCGTGCTGTGGCGGGAGCAGACGGTGGTCCCGTACGGGCGGATGCAGCTGGTCGAGGTGACCTCGGGCCCGCTGGAGCGCCGCTTCCAGCTGGCCTCCGTACAGCTGCACACGGCCGCCGCGGCCACGGACGCCAAGATCCCGGGCCTCGCGCCGGCCGAGGCGGAGCGGCTGCGCGACCGGCTCACCGAGCTCGGCCGGGCAAGGTCGGCGGGCCTGTGACCGCCGACCCGGCGGGCGCCGTCCCGTCCGCCGCGGGCGAGCGGCGGCTGCATCCCGTCACCCCGCTGCGCCGGGCGTGGGTGCCGATCGCGGCGACCCTCGGCGTCGTCCTGCAGCAGGGCGACAACACGCGGGAGTGGATGGCGGAGCAGCCCGCCGTGCTGCGGCTGCTGGCGCTGGCCGCCCTGGTGCTCGTCTTCAGCCTGTACGGGTTCCTGAGCTGGTGGGTCACGTACTACGCGGTGACCGACACGGAGCTGCGCATCCGCACCGGCCTGCTCTTCCGGCGCACCGCGCACATCCGGCTCGACCGGATCCAGGCCGTGGACGTGACCCGCCCGCTGCTGGCCCGCGTCGCGGGGGTCGCGAAGCTGCGCCTCGACGTCATAGGGACCGAGGACAAGGACGAGCTGGCCTTCCTGTCCGAGAAGGAGGCCGCGGCTCTGCGCGCCGAGCTCCTGGCGCGGGCGGCCGGCTTCGCGCCCGAGGAGGCGGTGCGGCTGGGCGAGGCCCCCGACCGGGAGCTGCTGCGGGTCCGCCCGCGCGACCTCGTCGTCTCGCTGCTGCTGAGCCTGGGCGTCTGGTCGGCGCTGGCCGGCGGGCTCGTCGCGCCGGTGGTCGTGTGGTGGCTCAGCTCCAACCCGTGGGCGGCCGTCGTCACCCTGCTCCCGCTGCTCGGCGCGGTCTGGGCGGGCAGCGCGGGCCGCTTCCTCGTCGAGTACGACTGGCGGGTCGCCGAGTCCCCGGACGGGCTGCGCCTCGACCACGGAATGTTGGACCGGGCCCACGAGACGGTGCCGCCGGGCCGGGTGCAGACCGTACGGATCGTGGAGCCGCTGCTGTGGCGGCGGCGCGACTGGGTCCGGGTGGAGCTGGCCGTGGCGGGCTCGAAGAACGAGGTGCTGGTCCCGGTGGCCTCGCGGGCCGCGGCGCACGACGTGATCGCCCGGGTGCTGCCGGGCGTGGACCTGGCGGCCCTGTCGTTCAGCGGCTCGCCGGGTGCCGGTTCGCGCTGGGTGGTCCCGGTGTGGTGGAAGGGCTACGCCCTGGCCGTCTCCCCGGACGTGTTCGCCGCCCGGCACGGCCGCCTGTGCCGCCGTACGGAGATCGTCCCGCACGCCAAGGCGCAGAGCGTCCGGCTCACCCAGGGCCCCTGGCAGCGGGCCCGCGGTGTGGCCGACGTCCACGTGGACACCGGCGCGAACGGCACGGTCACGGCCCGGCTTCGGGAGTCCGCCGAGGCCGCCGAGCTGCTGCGCGCCCAGGCGGCCCGCTCGCACACCTCCCGCGCCGCGGCCCGGCCGGACCGGTGGATGACGGCTCCGCGACCGGAGGCGGCGGACTGAGCCGTCTCTGCCGCAGACGGCCTAGTGCTGTGACCGGGAAGGTTCACCGGGTCCGGCCCCCGGCACGGCACCTCGCCGCGTGGTCGGGCCACGCGAGTACGTCCGGTACGAGCCGTGGCCCTCCGCCTTGCGATGCACCGCACCGGACACCGCGACCAGGCAAACCTTCCCGGCCACAGCACTAGCCGATGCCGCCGCCGCCCGCCCGGACCAGGCCCGTCTCGTACGCGAGGACCACCACCTGCACCCGGTCGCGCAGGCTCAGCTTCGTCAGGATGCGGCCCACGTGCGTCTTCACCGTCGCCTCCGAGAGCACCAGCCGCGCCGCGATCTCGCCGTTCGACAGGCCCTGGGCCACCAGCAGCATGACCTCGCGCTCGCGCTCCGTCAGCCGCTCGATCTCCTTGTTCTGCGGCTCCTGCGTGGTCGTCGGCAGCATCGGGGCGAAACGGTCCAGCAGCCGCCGCGTCGTGGACGGGGCGACCACCGCGTCCCCGCTGTGCACCGAGCGGATCGCCGCCAGCAGCTCGGCCGGCGGCACGTCCTTCAGCATGAAGCCGCTCGCACCCGCCTTCAGCCCGGAGAACGCGTACTCGTCCAGGTCGAAGGTGGTCAGGATGATCACCTTCGGGTGCTCCTCGGGCTCACAGATCCGCCGCGTCGCCTCGACCCCGTCGAGCCTCGGCATGCGGACGTCCATCAGCACCACGTCCACCTTCGTGGCCCGCAGCACCTCCAGCGCCTCCAGGCCGTCACCGGCTTCGGCGACGACCTCCATGTCCGGCTGGGCGGCGAGCACCATGCGGAAGCCGGTGCGCAGCAGCACCTGGTCGTCGACCAGCATCACTCGGATGGACATCCGTTACCTCGTCCTCTTCAACTCTTCTTCAGGGGCAGCAGGGCGCTGATCCGGAAGCCGCCGCCGGGCCGGGGCCCGGTGTCCAGGGTTCCGCCGACCATACCGATCCGCTCGCGCATGCCGATCAGGCCGTGACCGGCGCCGTCGGCGCCGCCGTCCTCGTACAACTCGTGTGCCGCTCCCCGCCCGTCGTCCTCGACCAGCAGGCCGAGCCCGTCGTCGAAGTAGACCAGCCGGACGCTCGCCCTCGCATCGGGCCCCCCGTGCTTGCGCGTGTTGGTCAGCGCCTCCTGCACGATCCGGTACGCCGTCAGCTCGACGCCGCTGGGCAGCCGCCGGGGCGCCCCCTCGACCTCGAAGTCCACCGCGAGCCCCGCCGCCCGCACCTGCTCGACCAGGACCTCGATCTGCTCGACATCCGGCTGGGGCACGTAGTCCTCGGACTCCTGCGGCTCGCCGGTGCGCAGCACGCCCAGCAGCCGGCGCATCTCGGCGAGGGCCTGGCGGCCGGTGCCGGAGATGGTCTGGAGGGCCTCCTTCGCCTGCTCGGGCGCCACGTCCATGACGTACGCCGCGCCGTCCGCCTGGACCACCATCACCGAGACGTTGTGCGCGACGACGTCGTGCAGCTCGCGGGCGATCCGGGCTCGCTCGGCGGCCACGGCCACCTTCGCCTGGGCCTCGCGCTCCTTCTCCAGCCGCTGGTTGCGCTCGATGAGCTGGGCGTAGTAGGCCCGCCGGGTGCGCAGCGAGTCGCCCAGCACCCAGGCGAGGGCGAAGGGGACGATCATGAAGACGGCGAAGAGGATGTTGTCGACGTCGCTCGTGCCCTTGTCCACGCCGTGCCGCAGGAAGTAGAGCGGCGCGGCGGCCAGGCCCCAGCCCAGCGCGGTGCGGGAGACCCAGCGCGGGACCTCGCTCGCGGCGACGGTGAACAGGATCACGAACATGGCGGCGTCGTAGAACCCCGCGATGACGCCCACGGCCAGCTGGAAGACGCCCGCCCCGAGGGTGAGCCAGAACATCGCCTGCGTCCACCTGCGGCGCAGCGCCACGGCCGTGCTCAGCGCGACCACCACGGGGACGGCGGCCAGCTTCATGGGGGCGGCGACGCCGGTCTCGGCCACGACGTTCAGCATCGAGACCCCGAAGAGGAGGACAGCCCAGAAGCTGTCGACGCCCGTCGGGTGTCTGCGGAGGAAGTCGTAGAGGCGCTGCACGTAACCCAGAGTAGGGAACGGAGATAGGTGCTGGAGTCAACCAGAGGTTCCAACCTCGCCCGGGGGGCGTACTCCGCAAGGTGGAGGGTGAGCATAACCTTCGTGGGATGAGCGCCCAGGATGAACAGACGACCCCGGTCCGGTGGCGCACCGCGATGGAAGCCGCGCTGTACGGGCCGGGCGGTTTCTACGTCCGGCCGGGCGGGCCCGGTCCCGCCGGCCACTTCCGCACCTCGGTGCACGCCTCCGGGCTGTACGCGGGCGCCGTGGCCCGGCTGCTGCGGTGGGTCGACGCGCAGCTCGGGCATCCGGCGGCCCTGGACCTGGTCGACATGGGCGCCGGCCGCGCCGAGCTGCTGGCCGGGGTGCTCGCCGCGCTGCCGGCGGAGGTGGCCGCGCGGGTGCGCCCGTACGCCGTGGAGCGCGCGGAGCGGCCCGCGGGGCTCGACCCGCGGATCCGCTGGGCGGCCTCGCCGCCGAAAGGGACGACGGGGCTGCTGTTCGCCAACGAGTGGCTGGACAACGTGCCCCTCGACATCGCCGAGGACGGGCGGTACGTACTGGTCGCGCCGGACGGTGCGGAGAGCCCCGGCGGCCCGGTGGACGCCGCGGACCGGGCCTGGCTGGAGCGGTGGTGGCCGGGCGGCGGCCGCGCGGAGATCGGCCGGGCGCGGGACGAGGCCTGGGCGGCGGCGGTGGCCGGTGTGGAGCGGGGGCTGGCGGTGGCGGTGGACTACGGGCACACCCGGGAGGCGAGGCCGCCGTACGGGACGCTGACGGGCTTCCGCGGGGGGCGGGAGGTCCCGCCGGTGCCCGACGGCAGCTGCGATGTCACCGCCCACGTGGCGTTGGACGCGTGCGGGGGGCCGGGGTCGGTGCTGCTGACCCAGCGCGAGGCGCTGGGCGCCCTCGGGGTCTCGGGGGCCCGGCCGCCGCTGGAGCTGGCCTCCACGGATCCGGGGGCTTACGTCCGTGCGCTGGGCTCCGCGGGGGAGGCGGCGGAGTTGACGGCCCGTGGGGGGCTGGGGGACTTCCTGTGGCTCTGCCGGCCGGTGGGGATCGCGGCGGCCTGGCCGGGCGGCTGACGCGGGCCTGGCGGTGGCCGGGGCTTTGCGCGGGGCAGCAGGAGGGGGCGGCTCCCGTTCGGGATCCGCCCCCTCGTCAGGTTTCGTGCCTACTGCGTGACCTCGTCGTGGCCCGCGTGCAGGCCACCGCCGCCGCCGCTGCCGCCCGGCGTGGGGACGGAGACGACCGGCTTCGAGAGCGGGGCCAGGTCGTGGGCGTAGTGGCCGACCGCGTCCGCGATGACGTCGACGTTGATGTCGAGCGCCTTCTGGTCGATGTTCGTGATGTCGTCACCCTTGCCGTGGTAGTTCACGTCGTAGGCCACGCCCGCCTGGCCGCCGAACTTCGCGGCCTCCGCCGGCGTCTTGATGCCCTCGGCGCCGGTGAACGTACCGCCGGAGGGGATGCCGACCTCGATGAACGGGCCGTAGTCCGAGCGGCCGGAGAAGTCCGTGCCCGCGTGCGGGATCTTCTTGGAGTCGAGGAAGTCGGTGATCCCCTTCTCGATCTGGGCGGAGCCCTCCGGGCCGGGGCCCGAGCCCACGCCGTCCGAGTCGTCGCCGTCGTACACGAAGTAGGCGGCGTTCGGCGAGGCGATCATGTCGAAGTTCAGGTAGAGCTTGATCTGCTTCTTCTGCTCCTCCGTCAGCCCCGCGACGTACGCCTCGGAGCCGAGCAGGCCGTACTCCTCCGCCGACCACCAGGCGAACTTGACCTTGTTCTTGATCTTCGTCTGGCTGCTCGCGAGGCGCTGCGCGACCTGGAGGATGCCGGCCGAGCCGGAGCCGTTGTCGTTGATGCCCGGGCCCGCCGCGACCGAGTCGAGGTGCGCGCCCAGGAAGACGGTGTTGTCCGCGTCGCCGCCGCGGGTCTCCGCGACCACGTTGTACGTCTTGCGGTTCTCGCGGAACTCGCGGATGTCGAGGGTGACCTCGACCGGGCCGGCCGCGGCCTCGGCGGCGAGCTTCTCGCCCTCCGCCTGGGTGATGCCGCCGGTCGGGACCTTGCCCGCGGCGGCGTCGCCCAGGGTGCCGTTCAGGGCGCCCTCGGTGTTGTTGTACAGGATCGCGCCGACCGCGCCGGCCTCGGCCGCGTTGGCCTGCTTGGCCGCGAAGGTGCAGCCGCCGCGCTTGATCAGGGCGATCTTGCCCGTGAAGGCGCCCGCGGCGAAGTCGCCCGGTTCGCAGCCGTTGGTGCCGTCCGCGTCGACCGGGGCGACCGCCAGCTGCGCGGTGACGCCGTCCTCCGGCCCGCTCTTGGTGTACGTCATCAGGTGGATCGGGACGTCGCGCCCGTTCGCCCCGTTCACCGTCAGCTTCTCGGCGATGGTCTCGACGTACACGAAGTCGAACTCGTTCTTCGTGACCTGGTAGCCGGCCGCCTTCATGACGGCCTCGACGTACTTCGCCGACTGGACGTGGCCCTGGGAGCCGGCCACGCGGTTGCCGTCGTTGTAGTCCGCGATCGACTGCAGGACCTTCAGGTGGTTGTACGCGCCCTTGCCGGTCGCATCCTTGACCAGCTTCCTGGCCAGCGCGTCCCCGCGGGCGGCGTCGCTCTGCGGGCTCGTGGCGCCGGCCGGGCCGGCGAGCATCAGCGGGGAGACAAGGGCCGCGGCCGCCAGGGCGGCGGTGGCAGCGGCTATACGGCGTGAGGGCATGCAAGGTCCTTCCACGGCAAAGTGCGAGCAGGGCCAAACGGTGGACGCACGTTAAGCAGCAACGAGCCGCCGTGACCAGACTTTCAACTGATTCCGGTTCATGAAATCCGGATATCGGCGAATTGGCCTAGCGGAGGATGCCCTCGATGAAGTCCGAGCCTATGCGGGCGACCGCGGACAGATCCAACTGATGCTGGGCATACCGTCCTTGGCGCCGCGTATGGATCAGACCGGCCTTTTTCAGGACGGCCAGGTGCCGTGACACCTCCGGGGCGGTGATCCGGTACACGGTGGCCAGTTCGCCCGTCGTGTACGGGGCCCGCGCCAGGCTCCGGCACAGCATCATCCGCACGGGATGGGCCAGCGCCTCCATGCGCCGCCGGAGCAGCTCCACCGAACCGGGCGCGGAGTCCGGTTCGGGGGTGCCGAGCGGGTAGTGGACCACCGGACGCCAGCCCGGTGCGTGCAGCACCAGCAGATGCGGCCAGCCGAAGTGGGTGGGTATGAACACCAGGCCGGGGCCCGTCCGGGGGTCGGTGGCGGTCGTCGACCCCTCCACCATCTTGTCGGCGGTGATGGTGGTGCGGCCCTCGTCGACGGCGAGCGCCGACGAGACCTCCTGGAGCGCGGCCGGCAGCCCCTTGCGGCGCAGCAGCTCGGTCTTGTGCCGGGCGTCGGCGCTCTGCGCGGGCTCGACGCGCTTCCAGGTCTCGGCGAAGAAGGCCTCCTCGCAGTCCTCGACCAGCCGCCGCATCCACACCCGTACGGCGGCGGTGTCGTCCAGCAGCCGGATGGAGAAGTCCAGCTGGCGGGGGCCGAGGGCGGCGGCCGTCTCCAGCGCCTTGGCGCGGCTCGCCCCGTTCGTGAGCGGGGAGGGCCCGCCGCCGTCGTCGTACGTCGCTAGCCAGCAGTGCTCGAGGGCGGCCGTCACGAACCGCTCGTCGTCCATCCGGTCGAGTACGTCGAGCTCCTCGGCCAGGGTGGCGCCGGGCAGGCCGGTCCCGCCGGGGACGCCGGCGAACGGCATGAAGATGTCGGAGAAGGAGCTGCGCCACAGGAACTCGGCCTCCAGCAGGCGGTCCGCGAGGCACGGATCGAGCGAGGCGGCGGTGGCGGCGCTCCAGGAGGCGAGGCGGGGGTGGTGGGCCGTCTGGGAGAGCGCGTGCAGGGCCATGCAGAGTTCGGCGAGCGGGGAGGGCGTGAAGCTGATCCGCTCGGCGGGGAGCCCGGCGATGTCGATGGTGACGCTCATCGGGCCATTCTTTCCGCCCCGGACCCCGCGCCTCAAACGACGGCGGGGCTGGGAGTGCCCCGGCCGGGCGGCCGGGGCACGTTCTGCGTGCGCCCGTTACTCGAAGTTGGGGGCGTTGCGTTCGTAGACCAGGCGGAGGCCGATCAGGGTCAGCCACGGTTCGTGGTCGTCGATCACCGAGGACTCGCCGAGGACCATGGGGGCCAGGCCGCCGGTGGCGATGACGCGGACGTCGTCCGGGTCGCCGTTCGGGCCGGCCAGTTCCTTGGCCATCCGGCCCACGACCCCGTCGACCTGGCCCGCGAAGCCGTACACCACGCCCGACTGCATCGCCTCGACCGTGGACTTGCCGATCACGTTGCGCGGGCGGGCCAGCTCGATCTTCCGCAGCTGGGCACCCCGTACGCCGAGGGCCTCCATGGAGATCTCGATGCCCGGGGAGATCACCCCGCCGACGTACTCGCCCTTCACGGACACGGCGTCGAAGGTGGTCGCCGTACCGAAGTCGACCACGATCGCCGGGCCCCCGTAGAGCTCGACCGCCGCGACCGCGTTGATGATGCGGTCCGCGCCGACCTCCTTCGGGTTGTCCATGAGGATCGGCACGCCGGTCTTGATGCCCGGCTCCACCAGCACGGCCGGGACGTCGCCGTAGTAGCGCCGGGTGACCTCGCGCAGCTCGTGCAGGACCGACGGCACCGTCGAGCAGATCGCGATGCCGTGGATCCCGTCGCCCAGCTCGCTGCCGAGCATCGGGTGCATGCCCATCAGGCCCTGCATCAGCACGGCCATCTCGTCGGCCGTGCGGCGCGGGTCGGTGGAGATGCGCCAGTGCTCGACGATCTCGTCACCGTCGAACAGGCCCAGGACCGTCTGGGTGTTGCCTACGTCGATGGTGAGGAGCACGGGTTACACCGCCTCGCGCAGATCGAGGCCGATGTCCAGGATCGGCGAGGAGTGGGTCAGCCCGCCGACCGCGAGGTAGTCCACGCCGGTCTCCGCGTACGCCCGGGCGGTGTCCAGCGTCAGGCGGCCCGAGGACTCCAGCACCGCGCGGCCGGCCACCAGGGCCACGGCCTCGGCGGTCTGCGCGACGGTGAAGTTGTCCAGCAGGATCAGGTCGGCTCCCGCCTCCAGGACCTCGCCGATCTGCTCCAGGGTGTCGACCTCGATCTCCACGGGCACGTCCGGGAAGGCGTCCCGTACGGCCTTGAAGGCCTGCGCGACCCCGCCGGCCGCCACCACGTGGTTGTCCTTCACCAGCGCCGCGTCCGACAGCGACATGCGGTGGTTGACACCGCCGCCGCAGCGCACCGCGTACTTCTCCAGCGCGCGCAGCCCCGGCGTGGTCTTGCGGGTGTCGCGGACCTTCGCCTTGGTGCCCTCCAGCACGTCCGCCCAGCGGCGGGTGGCGGTGGCGATGCCCGACAGGCGGCACATGATGTTCAGCGCGCTGCGCTCCGCCGTCAGCAGGTCGCGGGTGCGCGAGCGCACGGACAGCAGCACCTGCCCCGCCCGGACGGCGTCGCCGTCCTCCGCGTGCCGCTCCACCTCGAAGGCCTCCGTGCAGACCACGGAGAACACGGCCTCGGCGATGCGCAGGCCGGCCACGACGCCGTCCTCGCGGGCGACGAAGTCGGCCACGGCCTCGGCGTCCTCGGCGACCGTGGCGACGGTGGTGACGTCCACCCCGCCGTCCAGGTCCTCGGAGAGCGCCATGTGGGCGATGTCCTCGACCTCGACGGGGTCCAGCCCCGCGTCCGCCAGCAGCTGGGCCAGCGCCGGGTCCAGGCCGGTCTCCTCGCCGTCGCCGCAGGCGCAGTCGTCGCCGCAGCCGCCGTCGTTCTGGTCGATCAGGGGAAGTTCGTCGGGGGTGCTCACGGTCACTGCTCCAGGCTCTGGGTGCTGAGGGGTACGTGCACGGACGGGAAGTCCGCGGAATCGGTGGGGGTGACGACCAGCGCCCGCTTCTCGGTCGCCGACAGCCGGACGACGAGGTGGCGGCGCCAGGCGGCATCGTCCCGGTCCGGATGGTCCTCGCGCCAGTGGCAGCCGCGGGTCTCCACGCGCCGCCGCGCGGCGGCGACCAGCACCCGGGCCACGCACAGCAGGTTCGTGGCCTCCCAGGTGTCCACCCCCGGTTCGGCGGTCTTTCCGTGCGCCTCGAGGTTGTTCAGGGCGGTGGCGTACAGGCCTTCGAGCGCCTCCGCGGCCGTGCGCAGCGACTCGGCCGAGCGCAGCACGCCCGCGCCGTCCGTCATGATCCGCTGGATCTCGTACCGGGCCTGCGCGGGCTGGAGCGGGCCGGTCGCGGGGACCGGTATGCCGGGGCCGCCGCCGGTGAGCGCCCGGGCCGTGATGTCGTCGGCGATGCGCTCGGCGAAGACCAGGCCCTCCAGCAGGGAGTTGGAG
This sequence comes from Streptomyces subrutilus, assembly GCF_001746425.1. Lineage (GTDB taxonomy): Bacteria > Actinomycetota > Actinomycetes > Streptomycetales > Streptomycetaceae > Streptomyces > Streptomyces subrutilus_A. The sequence continues at coordinate 3,442,335 of NZ_MEHK01000001.1, read as the reverse complement.
GCCAGCCGGTTCGCGCCGTGCACGCCGGTGCAGGCGACCTCGCCGCACGCGTACAGGCCGGGGACGGTGGTGCGGCCGTGCAGGTCGGTCCGGACGCCGCCGGACGCGTAGTGCGCGGCGGGTGCGACCGGGATCGGCTCGGTCACCGGGTCGATGCCGTGGGAGCGGCAGGCGGCGAGGATGGTCGGGAAGCGCTGCTCCCACATCTCGGCGCCGAAGTGCCGGGCGTCGAGGAACATGTGCTGCGCACCCTGCTCCTGCATGCGCCGCATGATGCCCTTGGCGACGATGTCGCGGGGGGCCAGTTCGGCGAGCTCGTGCCGGCCAGCCATGAAGCGCACGCCGTCCGCGTCGACGAGGTGGGCGCCCTCGCCGCGGACCGCCTCCGAGACGAGGGGCTGCTGGCCCTCCGCGTCCGGGCCGAGGAACAGCACGGTCGGGTGGAACTGCACGAACTCCAGGTCGGAGACCTCGGCGCCGGCCCGCAGGGCGAGCGCCACCCCGTCGCCGGTGGAGACCGAGGGGTTGGTGGTCGCGGAGAAGACCTGGCCCATGCCGCCGGTCGCGAGGATCACGGCGGGTGCGTGGACGGCGCCGACTCCGTCGTGCTGGCCCTCGCCCATGACGTGCAGCGTGACCCCGGCGCTGCGGCCCCGCTCGTCCTGGAGCAGGTCCAGGACGAGCGCGTTCTCGACGGTACGGATCCCTGCGGCCTGCACGGCTTCGACGAGTGCCCGGGAGATCTCGGCGCCGGTGGCGTCGCCGCCCGCGTGCGCGATGCGGCGCCGGTGGTGGCCGCCCTCGCGGGTCAGTTCTATCTCCCCGGTCTCCGCGGAGGTGTCGAAGACGGCGCCCGTGGCCATCAGCCGCCGCACCGCGTCCGGTCCCTCGGTGACGAGCAGCCGTACGGCCGCCTCGTCGCACAGGCCCGCGCCCGCGACCAGCGTGTCGTCCAGGTGCTGCTCGGGGGTGTCGCCCTCGCCGAGGGCCGCGGCGATGCCGCCCTGGGCCCAGCGGGTCGATCCGTCGTCGAGCCGGGCCTTGGTGACCACGACCGTACGGCGGCCGGCGGCGGCGCAGCGCAGCGCTGCGGTCAGCCCCGCGACGCCGGATCCGACGACCACGACGTCGGCGTCCAGGGCCCAGCCGGGGGCGGGTGCGTGCAGCCGTATGCCGGTGCCCGCGCCCGCGCCTGTGCCGCCCGGGGGGAGGCCTCTGCCTGGGGTGCTCACGAGTGTGCTCCGAATTCCAGTGGGATGTTGTCGATCAGCCGGGTCGTGCCCACTTTCGCGGCGACGGCCAGCACGGCCTGCCCGGTGAACCCGGGCCCGGCCTCGGTGAAGTCCTGCGGGTCCACCAGCGCCAGGTAGTCCAGCACGAGCGGCGGCTCGTGGCGGCCCGCCTCCTCCAGGACGTGCCCCGCGGCGGCCCGTACGGCGTCCGGCAGCCCGGTGCCCGCCGCCGAGACGGCGTGCGCGTCGGCCGAGGCGCGGATCTCGCCGAGCCGGGCCAGGGCGGTGGCCCGCTCGTCGCTGGCCGGGGAGGCCTCGGCGCGGGCCCGCAGCGCGGCCTGCGCGGCGAGCCGGTCCTGTCCGGCGAACAGGGCGCGGGACAGGGCCAGGGCGGTGCGCCGCTCGGCGGGCGAGAGGTAGCGGTTGCGGGACGACAGCGCGAGCCCGTCCTCCTCGCGGACGGTCGGTACGCCGACCACCTCCACGGGGAAGTTCAGGTCGGTCACCATCCGCCGGATCAGGGCCAGTTGCTGGGCGTCCTTCTGGCCGAAGAGGGCCAGGTCGGGCTGGGTGAGGTGGAGCAGCTTCGCGACGACGGTCAGCATTCCGTCGAAGTGCCCGGGGCGGGTGGCCCCTTCGAGGCGCTCGCCCATCGGGCCGGCGCTGATGCGCACCTGCGGGTCGCCGCCCGGGTAGACCTCGTCGACGGAGGGGGCGAACACCGCGTCGGCGCCCGCCCCTTCGGCGATCGCGAGGTCGGCGTCGAGGGTGCGCGGGTAGCGGTCCAGGTCCTCGTTCGCCCCGAACTGCAGGGGGTTGACGAAGACGGTGACGACGACCTGCCCCTGCGGCCCGGCCAGCTCGCGGGCCGAGCGGATCAGCGTGGCGTGGCCCTCGTGCAGGGCGCCCATGGTCATCACGACGGCCCGGCGGCCGGTGCGCGGGAGCCCGCGGAGCTCCGCGGCGGTGTCGAGCAGTAGTCCGCTCACGGGGCGGTGCCCCCTTCCGGGTCCGTGTCGGCGAGCACGCCGAGCAGGTCCTCGGCGAGTTCGGGCTTGAGTAGTCCGTGCGCGAGGGCCCGGTCGGCGGTGGTGCGGGCCATGGCCAGGTATCCGGCGACGGCGCCGGGCGCGTGCCTGCGCAGCTCCGAGACGTGGGCGGCGACCGTGCCGGCGTCACCGCGGGCCACCGGGCCGGTCAGGGCCGCGTCCCCGGAGCGCAGCGCGTTGTCGAGGGCCGCGCCGAGCAGCGGGCCGAGCATCCGGTCGGGGTGCGCGACCCCGGCCATGTCCAGCAGCTCCATGGCCTGGGCGACCAGGGTGACCAGGTGGTTCGCGCCGAGCGCGAGGGCCGCGTGGTAGAGCGGGCGGTTCTCCTCCGCGATCCACTCGGGCTCCCCGCCCATCTCGATGACCAGGGCCTCGGCGGCGAGCCGCAGCTCCCCGGGGGCGGTGACGCCGAAGGAGCAGCCGGCCAGCCGCTGCACGTCGACCTCGGTGCCGGTGAAGGTCATCGCGGGGTGCAGGGCCAGCGGCAGGGCCCCCGCCCGGCGCGCCGGGTCGAGCACGGCGGTCCCGTACCGGCCGGAGGTGTGGACGAGGAGCTGTCCGGGGCGGATCGCCCCGGTCTCGGCGAGCCCCTCCACCAGGGAGGGCAGCGCGTCGTCCGGCACGGTCAGGAGGACCAGATCGGCGTTCTCGAACACCTGCGCGGGCGGGACGAGCGGGACGTCGGGCAGCATCCGCGCGGCGCGGCGCACCGAGGCGTCGGAGACGCCGGACACGGCGACGGGACGGTGCCCGGCCTGCTGGAGCGCGCGGGCCAGCGCGGGGCCGACCCGGCCGGCTCCGACGACACCGACCGCCAGCCGGGCAGGGCGTGGCTGCTGTGAGGGATTCACGCGGTGAGGGCCTTCCGTTCCAGTCCGCGGGGGGTACCGGACGATACGCCGCCATGCTAGCTCCTGGGCCCTCGGCCGGTCGGCGATGATCGTGAGCCATGAGCGAGGACAACGAGGACACCGAGCGGGAGAAGCGGCAGGCGGCGGCATGGCGCGGGGCCGGGCGGATGCTCTCCCGGTCCCTGCGGGACGCCACGGTGGCGGAGCTGCTGGCGCCGCTCGCCGAAGCCCCGTACGACATGGACCGGCCGGCCGACCTCTACGGGGACGGCGTGGTCGCCGAGCTGGAGCGGCGGGTCGCGGGGCTGCTGGGCACCGAGGACGCGGCCTTCTTCCCCAGCGGGACCATGGCGCAGCAGGTCGCCCTGCGCTGCTGGGCCGGGCGGACCGGGAACCCGGTGGTGGCGCTGCACCCGATGAGCCACCCCGAGCGGTGGGAGGGCGGCGCGCTGTCGGCGGTCGCCGGGCTGCGGGCGGCGCACGCGACGACCGAGGCGCGCCAGCCCACGGCGGAGGAGGTCGCGGGGCTCGCGGAGCCGTTCGGCACGCTGATGCTGGAGCTGCCCCTGCGGGACGCGGGCTTCGTCCTGCCCACCTGGGAGGAGCTGGAGGCGCTGGTCGGGGCGGCCCGGGAGCGGGAGGCGGTGGTCCACTTCGACGGGGCGCGGCTGTGGGAGTCCACGGTGCACTTCGGACGGCCGCTGGCGGAGATCGCGGGGCTCGCCGACTCGGTGTACGTCTCGTTCTACAAGTCGCTCGGCGGCCTGAGCGGGGCGGCGCTGGCCGGGCCGCGGGCCTTCGTGGAGGAGACCAGGGTCTGGCGCCACCGGTACGGCGGCCGGATCTTCCGGCAGTTCCCGCAGGCCCTGGCCGCGCTGGCCGGGCTGGAGCGGGAGCTGCCGCGGCTGCCGTCGTACGTGGAGCAGGCGCGGCGGGTGGCGGCGGCACTGGGGCCGGCGTTCGCGGAGGCCGGGATCCCGTGGTCCCGGGTGCACCCCGAGCCCCCGCACACCCACCAGTTCCAGGTCTGGCTCCCGTACGACCCGGACCGTCTGACCGAGGCGTCGGTCCGCGTCGCGCAGGAGACGGGCCGGGTCCTCTTCCGCCGCTGGTTCCCCGCGCCCGTCCCCGGGCTCTCGGTGACCGAGGTAGAGGTCACGGAACCGGGCCTGACCTGGACCGGCACGGAGGTCGCCGAAGCCGTCGCGGCCTTCGCCGCCCGCCTGTAGCCGCATCGCCCGCCCCGGGCCCCCGTGCCCGCGCGGCGGTACACCGCGGCCCCGGGCGGGAACCGGGGAATCGCCGAATTGCGTTAAAGACACCGGCGGGGACCGGTCGCGGAGATACCGTCCCCCCACTGGAACACCCGCGAGGAGACACCATGACCGCTCGGCCCCTGTGGCAGAAGTCCTCGTTCTGCGGCGAGAAGGAAGACGCCTGCGTCTACGTTTCCGCCGCCCCCGGCACCCTCGTGCGCGTCGCCGACCGCGCCGATCCCGCCCACCTCGTGCTCGCCACGACCCAGGCGGCCTGGGTCGATTTCCTGGCCGCCGTCAAAGAGAGCGGTTGACCGACCGGCCGCGCTAAAGGGGGTTTTGTCCGATTAGCGCGTATCTTCGGCCCATGCCCACGCCCTATGGATCCCGCGGCGGCATGGCGTTCAGTGCCGCCGAGCTGCACGTGCTCAGGCGCTCGCTCGCCCACGCCCTTCAGTCCTCCTCGGCCCCCCTCGATGCCTCGGAGGTCCAGGACTGCCTGCGCCTCGCGCGGTCGGTGGACGACGCGGTCCAGGAGGCGGCCCGGCTCAGAGCCTTCCTCCTGGCGGATCTGGCCCGCTACCGGGGCGCCCTGCCGGGCAGCCTCCGCGGGTACCTGGAACTGCTCCAGGACGCCCTGGCGGCCGGGTACGAGCCCGCCCCCGACGACCTGGCCGCCCTGCGCGCCCTGCGGGCCGACCCGGCCGCCGCCGCGCTGCTGGACCGGGCCCAGGACCTCCTGGAGCGCTCCGTACGCCGGCGGCTGTCGACCGCGCCCGCGCCCCGGACCCGGCTGCTGGCCATGGCCGGCGGCCGGGAGGAGCCGGCCCCGAAGCCCCGGCCCGGGGAGCCGCCGCAGCCGGAGGAGCCCCCGCGGCCGATCCCGACGCCCGGCGAGGTCTTCCCGCCACGCCGCAAGCCGACCCCGCCCCCGGCGGAGGGCCGGGCCGCCGGCTAGCTACGCTGAGGGGCATGGACTACGTTTCCGCGCTCGTGCCCCCCATCGTGATGGCCGCGTTCTTCATCGCTCTCGTCGTGACGATCGTGAAGACCCAGGGCGGCGCCAACAAGGCCAAGGAGGACGAGGCGGTCGACGCCGTGATCGCACGGGCCGAGGCCGCCCGGCAGTCCCGCAACTGACCGCCCGGGTCCGGGGTCCCCCCGGGGCCCCGGATTTTGTCGCGCGTTGCCGCGCGAATAGTCGGGCAATTACCCACAAGCCGCACTATCGTGCTGTTGTGCCTCGCCCCTTGGGAGAACTCGAAGACGCCGTCATGACGCGGGTGTGGCAGTGGAACCGCCCGGTCACCGTTCGGGAAGTGCTGGAAGACCTCCAGCAGGAACGGTCCATCGCGTACACCACGGTCATGACCGTTATGGACAATCTTCATCAGAAGGGCTGGGTCCGCCGGGAAGCGGAAGGCCGCGCCTATCGATATACGGCGGTCTCCACCCGCGCCGCATACTCGGCCGCACTGATGAACGAAGCGTGGTCGACCAGTGACAACCCCGCGGCCGCACTCGTCGCCTTCTTCGGCATGATGTCGGCGGAACAGCGGGAAGCCCTCCGGGACGCCGTCCGGATCGTCCAGCACGACGACGAAGCGGCGGAAGCGGCGGAGGCGGCCGCACCGGCCGGGCCCGCAGCGGCCGAAGGGGAGTCCGGCGAGCGTGCGGAGGGCCCGGGGCGATAGCGTCCGGGCCCATGGGAGAGTTTTCCGCCGCACATGCAGAAACAGTGACGATCCGCCGTGCCCGCACCGGTGATGTTCCAGCGCTGCGCCGCCTGCTCGACCAGTACGTGCAGCAGCGGATCCTGCTCGACAAAGCACCTGTCGTCCTTTACGAGGACATCCAGGAGTTCTGGGTCGCGGAACGCGACTCCGACCGCCAGGTGGTCGGCTGCGGCGCTCTCCACGTGATGTGGGAAGACCTCGCCGAAGTACGCACTCTCGCCGTCGACCGCGACCTCAAGGGCGCCGGCGTCGGTCATCTGGTGCTGGAGCAGTTGTTGCGGACGGCCCGCGAGCTCGGGGTGAGCCGGGTTTTCTGTCTGACCTTCGAAGTCGACTTCTTCGCGAAGCACGGCTTCGTCGAGATCGGCGAGACCCCGGTCGAGACCGATGTCTACATGGAGCTCCTGCGTTCCTATGACGAGGGTGTCGCAGAGTTCCTCGGTCTCGAACGAGTGAAGCCGAACACCTTGGGTAACAGTCGGATGCTTCTGCACCTCTGATCGATGGCCCCGGCTTTTCGGGCGCTCCGCGCGCCTGTGGCCTATGTCCGAATCGCGCACGTTTCCCGCCTCGTTGCCGTCCTGAACCTCTCCCCGGGGGTTTGTGTTTTCCAGGCAAAAGCGGTTTCCTTTCCGCGTACTGCTTTTCGATGAAAGGAAATCCCGGTGGCACAGAAGGTTCAGGTCCTTCTTGTCGACGACCTCGACGGCGGCGAGGCGGACGAGACGGTGACGTTCGCTCTGGATGGCAAGACCTACGAGATCGACCTCACCACCGCCAACGCTGAAAAGCTCCGCGGTCTGCTCGACCCGTACACCAAGGGCGGCCGCCGCACCGGCGGGCGCGCGACCGCCGCCCGCGCCAAGGGCCGCGCCTCGGCCGCGACCGGAAACCCGGACACCGCCGAGATCCGCGCGTGGGCGAAGGAGAACGGTTACAACGTGAACGACCGCGGCCGCGTCCCGGCCGAGATCCGCGAGGCCTACGAGAAGGCCAAGGGCTGACCGCGCCGCGTCGCCCGGCGCCGCAGGCGGGCGCGGTGGCATTCCGTCGCCGCCGCCGCCACCAGGCGTACGAGATCGGGCCCGGCGCCCGGCCCGGGGGAACCCGGCAGGGCGGGCAGCAGTGCCTCGCACCCCTGCTCGGGGGGTCGCAGCCAGACGGCGGCCTCCCGAGGGCCGGGGGACTGCCCCGGGGGAGCCGGGGCGGTGATCCGGCCGCCCGCACCCAGCGCGGTGAGGTCCAGGGCGACCCCGCCCCACTCGAGCCAGTCCAGCAGCCCGTCGAGCTCCTCCGCGCTCCCCGCGGCCACCAGGAACCGCATCCTGCGCCCCATGAGGGCGACCGGGCCCGTGTCGACCGGCCTGCGCAGGAGCGCCGTCCCCGCATCGGACGGCAGCTCCAGGACGTCGAACCGGGACCCCGTGGCGAGCTGTACGGGCGGGCCGCCCGCCACCGGCCAGCCGAGCACGCGCTCGTACCAGGAGGCGTACGCGGTGCCCGCGGCGCACCCGGCCTCCTCGGCCGGGACGCGGGGCAGCGGGACGGCGGGGGAGGCGACGGTGGAGGCCATGCCCTGAGCAACTCCCGGGGAGCGCGCGGGTTACGGCCCGGACGCCCTCCGGCGAGAGCCGGGGAGTGACCCACGGCACGCGGGCCAATGCGGAACGTAAAGATCCGCGGGGCGGAGTCCCACATTCGGGACGGAACTGTGTTCGCCCTTAGCGGAGGGAACCGGTGCCGCGGGCATGGAGTGTCAGTCCTTACGGGTAAGACATTCCTAGTGGATCGGGGCGACACGCTGATTTGACGGGCTTCCGTTCGCCATGGGCGTACACGCATGACGGGTATCTGCCTGGCCTGCGGGAACATCGTCTCGCACCATCGGGTTGGAGCAGTTGTCGGCTCTTCGAGCCGGTTTTCCCCGCCCATGCGGGGGTGAGCCGCGGAGGGATGTCGGCAGTTGGAATGAGCTGTCCCGCCCCGCGGGACTAGCATGCGGAAGGACAGGGCGGGGACCGACCCCGAACTGCCCGACCGCTCTGAGGAGCGATAAACGATGTTCGAGAGGTTCACCGACCGCGCGCGGCGGGTTGTCGTCCTGGCTCAGGAAGAAGCCCGGATGCTCAACCACAACTACATCGGCACCGAGCACATCCTCCTGGGCTTGATCCACGAGGGTGAGGGTGTCGCCGCTAAGGCCCTGGAGAGCCTCGGGATTTCGCTCGAGGCTGTTCGCCAGCAGGTTGAGGAGATCATCGGCCAGGGGCAGCAGGCCCCGTCCGGCCACATCCCCTTCACCCCGCGGGCGAAGAAGGTCCTGGAGCTTTCGCTCCGAGAGGCCCTCCAGCTCGGCCACAACTACATCGGCACCGAGCACATCCTGCTCGGCCTGATCCGCGAGGGCGAGGGCGTCGCCGCCCAGGTCCTCGTGAAGCTGGGCGCCGATCTCAACCGAGTCCGGCAGCAGGTCATCCAGCTGCTCTCCGGCTACACCGGCGGAGGCAAGGAGTCGGCCACGGCCGGCGGCCCGGCCGAGGGCACGCCCTCGACCTCGCTCGTCCTGGACCAGTTCGGCCGCAACCTCACCCAGGCGGCCCGCGAATCCAAGCTCGACCCGGTCATCGGGCGCGAGAAGGAGATCGAGCGGGTCATGCAGGTGCTGTCCCGCCGGACCAAGAACAACCCGGTCCTCATCGGCGAGCCCGGCGTCGGCAAGACCGCCGTCGTCGAGGGGCTGGCGCAGGCGATCGTCAAGGGCGAGGTCCCCGAGACCCTCAAGGACAAGCACCTCTACACGCTTGACCTCGGCGCCCTGGTCGCCGGTTCGCGCTACCGCGGTGACTTCGAGGAGCGCCTGAAGAAGGTGCTCAAGGAGATCCGCACCCGCGGCGACATCATCCTGTTCATCGACGAGCTCCACACCCTGGTGGGTGCGGGCGCCGCCGAGGGCGCGATCGACGCCGCGAGCATCCTCAAGCCCATGCTGGCCCGTGGTGAGCTCCAGACCATCGGTGCCACGACGCTCGACGAGTACCGCAAGCACCTCGAGAAGGACGCGGCCCTCGAGCGCCGCTTCCAGCCGATCCAGGTGGCGGAGCCTTCCCTCCCCCACACGATCGAGATCCTCAAGGGCCTGCGCGACCGCTACGAGGCCCACCACCGCGTCTCCATCACGGACGAGGCCCTCGTCCAGGCGGCGACGCTGGCGGACCGGTACATCTCGGACCGCTTCCTGCCGGACAAGGCGATCGACCTGATCGACGAGGCCGGCTCCCGGATGCGCATCCGCCGGATGACCGCGCCGCCGGACCTCCGCGAGTTCGACGAGAAGATCGCGGGCGTGCGCCGCGACAAGGAGTCGGCCATCGACTCCCAGGACTTCGAGAAGGCGGCGTCTCTCCGTGACAAGGAGAAGCAGCTGCTGGCGGCGAAGACCAAGCGCGAGAAGGAATGGAAGGCCGGCGACATGGACGTCGTCGCCGAGGTCGACGGCGAGCTCATCGCCGAAGTCCTCGCGACCGCGACCGGCATTCCCGTCTTCAAGCTCACCGAGGAGGAGTCCTCGCGACTGCTCCGCATGGAGGACGAGCTCCACCGTCGGGTCATCGGCCAGAAGGACGCCATCAGGGCGCTCTCCCAGGCGATCCGCCGTACCCGTGCGGGTCTGAAGGACCCGAAGCGCCCGGGTGGCTCGTTCATCTTCGCCGGCCCGTCCGGTGTCGGTAAGACCGAGCTCTCGAAGACGCTCGCCGAATTCCTCTTCGGCGACGAGGACGCGCTGATCTCCCTCGACATGTCGGAGTTCAGCGAGAAGCACACGGTTTCCCGTCTCTTCGGTTCGCCCCCCGGCTACGTGGGCTACGAAGAGGGCGGCCAGCTCACCGAGAAGGTGCGCCGCAAGCCGTTCTCCGTCGTCCTCTTCGACGAGGTCGAGAAGGCCCACCCGGATATCTTCAATTCCCTTCTCCAGATCCTGGAGGACGGTCGCCTGACCGACTCCCAGGGCCGGGTCGTGGACTTCAAGAACACGGTCATCATCATGACCACCAACCTGGGTACCCGGGACATCTCGAAGGGCTTCAACCTGGGCTTCGCGGCCCAGGGCGACACCAAGACCGGCTACGACCGGATGAAGGCGAAGGTCAACGAAGAGCTCAAGCAGCACTTCCGGCCCGAGTTCCTGAACCGCGTCGACGACACGGTCGTCTTCCACCAGCTCACGCAGGAAGACATCATCCAGATCGTCGACCTGATGATCGCCAAGGTCGACGAGCGCCTCAAGGACCGCGACATGGGCATCGAGCTCAGCGGTGACGCGAAGCAGCTCCTGGCCAAGCGCGGCTACGACCCGATCATGGGTGCCCGGCCGCTGCGCCGGACGATCCAGCGCGAGATCGAGGACATGCTGTCGGAGAAGATCCTCTTCGGCGAGCTGCGTCCCGGACACATCGTGGTGGTGGGCGTGGAGGGTGAGGGCGAGGAAGCCAAGTTCACCTTCCGCGGCGAGGAGAAGTCGGCTCTGCCCGACCTCCCCCCGATCGAGGCCACGGGCTCCGGCCCGGACCTGTCGAAGGGCGCGTGACCGCCGTAGGGCGGTAGCAGGACGAAGGGGCGGCCCCGGGACCGAAAGGTTCCGGGGCCGCCCCTTTCGGGTTCCGGCCGTCCTTCCGGTTGCCCGCCGAAGGTCCCGGCCGAGCCCGCCGCAGGTCCTGAGGCGGTGACAAGCCGCACAGGGCAAATCGGACCTACTAGAACGTTTCGTAGATCCAGTCACCCGATTTGTCCACCAGCGACCCAGTAGGGACCTGGTCAAACGACTGCGTCACACACACGGGGTCTACGAGTTCACGTAGTAATGGGGAGGTTTGGGGAAGTACGGGGGCCCGGGTTACCAAAGATGAGCCCACCCGGCACACGCCAGAACGTGCCGGGTCACTTCATGCCCGCGACGGGCGTGGACCACGTCTTTGTCCCCGGCCCCGGAGGTCTCCTTCATGTCCGCGAAGCGCGTCATCACCCCCCGTACCCGTATCACCGTCGGCGCAACCGCTCTCGGCGTGGCGCTGGCCCTCGGGGCCGGGACGACCGCCGCCTTCGCCGACACGACGCGGACCGCCCTCACCGGGACCGCCGAGCTGGTCGCCGAGCAGGCCGCGGCCCAGGCCGCCGGCGCCGCGAACGCCGCGAAGGCGTCGACCGCCGGGAAGTCCGGCCTGTGGGACAAGCCGCTCGAGAAGTACACGCTGTCCGCGACCTTCGGCAAGGGCGGCAGCATGTGGTCCCGCAAGCACTCCGGCCAGGACTTCGCCGTCCCGGTCGGCACCCCGGTCGACGCCGTGGCCGCGGGCACCGTCGTCAAGGCGGGCCCCAACGGCGGCGGCGACGGCCCCGCGTACGGCAACGCCATCGTGATCAAGCACGCGAACAACACGTACTCGCAGTACGCGCACCTCTCGAAGATCCAGGTCAGGATCGGCCAGAAGGTCGCCGTCGACCAGCAGATCGCGCTGTCCGGCAACACCGGGAACTCCAGCGGCCCGCACCTCCACTTCGAGATCCGGACCACCCCGAACTACGGCTCCGCCGTCAACCCGGTGGCCTTCCTGCGCACCGTGGGCGTCACCATCTGACCCCTGCTCTCCCCGAGGCCGGTCCTGCTCACCCAGGACCGGCCTCGCCCGTTCCCCGTGCTGTGACCGGAAAGGTCCACGGGGTCGCGGCCCACAGCACTAGGTCAGCAGCCAGGAGTGCGAGGGCTTCGTCGCCGCGGGCATCTTGCCCTCCTTGTAGGCGGCCGCCAGCTCGGGCGTGAAGGCCGTCTCGTAGATCCGGATGTTGTGCATGCCCCCCTGCCAGGCGCCGGACCAGATGCCGTGGTGGCGCGAGCGGCCCAGCTGGAGGGGGCCGGGGGCCTGCCAGATGCCGGGCACGGCGGCCTCGCCGGCCTTCTTGCCGTCCACGTAGAGGGCGATGGCCTTCTTCTCCGCGTCGTACGTGCCGATCACCGTGGTCGGCGTCTTGACCATGCCCAGGCCCTCGGCGACGACGGTCTGGGTGGTGGCCGCGGCGCCCTTGTCCCCGGTCTGCACCCGGAAGATCCAGGCCTGCTTGCCGTTCACCTGGTCGATGCCCAGCTCGAAGGAGAACGACTCGCCGTCGCCCTGGCTCACGGCGATCCGCGACCCCTTGGCGGCCGAGTTGTAGAGGCGGGCCGTGACGGAGAAGCTCTTCGTCACGTCCACGGCCGCCTCGGAGGCCTGCGCGTAGGACTTCGACGTCCCCTTCGAGACGATCTGGAACCGCTTGCCCACCGGGGCGATCTGCGTGTCGGGCCCCAGCCGGATGCCGATCTTGCCGTTGCTGTCGCGCAGCAGCGTCGCGTCACCCTCGACGGTGGGGGAGTAGGGCGCCGACGAGCCCGAGGGGCCGCCCGGCGAGGCCGACGCGGAGACCGCGGGGTCGTCCGTCGGGACCTGCGGGTCCTCCTCGCCGCCCAGCAGGAAGAACGTTCCGCCGCCGGCCAGCAGGGCCAGTACGGTCACCCCGCCGCCCAGCATCCACAGCCGCTTCTTGCGCCGCTCGGCCGCGGAGCGGTCGGCCATGGCCTCCCAGTCCGGCTGGTCGCCGACCGGCCCCGGTATGCCCTGCTGGGCCGGGGACCACGGCGTCGGCTGCGCACCGGGATCCTGCCGGTAGGGGTCCGGCTGGTGCGCGTCGGGCTGGTACGGGTTCGGCTGGCCCGCCGGGGGATAGCCGTAGCCGCCGCCGTCCTGCGCCGGCGGCCCGGGCGGGAAGCCGTAGCCGCTCTGGGCGGCCGGTCCGGGCGGGAAGCCGTACCCGCCCTGTGCGGGGGGCCCCGGCGGGAACCCGTAGCCACCGCTCCCCGGGGCGGGCTCGGGCTGCTGGTTGCTCTGGGGATTCGTGCCGTCGCTCATGCCACGGATGCTAAGTCACGGACCTACCGGACCGTACGGCCCGGTGCCGATCCGCCCCTTCCCCCGCCCCGCCCCTACTGCGGGGGCTTGATCACCGGGAAGCTGCCCGTCGCCGTCGGCGCGTGCTCGGGGAGCCACAGCACCGCCACCGCGCCCGCCGCCCGGCCCTCGCGGTCGAAGCCGCCCGGGGCGGCCACGTTGCGGAAGGTCAGCCGGGCGCCCAGCACCCGCGCCTGACCCTCGGCGATGGTCAGCCCCAGCCCGTGCCCCACGCCCGCGCGGTCCGTCGACCCGGTCCGGAACCGGCTCGGCCCCTCGCGCAGCAGCGCCTCCGGGAAGCCCGGCCCGTGGTCCCGGATCCGCACGACCCTGCCCTCCACGTCGACCTGGACCGGCGGCCGCCCGTACCGCGCGGCATTGGCCAGCAGGTTGCCCAGGATCCGCTCCAGGCGCCGCGGGTCGGTGCTGACGATCTCGTCCGCGACCACCCGTACCGACGCCTCCGGCATCAGCGCCCTCACCCGCCGGCTCACGAACTCGCCCAGCGCCACGTCCTGCAGCTCCGCCCGTTCGGACGCGCTGTCCAGCCGGGCCACCTCCAGCACGTCCTCGACCAGCACGCGCATCGCCTGTGCGCGGTCCCGTACGAGCTCGGTCGGCCGGCCGGGAGGCAGCAGTTCGGCCGCCGTCAGCAGGCCCGTCACCGGGGTCCGCAGCTCGTGCGCGATGTCCGCGGTCACCCGCCGCTCGGCCTCCAGCCGCTGCTGGAGGGCGTCGGCCATGGCGTCCACGGCCCGGGCGAGGTCGTCCGTCTCGTCCCGTACGACGCCCCCGACGGCGTCCCGCACCCGCACTCCGGGATCTCCGTGCGCCACCCGCTGCGCGGCCGTCGCGGCCTTGCGCAGCCGCCGCGAGATCTGGCCGCCGATGAGGACGCCCAGCGCCGAGCCGCCGACCACCACGGCCAGCGAGCCGACGACCAGCGCCTGGTCCAGGTCGCGCACCATGTTGGCGCTCTCCCGGAACTGCGTGTGCAGCGACAGCACCTGCCCGTTCTCGAGCGGCACCGCGGCCCACACCTCGGGGGCCCCCTTGGCCGACTCCTGGACGTAGGTGCCGCGCCGGCCGGAGCGCGCCTTCTCCCGCAGCGGGGCGGGCAGGTCCGGGTCGTTGAGCTTGGCGCCCATGGGCGGTTTGCGCCCGGCCTCGGCGTTGCGGGAGATGAACTGCACGCGGTCCAGCTGTACGTCGCGGGCGCTCTCCAGCATCGACACCCGGGCAGCGCTGTGCACGACCAGGCTCAGCGCCACCGCCGTGAGGGCGCCCACGGCGGCGATGGCGATGGTGATCTTCCAGCGGATCCCCGTGCGGAGGGTGAACCGCCTCATGCCTTGAGCTTGTATCCGAAGCCCCGGACCGTCTCGATCCGGTCCTGCCCGATCTTGGTGCGCAGCCGCTGGACGTGGACGTCCACGACCCGGGTGTCGCCGCCCCAGTCGTAGTCCCAGACCCGCTCCAGCAGCCGGTCGCGCGACAGTACGGTGCCCGGCGCGGAGGAGAACTCGAGCAGCAGGCGCATCTCGGTCGGGGTCAGCGCCACGGCCGCGCCCGCCTTGCGCACCTCCATGCCCTCGGTGTCGACCTCGAGGTCGCCGAAGGAGAGCACGCCGTGCTCCTCGTCCCGGCTCTCGTCGGCAGAGCCGTGACCGCCGTTCCGGGGCCCGCCGGCGTGGCCGAAGCGGCGCAGCACCGCGCGGATCCGGGCGACGAGCACCGAGCCGTCGAACGGCTTGGTGACGTAGTCGTCGGCGCCCGCTTCCAGGCCCAGCACCACGTCGATGGAGTCGGCGCGCGCCGACAGCATGATCACCGGGACGGTGGACTCGTCGCGGATGCGGCGGCACAGGCTCACCCCGTCCATGCCGGGGACCATCACGTCGAGGAGGGCGATGTCGGGCCGGTTGGCCCGGAAGGACTCCAGTCCGGACAGGCCGTCGGGCATGGCGGTGACCACGAACCCGTCGCGTTCCAGCGCCAGGGTCGTGGCCTCGCGGATGACGTCGTCGTCCTCCACGAACAGGACATGGGTCTCGGCCATGCGGGGAGCCTCGCCTCGGTTCTTCGGTACTCGGTTGTGCGGCAGTCAGTTCTTGTGGGTCACGGCCGGAGCGGGCACGCCGCCGCCGTCGACCACGTTGCTGTACTCGGAGTGCACCCGGTCCTGCTCGGTGAACTTCTCCCCGTCCCAGCGGTACGTGATCACGTCCTCGCCCGACGGATAGGCGAGCGGGTCGCTCTTCGCGTAGACCTGCTTGGTGACCACCAGATCGCCCCGGTCGATCTCCGCGTAGACGGGCGGCTGCTCGTCCGAGAAGACATTCTCGTACTTCGCGCCGTCCGCGCGGTACACGTACGAACCGCGTCCCAGTGCGTCGGCGCACGACAGGACGTTGACCACGATGTCGGCGACGG
This sequence comes from Streptomyces subrutilus, assembly GCF_001746425.1. Classification (GTDB taxonomy): domain Bacteria; phylum Actinomycetota; class Actinomycetes; order Streptomycetales; family Streptomycetaceae; genus Streptomyces; species Streptomyces subrutilus_A. The sequence goes on along the minus strand of NZ_MEHK01000001.1, from coordinate 3,426,801 downwards.
TGCTGCCGGTGACCTTCCCGTAGCTCACGTCCACGGGGTAGTCCTTGCCCGTGCAGGGCTTGAGGTCCCGTTTGACCTCGGCGCTGACCTTGGGGTCCGCCTTCAGCAGGGCCACCGGGTCGACCTTCTTCAGCGGCTGCCCGGAGGTGGCCGCGGACGGCTGCGAGGTGCCTTCGGGGGTGGTCGGGGAGGGGGCGGTCTTGGCGACGGGGTCCGTCCGGGCGGGGCCGCCGTCGCGCAGGCCGGTGCCGCCGGTGGCGCATCCGACCGCGAACACGGCTGTGCCGACGAGGACGACCGTCCCCGCCGACACCAGGACCAGCGAACGTCTGCCGGTCAGTCCTTGGCCGTTCAGGCCGCGCACCGCTCACGCCCCTCGTACCGGATGGTGTGGTCACCGCGTTCCAGCGCGCGCATGTCCAGGTCCCGGCTCTCCAGCTCCTGCCGGAGGCGCGCCAGCGCACGATGCAGCGTGCTCTTCACGGTACCCGCCGACATGCCGAGCGCGGCGGCGGTCTCCTCCGTGCTCATCTGCTCCCAGTGTCGCAGCACGACCACGCTGCGCTGCTTGGGCGCCAGCACCTTGAGGATGTCCATGAGCAGGGCGCGGTCGGCGCGCTGGTCGGAGCCGTCCTCGACGGAGGCGTCGGGAAGCTGCTCGGTCGGGACCTCTTCGAGTTTGCGGGCGCGCCACCACTCGGTACGGGTGTTGATCATGACGCGGCGGAGGTAGGCGTCGGCCAGGGACTTGTCGGCGATGCCGTCCCAGCGGCCGTAGGTGCGCACGAGGGCGGTCTGCAGGAGGTCCTGCGCGTCGGTGGGGTCCGGAACCAGGCGCCGGGCGCTGCGCAGCAGCGCGTCCTGCCGAGTGCGTACGTACTCCTCGAATTCGAGTACCTCGCCGTGCGCCATCTCAGACCGCCTCCGTTCCGTGCAACCGCTCTTCCGCTGCCTTACGGGTCCGAAGTTACGGAGGGGTTGTCACGGGCCTGTGCGGGCCAGCCTTCGGTGGACGCACGGACACCCATAGGTTGTGTAACAGTGCCCGTGAGCTGGGGTTTCGGCGGCGGAAGCGGAATGGTTGAGTCGGATACGAGTCTGCTCCGAGGCGGTCGTGCGAGGGCTCCGCGGCCGGCCGCGGACCGCGCTCCCGTCAGGTCTGCGGCAGCCGGTACATGCCTCCCTCCAGCGGCTCCACCAGCCCGTCGGAGACCAGCCCGTCGAGCGACCGGGCGCGCTGCACGGGCTCGTCCCACACCGTGTCGAGCACGGCCTGCGGAACCGGTCCCACCGCCTCCCGGAGCACGGCGAGCAGCCGGCCGCGCACCTGCCGGTCGGTCCCGGCGTACGTCTGCCCGCGCCGCGGCGGCCCCTCGTGCGCCGGCTTCCCGGCGAGGCGCCACGCGCAGAGCCCGGCCACCGGGCAGCGGGCACAGCCGGGGTTCTTGGCGGTGCACACCAGCGCGCCGAGCTCCATCGAGGCCGCCGCCCAGCGGGCCGCGGTGTCCTCGTCCTCGGGCAGCAGGGCCCGGGCCAGGCGCCGCTCGGCGGCGGTGGTGGCGTTCGGCGGGTACTCCACCCCGGTGGCGGCGCGGGCGAAGACCCGCCGGACGTTGGTGTCGAGCACGGCGTGCCGCTGCCCGTACGCGAAGGAGGCCACGGCGGCCGCGGTGTACTCGCCGATGCCCGGCAGCGCGAGCAGCTGCGCGTGCTCGCGGGGGACGTCGCCGCCGTGCCGCTCCGTTATCGCCACGGCCGCGCCGTGCAGCCGCAGCGCCCGGCGCGGGTAGCCCAGCCGGCCCCACGCCCGTACGGCCTCACCCGGGGCCTCGGCGGCCAGGTCGGCGGGGCGGGGCCACCGGGTGAGCCACTGCTCGTACACCGGCAGGACGCGGCTCACGGGGGTCTGCTGGAGCATGAACTCGCTGACCAGGACCCCCCAGGGACCGGCTTCGGGGCGGCGCCAGGGCAGGTCGCGGGCGTGCTCGTCGAACCACGCGATGACGGGGGAGTGCAGTGCGCGGGAGACGGCCGGGGACTCGGGGGAGTCCGGCGATTCGGGCGATTCGGCGGGGGTGATGGGGGATGCAGTCATGGCAGACGGCATCCTGACACGTTTCGTCCCTACCTTGCGGGGCCCGGGCCGGTGAACCAGACAACTGCCGGTACGCCGCTCGCCCGCATGGCGGCGGCGATCCGGCCGGCCGGACCCGCGAGCGCCAGGACGAGGAGGGCGGCCAGCGAACCGCCCAGCAGCAGGCCCATCGCCACGTCGTGCGGGTAGTGCACGCCGACGAAGACGCGGGAGAAGGCCATCAGCAGGGCGAGCGGGACGGTCAGCAGCGCGAGGCGGCGCACGGCCATGGCCAGCGCGACCGCGGCGGCGCCCGCCAGGGCGGAGTGGTTGCTGGGGAAGGACCAGTCGCCGGTCGGCGGGCAGGTCACGAGCGAGGCCGCGGCACCGGCGACGGCGCGGCAGGGCCGCTCCTCGTCCACGGTGGACTTCACGGCCTCCGACACGACGTATGCGGCGGCGGTGACCGCCGGGGCCAAGGCGGCGAGCGCGACGGCCCGGGAGCCGGCCAGCCCGCGCGAGCGCCACCAGACGGCCAGGAACAACACCCCGAAGAGCAGCAGCCCGTACTCCGTCCATATCTCGAAAGCCGACCGCACCCAGGGGGGTGCGGAGTGGGCCGAATCGGTGATGTCGAGATACAGGGCGGTGCTGTCCATGGTCACCGACGGTACCCACATGCGCCTGGTGCCCGCGTCGGACTCCTGGCCGATTTCCGGCGTTCCGGCTGCGCCTCCAGGATGATCATCCGCAGAACAAACCCGCGGCGCGGCATGGGGGGGCGCCGATCGGGCCGCGGACTCTCGTAAAGTTCCGTCCGTGGGATCTCTGCGCAATCCGGTCGGGCCGCTCCCCTCCTCCATCTACTGGCGACGGAGGGCTGTGCTGGCGTCCGTCGTCGCGCTCCTCGCGCTCCTCGCCGTATGGACCGTCAGTTCCGGCGGGGGGAAGTCGAGTACGAACGGCAAGGGCCAGGGACGCCCCGATCCCATCGCCTCGATCACCCCGGGCCCCGGGGGCACCGGGCCGGCGATCAGTCAGGCCCCGGGCGGACGCCCGGAGTCCGGCGGCAACGGCACCGGATCCGAGGGCGGCGGCTCCGGCGGCGCGGGCAAGAACGGAGAACCGGGCAGCGGCACGGGCGCGGGCGGCACGGCCGGCACGGGCGGCGGCGCGGCCCCGGTACCGGCGGACCCGGCCCTGCCCACGTGCGCGCCGTCGGCGCTGCAGTGGGAGGTCAAGAGCGTGAAGAACGAGTACGAGGCCAACGAGAAGCCCCGTCTCGAACTCGTCGCCCGCAACACGGCCGGCACCACCTGCAAGGTCGATCTCGGCCCGAAGCAGGCGGTCCTGACGATCCTTCAGGCCACCAGCGGCAAGGCGGTGTGGTCCTCGGCCGACTGCCCGACGGGCTCGGGCAGCGCGTTCTTCCGCCTCCCCGCGCAGGGGGAGACGAAGCAGTCGCTCGAATGGGACCGCAAGTTCAGCGCGGCCGACCAGTGCCAGGCGCCTCCGGCGGGGGCCGCGGGCCCGGACACGTACGTGGTCGAGGTCAAGGCCCCGGGGATGCCGGTGGCGCGGACCTCGTTCGTCCTGAAGCAGGACTAGCCTCCGCCGGGCCGGGGCCCGGACCTCCCTCCAGGACAGCTCGGCCGCACGGGATTACGCTGAAACCACAGCGATCGTTCCCGGCCGGCAGTGGTTCCAGGGGGCGGGGCCTGGCCGCCCCAGTCGAAGGGGACCTTATGAGTGCGAGAGTCACGGGTGTGGCTGTCGGCGTCCTGGCCGCGGTCATCACCGCCTGGAGTCCCGCGACGGCGTGGGCGGACGATCCTTCGCCCCGACAGGTCTACGAGAAGGCCGCGCCGGCCACGGTGCACGTGATCGGGAAGTACGGCACCGGTACCGGCTTCGTCTACAACGCGGACGAGGGGCTCATCGTCACCAACGCGCACGTCATCCAGGGAGAGGCCGCTCTGAAGGTGGTCATCGACGACGGGCCGCCCGTCCCCGTGCGGGTGCTCGGCAGCGATCCGTGCGAGGACCTCGCGGTGCTCAAGCTCGCCTCCCCCAAGGAGGACCTCAAGGAGCTGGAGTTCGGCAAGAGCGGCGATGTGGGGACGGCCGACACCGTCATGGCCCTCGGCTATCCGGCCTCCCTCGGGGACACCGACGCCACCCAGGACGTCGCCTTCACCTCCGGGGCCGTGCAGACGTCCGAGGTGGGCGCCACGCCCCTCACGTCCCTCCCGCGCTACCCCTCCCTGATCCAGCATTCCGCGACGGTCAACCCGGGCAACTCGGGCGGGCCGCTGCTCAACGCCAAGGGGGAGGTCGTCGGCATCAACACCCTCGGCTACGCGGAGGAAGGGGTGTCGGGGCAGTTCTACGCGATCAGCAGCGACCACGCGGAACCCAAGCTCGCCGGGCTGGCCGCGGGCGACAACAAGAACGACCCCGGCTGGTGGCTCCTGGACCTGTCGGACCCGAGCGTCCCCGCCCAGTTCGAGGAGATGGGCGCCGCGCAGGACAAGGCCTTCAAGGCCTTCCAGAAGCAGGGCGTCGACGGAGTGATCGCCATGAGCGTCAATCCGCAGTCCCCGGCCGCCAAGGCCAACCTCGGAGCCGGCGACGTGATCAACATGGTCAAGGGCGAGCCCGTGACCTCGGTCGCCGATGTGTGCGACGTGCTCCAGTCGGCGGGAGCCGGCGAGAAGCTGACCGTGGACGGCGTCTACTCGGGCGCGCTCACGAGCACCGGGGGCACGCCGGGCGAGGGGTGGACCGCCGAGCTGGTGCTCGGGGGCAAGCCCTAGCGGCGTCCCGGCCGCAAGCCCCGGAGGCGTCCCGGCCGGAGGTACCGCACGTCCCGGCTAGACGTACCGCTCGAGGATCGAGGACTCGGCCAGGCGGGACAGGCCCTCGCGGACGCTGCGCGCGCGGGCCTCGCCCACGCCGTCCACCGTCTGCAGATCGTCCACGCTCGCGGCGAGCAGCTTCTGCAGCCCCCCGAAGTGCTCCACGAGCCGCTCGATGATGGCCCCGGGCAGCCGGGGAACCTTCGCCAGCAGACGGTAGCCGCGCGGCGACACCGCCGAGTCCAGGGTCTCCGGCGACCCGGTGTACCCCAGCGCCTTCGCCACGATCGCGAGCTCCAGCAGCTCCGGATGCGTCAGCGCGTCCAGGGCCGGCAGCGCCTCCTCCACCGTGCGGGAACGCTTCGCCGTCGGCTCCGGCACGTAGTCCCGGACCACCAGCTCCCGCTCCTGCTCGATCCCGACCGTCAGCTCGTCCAGCTGGAGCGACAGCAGCCGCCCGTCCGTCCCCAGCTCGACGACGTACTCGGCGATCTCGGTCGCGATCCGGCGGACCATTTCCAGCCGCTGCGCGACCGCGGTCACATCACGGACCGTGACCAGGTCCTCGATCTCCAGCGCCGACAGCGTGCCCGCGACCTCGTCGAGGCGCAGCTTGTACCGCTCCAGCGTGGCCAGCGCCTGGTTCGCCCGCGACAGGATCGCCCCGGACTCCTCCAGGACCCGCCGCTCCCCGTCCACGTACAGCGCGATCAGCCGCATCGACTGCGACACGGAGACGACGGGGAAGCCGCACTGCTTGGAGACGCGGTCGGCGGTCCGGTGCCGGGTGCCCGTCTCCTCCGTGGGGATCGACGCGTCCGGTACCAGCTGGACGCCGGCCCGCAGGATCTTGGTGATGTCCTTGTCCAGGATGAGCGCGCCGTCGAGCTTGCACAGCTCGCGCAGCCGGGTCGCGGTGAACTCCACGTCCAGGACGAAGCCGCCGGTGCACATCGCTTCGACCGACTTGTCCATGCCGAGGACGAGGAGCCCGCCGGTGTTGCCGCGGACGATCCGTTCCAGGCCGTCACGCAGCGGCTGACCAGGTGCGACCGCGCTCAGCGAGGCGCGCATCATGGCCTCCTGCTTGGAGCTCGCGCCCGACTTGCCGGATGCTGCTGCCCCGTCCTTGGCTGCCACTGCACTCCTCCGGTCGCGGGTTGCGCCGCCTGCGTACGGCCGGGCGGACCATGCCGAAGTCTACCGGCGCGCGCTGCGGCCCGGCCGTGGCTTGGTCAGGCGGGCCCCGCCGGGACTCCGTACGGACCCTCTGACCAGCCCGGGTCCGTCTTTCGGGCGGGGCCGCGCAAGGGCCTAGGAGCCGTCGCGCTCCTTGGCCGGCGTACGGGAGCGGCCGCGCGGCAGGACCCGGAGCGCGTCGCCCATGTCGGCCACCTCCGTCACCTTCATCCCGGCCGGAACCTTGCCCGGATCCGACGGCACCAGGGCGTGCGTGAAGCCGAGGCGGTGCGCCTCGGCGAGCCGCCGCTGGACGCCGGTCACCCGGCGCACCTCGCCGGCCAGGCCGACCTCCCCGATGGCCACGAGGTTCTTCGGGAGCGGGACGTCGCTGGCGGCGGAGGCCAGGGCCAGCGCGATCGCCAGGTCGGCGGCCGGCTCGGTCAGCTTCACCCCGCCCACGGTGGCGCTGTAGATGTCGCGCTTGCCCAGCGCGGTGATCCGGCCGCGCTGCTCCAGCACCGCCAGCATCATCGAGACGCGCGAGGTCTCCAGGCCGGACGTGGTGCGCCGCGGGGAGGGGATCTGCGAGTCCACGGTCAGCGCCTGCACCTCGGCGACCAGCGGGCGCTTGCCCTCCAGGGTCACCGTCAGGCAGGTCCCGGGGACCGCCTCGGCGCGCCGGGTCAGGAACAGCCCGCTCGGGTCGGCGAGCCCGGTGATGCCCTCGTCGTGCAGCTCGAAGCAGCCCACCTCGTCGGTGGCCCCGTACCGGTTCTTGACGCCGCGCACCAGCCGCAGCCGGGCGTGCCGGTCGCCCTCGAAGCTCAGCACCACGTCGACCAGGTGCTCCAGGAGGCGGGGGCCGGCGATCGCCCCGTCCTTGGTGACGTGGCCGACGAGGAGGGTGGACATGCCGCGCTCCTTGGAGGCGCGGATCAGGGCCCCGGCGACCTCGCGGACCTGGGCCATGCCGCCGGGCGCGCCGTCGATCTCGGGGGAGGCGACGGTCTGTACGGAGTCCAGGATGAGCAGGGAGGGCTTCACCGCGTCGAGGTGCCCGAGGACGGCCGACAGGTCGGTCTCGGCCGCCAGGTAGAGGTGGTCGCTCAGCGCGTTGATCCGGTCGGCGCGCAGCCGCACCTGGCTCGCGGACTCCTCGCCCGTCACGTACAGGGTGCGGTGGTCGCCGTTGGACGCCTTCGCCGCGACGTCGAGCAGCAGCGTCGACTTGCCGACGCCGGGCTCCCCGGCGAGCAGCACCACCGCGCCGGGCACGAGCCCGCCGCCCAGGACCCGGTCCAACTCGTCCACGCCGGTGCTGCGCGCGGTCGCCGTCCGGCCGTCGACCTGCGCGATCGGCACGGCGGCGGTGGAGACCCGGCCCGCGGCGGTGGTCCGCACGGCGGGCGCGCCCATCTCCTCGACGGTGCCCCACGCCTGGCACTCGGGACACCGCCCGAGCCACTTCGCGGTCGTCCAGCCGCACTCGGTGCAGCGGTAGGACGGCCGGTCCTTGGCGGATGAACGAGCGGTGCGGGCAGCCATGCCGCACACGGTAGCCTCCGGCACCGACAGCGCCGACACCGCTGCCGGCAACCGCACCGTCAGCGTTCCACCGATCTGTTCACCCGTAAGGGCTAAATCCGGGTAAGGCTTCCGGAGGTCCACCGGCGCGCCGCCTACGGTCGCCGAGTGAACAGCAGCAGCCAGGCACACTCCTCGTCACGCTCCGGCGCACACCGGGCGCACGGGCGCACGCCCCGCGAGGGGGAGCCGCCGCCCTTCCGGCACGAGCCCTACCTGGACGGCCTGTTCACGTACTGCCTGTCGGTCCTGTGCGACCACGACACCGCCGCCGACGTGCTGGGCGACGTGCTCGCCGTGGCCGAACGGCATCCGGGCCGCTGCCCCGACGAGGGCGACCGGCGGGCCTGGCTCTACGCCCTGGCCCGCTGGGGCTGCCTGTACCGGCTGGCCGACCAGCGGCGTGCACGGCAGGGAGCGCACTGCGCCCGGCGCGCGCCGGAGCGCATGGACCCCGGTCGTGCGCCGGGCGAAGGCACGGAAGGCTCCCCGCCGGGCGGGCCCCGGCGCACGCTTGACGTGAGCGCCTACCGGCGTACCGAGCTGGCCCGGCTCGCCTGGCCGGAGGCCGCCGGGACCACGCCCGAGCAGCGCGAGGCCCTGGAGCTCGCCGTCCGCCACCGGCTCGGCGTCGCCGAACTGGCCTCCGTCCTCGGCACGCCCCCGGCCGCCGCGCGGGAGCTGCTGTCCGGCGCCGCGTGCGAGGTGGAGCGCACCCGTACCGCCCTCGCCGTCGTGGAGACGGGCAACTGCCCCAGCGTCTCGCGGCTCACCGGCGACGGGCAGGTACTGCTGTCCACCACGCTGCGCGCGGAGCTCGTGCGCCACGTCGACGACTGCCCGCGCTGCCGCCGCGTCGCCGAACGCGTCGGCGCCGGAGCCCCCTGGCCCGGCTCCGTCGGCACCGGCACCGCCACCCTCCCGCTCGTCCCCGCCCCCCGCACCGCCGTCCACGCGGCGATGGTCCGCTCCGGCGGCCGGGGGCGACGGCCCGCCCCGCGCTTCGACCGCACCGGCTTCCCGATGGACCCGAAGGACCGCGCGGCCCGCCGCGACCGGATGCGGGCCCGGGCGGTGACCACGACCGTGGTCGCCACCGTCGTCGCCGCGCCGGTGATCGCGCTGTGGGCGGCGTACCGCGGCGGGCCGGACACCGGCGAGACCGTCGGCGACGCCGCCACCCGCATCTCCGCGAGCGAAACCGACCTCCCGCTGCCGCCGCACGTCGGCGGACGCCCGCTGACCGCCTACGAGAACGCCGGGAACACGTCCTCCACCACCGGCGGGGCCGCATTCGCCCGGGGCAGCGCCGAGCCCGACGTCTCCGTCGAGGTGATCAGCAGCGGACCCCCGCCGGGCGCCGACCGGCCCGGCGCGCCCGGCCGGCTGACCGTGGCCGCGTCCTCCTACGGGAGCACCACGCTGCTCACCCTCACCGCGTCCGGCGGCGCCCCGGTGGACTGGCGCCTCTGGTCCGACGCGCCCTGGCTGCACGCGAGCCGGACCGCGGGCACCCTGGCCCCCGGAGAATCGGTCACCCTGCGGATCGCCGTCGACACCCAGGCCCAGCCCGCGGGGGGCTGGACGGCCCGCGTGGGAGTGGATCCCGGCGGTACGGTCGTCGCCATCCAGGGCCGCGGGCGCCCGGCTCCGGAGCCGCCGTCGACCCCGGACCCGACGCCCACCCCGACGCCGCCCGCGAGTCCGACACCCACCCCGACGCCGCCCCCGGACCCCACCCCGACGCCCACCCCGACCCCGACGCCCACGCCGACATCAGGAGGAACGGTTTCCCCGGACCCCGACCCCGCCCCGTCGGCCTCTTCGAGCTAGCGGGCCGAGGCCGTCCCGTCCCGGCCTCAGGGTGCGGGGAGCACCGGGTCGGCCGGGTGCGGGGCCATCGGCAGCAGCGAGGCGAGCCGCGCCTCGCACAGCTTCACCAGCTCCTCGTACGCCTCTTTGCCCATCAGCTCGATCAACTCGGGGCGGTACGACACGTACACCGGCTCCCCGGCGGCGTGCGCGGAGGTCGCCGACGTGCACCACCAGTGCAGGTCGTGCCCGCCCGGGCCCCAGCCGCGCCGGTCGTACTCGCCGATCGACACCTGGAGCACCCGGGTGTCGTCGGGCCGCTCGATCCAGTCGTAGGTACGGCGGATCGGCAGCTGCCAGCAGACGTCGGGCTTGGTCTCCAGCGGCTCCCGGCCCTCCTTCACGGCCAGGATGTGCAGCGAGCAGCCGGCCCCGGCGGGGAACCCCGGCCGGTTCAGGAAGACGCACGCGCCGTCCCAGCGGCGGGTCTGCTTCTCCCCGTCGTCGTCGTGCTGCGTCCAGCCGGTCTCGCTGCCCACGTCGTGGAACTGCCACAGCTCGGGGGTCAGCCGGGCCACGTGCCGGGCGACGCGCTGCTCGTCGTCCTCGTCGGAGAAGTGCGCGCCGAGCGTGCAGCAGCCGTCGGAGGCCCGGCCCGCCTGGATGCCCTGGCAGCCCTGGCCGAAGACGCAGGTCCAGCGGGAGGTGAGCCAGGTCAGGTCGCAGCGGAAGACCTGCTCGTCGTCGGCGGGGTCGGGGAACTCCACCCAGGCCCGGGGGAAGTCGAGGCCCTTCTCGTCGGCGGCCGGTGCGGCGGCGGGCAAGGCGGCCGGGGCCTTGCCCGCCTTGTCCGCCTTGCCGGCCTTGTTCTCCGCCTTGTTGCCGGATTTGGTCTTGTTGGCCTTCTTCGTCTGTGGCACAAACCCAAGCCTAAGCGCCCCTCGCTCACCCCCTGAGCGTTCGCCGCAGTAGCGTTTCCCCCTATGAGACTCGGTGTCCTTGATGTGGGTTCGAATACCGTCCATCTGCTGGTGGTGGACGCGCACCCCGGCGCGCGCCCGCAGCCGGCGCACTCGCACAAGGTGGAGATGCGGCTGGCGGAGCTCCTCGACAAGAGCGGAGCCGTCACGCCAGAGGGCATAGAGCGCCTCGTCTGGGTGATCGCCGACGCGGTGCAGGCCGCCGAGGACAAGGGCTGCGAGGACGTGCTGCCCTTCGCGACCAGCGCGGTGCGCGAGGCCACCAACGCCGACGCCGTGCTGGCGCGGGTCAAGGCCGAGACCGGCGTGGACCTGCCCGTGCTGAGCGGCGAGGACGAGGCACGGCTGACCTTCCTGGCCGCGCGCCGCTGGTTCGGCTGGTCGGCCGGGAAGCTGCTGGTCCTCGACATCGGCGGCGGCTCGCTGGAGATCGCGTACGGCATCGACGAGGACCCGTACGCGGCCGTCTCCCTCCCGCTGGGCGCGGGCCGGCTCACGGCGGGCTGGCTGCCGGGCGACCCGCCGGACGCGGTGGACATCCGGGCCCTGCGCCGGCACGTGCGGGCGGAGATCGCGCGGACCGTGAGGGAGTTCACCCGCTTCGGGACCCCGGACCACGTCGTGGCGACCTCGAAGACCTTCAAGCAGCTGGCCCGCATCGCGGGCGCGGCCCGCTCGGCGGACGGCCTCTACGTGCAGCGGGACCTGACCCGCAAGTCGCTGGAGGAATGGGTCCCGCGGCTGGCCGCGATGACCACCGCCCAGCGCGCGGCCCTCCCGGGAGTCTCGGAGGGCCGGGCGAACCAGCTGCTGGCGGGAGCGCTGGTCGCCGAGGGCGCGATGGACCTCTTCGGCGTCGACGACCTGGAGATCTGCCCGTGGGCGCTGCGCGAGGGCGTCATCCTGCGCAGGCTGGACCACCTGCCGACGGGCACCGCCTAGTGCTGTGAGCGGGAAGCACTGGATACAAAAAACCCGGACGCCGCGCGCCGTCCGGGCCCGCGGGGCGACACGTGCCCGGGGGCGCCGGGCCCGTACCCCGTACCCTGTGTCCGTGGCAGAACCAGTCCGTGTCCCGACCGCGAAAGTCGCCCTGTCCACCGCCTCCGTCTATCCGGAGTCCACGGCGACCGCCTTCGAGATCGCCGCGCGCCTCGGCTACGACGGCGTCGAGGTCATGGTCTGGACGGACCCGGTCAGCCAGGACGTCGACGCCCTGCGCCGACTGTCCGACCACCACCAGGTGCCGATCCTCGCGATCCACGCGCCGTGCCTGCTGATCACCCAGCGGGTGTGGTCCACCGACCCCTGGACCAAGCTCCAGCGCGCCCAGGCCGCGGCCGAGCGGCTCGGCGCGTCCACCGTGGTCGTGCACCCGCCCTTCCGCTGGCAGCGCCAGTACGCGCGGGACTTCGTCACCGGGATCTGGCGGATGGCCGACGAGACCGACGTCCGGTTCGCCGTCGAGAACATGTACCCGTGGCGCTACCGCGACCGCGAGATGCTCGCGTACGCGCCCGAGTGGGACGTGACCAAGGACGACTACCGGCACTTCACCGTCGACCTGTCGCACACCGCGACCGCCCGTACCGACGCCGCCGCGATGATCGACCGGATGGGCGACCGGCTCGCGCACGTCCACCTCGCCGACGGAAACGGTTCGGCCAAGGACGAGCACCTGGTCCCGGGCCGCGGTACGCAGCCCTGCGCCGAGCTGCTGGAACGGCTCGCCCGTACCTCCTTCGACGGGCACGTGGTGATCGAGGTCAACACCCGCCGCGCCATGTCGTCGGCCGAGCGCGAGGCCGACCTCGCCGAGGCGCTGGCCTTCACCCGCCTGCACCTCGCCACCGCGCCCGCCCCGCGCGACGGGGCCCGGCGCCCGTGACCGAGCCCGTCAAGCGCCGCCGCGGTCCCGGCCGGCCCCGCCAGGACGAGGTCGAGGAAGGTCCGGGCACCCAGGAGCGCATCCGCCTCGCCGCCCGCTCCGAGTTCGCGGCGCGCGGCTACGACAAGACCTCCGTACGCGGCGTCGCCAAGGCCGCCGGGGTGGACCCGGCCCTGGTCCACCACTACTTCGGCAGCAAGGACGACCTCTTCGCCGCCGCCATCGAGCTGAGCATGGAGCCGGCGATGGTGGTCCCGGCGATCCTCGGCGAAGGTCCGGACGGCATCGGGGAACGGCTCGCCCGCTACTTCCTGGGGATCTGGGAGAACCCGGTCACCCGGGCGCCGCTGCTGGCCGTGATCCGGTCCGCGCTGACCCACGAGGCGGCGGCCTCGGTGCTGCGCCGCATCGTCCTGCGCCGCGTGCTGGAACGGGTGGCGGCCGACCTCGACGTCCCCGACCCGACCTTCCGCGCCGAACTCGCCGCCTCCCACATGGTCGGCATCGCGATCCTGCGCTACGTGGTCCAGGTCGAACCCCTCGCCTCCGCGGACCCGGACGACATCGTGGCCCTGGTGGCGCCCACCCTCCAGCGCTACCTGACCGAGGAATGAGCCGTCCGTCCCGGCATGCGGACGTGCTGTCCGTATCGCGGGCGAGGGGCGTAGCCTCGTAACTGATTCATATCTACAGTCGTGGCCGCGCTCGCAAGGCCGGCCGCACCCATGGGGAGTGAACCCGATGCCCGAGCTGAGGTCCCGCACCGTCACCCACGGCCGCAACATGGCGGGCGCACGCGCCCTTATGCGTGCGTCGGGCGTAGCGAGCGAGGACATCGGCAAGCCGATCATCGCGGTCGCCAACTCCTTCACCGAGTTCGTCCCCGGGCACACGCACCTCGCCCCGGTGGGCCGGATCGTCTCCGAGGCCATCCGCGCCGCCGGAGCCATCCCCCGCGAGTTCAACACCATCGCGGTCGACGACGGCATCGCCATGGGCCACGCCGGCATGCTGTACTCGCTGCCCTCCCGCGACCTGATCGCGGACAGCGTCGAGTACATGGTCGAGGCCCACTGCGCCGACGCCCTGATCTGCATCTCCAACTGCGACAAGATCACCCCGGGCATGCTGATGGCCGCCATGCGCCTCAACATCCCGGTCGTCTTCGTCTCCGGCGGCCCGATGGAGGCCGGCCAGGCGACCCTCGTCGACGGCACCGTCCGCAAGCTCGACCTGATCGACGCCATGGTCGACGCCTCCAACGAGAACGTCTCCGACGAGGACGTCCTGCGGATCGAGGAGAACGCCTGTCCGACGTGCGGCTCCTGCAGCGGCATGTTCACCGCCAACTCGATGAACTGCCTCGCCGAGGCCATCGGCCTGGCCCTCCCCGGCAACGGCTCGGTCCTCGCCACGCACACCGCCCGCCGCGCCCTCTACGAGGAGGCCGGCCGCACGGTCGTCGAGATCACCAAGCGCCACTACGAGCAGGACGACCACTCCGTCCTGCCCCGCAGCATCGCCACCCGCGAGGCCTTCGAGAACGCCATGGCCCTGGACATCGCCATGGGCGGCTCCACCAACACGATCCTGCACCTGCTGGCCGCGGCGCAGGAGGCGGGCCTGGACTACGACCTCACCGACATCGACGAGGTCTCGCGCCGCGTCCCGTGCCTGGCCAAGGTCGCCCCGAACGTGGCGCCCGGCGGCACGTACTACATGGAGGACATCCACCGCGCCGGCGGCATCCCCGCCATCCTCGGCGAGCTGCACCGCGGCGGACTCCTCAACAAGAACGTCACCACCGTCCACTCGGACGGCCTGGAGGACTGGCTCGCGAAGTGGGACGCCCGCTCCGGCACGGCCTCCGAGGAGGCCATGGAGCTGTGGCACGCGGCCCCCGGCTGCAAGCGCTCCGCCACCGCCTTCTCCCAGTCCGAGCGCTGGGGGACCCTCGACCTCGACGCCGAGGGCGGCTGCATCCGCTCCGTCCAGCACGCGTACTCCAAGGACGGCGGGCTCGCCGTGCTGCGCGGCAACATCGCGCTCGACGGCTGCGTCGTGAAGACGGCCGGCGTCGACGAGTCGATCTGGACCTTCGAGGGCCCGGCCGTCGTCTGCGAATCGCAGGACGAGGCGGTCGACAAGATCCTGCGCAAGCAGGTCAAGCCGGGCGATGTCGTCGTCATCCGCTACGAGGGTCCGCGCGGCGGTCCCGGCATGCAGGAGATGCTCTACCCGACCTCCTTCCTCAAGGGCCGCGGCCTCGGCAAGGTCTGCGCCCTGGTGACCGACGGCCGCTTCTCCGGCGGCACCTCGGGCCTGTCCATCGGCCACGCCTCCCCGGAGGCGGCCTCGGGCGGCACCATCGCGGTCGTCGAGGACGGCGACCGGATCCGCATCGACATCCCGAACCGGTCCATCGAGCTCCTGGTCGACGAGGCCACGCTGGCGGCCCGCCACGAGGCCCTCGGCGGCGTCTACGCCCCGAAGGACCGCGAGCGCAAGGTCTCCGCGGCCCTGCGCGCCTACGCGGCGATGGCCACGAGCGCCGACAAGGGCGCCGTCCGGGACGTCTCCCGCCTGGGCTGACCCGCCACCCCGCACCGCGTCGCGCGATGCCCCCGCACCTTCGAGGCGCGGGGGCATCGCGCGTTCACCTGCTGAGGCGGGGCGCCATCATCCCGCCGCGGGATCCGCCGCGTTCACCACGCCGCGGGATCGCCCGCGGCCACCGCGAACACGGACCCGTCGGGCGCGCTCCCGTAGACCCGCCCGTCGGCGACCACGGGGGCGGGGACGGTGGCCGTGTAGGTGCCCCGGCCCGTCCCCATCCGCGGGTCCGTCTGACCGACCAGCCGTCCGGCGCGGGCGTCGACCGCGATCAGCCGGCCGTCGGCCGCCATCAGGAACAGCCGCCCGCCGTCGACGACCGGCCGGGAAGCCGCGGCCACGGCCGTCTCCAGCCGCCACGCCTCCTTCTCCCCGGCGACCGCCGTCAGCGCGCCCGAGATGCCGATCAGGTACACCACCCCGTCCGGTCCCACGGCCGCCTCGGCCTGCAACTGCTCCACCGACAGCGGGGTGCGCCGTACCGCCCGCGTGGCGAGGTCGACGCGCACCACCGCGACGGTCATCCCCTGCAGGTCGCCCGCCGTCAGGTGCAGACCGCCCTGGGCGACCCCCACCGGCTTGAGCAGCCCGGGTGCGCGCAGCTGCCAACGCACCGTGCCGTCGGCCGGATCGACCGCCGAGACCTGCGAGGACGTGCCGTCGTCGGCGCGCGTCGACACGTACAGGTCGAGGGCGCCTTCCGCCCGGCCGGGACCGGTGAGCCACACGGACCCCGTCCGCCCCAGGCGCTTGCTCCAGCTCACGTCGCCGGTGGCCGCGTCGAGGGCCGTGACGCTCCCGTCCGCCCCGGCGGCCAGCACCTTCGAACCGGCCGGCAGCACGGTCGCGTTCCGCGCGATGTCCTTCTTCCACCGCGGCTCGCCCGTGGCCGGATCCAGCGCCTGGAGCAGCCCGCTGCCGGGGGTCACGGCGAGGACGAGCCCGCCGCCCGCGACGGGCTCGATGGCGGTGGCGCCCGCCGCCCGGGTCCCGGTGCCCGGCGCGGGCACCGACCACACGAGGGCCCCGTCGGCCGGGTCCAGCCGGGCCGCGACCAGGCCCGGGGTCGAGCAGTACAGCGCCCCGGCCGCCGCCGCGCACGCGGACACCGTGTTCCCGGGGCCGCGGTCGCCGAGCGCGGCCGACCACGGCGTGGGGGCCGGCGGGGGCGCGGCCGGGCCCGGCGCGTGCGGCGCCGCGCGCCCCGCGGGGTCCCCGCCGCCGCCGAACCACGCGTACCCCGCGGCGGCGGCGCCGCCCGTCAGCAGCAGGGCCAGGGCGAGCGCGAGGGCGAGCCGCCGCGGCCGCCGCCCCGCCGCGGGGGCCTCGGGGACCCGTACGCGCCGGTGCGTGACGTCGTCGGCGGCGGACGGGAGGAGCGGCGACGAGACCGGCCGCCGGGGCCGCGGTATGAAGGCGCGGGTCTCCTCCCCGGTCGGGTAGGCGGCCGCCCGCAGCTCTCCGAGCAGGGCGTCGGGGGTCGGCCGGTCGGCGGGGTCCTTGGCCAGGCAGCGCGCGATGACCGGCGCGAGGGAGGACGGCACCCCGGTCAGGTCCGGCTCGCTGTGCACCACCTGGTAGGCGACGAGGTAGTGGCTGTCGGAGTCGAAGGGCCCGCGGCCGGTCGCCGCGTGGACGAGCACCGCCCCCATCGCGAACACGTCCGCCGCGGGCCCGACCTCGCGCGGCCGCTGGAACTGCTCGGGCGCCATGAACGGGGGTGTCCCGATGAGCTTGCCGGTCTCGGTCCGCAGATCGCTGTCGGCGGGCCGGGAGATCCCGAAGTCGATGACGCGCACCCCGTCGGGCGCCATCAGGACATTGCTGGGCTTGAGGTCCCGGTGCACGACACCGGCCCGGTGGATGTCCCGCAGCGCCTCCGCCAGACCGGCGCCGAGCCTGGCCAGCGCTCCGGGGCGCAGGGGCGCCTCTCGTACCTGCTCGGCGAGCGTGGGGGCGTCGATGAACAGGGTGGCCATCCACGGCCGCTCGGCATCGGGGTCCGCGTCCACGACGGGCGCGGTGAACGCGCCGCTCACCCGACGGGCGGCCGCCACCTCCTGGCGGAACCTGGCCCGGAACTCCGGATCCATCGCGTGCTGCGCGTGGACGACCTTGACCGCCAGCCGCAGACCGGACGCGGAGGTGGCCAGATGAACCACTCCCATGCCACCGGAACCCAGGACGGATTCCAGCCGGTACCGCCCGGCGTACTCCGGAAAACCGGCCCGTTCCGCGCGCAGTGGATGCACTGCCGACCACCCCCGCCGGAGCCTAGTCGATGGCGCATATGAAGCGGTAAGGTCCTGCTACCCTGCGCGAGTTGCGGAGCGTCATGCTCAAGGGGGAGATTTTCGATGTCGGTTGAGAACGAAGCGAACGAGGTCCAGACCCTTTCCGCCGGGTCCGGCTACAAGTCCTACCCGGTCGCGCCCGGCGTCCAGCTCAACGTGCGCAGCGGCCCGGGCACCGGATACCCCGTCGTCGGCGTCCTGCCGCTGGGAGGCCGGGTGACGATCCGCTGCCAGTGCGCGGGCACCACCGTCTCGGGCCCCTACGGCACCACGAACCTGTGGGACTGCGTCGGCAACGGCCAGTTCGTCTCCGACGCGTACGTGAAGACGGGCAGCGACGGCTACGTCGCCGCGCACTGCGGCTAGTACTGGGCCACCGCCCGTCTGACACGTGAGACGCACCCGGTCCGGCCGGCCCGGCGGTGGATAATCGCCGATGTGAGCGACGACCAGCGAGACCAGCCCCCCGCCGAGCCGGCCCCGGCCGGCGCCCAGGCCGTACCCGCCGGACCCGAGCCCGAGCCGATCCGGTTCTTCGGCACCACCTGGGTGAACCACGACGGGGGCTACGCCCTGCGCCGCGCCGCCGTCGCCGTCGGCTCGCTGGCCACCGCCGTCGCCGCCGCGGTGCTGCTCCGCCTCTCCTACGAGGGCCTGGAGCTCGGCAACGTCGGCCCCTTCCTCAGCATCTCCGTCGTCGTCCTCTTCGCGATCGCCGGCTCCATCGCCTTCGCCAAGACCTGGGAGTCCTTCAGCCGCCGCCCGGCCCCCTCCTCCGACGAGGCGGCCCTCAAAGGCCTGAAGACGATCGGGTTCATCGGCTCCCTCATCGCGTACTTCCTCCGCTGCCTCGTCGAGGCCCCCGGCGAGAAGCTGCGCCGCGCCGAGTACGAGCGTTCCGTGGCCGATTTCGCCCGCCGCCGCAGCGCCCGCACCGGCAACCCCGCCGCGCGCCGCCCCAAGCGCAAGAAGTAACCCGCACACATCCCGCCTCCCTCCGCAGCGGCTTCGCCCCGGCGATTGACGCCCGGCACCGCCAGGAGCATTATTCATCACATGATGAATAACCCGCCTCCAGAAGCCGCGGGCGCTCCGCCCGCCGCCGTGCACGCCGCCGGCCTGACCGTCCGCCGCGGCACGGGCCGAGCCCCCCGCACCGTCCTCGACCGCATCGCCTTCGACGTCCCCCGCGGCCGCATCACCGGCCTCCTCGGCCCCTCCGGCTGCGGGAAGTCCACCCTCATGCGCGCCATCGTCGGCACCCAGGCCCACGTGACCGGCACCCTCGACGTCCTCGGCCGCCCCGCCGGCCACCCCGAGCTCCGCTCCCGCATCGGCTACGTCACCCAGGCGCCCTCCGTCTACGACGACCTCACCGTCCGGCAGAACCTCGACTACTTCGCCGCCGTCCTCGACCCGGGCCGCGCCGCCGCCGACCGCCGAGCCGCCGCGGTCCGGCAGGCCATCACCGACGTCGACCTCACCACCCACACCGACGCCCTCGCCGGCAACCTCTCCGGCGGACAACGCAGCCGCGTCTCCCTCGCCGTCGCCCTGCTCGGCACCCCCGAGCTCCTCGTCCTCGACGAACCCACCGTCGGCCTCGACCCCGTCCTGCGCCGCGACCTCTGGAACCTCTTCCACGAGATCACCCGCACCCGCGGGGCCACGATCCTCGTCTCCTCGCACGTCATGGACGAGGCCGAGCGCTGCCACGACCTCCTCCTCATGCGCGAGGGGCGCATCCTCGCCCAGGACACCCCCGACGCCCTGCGCGCCCGAACCGCCTCCGCCACCGTCGAGGAGGGCTTCCTCCGCCTCGTCGACGAGGCCGCCGCCACCGCCGCCAGGGAGCCGCAGCGATGACCGCCACATCCTCGATCAACGTCGCCCGCACCACCGCCACCGCCGGCCGCGTCCTGCGCCAGCTCGGCCACGACCCGCGCTCCATCGCCCTGATGCTGCTGGTCCCCGTACTGATGCTGACGCTGCTCCGCTTCGTCTTCGACAGCAGCCCGCGCACCTTCGACGGCATCGGCGCGTCACTCCTCGGGATCTTCCCCCTCATCACCATGTTCCTGGTGACCTCCATCGCCACCCTGCGCGAGCGCACCTCCGGCACCCTGGAGCGCCTCCTCGCCATGCCGCTGGGCAAGGGCGACCTCATCGCCGGCTACGCCCTCGCCTTCGGAGCCGTCGCCGTCGTCCAGTCGCTCCTCGCCACCGGGCTCGCCCTCTGGCTCCTCGGCCTCGACGTCGTCGGCTCCCCCTGGCTGCTCCTGCTCGTCGCCCTCCTCGACGCGCTCCTCGGCACCGCGCTCGGCCTCTTCGTCTCCGCCTTCGCGGCCTCCGAATTCCAGGCCGTCCAGTTCATGCCGGCGGTGATCTTCCCCCAGCTCCTGCTGTGCGGCCTGTTCGCGGCCCGCGACACCATGCACCCCGTCCTGGAAACCCTCTCGGACGTCCTGCCCATGTCCTACGCGGTCGACGGCATGACCCAGGTCCTCACCCACACCGACATGACCGCCGACTTCGTCCGCGACGCCGTCATCGTCGCCGCCTGCGCCCTGCTCGTCCTCGCCCTCGGCGCGGCCACCCTCCGACGCCGGACCCCGTAGCCCGACCCCCACCCCGGCCCCGGCCGCCCACGGACCGGACACCCCGCCCGGCCCACCGGCCCGGGTGCAAGGATGATGCCGTACGCAGTCATACGCAGCGCGTTCGGCGAGGTGAATCGGGCATGACCCAGACAGTCGCAGTCCTCGGTACCGGCAAGATCGGCGAGGCCCTGCTCAGCGGGATGATCCGCGGCGGCTGGCCCGCCTCCAAGCTCCTCGTCACCGCCCGCCGCGCGGAACGCGCCGAGGAGCTCCACGCCCGCTACGGAGTCGAGGCCGTCAGCAACGCCGAGGCCGCCAAGCGCGCCGACACCCTCATCCTCACCGTCAAGCCGCAGGACATGGGCAAGCTCCTCGAAGAGCTCGCCCCGCACGTCCCCGCCGACCGCCTGGTCATCAGCGGCGCCGCGGGCGTCCCGACCGCCTTCTTCGAGGAGCGGCTCGCTCCCGGCACCCCCGTCGTCCGCGTCATGACGAACACCCCCGCCCTCGTCGACGAGGCCATGTCCGTCATCTCGGCCGGCAGCCACGCCACCGCCGCGCACCTCCTCCACACCGAGGAGATCTTCGGCGGGGTCGGCAAGACCCTGCGCGTCCCCGAGTCCCAGCAGGACGCGGCCACCGCCCTCTCCGGCTCCGGACCCGCGTACTTCTACTTCCTCGTGGAGGCCATGACCGACGCCGGGATCCTCCTCGGCCTGCCCCGCGCCCAGGCCCACGACCTGATCGTGCAGGCCGCCATCGGCGCCGCCGTGATGCTCCGCGACAGCGGCGAGCACCCGGTCAAGCTCCGCGAGGCCGTCACCTCCCCGGCGGGTACGACGATCAACGCGATCGTGGAGCTCGAGCGGCACGGCGTGCGCGCCGCCCTGATCGCCGCCCTCGAAGCGGCCCGCGACCGCAGCCGCGAGCTCGCCTCCGGCAACAGCTGAGCCGCGGATACGGGCCACCGCCCGAACGGTGGCCCGTACCGCACGCGCCCGGCTTCCCCGTCACTCCTTCACGGAGCGAGCAGCCCGATGGCCTCGTACGCCCGGTCGACCACCGGCCGCGCCAGCGCCCGGGCCCGCCCCGCACCCTCCCGCAGCACCTTGTCCACCTCGGCCGGATCGGCCGCCAGTTCGGCATGCCGCTCCCGCACCGGCCGCAGCAGCTCGACCACCGCGTCGGCGACGTCCCGCTTGAGGGCGCCGTAGCCCGTATACCCCTCGGCGAGGCGCACGGGATCCGCACCCGTACAGGCGGCCAGGACGTCCAGCAGGTTCGCGACCCCGGGCCGCGCCTCGCGGTCGTAGACCACCCCGCCGTCCCCACTGTCGGTGACCGCCCGCATCACCTTCTTGCGCACGACCCCCGGCTCGTCGAGCAGGTAGACGATCCCGGCGCCGTTCGCATCGGACTTCCCCATCTTCGAGGTCGGCTCCTGGAGGTCCATGACCCGCGCGGCCACCGCCGGATGCGTGGCCCTGGGCACCGTGAACGTGTGCCCGTACCGCTGGTTGAAGCGCACGGCCAGATCCCGGGTCAGCTCGACGTGCTGCCGCTGGTCCTCGCCCACGGGCACCTCGTCGGTCCGGTATGCCAGGATGTCGGCGGCCATCAGCACGGGATAGGTGAGCAGCGACAGCCGTACGCCGTCCCCGGCGGCCTGTGCCTTCGCCGCCTTCTCCTTGTACTGGATCATCCGGCGCAGCTCCCCGTCGGTGGCGGTGCACTCCAGCAGGTAGGCCAGCCGCGTGTGCTCGTCGACGTGGCTCTGCACGAAGAGCGTGCACCGCTGGGGGTCCAGCCCGGCAGCGAGCAGCAGCGTCGCCGCCTGCCGGCTGAGCCGCCGTACGCGGGCCGGCTCGTGCTCGACGGTCAGCGCGTGCAGGTCGACGACGCAGAACAGGGCCTCGTCCGGCGCGTGCTCGGCGGCGACCCACTGCCGTACGGCGCCCAGGTAGTTGCCCAGCGTCAGGTGTCCGGTCGGCTTGACCCCGCTGAAGATCCTCGTCATGTCCCGCTCTCCCTATGTGTGAGTGGTGTGGGGGCCGCCGCGTCGGGCGACCGAGCCCACTCCCGGGAGGGGAGAAACGAAAACGGCCGCCGGAGCGGCGGCCGTGAGCGCATGCGTGCTCGTGTTGCTGGTCGGCCGCCGTCAGGCGGCCCACCAGCGGAGGTTGAGCGTGAGCGCATGCGTAGTCATGGGGTCAGGGTAGACGGAACGGGATGAGGACGCCGTGAAGTTCGCGCACCCGTCGTGGCTGGTCAGCCGGGGGTTGACACAGGTGTACCCGATCCGTAAGGTTCTTCGAGTTGTCCGAAGTGAGCGCCGACTCCGGTCGGTCCCCGGACAGCCATCCCGCACTACACATTCGAACGAACGACTGACTTTGTCGTCTCGTTTTCATGCGTATTTGCGAATGAGGAATCCGCGTCCGAGGACGCCGCCGCCGATTAGGTTCGGGGGCACGGAATCCGCTACTGTCTCACTCGCCGGAAGGGCCCAACAGCCCGGAAGGCAACCCCCGCTGACTGGGGGTCAGGCCCGAAAGGATCTGATAGAGTCGGACCCGCCGGAAAGGGAAAGCGCGAAAGCGCAGGACCTGGAAAGCACCGAGGAAATCGGGCCCGAGAGGGTCTGATAGAGTCGGAAACGCAAGAACAGCAGGAAAACAGAACGAAAGCCCGGAGGAAAGCCCGAGAGGGTGAGTACGAAGGAAGCGTCCGTTCCTTGAGAACTCAACAGCGTGCCAAAAATCAACGCCAAAAGTTGATACCCCGTCCATTTCGGTGGATGAGGTTCCTTTGAAAAAGACCTGTGGGGCTCCCTCGTGGAGTGCTTGCAGGCGATTACACAGCGAGGACGCAGTGGACGGTCGGTCTTATTCCGACATGATCGTCCCGCTCTACGTGATGTGTGCACCCGATTACGGGTAAACATTCATGGAGAGTTTGATCCTGGCTCAGGACGAACGCTGGCGGCGTGCTTAACACATGCAAGTCGAACGATGAAGCCCTTCGGGGTGGATTAGTGGCGAACGGGTGAGTAACACGTGGGCAATCTGCCCTTCACTCTGGGACAAGCCCTGGAAACGGGGTCTAATACCGGATACCACTCCTGCCTGCATGGGCGGGGGTTGAAAGCTCCGGCGGTGAAGGATGAGCCCGCGGCCTATCAGCTTGTTGGTGGGGTAATGGCCCACCAAGGCGACGACGGGTAGCCGGCCTGAGAGGGCGACCGGCCACACTGGGACTGAGACACGGCCCAGACTCCTACGGGAGGCAGCAGTGGGGAATATTGCACAATGGGCGAAAGCCTGATGCAGCGACGCCGCGTGAGGGATGACGGCCTTCGGGTTGTAAACCTCTTTCAGCAGGGAAGAAGCGAAAGTGACGGTACCTGCAGAAGAAGCGCCGGCTAACTACGTGCCAGCAGCCGCGGTAATACGTAGGGCGCAAGCGTTGTCCGGAATTATTGGGCGTAAAGAGCTCGTAGGCGGCTTGTCACGTCGGATGTGAAAGCCCGAGGCTTAACCTCGGGTCTGCATTCGATACGGGCTAGCTAGAGTGTGGTAGGGGAGATCGGAATTCCTGGTGTAGCGGTGAAATGCGCAGATATCAGGAGGAACACCGGTGGCGAAGGCGGATCTCTGGGCCATTACTGACGCTGAGGAGCGAAAGCGTGGGGAGCGAACAGGATTAGATACCCTGGTAGTCCACGCCGTAAACGTTGGGAACTAGGTGTTGGCGACATTCCACGTCGTCGGTGCCGCAGCTAACGCATTAAGTTCCCCGCCTGGGGAGTACGGCCGCAAGGCTAAAACTCAAAGGAATTGACGGGGGCCCGCACAAGCAGCGGAGCATGTGGCTTAATTCGACGCAACGCGAAGAACCTTACCAAGGCTTGACATATACCGGAAAGCATTAGAGATAGTGCCCCCTTGTGGTCGGTATACAGGTGGTGCATGGCTGTCGTCAGCTCGTGTCGTGAGATGTTGGGTTAAGTCCCGCAACGAGCGCAACCCTTGTCCTGTGTTGCCAGCATGCCCTTCGGGGTGATGGGGACTCACAGGAGACCGCCGGGGTCAACTCGGAGGAAGGTGGGGACGACGTCAAGTCATCATGCCCCTTATGTCTTGGGCTGCACACGTGCTACAATGGCCGGTACAATGAGCTGCGATACCGTGAGGTGGAGCGAATCTCAAAAAGCCGGTCTCAGTTCGGATTGGGGTCTGCAACTCGACCCCATGAAGTCGGAGTTGCTAGTAATCGCAGATCAGCATTGCTGCGGTGAATACGTTCCCGGGCCTTGTACACACCGCCCGTCACGTCACGAAAGTCGGTAACACCCGAAGCCGGTGGCCCAACCCGTAAGGGAGGGAGCTGTCGAAGGTGGGACTGGCGATTGGGACGAAGTCGTAACAAGGTAGCCGTACCGGAAGGTGCGGCTGGATCACCTCCTTTCTAAGGAGCACAGTACCGATTGCAGACAAATGTTCTGCACGGTCAGCTCATGGGTGGAACGTTGATTAGTTGGCACGGTTTCTGATCTCGAGTACTGCTTCGGCGTGGAAAGAGAGACGGGATCGTGCTTGGCACGTTGTTGGGTCCTGAAGGTACGGCCGTGAGGTCATGTCTTCAGTGCCGGCCCCAGTGAACTTGTGCTCTTTGAGTACAGGGTGATGGGTGGCTGGTCGTTGTTTGAGAACTACACAGTGGACGCGAGCATCTGTGGCCAAGTTTTTAAGGGCGCACGGTGGATGCCTTGGCACCAGGAACCGATGAAGGACGTGAGAGGCCGCGATAGGCCCCGGGGAGCTGCCAACTGAGCTTTGATCCGGGGGTGTCCGAATGGGGAAACCCGGCAGTCGTCATGGGCTGTCACCCATGCCTGAACACATAGGGCATGTGGAGGGAACGAGGGGAAGTGAAACATCTCAGTACCCTCAGGAAGAGAAAACAACCGTGATTCCGGGAGTAGTGGCGAGCGAAACCGGATGAGGCCAAACCGTATGCGTGTGATACCCGGCAGGGGTTGCGCATGCGGGGTTGTGGGAATGAGCTTGATCGGTCTGCCGGCCGGTCGGCGAGTCAGAAACCGTTGATGTAGTCGAAGGACATGCGAAAGGTCCGGCGTAGAGGGTAAGACCCCCGTAGACGAAACATCAGCGGCTTGCTTGCTCATCTCCCAAGTAGCACGGGGCCCGAGAAATCCCGTGTGAATCTGGCGGGACCACCCGCTAAGCCTAAATATTCCCTGGTGACCGATAGCGGATAGTACCGTGAGGGAATGGTGAAAAGTACCGCGGGAGCGGAGTGAAATAGTACCTGAAACCGTGTGCCTACAAGCCGTGGGAGCGTCGCTCATTGGTTTACAATGTCGTGACTGCGTGCCTTTTGAAGAATGAGCCTGCGAGTTAGCGGTGTGTAGCGAGGTTAACCCGTGTGGGGAAGCCGTAGCGAAAGCGAGTCCGAATAGGGCGATTGAGTTGCACGCTCTAGACCCGAAGCGGAGTGATCTAGCCATGGGCAGGTTGAAGCGGAGGTAAGACTTCGTGGAGGACCGAACCCACCAGGGTTGAAAACCTGGGGGATGACCTGTGGTTAGGGGTGAAAGGCCAATCAAACTCCGTGATAGCTGGTTCTCCCCGAAATGCATTTAGGTGCAGCGTCGTGTGTTTCTTGCCGGAGGTAGAGCACTGGATAGGCGATGGGCCCTACCGGGTTACTGACCTTAGCCAAACTCCGAATGCCGGTAAGTGAGAGCACGGCAGTGAGACTGTGGGGGATAAGCTCCATGGTCGAGAGGGAAACAGCCCAGAGCATCGACTAAGGCCCCCAAGCGTACGCTAAGTGGGAAAGGATGTGGAGTCGCAGAGACAACCAGGAGGTTGGCTTAGAAGCAGCCACCCTTGAAAGAGTGCGTAATAGCTCACTGGTCAAGTGATTCCGCGCCGACAATGTAGCGGGGCTCAAGCGTACCGCCGAAGTCGTGTCATTGCAGCAATAGGGCCAACGCCCGCTGTGATGGGTAGGGGAGCGTCGTGTGCCGGGTGAAGCAGCAGCGGAAGCTAGTTGTGGACGGTTCACGAGTGAGAATGCAGGCATGAGTAGCGATACACACGTGAGAAACGTGTGCGCCGATTGACTAAGGGTTCCTGGGTCAAGCTGATCTGCCCAGGGTAAGTCGGGACCTAAGGCGAGGCCGACAGGCGTAGTCGATGGACAACCGGTTGATATTCCGGTACCCGCTTTGAAACGCCCAATATCGAATCAGGCGATGCTAAGTCCGTGAAGCCGTTCCGGACCCTTCGGGGAAAGGAAAGTGGTGGAGCCGACGAACCAGACTTGTAGTAGGTAAGCGATGGGGTGACGCAGGAAGGTAGTCCAGCCCGGGCGGTGGTTGTCCCGGGGTAAGGGTGTAGGCCGAGGGGTAGGCAAATCCGTCCCTCATTAAGGCTGAGACCTGATGCCGAGCCGATTGTGGTGAAGTGGATGATCCTATGCTGTCGAGAAAAGCCTCTAGCGAGTTTCATGGCGGCCCGTACCCTAAACCGACTCAGGTGGTCAGGTAGAGAATACCGAGGCGTTCGGGTGAACTATGGTTAAGGAACTCGGCAAAATGCCCCCGTAACTTCGGGAGAAGGGGGGCCATCACTGGTGATCGGATTTACTCCGTGAGCTGGGGGTGGCCGCAGAGACCAGCGAGAAGCGACTGTTTACTAAAAACACAGGTCCGTGCGAAGCCGTAAGGCGATGTATACGGACTGACGCCTGCCCGGTGCTGGAACGTTAAGGGGACCGGTTAGTGCGCTTTCGGGCGTGCGAAGCTGAGAACTTAAGCGCCAGTAAACGGCGGTGGTAACTATAACCATCCTAAGGTAGCGAAATTCCTTGTCGGGTAAGTTCCGACCTGCACGAATGGCGTAACGACTTCTCGACTGTCTCAACCATAGGCCCGGTGAAATTGCACTACGAGTAAAGATGCTCGTTTCGCGCAGCAGGACGGAAAGACCCCGGGACCTTTACTACAGTTTGATATTGGTGTTCGGTTCGGCTTGTGTAGGATAGGTGGGAGACTTTGAAGCGGCCACGCCAGTGGTTGTGGAGTCGTCGTTGAAATACCACTCTGGTCGTGCTGGATGTCTAACCTCGGTCCGTGATCCGGATCAGGGACAGTGTCTGATGGGTAGTTTAACTGGGGCGGTTGCCTCCCAAAGGGTAACGGAGGCGCCCAAAGGTTCCCTCAGCCTGGTTGGCAATCAGGTGTTGAGTGTAAGTGCACAAGGGAGCTTGACTGTGAGACCGACGGGTCGAGCAGGGACGAAAGTCGGGACTAGTGATCCGGCGGTGGCTTGTGGAAGCGCCGTCGCTCAACGGATAAAAGGTACCCCGGGGATAACAGGCTGATCTTCCCCAAGAGTCCATATCGACGGGATGGTTTGGCACCTCGATGTCGGCTCGTCGCATCCTGGGGCTGGAGTCGGTCCCAAGGGTTGGGCTGTTCGCCCATTAAAGCGGTACGCGAGCTGGGTTTAGAACGTCGTGAGACAGTTCGGTCCCTATCCGCTGTGCGCGTAGGAATATTGAGAAGGGCTGTCCCTAGTACGAGAGGACCGGGACGGACGAACCTCTGGTGTGCCAGTTGTCCTGCCAAGGGCATGGCTGGTTGGCTACGTTCGGGAGGGATAACCGCTGAAAGCATCTAAGCGGGAAGCCTGCTTCGAGATGAGTATTCCCACCTCCTTGAGAGGGTAAGGCTCCCAGTAGACGACTGGGTTGATAGGCCAGATGTGGAAGCCCGGTAACGGGTGAAGCTGACTGGTACTAATAGGCCGAGGGCTTGTCCTCAGTTGCTCGCGTCCACTGTGTTAGTTCTGAAATAACGAACGGCTGTGTTCATGCCAGCGTTCTAATTTCATAGTGTTTCGGTGGTCATAGCGTTAGGGAAACGCCCGGTTACATTCCGAACCCGGAAGCTAAGCCTTTCAGCGCCGATGGTACTGCAGGGGGGACCCTGTGGGAGAGTAGGACGCCGCCGAACAATCATTGCGGGAAGCCCCGCACCAGCCCTTTACGGGCTCGGTGCGGGGCTTTTCTGCGTTCGGCGTCAGAATCCGTCGTATGCCCGGCATGGGGTCCCGGTGGATCCGGGTTGACGGCTCGTAGTGTTGGGGGATGGGCTATGACCTCGTCATCTTCGACAACGACGGCGTGCTGGTGGACAGTGAGCCGCTCGCCAACACCATCCTCGCCGGATACCTGAGCGAGCTCGGGCACCCCACCTCCTACGAGGACTCGCTGCGGGACTACATGGGCTCCGCCGTACACCGGGTGCACGACCTCGTGCTCGAGCGGACGGGACAGCGGCTGCCCGAGGACTTCGACGAGACGCTGCACACGCGGACCGTCGCCGGGTTCGAGCGGGAGCTGCGGCCGGTGCCCGGCGTCGAGGAGGTGCTCGGGGAGCTGACCGCGCACGGGATCGGGTACTGCCTGGCCTCCTCCGGAAGCCACGAGCGGATCCGGGTCGGGCACCGGGTGGCCGGGCTCGACGGGTGGTTCGAAGAAGAGTGGATCTTCAGCTCCCAGGACGTGGGCCAGGGGAAGCCGGCGCCCGACCTCTTCCTGCACGCGGCCCGTGCCATGGGCGTGGAGCCCTCGCGCTGCGTCGTCGTCGAGGACAGCCCGCTCGGCATCCAGGCCGCCGCCGCCGCGGGCATGGACGTGTTCGCCTTCACGGCGATGCTGCCCGCCGAGCGGCTGCCCGGGGCCACCGCCTACTTCGGGGACATGAAGCAGCTGCCGGGGCTCCTGCAACTGCCCGTGTGATCGCTCTACCCACCGGTAGCCCCGGGGCCTACGCTGACCCGCCATGACGGTTGATGTGCGGCTGCGGCGCGGCCGCAGTGCCCTCGGGCTCAGCTTCTTCGCGCAGGGTGTCGCCTTCGCGCTGCTCGTGACCCGGATCCCGGCCATCCAGGACCGGTACGGGATATCCGACGGGCTGCTGCCCGCCTTCCTGGCCGCCGTTCCGGTCCTCGCCGGCCTCGCGAGCGTGGCCACCGAGCACCTGGTGAAGCGGGTCGCCCCCAGCACCGTACTGAGGTGGGCCCAGCCCCTGGTGCTCCTGGCGCTGCTCGGCGTCGGAGCCGGCAGCCGGATGTGGCACGTCGCGGTGGCCCTGGGCGTGTTCGGGCTGTCGGTGGGTGCGCTGGACGCCTCGATGAACATGCTCGGTGTCAGCCTCCAGCAGGAGTACGGGCGCAGCATCATGCTCGGCTTCCACGCCGCCTACAGCCTCGGGGGGATCGTCGGTGCCTCGGCCGCGTGGGCCGGGGCGCACTGGCGTCTGGACCTGTTCCTGAGCTACCTGCCGGCCGTGGCGGTGCTGGTGCCGCTGGTCCTGCTGGGCAGCCGGAGGTACGTCGACGCGCCGTTCGAGGCGAACCGGGAGAAGGGGCTCGGTGCGGGTGGCGGCAAGCTGCTGCTGCCGCTCTGCCTCGTGATGGCGTGCGCGTACATCGGGGACTCGACGGTGGCGAACTGGAGTGCCAAGTACCTGCAGGACGTGCTGGGGAGCTCCGAGGAGATGGCGACCGTCCCCTATAACGTCTACATGGTCACCACCCTGATCGGGCGGGCCGTCGGGGACCTGGGCGTGCGCCGCTTCGGGGCCGCGGCCGTGGTGCGGGGCGGGACGGTGGTCGCGGCCGGCGGGTTCGCCGTCGTGGCGGCGGCCCCGGGCGCCTGGGTGGGGATGCTGGGCTTCACGATGCTCGGGCTCGGCCTGTGCGTGATCGTGCCGCAGACCTTCGCGGCCGCCGGGAGGCTGTTCCCGGGCAACTCGGACACGGCGATAGCGCGGCTGAACATCTTCAACTACGTCGGCTTCCTGATCGGCTCGCCGCTCGTGGGCGGGATCGGGGACGCGTGGAGCTACCGGGGCGCGATGCTCGTGCCGATGGTCCTCGTGCTGGTCACGCTGTTCCACGCCCGCTCGTTCGGACCGAGATGGGCCCGATACGGTGTCGGGCATGAGCGGCGAGCCGGTGACCGGACTGTTGATGTGGGACGAGGCGGTAACGAAGTATGACTTCGGGCCCAGCCATCCGATGGATCCGGTGCGTCTGGCGCTGACCATGGGCCTGGTGCGCGCCTTCGGGTTGGACCGGGCCATGGAGGTGCGGGCGGCCAGCGCGGCCGGTGAGTCGACGCTGCGGCTCGTGCACCGGGAGGACTACGTCGCCGCGGTGCGCGAGGTGTCGGCCGATCCCGGGGTCGCCGACGGCTCGTACGGGCTGGGGACCATGGACGATCCGGCGTTCCACGGGATGCACGAGGCGTCCGCGCTGATCGCCGGGCAGTCCGTGGCGGGCGCGGAGGCGGTGTGGCGGGGCGAGGCCGAGCACGCGGTGAACTTCGCGGGCGGGCTGCACCACGCCATGCCGGGCGGGGCTGCCGGTTTCTGCGTGTACAACGACGCGGCGCTGGCCATCGCGCGGCTGCTGGAGCTGGGGGCCGAGCGGGTCGCGTACGTGGACGTGGACGTGCATCACGGGGACGGCGTGCAGGCGGCCTTCTGGGACGACCCGCGGGTGCTGACCGTCTCCCTGCACGAGCATCCGCGGACGCTGTTCCCGCAGACCGGCTGGCCGGAGGAGACGGGCGGTGCGGCGGCCGAGGGGTCGGCGGTGAACGTGGCGCTGCCGGCCGGGACCGCAGACGGGGGCTGGCTGCGGGCCTTCCACGCGACGGTGCCGGAGCTGCTGGCGGACTTCCGGCCGCAGGTGCTGGTGACCCAGCACGGGGCGGACACGCACTTCGAGGACCCGCTCGCCCACCTGGCGGTGTCGCTGGACGCGCAGCGGGCCGTCCAGGAGGCCTGCCACCGGCTGGCGCACGAGTACGCGGACGGGCGGTGGCTGGCGCTCGGCGGCGGCGGGTACGCGGTGGTGGACGTCGTACCGCGGTCGTGGACGCACCTGGTGGCGATCGCCGGGCACCGGCCGATCGACCCGGCGACGGCGGTCCCCGCGTCGTGGCGGGACGAGGTGTACGCGCGGACGCGGCAGTTGGCGCCGGCCCGGATGACGGACGGCCGTGACGTGGAGTGGCGGGGTTGGGACGCGGGCTACGACCCGGCGGACCGTACGGATCAGGCCGTCCTCGCGACCCGGCGGGCGGTGTTCCCGCTGCGCGGCATGCTGGCCTGATGATGCATCGTTACGCCAACTGTGGGGCGGTTCTCCGGAATTGATGAGCCGCCAGGTGGGGTGGGGCAGCATCGGAGGGTGTTGAGCTCCGGCGCGCTGCGTGCGCATCTGCTGGCCGCCCGGTTGGCCGGGCCCGTCGCGACGTCGCGGGAGGAGAGCCTGCGCAGTTACCGGCTGTTCGCGGCGGGCGATCCGCGGGTGCTGCTCGGGCTGGATCCGGACTGGTCGTGGGGCGAGGGTGACCTGCTGAGGCTGATGGCGGACAAGTGCGGGGTCTCGGCGGACCCGGCGCACGTCAGCGGGCCGGACGTGATCGATCCGGAGCGGACGATGGCGGCGCTGGAGGCCTTCGCGGAGCGGCTGCGGGCGGCGGTCGGGGCGCGTTCGCCCGTGCTGTTCGGGACGGGGCATCCGCACCGGCTCCTGGGCTTCTACGCCGGGTTGGCCGAGGCGATGTCGGCGGCGGGCTGTGTTGTCCTCACTCCGGCGCAGGGGGTGAGTGTCGACATGGCGACCCGGTTCGGCGTACGCACGTACAGCATCGATTACGTACGGGGGGTCGCATTGGTGCGGGAGCCCGGCGTGCGGCCGCCGGGGAGTGCCACCGGCGCGCACTCCCATTCCCCGCTGCCGGTCCGGGTCGCGCTGGGGGCCCTGGCGGAGGCGGGCGGGCCCTTGCCGGAGTTGGTCGTGGGTGATCACGGTTGGGTCTGCGGTGCTGGTCAGCTGGGTGTGGAGGCGATCGGGCTGGCGGATACGGACGATCCGGCACTGTTCGTCGGCGAGGCCGAGGGGCGCGTCGCGGTGGCCGTTCCGATCGACGACGCGGTGCGTGCGGACCACTACCGGCCGCTTACTCGCTATGTGCTCAATCGGGCCAGTCTGTCGGGGTGGCAGGAGTGGCTGTAGCTCCTCTTCCCCACTCGTATCACGCGCCCCTACTCTGGTGAGTGAGCGTGCGACGACGAGGAGTAACCGGAGGGGAAGCCGGTGCCCGTCATGCGCGGAAGGTCAAGGTGTGTCATGGCTGCTGGCGAGAGGCCTCTCAGTGAGGTTCAGTTCCTGACCGTGGCGGAGGTTGCCTCGGTGATGCGAGTGTCGAAGATGACCGTGTACCGGCTGGTGCACAACGGTCATCTGCCCGCAATCCGGGTGGGCCGGTCCTTCCGGGTCCCCGAAAACGCGGTTCACGAGTACCTCCGAGAGTCCTATGTGGGGGTGGAGTCGGCCTGAGACTGACCTCGGCACGCCCTCGGATTACAAGCTCGGAGCTCGGGACGGTAGGCTAGGCCGACGTAGGTCGTGTGGGCCCCGACGCCCCGCACCGAATGAAGAGAAGTGAGCGAGGGTAGTCGTGGGCTCTGTTATCAAGAAGCGGCGCAAGCGGATGGCTAAGAAGAAGCACCGCAAGCTGCTCAAGCGCACCCGCGTCCAGCGCCGTAACAAGAAGTAAACGGCAGCTGTACGTGTTCTCCGCAGCCCCTCCACCATTCTGGTGGGGGGGCTGTGGTGCAGCCGGGGGACTTCTTCGAGGGAGGCGCTGAGCTCGTGGGGAAGGTCGTACTCGTCACCGGGGCTGCCCGGCAGCTGGGTGGCCGCTTCGTGCGCCGCATCCAGCGCGACCCGGATGTCGAGCGGGTGATCGCGGTCGACGCGGTGACCCCGCCGCACCGGCTCGGATCGGCCGAGTTCGTCCGTACGGACATCAGGCAGTCGGCGATCGCCCGCGTGCTGGCCGAGCACGCCGTGGACACGGTGGTCCACCTGGCGGTCACCGGAGGCAGTGTGGGGACCGGCGGGGCGCACAGCACCGTCAAGGAAACGAACGTCATCGGGACGATGCAGCTCCTCGGGGCCTGCCAGAAGTCCCCGACGGTACGGCGGCTCGTGGTGAAGTCCAGTACCAGCGTGTACGGGGGCACCTCGAGGGACCCGGCCGTCTTCACCGAGACCACGCAGCCGAAGTCGCTGCCGGCGGGCGGGTTCGCCAAGGACGCCGCCGAGGTCGAGGGCTACGTACGGGGCTTCGCGCGCAGGCGGCCCGACGTCGCGGTGTGCGTGCTGAGGTTCGCGAACATCCTGGGCCCCTTCGCCGATTCGGCGCTCGCCGAGTACTTCTCGATCCCCGTGATGCCGACCGTCCTGGGCTACGACCCGCGGCTGCAGTTCGTCCACGAGGACGACGTGCTGGACGTGCTGCGGCTCGCGGCGGGAGAGCCGCGGCGGGGGACGCTCAACAGCGGGACCTTCAACATTGCGGGTGACGGCGTACTGCTGCTGTCGCAGTGCTCGAGGCGGCTGGGGCGGCCCACGCTGCCGCTGCTGCTGCCCGCCGTGACGTGGGTGGGGTCGGCGCTGCGGGCGGTGGGGATCACCGACTTCTCCCCGGAGCAGATAAGGCTCCTCACGCACGGCCGGGTCGTGGAGACCTCGCAGATGCGGGACGTGCTCGGCTTCGAGCCGGTGTACACGACCGCCGAGACCTTCGCGGACTTCGCGCGCAGCCGCGGGGGCGGGCTGCTGCCTCCGGAGCGGGCGGCGCGGGCCGTGGACCGGATGGCGGCCGTGCTGAAGGTGGACGGCCTGGATGTCGACGTGGACGCGGTTGAAGGAGCGAAGCGATAGTGGCGGACGCCAAGGTCATTCCGTTCGACGAGGACCGGCCGCGCCGGCGGGCGCCCCGCAGGGTCCGGGCGGTGTCCGCTCCCGAGCCGGAGACGGAGCCGGCGGCGCCGGCTCCGGAGGCGGCGCGGGAGCCCGCGGGCGGCGGTCTGGAGCGGCGGATCGCCGGCGGGCTGGCGTTCCTGCGGCGGCGGGTCACCGGCGAGTACGACGTCGACGAGTTCGGCTACGACGAGGAGCTGACGGACCAGGTCCTGATGTCCCTGATGCGGCCGCTGTTCGACAAGTACTTCCGGGTCGAGGTCAAGGGCATCGAGAACATCCCGGCGGAGGGCGGCGCGCTGATCGTGGCGAACCACTCCGGGACGCTGCCGCTGGACGGGTTGATGCTGCAGGTGGCCGTGCACGACCGCCACCCGGCGCAGCGGCACCTGCGGCTGCTCGCGGCGGACCTGGTGTTCATGCTGCCGGTGGTCAACGAGCTGGCCCGCAAGGCCGGCCACACGCTGGCCTGCGCGGAGGACGCCCAACGGCTGCTGGAGGCCGGGGAGCTGGTCGGGGTGATGCCCGAGGGCTTCAAGGGGATAGGGAAGCCGTTCGGGGACCGGTACAAGCTGCAGCGGTTCGGGCGGGGCGGCTTCGTGTCGACGGCGTTGCGTGCCGGGACGCCGATCGTGCCCTGCTCGATCGTGGGGGCCGAGGAGATCTACCCGATGGTCGGCAACGCCAAGACGCTGGCGCGGCTGCTGGGAATCCCGTACTTCCCGATCACGCCGACGTTCCCGTGGCTGGGGCCGCTCGGGGCGGTGCCGCTGCCGACGAAGTGGACGATCCAGTTCGGTGAGCCGATCGCCACCGCGGGGTATGCGGCGGAGGCGGCCGACGATCCGATGCTGATGTTCAACCTGACGGACCAGGTGCGGGAGCAGATCCAGCACACGCTGTACAAGCTGCTGGTGCAGCGCAGGTCCGTCTTCTTCTGACCGTTTGTGTACGGCCGCACGGCGTGGGGCGGGGCTGCTGGTCGCAGCCCCGCCCCACGCCGTTGTGCTATTCCGCGTCCTCCGCGTTGATGCCCAGGCCCGGGAGGAGGCCCGGGAGGAGGGGCGGGAGGGTGATGTCGGGCTTCGGCTGTTCCGCGGTGCCCGGGGAAGGCGGGGCGGACGGGCCCCCGGGCGGGTTCAGCAGGTCGCCCGTATCGCCCAGGAGGCCGCCGCCCGGGGTCGTGGGCTTGCTGCTGCTGCCCGAGGGGGACGGCGCGGGGCTGCTGCCCGACGGGGTGCCGGCAGCCGGTGCGGACTGCTGATTGCCGCTCGGGGTGCCCGGCTTGGCCGGGGTGCCCGAGGAGCCGGAGCCGCGGGTCTGCTCGGGTGGCTTGGGGAGCAGGCCCTGCAGCGGCGCCACGTCTTCGTCTATGGCCTGGAAGACCGACTCCACCTCGCCTCCCACGTCCGTGAGCTGCGCGGGGAGCTTCTCCTTGAGCTTGCCCCAGGCGTCCCGGTGGGATCGGGAGAACGAGGACAGCGCCTGGATCGGGCCGAGCTCGCCGTTGCGTTCGTACGCCGCCTGGAGGAGCCGGTGGCCCTCTCCCGCGTCGTGCTTCACCCCCGCCAGTGCCCGGCGGATCTCGCCCAGGACCTCGTGGTCCAGCACGTTCCCGCCCCGGCCGCGCTCCATCAGCCTGCGGGCTTCCGAGAGGCGGTTCGAGGCCTGGTCGAGATAGAGCTCGCCCCGGTCCGAATCGCCGTCGGCCATCCCGAGCTTCAGGTCCTCCATGCCCCGCTTCACGGGGTAGAGGTGGTCACCCGGCAGGGCGTCGGAACTGGCAGCGGCCACACCGCTGAAGGCCCCCGCGGCCACACCTACGGTGAGACCGCCTGCTGCGATGCCCTTGGACCAGCGGGAGCGGGGCCGCACTTTCCGGAGCGAGGACGCCCGGTGGGCGCCGCGGCCGGTCCGCTGTTCGGGCACCTGAGGGTCCGAGGCGGCACCGCCCCCGGCTCTCTCCTCCAGCACCATGGCCTCCATGGCGGCAACGAGCTGAGCTCGCTGCACCACTTTGACCTCTGGGTCCAGCACTGGGCGCGGCATTCGTTCGCCGAGCACGCTCGCCAGGGCCAACAGCCGGTCGTGGTCGGCAGGTTCGGCAGGTGCCTCGGACTGCTCGGCCGCCGGGTCCGGTTCCGAAGGGTCGGACGGGGTCCGATCCTCCAGGGCCTGGGCGAAGGCGTTCGCCCGCCGGTGCGGAGTCACGTTCGCGATCACTGGCGGCACCTCCTCTCGTCATGACGATCGACTCCCCAGGGTGTCCGGAAGGTTGCCTTCCTTGAGCACATCCACACTTTCGAGTGAGCGGCTTCGGGCAGGGCTTGTCCACAGGGGGTCTGCATTCCGCACAACGAGCGTCGCGGCACTTGGGTTACGGACGAAGGATGATCGGACCACAGCGTCATCGAGGGGTCACCGGATGTATGTGAGTTTGTGTTGATGTGTGAAGGGGATCAGCGGGCGTCGTCCGGGAGGAGGCGCGCCAGCGTGCGCACCGCCCGGTACTGGAGCGTCTTGATGGCGCCCTCGTTCTTCCCCATGACCCGGGCCGTCTCGGCGACCGACAGGCCTTGCAGGAAGCGCAGGGTCACGCACTCCTGCTGCTGCGGATTGAGTTTCCGTACGGCCTCCAGCAGGGCCGCGTTGGAGAGGGACTCCAGGACGGAGTCCTCGGGGCTGCGCTCGACCTCGTTGGCGTCGAGCATCTCGCCGGTGGTGACCTCCAGCCGGAAGCGGCTGGACTTGAAGTGGTCGGCCACCAGGTTGCGGGCGATCGTCACGAGCCAGGCCCCGAAGTCGCGGCCCTGCCAGGTGAAGGTGGAGATGCGGCGCAGGGCGCGCAGGAAGGTCTCGCTGGTGAGATCCTCCGCCGTCGCCTTCCCGCCGACGCGGTAGTAGATGTAGCGGTAGACCGTGTCGCTGTACTGGTCGTAGAGGCGGCCGAAGGCCTCGGCCTCCCCGGCCTGGGCGCGTTCGACCAGGTCCATCATGCGGGCCTGGTCGCTGTCCGCGGTGGGGCGGCGGTGGGTGGCCTGGGTGCTCGTACCGGCGGCGCCGTTCGAGCCCCCGGCCGCGCGGCCTCGTCTGCCCACCGTCGCTCCGCCGTCGGTCAGGGCATAGCAAGGACCGGCCGGGCCGAGGCCGGCAGGGACCGCGGCGGCGAAGGCGGGGACGGCGTACGCGGTGGGGACGAAGCCGCGCAGGTGGTCGAGGACCGTTGCGCGCAGCGTAGCCAGGCCCGAGGCGTCAACCCCGACAGGTGGGTACACGGGACTCCCAGAGGCAGAGCTTCCATCACGTGCAGTGCGGGACCGTTCACCCGTCGTGGCGACAGATGGCCGGTGGCATGCGTTTGAGGAGAATAACGCTTCGTACAGGCAGCGCTACACCCAGTTGCACAAATCACCGGTTCCGACACTTCCGTTGCGTGTCGAGGGCATATTCAGTCGCAGTTGGTGATCGGTTGGTGATCACTTGGATGCGCGGAATGGACGCTTCCATAGGGGCTCGCGACCGAGTCGGGCAGGCCGGAGTGCCGCGTCCCGTCGGGGGTAGGGCTGGGGGAATGCCCGGTCGGCCGCGGGCCGGAGCGGGGAAGGGCCGGAGCGGCGCGGGCTTGGGCGGCGGCCCCGGTGCGGGCCCCGGGCCGGGGCGGTTCCGGCCCGGGCGGCGGGCCGGGGCGCCGCTACCTCCGGCGGCGGTGCAGGGCGATGGCGGCGGCCGCTCCGCCTGCGATCGCGCCGACTCCGGCGGCTGCCGGGACGCCGACCTTCACGGCCTTGCGGCCGGTCCGATAGTCGCGCAGCCTCCAGTCGTGGGTGCGCGCATGCTTGCGCAGTTTTGTGTCGGGATTGATCGCGTACGGATGCCCGACCAGCGACAGCATCGGGATGTCGTTGTGCGAATCGCTGTAGGCGGCGCAGCGTTCGAGGTCCAGGCCCTCGGCGGAGGCCAGGGCGCGGACCGCCTCCGCCTTGGCGGGGCCGTGCAGGGGCTCGCCGACCAGGCGGCCGGTGTAGATCCCGTCGACGGATTCGGCGACCGTGCCCAGCGCGCCGGTCAGGCCGAGCCTGCGGGCGATGATCGTGGCCGTCTCGACGGGGGCCGCGGTGACCAGCCACACCTTCTGGCCGGCGTCGAGGTGGGCCTGGGCCAGGGCGCGGGTGCCCGGCCAGATCCGCTCGGCCATGTACTCGTCGTAGATCTCCTCGCCGATGGCCATCAGCTCGGAGACCTTGTGGCCCTTGACGATGGACAGGGCGCTGTCGCGGGCGTCCTGCATGTGCTCGGGGTCCTCGACGCCGGCGAGCCGGAACCAGGCCTGCTGCCAGGCGAAGCGGGCGAGCTCGCGGCGGCGGAAGAACTCGCGTTTGTACAGTCCGCGGCCGAAGTGGAAGATGGCGGCGCCCTGCATGACGGTGTTGTCGAGGTCGAAGAAGGCGGCCGCGAGGTCGTCGCCCGCGACGGGGAACGCCGCCTCGCCCCCCATGTCCAGGAGGGCGTCGAAGTCGGTGTCGAGATCGGGTTCCGTGACCTGCGGGGCTTCTGCCAGCGCGGTCTTCCGGGCGGCCTCGGCCGAGGCCTCGCCTGCCAGCACGCTCCGCGCGCTTGCGGAGCGTCTACGGGGGGTGAGCCATCCGAGAGCGGCCATGCGGCGAGCATAGCCACTGTGTTCGGGAGTTCTCGAACCGGCGGGAAACGGAGGCGTTAACACTTCGGGAGAATGGGGCCATGAGCCCTTTGTTGCGACGCAAGGAAAAGAAGCGTCCGGCCGACCGGCTGGTGACGCTGATCGGGAAGCCGGGGTGCCACCTGTGCGACGACGCGCAGGAGGTCGTCGAGGCGGTCTGCGCGCAGACCGGTGCGCGGTGGGAGAAGAAGGACATCTCGCAGGACGAGGAGCTCCACCGGCTGTACTGGGAGCAGATTCCGGTGGTGCTGGTGGACGGCGAGCAGCACACCTTCTGGAAGGTGAACCCGGACCGGCTGCGGCGGGCATTGGAGGGCTGACCCTCGCCCCGGTTACCATCATGGGCGATTTGTGGGGTCTCGGGGGCGTATCTGTGAGGAGTGTGTACGGTTTTGCCCCCCTTGGGTTTTGAACGGGTTCGGCGTGCCGTTGGTTCCGCCCTTCCGTGCCGAAGTCGCGTGACCCCGGTCACTTTGGTCGGACAAATTGGACACAATCTTTGTGCACGCGTTCACAAAGGCATAGCCTGCTGTCGACGGGGCGGTCCTGGGACAAGTGACCGCCTGCAGCCCCGCTCATCCCGCAGGAGCATCGTGGCAACTGGCCGAACTCACCGACCGGCGACCCGCAGCCGAGGTATTCCCGAGGCCACTGTCGCCCGGCTTCCGCTGTACCTGCGCGCCCTCACCGCGCTCTCCGAGCGATCGGTGCCCACGGTGTCCTCCGAGGAGCTCGCGGCGGCCGCCGGAGTCAACTCCGCGAAGCTGCGCAAGGACTTCTCGTACCTGGGGTCCTACGGCACGCGCGGCGTGGGCTACGACGTGGAGTACCTCGTCTACCAGATCTCCCGCGAACTGGGCCTCACCCAGGACTGGCCGGTCGTCATCGTCGGCATCGGCAACCTCGGCGCGGCCCTCGCCAACTACGGCGGCTTCGCCTCCCGCGGCTTCCGCGTCGCCGCGCTGATCGACGCCGACCCGGCGATGGCCGGCAAGCCGGTGGCCGGGATCCCCGTGCAGCACACCGATGAGCTCGAGAAGATCATCGAGGAGAACGGGGTCTCGATCGGCGTCATCGCGACGCCGGCCGGCGCCGCCCAGCAGGTCAGCGAGCGGCTGATCGCGGCCGGTGTCACCTCCATCCTGAACTTCGCCCCCACCGTGCTCTCCGTGCCCGACGGCGTGGACGTGCGCAAGGTCGACCTCTCCATCGAGCTCCAGATCCTCGCGTTCCACGAGCAGCGCAAGGCCGGCGAGGAAGCCGCCGCCGCGGCCGCCGAGGGCGGCTCCTCCATGGGCGGCGCCGCCCCCGCCGCGGCCGTGGTGCCGCCGGCCGGGCGTGCCGCCGCCGAGGCGCGCAAGGGCGGCCCCGAGGGCGACGTGCCGGCGGTGATGCCGGCATGAGCCTGCTCGTCGTAGGGCTGAGCCACCGCAGCGCGCCCGTGAGCGTGCTGGAGCGTGCCTCGCTGCCCGCGGACGCCAAGGTCAAGCTGCTGCACGACACCCTCGCCGCCGAGCCGGCGACGGAGGCGGCGGTGCTGGCCACGTGCAACCGGATCGAGCTGTACGCCGACGTGGACAAGTTCCACGCCGGTGTCGCCGAGCTGTCCACGCTGCTGGCGCAGCACAGCGGGGTGGCTCTGGAGGAGCTCACTCCCTACCTGTACGTGCACTACGAGGACCGGGCGGTGCACCACCTGTTCTCGGTGGCGTGCGGGCTGGACTCGATGGTCGTGGGCGAGGGGCAGATCCTCGGCCAGATCAAGGACGCGCTGGCGTTGGGGCAGGAGCTGCACACCGCCGGCCGGCTGATCAACGACCTGTTCCAGCAGGCGCTGCGGGTCGGCAAGCGGGCGCACTCCGAGACCGGGATCGACAGGGCCGGGCAGTCGCTGGTCACCTTCGGGCTCGAGCAGCTCGCCGGCGCGCGGGTGCCGGTGGCGGACTGGGCAGCCGGGAAGCGGGCGCTGGTGATCGGCGCCGGGTCGATGTCGTCGCTGGCCGCGGCCACGCTGGCGCGGGTCGGCGTCGCCGAGATCGTCGTAGCCAACCGGACCGCCGAGCGGGCGGAGCGGCTGGCGGAGATTCTGGTTGCCTCGGGCACCGGGGTGACGGCTTCCGCGGTGCCGATGGCTCTGGTCGCCGATGAGCTGACACGAGTCGACGTGGTCGTCTCGTGCACGGGTGCCACCGGGCTGGTGCTGGGCGCCGATGACGTGCTCGCCGCCGTGTCCCGGGGCGCCGTCCCCCACCCCGCGCCGCAATCGCCGGCTTCGGCTCCCGCCGGAGGTTCGGCTGTCGTCGCGGGGCTGGATCCCCGGCTCGTGGCGCGGCTCGCCGCCGCCGCTCAGGGCGGCGGCCGGCTCGCCGATGCCGGGGCCGCGCGGACGATCAGCGCCGTCGAGCCCGACGGGTGCCCCGTGGGGCCCGACGGGCGGGCCGCGCTGACCGGGGTCGACGCCAGCTCGCTCGAGCTGCACGGGGCCTGGGCCGACCAGGGCGAGGCCACCGCGCAGCGGCAGCCCCGGCGCGGGACCCGCACGCCGGCCGACGGCGCGAGCGGCGCGCGGCTGGCCTTGCTGGACCTGGCCATGCCCCGGGACATCGACGCCGCCGTGCACCGGATCCCCGGCGTGCGGCTGGTCGACATCGAGAGCCTCGCCGAGGCGTCCGCGGACGCCCCGATGGCCGCCGACATCGACGCGGTGCGCACGATAGTCACCGGGGAGGTGGCGGCCTTCGGCGCGGCCCAGCGGGCCGCGCACATCACGCCCACCGTCGTCGCCCTGCGCGCCATGGCGGCCGAGGTCGTGGCCATGGAAGTGGCGCGGCTCGACGGGCGGGTGCCCGATCTCGACGAACGGCAGCGGACCGAGGTCACCCAGACCGTGCGCCGCGTCGTCGACAAGCTCCTGCACGCGCCGACCGTGCGCGTGAAGCAGCTCGCGAGCGAGCCCGGCGGCGCCGGGTACGCCGAGGCGCTGCGCGAACTCTTCGACCTCGACCCCGGGACGGTGGCTTCCGTCAGCCGGGCGGACGCGGCCGATCCCCTGAACGACGACGACCCAGGACGGGCATCATGAACACACGTCCCGACCAGCCGCTGCGGCTCGGTACGCGGCGGAGCAAGCTGGCCATGTCCCAGTCGGGCCACGTCGCCGAGGCGGTACGGGCGATCACCGGCCGGCCCGTCGAACTCGTGGAGATCACGACGTACGGCGACGTCTCGCGCGAGCACCTGGCGCAGATCGGCGGGACCGGCGTGTTCGTCACGGCCCTGCGCGACGCGCTGCTGCGCCGCGAGGTCGACTTCGCCGTGCACTCGCTGAAGGACCTGCCGACCGGGCAGCCCGACGACCTCGTGATCGCGGCCATGCCGCTGCGCGAGGACGCGCGGGACGCGCTCGTCGCCCGGGACGGCCTGACCTTCGAGCAGCTGCCCGACGGGGCCCGGATCGGCACCGGTTCGCCCCGGCGGACCGCCCAGCTGAACCACTACGCCCGCTCGCTCGGCAAGCGCATCGAGACCGTGCCGATCCGCGGGAACGTAGACACCCGCATCGGATTCGTACGGGACGGGGAGCTCGACGCCGTCGTGCTCGCCGCCGCCGGCCTGAACCGGATCGGGCGCAGTGACGAGGCCACCGACCTGCTGTCGGTCGACCACGTGCTGCCCGCTCCCGGCCAGGGGGCCTTGGCCGTGGAGTGCCTCGCGTCCGACACGGACCTCATCGCCGTGCTCGGCGAACTCGACGACCCGCCCACCCGGGCCGCCGTCACCGCCGAGCGTTCCCTGCTCGCCGCCCTCGAGGCCGGCTGCAGCGCACCCGTGGGCGCGTTCGCCGACCTTCTGGCTGACGGACAGACTGTCAATGAAATGCGCCTGCGCGGCGTCGTCGGAACCCTCGACGGCTCGACGCTGGTGCAGCTGTCCACCACCGGTCCCGTGCCCCAGTCGTACGACGAGGCCATGTCTCTCGGCCGCGAACTCGCGGACGAGATGCTGGCCAAGGGCGCGGCCGGTCTGATGGGGGAGCGATCGCTTTGAACGCCTCAAGTCCGACCACCTCCGCTTTCCCGGCACTCGCCGCCCACGGACACGTCACCTTCCTCGGTGCCGGCCCCGGCGACCCGGGTCTGCTGACGCTGCGCGCCGTCGAGGCACTCGCCGCCGCGGACGTGCTGATCGCGGAGCCCGAGGTGCTCGACGTCGTACGGACGCATGCGCGCGCGGGTGTCGACACGCCGCAGCTGACGATCGCTGACGAAGTGTCAGCGGCCGCCGGGGTCCCGGTGATCCGCGACGCCGCCAATCTTGTCATGGAGGCCGCACGGTCCGGCAGGCGGGTGGTGCGTGCCGTCACCGGCGACCCCGGTCTCGACGGGAACGCGGCCGAGGAGATGCTCGTCTGCGCCACCGCCGGCATCCCCTTCGAGGTGGTGCCGGGCGTCGCGACCGCCGTCGGCGTGCCCGCGTACGCCGGTGTGCCGCTCAGCGGCAAGCAGGGCGCGGACGTGCGGTT
Source organism: Streptomyces subrutilus (assembly GCF_001746425.1). GTDB lineage: Bacteria > Actinomycetota > Actinomycetes > Streptomycetales > Streptomycetaceae > Streptomyces > Streptomyces subrutilus_A. The sequence goes on along the minus strand of NZ_MEHK01000001.1, from coordinate 3,383,815 downwards.
CGTGGACGCGAAGAACGCCTCGGCGCGCTGCTGGAGCGAGGTGGGGGCGAGCGACGGCATCCTCGTCGTCTCCGCGACGCTGGAGACCGTGTCGAGCGCCGCCGCCGAGCTGGTGGGCGCCGGGCGCAAGCCCGACACCCCGCTGACGGTGACCGTTGCCGGTACGACCACGCGCCAGCGGACCTGGTCCGCGACGCTGGGCACGATCGCCCAGGTGTTCAAGCAGGGCAAGGTGCTCCCCTCGCATGAGGGCGCGCGGCCGGTCATAGCCGTGGTCGGTGAGCACAGCGCCGCCGCGCGGCGCGAGGAGCTGGCCTGGTTCGAGTCGAAGCCGCTGTTCGGCTGGCGGGTGCTCGTACCGCGCACGAAGGAGCAGGCCGCCTCGCTCTCCGACCAGCTGCGTTCGTACGGCGCGGTGCCGCACGAGGTGCCGACGATCGCCGTGGAGCCGCCGCGGACCCCGCAGCAGATGGAGCGGGCCGTGAAGGGCCTGGTGACGGGCCGCTACGAGTGGATCGCCTTCACCTCGGTCAACGCCGTCAAGGCGGTGCGCGAGAAGTTCGAGGAGTACGGGCTCGACGCGCGGGCCTTCGCGGGGATCAAGGTCGCCGCGGTGGGCGAGCAGACCGCTGCCGCGCTGGTGGAGTTCGGCGTGAAGCCGGACCTGGTGCCGAGCGGGGAGCAGTCCGCGGCCGGGCTGCTGGAGGACTGGCCTCCGTACGACCCGGTCTTCGACCCGATCGACCGCGTGTTCCTGCCGCGGGCCGACATCGCGACCGAGACGCTGGTCGCCGGGCTGATCGAGCTCGGCTGGGAGGTCGACGACGTCACCGCCTACCGCACGGTGCGCGCCTCGCCGCCGCCGGCGGACACGCGTGAGGCGATCAAGGGCGGCGGTTTCGACGCCGTGCTCTTCACGTCCTCGTCCACGGTCCGCAACCTGGTCGGGATCGCGGGCAAGCCGCACAACGTGACGGTCATCGCGTGTATCGGGCCGGCGACGGCCAAGACCGCGGAGGAGCACGGGCTGCGCGTGGACGTGCTGTCGCCGGAGCCGTCGGTGTCGAAGCTGGCGGAGGCGCTGGCCGAGTACGGCGCGGCGCGCCGCGAGGCGGCCAAGGAGGCCGGCGAGACGGTGTTCCGGCCCAGCGAGCGGCGGCCGGGTGCGCGGCGCCGTCGTACGACGTGAGCGGCTTAGCGGAGCAGGCGCGGGAGGGCCCGGGTGCGATGTGCACCCGGGCCCTTCCGCATCGCTTCGGACGCGAGCCATCGGCCTCGATCTCCGGCGGGAAGGGGGCGTGGGGCACGGGGCGCGGAGCTGCGGCCCGGGGAGCGCTCTAGGCTTGGGGCGACTGCTGTCGAAGCTCGAAGAGGCGACTGAAGATGAGCGCGTACGGATCCTTCCCCGGCTCCCGGCCCCGCCGGCTGCGCACCACCCCGGCGATGCGGCGGATGGTCGCGGAGAACCGGCTGCACCCCTCGGACCTGATCCTGCCGGCGTTCGTGCGCGAGGGCATCAGCGAGCCCCTGGCGATCTCGGCGATGCCGGGCGTGGTCCAGCACACGCGGGACACGCTGCGCAAGGCCGCGGTGGAGGCGGTGGAGGCCGGGGTCGCGGGGATCATGCTCTTCGGTGTCCCGGCGGACGAGAACAAGGACGCGCTGGGCACGGCGGGCACCGAGCCGGACGGGATCCTGCAGGTAGCGATCCGGGACGTGAAGGCGGAGGTCGGCGACGACCTGGTGATCATGTCGGACCTGTGCCTGGACGAGTACACCGACCACGGCCACTGCGGGGTCCTCGACGAGCACGGCCGTGTGGACAACGACGCGACGCTGGAGCGGTACGCGGAGATGGCGCAGGTCCAGGCCGACGCGGGCGTCCACGTGGTGGGCCCGAGCGGCATGATGGACGGTCAGGTCGGGGTGATCCGCGACGCGCTGGACGAGACCGGCCACGAGGACGTCTCGATCCTCGCCTACACGGCGAAGTACTCCTCCGCCTTCTACGGCCCCTTCCGCGAGGCCGTCGCCTCCTCCCTCCAGGGCGACCGCAAGACCTACCAGCAGGACCCGGCGAACGCCCGGGAGTCCCTGCGGGAGCTGGCGCTGGACCTGGAGGAGGGCGCCGACATGGTCATGGTCAAGCCGGCCGGCCCCTACCTGGACATCCTGTACCGGGTGGCGCAGTCGGTGGACGTACCGGTGGCGGCGTACCAGATCAGCGGCGAGTTCGCGATGATCGAGGCGGCGGCGGAGAAGGGCTGGATCGAGCGCGACCGCGCCATCCTGGAAACCCTGCTGGGCATCAAGCGCGCGGGCGCGGACACGATCCTGACGTACTGGGCGACGGAGGCCGCGGGCTGGCTGCGGCAGGCCTGAACCGGGGCCCTCGCAGGAGCAGCGGATGGAGCCTCTCGGCGGCGACCGCTGAGTCCGGAGTAGGTCATCCGCCGCTGGTTCGCCCGCTGGACGCGGCCCCCGCTCGCGCGGGGGCGCGGGGTGGGCGCACTCTGGAGGGAAGGGTGAGCCCCTGGAGGTGATGCACCATGGCCACGCTCGTCGGGTGGCATGTGGAGCTCGAATTCACCGAGGAGGGCCACCGCACGAGTGCGGCGGCCCTGGTCAGACTCGGGGACGGCTCCGAGATCAAGGCGCGGGGCTATGCCCTGCGTCACCCCTCCGACCCGGAGCAGCTGAGGGTCGGGGAAGAGATCGCGGGTGCTCGTGCGCTCATGGATCTCGCGTCGCAGATGTTGCAGAAGGCCCACGCCGAGATCGACGAGGCGACGGGCCGGCATTCCTACCCGATCAATCAGTGAGCGGTTGAGCAGCGGGTCGGCCCGCTGAAGGGTCCCGTCCGGAGCCCGTCAGCGGGTCCGGCGGTTGAAGAGGGTGGCCGCCAGTGCCACCGACCCGGCCGCGATGGCCGCGCACCAGGTCAGGGCCAGCCAGGGGGCGTTGCCCGCGGGCTGGTCCAGGAGCAGGGCGCGCAGGGATTCGATCACCGGGGTCAGCGGCTGGTGGTTCGCGAAGCCGTGGAGCCAGTCCGGCATGGTGTCGATGGGGACGAAGGCGCTCGACGGGTAGGGCAGGAACATCATCAGGAAGGTGAACCCGCTCGCCGCCTCGGGCGACTTCGCGAGCAGCCCGAGCGCCGCGGCCAGCCAGGAGATCGCCGTGATGTACGTGACGAGGAGCCCCGCCGCGGCCAGGTAGGCGGGCGCGGAGGCCTGCGGGCGGAAGCCGATGGCGAGGGCCACGGCCAGCACGAGGCTGGTGGAGACCAGGTTGCGCAGGACCGAGGCCGTGACGTGGCCGGCCAGGATCGGGATGCCGCCGACGTCCCGGGAGCGGAAGCGGTCGATGACGCCGTTCTTCATGTCGTCGGCGACGCTGACGGCGGTGCTCGCCGCGCCGAAGCCCGCGCACAGCAGCATGGCTCCCGGGACCACGTACGTCACGTACCGGGTCCCGGTGTCGATGGCCCCGCCGAAGAAGTAGACGAAGATCAGCATCAGCATGACGGGCAGCATCAGGGCGGTGATCAGCGCGTCCGGCTGGCGGCGGCTGATGCGTACGCTGCGGCCGGCCAGGGCGAGGGCGGAGGGGTTCACGAGGCGGCTCCCGTCAGGGTGAGGAACACGTCGTCGAGGGTGGCGCCGCGGACCGTGAAGCGGTCCACGGCGGTGCGGTCCGGGTCGAGTTCGTCGAGCAGCGCCCGGACGTGCGCGGCGCTGCCGTCGGTGGGCAGGCCGAGGGTGAGCTCCTCCGGGGCGAGGTGGACGGCCCGCGAAGCGAGCGTCTCGTAGGCGTCCCGGGTGGCCATCGTCAGGTCGAGGCGGTGGCCCGCGACGCGGGACTTGAGCGCGGCGGGCGTCCCCTCGGCGGCGATCCGCCCGCCGGAGAGCAGGGCGACGCGGTCGGCGAGCCGGTCGGCCTCCTCCAGGTACTGCGTGGTGAGCAGGACGGTCGTGCCCTCGGCGCGCAGTTCCCGTACGAGATCCCACAGGTCCTGGCGGCTGCGCGGGTCGAGCCCGGTGGTGGGCTCGTCCAGGAAGATCACCTCGGGCCGCGAGACGAGCCCGGCGGCGAGGTCGAGGCGTCGGCGCATGCCGCCCGAGTACGCCTTCGCGGTGCGCCCGGCGGCGTCGGCGAGTCCGAACCGGTCCAGCAGTTCGCCGGCGCGGGCACGGGAGTCACGGGCGGAGAGCCCGGCCAGGCGCCCCATCATGCGGAGCATCTCCGCGCCGGTCTGGAGGTCGTCCACGGCCGCGAACTGCCCGGTGAGGCTGATGCGTTCGCGTACCCGGGAGCGCTCGGCGGTGACGCAGTGCCCGGCGACGCGAGCCGTCCCGGAGTCGGGTGCGGTGAGGGTGGCCAGGACCCGGACGGTGGTGGTCTTGCCGGCGCCGTTGGGGCCGAGCAGGGCCAGGACGCTGCCGCGCGGGACGGCCAGGTCGATGCCGTCGAGGACGCGCAGGGCGCCGTAGGACTTGGTCAGGCCGGTGGCGTGGATGCCGAGGTCGTTCGTGGTCATCGGGGACCACGCTCCCTTCTGCGTATGGGTTACGCGCTTCTGTGTAAGTAATACACAGAACTAGGATGTGCGTCAACGACTCACGAGGGAGGCGCGGCGATGGCCAAGGAACCCGCCGGCGACACCGGGCTCCCGGCGAGCCTGGAAATGGCCTGGGGCCTGCGCGAACGCCCCGGCAAGGGCCCGCGCCCCACGCTCACCCTCACGCGGATCGTGGACGCGGCCGTGGCGCTCGCCGCGGGGGAGGGGATGGACGCCGTCTCCATGGGCCGGGTGGCCAAGGAGCTGGGCGTCTCGACGATGTCCCTCTACCGGTACGTCACGGCGAAGGAAGAGCTCTACATCCTGATGGCGGACGCGGGCGTCGGCCCGCCGCCGGAGCAGGCGCCGGCCGGCGGGGCGGGGCGGGGCTGGCGGGAGCTGCTGTCGGACTGGGCGTACGCGCAGCGGGCCGTCCTGATGGCCAACACCTGGATCCTGCGCATCCCGATCACCGCGCCCCCGGTCAGCCCGAACCAGCTCGCCTGGATGGAACGCGGGCTCGCGGCACTGGCCGACACCGGGCTCGACGAGGGCGAGAAGATCTCGACCATCATTCTGGTCGGTGGGCTCGTGCGGAACGAGGTCACCATGGCCGCGGACATGATGGACGCCATGACGAAGTCCGGCGTCTCACCGGACCTGGCGATGCCGCGGTACGTGCGCACGCTGCGGCTGATGACCGCCCCGGACACGCACCCTGCCTTGACGCGGCTGCTGGGCTCCGACGCGTTTTCCGGGTCCGAAGAGCCGGACTTCCAGTTCGCGTTCGGGCTGGGCCGTGTGCTGGACGGGTTGGCCGACCTGATCAGCTCCCGGAGCCGGCCCACGCCGTGAGGTCGGCCCAGGCGGCGGGGGCCAGGGCCAGGGTCGGGCCGTCTTTGGCCTTGGAGTCCCGGACGTGAATCTGGATCGCACAGATTGCGACCTCCACGCACTTATCGCCGTCGGGACTGCTGTGGCTGGACTTGAACCACTCCAGTGCGGTGCTCATAACTCCCCTAGCATGCGCTCCAGCAGGCCGCGTGTTTCCGAGGTGTTCAGGGCCTGCGTTCGCAGCATGGCATATCGCTGGGCCATGATGCTGACCTCATCCGGGTCGGTTACGAGCTTGCTGCTGCGCTGGCCCTCTGCGTACCCGATGTGCTCGTGCTCTGGCGTTTCCAGCATGGTGAACGGGCCGGACAGGCCTGCGTGATGAGGCTGGTTGAGTGTCAGCACCTGGAGTGTGACGTGGGGGAGATCCATGCAGACCAGAAGGTGACGCAACTGTTCGGCGTAGACCTTGTCGCCGCCGATCCGGTCGCAGAGTGCCGCTTCTGAGATCACGAAGGAGAGGTTTGGCGGGTGCTTGCGGTGCAGGATGTGCATCCGGGCAAGTCGCCGAGCAGTCAGCCTGTCCACTTCCTCTGGGAGGAACGCAGGCACGCGACAGCGAAGTAGGGCCCGCACGTGGTCCTCGGTCTGGAGGAGCCCCGGGATCACCATGGCCTCGAACCAGTTGAGCACGATCGCGCGTTTCTCGAGGTCCATGTATTCCTCTGCCCACGGAGGGCTCGGGTCCCTCTCGGGCATTCCGTGGGCCGCCACCGCCAGCAACCCGGGCAAGCCGAGGTGGCGATCCATCAGCTCCGCGACGTTGGGCATCAAAGTGCGTCGGCCCTGCTCGATGGACGCGATGGTTTCTTCGTCCTGTCGTACGCGCTCTCCGAGCTGCTTCTGGGTCAGGTTCTTGGCGATGCGGGCGGCGGCCACCATCGCGCCGACCATCTTCATGGTCGTCGCGTTCGGCCGTACTCGTTTCCTCGGTGGCATGACAGCGAACTCCCCGCCTGTACACGTTGGCTACCCCGTGCCGACCCGTACTCATGAAGGAGTACGGGTTGGCGCTCAGCCACAGGCTAGTCACGCACCGCGACGATCACTCGGTGAACGTGAATACTCAACCCGCCCTGATGCGAGACCGCTTCTACCCCCGGGCACGCCAAACCGTGCCCGCAGCCAGGCACTTCGCGGCGGAGACGTTTGACGTGTGGGGTGTGACATCCCGCAAGGACGACATGTTGCTCTGCGTGAGCGAACTGGCCACCAACGCCCTGCGGCACGGGATTCCGCCCGGCCGGGGCTACCGGCTGCGGCTGCTCGTCTTCGAGGACGCGACCGTCCGGGTCGAGGTGCACGACAGCGGGCCCGGACTCTCGCGGATCGCGGAGCGGCGGCCGGGCGGGCGGGGGCTGGTGATCGTGGCGGCCCTCGCCGACGCCTGGGGCGTGGTGCCCCGGGCGCCGGGCAAGGTGGTGTGGTGCGAGTTCCGCTGACCCGGTAGGGATCAGGCGGGCTGCTCCGGCGCCTTCGCGGTGATCACCGCGAACACCGCGCCCTGCGGGTCGGCCAGGACGGCCATCCGGCCCGCCACCATGTCGAACGCGGGCATGAGGACCGTGGCGCCGGCCTTCGTCGCGGCGGCCTGGACGGCATCCACGCTGTCCGCGTGGAAGTACGGCAGCCAGTTCGGGGGCGTGCCGGGCGGGAGGCTGTCGAGGTTCATCATCCCGGCCACGGAGCGGCCGGCGACCTTGAACTCCGTATAGGCCGGGCCGCTTTCCATCTCGCTCGGCGCCGTGGTGACCGGCAGGATGGCGGAGTAGAACGCTGCGGCGCCATCGGGGTCACCGGTGCTCAGCTCGCTCCAGATCAGTGCCCCGTGCTCGTTGACGATTTCCGCGCCGTCGAAGGTGCCCGGCTCCCACAGGCCGAAGACGGCGCCGGTCGGGTCGGCGGCCACGGCCATCCTGCCGAGGTCCATGACGTCCATCGGCCCCATGAGGACCTCGCCGCGCGCGTCGGTGAGGGACTTGAGGGTGGAGTCGATGGCGTCGGTGGACAGGTACGTCGTCCACACGGTCGGCGGCAGCGGGTCGGGGATGCTGCCGTCCGGGTTCATCGCCTTCATGATCCCGGCCACCGGCTTGCCCTTGAGGGTGCAGACGGAGTACCCGCCCTGCTCGGGCGGGCCGATCTCGCCCTGCCAGCCGAAGAGGCCGCAGTAGAAGTCGAGGGCCGCCTGCTGGTCGGGGACCGTCAGGTCGATCCAGCAGGGGGTGCCGGGCTTGTAGGGGCCGTTCATGTCGGGCACGGGGGCCTCCGGTGGGGCGGGGGACGGACGGGCCGTCCCCTACCCGGGCCGGACGCACCGAACCGGGCCGTTCGGGTGACGCCCCCTTCGTATGCGTCGGCGATCTGCCGTCGCCAGGCGGCGTCGAAGTCCGGCAGGGGGGCCGGGGCGTGGGCGGCCTTGGCTGAGCGCAAGGCCTTCGGCGTGTACTCCGGCATCGGCGGCACAGATCCACCAGGCGCAGGCGTCGCGGTCGTCATTTCCGGTTCCTCCTCGGCTCGGACGCCCTCCACCCAGCCGTCCGGTGCGGACCGGGTCCGGGAAACGCGACTGCCCCCGGGGCGGGTGCGCCGGGGGCAGTCAGGTGGAGCGTCAGAGCTTCTCGGGCGTCCGGATGCCGAGCAGGGACATGCCCTTCGTCAGCGTGCGGGCCGTCAGGTCGCACAGGAACAGGCGGTTCTCGCCCACGACGAGTTCCGGCTCGGGCTTCACGACCGGGCACTGGTCGTAGAACGTCGTGAACAGCGAGGACAGCTGGTAGAGGTACGCGGCCACCTTGTGCGGGGCGTGCTCCGCGGCCGCCTCGGCGATGAGCTCGCCGAAGTGGTCCAGGTGCAGGCCCAGCGCACGCTCGGCCGGGGCCAGTTCCAGCTCCGGGTGCGCGACCGGCTTGCGGTCGCCCGCCCTGCGCAGGATGGACTTGATCCGGGCGTACGCGTACTGGAGGTACACGGAGGTGTCACCGTTGAGCGAGACCATCTGGTCCAGGTCGAACTTGTAGTCGCGCGCGGCCGAGGTCGACAGGTCGGCGTACTTCACCGCGCCGATGCCGACGTACTGGCCGTTCTCGACGATCTCCGCCTCGGTCAGGCCCACCTTCTCGGCCTTTTCCCGGACCACGGCGGTCGCCCGCTCGACGGCCTCGTCCAGCAGGTCCACCAGCCGGACCGTCTCGCCCTCGCGGGTCTTGAACGGCTTGCCGTCCTTGCCGAGGACCGTGCCGAAGGCCAGCTGGACGGCCTTGACCTCGTCGTTCAGCCAGCCGGCCCGGCGGGCCGTCTCGAAGACCATCTTGAAGTGCAGGGACTGCCGCGCGTCGACCACGTAGATCAGCGTGGTCGCCGACAGGTCGGCGACGCGGTTGCGGATCGCCGAGAGGTCGGTGGCCGCGTAGCCGAAGCCGCCGTCCGACTTCTGCACGATCAGCGGGGTCGGGTTGCCGTCCGGGCCCTTGACGTCGTCGAAGAACACGCACAGCGCGCCGTTGGAGCGGACGGCGACGCCCGACTCCTCCAGCAGCTTGCACGTCTCGACCAGCATGTCGTTGTAGCCGGACTCGCCGACCACGTCCGGGTCCTGGATGTCCATGTCCAGCTTGTTGAAGACCGAGTAGAAGTAGATCTTCGACTCGTCCACGAACCGCTGCCACAGCGCCAGCGTCCGCGGGTCGCCGGCCTGGAGGTCCACCACCCGGGCCCGGGCCCGCGTCTTGAACTCCTCGTCGGAGTCGAAGAGGGCGCGCGAGGCCTTGTAGAGCCGGTTCAGGTTGGACATGGCCTCCTCGCCGGAGACCTCCTCGTCCGACTTGTGGTCCAGCTCGTGCGGGTGCTCCAGCAGGTACTGGATGAGCATGCCGAACTGGGTTCCCCAGTCGCCGATGTGGTGGCGGCGGACCACCTTCTCGCCCGTGAACTCCAGGATCTCCACCATCGCCGCACCGATCACGGCGGACCGCAGGTGCCCGACGTGCATCTCCTTGGCGACGTTCGGCTGCGCGTAGTCGATCACCGTCGTGCCCGGGTTCGCCGCGAGCGGCACGCCGAGCCGGTCGTCGAGCGCCCGCGCCGCCAGGGTCTCGATGATCGCCCTGTCGGTGATGGTGATGTTGAGGAAGCCCGGGCCCGAGACCTCGATCTCCTGGATCAGGTCACCGGTCGCGATGCCCTCGACCACGGTCGTCGCCAGCTCGCGCGGGTTGGCCTTGGCCTTCTTCGCGAGCGCCAGGATGCCGTTGGCCTGGAAGTCGGCCCGGTCGCTTCGTCGCAGCAGCGGGTCGGCGGCACCGGCCTCCGGCAGAGCCGAGGCGAGGGCGTCCGCGACGCGCTGATCGACGGAAGAAGCGAGGGAAGGGACCGAGGCCATGAGCTGCCGTTCCTGTGAGGTTGTGCCGGTGGGTGCACTTGGTTGTTCCGACAAGTGCCGAGTATCCCACGGCAGGGCCATCCGTTTCGCGGGAGAAAACAGCGGGAGAAAGCGGTGGGGGAAAACAACCGCGGAGCGACGGCGGACGTCTGGGAGAATGGCTGAAGCCAGCATTCGAGATAGAAGGACGTGTCGTGGCGCAGAGCAGCACCGAGACCGACTGGGTCTCCCGTTTCGCGGACGAGGTCATCGCCGAGGCGGAGCGCCGAGCACCCGGCGAGAAAACTCCGGTTGTCGTCGTCGCGTCCGGCCTCTCCCCCTCCGGCCCGATCCACCTGGGCAACCTGCGCGAGGTCATGACCCCGCACCTGGTCGCCGACGAGATCCGCCGCCGGGGCCACCAGGTCCGCCACCTCATCTCGTGGGACGACTACGACCGCTACCGCAAGGTCCCCAAGGGCATCCCCGGCGTCACCGAGGAATCGCACGCCCAGCACATCGGCCGCCCGCTGACCGCCGTGCCCGCGCCCGAGGGGTCCCCGTACCCGAACTGGGCCGAGCACTTCAAGGCCGCCATGGTCGAGGCACTGGCCGAGCTGGGCGTCGAGTACGACCCGATCAGCCAGACCGAGCAGTACACCTCCGGCGCCTACCGCGAGCAGGTGCTGCACGCGATGAAGCACCGCGGCGACATCGACGCCGTCCTCGACCAGTACCGCACCAAGCAGAAGCCGGGCGGCAAGAAGCCCCAGCAGAAGCAGGCCGACGAGGCCGAGCTGGAGGCCGCCGAGGGCTCCGGCGCGGCCGCCGAGGACGACGGCAGCACGGGCGAGGGCGGGTACTACCCGTACAAGCCGTACTGCGGCCAGTGCGGCAAGGACTTCACCAAGGTCACCTCGTACGACGACGAGACGACCGAGATGACCTACGTCTGCACCGAGGACGAGTTCACCGAGACGGTCAAGCTCAGCGAGTTCAACCGCGGCAAGCTCGTCTGGAAGGTCGACTGGCCGATGCGCTGGGCCTTCGAGGGCGTCGTCTTCGAGCCCTCCGGCGTCGACCACTCCTCGCCCGGCTCGTCCTTCCAGGTCGGCGGCCAGATCGTGCACATCTTCGGCGGTGAGCAGCCGATCGGCCCGATGTACGCGTTCGTCGGCATCAGCGGCATGGCGAAGATGTCCTCCAGCAAGGGCGGGGTCCCGACTCCGGGCGACGCGCTGAAGATCATGGAGCCGCAGCTGCTGCGCTGGCTGTACGCCCGCCGCCGCCCGAACCAGTCCTTCAAGATCGCCTTCGACCAGGAGATCCAGCGGCTCTACGACGAGTGGGACAAGCTGGAGGCCAAGGTGGCGGACGGCTCCGTGCTGCCCGCCGACGCGGCCGCGCACAGCCGCGCCGTACGGGTCGCCTCGCACGAGCTGCTCCGCACCCCGCGCCCGATGCCCTACCGGACGCTCGCCTCGGTCGTCGACATCACCGCCGGCCACGACGAGCAGACCCTGCGCATCCTGAGCGACCTGGACCCGGACAAGCCGCTCACCTCGCTCGACGAGGTACGGCCCCGCCTGGACCGCGCCGAGAACTGGATCACCACCCAGGTCCCCGCCGACCAGCGGACCCTCGTACGCGAGGAGCCCGACGCGGAGCTGCTGTCGTCCCTGGACGACGAGGGCCGCGAGTCGCTGCGCCTGCTGCTCGCGGGACTGGACTCGCACTGGTCCCTGGACGGGCTGACCACGCTGGTCTACGGCGTGCCCAAGGTGATGGCCGGACTCGAGCCCGACGCCAAGCCGACGCCGGAGCTCAAGGTCGCGCAGCGGACGTTCTTCGCGCTGCTCTACCGGCTCCTCGTGACCCGGGAGACCGGGCCGCGCCTGCCCACCCTGCTGCTGGCGGTGGGCGCCGACCGGGTGCGCAAGCTGCTCGCGGTCTGAGCCGGCACCGGCATGCGCAAGGGCCCGCACCTCTCGGGGTGCGGGCCCTTGCGCATGGCCGCCGTGCCGCGCGGGCTCAGGCGATGTGCTCGTTCTCCAGGTCCTTCTGGTAGCGCTGCTTGAACGCCGGGATCATGCGGCGCAGCAGCGAGCCGCTGCGCGGGTGGGTCACGCCGTAGCCGTCCGACAGGTGTATGTCGAGCGCCTCGGCCGTCGGGAAGTCGTTCTGCTCGTCGACCAGCGCACGGAACACCTTGTACGCGACCTCCGCGAACTCCGCCTCGTCCGGCCCGTCGGCGGCTTCCGCGGCGTCCTCGGGGCGGGGAGCCGGCATCGGCACCTGCTCCTGCGGGGCTGCCGGCTGCGGCTCCTCCGGGCCCGCCGGGCGCATGACCGGGGTCGGCTCCAGGCCCTCGACGTACTGGGGGTTGTAGCCGCCCTCGTACGCCGCCTGCGGAGCCAGCGGCGCCGCGAACCAGGCGCTGTTGTGGGCGGCGGGCATGGCCGTCGGGTCCACCGCGAACGGCGGCGGGGCGGGCGCGGCGGCCACGGCGGCCACGGCCGGGGCCGGGGACTGGTCCGGCGACTGGTCCTGGGACGGGTTCGGGGCGAAGGCCTGGGCCTGGCCCTGGGCGAGGGCCTGCGCCCGGGCCTCCTGCCCGGGTCCGGCGGCCGGCGCGGCCGCCGCCTCCAGGGCGGGGGCCGCAGCGGGCGCCGCGGCCGCCGGGGGCAGCAGCGCCGGGTCGATGCCCGCCGCCGCCAGCCCCTCCGGGGCCGTCTGCGCGAGGGGTACGCCGATCCGGGCCAGCTTCAGCGGCATCAGCGCCTCCACCGGAGCCTTGCGCCGCCAGGCCCGCCCGTACCGCGCCTGCAGCCGGGCCTGGTAGATCAGCCGGTCCTGCTCCATGCCGACCGCCTGCTCGTAGGAGCGCAGCTCCCACAGCTTCATCCGCCGCCACAGCTTGAAGGTCGGCACCGGCGACAGCAGCCACCGGGTGAGGCGCACGCCCTCCATGTGCCGGTCCGCGGTGATGTCCGCGATCCGGCCCACCGCGTGCCGGGCGGCCTCGACCGTCACCACGAACAGGATCGGGATCACGGCGTGCATGCCGACACCCAGCGGGTCCGGCCAGGCCGCGGCGCCGTTGAAGGCGATCGTCGCCGCGGTCAGCAGCCACGCCGTCTGGCGCAGCAGCGGGAAGGGGATCCGGATCCAGGTCAGCAGCAAGTCCAGCGCGAGCAGGACGCAGATCCCCGCGTCGATGCCGATCGGGAAGACCAGCGAAAAGCTGCCGAAGCCTTTCTGCAGGGCGAGGGCACGCACCGCGGAGTACGAGCCCGCGAAGCCGATGCCCGCGATGACGACGGCTCCGGCGACCACGACGCCGATGAGTATCCGGTGCGTACGAGTCAGCTGCATCGCCGCCACCCGCGATCCCCTCCCCTTGTCGAGCACACTTACCGAGCCTTTACCCGGCTGCGGCAGGCACAGCGTACGGGTGACCCGGTGTCAACGCCTCAGGCGGGCCCGCTCCTACTGCGCGGGCTGCGGGGACTGCGCCTGGTCGGGCTGCTTGTTGGCGGCGTCGACCGAGGCCACCGCCTCCTTCGCCGCCGCGATGGCGTCCTGGAGCAGCTTCGCCTGGTCCGGGGCGCCGGCACCCTCGTACGCGGCACCGTTGTAGTCGAGCGTGACGACCACGTTCTGGGTGCGGGCCACGATCGTCGTGTTGAAGGAGTCGACGTCCTTCTTCACGCTGTACACGACCGAGGTGCCCTGGTCGCCGATCCCGCCGGCCTCCTCCGCCTTCAGGTTCTGCGCGCCCTCGGTCGCCTTCGCCGCCTCGACCTGCTTGGTGTACTGCTCCTCGGCGCGCTTGTTGGCGCTGCCGAGGGAGGCCTGCGAGTCGTGGCGGGAGAAGTAGATCGCGAGCCAGCGGTACTGCGAGCCCTTCAGGCCGTCCTCGTCCAGACCGTTCCAGGAGCAGCTGGCCCGGCTCGCCAGGTCGTTCGACTTGCTCGCCGTGCCGTTCTTGTCCTTCGCCTCCGGGACGAGCGTGTCGATCGTCGCGGTCTGGACGGCCTTGCAGGGGTCCGGAAGCGTGGCGTACGCCGCCTTCTCCAGGGTGGCGGAGGGCTTCGCGCTCGGCTGGCCGGACGAGGAGGATTCGGACTTCTTGCCGCCGTCCGAGCCCGAGCCCTTGCCCGAGTCGGACGAGCACCCGGCGACGGTGAGTATCACCGGGACGGCTGCGCAGGCGAGAACGCGGGTGAGGCGCGAGGCTGATCGGTGCATGTTTCCTTCTGCGTTTGTGGGGCTTCTTCGGACACGGGGCCGGACGCGGAACCCAGGCAACGGTAGCCCGACCGGGTGGCGGCGTGCTGTGCGCGCCGTCCCCCCGGGCCCCGGCCCGCTCCGCTCACCCGCCCAGACGCTCGACCAGGGCCTGCGCCAACTGCCTTGTCCTGTCTTGGGTTTCGGCGCTGGGCGGGACCGTGCCGGGCACCGCGGGCTGCACGCTGTACTCCAGCGTGACGATGACATTCGAGGTACGGAACACAATCCGCACGGTGCGCGACTGCGCGGCGGCGGCCCCCGCCGGGCTCAGCTTGTCCTCGACGAACGCCTCGGTCCCCAGGCCCTCCAGCACGCGCGAGCCGAGCTCGACCGGGGCGGACGGGCTGCCGGCGGGCGTCGGCGATCCGCCGCCGGGCTGCGGGGCGGCCGGGGTGGTGGGCGCGGCGGTGGCGGTCGGCGTGGGGACGGGGCTCGCGGTCGGGCCGGGGAAGGGCAGCTTGGCGTCGGTCAGCTGGCGCACGTACACCTGGTGCGCCTTGTCGTCGTCGCTGGCGACGGCCCGGTCGTAGGAGACCACGCGCTCGAAGCCGACCGACAGCAGCCGGGTCTCCTCCGGCGTCTGCGCGCTCCAGCGGCAGCCGACGCGCCGGTCGCCGTCGTACGAGGCGTCCGCGGTGCCGGCGTAGACCTGGTCGCGCTGCTCCGGGGTGAGCGATTCCGCTGCCGGGAGCATGGCCTTGAGCCGCTTGCTGTCGGCGCCGGCCTTGCAGGGGGCGGGCAGGATGCGGTACTTCCCGGGTTGTGCGGGCGTGGCCTGGCTGCCGCCGGCTTTCGAGTCGCTGGTGCCGCCGGTGCCGCTCCCGCCCGTGCACCCGGTCAGACCGGCCGCGCCGGCCACGAGTGCGGTGAGCATCGCGATGCCCGGCAGGGCTCGCCGTACCGCCTTGCGCTGCACGTCCAATGGCTCCCTTCGACCGGCGGGCCCCCCGACGGTCAGGAAAATGCGTTGCCGCGGCTCGGGCGCGGATGGACACAATGTCTATCGCACACGCTGGTGCCGGCGCCGGTCCTCTGTCGTATTTGGGATCAAGAGCGAGGCTTTTTGCGCATTCCGATGTTTCTGTGGTTTTCGGGGGATTGATTCCGTATGTCGTATGTAGAGGTACCCGGGGCGAAGGTCCCGATCCGGATGTGGACCGACCCGGCGTCGGTCGAGGACCACGCGATGCAGCAGCTGCGCAACGTGGCCACCCTTCCGTGGATCAAGGGCCTGGCGGTCATGCCGGACGTGCACTACGGCAAGGGCGCCACGGTCGGCTCGGTGATCGCGATGAAGGACGCCGTCTGCCCGGCGGCGGTGGGCGTGGACATCGGCTGCGGCATGTCGGCGGTGAAGACGTCCCTGACGGCGAACGACCTGCCGGGGGACCTGTCGAAGCTGCGGGCGCGGATCGAGCAGGCGATTCCGGTGGGCACGGGGCTGCACAAGGAGGCCGTGGACCCGTCGAGGCTGTACGGCTTCTCGGTGGACGGCTACGAGGACCTCTGGAAGCGCTTCGACTACATCACGGACGCGGTCAAGTTCCGTCAGGAGCGTGCCACGAAGCAGATCGGAACGCTGGGAGGCGGCAATCACTTCATCGAGTTCTGTCTCGACGAGTCGGGTTCGGTCTGGCTGATGCTGCACTCCGGGTCCCGGAACATCGGCAACGAGCTGGCCGACTTCCACATCAACGTGGCGCGGGGCCTGGAGCACAACCAGGGTCTGGTCGACCGCGACCTGGCGGTGTTCCTGGCGGCGACCCCCGAGATGGAGGCGTACCGGAACGACCTGTTCTGGGCTCAGGAGTACGCGAAGTTCAACCGCGCGGCCATGATGAGCCTGTTCAAGGAGGTCATCCGCAAGGAGTTCCGCAAGGCGAAGGTCTCCTTCGACCGGGAGATCAGCTGCCACCACAACTACGTGGCGGAGGAGCGGTACGACGGCATGGACCTGCTGGTCACCCGTAAGGGCGCGATCCGCGCAGGCAGCGGTGACTACGGGATCATCCCGGGCTCCATGGGGACGGGCTCGTACATCGTGAAGGGCCTCGGCAACGAGAAGTCCTTCAACTCGGCCTCGCACGGGGCCGGCCGGAAGATGAGCCGGACGGCGGCGAAGAAGAAGTTCTCGGCGCGGGACCTGGCGGAGCAGACCAAGGGCGTCGAGTGCCGCAAGGACTCGGGCGTCGTGGACGAGATCCCGGGCGCGTACAAGTCGATCGAGCAGGTCATCGACCAGCAGACCGACCTCGTGCAGGTGGTGGCCAAGCTCAAGCAGGTCATCTGCGTGAAGGGCTGACGCGGGCCGGGGCGAGCCGAGGCGGGCTGACGCGGGCCGTCTCGGGCTGACACGGGGCCGGCGGGGGCGGCGCTGCGCGCACGCACGTGTGCCGTGCCCGGGAGGTGCCGGGCACGGCACGCGTCGTTCAGCGGGATCCTGGCGGGTCAGGGGCGCTGGGCCTTGGCGAACGGGCCGGTGGCCACCGGGGTGAAGCCGACCGGGGTCCAGGAGGCGCCGACGCAGTTGACCGTCGTGCCGTTGGAGGCGCACACGAGCTCGTACACGAGCCCGTCCCGGGTCTGCACCTTGAACCTCGTGTCGTTGCCCAGCGAGCTGACCGAGGCGGAGCAGACCGTGCTCCGGTCGGTGGGGTAGCCGGGGTTCGCGGTGGTGGTGAGGTTCTGGCGGTTGAAGGGGGCGGTGAGCGGGGCGCCGACCCGGTGGCCGCCGAAGGCGGTCCCGTCCACCAGGAGGATGCTGATCTCCTCGTTTCCGTTCGGGCGGACCGAGTCGATGTCGTTCCCGCACTTGGCGTCCCGGCCGTCGCGGCCGTCCCGACCGTCGCGGCCGTCGCGGCCGTCACACCCGTCGTGGGTGCCGCGCACCTTGGCGTCGGAACCCTCGTCGGTGAGGTCCTCCTCGCACTCGTCGCCGCCCCGTGCGTCTGTCGACGTCGCTCCGGCCGGCTGCGGGGTTGCGGCGTCTGCCTGCGCCGGGGTGGCGAAGCCGAGCACCGCGATTGCCATCGATGCCACCGCGCCGACGGCGAGCGCCTTGCTCTGCCGGGGAAGCGGACCCATACGGAACGGCGTCCTTTGCTCAGGACTCATGTGTGTTGCTCCTCGTGGAACCGGTTGGTTGGACGGTGAGGCGCGAAGGGCCTCGAGACGCATCCTGGGGTCGGCTCTTGTCGAAGGGCGGGAGGCGCGAGGTGCGATCATCACATAGAGGCACATATGGGGCTGATCGGATGCACAGGGTGAGCGCCTCGCCCGTGCCGGCAGGGGCCATGGGGTGGGCCATGCGGGTGGTGCGAGCGCTCCGGCGGCCCCAACCAGGTTGTCGATGACGGGAGTTGGCCAAGGGCCGCCGACGGCCGGGCCGGTCCCGTGGACGGGTCAGCGGGCGGTGCCGGCGGCCTGATGTCGCCGGTACCGGTCGAACTGCCAGGTCGTGGGCCTGCGGGCTACAGCTCGCGGTGGACCTTCGTGTTCGAGGCCTGGGCGCGGGGGCGGACCACCAGGAGGTCGATGTTGACGTGGCTGGGGCGGGTGACGGCCCAGGTGATGGTGTCGGCCACGTCGTCGGCGGACAGGGGCTCGGCGACGCCCGCGTACACCTTGGCCGCCTTCTCGGTGTCGCCGCGGAAGCGGGTGGTCGCGAACTCCTCGGTCTTGACCATGCCGGGGGCGATCTCGATGACGCGCACGGGCCGGCCGACGATCTCCAGGCGGAGGGTCTCGGCGAGGACGCGGGCGCCGTTCTTGGCGGCGACATAGCCGGCGCCGCCCTCGTACGTGGCGTGGCCGGCGGTGGAGGACAGGACGACCACCGTGCCGTCGCCGGAGGCGGTGAGGGCGGGGAGCAGGGCCTGGGTGACGTGGAGGGTGCCGATGACGTTGACCTCGTACATGGTGCGCCAATCGGCGGGGTCGCCGGTGGCGACGGGCTCGGCGCCGAGGGCGCCGCCCGCGTTGTTGACGAGTACGTCGCAGCGTTCGAGGGAGGCGGCGAAGGCGTCGACGGCGGGCCGGTCGGTGACGTCGAGGGCGTGCGCGGTGGCCTCGTGGCCGGCGGCGGTGAGCTCGGCGGCGAGCGCCTCGATGCGGTCCTTGCGGCGCGCGGTGAGGACGACGTGGTAGCCGGCCGCGGCGAGCTGCCGGGCGGTGGCGGCGCCGATGCCGCTGCTCGCTCCGGTGACGACGGCGGTCTTGGTGGCGGCCGTGCTCATGTGCGGGGCTCCTCGTTCGTTCGTACGGGCGATTATCCGCCAGCATAGGTCGGGCTCAGCGGCGCCGCGGGACGCACATGATCACGGCCGTGCCGACGAGGCGGACGTGGGCGAATGGCGGGACGGCCTGCCCTCCTTCGTGTGATGGTCCGACCGGGTGGCCCGGGTGGTGGCTAGCGTCCGCGCGTGGAGGTGGTGGCGATGCGCCGTGTTGCCGTACGGAGTGTGGTGCTGGCTGGGCTGCTGGCGTTCGGTGGGGTGGTACCCGCGGGCGCGGCCCCGGTGGGGGCGGGGCCGGGGGGGGCGGCCCCGGTGGGGGCGGGGCCGGTCGGGGCGCGGCCGGTCGGGGCCGGGCCGGAGGCCGACGTGGCGTACCACGGGCGGGTGTCCCTGGCCCGCGGCCACTTGCGGATCTGGCTGGTCCCGCACAACGAGGGGCCTTCGGCGGTGCCCAACGCGACGCTGCGGGTGCGGCTCTCGGCGGACCTCGCGGACCGGCAGGAGCTGTCCGAGGGCTGCGCGCGGGTCGGGCCGCGCGAGGTGGTGTGCGAGACCGGGCCGCTGCCGCTGCGCGGGCACGGGCGGCACGTGGGGCTGGTGCTGGAGCTGCGGGAGCGGACGCCGGAGGTGGTGGTGCGGGTCGACACGTGGTGGAACGGCGGGGCGACCGACCGGAACCACGCGAACGACGAGCACGTGGTGCTGGCGCTGG
Organism: Streptomyces subrutilus; assembly: GCF_001746425.1. Classification (GTDB taxonomy): domain Bacteria; phylum Actinomycetota; class Actinomycetes; order Streptomycetales; family Streptomycetaceae; genus Streptomyces; species Streptomyces subrutilus_A. The sequence continues at coordinate 3,364,760 of NZ_MEHK01000001.1, read as the reverse complement.
ACACCGGGGACGCCTACGCCTTCTGAGCGGGGCCGGCCGTACGGGCGGCGGTGGCGGCGGGCAGGAGCCGGGCCGCCACGGCCGCCGCGACCTCGGCGTCGGTGGCCCGGGGCGCGCTCCAGGCGACGTACCCGTCGGGGCGTACGAGGACGCAGGCGGTGCGGGCGGCGGTACGCCGCTCCGTGCGCCAGTGGACGTGGGTGAGGCAGGCCCCGGGCGGGGTGGGCCGGCCGGGCGGGGTGACGAGGACGAAGCCGCCGGTGCGCAGGGCCTCGTAGAGCCGCCGGCCGTGCGGGCCGTCTTCGAGGGCGAGGTCGGGGGCGCGGCGGCCGGCGGGGCGGCGGGCGCCGGGCGGGGGCGGGTAGGCGATCCCGATGCCGGAGACCAGGCCGAGGGCGCGGTCCTGCGCGGGGCCGATGCGGGGCAGGAGGGCGGCGCCGAGGCCGCGGGCGGTGCGGCGGACGGGGCCGGTGGCCATGACGGAACGGACCAGGGCGCCGCTGACGCGCAGGACGAGGCGGCCGACGGGGTGGCGTTCGCGGTGGTAGCTGTCGAGGAGGGCCTCGGGGTCGGGGGCGTGGCCGTGGAGGACGGCGGCGAGCTTCCAGGAGAGGTTGGCGGCGTCCTGGAGGCCGGTGTTCATGCCGAGGCCGCCGGCGGGGGAGTGGACGTGCGCGGCGTCGCCGGCGAGGAAGACGCGGCCGGAGCGGTAGTGGGGGACCTGGCGCTCGTCGCTGTGGAAGCGGGACATCCAGCGGGGGTCGTGCATGCCGTGGTCGGTGCCGAGGGCGGTGCGCAGGATGCTGCGCAGTTCGTCGAGGCCGACGGGGTCGCCGTCCCGCGCGCGGCCGTCGCGGTGCCAGCCGATGGCGCGGTACCAGCCGTCGCCGAAGGGGACGAGGAAGCCGAAGGCGCCGGCGTTGCCGTCGACGGCGAGGAGGTCCTCGGGCGGGTCGGTCAGCCGGACGTCGGCGAGGATCATGGAGCGGACGACGGCCTGGCCGGGGAAGGGCAGGCCGAGGGCGGTGCGGACGGTGGAGCGGACGCCGTCGGCGCCGACGGCGTGGCGGGCGTGGAGCGTGGTGCGGGCGCCGTCGGTGGTGCGCCGCAGGTCGAGGGTGACGGTGTCCCGGTCCTGGGTCAGTCCGATGAGCTCACTGTCATATCGGATGTCCGCGCCTGTGGACAACGCGCGGCGCTCGAGGAGTTTCTCTGTCTCATATTGAGGGGTGATGAGCACGAACGGGTAGCGGGTGCGCAGCCGTTGAAGGGAGAGAGCCATGCCTCCGAAGGGACGCAGGCGGTCGATCCGCCTGCCGGTGGAGACGAGCGCGTCGGCGAGGCCGCGGGCGTCGAGCAGTTCGAGCGTGCGGGCGTGCACGGCGAAGGCGCGGGTCAGGTTGGCGGCGGTGCGGGGGCGGCGTTCGACGAGGGTGACGGAGAGCCCGGCGGCGGCCAGGTCACCGGCGAGGAGCAGTCCGGTGGGCCCGGCGCCGACCACGACGACGTCGATGGTGTCCTCTGCGTGCTGCGCGTCCTCTGTGCCCGGTGCGGCGGTCATGCCTCGGCAGTCTGCCAGCCGCGGGCCGCCGCGGCACGGCATCGCGCCGCTCGGCGTCAGACGGTCCCTGATTCGGCGGTGCCGAATTCGAGGAGCGCCTCGTCGACGATCCGCTCCAGGCGGGCGTGGTGGGCGCCGCGCCAGTAGACGCGCTCGCATTCGGTGCACTGGGCGAAGACGTCGTAGGAGCGGTGCGTGCCGTGTTCCAGGCGGTCGCCGACGCTCTCCTTGTCGGCTTCGCGGAGCGGGCCGTTGCAGGCGGTGCAGCGGGTCCACGGCGCCAGCGCGGGCGCGAACCGGCCGAGGATGTCGCGCAGTTGGTCGTCGGGGTTGTCGCTGTAGACGTATGCGCCGGCGAAGATCTCGCGGCGGCGCAGCAATCCGCGGTCGCGGGAGAGCAGTACGCGCCGCTCGGCGGCGGAGCGGGTGGCGAGGGCCGGGTCGCCGATGTCCTCGTTCTCATAGGCGGCGTCGACGCCGAGCAGGCGCAGGCGGCGGGCGAGGGTGCCGAGGTGGACGTCGAGGAGGAAGCGGAGCGGCGCGCCGGGGACCCGCTGGGGGCGGTCGACGCCGAACACCTCCACGGACTGGCCGTCTTGGGGCACGTAGGAGACGGGCACCTCGCGGCCGTCGACGAGGAGCCGGCCGACTTCGGTGAGCGGGACGCCGGCCGACTCGACGACGTGGCCGAGGCTGGAGGCGCCGTCGGTCGCGGTCGGTACGCGTTCGGCGCGCCGGCTGGGCGGGGCGAAGAGGCGCAGTTCGGGGGCGAGGGTGAGCTGAATGCCGGGTCCGTTCACCCTGTCAGCATGCCACTGCACGGGTGGTGGGCGCGGCTGAATTACGAGGTCGCGGCGGTCTCGTCGTCGCTCGCGCGGTGGCGCCGGCCCGGGGGAGCCGGTTCTCGGGTGGGAGTTCCACGTTTCGTTTACGGGAGGGAGGGGTCTGATGGGGTGGGTGGGACGGGCGGGAGGTCCCTGAGCCGGTAGCACCAGTCGAAGCCGGGGGGGGGGACTCCGGGCGGGTACTCGAAGGGGACCTCGCCGAGGCATGCGAAGCCGGCGCGGCGGCAGACCGCGTTGGAGGCCGCGTGGTCCGTGCCGGGGAAGGCGTGGACGGTGTCGCGCGTGCCGTGGGCCCGGGCGTAGGCCAGGAGTGCCGTCACCGCGGCCAGGGCCAGGCCCCGCCCCTGGACCTCGGGCAGGACGCCCCAGCCGGCCTCGTACCCCGGCTCGCCCCGCCACTCCCGCTCCCAGAAGCCGACGCTGCCGACGCCCTCCCCGGTCGCCTCCAGCGCCACCCGGAACATCCGCCCGGCCGCGGGCTCCCGGGCGCTCAGGGCCTCGTACCGCCGCTGCCGGTCGAGGAGCTTCTCGGCCGGCTCCGGCCCGCCCAGGTACCGGGTCATGGCGGGCTCGTTCTTGCGCTCCAACAGCCAGAAGTCCCCGGCACCCCAGGGAGTCAGCAGCACGGCTTCCATGCGTCCAAGGCTGCCAGACGCCCCTGGGCTCTGCCTACGCGCGGCGTGACCCGCGGTCCGGGTGTCCGGGTGTCCGGGTGTCCGGGTGTCCCCACAGGGTCGGGGTCAGCTGCGCTGGAAGAACTCCACTTCTGCCAGGGCGACATGGCGGTCGGGGGTCCAGCCGGCGGGGGCGTCGAGGGTCAGCCGGACCGTGGTGGCGTGGCTGATGCCGGTGGAGAACGTCTGGGGGCCGGGCTTATCGCTCAGGGTGAGCTTCTTGTAGGTCTTGCGGCCGTCCCGGTCCGTCACCTCCATGTCGACCTGGAGTGCCCGGCCCTGCTTCGCGTAGTCCTCCGGGGAGGACGAGGCGCCGTTGGTGAGGATCACCGCGACCAGGCGGAACGGCTTGCCGAAGGTGTACGTCACCGAGGCGCCGGGGGCGGGCGCGCCCCAGTAGCGGTTGCTGAGGCCGTCCGTGGCGTGGGCCACGGGGTGCCCGGGCAGCTCGGCGCTCGCCTCGGCGCGGGTCGCGGTCACCGCCTTGGCCTTGCCGAGCTTGTCCCGGGTGTCCTCGATCAGCTGCCGCCCGGCCGGCAGCAGCAGGAAGCCGCCCGCGCACAGGGCCAGCACCACGGCCAGGATCACCAGGAAGCGCACCATCCGGCCGGAGCCGGCGCGGGCGCGGGCGCGGCGGCGCAGCGGCCAGATGGTCCGCCACCACGGCAGGCGCACCGGGGCGGTGGCCGGCGTCAGCGGAGCCGCGCAGCGGCGGCAGAAGCGGCGGTCGGGCGGGTTGGGCGTCCGGCAACTGGGGCACGGCACCCCGGCCACATCCCCACGGACGGCGGCGGCCCGCACGACGGGCCGTGGCGCGACGGCCTTCGCGGGGCGTACGGGAGCGGGGTTCGCCGGGTTCGCGGCGTTCGCTCCCGCGGGGGTGGCGGGTTGCGCTGCGGCGGGCGGTTGGGGTGCGCGGGGCGGCGGGGAGGCCGGTGGTCGGGGTGCGCGGGGCGGCGGGGGGGCCGGTGCCGGGGCGGCGGGCGGTATGGCGGCCGGCGGCCGGGCGGCCCGGGCCGGCGGCGCGGGGCGGCAGGCGCCGGTGGTGGGCGGGGGCCCAGCGGTGCCCTCCGCCACACCGTCAGCCCGAGCGGCCGGCGGGGCATCCGCCGAGGGCTCGGCGGGGACCGACCCCGCCGCCGGGCCGGCGTCGGCGGGGGACGGGTTGGGCCGCCCTCGCAGCCAGGCCGGCCGCCGACGTGCGGGGGTGTGCTCCGCCGTGGTGGTCGGGGTGGACGCGGTGTCGTTGCGGGCGGGCGGGTTGGGGGCGGTGCCTGCGGGTGCGGCGGGGACCGATCCCGCGCCTCCGACTCTGGCCGAGTCGGCGTCGGCGGGGGCGGCGGGGGGCAGGTCGGGCTGCCCTCGCAGCCAGGTCGGCCGTCGACGTGCGGGGGTGGGCGGGCCGGGTTCCACCGTGCCCGCCTGGGGGGTGTTCTCCGGGGGCGGGCCCCCCTGGGTGGCGGCGGCTTGGGCCGTGTCCTCGCTGCCCGAGTCCCTGTGGGCCCGGCCCTCGCGGGGTGTGCCTTCCTGGGTTGCGCCCTCCATGGGCGTGCCCTGGCGGGGCGCGCCCCCTTGGGCCGTGGCCTCCCGGGGCGTGCCTCCTTGGGTCGTGTCCGCCCTGTCCGCCGGGGCCGTACCGGCGCGGGTTGGGGTTCCCGGGGCCGTGCCTTCCCGGTCCGTGCCCGCGCTGGCCATGGCCTCCTGGGCCGTGGCTGCCCGGGGCGCGGCCTCCCGGGGCGGGTGTGCTGGGGCGGTGCCCGTGCGGGCCTTGGCCTCCGGGCCCGTGCCCTCCAGGCCCGTGCCCGTGCCGGCCTTGGCCTCCCGGCCCGTGCCCAGAGCTGGGGCCCGCTGGGTCGGGGTTTCCCGGGCAGCGGCCTCGTGGGCCATGGCTGCCGGGGTTGTGGTTTCCCCGGCAGTGTCCGTCGGGGGCGTGCCCGCGCGGGCTTGGGCCCCCTGGGCCGTGCCCTCGCCGCCCGTGGACTCCGGGCCCGGGCTTGTGGGGCCCGCGCCCGTCGGGCCCGCGCCCGTCGGGCCCGTGCTCGCTCGAGCTGGGCCGCCCTGGGCCGTGGGCTGTCGGGCCGTGACTGTCGCGGGCGCGGCTGCCCCGGCTGTGCCCCCCTGGGCCGCGGCTGCCCGGGCTGTGGCCCCCTGGGCCGTGTCCGCCGGGGCGGTGGTCTCGTGGGCCGTGCCCTCGCCGGCCGTGGCCTCGTGGGCCGCGCCTGTCGGGCTCGCGCCTGTCGGGGGCGTGCTGGGCCGGGCTGGGGCCCACTGCGGCGAGCCTCCCTGGTCCGTGTCCGTCGGGGACGTGCCCGTGCCGGCCGTGGCCTCTTGGCCCGTAGCCGTCGGGGACGGGCCCGCGCCGGCCGGCGATTCGTGGGTCGGAGCCTGTCGAGCCGTGGCCGGCGGGGGTGGGCTCGGGTGGGCTGGGGCTTCCTGGGGCGGGGCCGTTGGGGGTGGGGGCTCCGTCGGGGTGGGGGTCTGGGGGGCTGGGGGGCGGGGGGTGGGGGTGGACCAGCCCAGGTAGGTGCCGCAGTTGGTGCAGAAGTCGTCCGTCGGGGCGTTGGACGCGCCGCAAACAGGGCACGCGCGCATCGTCGTCACCTCGTCTCACCTCCGGGCGGTCCCGGCAGGACCTCGACTCGGCAGATCGTGTGGATGGGGCACAGGGTGCGGATCAGGGAGCGGACCCGGTCCGCGTCCACGGGGTGCCCGGGTCCGTCCTGGCGAGGCCAGACTCGTACCAGGACCTCCTCCGGCGGGGCCGGCGGCAGGTCGGTGCCGGGGGTGCGGGACCAGGTGGCGGCGCCGTCGCCGCTGACCTCGGCGGACACGCCCAGGATCAGCCGCAGGGCCTCGGTCAGGCCGCGCCGGGTGCCGCGCCAGCGGTGCAGTTCCACCGCGCGGGCCACCGCCTCGCGCCGCAGCTCGAGCGGCCACCGGGGGTCGTCCGCGCCGCCGACCCAGGAGGCCAGCCAGGGCAGGAAGTCGGCCGGGGCCAGCCGGGGGTCGAAGTAGGCGGGCAGGTTGTCGAGGGCCGAGAACACCGGGGCCAGGACCGTGTCCAGGCCCGCCGTGAACCGCTGGGCGAAGTCGTCGTCGGCGTACAGGGCGGGGAGCTGCCCACCGATCGGGTGCCGGCTCGGCAGGCCCGGCACGGCGGCCCGGCTCATCCGCGCACCTCCGGCTCCGGCTCCGTCACGACGACCTGGTGCTGGTAGGAGAAGACCAGCGCGCCCGGGCCGATGTCGATGCGGTCGACCGGCGCCCCGCGCCGCCCCGTGATCGGGTCGGCGGCGAACATCCGTATCTCCTCCACCAGCACGTCCCCGATGGCGCGTTGCAGGACGCCGAACACCTCGCCGTACTGCACGGGCCGCCCGAACGGCCAGCCGGCGCCGTCGGGCCCGCCGTGCAGCGGGCCCAGGTGGCGGAACAGCGCGGCGAGCGCCGCCTCGCGCACCCGGTCGGCGTCCCCGGCCGCCGCCGACAGCCGGGCCACCACCGTGACGCCCTGGTAGACGGGCGGTTCCACGACCAGGCGGGTGCCGATCAGGCGCCGTTCGTCGAGGGTGCGGGTGATGGCGGCGAGCACCTGGTCGGAGGGGATCAGCTGCTCGAAGCGGAGCCGGTCGCCCTCGTCGGCGACCGCGTCCGGAACCACGAGGACGCGTACCGCGCCCGGGCCACCCCCGTCCCGGTCGGGCAGGCAGCGGACCCGGCGCACCGAGGGCGCCGCCTGCCGGGCGATGATCTCGTAGTCCTCCGCGGTCACCGCGCGCTCCTGCATGCGCAGGCTCTCCGGCGCCCGCAGCTTGGCGTTGTCGATGGTCTCCCCGGCGACCCCGCCGCGCGCCGCCTCCCGGTTGGTGACCCGGGCGACGTACGGGACGGAGCTGCGCAGTACGGAGATCGCCCCGCGCGAGACGTTGCCGGCCGGGCCGCCGCCGGTGCGGTAGCGGGCCACCCGGATCCGGGAGCCCTTGGGCGGTACGGCGCCGCACGCGCGCAGGGTGCCGTCGGCCTCGCGCAGCACCGGCGGGAAGGCGAACTCGCCGGTGGTGGCGTCCACGCGCACGTGCCGGTCGTCGGGACCCGAGCGGCCGAAGTGCTCCACGACCTCCCAGCGCTGCCATCCCTCGGCGGAGGACACCTCCACCACCGGCGGCTCCCCGTCGAGCAGCACGGGCGGCCGGCCGAGCCGGAAGGCCTGCCCCGCCACCCCCTCCGACGCGCCGAGCGGTACGTCGGTGACCCGCTCGGCGTGCTCCACGGTCATCGTGCCGCCGACGGTGAAGACGGAGGCCTCGCGCACGGTCGGGGACTCCGAGTAGAACGGCTGGCCCGGTTCCGGCTCGGTGACCCGGCAGCGCAGCCAGCCCGCGCGGATCCCGCTGATCAGCGAGGCCGTGTGCCCGGCCGGTACGTAGACGATGACCTCACCGGGCCGGTTCAGGCCGCCGGTGCTGTCGGAGTCGGTCTCGCAGAGCTGCCACCGGCCGCCGTCCCACGCCTCCCACACCAGCGGGGGCTGGCGCGGGTCGACACCGACGCCCTCGACGCGGCTGTCGAGGCGCACCGCGACCACGCAGCGCGGCACCGCGGTCGGCAGGCCGAACAGCAGTGCGTCGCCGGGCTCGGGCGTCGCCTGGAAGCACGGCACGTCGCGGCCCTCGGCGAGCGTGCCCGTCCGGTCGGTCAGGTCGCCGGTGCGCGGCGAGGTGACCAGGCGCGTCAACTCGCTCGGGACGATGCGCAGATCGTCCGTGGTCGCGAAGACCACCGCCTCCTCGCTCTCACCGGACGCGGTGGTCACCTCGGTGCCGGCGGGCAGCGTCACCGTCTCGGGCTGCGGAGCCGACAGCCAGAAGTCGACGTCGGCGAGGGCGGCCGAGGGCGGGTACAGCTGGATGCCCAACAGGTCCAGGAACGCCAGGTAGTTCTTGTCCGGGACCCGGTTGAGCCGGTACAGCAGCTGGTCCACGAGGTAGGCGAACGTCTCGATCAGGGTGACGCCCGGGTCGGAGACGTTGTGGTCGGTCCACTCCGGGGCGCGCTGCCGCACGTACCGCTTCGCCTCGTCGACGAGCTGCTGGAACCGTCGGTCGTCCAGGTTGGGGGAGGGCAGGGCCATCAGTCCGCGACCATTTCCTCGGCCCCCTCCTCGGAGGGGATCGTGTAGAAGGGGAAGACCAGGTTGCGCCGGTCGTTGGTGGTGCGCACCGTGTAGTGCACATCGATGTAGAGGGTGCCCGCCTCGACGGAGTCGAAGGCCACGACGACCTCGTCCACCGCGATCCGGGGCTCCCACCGCTCCAGGGCTTCGCGCACCTGCTGGGCTACCCGCCCGGCGGTGTCGCCGTCGCCGGGGGCGAAGACGTACTCGTGGATGCCGCAGCCGAACTCCGGCCGCATCGGCCGTTCGCCGGGCGCCGTGCCCAGCACCAGCCGGATGGCCTCCTCCAATTCCCGCTCCCGCTCGACCATGGCGATCCCGCCGGTCGGCCCGACGCGCAGGGGGAAGGCCCAGCCGCGTCCGATGAACCGCTCGCTCATCACACGCCCCCGATCAGGACGTTCGGGGCGCCGGTCAGGACCATCGCGCCGCAGGCGGTCTGGTCGCGGGCCCGGGCGGCGGGCAGCCCGCCGACGAGGACCGTTCCCGCGGTGAGGGCGGCCGGGCTCGGCACGATCACGTTGGCCGGTCCCAGCGCCGCGTGCGGCGGGACGACGCAGACGTGCAGGCTGCCCACGACGGCGGCGGGCCGGCCGCCGATCAGCACCGTCGCGACCGCCGCGGCGGCGCCGGGCGGCGGCGTGGCGAGCCGGCCACCGTGGTTGGTGGGGTCGCCGGTACGGGCTGCGGCTGGCATCGGGAGCTCCTCGGGAAGGGCGGTCGTGGTCGGGGGGAAAGGGGGCTGGCGGCTGAGGACTGGGGGGCTCAGTTGATCCGGATGAGGCGGGCCTTGAGGACGGCGAGCAGGCCGCCGTTGACGGTGACGTCCGCGGTGCCGGACACCCGTACCGACCGGCCGCCGATGCTCACCCCGGCCGTGCCGTCGATGTCGACCTGCCGGCCGGACACCTTCACGGTGCCCTGCCCGGCGTCCAGGGTGATGCCGGCCTTGTCCAGGAGCACGGAGGTCAGCGGGCGGCCCCGCCCCCCGTACACGGTGAGCTCGATCCGGTCCCGCCGGTCGTCCATGCGCACTTCGAGCCGCTCGTCCCCGGTGACCAGCCGCAGGCCGGACGGGCCCGGCGCGGCCGCGTCCAGCAGCTCCACGCGGTGGCCCGAACGCGACACCACCGAGCGGCGGTTGACCTTGCCGCTGGTCTTGTCGATCAGCGGCACGTCGTGCGGGGAGGGCTGGTCCACGCCGTTGTAGAGCCCGCCGATGACGTACGGACAGTCGAGCAGGCCCTGCTCGAAGCCGACGAGGACCTCGTCGTTGACCTCGGGGCTCACGACCCCGCCGCCGCCCTTGCCGCCCCACTGGACGGTGCGCACCCAGTCGGTGACGTAGGTGTCGTCGAGCCAGGGGAACTTCAGGCGGACCGCGCCGCGCTGGGAGCCGTTCGGCTCGCGCACGTCCGTCACCACGCCGGTCGCCAGGCCGGGGATGCGCGGCCCGCGGCCCGGCGCGTTGGCGCCCGTCACCAGGCCGGTCAGGGAGCGGTCGGGGCTGGCGCTGACCCATACGGTGGTGCGGTAGCCGCCGTGCGGCTCCAGCACGTGCTGCACGGCCGTCGCCGTGTACCGGCCGGAGAACGCCTGGCCCACGTTGCCGAGCGCCACCGGCTTGCCGGCGCGCAGCATCGGATTGCCCTCGGCCACCGCCTCCAACTCGCCGAAGCCGGCGCTGGTCTGTGCCGCCGCCGCCTTCGCGGCCGCCGCCGTCTCGGCCTGCGTGCGGTACGGGGTGTCGGTGACGGCCACGGCGGACGTGCCGAACCGTGCGGCGAGCCGGGGGCTGAGGCCGGGCACCACGGTGTCGCTGACCACGGACGGCTGCTCCGCGACCAGCGGCCGCTTGGTGGTCACGTCCCAGCCGCGCACCTGCACCTTCGAGGCGCCGTCGGCGGCCGACAGCGCGGCCCGCAGGGCGAGGAGGTTCCGCCCGTACTCCAGGACCATCGGATCGCGGGTCGCCGACGTCGACGGGGCGGGCGCCCCGGAGGCCTTCACCGGCCGGGTGAACTGGAGCAGCCCCTTGTCGTCGACGCGCACCTGCGCGCCGCTCTCCGCGGCGAGGTACTGCAGGAAGTCCCAGTCGGAGACGTTCGCCTGCGACAGCTGCTTGTACGTGACCGGCGCGGCCTCCACCTTCCCGACGGCCAGCCCGGCGCCCGCGGCCACCTTGCGGACGATGGCCGCGGCCGTCATGTTCCGGTACGCCACGACCTTGCGGCCGCGCTGGAGGCGGTGCGCCTTGGAGTAGGCGCGCACGACGGTGAACGAGCCGGTGCGGTCCCGGTCGATCTCCAGGGCCGTGACCTCGCCGTTGAACAGCCGCTCCCGCGCCTGCCCCTTCACGGTCGTCACCGACACCCGCAGCGGGCTGCCGATGGTGATGCCGGTGGCGCGCAGGAACTCGTGGTCGGGGTCGCGGTAGGTCAGCACCGCGGTGTCCGGCAGGCCCACGTTCTCGTCCACCACACAGCTCACCAGCTGCGCGGCCCAGACCGGCGGCAGTTCGCCGGGCGACTCCACGATCGGGTCGGCCGCGAACGACCGGCCCCCGGGTTCGGATCCGCTCACCGCTGCTCCCCCTCGTCGCCGTCTTCGTCCTGTACGCCCGGCACCACGAGCTCGGTGCCCGGGGCGAGCGCCATCGGGTCGTCGATGCCGTTGGCCTCCGCGATGGCCCGCCAGGCCGTCGCGTCGCCGTACTCGCGCCAGGCCAGCATCGCCAGGCTGTCGCCCGCCACCACCGTGTGCGTGCTGCGGGCGGTGCGCGAGCCGGAGGTCGGGTTCTGGCCGGGCGGGTCGACGCTCGCCTCCTCGATGGACAGCGAGCAGGTGGCCCGCAACGGCTTGCCGTCCACGTCGAAGAGCGTGTACGACACCGACAGGTTCGACAGGACCCCGTCGAACGAGGTCGTCCGCGCGCTGCCCCACTCGAAGCGCACCCAGGGGCTGGCCGGCTTCTTGCGGCCGAGGCTGGCCGGGGTCGGCACGCACGCCTTCATCAGCTTCTCCACCGCCTGCTCGACCGAGTTGTCGTGGGTGGCGGTGGCGTCGAGGAACACCTCCAGGCTCAGGGTGCGCGGACCGCTGCCCACGAACTCGGGCAGCGCCGACTGCCCGGCCATCCGCGAGGGAGACCGCCGCCACTCGGTGGTCTTGCCCAGTTGCAGGGTCGACGGGTTGAACTGGAGGTCGAGCTTCGCGATCGTGCCGCCCGGCTTGGCGCCGACGGAGGCGGGGGGCTCTTTCAGGGTGAGCTGGGCCCTGGCGCGGCTGGCGCGTGCCGAGGAGGCCATGGCGCGGGCTCCCTTCCGGGGCGGGGGGGGCGGGCGGATTCGAAGGAAAGGGGGGCGGGGGCGGTCGGGAGTCCGGGTCAGGAGGGCAGCAGGCCCGCGTGGGCGATCTCCAACGTCTCGACCGCCGCGGCGGAGTTCGCGGGGTCGAAGGACGGGCCCTGCCAGCGGACCGGGACGATCCCGAACACCTGCCAGCTGATGATCCGGCTCAGGTCGGGCCGCAGCGCGACGATCTCCCCGTCCTTGGGCTCGACCCGTCGCAGCGTCTCGTCCAGCCAGCGGCCGATCTTCGCGGTGTCGGCGGTGACGGGCCGGGTGAGCGTGATGTTCGACCAGGTCACGCGGCCCGGCAGCTGCCAGGTGAAGCCGTTGTTGCCGCCCTCGGCGTAGCTCTCCATCTCGACCTCGGCGCCCATGCCGGAGCAGGTGTGGAAGGCGCCCAGGTCGTTGCCGCCGATCGCCAGGCTGAAGAACACGCTGGTCGCGAAGATGTTGTCCGTCATCGGTCCGTCGTCCGTTTCTCGTTCGTACGTGTTCCCGGCGCGCTCAACGGCGCCCGTCGAAGGGCCGGCCGGCGCGTTCCCGGCCGCGTCGCAGCTCGGTGCGCAGCAGGCGGGCGACCGGGTCGAGCAGCCGGCGGGCCAGGTCGTCCAGATCGGCGTCGGGGACCTGCGCAGCCGCGTCGCGCGGACGGTCTGTGGCCGTGGCCGTGGCCGGGCGTTGGCCGCCGCGGGGTGCCGGCGCGGGCGCGGCCGTCTGGACGCTGACCGGCCCCGGGCCGCTCCGGCCGCCGGCCGTGGCGCGCTGGACCGGCGGCGGGCCCGCCGGTGGCGTGGGCCCGGCCGCTGCCGGGGGGGCGGCGGGGGCCGGCGTACGGGGCCGCACCACCGGCACGGGACCGGGCTGTGCCGACGGCGCGGCCGCCCTGGAGGGCTGGACCGAGAGCGGCGGCGCGTGCGGGCCCGTCACGGGCAGCGCGGGGGCGCCCGACGCGGGCGCCGGGCGCACGGCGTGTAGGGCGTGTACGGGACGGGGGCCGTGGCCCGGGTGACCCGAGGAGGCGGAGGGACGCGAGGGCCCGCCGGTGCCTCGTTGGACCTGTTGCGGTGCGGAGGACGGGGCGGCCCAGCGTGCCGCGACCACGGGACGGCTCGCCGGGCGGGGCGCGGGGGCAGCCGCGCTCCCCATGTCCCGGGTGTCAAGGGGCAGGGGCCGTGCCGCCAGGAGCTGGAGGGTGCGGGGCGCGGGCGCGGCGTCGGGGCCGTGGTGCGGGGTTCCGCTCCGGTCGGGGACGGGACGGGCGACGACGAGCGGGACCGGGCCGCCGCCGCGGGCCGGCGAGGGTCCGCCCGGCCGCCGGGACGGGGCGGCCGCGCCGGGCCCTGCCGTGGCCGGGAGGTTCGGGGAGGCGGCGGGGGCCCGCTGGACGAGCGGGTGGGAGGCCGGAGCCGCTCCGGGGATACCGCGCTGCGGGTCCCCCGGGGCCAACAGCGGCGCGTGGAAGGACGACGCCTGGGACCGTACGGCCTCGGCGAGCGCGCGCTGGACCTCGGCGGGGGAGCCGGGCCGAGCGGCACGGGACCGGGACGAGGAGGACGCGGGCGGCGCGGCGCTCGGCGGCAGCGCGGACAGGGGCGCCCCCAGCCCGGAGCGCATCCGCGGCGCGGAACGGCCCGCGGCCGGATCCGGACGGTCGGCCGTGGGCTCCGCCTGGCGCCGCACCGTGGGCATGGCCGGGCCGGGGCCGGGGCCGGGGCCGGCGGATGGCGCTGCGGTGGGCGGCAGTTCGGTGAGGGGCGCGCCCAGCGGGGCGCGGGTGCGTGCCCGCAGCACGGGGGTCTCCGGGGCCCGGGCCGGACCATCGGCCGTGGGTTCCGTCTGCCGTTGGACCGTGGGCATCGCCGGGGCGGGAGCGGCGTCGGGGGTCGCCGCCGCGGGGCGGGCCGACGGCGCGGCGGTGGCCGGGGGTTCGCTGAGGGGCGCGCGGGATCGCGGGTCGACCGGGGCCGGACCGTCGGCGGTGGGTTCCGTCTGCCGCTGGACCATGGGCATCGCCCGGGCGGGCGTGGTGCCGGGGGCGGGCGCGGAGTGGGGCGACGGTACGGCGCCGGCGGGTCGTTCGGTGAGGGGTGCGCCGAGGGGTGCGCGCGAGCGCGGGTCGACCGGGGCGGGGCCGTCGGCGCTGGGTTCCGCCTGGCGTTGGACCGTGGGCATCGCGGGGGCGGGCGCGGAGCGGGCCGACGGTGCGGCGCCGGCGGGCGGTTCGGTGAGGGGTGCGCGGGACGGCGGGTCGACCGGGGCCGGGGCGGGGCCGTCGGTGGGGGGTTTGGTCTTGCGCTGGATCGTGGGCATGGCCGGGGCGTGCGTGGGGCCCGGGGTCGCTGCGGAGTGGGCCGACGGCGCGGTCGCGGCCGGCGGTTCGGTCAGCGGGCCGCCGAGCGGTGCGCGGCTTTCCGTCCGCTGCACGGGCGCGGCCGGGGCCGGGGCCGTCTGGGCGGCGGTCGGAGCGTCGGTGAGGCGTACGACGGACACGCGCCGCTTGGGCGTGGCAGGCACCCGGGCCGCGGTCAGCGCACGGCCGAGGGCCCGCGGCCGGACCACGGTGGTACGGGTGCCGCCCGAGGCCTCGGGCGCGGGAGACTCCCCGCCGGTACGACCGGCCTGGGGGCCCGAGGCTGCCGTGGCGCTGGAACCGGACGTGCGCGCCGCGGCCCGCTGGACGGGCGGGGCGGACGCGCCGGATGCGCCGGACGGCGACGGGGACGCGGCGGAGGAGCCGGGGACCACCGCGATGCGGCGGACCAGGGGGAACCGCGGGGGCGTCGGCGTGCGGCCGGGCGCGGCCTGGGACCCGGCGGTGCCGCTGCCCGGCGCCTCGGCCCGCTGCACGGCGGGAGCGGGGGTGCCGAGCACGGCCGCCGCGGAGTGCGTGGACGTCAGGCCACGGGTGCCCGGAGTCCCCCCGGCCGGCGCCGTGCCCGACCGGGCCTCCCGCCCGCCGCCACGGGTGACGACCGGACCCGGAGCCGTGCCGCCGTCGGCGGCAGGCCGCGAGGGCCCGCCGCTGCGACGGGACGGCAGTGCGGGGTTGGGCGCGGACGGACCCGTGCCCGGCGCGGGCGCGGCCCCGGAAACCGCCGGGCCGGAAACCGCCGGGCCGGAAACCGCCGGGCCGGACACCGCCGAGCCGTGCGGAGCCGGGGCATGCGGACGGGACGACGCAGCACGGGACGACGTGGTGCCGGACGACGGCATGCCGGAGGCGGAGGCCTCGGCAGGCCGGCCCCCGGACACGGACGCCTCGGCACGGCGGCCCCCGGACGGCGTGGTGCCGGGCCGCACCCGGCGCGAGATCTGCGGGGTGTCGGGCTTGAGGGAGGGGCCCTGTGCGGACCGTCCCCCTTCGGACGGCGCCGGCCCCGGCGCGGTGTCCGCCTCGGACGGGCCGCGCAGCGCACGCAGCAGCAGCGGGCCCCCGCCGCTGGAGGTGGAGGCAGGGGCCGGGCGGGCGGCGGCGGGGCGGGCGACCCCGCGTACGAGGCCGGCCGGGGCGGACGGCAGCACGGCGTGGGCGAGGCCGGTGTCGAACGACGGATCGCGCCACGCGGCCAGGCCGGACCGGAAGGCCAGCCCGTCGCTGACGCCCAGCGGTGCGCGGGACACGGTCAGCCGGGGCGCCGCCGTCATGCGCCAGCCACCGTCCCAGTCGGACGGTACGCCGGCCCCCCGCGCGGAAGCCGCGCCGTCGGCCGACGCGGCAGCCGCCCCGCCGGCCGAAGCCGCGCCGCCGGGCCGCGCCGCCCCGCCAGGCGGCGCGCCGGCCGAAGCCGCGCCGCCGGTCGCGGCGTCCGGCACGGCGGCGCGCCGACGCAGCCTGTCCCGCCATGCCATCTGCTCAACCGCCTTCGTTCACACGGGTGTTGATCCGAGCTATCTCGGTGACCCACTCCTGTCGCTCGCCGTGGGTCAGGTCGAGGATCTCGTCGCGTTGCCAGTGGAAGTGGTAGGCGATGTACGCGATCTCCTCCCTGAGCCGGGGGAGGGCGTACGTCACGATTCCCCCAGGCGCCCACCGGAGAGGTCGACCTCGAAGCCGCCTTCGCAGTGCGGGCAGGTGACGGCCGCCCGGGTGTGGCCCTCGCTGTTGACGCGCCGGTAGAAGTCCTGGAGGAACGCGACGTCGGTCGCGTACATCCGCTCCACGATCCCGGCGTGCACGTCGGTGATCGTGCCCAGCCGGGTGATCACCTGGCTGAGCAGGACCACGCTCAGGTAGGCGGGATTCTCCTTGACCCGCAGGTCGATCTGCGGGCGCAGCTCGTCGCGGGCGGTGGCCAGGCGCATCGAGCCGTGCCGGTGCACGGTGCCCGCCTCGTCCACGTACCCGCGCGGCAGCTCGAACTCGAACTCGGTGCGCAGCCCGTGGTCCTCGCGAGGGGCCGGAGCGGCGGCGGCCGGGGGAACCGCCGCCTGCTCCGGGGTCTGGGTGGGCGCCGTGACCTGGAGGATCTCCTCCAGGCTGCCCGCGGTGACCGTACGGCGCCTCATTCGACGATGATCTCCTCGAACACGATGGTCACGGACTCGGTGGCCGCCGCGGACTCGCCCGCCTTGAGGGAGGGGCCCTCCCACTTGGAGGCCCAGCCCTGCATCAGCTGGATGCGGCGGACGGTGGCGCCCGTGGAGTCCTTGATCTCGATGGTGAGGTTCTGCCGCGCGGTGTCGACGGCCCCGTTGTTCAGGGTCTCTTTGATCCACTTGGTGAACTCGCTGCTCTTGTCGAGTCCCCGGGTGATCGTGACCTCGCCGGCCTGGCGGGCGCCGGGCTGCTTGCGGATGATCTGCTTGCCCTCCGCGCTGACCTGGCGGACCTCGACGACCTCCTCCTCGACGGTCAGGCCGCTGATCTCCTGGATCGATTCGACCAGGTAGCCACCGAGCTGTACGCCGAAGATATGGGTGGAAAGAGCATCGCCCTCTGCCATGACTGTCCTTCACCTTTCCTTGCTGCTGCGGCTGACGCGGGCCTGCGGCCGCCGCTGCGGCCGGGCGGCCGCTACTCGTCGACGAGGCTGGTGCTGTCGGAGAACTGGGCCAGCCGGAACACCACGAACTCGGCGGGCTTGACGGGCGACACGCCGATCTCGCAGACCACGCGGCCCTGGTCGATCGACTCCTGCGGGTTGTTGTCCCGGTCGCACTTGACGTAGAACGCCTCCGCCGCCGTGCGGCCGAACAGGGCGCCCCGGCGCCACTCCTCGGTCAGGAACGCGGTGACGTTGCGCCGGATGCTCGACCAGAGCCGGTCGTCGTTCGGCTCGAAGACCACCCATTGGGTGCCCAGGAGGATGGACTCCTCCAGGTAGTTGAAGAGGCGGCGCACGTTCAGGTAGCGCCAAGCCGGGTCGGAGGAGAGGGTGCGGGCGCCCCAGATCCGGATGCCGCGGCCGGGGAAGGCCCGTACGCAGTTCACGCCGATCGGGTTGAGCAGGTCCTGCTCGCCCTTGCTCAGGCGCAGTTCCAGGTCCACCGCACCGCGGATCACCTCGTTGGCGGGGGCCTTGTGCACACCGCGCTCGGCGTCGCTGCGCGCCCACACGCCGGCGATGTGGCCGCTCGGCGGGACGGTCGTGTTGCGCCCGGCCGCCGGGTCGAAGACCCGCACCCACGGGTAGTAGAGGGCGGCGTAGCGGGAGTCGTAGCCCGCCTCGTCGTTGCGCCAGTTCCGCACCTGCTGCGCGGAGAGCCCGGGCGGGGTGTCCAGGACGGCGACCCGGTCGCCCATCTGCTCGCAGTGCGAGATCACCGCGAGCTGCACGGTGCGGACGCCTTCGGCGTCGATGTCGCCGCGCTGGTGGGCGCTCATCAGGTCCGGCACCGCGACCATGGTGATCTCGTCGATGGTCTCCAGGCCGGCGAACCCGGTGCGGGCGGCCGCGTCGCCGACGTACTCGGCCGGGTCGAGCCGGGACGCGGCGCCCTGGCCGGCCGCGGCGGGCGCGGCCGCGTCGTCGGGCAGGGCCACGGTCTGGCCGGCGGGCCGGACCTGGCTCGCGGTGCGCTGCTCGGTGACCTCGATCAGCTTCGAGGCGCGGGCCTGGGTGACGAGGTAGCCCTTGACGTTCTTGCGGGCGGAGGCCTCGTAGGTCTCGGCCACCTGCTCGCCCTGGCGGACCAGGACCTTGAAGCGGTCCTCGGGCGGGTTCTCGCCGTCCGCGTCGGCGATCTCCACGGACACGCCGGTGACGCCCGGACGCGCCGAGATCAGGAAGCCGCCGAGTTCGACCGGCTCCGCCGCGCGCAGCTGGGGGCGGCCGGTGCCGGCGGCCGGCGCGGAGGCGTCCTGGCCGGACCCGCCGACGCGGACGACGTACGCGGCGCCGCCGCCGTTGGCGAAGTACCCGTAGACCGCGTGGGGCAGGTAGGTGCCCTCGGTGAAGCCGCCGAAGTGCTGGCTGTACTGGTCCCAGCTGGTGACCAGCGTGGGCTCGTGGAACGGGCCGCTCTGGGCGAACCCGACGAACGCGGCGACGGCGGTGCCGACCCCTTCGATCGGGCGAGCACCGGACTGCACCTCCTCCACGTACACGCCCGGGGTGAGGTACGTCGGCATGCTCGCTCCTTCGTCTTGCTGCTGCGTGTTCGGGACCGTGTCCAGGTCCCGATTCAGGTTCGTGTCCAGGTCCTTGCACAGCGTTTCCGGCAGCCGCGGCCCGTGGCAGAGGCTTGCGGACCTGGCCGGGGGCAAGGAGGCTGCCCTCCCGGTCTCCCGCGGCGGACCTGCGAGGCAGCACGCCCGGCCGGTCCGCCGGGGCCGGCTCACCCGTGCGTGACCTGGCCGACGTACGGCCCGAACTCCCCCTCCAGGAGCAGCCGGCCGAGCTTGCGGTACTCCTGGGCGACCGCCGTCACCACCTGGGACATGGTCAGCGGCCCGCCCGAAGCGGCCGCGGAGTAGGCGGCGGTCACCGCGCAGGCCCGGATGGAGCCGCCGGCCAGCTCGAACCGGTCCGCGCAGAAGGCGAGGTCGAGGTCGCCGGCGCGGGGCAGCCGGTCGCCCAGGCACCGCTCCCACAGGGCCAGGCGCTGTGCGGCGTCGGGTACCGGGAAGTCCGCGACCACGTCGAGGCGGCGGGTGAAGGCCTCGTCGAGGTTGGCCCGCAGGTTCGTGGTCAGGATGGCGATGCCGTCGAAGGACTCCATCCGCTGGAGCAGATAGGCCGACTCCATGTTGGCGTGCTTGTCGTGGGAGTCCTTGACCTCCGAGCGCTTGCCGAAGATCGCGTCGGCCTCGTCGAAGAGCAGCACCGCGTTGACGGCCGACGCCTCGGTGAAGATCCGCTCCAGGTTCTTCTCGGTCTCGCCGACGTACTTGTCGACGACCGTGGACAGGTCCACCACGTACAGGTCCATGCCCAGGTCGGCCGCCACGACCTCGGCGGACATGGTCTTGCCGGTGCCGGAGGAGCCCGCGAACAGGGCGATCACCCCGCGCCCGCGGCCGCCGCCGGGCCGCATGCCCCACTGTCCGAGCACCTGGTCGCGGTGGCGGGCGCGCACCGCGAGCTCGCGCAGGCCGCGCAGGGCGGGGGCGGGCAGCACCAGGTCGTCCCAGCCCACCGCGGGCTCCACCCGGCGGGCGAGGCGGGCCAGCCCGGCGCCGTTCTGGGCCCGTACGGCGGTGCGCAGGTCGTCGGGGGAGACCGGGCGGCCGTCGAGCGCGGCCGTGCGGACCGCGGTGCCGGCGGCGCGGCGCAGCTGCCCGGCGTCGAGCCGGTGTGCGGACACGGACCGGGCGAGGGCGTCGGCGTCCCCGGCCGTGCCGTGCTCCCCGGCGGCCCGTTCCAGCGCGAGCCGCCAGCGGGTGACGTGCCGGCCGGGGTCGGGGGCCGCCACCGCCAGGGTGAGGGGGGTGTCGGCCGCCCAGGCGGGCTCCCAGCCGCCCGTGCCGTACGTGAACAGGGGGAGGCCGCGCAGCGCCGTGCACAGCGTGCGCAGGACGCGGGCCCGCTCGTCGGGCTTGTCGGGCAGGTCCTCGACCGGCCCGAGCAGCACTCCGGCGCCGGTGAGGCGGGCCTCGCGGGCGGCGGCGCGGGCGAGTTCGGCCACGGTGCGGGCGTGGGGGGCGAGGGCGGCGGCGTCCAGGGCCAGGGGGCCGAGCCCGCTCGCGCGCAGCGCGGCGGCGGCCAGGCCGACGGGATCGCCGCCGCGGGTGCGCAGGTGGACGTGGCCGGAGCCGCTGCCGGCCGCGGCGACGGCCCGGTGCAGCTCCGCCGGGTCGACGGCCGGGTCCTCGGCGGCCCCGCCCAGCACCTCGGCCAGCCGGGGGTCGGGCGAGGTGTCGCCGAGCAGGTGGGCGGTGACCCGGTCCGGGACGGCCAGCACCCGGGACAGGGGCGGCCGTTCGGGCTCGGTGACCTCCAGCAGGCCGCCCGCGACGAGCGGAGCGGTGGGGGAGAGCCGGAACCGGGCGGCGGATGCCCCGGTGCGGCCGCACAGCTCGAGGGCGAGGCCGACGGTGGGCCGACGGCGGGTCAGGTCGTCGTTGAGGTAGCCGTAGAGCCGCTCGAAGCGGGCGTCCAGGTCCGGGGCCAGGGCGACCAGGAGCAGGTCGAGGTCGAGCGGCGCCAGTGCGAAGCGCGTGGCGAGGACGGCGAGCGGCGAGCCGGGCGGCGGGTCGGCCGGGGCGGGTTCGGGCAGGCCGGGGTCGTGCCGTGGGTCCAGGAGGCGGGCGGCGGCGTCGGGGGTGAGGTACTGGCCCCGGTAGGGGTCGTCCGGGTCGGGGTCGACGGCGCGCCGGAGCGCCACGGCGCGGCGCACCCGCTCCTCGACGAGCCGGAGCCGCTCCCACAGGTACGGGTCCGGGGCGGGCGGGGGCGGGTCGGACGGGGCCGGCGCCGGGGCCCGGACCTCCGCCGGGGCCGCCGGGGCCGGTTCGAGGGTGTGCGTCACGGCTGTCGTTCTCCTCGCTTCCGGCGCGCGGGGACCCGCGGCCGCTCCCGGGAGCCGCCGAAGCCCTCCGGTCCCGCTTCGCCCAGTTCGGCGTAGCGCAGCCGGCGCGGGCTCCCGGTCCCGTCCGGTCCGGCCTGCGGCACGGAGCGCACGACGAGCCCCTCGGTGACCGGCGGGGCGGCGACCTCGCTGATCCCGGCGAGCGGCGCCTTCACGCGCAGGCCCAGGGACGGCTTCAGCTCGCCGCCCAGCGCCGACCACACGTCGGAGGCGGCCGGGGCGTCCAGCCCGGTGCCGCCCGCGTCCACGTCCACGAGCAGGCCGAGTTCGGCGAGCGTGCCGCCGAGCAGGCGCTGGGGCAGCGTGTCGGTGGCCACCAGGCAGGCCAGGACCTGGGAGAGCAGCCGGTGTTCGTCCTGCGGCCGGCTCGCCCAGGCGGTGACCAGGTACGTCAGGTCGAACCAGCGGGGCGGGGTGCGGCGCGCGACGACGAAGCCGTCCGCGTCGTACACCTCGCCCGCGCCGCTGCCGCGCCGGGTGTGGTCCTCGCGGATGTCGTACAGGAACACGCAGACCGTGGGCGCGCTGCGGCGCGCCGCCCAGTCGCGCGTCGGCGCGTCGAACACCACCTCGACGCCCGATGCCTCCAGGCCGGCCTCCGCGAGCAGCCGCCGCAGCCCCTCGTCCACTTCGTGGATCACCGGCGGGTCACCTCGTCCGGCGGCTGCACCGTACCGCTGACCACGAGGAAGTCGGTCTGCACGGGGGAGAAGCCGGGGCCGCTCGCGGTGATGGTGCGGGGGCCGGTCTGGTCCTTGGCGAGGATCAGCAGCTGGCCGGTGAACGTGCCGTCGCGCCGCGGAACGGTCGGTGCCGCGGCCGCCGTGATGCCCGGCTTCCAGGTGAACCGCACCGGCACGCCGGGCGGGAAGTCCTCGCCGCGCACCGAGGTGACGAAGCCGGGCTTGCCGATCGGCGGCACGGCGACGATGCGCGGCTGGAGGACGCGCACCCGCTGCTCGGCGGTGTTGTCGCCCAGGTCGGCGTCGGTGCCGGTGGTGGTGAGGTCGCCGGTGACCCGGCCGGTGAGCGCCTTGTCGGGGCTGAGGACGACCCGCAGGACGGTCCGGGCGCCCGGTGCCAGGTCCGGCAGCGCGCACACCCAGCTCTGGTCGCAGCCCGGCGGCGGGCCGTCGTGGGGCACGCCCCCGGGCAGGCCGACGCGCAGCCGCAGGCCGGTGGCCAGGGCGTTGCGCCCGTTGCTCACGGTGTAGGTGACGACGACGCGGCCGCCCACGTACCCGGGCTCGGGCTGCGCCGTGACGCGTACCCCGGGGCCGGCCGCCGGGGGCGCCGGCGGCTGCGGCGCGGGCGTCGGGACCGGCGGGGCCGGGGTCGGCGGGTTCGGGGCGGGGGTCGGGGTCGGCGTCGGCGGTGCGGGCGCCTCGCGCACCGGGACCACGGTGCGGTCGGCGTTGTCGCTGGGGCGGGGGTCGAGGACGGTGCCGGTGACCGACCACTCCACGGGCTGGTCTCCGGGGGTGAGGCCGGTGAGGGTGACGGTCACCGGGACGGTCGTGCCGGGGCGCACCACGCCCAGGGCGCAGGTCAGCGCCGCCGCGTCACAGGTGGCGCCGGGTGCGGTGAGCGCGGTGACGCCCACGCCGGCCGGGGGTGCGACGGTCAGCCGGGTACCGGGCGAGGCCGCCGGGCCGTGGTTGACGACGTCGACCCGGACGGTGGCGGATCCGCCGACGGTGACCGGCGCGGTCTTCTCGGGAGCCAGGACGGCGAGGTCCACGGACTGCTGCACGCTGGGTTCCTTCTGGCGGCCCGGCAGGCCGGTGACGAGCAGGCGGTGCGCGCCGGAGACCGCGTCCACCAGCTTCAGCTTCTCCGGGCTGTTGGGGGCCCGGGCGCCGCGGGCGCTGAGCACCAGGCTCTTGCCGTCGGCGGTCCAGGCGGCGTCGCGGGGCTGGAACGGCCCCTTGTCCGTGGGCTCGGGCAGTTCCCGGCCGCAGGCCCCCGGCACGTCGCGGGCGGCGTCGGGCAGCAGGACCCGGCAGGAGCCGCCCGCCGCGGCGGCGAGCAGGATGCCCGCGCGCTCGTCGACGCGGCCGCCGCCGCTCTTGCGGTTGAAGGCGATGGTGGCGCCGTCCGGGGAGAACGCCGGGCTGTCGTCGATGACCTCGCAGGCGCCGGGGCAGAGGCCGGCGCTCAGGTCGCGCTGCTGGTCCAGGCGGTCCACGGGCACGGTCCAGACGTGCTTGTTGCCGCCGTGGCCGTTGATCACGAGGTTGCGGGTGAAGGCCAGGGCCGTGCCGTCGGAGGACCACGTGGGCTGGGCGTCGCCGCCCCGGGGCGCCCCGGCGGGCGGGGTGATCTCGCCGCGGATCGCGCCGGTGGCGGCGTCCGCGATCAGGATGCGCGAGGGGCCGGCGGCGGCGCCGACGCCGCCGGGCGAGGTCCGGGTGAACGCCAGGGACCTGCCGTCGGGGGAGAACGTCGGGTCGGTGTCCCAGTCGTTGGGGCCGCGGCCCGCGAGCGGCAGGGGCGCCGCGCGGGATCCGTCGGCGTCCGCGATCCAGATCCGTTCGATCCGGCCCGCGGACGTGCCCTCGAAGCGGGTCAGTACGATCCTGCGCCCGTCGGGCGTGTAGTTCTGCCGCTCGGTCCACGGGTCGTACCCGGGGGCGGGCTGGAAGAGCGGGTCCTTGGCCGGGTCGGTGTTGGTGTCGGCCGCCGGGTCCTCCTCGAGGATGGCCAGGCCCAGGTCGCGGGGGTCGGATCCGTCCATCCGGGCGTCCTGCAGGGTTACCACGCGCGGACCGGCCGCCGAGGTCCGCTCGACCACGGTGCCGCCGCCCTCGAGCGGGCCGAGCCAGGTCGGCGAGCCGACCTCGCGGTCCTCGCTGAGCACCAGCTGGGGCGTCTGCTCGGAGTGCGCGGGCACCCGGAAGACGTGGTCCCAGTCGCCCTTGCAGTCGCAGGTGCGGTCCGGGCTGAGGAAGAGCAGCCCGTCCCCGTCGGGCAGCCAGGCTGCCCCGTGCGTACGCCAGTCGGCCTGGGCGCCCGCCAGGAGCGGCCCGTCGGCGCGCCCGTCGGTCCACCGCAGGCGAGGTCCGGCGGGTCCGGTGGCGGTGTAGGCGATCAGGTTCCGGTTCGCCGCGTCGTCCACCGGGTTCCACACCGGCTCGGTGGCCGTGCCGCCCGCGGGGTCGGTGACCCGGGTCGCGGCGCCGCCCCGCAGGGGACGTACGTAGACCTGCCGTCCGGCGGCCCGGTCCTCGTCGCTGGAGTACGCCAGGCGTCCGCCGTCCGGCGAGACGGTGGGGTCCTCCTCGTTCGCGGGGGTGTCGGTCAGCCGGGTCAGGCCGGTGCCGTCGGTGCGCACCAGCCACAGGTCGCGCTGGTTGCCCCCGGTCCCGGCGGGCGGCGCCGAGTCGAAGACGACCGCCCGGCCGTCCGGGGTCAGCCGGGGGTGCGCCGCGTCCAGACCGCTGGTCAGGCGGCGTACCGAGCCGTCCGCGGACCGCAGGTAGACCTGCGGGTTGCGCTCGTCGCGGCGGCTGGCGAAGACCAGCCGGTCGCCCAGCGCGGCGGGCTGGAGGTCCTGGTGCGCGGGTCCCTCGCCGAACAGGGGGGTGCTGGACGTGCCCGTCGCCACCCGGCCCAGACTGCGGTGGCGCGTACCGGCGTACGCGACGCGGCTGTCGCCGGCGTCGGCCGCGGCGGTGCGCGCCTCGGCGTCGCCGGGGCCGGTGGCCGCCGTCACCGCGAGCAAGGGGATCACCAGCAGCAGCGACGCGCCGACTCTCCCCCAGCGGGGTCGCCGGCCGCCGGATCCACCCGTGCCCATCAAGGGTCCACCTCACCGTCGGGTGCAGCATCTACGTATGACCCCGCCACCCTGCGGGCCCGCCGGCGCGGACCGGCAGGGCCGCGGGGCCGGACCCGGGGGAAGCGGCGGGTGCGCTTTCGGGCAGCGGCGGGGACGGCCCGCTTGCCCGTCGGCGGGCGGGAGCGCCTGCCGGGACGGCGACGTGCGGTCAGATCAGCCCGTTGCGCAGGGCGTAGCCGACCGCGTGGGTGCGGTTGCGCAGTTGCAGGCGCGTGATGACCTCGTGCAGCACGTTCTTGACGGTCCGTTCGGAGTACGAGGTCTTGCGCGCGATCTCGGCGGTGTCCATGCCCTCCGACACCAGGCGCAGCATGTCCGCTTCGCGCGGGGTCAGCGTGGACAGGGACACCGCGCGCGGGTCGAGCGCCGAACGCTGCAGGCTGCCGACGTGGTCGAGGAGCTTGGCGAGCAGGTCGCCGGGCAGTACGCCCTCGCCGTTCGCTATCGCCAGGACCAGCCGCAGGAGCCGGTCCTGGTCCGCCTCGGCGCGCCGCAGGACCGCGGTGACCCCGCACTCGATGGCGCGCTGGAGCGCGTCCCCGGACGCGAACGTGCCGACCACGAGGCCGGTGCGGGTACCGGAGTTGTGCCGCAGCCGGTACAGCAGCGCGGCCGTCTCGTCGTCCACGCTGTCCACGGTCACGAGCGACACCTGCGCGTAGTCGGCGTCGGCGTGGTCGACGAGCTCGATCTCCGGTCGCTGGCGCAGCTGGTGGACGACCCCGACGCGCAGGATCGGGTCCGACGCGTACACGGCCACGGTGACCCGTTGGCCGGCGCCGTACGAGGGGGCGGGTCCGTTGTTGTCAGGCTGGGGCATGGCATACCTGTTCCGGGTGCGTATGTCGGGACACGAAGGGGGAGGTGCGGTCAACACGTGGAGCGGTGAAAGGAGTTGAGGGGCGTCCGTGGGGGCATCGGGGCTGCCCGGAGCGTTGCCCCCGCGCCGCTTGGAGGCGGCCGCGGCACCGCTCTAGCGTCGAGGGGTGATATCCCCAGCAGCCTCTTCCAGCCCTGGCGCGACCGACCTCGACATCCCGCCGGTGTCGGTGACGCCCGGTGGTACCGCATCCACCACCCTGACCGTCCGCAACGACAGCGACATCGTCGAGGCGTACCGCCTGGAGGTCGTCGGCGACTGCGCTGCGTGGACCACGGTGGCGCCCGAGCGCGTCTCCCTCTACCCCGGCACCTCGGAAACGGTGACGATCCGCCTGGAGCCGCCGCGTTCCTCGCAGGTGCGGGCGGGTGACGTACCGCTCGCCGTGCGCGTGCTGCCCACCGAGCAGCCCGAGTCCGTGCGGGTGCCCGAGACCACGGTGCACATCGAGGAGTTCCGGGAGCTCCGGGCAGAGAGCGCTCCCAAACGCCGCCGCGGCTGGCTCCGCGGGCGCTACCGACTGGCCGTGCGCAACGAGGGCAACGCCCCCGTACGGCTCGGGTTCACGCCCGCGCAGCCGGGCGAGGAGCTGAAGTTCGACTTCCGGCCCGCGGCACTGGCGCTGGAGCCGGGAGAGTCGGCGGAGGTCGTGCTGCGGGTCCGCACCGGCGCTCCCGTGTGGTTCGGGTCCCCCGTGACCTGGCCGTTCACCGTGGAGGTGGCCGACGCGGCGGAGGGTGACGGCGAGGACGCCGCGGAGCGTGCCGAGCCGGACCCCGTACGGGCCCCGCTGGAGGTGGAGTTCGTCCAGATCCCGATCTTCCCGACCTGGCTGCTCGCGGTACTGGCCGCGCTGCTCGCCCTGCTGCTCGCCTGGTTCATGCTGGTGCGCCCGGCCGTGCGCAGCACGGCCAAGGAGGCCGCCGACCAGGCCGTCCAGAACCGGCCGACGCCGGCCGGGGCGGACGAGAACGCGCAGGCCCCGGGGGCCGGCGGCGCCAACCAGCCGGGGGGCGGCGGCAAGAGCCCCCAGCCGGGGACGGGCGGGGGCGGTGCGGGAGCCGGGGCCGGG
Source organism: Streptomyces subrutilus (assembly GCF_001746425.1). Taxonomy (GTDB): domain Bacteria; phylum Actinomycetota; class Actinomycetes; order Streptomycetales; family Streptomycetaceae; genus Streptomyces; species Streptomyces subrutilus_A. Next base: position 3,338,394 of record NZ_MEHK01000001.1, on the reverse strand, counting down.
GCCGGATCCGGCGGCGTCGCCGGAGGGCAGCAGAGCTCGGCCACCATCGACCTGCAGACCGGCGGCGGCCAGACCAAGACGGGCGCCTACACGGTGCCCGCGGGCAAGGCCTTCGGGATCACGGACATCGTCGTCGCCAACTTCCAGGGCGACGAAGGGGTGGTGACCATCAGCTTCGGCGACCGCAAGATCACGACGATCGCGCTGGAGACGTTCCGCAACCAGGACTACCACTGGGTCACCCCCATCAGCATCACCGAGAGCCAGACTGTGACCGTCCAGGTGACCTGTGCGAAGCCGGGCACCCCTGCCACCGGTCGTCAGGCGCAGGAGTGCCATGAGGTGCTCAACGTGAGCGGTGTACTGAGCGACCTCAGGTGACCCGAAGCGGAACAGACATCCTCGGTCAGGTCGTGCGCCACGACAAAGGGCGCCTTTCCGGAACCGTCCGGAAATCGGCAGTCCTGAGCTCGCTCAGAGGACCGACCCTCGACCGTACGTTCTCATGCCGGCGGCCCCACACCGGTGAACTCCAGGCCGCGGGGCAATAGTTGGCCGAGCCGGAAAGATGGCCGGATATCGACTAGGTCGTCCGCGCGCCGGATCCGCAGGCCAGGGTGCCGTGCGGGTCCGGCCGCGCGCAGGGGCCGCGGTCACCGCCCGCGTGCCCCGAAGGGGCCCCGCCGTGTTCCGCCCGGCGGCGGGCGCGCTCCCCGACGGCCGCCGGGCGCTCCCGCGCCGGCTCGGCGGACCCCCCCCGCCGCCACGGACGGCGGGTGGGCCACCGGACGGGGTCAGGGCCAGACCAGGCAGTAGGGCTGGTGGCCCGCCTCGTGGAGGCGGTGGGAGAAGTCCTGCCACTCGTGCAGGAGCTGGTAGACGTTGAACGCGTCGCGCGGACCGCCGCGGTCCGGGACGGTGGACCAGATGAACGCGGCCGCGCCCACCGATTCCTCGCCGATGCCGCGCAGCGGGTCCACCACGGTCATGGGGAGCTTGACCACCGCGTAGTCGGGGTGGAGGACGACCAGCTCCAGCGGGGGCACCTTGTGCAGGGGTATGCCCTCGATGCCGGTCAGGACCATCGCGGCCACCGTCTCCGGCTTGATCTTGGTGAACAGGCCGCCCATGCCGAGCTCGTCGCCGCCGAGCTCCTCGGGGCGCATCGTGACCGGGACGCGGGCCGCCGTCGCGCCGTCGGGGGCGCCGAAGTATTTGTATGTCACACCCATGCCGCGTCCCCTGGGCAGGCCGTCCGGCACTTCCGGCGGTTCCGGGACGGCGTCGGCCGCCTCGGTGGCGCGCCGGCGGTGCTTGCCCCGGCGGCGGGCTTCGCGGGCCTCGCGGGCGCGCTGCGGGTCGAGGCCGTCCGTACCCTCGCCCGGTCCACCACCGCGTTGCATATCTCCACCCGACTGGTCTTGCTTGCCCCGGCCCCGCGGCCCCCGCCACGCAGCCTGATCATCATGGCAGTGACCTCCCCCGCGGCGGCGCGGTGAAACGCCCGCCCGCAAGTCTGTCGCGGCCTCTGAGACCATGGCTGGTGTGAGCTACCCGTACCCGTATGAAGCCCCAGTTTCGCAGACGCTCTTCGAGCGCGCCTCCCTCGTGACCCCCGGCGGCGTGAACTCTCCGGTGCGCGCCTTCCGCGCCGTGGGCGGTACGCCCCGGTTCATGGTGTCCGGCACCGGTCCGTACCTCACCGACGCCGACGGCCGGGAGTACGTCGACCTCGTGTGCTCGTGGGGCCCGATGATCCTCGGCCATTCCCACCCCGAGGTGATCGAGGCCGTCCAGGCGGCCGTCGCCCGCGGCACCTCCTTCGGCACGCCCGGCGAGGGCGAGGTCGCGCTGGCCGAGGAGATCGTCGCCCGCGTCGCCCCCGTCGAGCAGGTGAGGCTCGTCTCCTCCGGTACGGAGGCCACGATGTCGGCGATCCGGCTGGCGCGCGGGTTCACCGGCCGGGCCAAGGTCGTGAAGTTCGCCGGCTGCTACCACGGCCACGTGGACGCGCTGCTGGCCGCCGCCGGCTCCGGGCTCGCGACCTTCGCGCTGCCGGACACCCCCGGGGTGACGGGCGCGCAGGCCGGCGACACGATCGTGCTGCCCTACAACGACCTGGAGGCGGTCCGTGCCGCCTTCGCCGCACACCCCGGCGAGATCGCCTGCGTGATCACCGAGGCCGCGCCCGGCAACATGGGCGTCGTGACCCCGGCCGAGGGCTTCAACCAGGGGCTCGCCGACCTCTGCCGCGAGAACGGCGCCCTGTACATCTCCGACGAGGTCATGACCGGCTTCCGGACCTCCCGCGCCGGCTGGTACGGCGTGGACGGGGTCAAGCCCGACCTGATGACCTTCGGCAAGGTCATGGGCGGCGGCTTCCCGGCCGCGGCCTTCGGCGGCCGCGCCGACGTCATGGGCCACCTGGCCCCGGCCGGGCCGGTCTACCAGGCGGGCACCCTGTCCGGCAACCCGATCGCCACCGCCGCCGGCCTCGCGCAGCTGCGCCTGCTGGACGACGCGGCCTACGAGAAGGTCGACGCGGTCTCGAAGGAGATCCAGGGGCTGGTGACCGCGGCGCTGGGCAAGGAGGGCGTGGCGCACCGGGTGCAGACCGCGTCCAACATGTTCTCCGTCTTCTTCACCGAGGACGAGGTGCGCGACTACGACGACGCCAAGAAGCAGGAGTCCTTCCGCTTCAACGGCTTCTTCCACTCGATGCTGGCGCAGGGCGTCTACCTGCCGCCGTCCGCCTTCGAGTCCTGGTTCGTGTCCACCGCCCACGACGAGCGGGCGGTCGAGCGGATCGCGGCGGCGCTGCCGGCCGCGGCCCGGGCCGCCGCGGAGGCCACCGCATGAGCAGCAGCGAGATCACGGTCGTCCACCTGGTGCGCCACGGCGAGGTGCACAACCCGGACGGGGTCCTGTACGGGCGCCGGGACGGCTACCACCTGTCCGAGCTGGGCCGCCGGATGGCGGACCGGGTCGCGGAGCACCTGGAGAGCCGGGACATCACCTACGTGGTGTCCTCCCCGCTGGAGCGGGCGCAGGAGACGGCGGCGCCGATCGCCAAGAGCCACGGCCTGGACCTGGCCACGGACCGGCGCCTGCTGGAGGCGGAGAACGTCTTCGAGGGCAAGACCTTCGGCGTCGGCGACGGCGCGCTGCGCAGGCCCGGCAACTGGAAGCACCTGACGAACCCGTTCAAGCCCTCCTGGGGCGAGCCGTACGTCGAGCAGGTGGTCCGGATGACGAGCGCGCTGGAGGCGGCGCGCGACGCGGCCCGCGGCCACGAGGCGGTGGCGGTCAGCCACCAGCTGCCGATCTGGATCGTGCGCAGCTTCGCGGAGAAGCGCCGGCTGTGGCACGACCCGCGCCGCCGCCAGTGCACGCTGGCCTCCATGACCTCCTTCACGTACCAGGGCGACCAGCTGGTGTCGGTGGGCTACAGCGAGCCGGCCCGGGACCTGGTGCCGGCGCACCTGCTCGCCGGGGCCAAGCCGGTGAAGGGGAAGTCCAAGGCCTTCGGAGCCTGATCCACAGCCTGTGGACACCCGCCCGTGATCCACGCCCGTCGGTGATCCACATTCTGTGACGATCCGTTACGGATTTACCTAAATAAATACAAAGTCGCGCGGGAATCACCGTGTCAGCATGCAAATTCAGGCTAATTGTCCGTTTATATAACGGAACATGGGGCTTTGGGGCTGACGACGGGACGGTGACATGCGCGACTTCAGTCGAAGGGGAGTGCTGGGGCTCGGACTGGGCGCCGCGGCCGCGGGCATCGCGGGCTGCGGCGGTGGCGGATCCGGGCCGGGCAAGCCGGGCCCGCTGCCCACCGCCGCCGGCCGGGCCCCGGCCAGGCCGATCGGTGACGGCTCCACCGCCGACACCGGCCCGCAGCCCCACCAGCCGGACGAGCCCGTGCCCCTGCAGCCGGGCGAGACCCCGCCGCAGTTCGTCGTGTTCAGCTGGGACGGCGCGGGTGAGATCGGCAACGGCCTCTTCCCGCGCTTCCTCAAGCTCGCCAAGGACCACGGCGCGGGCATGACCTTCTTCCTCTCCGGCATCTACCTCCTGCCCGAGTCGAAGCGGAGCCTCTACCGGCCCCCGAACAACCCCGTGGGAGCCTCCGACATCGGCTACCTCAAGGACGAGAACGTCCGCGCCACCCTCCAGTACGTCCGCGAGGCCTGGCTCGACGGGCACGAGATAGGCACCCACTTCAACGGCCACTTCTGCGGCGGATCCGGCTCGGTCGCCAAGTGGACCCCGGACGACTGGCAGAGCGAGATCGACCAGGCCGTGTCCTTCGTCACCAACTGGCGCACGAACACCGGCTTCACCGACGTCGACCCCCTGCCCTTCGACTACCGCGAGGAACTGGCCGGCGGCCGCACCCCGTGCCTGCTCGGCCGGGACAACCTGCTGCCGACCGCCCGCAGGCTGGGCTGGCGCTACGACTCCAGCTCACCCGGCGGCCTCCAGGTCTGGCCCGTGAAGAAGGGGGGCCTCTGGGACCTGCCGCTGCAGTCCCTGCCCTTCCCCGGGCACTCCTTCGAGGTGCTGTCGATGGACTACAACATCCTCGCCAACCAGTCGAAGAGCACGACCAGGGGCGTCCCCGCCCACTACCCGGGCTGGCGGGCCCAGGCCACCGCCACCTACCTCGGCGGCTTCCGGCGGGCCTACGAGACCAACCGCGCGCCGCTGTTCATCGGCAACCACTTCGAGGAGTGGAACGGCGGCATCTACATGGACGCCGTGGAGGAAGCCCTCAAGGGCATGGCGGACAAAAGGGACGTACGACTCGTATCCTTCCGCCAGTTCACCGACTGGCTGGACGTCCAGGACCCCGAGGTGCTCGCCAAGCTCCGCGCCCTCGGCCCCGGCCAGTCGCCCGGCGTCGGCTGGGCCGCGTACCTCGCCGCCTGACCAGCACCTTCACGGCCCCTCGGGGGGTGCGGTAGATCCGCATATCGCCCATGCGAAACTTTTCACATGAGCCTTAGCCGCGCCCCCCGCCGCCGCTCGACCGGCGGCCGCCGCGCCCTCCTGCTGACCGCGGTGACCGTCGCGGGCGTCGTGACCCTGACGGCCTGCGACGCCGCGGACGGCGGCGGCAAGCCCTCCGGCAGCGCCGGCGGGAACTACGTCACGGGCAAGGCCGGCGTCTCCACCGCGGCCAAGGGGGAGCGCACCGAGGCACCCAAGCTCGACGGGCAGACCCTCGACGGGGAGGTCCTCGACACCACCACCCTCAAGGGCAAGATCGTCGTCCTCAACGTGTGGGGCTCCTGGTGCCCGCCGTGCCGGGCCGAAGCCCCGGCCTTCGCGAAGGTGTCCAAGGAGTTCGCCGACGCGGGCAAGGACGTCGCGTTCGTCGGCATCAACACCCGCGACAACAGCACGCAGAGCGCGAAGGCCTTCGAGACGGACTACGGGATCACCTACCCGAGCCTCTACGACCCCGCCGGCAAGCTGATGCTCCGCTTCCCCAAGGGCACCCTCAACCCGCAGGCCATCCCGTCCACGATCGTCCTCGACAAGGAGGGCCGGATCGCGTCCCGCGCCCTGGTCCCCATCAGCGAGGAAACGCTCCGCTCGATGATCGACCCGCTCCTCGCGGAGCAGTGACCTCGTGGTCGACTACGTCCTCGCCGCCGAGGTCGCCGGGGTGAACGAGACGGTCCTCAGCGGCGCGCTGCTGCTGGCCCTGCCGATCTCGCTGCTCGCGGGCCTGGTCTCCTTCTTCTCGCCGTGCGTGCTGCCGCTCGTCCCCGGCTACCTCTCCTACGTGACCGGCGTCAGCGGCGCCGACCTCGCCGAGGCGCGGCGCGGGCGGATGCTGGCGGGCGCGAGCCTGTTCATCGCCGGCTTCACCGCGGTCTTCGTGTCCACGGGCGCGCTCTTCGGCTACTTCGGCGCGAGCCTCCAGGAGAACAAGGAGATCATCTCCCGGGTCCTGGGCGGGCTGGTGATCCTCCTCGGCCTGTTCTTCATGGGGGCGATCCCGGGCCTGACGATGCGGGAGTTCCGCTTCCACAAGAAGCCCACGGCGGGGCTCCTCGGCGCGCCCGTCCTCGGCGTGCTCTTCGGCGTCGGCTGGACCCCCTGCATGGGCCCGACCCTCGCGGCCGTCAACACCCTCTCCATCGACCAGGCGAGCGCGGGCCGCGGGGCACTGCTGACCGTGGTCTACTGCCTGGGCCTCGGCCTGCCCTTCATCCTCGCCGCGATTGCCTTCCGCAAGGCGCTGGGCGCGTTCGGCTGGGTGAAGAAGCACTACGCGTGGGTGATGCGCATCGGTGGCGGCATGCTGATCCTCACCGGTCTGCTGCTCGTCACAGGAATGTGGGACAGCATCGTCAGCGACATGCAGAGCTGGACCCAAGGCTTCACGGTGGGGATCTGAGGACTACACGGACATGAGTACGACAGACAACGCGCCCACCGAGGCGTCGCCCGACTCCGAGCCCGCGCTCGGCGCGGCCGGCTCCCAGCTCTCCACCGCCCCCGTCGAGGACAGCGGCCCCGTAGGCATCGGCGTGATCGGCTGGGCCCGCTGGGTCTGGCGGCAGCTCACCTCCATGCGGGTGGCGTTGATCCTGCTCTTCCTGCTGTCCCTCGGTGCGATCCCCGGCTCCCTGATCCCGCAGAACTCCGTGGACCTGATGAAGGTCGCCGAGTGGAAGAAGGAGAACCCGTCCTGGGTGTCCGTGGCGGAGAAGCTCCAGCTCTTCGACGTCTACACGTCCTTCTGGTTCTCCGCGATCTACATCCTGCTCTTCGTCTCGCTCATCGGCTGCATCCTGCCCCGCACCTGGCAGTTCACCGGCCAGCTGCGCGGCCGCCCGCCGGCCGCTCCGCGCCGGCTCGACCGGCTCCCCGCGCACACCACGTGGCGCACCGAGAAGTCCCCGGACGAGGTCCTCGCGTCCGCGAAGACGCTGCTCGGCGGGCGCCGCTACCGCACCGAGGCCGGCGACGGGCATGTCGCCGCGGAGAAGGGCTACCTGCGCGAGGCCGGGAACCTGATCTTCCACATCGCCCTCATCGTGATGCTCGTGGCCTTCGCCTGGGGCAAGCTCTTCATGTCCGAGGGCGGCAAGCTCGTGCTGCGCGGCGGCGGCTTCTCGAACACGCTCACCCAGTACGACGACTTCAAGTTCGGCAGCATGTTCCACGCCGACGACCTGCCGCCCTTCAGCTTCACCCTGGACAAGTTCGACGCCACGTACGAGGAGAGCGGCCCGCAGAAGGGCACCCCGCGCGACTTCAAGGCGTACGTCACCTACAGCAAGGGCTCCCACGGCAAGCCCACGAAGGCCGAGATCGAGGTCAACAAGCCCCTCGCCATCGACGGCTCCAAGGTCTACCTGCTCGGCCACGGCTACGCGCCGGTCATGTCGGTGACCGACCCCACCGGCAAGGTGGTCTTCCGGGACGCCGTGCCGATGCTGCCGCAGGACTCCAACCTCACGTCCGCGGGCGCCATCAAGGTCACCGACGGCTACCGGAACAAGAACGGCGAGAAGGAGCAGCTCGGCTTCTCCGCCCAGTTCGTGCCGACCTTCGCGGGCAAGGGCAAGGGCACGATGCTCTCCCAGTTCCCGGACACGAACTTCCCGGTGATCGCCCTGAACGCCTACCACGGCAGCCTCGGCGTGGACTCGGGCCTGCCGCAGAACGTGTACCAGCTGAACACCTCCAAGATGAAGCAGTTCACGAAGGAGAACGGCGACCCGCTCGCCAAGATGCTGCTGCCCGGGGAGTCGATGGAACTGCCCGACGGCGCGGGCACCGTGACGTTCGAGAGCATCGAGCGCTGGGCCACCTTCTCCGTCACCCACCAGCCCGGCAGCGGCCTCGCCCTCGCGGGTGCCATCGCCGCCATCGCGGGCCTGGCCGGATCCCTGTTCATCCAGCGCCGCCGGATCTGGGTCCGCGCGGTGACCGGCGAGGACGGCGTCACCGTCGTCGAGATGGCGGGCCTCGGCCGCAGCGAGTCCGCCAGGCTCCCGGAGGAGCTGGCGGACCTCGCCGCCACGCTGCACGCGCAGGCGCCGACCGCGACGCCCGCCGAACCCGTCGAAGAGAACCCCGAAGGAGAGCGCGGATGACGCCGCTCGCTGCCGCAGCCAACGAGAACCTGGCTCAGATCAGCAATTACCTGGTCTATTCGTCGATGGCGGTCTACACGCTCGCCTTCTTCGCCCACATCGCCGAGTGGACCTTCGGCAGCCGCAGCAAGGTGGCCCGTACGGCCGCCGCGCTGACCCCCGCCAAGGGCGCGGCCGCCCCCGCCGTGCAGGTCCGGGGCAAGGGGGGCGCCACCGCCGTCCTCGACAAGCCGAAGATCGTCACCCGCTCCGCCGCGGGCACCCGTGACGTGCCGGACGGCCCCGGCGCCGCGGGCGGCACCGAGCAGGGCGACCTGTACGGGCGGATCGCGGTCTCGCTGACCGCGCTCGCCTTCCTCGTCGAGGCGGGCGGCGTCGTCACCCGCGCGATGTCGGTGCAGCGGGCCCCCTGGGGCAACATGTACGAGTTCTCGATCACCTTCTCCACGGTGGCCGTCGGCGCGTACCTGGTGCTGCTCGCACTGAAGAAGAACGTCCGCTGGCTCGGCCTGATCCTGGTCACCACGGTCCTGCTGGACCTCGGCATCGCCGTGACCTGGCTCTACACCGACAGCGACCAGCTGGTCCCGGCCCTGCACTCGTACTGGCTGTGGATCCACGTCTCCACCGCGATCTTCTGCGGCGCTGTGTTCTACCTCGGCGCGGCCGGAACGGTCCTCTACCTCTTCCGCGACTCCTACGAGTCCAAGCTCGCGGGCGGCGGCAAGCCGGGGAGGTTCGCCACCTCCGTGCTGGAGCGGATGCCCTCGGCGGCCTCGCTCGACAAGTTCTCCTACCGCGTCAACGCGGCCGTCTTCCCGCTGTGGACCTTCACGATCATCGCGGGCGCGATCTGGGCGGGCGACGCCTGGGGCCGCTACTGGGGCTGGGACCCCAAGGAGGTCTGGTCCTTCGTGACCTGGGTGGCGTACGCCTGCTACCTGCACGCGCGGGCCACCGCCGGCTGGAAGGGCCGCAAGGCCGCCTACCTGGCGCTCTTCGCCTTCGCCTGCTGGATCTGGAACTACTACGGCGTGAACATCCTGCTCAGCGGCAAGCACTCGTACGCGGGCGTCTGACCGGCAGGAGTGGGACGCTGGTGTCATGCCTCCTGTGAGCCGTGGCACCAGCGAGAGCCGGGGCGAGGACCGCTGGCGGATCCACTTCGAGCCGCACCTCCCGTACGCCTACGAAGCGCTGTGGCCGGCCCTGACCACGCCCGAAGGGCTGCGCGGCTGGCTGGCCGAGGCGGAGGTCCTGGAGCGCCGGCTCGGCGGGGCGGTCACCCTGCGCCGGCCCCCCACCGGAACGGTGGCCACCGGGCACGTCACGGCCTGGGACGTCGAGCGGGTCGTGGAGTACACGCTGACCGGACACGAGCGGATCCGCTTCCACCTGGAGCCGGTGGGCACGGACTCGACGGTGATCCGCTTCGTGAACGAGCGGGGCGGCTCCGAGAGCGAGCGGCTGGACTGCCTGGCCGGCTGGCACGAGCACTTCGAGCTGCTGGAGTCCGCGCTGGCCGGGCGGCCGGCCGACTGGGCCGCCTGGACCGGCGCCCACCGGGCCGCGCTGCGCGGCGACTACGCGTCCCCCGCCACGGCGTAGCGGGGCCGGACCGCTCGCGTCGGCCGTCGGCCCGGCGCCCCGCAGTCAGTCCGCGTCCTTGTCCGGGCCCTTCTCCTGCTCCTCGCGCAGCCGCTTCAGGAACTCGGGGTTGTCGTCGGGCGCGACCCACTGGGCACGGCGCGCCCGCCCGAGGCCGGCCGCGGCCCGCTTCCTGCCCGCGAACAGCCACACCACCGGCCCGACGATGGAGAAGAGCAGGATGATGATCACCCAGACCACCTTCGGCAGGTGCTTGACCTCTTCCTCGGGCGTGTTCAGGCAGTCGATGAAGGCATAGATGGTCAGCGCGATGATCAGCAGGAACGGCAGATAGCGCAGCACGGTGTGGGACCGACTCCCGGGCAGTGGCGGCGGGCCCCCTGAGGGCCCCGGTGACCCTCCCAGGGTAGTTGGTGACGGATACTTGCCCCTATGGCTTACGACGATCTCCGCTCGCTGCTCCGGGCTCTGGAGCGGGAGGGCGACCTCAAGCGCATCAAGGCCGAAGTGGACCCGCACCTCGAAGTGGGGGAGATCGTCGACAGAGTGAACAAGGCGGGCGGCCCGGCCCTGCTCTTCGAGAACGTCAAGGGCTCGGCGATGCCGCTGGCCATGAACGTCTTCGGCACCGACCGCCGCCTGCTCAAGGCGCTGGGCCTGAAGTCGTACGGCGAGATCAGCGAGAAGATCGGCGGCCTGCTCAAGCCGGAGCTGCCGCAGGGCTTCATCGGCGTCCGCGAGGCCTTCGGCAAGCTCGGCTCGATGGTGCACGTGCCGCCGAAGAAGGTGAAGGGCGACGCCGCGCCCGTCCAGGAGGTCGTCCTCACCGGCGACGACGTGGACCTCGACCTGCTCCCGGCCCTCTTCACCTGGCCGAAGGACGGCGGCTCCTTCTTCAACCTCGGCCTCACCCACACGAAGCACCCCGAGACCGGCGTCCGCAACCTCGGCCTCTACCGCCTCCAGCGCCACGACAAGCGCACCATCGGGATGCACTGGCAGATCCACAAGGACAGCCGCAACCACTACGCGGTGGCCGCCAAGCGCGGCGAGCGGCTGCCCGTCGCGATCGCCTTCGGCTGCCCGCCCGCCGTGACGTACGCGTCCACCGCGCCGCTGCCCGGCGACATCGACGAGTACCTCTTCGCGGGCTTCGTCGCCGGCAAGCGCATCGAGATGGTCGACTGCAAGACCGTGCCGCTCCAGGTCCCGGCCCACGCGGAGGTCGTGATCGAGGGCTGGCTGGAGCCGGGGGAGACCCTCCCGGAGGGCCCGTTCGGCGACCACACCGGCTTCTACACCCCGCAGGAGCCCTTCCCCGCGCTGAAGATCGACTGCATCACGATGCGCAAGCGCCCGCTGCTCCAGTCGATCGTGGTGGGCCGGCCGCCGACCGAGGACGGCCCGCTGGGCCGCGCGACGGAACGCTTCTTCCTCCCGCTCCTCAAGATCATCGTGCCGGACATCGTGGACTACCACCTGCCGGAGTCGGGCGGCTTCCACAACTGCGCCATCGTCTCGATCGACAAGAAGTACCCCAAGCACGCGCAGAAGGTCATGCACGCCATCTGGGGCGCGCACATGATGTCGCTGACCAAGCTGATCATCGTGGTGGACGCCGACTGCGACGTCCACGACCTGCACGAGGTGTCCTGGCGGGCCCTCGGCAACACCGACTACGCCCGCGACCTGACCGTGGTCGAGGGGCCGGTGGACCACCTCGACCACGCCTCGTACCAGCAGTTCTGGGGCGGCAAGGCGGGCATCGACGCCACCAAGAAGCTCCCCGAGGAGGGCTACACCCGCGACGGCGGCTGGCCCGACATGGTCGAGTCCGACCCGGCTACCGCCGAACGGGTGACGCGGCGTTGGAAGGAGTACGGACTGTGAGCCTTCAGGCGAAGACGGGCGCGAAGAGCGCCGGGCATGCTCCCCGTTCCCACGGGGATGAGCCGGAGTACGGCCTGTGAGCCCGATCGCGATGGGCGGCCCGGCCCTCTTCATCGGCGGCGAGACGTACGTGGCCCTCGTGCGCCCGCGGCTCGACCCGGCCGACCCCGGCGTCCGGCGGGCCGCCGACGAGGTGGGCGTCTCCCCGGAGGAGTTCGCCGGCCCCGGCGACGTCTGGGCGCTGATGTTGGACTGGGCCGACGACGAGCACGGCGAGGGCGGCGGCTTCGAGCTGCCGGGCCTGCGCGACATCGAGGCGGAGGACTTCGCGGAGCGGCTGCGGGCCGCCCTCACCGCGGGCGGCCGGTTCACCGTCGAGGCGGGCGCCGTCCTGCGGCTCGACGCCCGCCCGGTCGGCGAGGACTACGCGTTCACGGCCCGGATCACCCCGCCCGACGGCGACGCCGAGGCCTTCCTGATCCTGGAGACCGACCCGGTGCCCCTCGCCGCGCTGCTGGCCGACCTCGAAGAGTTCCGCGGGAGCCTGGCGTGAGCGGCGCCGCTGCCCAGGACGGCCGGCCGGCCCACCTCGAAGCCCCCCGGAGGGACCCCGCATGATGACCACCGCCGATGGAGTGGTCGGGCCCGGCCCCGCACCCGAGGCCGGCAGCAAGATCAAGGCGTTCCTGCGGCTCGTGATGATCGAACACTCGGTCTTCGCGCTGCCCTTCGCCTACATCGCCGCGCTCACCGCCATGTTCCGGCTCGACCGGACGGTGCACTGGGGCACGCTGCTGCTCGTCACCGTCTGCATGGTGGGCCTGCGGACCTTCGCGATGGCCGCCAACCGGATCATCGACCGCGAGATCGACGCCCGCAATCCGCGCACGGCCGGCCGCGAGCTGGTCACCGGAGCGGTGTCGGTGCGGTCCGCGTGGACCGGGGCGGGGATCGCGCTCGCCGTCTTCCTCGGCGCGGCCGCGCTGCTGAACCCGCTCTGCCTGGCCCTGGCGCCCGTCGCGGTGATACCGATGGTGGTCTACCCGTACGGCAAGCGGTTCACGAACTTCCCGCACGCCATCCTGGGCCTGGCCCAGGCGATGGGCCCGGTCGGGGCCTGGCTCGCGGTCACCGGCGAGTGGTCGTGGGAGGCGGTGGTCCTGGGGCTCGCGGTGGGCGTGTGGATCGGCGGCTTCGACCTGATCTTCGGCTCCCAGGACGTGGCCGCGGACCGGGCGGAGGGCGTCAAGTCCGTCCCGGCCCGCTTCGGCGTCCCGGCCGCCCTGTGGGGGGCCCGCGGCGCGCACGTCGTGGCCACGGCCCTGCTGGTCTGGTACGCCCTCGCCACGGACGCGGGGATCTTCTTCTGGGCGGGCCTGCTGATCGTGGTCTGCGCCTTCGTCTACGAGCACAGCATCGTGACGCCGCACGACCTGTCCCGCCTGAACCGCGCCTTCTTCACGGTCAACGGGTTCATCGGGATTGCCCTGTTCGTGTGCGCCGTGCTGGACCTGGCGGTCCGGGGCCTGACCTTTTAGCTACCGTGCGGCCTGCCATCGAGCGCATGGACAGGGAGGCCGACGTGACCGTCTCGGAGAGCCGCCTGCACTCGCAGCGGTCGTGGTGGAGACCGGCATCGGCAAGATCTCCCTGGACACGGCCGATCCGCCGGTGGACCCCGGCGCGGCGACCTGACCCGCGCCCGGTCAGGGGTGGCCGGATAGTCTCGGAGGTATGACTGAGCGCAAGCGCACCCCGTGGGTGGTGGGGGTTTCCGGGGCTTCCGGGACCCCGTACGCGGCGGCGGTACTCCGCGGGCTGCTCGCGGCGGGGGAGAGCGTCGATCTGGTGGTGAGCCGGGCCTCGCGGCTCACCCTGCTGGACGAGACCGGGATCGCCTTCCGGGACGCGCACTGGCGGGAGGACCTGGGGGAGTGGCTGGAGCGCGGAGCGGACGGCAAGCCCGCGTCCTTCGCCCGGCCGGACCTGGCCGGTGTCCGCTACTGGGGCGCGGGGGACCTGGCGGCCGGACCGAGTTCGGGCTCGTACCCCGTCAAGGGGATGCTCATCGTCCCCGCCTCCACGGCGTGCGTGGCGGGGGTGGCGCTCGGGCTGTCGAAGGACCTGCTCCAGCGCGTGGCGAGCGTGACGCTCAAGGAGCGGCGCCGGCTGGTGGTGTGCGTGCGGGAGACCCCGCTGAACGGGCAGACGCTGAAGCACCTGGTGGCGCTGGACGAGGCGGGCGCGGTCGTGCTGCCCGCCTCTCCGGCGTTCTACGCGGGCGCGACGCACATCCAGGACCTGGTGGACTTCGTCGCGGGGCGGGTGCTGGACGCGGCAGGGGTGCCGCACCGGCTGTACCGCCGTTGGGAGGGGGAGCTGGGGAGCTCCCGGCCTCCCGAGGCGAGCGGTGGCTAGCGCTTCTTGGCGCCGCGCGGCTTGCGGGTCTTGTCCACGCGGTGCGCGGCGGACGGCTGGTCGGTGCGGGATCGGTTGGCCAGCTCCTGGAGCTGTCGCATGTGTGCGTAGGCCATCTCGATCGTGTACACGGTGAACCACTCCTGAAGATCGTCATTGATCTGTTGAAAGATTCACAGGGTGTTGACCCTGTGTGCCTTAGATTCTATACCTAAACTTGCAGGATCGCCGAATAATGGAAGGCTCCACGTAATGGACACGGTGGACAGGCAGCTCATCCAGGCACTTCGCGAGAACGGTCGTGCCTCGTACGCGGAGCTGGGCCGTCTCGTGGGCCTCTCCGGCCCCAGCGTCACCGACCGCATCAACCGGCTGGAGTCGGCCGGCGTCATCACCGGCTACCGCGCGACCGTCAACGCGGCCTCGCTGGGCCTCGGCGTCACCGCGCTGATCGGGCTCTCGATGTCCGACGCCGCCGACCACGAGGACGTCGCCCGGCGGCTGCGCGACCTGGCCGAGATCGAGGACTGCTGGTTCATCGCCGGTGACGACTCCTTCATGCTGAAGGTGCGCGCCAACGACGTGGACGGCCTGGAGAAGATCATCCGCCGGCTCTCCGGCACCAAGGGCGTCTCCCGCACCCGCACCACCATCGTGCTCTCCACGAAGTGGGAGAACCGGGTCGGGGAACTTCCCGAGGAAGGCTGAGAGTACGGTGGGACGGGTTGCAGGACAGGCATCTAGAGGAGGCGACCGCCTGATGGACGCTGGGCTCAAGCGCGAGCTGGAGGAGAAGGTCCGTTCCGGCGAGCGGCTGACCCGGGAGGACGGCATCGCCCTCTACGAGTCGGACGACCTGGCCTGGCTCGGAGGCCTCGCCCACGAGGTGCGCACGCGCAAGAACGGCGACGTCGTCCACTTCAACGTCAACCGCCACCTCAACATGACCAACGTGTGCACCGCGTCCTGCGCGTACTGCTCGTTCCAGCGCAAGCCGGGCGAGAAGGACGCGTACACGATGCGCATCGAAGAGGCCGTGCGCCTGGCCAAGGCCATGGAGAACGACAACCTCACCGAGCTGCACATCGTCAACGGCCTGCACCCCAACCTGCCGTGGCGCTACTACCCGCGCTCGCTGTCCGAGCTGAAGAAGGCGCTGCCGAACGTCTCGCTGAAGGCGTTCACGGCGACGGAGATCCACCACTTCGAGACGATCTCCGGCATGTCCGCCTCGGACATCCTGGACGAGCTGATCGAGGCGGGCCTGGAGTCGCTCACCGGCGGCGGCGCGGAGATCTTCGACTGGGAGGTCCGCCAGCACATCGTCGACCACCGCACCCACTGGGAGGACTGGTCGCGCATCCACCGGCTGGCGCACTCGAAGGGCCTCAAGACCCCTTCGACGATGCTGTACGGGCACATCGAGGAGCCGCGCCACCGCGTGGACCACGTGCTGCGGCTGCGCGAGCTCCAGGACGAGACCGGCGGCTTCCAGGTCTTCATCCCGCTGCGCTACCAGCACGACTTCGTGGACATGCAGGACGGCAAGGTCCGCAACAAGCTCCAGGCGCGGACCACGATGGCGACCGGCGCCGAGGCGCTGAAGACCTTCGCCGTCTCGCGCCTGCTCTTCGACAACGTGCCGCACGTCAAGGTCTTCTGGGTGATGCACGGCGTGCAGACCGCCCAGCTCGCCCTCCAGCACGGCGCGGACGACATGGACGGCTCGGTCGTCGAGTACAAGATCACGCACGACGCGGACAACTACGGCACCCCGAACAAGCTGGGCCGCGAGGACCTGCTGGAGCTGATCCGCGAGGCGGGCTTCCGCCCGGTCGAGCGCAACACGCGCTACGAGATCATCCGCGAGTACCCCGGCCCGGACGCGGGCCTGCGCGAGACCCCGCAGGCGATGCGGGTCTGACGCGCGGGCATCGCCCGGGCACGTGACGAGCCCCGGTCCGCAGTGCGGGCCGGGGCTTCGTTGCCACTGTTGCCCGTAATGGATAACCTTCCATCGTGACCCTTACTTTCACCCTGGATCCGGTCATCGACCCCGTCCTGCGCGAGGGCATCCTGTCCCTGTGGGCCGACGTCTCCAACGCGGGCGGAGCCGTGGGCTTCGTGCCCCCGGTCACCGCGGACGACATCCGCCCGGCGCTGATCAAGCAGCTGGCCGCGCTCGCCGACGGGGGCAGCCGGCTCCTCGTCGGGCACGACGAGGCGCGGGAGGTCGCCGCGACCGCGTTCCTGACCCACAACACGCACCGGCTGCAGCTGCATTGGGTGTGGGCCTCCACCGTGATGGTCCACCCGCGCCACCAGGGCAAGGGGTACGGCCGCGACCTGATGGCCGCGGCGGCGGACGCGGCCCGCTCCTTCGAGGGCATCGACGCGATCCGGCTCGGCTGCCGCGGCGGCCTCGGCCTGGAGCGCTTCTACGAGTCCTGCGGCTACAAGGAGGTCGGCCGCGTCCCCGACGCCATCCGCGTAGCCCCCGGCGACGACCGCGACGACGTCACGATGCTGCTGCCGCTGTACTGACGTGGTAACCGACGGACGAGGAGGCGCGGGTGGCGGGGTGGGACCAGCGGGCGGTGGCCCTGGTGGTGCTGCGGGGGACGGCGACCGACCGGGGGATCTTCGAGGCGGAGGTCGCGGCGCAGGGATGGGACGTACTGGAGCGGGACGGCCCGGCGGCTACCCCGACGGCTGAGAGCACGTGTGCCTACCTGGTGGAAGTGCGGTTCCCGGGCTCCGGATACCGGGCGACCACCGGTGCCCGCGAACGGCTGGAGGCGGTCGCGGACCGTCTTGTCCTCGACATGGTCGTCGAGGCCGTCCAGCTGGTCGAGCGGGATCCGCTGGACCTCCCGGTCTGGCACGGCTACCAGCCGCCGCGGCTGCCGCCGTGCACGACTCCGGTGCCACTGCCCGAGCGCGTCCGTGAACGGGCCGCCACCTGGTGGGCGGTGACGCTCGGGCCGCGCGATACCGGGCGCCAGGTACGGGCCGAGAGCGAGGCCGAGGCGCGGGCCCTGGCCGGGCGCGCTCTTCCCGGCGCCCCACCGGCGCCGAACGGGTCCTCGGTACGCCGGTCCATGGGGACCGGACCTCGGCCGGCCGGTCAGCAGGTGCCACGGCGGCGCGGGCCCGCGCGGCAGTTCGCCATGGTGCGCTTTCCCGTCCTGCTCGCACTGCTCTGCGGGGCGTGGACCGGTGCGCTCTGGGGGCGGGGCCCCGGGGCCTGGTGGCCCGTGTTGCCGTGCCTCGCTGTGGCACTCGCCGGGGCGGCCGTGGTGCTGCGCCGTGCGGCCCCCGCGCTACCGGCCTCCGGTGTCGGCGCGGCGGCCTTCGCCTTGGTCGCGGGCGTATGCGTGATCGCGGCCCATGCAGTGGCCACGGCTCCGGACACCGCGACGGGCTTCGCTTTCGTTGCCGTCGGCATCGGGATCGGCTCCATGGTGGGGACGGGCGTCTGGCTGCTCGTGCGCCAGTCCAGCTGGGGCCGCGCCCTGCCCTGGCTGCTGCCCGCGGCGCTGCCGCTCGTGGTGGTCCTGCTCCCCGGATTCGGCCTCACCTTGCCCGCCGCGTACCTCGACTCCTTCGGAGTCGACCTCGAGGACGTCGAAGTGCCGGCGGCGTGGCGGGTGATCGGGGCGCTGAAGGTAGTGGCGGCGCTGGCGCTGTGGCTGCTCGCCCCCGCGTTCATCGGGTACGCCAAGCACCTGCACTACCTGGTCAAGGACCGATGGATGGCCTATACCGTCGCAGGGTTCCTGCTGTTCTACTGCACCGTGGCCAGCGCCTGGGCGCTGGCCCTGCAGCCCGCGGCCGCGGCCGGCGCCCGGGCGGTCGCGGCCGCCGCGGAGGGACGCACCCCGCCGTTCTACTACGGGATCAAGCCCGAGTGGATGTGCGTGTGGACTGTCGCCGACGTGGACAAGGTGCCGGTCGAAGGGGGCCGCCTCGCCCGGGGCTCCGCGTACCTGCTGCTGGGCGACGCGGGCGGGACCGCCGTGCTGTGGGACGCGCGGGAGAAGCAGGCTCTCAAGGTTCCGCTTGCTTTCCTGCGCCTCGTCCCGGCGGACGCCCCCCGGCAGCCTTGCGGGTAGCCCCGGCGTGCTTCACTGGACGGGCACGTGCCGCCGTACGACGACGAGAAAGAAGGGGTCACCGTGTCCCTCAAGCCGAGCGCGACGATCCGCTACACCGCGATGCGTCTGGGCATCTTCGTCGGATGCCTCGTCCTCGTCGCCGTCCTGGTCCGCCTCGGCTGGGTGCCCGCCGGGCTCGGGGACGCCAACTTCGCCTGGGTCGTGCTGCTGGCCCTCGTCCTCTCCGCGCCGCTCTCCTTCGTGCTCCTGCGCAAGCAGCGCGACGAGATGTCCGCGCAGATCTCCGGCCGGGTCGCGGGCGCGAAGCAGAAGCTCGCCGCGAACCGCGACCAGGAGGACGCGGCCGACGACGCGGCGCGCGTGACTTCCTGACGGCGCCGGACGACTCGCGCCGTGTGACTGCGCGCGGCGTGTGAACGTCTCGGGTCGCGCGGCCTCCCGGCTCCCGCCGCAGGCTGTTGCCTTCCTCACATATCGAACCGCCCCAGTGCCGGGTTGACCCTCCCGTGCGCTGGGGCGGCGTTGTTTTCCCGTCTCAAAGAACGCCTTTGAGATTCTCAAAGGGGAAGTGTTAGCGTGTTCAACATGTTGACCACAGCCGCGCACCCGACGACCGTGAGCGTCCCGCTCGTGGCGCGCCTGGACGTCGACCTCTGCCGCCGCGCCACCGCGGCCTGTTGCTGTTGATCCGCATCGTGCGCTGAATCGATACAGCAGCGGTCCCGGCCGGCCGCGCGACTCCCCCGGGCTCCGCCCGGGAGGTGCCCCTGGCTGCTGCCGCACCGCACCACCCCTCCCGCAGAACCTCCCCCTGTCTTCGTGCGTCACCCAGGAGCGTGTCCGTGTCCGCGTCCCCCCAGGCCCAGGCTTCCGCCAAGGCCTCGTTCAAGTTCCCGTTCTGGGCCCAGATCATCGCCGGTCTGGTCCTCGGCGTCCTGTTCGGCTGGATCGCCCGCAGCCAGGACGTCAGCTGGCTCGGCACCACCCTGGAGAAGACCGGTGACATCTTCGTCCAGCTGCTGAAG
Organism: Streptomyces subrutilus; assembly: GCF_001746425.1. Classification (GTDB taxonomy): domain Bacteria; phylum Actinomycetota; class Actinomycetes; order Streptomycetales; family Streptomycetaceae; genus Streptomyces; species Streptomyces subrutilus_A. Next base: position 3,319,209 of record NZ_MEHK01000001.1, on the reverse strand, counting down.
CTGGCCATCGCCCCGCTCGTCTTCTTCGCGATCCTGGTGTCCATCACCAACCTGCGGAAGGTCGACAACGCCGCGCGGCTCGCCTCCCGCACACTGCTCTGGTTCATGATCACCTCGCTGATCGCGGTCGGCATAGGCATCGCGATCGGCCTGCTGACCGACCCGGGCGCGGGCACCGGCCTCACCGCCGCCGACGGCAAGGAGCCCAAGAAGACCGGCTCGTGGATCGACTTCCTCACCGGGATCGTGCCGACGGACATCGTCACGCCGTTCACCGAGCTCAAGGTCCTCCAGATCGTCTTCCTGGCCGTCGTCGCCGGTATCGCCGCCCTCCAGCTCGGCAGCAAGGCCAAGCCGGTCCTCGACCTCGCCGAGGCCGTGCTCGAACTGCTCCAGAAGGCCCTGTGGTGGGTCATCCGCCTCGCCCCGATCGGCACCATCGGCCTGATCGGCACCGCGATCGCCACGTACGGCTGGGAGCTCATCGGCAAGTACGCGACCTTCACGGCCGACGTCTACATCGGCTGCGCCCTGGTGATGTTCGGCGTGTACCCGCTGCTGCTCGCCACGGTCGCCAAGGTCAACCCGCTGCAGTTCTTCAAGGGCGCCTGGCCCGCCATCCAGCTGGCCTTCGTCTCCCGCTCCTCGGTCGGCACCATGCCGGTCACCCAGAAGGTCACCGAGCGCCTCGGCGTCCCGAAGGAGTACGCCTCCTTCGCCGTCCCGTTCGGCGCCACCACCAAGATGGACGGCTGCGCCGCGATCTACCCGGCGCTCGCCGCGATCTTCATCGCGCAGATCTTCGACGTGCAGCTGGGCATCAAGGAGTACCTGCTCATCGCGTTCGTCTCGGTCATCGGCTCGGCCGCGACGGCCGGTCTGACCGGCGCCACGGTCATGCTGACGCTGACCCTGTCCACGCTGGGCCTGCCGCTGGCGGGTGTCGGCCTGCTGATGGCGATCGACCCGATCCTGGACATGATGCGCACCGCCACCAACGTGGCCGGCCAGGCGCTGGTCCCGGTCATCGTCTCGGCCCGCGAGGGGATCCTGGACAAGGAGGCCTACGCCTCCGCCTCGGCCTCCCCGCTGGACGAGCCCGCCCCGGCGGCCGCCGAGACCGCCGAGCCCGAGCCGGTCGCCGTCCCCGCCTGACGCCCGCCCGCCCGCGCACCCGCCGCAGCCCCCGCCCCCGTCCGGGCGGGGGCTGCGGCGTGTCTACGGCAGGGTCGCGACCCGGATCCACGCGACGGCCGCGAGCAGCACCGGCAGCGCGTACCACCAGCGGTTCATGGTCCGGCGGTAGACCGGCAGCAGGCAGACGAGCAGCCCGGCCAGGCAGACGGCGTACACGGCGTGGGCGCCCGACCGCATGTCGGCGCGCACCCGGTCGTCGCCCGGGTCCACCTCCGCGCCGAGCAGGAGCACGCAGAGGTACACCGCCGGCACGTAGAGCAGGCCGAGCGGGACGCCCAGCACCCACTGGAGGCAGCCCCGGTCCTCGGGCAGGTCGATGCTCTCGCGGCGGAGCCTCATCGCATGGCCTCCTTCGCCCGGCCCAGGTCGTCGACGAACCGGTCGCCGTACCCCTGGGCCTTGCCCAGGTCCCAATAGGGGCCGCCGTTGTAGCGTGCGGAGATCTCCCGCTTCTGGGCCTCGGTCAGCCGGTCCGCGGGGACGTCGGCGAAGCTCGTCTCCGCCTTGATCTGCGCCAGGTAGGCGCCGGCGATGAAGGCGTTCTCCTTCGGGTCCTGGAGCGCCTGCTCGACCAGGCCGCGCTGCTGATCGGTGAGGTGCTCGGGGTCGTAGCCCAGCACCTCGGCGCCGCGGCGCAGCTGGATCGCGATGGGGCCGTACGAGGTCTCGTCCGACCTGCCGCCGAGCCGGTCGGGGAGGTTGTGCGAGGCGACCGGGCCCAATCCCCAGGGGGCTTCGGCTTGTTCGCGCGCCGCCCCGACCAGGTCGTCGGCGAAGCCGGGTTGCCAGCCTCCTACCTCCTGCCAGGCCACACCCGCGAGGAGGTCCTCGGGCACCCCGGCGTGTTCGGCGGCCGCGCGCAGGACCGTCTTGTTCTGGGAGATCCAGTCCGCGCGCATGCCGTCGGTGACGTTCGGGATCCAGTAGGTGTCGGCCGCGTCGGGCAGAGCGGCCACCCGCATCCGGATGTCGTGCAGCCGCGGTGAGATCAGGGTGTCCGGGCCGACCGGGCCCGTCATCTCGCGCTTCGGGCCGCCGCCCGGCAGATGGGTCAGGGGGCTGGTGCGGGCCTCCGCCGCCTCGCGGCGGATGTCCGCCATCGCCGCGTACAGGTCGGGGCGGCCGCCCCCGCCCTTGACGACGAACTCGGGGAGCAGCTCGTACGCCTGCTTCAGGGCGTGCACGCAGGTGCTCCGCGCCTCCTGCTCCGCGGCCTTCGCCAGCCCGAAGCTGCCGCCCGCCTCGTCGTGCAGGCGGTCGGCCTCCTCGCGGATGTCGTCCACGTCCATCGTGAGCTCGGCGAGGCCGTCGAGGAACCCGGTCGTCGCCCGCATGTCCTCCCACTGGCGCATCGGCTCCGCCTCCTGCGCGGTGCGGGTGATGGCGGTGCCCTTCGTGCCGATCAGCGCGGCCAGCGCCCGCTCGGAGCGCTTGCCGTTGCCGTAGTGGGACGTGGCGGTGCCCAGGGCCAGGGCGTAGGCGTGCAGGGCGCCGGCCGCCTTGTCGTAGCCCTCGGCCATCTGGGTCACCAGCAGCCGGGCCTCGGCGAGGCGGGCGGTGTACGTGTGGCTGCCGTCGCTCTGCCACTGGGTACGGGTCTCCGCCCGCCGGGCGGGTTCTTCGACCTGTACGAGGAGGTCGCGCAGCCGGCGGAACTCGGCGGCGTTGCGCTCCACCAGCGTCGGGGAGCACTCCTCCAGGAACTCGACGTCGCCGCGATGGCTCAACCCGCTCATCCGGACTCCGGCTTCACGTAGCCGCCCTCGGCGAGGAGGCGGTCGAGGAAGGCCCGGGCGGTGTCGTCGTCCACGCGGGCGAAGCCGGTGCCGGTGGTCTTCAGGCGGGTGGCCAGAGCGGCGAACAGGGCGATCGTGTCCTTGAACTGGTCGTCGGCGAACCGGGCGAAGCGCAGGGCCTGGGCCGAGACGTCGGCGTGCGCGCGCGGGGCGCGGGCCATGGTGGAGGCGTCGCCGTCCGGTCGGCCCTCGTGCAGGAGCGCGGCGATCTCGATGAGGAGGTTGGCGTTGCCGTTGATGGACGAGGCCCCGGCCAGCAGGCCGCCCGCCGGACCGTCGCCCGCCTCCGGCGCCACCTGGTTCAGCCGCATGGCGGGCGGCTGCCGCCCGGCCAGGGCGGCAGCCTTGTGCTGTGCCCATTCCGCGTCGAACGACACCTGGCTCCCCCCGACTTGGTCCGGACATCACGGATCATGCTCATGCTAATCGACCATGATCCGCCCGAGTGTCGGCGCCGCGACGGCCTCTCGGAGCGGGCGTCAACTCCTCCTGCCCGCACGGTGATTCGAGATCTCAACGGTCGGCTGGGCGGGGTGAATTCCGTCCAGTGGCGTGTCAAGCGGAATGGCCAATTGATCATCACTAAGTCGAAGTTGTCCGATCTCTACTTGACCGATCCAGCTCGCCCTACACTGCGTGCCGGGAACTCCAAAAACAGGCAAGGGGGGGGGCGGGATATGGCGCCTAGCCAATCAACCGTTCAAGTCCGGGTGCATGAAGGTGTGCTGTGGGTCGACGGTGAGGCATATCCGCTGCGCAACATCTCCCACGTAGGGCAGCGCGTATTGGAGGTCGACAAGGGTGCGGCGTGGAGAAAGTTCATCGCCCGCGCGCTCGTCACCCTCGTCATCGGCGGAATCGTGTCCGCCGCCGCGGGGGAAATCGGGGTCGTCCTGCTGGTCGTCGTGCTGGGCCTGCTGATCTGGCAGCTCGTCACGGTCATCGGCAAGCCCCCGCTGTACGGCCTGGTCCTCAACACCTCCGGCACACAGCGCGATGCCGTGTGGTCCACGGAGCGCAGCGAGATCCAGGCCCTCGTCATGGAGATCACCAAGGCCATCGGCCGCCCGGACACCGCGCAGGTGGTCTACAACGTGAAGCACGCCGTCATGGGTGACCACATCGAGCAGTACGGGGCCGGGAGCATCGGCAGGGCCCAGCACAGCGGTTCCGGCAACATCGGGAGCCGCTGATGAGCGGCGACCAGTACACGCAGTACGGGCCGGGGAGCATCGGGAAGGCGGAGCACGGCGGTTCCGGCGACATCGTGGCCGGCGGCAAGCACGTGGGCGTCCCCCAGGCGGGGTCGCCGGAGCTGCGGAAGCTCCTCGACGAGGTCCGGGCCATGCGGCCGCACCTGGGCGAGGGTGATCGGGCGGAGGTGGACGCGGCGATGGAGGAGATCGCCTCGAATCCCTCCGAAGGCCGCTTCAACAAACTGCTCCGGACGTTCTCCGGAATCGCCGCGCTCATCGGAGAGGCCGGAGTTCCTGTCATCGCGGCGGTGAAGGAGCTGCTCGGCTGAATCGACGGAATCGGTGGGAGAAGGGGGGCCGCGTCGAGCGGCCCCCCTTTTTTTGTGCCGAGGGCCGGAGTTCGGGGCCGTGGCGCCATCGGAAATTGCGTGGATAAATGCAACGACCCGCTGCCTTCGGCAGGCCCGCAGCCCGTGCGCGCGGGTGAAAGCGGAGTCACCGGGCCGTTCTCCGCCGCGGGTGCGCACTTCGTCCGCGGCGGCGGGGGAAGCGTGGAGCGTCGGTGAAGAAGAAGGTCGGGGGGTGGTCGGGCGGGGTTACCGCTGCGTACATTACCGGCGGTAACTCGCTACCCCAGAGGAGAGTGCACCGTGGAAGCCGAGCTGAGGCCGGCCAGGCCCGTCGCACCCGTCGAGCCCGTCAAGACCACGGTCGACGGGGTGGTGCGCGAAGTACGGGTGCCCGCGCTGGCGGGCGTCCCCGAGCGGGGCTCGCTCGGGGACATCCCCTTCGACAACGCCCGGCAGGCACCCGGCGAGGCGGTCCTCGCCCGCAAGGGCCGGGACGGGACCTGGCGGGACGTGACCGCGGCGCAGTTCGCCGCAGAGGTGCTCGCCGTCGCGAAAGGGCTGATCGCCGAGGGGCTGCGGGAGGGCGACCGGCTCGCCATCATGGCCCGTACGACCTACGAGTGGACCCTGCTCGACTTCGCCGGATGGGCCGCCGGGCTGGTCACCGTACCGATCTACCCCACCTCCTCCGCCCTCCAGGCACGCTGGATCATCCAGGACTCCGGCGCCGTCGCCTGCGCCGTCGAGGACACCGCGCAGGCGCGCATCATCAGCGCCGAGCGGGCCCACCTGCCCTGGCTGGCCCACCTGTGGGAGTTCGACACCGGCGCCCTCGCCCGGCTCGTCAAGGCCGGTGAGCACCTGCCCGACGCGGTGGTGCACGCGCGGCGGGCCGCCCGTACGCCGGAGGCCGTCGCCACCCTGATCTACACCTCGGGCACGACCGGGCAGCCCAAGGGCTGCGTCCTCACGCACGGCAACTTCTTCGCCGAGGTGGACAACGCGGTGGAGCTGCTGCACCCCGTCTTCAAGTCCGTCAGCGAGGACCCGGCCTCCACCCTGCTCTTCCTGCCGCTGTCCCACGTCTTCGGGCGGATGGTCGCCGTCGGCTGCCTGCGGGCCCGGGTGAAGCTCGGGCACGCGCCGAGCATCGCCACCGAGGAGCTGCTGGCGGACCTCGCCGGGTTCCGGCCGACCTTCCTGCTCGCCATCCCGTACGTCCTGGAGAAGGTCTACAACACCGCCCGCGCCACCGCCGAGAAGATGGGCCGGGCCGCCTCCTTCGACCGGGCCGCCCGCATCGCGCGGCGTTTGGGCGAGAAGGCCGTCGAGGGCAGGGCCCCCGGCCTCGGGCTGCGCGCCGCGCGGGCGCTGTACGACCCGCTGGTCTACCGGCGGATCCGGGCCGCGCTCGGCGGCCGCGTCCGCTACGTCCTCAGCGGCGGATCCCCGCTCGGCAGCCGCCTCGCCGCCTTCTACACCGGCGCCGGCATCGAGGTCTTCGAGGGCTACGGGCTCACCGAGACGACCGGCGCCTCGACGGTCACCCCGCCGCTGCGGCCCAGACTCGGCACCGTCGGCTGGCCGCTGCCCGGCACGGCCGTACGGATCGCGGACGACGGCGAGGTGCTGCTCGGCGGGCGGCACGTCTTCGCCGGGTACTGGAACAGCGGCCAGGGCGTCCCGTACGGAAGCTGGCTGCCGACCGGCGACATCGGGGAGCTGGACGCGGACGGCTACCTCACCATCACCGGCCGCAAGAAGGACCTGATCATCACCTCCGGCGGCAAGAACGTGGCCCCCGCGGCCCTGGAGGACTGGCTGCGGGCCCATCCCCTGGTCGGCCAGTGCATGGTGGTCGGCGACAACCGGCCGTACATCGCCGCCCTGATCACCCTGGAGCCGGACGGCCTGCTGCACTGGCGCCAGATGCACAAGAAGATCGGCGTGCCGATCTACGAGCTGGTGCGGGACGAGGAGCTGCGCGCGGACATCCAGCGGGCGGTCGACGAGGCGAACCGGCTGGTCTCGCGCGCCGAGTCGATCCGCCGCTTCACCCTCCTGCAGGGCGATTTCACGGAGGCGCGCGGCCATCTGACCCCTTCGCTGAAGCTGAAGCGGGGCGTGATCGCCCGCGACTACGCGCGCGAGATCGACGAGCTGTACCGGGGGCCGCGCGAGGGCTGAGCCGGGGGCCTGGTGCGGCGGGGTCTGGCCGAGGTGCCGGGCCGAGTCCGGGCGGTGCCCGCCCCGCTGGGCGGGGACCCGGGCCGTGCAGGGCCCCGGCGGCGGCCGGCTTCGGCCGAGGGGCGGGGCGGGCGGCTTCGGCCGAGGGGCGGGGGCGGGCGGGCGCGCTTATGGTGGGCTGACCGCTCCAGCGGTCCGGGGGGATGCCCGAGGAGGGCGCCGTGTACCGTTCCCGCCCCCGTAGCCGTTGCCGCAGCCGTTGCCGCGGCCCGTCCAGGGCCGCCGCGGCCTGTGTGCTGGTCCTGGCCTGCCTCGGAGCGGCCCCCGCCCAGGGACCGGGCCCCGCACCCGGCCCGGGCTCCGAACCGCCCGCTCCCGCCATCCGGTGGGGGAAGTGCCCCGAGCGGCCCGTACCCGCCCAGATGCGGTGCGGGACCGTCAAGGTGCCCCTCGACCACGCGGCCCCCGGCAAGGGCACGGTGGAGATCGCCCTGGCCCGCATACCGGCCACCGACCGCGAGAAGCGCCTCGGCTCGCTCCTGCTGAACTACGGCGGTCCCGGCAGCCCGGGCATCGCGAGCCTGGCCGCCGATCCCGACGCCTTCGCCGACCTCGGCGAGCACTACGACCTCGTCGCCTTCGACCCGCGCGGGGTCGGCCACAGCGAGCCCGTGTCCTGTGGCGGCTCCCAGCAAGCCGAGCTGGAGGAGGGAGCGGACGCCGCCGCGCAGCTGGCCGCCCTGCGGGCCTTGGCCAGGAGCTGTGAGCTCGCCTCCGGCCCGGTCCTCCCGTACGTCGGGACCGTGCACGTCGCCCGCGACATGGACGTGATCCGCCGGGCACTGGGCGACGAGAAGCTCCACTACCTCGGCTTCTCGTACGGCACCCGGCTCGGCGCCGTGTACGCGGCGCAGTTCCCCGGCAGCACCGGCCGCATGGTCCTCGACGGCGTCGACACCCTCACCGAGCCGCTGGCGGAACAGGCCCTGGCCTCGGCGCGGGGGCAGCAGCGGGCCCTGGAGAACTTCCTGTCCTGGTGCGCCCGCCGGCAGGACTGCGTCTACGGGACCAACACCCGCACCGCCCGGGAGAAGATCGACGCCCTGGTGACCCGGCTCGACGAGGAGCCGCTGGTCGGCCACGACGGCTCGTACGTGACCGGGCAGGACCTCGTCTACGGGATCGGCACCGCCCTGTACTCGCAGCTCATGTGGCCCGCGCTCGCCGACGTGCTGGCGACGGTCGAACGGGGCGGCGACCCGGCGGAACTGCTCCAGCTCGGCGGACCGGCGGTCCCCTCCGACGACGGGGAGGAGGAGTCCGGCCCCGGGACGGTGCCCGCCGACAACCCCCAGGCCGCGCTCCTCGCCGTGAGCTGCGCGGACGACCCGGACCGGTCGGACGTGAAGGCCGGGGCGGCGGCCGTGGAGAAGGAACTGGCGGCGCTGGAGGAGGAGTTCCTCAAAGCCTCGAAGATCTTCGGGCCGAGTCAGCTGGCGACCGTGCTCTCCTGCTACGGGCGCCCCGCCGGCACCGACTTCATCCGGCGGATCGACCGTCCCGGCGCCCCGCGGATGCTGCTGGTCGGCACCCGCGGGGACCCGGCCACCCCGTACGAGTGGACGGAGGAGACGGCCGAGCGGCTCGGCTCGGCGGTGATCGTGGACTACAAGGGGGAGGGCCACACCGGCTACGTGTCCTCGCCCTGCGTCCGGGAGTACGTGGACCGCTTCCTGCTCGCCGGGCGGTTGCCGTCCGGGACGCGGTCCTGCCCCGCCGAGGAGGTCCCGCCGGAGGCGGCCGGGGGAGGGTGAGCGGCGGCGGGGCGGGCTCGCGTCCGCGGGGTGTCAGCAGTTGGCGTGCGTGGCGCGTCCGGCGAAGCGGTCCGCGAGCCAGTCGCCGGCGGCGAGGGACTGGGTGATCACGCCGCTGACGTGCTCACCGATCCAGATGGTGTCGAACTCGAGGTTCGCGCCCCTCGCGCACCAGTCGGAGCGCAGCCCGCGGCCCACCCCGTACGGGATCAACTCGTCGGCGAGCGCGTGGTACTGGTACACCGGCGCGGCCGGGGCCGTGCGCCCGAGCCTGCTCTGGCCGAGCCGGGCCTGCCAGTCCGGCTGGTCGAGCGGGTTGCGCGTGGTCAGGTCGGAGATCCGCTTGAAGGAGCCGGCGATCGCGTCGATCGCCACGCAGTTCTCCTTCATGCCGGCGACCAGCGCCTTGCCGAGCGGGTTGAGGTAGGAGTCCAGCTTCAGCTCAGGGAAGGCCGCGTCCTGGCCGGCCGCCGCCATGAAGATCAGTCCGGAGCCGAAGGAGCCGTTGTTGAAGTCGGCGACCTTCAGCAGGTCGGCCGGGACGCCGCCGGTCGCCGTGCCCTTGACCTTCAGCTCCGGGGCGTACGAGCCCTGCAGTTCGGCGGCCCAGCTGCTGGCCTGGCCGCCCTGGGAGTAGCCCATGATGCCGATCGGGGTGTCGGCCGGGAGGCCTGCCTCCGGGAGCCGGGTGGCGGCACGGGCGGCGTCGAGCATCGCGTGCCCGGCGGAGGGGCCCACGGTGTAGGTGTGCACGCCGGGGGTGCCGAGGCCCTCGTAGTCGGTGACGACCACGGCCCAGCCGCGCAGGGTGAGCTGCTGGATGAGGTTGGCCTCCATGGCGGTGCCGTGCGGGATGTTGTTGCTCGGCGCGCAGGAGTCGCCCATGCCGACGGTGCCGACGGCGTACGTGATGAGCGGGCGCGGGCCGGTGCGGCCGTCCTGCGGGACGATGACGGTGCCGGAGACGGTGTTGGGGGCTCCGTCGGCGGTGGTGGAGCGGTAGTGGATCTTCCAGGCCTTGGTGCGGGTGGGCTGGCCGGGCAGCGGGTGGAAGGCGGAGGGGGCGCTGCTGACCAGGTCCCCGGGGCGGCCGGCTTCCGCGGTTGCGGCTGCGGCTGCGGTGGCGGGGATCGCGGCCGAGAGGGCCAGGGCGGTGACGGCGGCCAGGGCGGTGCTTCGCAATCGCATGGGCGGCTCTCCCAAGGGTCCGGGGTGGGGGTAGGTGAGGCGAAGGTAGTGACCGACCGGTAGGGAGGTCGCTGACCGTGCAGCTCAGCTTTCCTGACCGGGAATCGCAGACCATGTCCGGCGCGCGGCGGGGAAGCGGTGCGCACGCGGGGCGTTCCGGGGGACGGCTCCCGCGAGTGGTCGACCGGAACGGCGCCGCGCAGCTCGCCGCCGGCGATCTCGTCGGCGGGGAGCTGCGCCCTGGCCGGAACGCGGCGGCCGGTCGGCCCGATCGCCGATGGGGCCGGTTTCCCCCATCACATGACGACAGGGCCTAGTGCTGTGACCTTCCCGGTCACAGCACTAGAGGACGATCGAGCGGTACTCGTCCAGCACGGCGAAGCCGGCGCTGTCGTACAGGCTCATCGCGGCCTCGTTGCCGCCGAAGACGTTCAACATCATCGCCTCGTCGCCGCCCTGCCGGGTGGCCCACTCGCCGACGGCCATCGCGGCCCGGCCGTAACCCTTGCCCCGATGCTCCTCGTACACCTCCAGCGAGAACCCGAAGGTCACGCCCGGCAGGAAGCCGTGGCCCACCCAGCCGGTGCCTACCGCCTGGCCGCCGGCCTCCATCACGTAGAAGGCCTGACCCGGCGTCAGGTACCCCTGCGGGAGGTAACGGGCGTAGTCCTGGTCGGACTTCTCCTTGGCCTCCTCGGGTGTCAGGGCTCCGGCCCGGACGATGTCCGCGATGTACGCGGCCTCCTCGGCGGCGTACCAGCCCGGGTACTCCTCCTCGGTGAGCCGGCGGACCGTCAGACCCGGCGGCAGCTGCGGCCGCTCGGCCGCGACGCGGATCCGGTTCTGTCCCCGCACGGGATAGTCGGCGAACGCCCCCGCGACGCCGCCGGTGAGCCGGACCTCCACCCGCTGCGCGCCGTGCTCGGCGCACCACCGCTCGGCCCACGCGCGCCCCCGCGGCGCCGTCAGGTCATGGATCCGGCCCACGGTCGCGCCGTTGTCCTGCGTCACCCCGACCGCGACCCACCCGGTGCCGTCCCCGGCTACCGTCCACCCGCCGATACCCTCCACCGCCCGCTCCAGCAGGGCCCGGGCCAGCGGCTCCGAGCACCCCGCCGCCCGGTACCCGGCCAGCACCCGCTCCTCGAACCCGCCCCGCCACTCATTCTGGTCGGCCACGACCTGTATCCCGTTCATCCGCCAACCCTAGGCCCGGGCACCGACAGAGCCCGGTCCGCGGTCGCCCGACGCCCGCGCCCCCGGCAGGCACTAGCCGCCGGAGGCTATCCGGTAGGCGCCCGGGGTGGTGCCCGTCCAGCGGCGGAAGGCCCGGTGGAACGCCGTGTCCTCCGAGAACCCCAGCCGCGCCGCGAGCTCCGCGATCGGCTCACCGCTCTCCGCCAGGCCCGCGATCGCCGCGTCCCGCCGGACATGGTCCTTCAGCTGCTGGAAGGAGGTCCCCTCCTGCTGCAACCGCCGCCGCAGCGTCGCCGGCGACACCGCCAGCCGCGCCGCCACCTCCCCGAGCGCCGGCAACCGCGGCGAGGCGCGCAGCTGCCGGGTCAGGGCCCGGCGGACCTGCTCCGCGACCGTGGTCCCGTACTCGGGCCGCGACAGCAGGTCGAAGGGGGCCCGCCGCAGCATCGCGTCCAGCGCGGGCTCGTCCCGCACCAGCGGGGCCGTCAGCCAGTGCGCGTCGAACGCGGCGCCCGTACGGGCCTCCCCGAAGCGGACCGGGCAGTCGAAGAGGATCTCGTACTCGTCCTTGTGCGGCGGCGGCGGATAGCAGAACGCGGCGTACGCCAGCGGGATGCGCCGCCCGACCAGCCAGCTGCTCAGCCGGTGCCAGATGGCCAGCACGCACTCGGTGAGGAAGCGCTCCTGGTCCCGGGCGAAGTCGTTGCGCACGGTGAACCGCGCCTCCGCGCCCGCCACTTCGAGCGCCAGCTCCGGCCCGCCCGGGAACAGCCCGTAGAACGCGGCCGCCCGCTCCATCGCCGCGCCCAGGTCCCGGCAGCCGAGCGAGGCGTAGCACATCATCGCGAAGGTCCCGGGGCGGCTGGGGACCGGACTCAGGCCGAGGAACTCGTCCTGCGTGGTCCGGTACAGCGCCCGGAACAGGCGGGCGAACTGCGCCGGCGTGATCCGCGCCCGGTCGTCGCCCAGCAGCAGCGGCGGGATCTGCGCCTCCTGGAGCAGGGGCACCGTGTCGATGCCGCTGCCGCGGGCCCCCGCGAGCACGGCCCGCACGTGGTGCACGGTGATCGTCCGCCTCCCCATGCTCCGACGGTAGCTCCCCGCGCCGCCGGGCGATACGGCCCCGGCGGCCCGTACCGCCCGGGATGAGCGCTGCGGCCAGCACGGCTGACGCTTCCGGTCATGCCCCCGGGCCGCCCCGGCTGCCTAGCGTCGGGGGTCACCGACTCCCGGGAGGGCACGCGATGGACCCCGACGGCCGACCGAGCACACTGGCGCGCTTCACGCAGTGGACCGAGGAGCGGTACGGGCCGCAGACGGCCCTCAGGTTCCGGTCGCCGGGAGACGGCGGCCGGCAGACGCGTACGTACGCGGAACTGGCCGCCGAGGTACGGGCCGCCGGACGGGCGCTGCTCGGGCTGGGGGCGGCCGCGGGCGAGCGGGTGGCCGTACTGGCCGAGACCCGGCCGCAGTGGACGTACACCCACTTCGGGGTCATGGCGGCGGGCGCGGTCCTCGTCCCCGTCTATCCGACGGCGGGCGAGGAGGAGCTCGCCTGGGTGCTGTCGGACTCGGCGGCGGTGGTCGTGGTCTGCGACGACGCGGCGCAGGCGGCCCGGGTCGAGGCGCTGCGGCCGCAACTGCCGGCGCTGCGCGCGGTGGTGGAGATGGACGCGCTGCCGGGCCTGCCGCGGGCGCCGGAGGCGGAGCTCCTCGCGCGCGCGGCGGCCGTCGTCCCCGGGCAGGACGCCTCGATCGTCTACACCTCGGGCACCACGGGCCTGCCGAAGGGCTGCCGGCTCACCCACGGCAACCTGGGCGCGATCCAGGACGCCACCCTCCCGCTGGTCAGGGGCGGCCCGGGGGATTCGACGTACCTCTACCTGCCGCTCGCGCACCTGCTGGCGCAGCTGATCCAGTTCACGACGCTGCTGGAGGGCGGGGAGCTCTGCTACTTCGGCGGCAGGATCGAGGACGTGTTGGCCGAGCTGTCGGAGGTCCGCCCCACCCACCTCCCCTCCGTGCCCCGGCTGTTCGAGAAGCTCCACTCGGTGGTGCTGTCGCTGGCGGAGACCGACGAGGGCGGCCGGGAACGCCTGGAGGAGGCGGTGCGCCTCGGCGTGCTCGCGGCGGAGGGCCGGCTGCCGCAGGAGGACCGGGACGCGTACGAGGCGGCGGAGAAGTCGCTGTACTCCGTGGTCCGGAGCGCGTTGGGGGGCCGGCTGAAGTGGGCGCTCACCGGCGGCGCCCCGATCGCCCCGGCGACCTTGGACCTGCTGCGGGCCTGCGGGATCGCGGTGTACGAGGGGTACGGGATGACGGAGTCGGGCGGAGTCATATCCCTCAACCACCCGGAGGCGGTCCGCTACGGGACGGTGGGGCGGCCGATCGCGGGCTGCGAGGTGCGCATCGCGCCGGACGGGGAGGTGCTGGCGCGCGGGCCGATGGTGTTCCCGGGCTACCACGCCAACGAGGCGGCCTCGGCGCAGGCCCTGGACCCGGAGGGCTGGCTGCACACCGGCGACCTGGGCGAACTGGACGCCGACGGGTACCTGCGGATCACCGGGCGCAAGAAGGAGATCGTCATCACCTCGGCGGGGAAGAACCTCACCCCGACCGAGGTCGAGTTCGCCATCCAGCGCTCGCGCTACGTCTCCCGCGCGGTGATGGTCGGCGACCGCCGCCCGCATCCGGTGGCCCTGATCACCCTGGACGCGGAGGAGATCACCGCCTGGGCGGCCCGCGAGGGCCACGACCTGGGCCCCGCCCCCTCCGCCCACCCGGCGGTGCGCGCCCTGATCGAGGCGGCGGTGGCGCAGGCCAACGCCTCGGTCTCGCGCCCGGCCCGCGTCCGCGCCTTCCACGTGCTCCCGGAGGACTTCACGATCGCGTCCGGGACCCTGACGCCGACACTGAAGCTGCGGCGGAGGGCGGTGGAGGAGCGGTACGCGGCGGAGATCGAGCGGCTGTACGGGGGCTGAGCGCGGGCCGGGCGACGGCGGCGCGGGGAGCCGTACGGGCGGGCGTACCGGCGGGCGTGCGGGCGGTCGTACGGGCAGGCGCGCCGGCGGGCGTACGGGCAGGCGTGTCGGCGGGCGTACGGGCGGACGGGCGGACGTACCGCCGGGCGTGCGGGCGGGCGTACGGGCAGGCGTACCGGCGGTCGTACGGGCGGGCGTACCGGCGGTCGTACGGGCAGGCGTACGGGCGGTCGTACCGGCAGGCGTACCGGCAGGCGTACCGGCGGGCAGCCGTACCGGCGGGCGTGGGCCGTCTGGGCCCCGGGGCCGCCTTGCACCCGGCCCCGCCCGCGGGGCATGCTTCGCCGGGGCGCAGCGGAAGGATCATCATGTCGGTGGACAAGCGGACCGTCGTGACCGTGGTGCTGTGCGCCCTCGCGGCGCTGGGGGCCTCCGCCGCGGTGGCCGAGCTGGCGCCGCCGCCCGAGGCGGGCACCCCCGCGCGGGCCAAGGCCGCGCCGACGCCGCCGACGACGGCCCCGTCGCGTTCCCAGGCGGCGAAGCCGCAGCTGACCACCCCGCCCAAGAGCACGCTGCCGCCCGCGGTCACCCCCCAGCCCGGCGGGCCCGCGGCCTTCACCGGGGCCCTGTTCACCAACGGCCTGGACAGCGATCACTTCTGCACCGCCACCGTGGTGCAGAGCCCCGGCCGGAACATGATCATCACCGCCGGGCACTGCCTGCTCGACGGGGACCAGGCCGGCGGCACCGCCGTCTTCGTGCCCGCCTACGCCAACGGGGTCGCCCCGTACGGCACCTGGAAGCTCGAGGAGGCCTTCGAGGACGACCGCTGGGCCGAGGACACGGACGACGGCTACGACCTCGCCTTCGCCCGGCTGGCCCCCGACGCCACGGGCCGGAACATCGAGGACGTGACCGGTGCGGCCGTGCTGGACACCAGCGGCCGCTCGGGCGAGGAGGTCACCGTCACCGGTTACCCCGCCGACCGCAAGGTGCCCCGCACCTGCACGGCGGTCACCGTCCGCGAGAGCGAGACGGAACAGCGCTTCGACTGCGCCGACTTCCCCGGCGGCACCAGCGGCAGCGCCTGGATCGCCCGCGACGGAAAGATCATCGGCATCCTGACGGGCGGCGACACGGACGACGTGTCGACGAGCACCATCCTGGGCGACTACGCCGCCTCGCTCTACGCCAAGGCCACGGCGGCCAAGGGCGAGGGCCTGCCGAACCAGCAGGCTCAGCAGGCCCGGCCGAACTAGTGCTGTGACCGGGAGGGTTCACCGGGTCGCGGCCCCCGGCGCGGCACCTCGCCGCGTGGTCGGGCCACGCGAGTACGTCCGGTACGAGCCGTGGCCTTTGCGATGCCCCGCACCGGATGCCGCGACCCGGCAACCCTTCGCGGCCACAGCACTAGCTGATCAGGCCGAAGTGCACCGGCTCGGCCGGTGCGTTCGCCAGGAGGTCCGGCAGGCGCGGCGGCCAGAGCGGTTCGCCGAGGGTGGCCAGGCGCTGCGGGGAGAGCCACTGCCAGTGGATGCCCGGGTGCTCCAGCACCGGTTCGCGGTGCGGGCCCGTGGTGAGGTAGATGTGCTCGTGCTGGCGGACCGGGATCCCCTGGTGCGTGAAGTCGTGCTCCCAGGTGCACAGCAGCCGGCCCGGATCCAGGTCGGTCCACCCGGTCTCCTCGCGCAGCTCGCGCCGCACGCACTCCTCGGGGCTCTCCCCCGGGTCGATGCCCCCGCCGGGCGGCAGCCAGTGGATGCCGACCTCCACGTTGTTCTCGCGGAAGAGGAACACCGACCCGGCGGGGGACAGGATGACAACGCGCGCTGCGTGACGTGGAGTTCGCATCGGACCAGCGTACGCCGGTGATCGCTGCCGGATCCCGGCATCATCCCGCTGCCAGCGCCAGCGTCGGGGACAGCCGGGCCGCCCGGACCGCCGGGTAGAGGCCGGCCAGGGTGCCGATGGCCAGGGTGGCCGCGAAGCCGCCGGTCACCGCCCAGAGGGGGACCACCCAGGGCAGGTCGCCGGCCCGGGCGTAGACGGCCGTGGCCGCAGCGCCCAGGGCGATGCCGGCGAGGCCGCCGAGGCCGGACAGCAGCAGGGACTCCGTGACGAACTGGATCCGGATCTGCCCCTTCGTGGCGCCCAGCGAGCGGCGCAGGCCGATCTCGTGACGGCGTTCCAGCACCGAGATGATCATGGTGTTGGCGACGCCGACCCCGCCGACCAGCAGGGCGATCCCGCCCAGCCCCAGCAGCAGGGTGCTGAAGGCGCCCTCCGTGGCCGCCTTCGCCTGGAGCGCCGCCGACGGGTCGCTGACCGAGACCGCGCTCGGCGCATGCGGATTGGCCGTCCGGGCGATCAGGTCGCGCACCTGCGCCACCCGGTCGTCCGCCGACCGCTCGTACACCGCCGTCGGGTGCCCGTCGAAGCCGAGCAGCCGCTCGGCCGCCTCCCAGCCGATCAGCGCCGACCGCTCGATCTCCGGAGCCAGCGGCACCGGCGCCAGGATCCCGATCACCGTGAAGTACCGGCCGCCGATGAACACCTGTTGGCCGGGCCCGGTGATGCCCAGGCGCCGGGCCGAGACGTCGCCGAGCACCACCGAGGGATAGCGGCCGGTGGCCTCGTTGAGCCAGGTGCCGCTGCCCATCCGGGCGCGCAGGGTGCCCAGCAGGTCGTCCTTGGCCGCCTTGAGCACGATCCCGCCCGTCTCCTCCCCGGGGATGTTCTCGGAGCGGCGTACGGACTCGGCGACATCGCCGGTGGTGCCGACCGATTCGACCCCCTGGATGCGGGAGACCATGCCCGGGGCGTCCTTGGGCAGCTTGGTGTCCTGCCCGTTGAACATCCCCTGTCCCGGCGTCGCGACGAGCATGTTCGTGCCGAGCCGGTCGAGTTCGCGCAGCAGTTCGGCCTGGCTGGAGGAGGAGATCCCGACCACAGCGATCATCGTCGCGATGCCGATGGCGATCCCGAGCGCGGACAGGAACACCCGCATCGGGCGCGAGCGCAGCCCGGCCGATCCGACGTGCAGGACGTCGCGGGGGGTCAGCCTCGGCGGAGTCAGCCGTGCGGCGCGCCGGGCCCCGCGGGTGCCCGTACGGCCGCTTCCCCGGCTCATTCCGCCACCCCGGTCCCGGCGGCCGCGGACCCGGCCGGCGCGGTGGCCCCGAGCCCGGCGGCCCCGGACCCGGCCGTCACGGTCGCCGCGTTGCGGACGTCCGCCACGATCTCGCCGTCCCGGATCCGCACCTGACGCGGCAGGCTCGCCGCGATCTCGTGGTCGTGGGTGATCACGGCGATGGTGGTCCCGTCCGCGTTCAGCTCGTGCAGCAGTTCCATCACCGACTCCCCGGACGCCGTGTCGAGCGCGCCCGTGGGCTCGTCGGCCAGCAGCAGGTCGGGGGCGCCCGCCACCGCGCGGGCGATGGCCACCCGCTGCTTCTGCCCGCCGGACAGCTCGTGCGGCCGGTGGTCCATCCGGTCACCGAGACCGACCCGCTCCAGCGCCCGCTCCGCCCGGCGGCCGCGCTCGGCCCGCGAGAGGCCGCAGTACAGCAGCCCCTCGGCGACGTTCGCCCGGGCGCTGACGCCCGGCACCAGGTGGAAGGACTGGAAGACGAAGCCGACGTGCCGGGACCGCAGCGCCGACAGCGCGCGGTCCGAGAGGGCCGCCACGTCGTGGCCGGCGATCCGTACGCCGCCCGCCGTCGGCCGGTCCAGGGTGCCGACGATGTGCAGCAGGGTGGACTTACCGGATCCGGACGGGCCGACGATGGCGAGCAGCTCGCCGCCGGAGACGGTCAGGTCCACCCCGCGCAGGGCCGCGACCCCGCCCGGGTACTCCTTGGTGACCCCCGACAGCTCGACCACCGGAGAGGGATGCGTGTGCGTCATAGCTTCGGGACCCCCACCTGCATGCCCTCCTCGAGGGCTTCGCCGGTCACCTCGACCCGGCCGTTGCCGAACATGCCCAGCTCCACCCCGACCTCGCGCGCCCTGCCGTCCTCGACGACCTGCACCCCGAAGCCGCCGCCGGTCAGCGCCAGCAGCGCGTTGACCGGTACGGAGAGCACGCCCTTGCGGGTCTCGCCGGTCAGGCCGACCGACACCGGGGACCGGTCCGGGGCGTTCACCTCGGCGGGCTTGTCCAGCGCGACGACCACCTCGACCTTGGCCTTCTTGTCACCACCGCCGGGGCCGCCGCCCTGGTCCCTCTCGTCCGGACCGGCCGCGCCGCCCACCGATTCGATCGTCCCGGTGGCGGTGGCTCCCCCGGGCAGCCGCACGCTCACCGCCTCGCCGGTCTTGGCCGCCCCCGCCTTGGCCGCGTCCAGCTGGAAGCGGACGACCCGCTCGGTGCCGGTCAGGGTCATCACCGGCTTGCCCGGCCCCGGCTCGTCACCGACCGCCGAGTCGTTCTTGCGCACCCGCTGCGGCCCCGAGGCGAAGGCGATGTCCTCCTTGGCGACCTCGCCCGTCTCCGGCGCCTTGTGCGCCTTCTGCCACCGTTTGACCGCCGTCGCCGTGCCCGCCGTGAAGGCGCCGTCCTCGGGGTCCAGGCCGGGCCCGTGGCCCAGCGCCCGGAGGTTGCGCTTGAGCTGCTTGACGTCCTCGCCCTCGTCCCCGGCCTTCAGCGGCCGGTACATCGGCGTGGACCCGTACATGAGCCGCACCGCCCTGCCGTTGACCTCGTACAGCCTCCCGTCGCGCTCGACCGCGGCGCCCTCGCCCGCGACCCAGGTCAGGACGCCCGGCCCGGCCGCGTTGACCTTGCGCTCCTGCGCGTAGCCGAGGGTGCCCTCCACCCGGAGGCCGGAGCTGAGGTCGCCGCGCTGCACCGGCGCGGTGGCCGGCGGCAGCCCGTCGCCGCGCTGCTCCTGCCCGCTCTCCTGCCGCGGCTCGGCCATGACCGCGTACCCGCCGCCCGAGGCGGCGAGCACGACGGCCAGCGACCCCAGCAGCGACTTCGCCCGCGTCCTCACGACCGGGCCGCTTCGCACTTCTTCTGCGCGTCCTCGAAGGCCTTCTCCTGGCCCTGGGGGATCTCGATGCCGGTCCGCGCGCCGCCGCTGTACTCAGGGTCCTTCAGCTGGATCCCGTTGTCGCGCATGCAGCGGATCCACTTGAGCTCCTTGTCCTTCTCCTCCTGGGTGGGCTCCTTGCCCGAGCCCGGGCCGCCCATCCCGCAGGCCTTCATGGCCTCCTGCATCTTCTCCGGGTCGACGCCCCCGCCGACCGTCATCCCGCGCGGGTCCTGGCCGGGCTCGGGGTCGGGCGCGTCTATGCCGTGCTCGCGCAGGCACTGGCGCATCTTCACGGCGTTGTCCGCGTCCGTACCCGAGCCCGAGCCGGAGCCGGAACCGCCGCCCGATACGGAGTCCTTCTTGCCGCCGTCCGAGCCGTCCGAGCCGCCCGCGCAGCCGGTGACGGCGAGGGCCAGGCCGGTGACGGCAGCGGCCGTGGTCATGATGAGGGATCGCTTCATGGGCCCGACCCTGCGGCAAAGGGCCCTTTCGCTTCCCTCTCCCACCGTGCTTACAACGCCGAAATGCCGCTCTCGGGTAGAGAGGACGCCATGCGCGTACTGGTGGTGGAGGACGAGGAATTCCTCCGGGAGATGATCGCCGAGGGGCTGCGCCGCGACGCGCTGGCCGTGGACGAGGCCGGCGACGGCCTCGAGGCCCTGGAGCGCCTGCGGCTGGGCTCCTACGACGTGCTCGTCCTGGACCGCGACCTGCCCGGCCTGCACGGCGACGAGGTCTGCCGCCAGGTGGTGCGCGAGCGGCTGCTGACCCGCGTCCTGATGCTGACCGCGTCCGGGACCGTGCGCGACCGGGTCGAGGGCCTGGGCCTGGGCGCCGACGACTACCTCACCAAGCCCTTCGCCTACGACGAGCTCCTCGCCCGCGTCCTCGCCCTGGGCCGGCGCGCCCGCCCCGCCCTGCCGCCCGTGCTCGAACGCGCCGGAGTCGCCGTCGACACCGCCCGCCGCGGCGCCACCCGCGACGGACGCCGGCTCGCGCTGTCCCGCAAGGAGTTCGCCGTCCTGGAGGCGCTGCTGCGCGCCGAGGGCGCGGTGGTCAGCAACGACGACCTCATCGAGGACGTCTGGGAGGAGGACACCAGCTACTCCACCAACGCCGTCCGCGTCACGCTCAGCAAGCTCCGCGCCAAGCTGGGCGAGCCGCCGCTCATCGAGACCGTGCCGGGCGCGGGCTACCGGATCGCGGCCCGGTGACCGCGTTCGCCCGCGGTGTCCTGCGCACCGAGCGCGGCCGGCTCACCGCCCTGTACGGGTCCCTGCTCCTCCTGGCGGGCGGCGGCCTGGTGGCCCTGGTCTACGTCCTGCTCGGCCAGGGGCTGTACGCGAGCGTCAGCGGGGCCGTGAGCACCGTCAGCCCCGCACTGCGCCTGGGCGAACGGGTGGACGTGGACCCCGGCCGCAGCCCCGTACCCGCCCAGTCCATGGCCCCGGGCGAGGCGCCCACACCGGAGCAGTTGCGCGTGTACGCCCTCACCCAGAACCTGACGGGCGCCGTCACCGAGGCGACCCAGCACCGGCTGCTGATCGTCTCGCTCATCGCCCTCGCCGTCTTCGCCGTGCTGTCGATCTGGCCGGCCTGGTGGATGGCCGGCCGGGTGCTGCGCCCGCTCGCCGTGATCACCGGGACCGCGCGGCGGCTGTCCGGCGAGAACCTGGACGAGCGGATCGCCCTCGACGCCCCGCCCGGCGAGCTCAAGGAGCTCGCCGACACCTTCGACGCGATGCTGGGCCGGATGGAGCACCTGGTCGCCGCCCAGCGGCGGTTCGCGGCGAACGCGGCGCACGAGCTGCGCACCCCGCTCGCCGTGCAGCGGGCGGCGGCCGAGATCGGGCTGGCCGGGGACCCGTCACCGGAGCGGGTCGCCCGGATCCGCGAGCGGCTGATCGGCGTGGCGGACTCCAGCGAGCACCTCATCGAATCGCTGCTGCTGCTCGCGGTGTCGCAGGAGGGGCTGGAGTCCACCGAGCGGGTGGACCTCGCCGCGCTGGCCGCCGCCGAGCTGGCGGACTGCCCGCAGCAGGGCCTGACGGTGGAACGCGCCCTGGCTCCGCTGACCGTGACGGGGGATCGGACCTTGCTGGGACACCTGGTCCGCAACCTGCTGGCCAATGCCGTACGTCACAACCGCGCGGGCGGCCGGTTGACGCTGGCCACCTCCGCCGAGGGGGATCTGACGGTGTCCAACACGGGCCCGGTGATAGACCCGGCCGATGTGCCAAGGCTCTTGGAGCCCTTCCGGCGGCGCGCGGAACGGCAGCACACCGCAGGTGAGGGGGCGGGTCTCGGGCTGTCGATCGCCGCCTCGGTCGCCCGCGCGCACGAGGCGGAACTGACGGCGCGGGCCAACCCGGCGCCGGACGGCGGGCTGACCGTCCGGGTCCGCTTCCCGGTGGCACACTCCCGGCGGCAGGGCAGCGTTCAGCCGCGGTGAAGGGCCGCTGATGTACGGTCGGTTCAATGAGCAAGCACCGCCGAGTCCGCCCCCGCACGCTGCGTCCGTCGCGGACGCCTCGTCAGGGACGCACTCGTACGTCCTCGCCCACGTCCCGGCGCGTGGCCCTCGCCGCCACCGTCGGCCTGCTGACCTTCGCGGCGGGCTGGTTGTACGCCCTCGACGAGAAGGCCGTCGGCACCTCGTCGCAGGCGAGCGCCGACTCCCGCCCCCCGGCCGCGGACCGCGCGGCGCGCGACGCCCGCCGGGACGCCGCCCCCAAGGACGCCCCCGCGGCCGCTCCCCGGGCCCCCCTCCACGGGCTGACCGGCATCAGCGAGCAGACCCTGGCGAAGATCCCGGCCGACTCCCGCCAGCTCGTCCTGGTCATCGGCAAGGCGGGGGACTCCTCGGAGTCCACCGCCGCGTTCTACACGAGGCCCGCGGCCGGCGCCGACTGGGTGCGGGGCGAGAGCTGGCCGGCCCGCAACGGGGCGAAGGGCTGGTCCACGGAGCGCACGTACGGGGACCTGACCTCCCCGCAGGGCGTCTTCGCGCTCACCGACGCGGGCGGCCTGCTGCCGCCGCCGCCCGGCACCCGGCTTCCGTACGACAAGGACCGCGCGTTCGTCGCCACGGGGCGCGGGGTGAACGGGGAGTCGCTGGCGGGCTCCTTCGACTACGTCGTCGCCATCGACTTCAACCGCAGGCCGGGGAACTCGCCCCTCGACCCGGTCAAGCCGGAGGGTGAGCGCAAGGGCGGCAACATCTGGCTCCACGTGGACCACGACGGCCCCTCGCAGGGCTGCGTCGGCATCCCGAAGGACGCGATGAAGAAGGTCCTGCAGGCCCTCGACCCGGCGGCGAAACCGGTCATCGTGATGGGCCCCGAAGGCTTCTGACGGCCGACCCACCGGATCCGGCCGCCGCCGGTCACGGAGTGAGGTCCAGGATCCGGACCGGCTCGCCCTCCCACCGCTTGGGGGACGTGGTGGCGACGACCGCTCCGTCCGGGCGGTCGGCTGTGGGCCGGGCCGCGTATCGGCTCTGGGCAGCGGCCCAGGTTTCCTGGCGGGCGACAGCCAGGGCGGCGGGCAGGTCCAGGTCGAGGATCGTGATGCCGGGCAGGGAGGCGAGGTGCCCCGCCGTACCGGGTCGGGTCCGGTCGGCCTCGACGAGCGCGCACGAGGGGGCGTACACGGCGGCTACGGCGGCGAGTCTGTCTCTGGCTTCCTCGGGGATACGGATATGGGCGTCGGGCCTCGGCGTGCTCCTCTCCACCCCCCAGGGGTACGGGTGCGCACCCGTACCCACAGCTGTCGCGTCATGTGGGAGTCGGGCCGAACCCCTTGCCTGACGACCCGTCAGCTACGACGATGGGCCGGCACCGATATGACGAATCGGCAGACGAAGGCGAGGCGGGTCCGCCATGGCGCGCGTGTTTCCGGAAGGTCGGCTGGTCTACGGGATGCAGCTCCCGGTCCAGTCCCAGAGCACCCTCTACGCCGAGCCCTGGGAGGCGACGGCCACCGCCGCCGATCTCGCCGAGGTGGCGCGGGCCGCCGACCGGGCCGGCTTCGGGTACGTGGCCACCTGCGACCACGTGGCCATCCCGCGGCGGCTCGCCGGCCCCATGAGCACCATCTGGTACGACCCGGTGGCCACCCTGTCCTTCCTCGCCGGCATCACCGAGCACGTGCGCCTGCTCAGCCACGTCGCGATCCTGGGCCTGCGCCACCCGCTGATCAGCGCCAAGCAGTACGCCACCCTCGACCACCTCTCCGGCGGCCGGCTGATCCTCGGCGTCGGCGCCGGGCACGTCCAGGAGGAGTTCGAGGTCCTCGGGGTGGACTTCGCCCGCCGCGGGGCCGTCCTCGACGAGACCCTCGACGCGCTGCGGGCCGCGCTCGGCCCCGAGGAGTACCCGGAGTTCGAGGGCGAGCTGTTCTCCTTCAAGGACCTCGGCCAGCTGCCCCGGCCCGCCCAGGAGCGGATTCCCGTCTGGGTCGGCGGCTCCTCGCCCGCGGCGGTCCGCCGGGCCGCGCTGCGCGGCGACGGCTGGCTCCCGCAGGGCGACCCGCGCGAGAAGCTCCCCGCGCAGATCGCCCGGATCAAGGAGCTGCGGGCCGGGGCCGGGGTCGCCGGCCCCGTCGAGTTCGGCGCGATCACCGAGGCGCTGTACGTCGGCGAGCCCGGCTGGGACACCGGCCGCCGCGCCCTCACCGGCAAGGCGGAGGCGCTCGCCGAGTCCCTGCGGGAGTACAAGGCGCTCGGCGTGGACCAGATCCAGGTCCGCTTCCGCAATCGCGACCGCGCCGAGCTCGTGGACCAGATCACCGCTTTCGGGGCCGAGGTGGCCCCCCTCCTCAACGACTAGCGGCCGGTGGTCCACCACTGGCGACGAGCGACTGGGAGTACGGCATGGGAAAGCTGGACGGGCGCGTCGTCATCATCACGGGCGCCGCACGCGGGCAGGGCGAGCAGGAGGCCCGCCTCTTCGCCGCCGAGGGCGCCAGGGTGCTCCTCGGGGACGTGCTGGACGAGCAGGGTGCCGCCGTGGCCAAGGAGATCGGCGAGGACCGGGCCCGCTACGTACGCCTCGACGTGAGCCGCGAGGAGGACTGGGCGGGGGCGATAGCCGCGGCGAAGGAGGCCTTCGGCCCGGTCGACGGCCTGGTCAACAACGCGGGCATCCTGCGCTTCAACGAGCTGACCGCGACCCCGCTGGAGGAGTTCCAGCAGGTGGTCCAGGTCAACCAGGTGGGCGCCTTCCTCGGCATCAAGTCGGTCGCCCCCGAGATCGAGGCGGCGGGCGGCGGCACGATCGTCAACACCTCCTCGTACACCGGCCTGACGGGCATGGCGTACGTCGGCACGTACGCCGCCACCAAGGCGGCCGTCCTCGGCCTGACCCGGGTGGCCGCGCTGGAGCTGGCGGCCAAGGGGATCCGGGTCAACGCGATGTGCCCGGGGGCCGTGGACACCCCGATGGCCAATCCCGGCCTGCTGGATCCGGCTGGGCTGTCGGACGAGGCGCGCGAGGCGATGGCGGAGCTGTACAGGCGGGTCGTGCCGATGGGGCGGGTCGGGCAGCCGGAGGAGGTCGCGCGGCTGGCCCTGTTCCTGACCAGCACGGACTCCTCGTACATCACCGGCCAGCCGTTCGTGATCGACGGCGGCTGGATGGCGGGTGTGAGCATCCTCTAGACCTATCTGATGGTCCGTCAGGTATTGACGCTCCGGCCCTGGCGGTGGAACAGTCGGGACATCGAATCTGACGCAACGTCAGAAATCAAAGGACGGTGAACTCCCTTGGAATTCGGGCTCTTCGTGCAGGGATACGTGGCCGAGTCACGGTCCAAGGTCGACCCCGAGGCAGAGCACAAGGCGCTGATCGAGGAGACCGAGTACGTCATCCAGGCCGACAAGTCGGGCTTCAAGTACGCCTGGGCCTCCGAGCACCACTTCCTGGAGGAGTACTCGCACCTGTCGGCGAACGAGGTCTTCCTCGGATACCTCGCGCACGCCACCGAGCGGATCCACCTCGGCTCCGGCATCTTCAACCCGCTCGCCCCGGTGAACCACCCGGTCAAGGTGGCCGAGAAGGTCGCCATGCTCGACCACCTCTCCAAGGGACGCTTCGAGTTCGGCACCGGCCGCGGCGCGGGCAGCCACGAGATACTCGGCTTCCTGCCCGGCATCGAGGACATGAACGGCACGAAGGAGATCTGGGAGGAGACCATCGCGGAGTTCCCCAAGATGTTCCTCCAGGAGGAGTACGAGGGGTTCCAGGGCAAACACTGGTCGCTCCCGCCGCGCAAGGTCTTCCCCAAGCCGTACGGCAAGGCGCACCCGGCCATGTGGTACGCCGCCGGCTCCCCCTCCTCGTACGCGATGGCGGCGAAGAAGGGCCTGGGCGTGCTGGGCTTCAGCGTGCAGAAGGTCTCCGACATGGAGTGGGTGCTCGACCAGTACAAGACGGCCATCCAGGAGGCCAAGGCCATCGGGGCCTTCGTCAACGACAACGTCATGGTCACCTCGACGGCGATCTGCGCCGAGACCCACGACAAGGCCGTCGAGATCGCGGTCAACGCCCACATGAACCGCTTCCAGTCGCTGGTCTTCCGCTACCACGACACCTTCCCGCGGCCGGAGGCCATCCCGCAGTGGCCCGAGCTGCTGCCGGAGTACAACGCGGAGATCATCGAGCTGCTGATCGCCGAGGAGCTGCTGATCTGCGGCGACCCGTCGGAGGTCCTGCGGCAGTGCAAGCGGTGGGAGCAGGCCGGCGCGGACCAGCTCTCCTTCGGCCTGCCGACCGGGGTGTCGTACGAGGACACGATGACCACGATCAAGCTCATCGGCGAGCACGTGATCCCGGAGATCGACACGGACCCGGTCCACCGGACGACGCGCTTCCGCCAGGCCGTCTGACCCGGCGGGGGAAGGGGGGCGGCGTCTTCCCGGACCGCCGCCCCGAACCGGCCCCGGTCGGGCGGCCTCCGGCCGGGGCCCAGGCCCCACCCCACGGGTGCGGCGCCGTTGCGGGGGCGCTGCCCCCGAACCCCCGCGCCTCAAACGCCGGCGGGGCTGGATTTGGCTGGTGCCGTCCGCTGCGTGCGGCATGACCGCATGCAGCCAAAGGTCGGCCGCGGCAAATCCAGCCACTCCGGCGTTTGAGGGGTGGGGGTCCCCCCGGACGGAGTCTGGGGGGACGGTCCGGGGCGGAGCCCCGGGAGCGGCGCCGCACCCGAACACCGCACCGGCAGAAGGGACGTCATGCTCGACCATCTGATCAAGGGCGCCACCGTCGTGGACGGCACCGGCGCCCCCGCCCGCGTCGCAGACATCGGCATACGCGACGGCCGCATCGTCGCCGTCACCGACCCCGGCACGGCACAAGAGCCCGCGCGGACCACCGAGGACGCCACCGGCCTCGTCCTGGCCCCCGGCTTCATCGACCCCCACACGCACTACGACGCCCAGCTCTTCTGGGACCCGTACGCCACCCCCTCCATGAACCACGGCGTCACCACCGTCGCGGGCGGCAACTGCGGCTTCACGCTGGCCCCGCTCCACCCGGACCGCCCCGAGGACGCCGACTACACCCGCCGCATGATGAGCAAGGTCGAGGGCATGGCCCTCAAGGCCCTGGAGGAGGGCGTCGACTGGACCTGGTCCACCTTCGGCGAGTACCTCGACGCCCTCGAAGGACGGATCGCCGTCAACGCCGGGTTCATGGTCGGCCACTGCGCCCTGCGCCGCCACGTGATGGGCGAGGACGCCGTCGGCGGGCAGCCCACCCCCGAGCAGATGCGGGAGATGCTCGACCTCTTCCACGACGCCATGAGCGCCGGCGCCTGGGGCCTGTCCACCACCCAGTCCTCCACCCACTCCGACGGCTCCGGCGCCCCCGTCGCCTCCCGGCACGCGAAGCCCGCCGAACTCCTCGCCCTGTCCAAGGCGGTGGCCGAACACGAGGGCACCCAGCTCGAAGCCATCGTCGCGGGCTGCCTCGACCAGTTCTCCGACGCGGAGATCGACCTCTTCGTCGAGATGAGCGCCGCCGCCGGCCGGCCCCTGAACTGGAACGTCCTCACCATCGACGCCTCCGTCCCGGAACGGGTCCCGCGCCAGCTCGTCCCGAGCGAGCGCGCCCGCGAGGCCGGCGGCCGGATCGTCGCCCTGACCATGCCGATCCTCACCCCCATGAACATGTCGCTCGGCACCTTCTGCGCGCTCAACCTCATCCCCGGCTGGGGCGAGATCCTCGGCCTGCCCGTCCCCGAGCGGATCGCGAAGCTGCGCGACCCCGCCGTGCGCGCCGGGATGCTGGAGCGGGCCGACTCCAAGGAGGCCGGGGTCTTCCGGCGCCTCGCCGACTTCGGCCGCTACGTCATCGGCGACACCTACAGCAAGGAGAACGAGGGCCTCTCCGGCCGCGTGGTCGGCGACATCGCGGCCGGGCGCGGCCAGGACGCCTTCCAGTGCCTGGTGGAGATCTGCGCCAACGACGAACTGCGCACGGTGCTGTGGCCGATGCCCACCGACAACGACCCGGCGAGCTGGGCCCTGCGCGCCGAGACCTGGCAGCACGAGGACGTCATGCTGGGCGGCTCCGACGCGGGCGCGCACCTGGACCGCATGTGCGGGGCCCCGTACACGACCCGCTTCCTCGGCGACTGCCTGCGCGGGCGCAGGCTGGTCCCGCTGGAGCAGGCGGTACGGATGCTCACCGACGACCCCGCCCAGCTGTTCGGGCTGCGCGAACGCGGCCGGATCGCCGAGGGCTACCACGCCGACCTGGTGCTCTTCGACCCGCAGCGCATCGACGCCCGCCCGGCGACCCTGGTCCACGACCTGCCCGGGAACAGCCCGCGGCTGGACGCGCGGGCCGTCGGGATCGTCTCGGTGCGGGTCAACGGCGTGGAGACCATCCGCGACGACGAAGTGACGGGCGCGATCCCGGGCATCGTGCTCCGGTCGGGCAGGGACACGAGGACGGTGAGCACGAGGTGACCGGAGCGCGCGGGCAGGTGGACGGCAAGCTCTTCATCGGCGGCGAGTGGGTGGAGCCGCAGGGCGGCCACTACGAGGTGGTCGACCCGGGCGACGAGTCGGTGGTCGGGCTCGCGCCCGAGGCGTCACCGGCGCAGGTCCGGCAGGCGGCGCGCGCCGCGGCCGAGGCCTTCGGCGCGTGGTCCCGTACGCGGCCGCAGGAGCGGGCGGCGATCCTGGACCGGGCCGCCGACATCATCCAGCGCGAGTACGAGCCGTGGACCGCGCTCGCCCGGGCCGAGACCGGCGCACCGACGGGCATCGCCCGCGGCATGCAGGTCGGGGTGGGCGCGGCCCGGTTCCGGCGATACGCGCGCGGCGCCCTCGAACCCGTGGAGAAGGGCCTGCCGCCGCAGGTGACGGAGGCCGGCCCGATGGGGAAGGCGGGCGTGCTGGGAGCGCTGGAGGTGCGCCAGCCGGTCGGCGTGGTCACCTGCATCACCTCGTACAACAACCCGTGGGCGAACCCGGCGGGCAAGGTCGCCCCGGCGCTGGCCATGGGCAACACCGTGGTGGTCAAACCGGCCCCGCAGGACCCGTTGTCGGTGTTCAAGATGGCGCAGGCGCTCGCGGAGGCGGGCGTGCCGGCCGGTGTGGTGAACGTGGTCAACGGCCGGTCGGTGGCGGTCGGCGAGGCGGCCGTGGACTCCCCGGACGTGGACATGGTGTCCTTCACCGGCTCCACGGCGGTCGGCCAGCGCATCGCCGAGGTGTGCGGCCGGTCCATGAAACGGCAGCTGATGGAGCTGGGCGGAAAGGGCGCGGCGATCGTCTTCGAGGACGCCGACCTGGACGCCGCGATGATGGGCATCGGCACCACCTTCTCCTTCTACTCCGGCCAGATCTGCACCGCCCCGACCCGGGTGATCGTGCACCGGTCCGTCCACGACGCGCTGGTGGAGAAGCTGACCGGCTACCTGGCCTTCATGAAGGTCGGCGAACCGGCGGCGCAGGGCACGGTGGTCGGCCCGGTCATCTCGGCGGCCCACCGCGACCGGGTGGAGTCCTACGTGGAGCTGGGCCGCAAGGAGGGCGCCCGGATCGCGGTGGGCGGCGACCGTCCGGCGGTCCGCGCGGACGGCAAGGGCTTCTACGTGGCCCCGACCCTGTTGGTGGACTGCACCAACGACATGCGGGTGGTCCGCGAGGAGATCTTCGGCCCGGTCGTCGTGGTCGTCCCCTTCGACACGGAGGAGGAGGCCGTGGCCCTGGCCAACGACTCCGACTTCGGGCTGATCAGCTACGTCTGGTCCGGGGACCCGGCCCGCGCCTTCCGGGTGGCCCGGCGGCTGCGCTCCGGCGGGGTGGGCGTGAACACCATCGGGCGGAACATGGAGGCGCCGTTCGGCGGGTTCAAGCGGTCGGGGGTGGGGCGGGACGTCGGCTCGTACGCGCTCCACGCCTACAGCGAGATCCAGTCGATCGTCTGGACCGCGTAGCGGGGCAGGGAGTGGGGGCGGGGCCCCGGCACGGTCCTGGGGGGAGCGTGCCTGCCAGACCGGTTCAGGACGCGTCCAACGAGAATCCGGCCTCGCCCCGCACCCGGCCGTTGACCTGCAGCTGCACCAGGTGCTCGCCGGAGTGGTAGCGGCGGGTGGTGATCGGCTTGAAGGAGTGGCGCTTGGTGCCGGTGAGGGTTTCACCGGGGGCCAGGGCGCGGGTGGTGAGCTTGAAGACCTTCGGGGTGCGGCTGCCGTTCGCCTTCGCGTGGTGGACGACGTAGTCCACCACCAGCTCGGCCGGGCCGGAGCCGGTGTTCGTGACGGCGTAGTCGAAGACGAGGTGGTCGCCGACGGCGATCCGGGGCGTCCGGACCAGCGGCCCCGCCACCGTGACCGGGACGTCGGGGGAGTGGCCGAGCAGGGTCAGCGCCTCGGGCCGGCCGGCCTTGATCAGGGTGCGCAGGCCGTGCCGCACGACGCGATCCGTCGTGGACGCCTCCCCGCCTTCGCCCAGCCAGCGGGCGGCGGTCTCCACCGCCAGCCCGGGGTGGTCGCGGCTGATGTCGTTGAGGTGGTTGGAGACCGACCGCCGGACGTACGGGGACTCGTCGCCGTACAGGGCGTCGAGCACCGGCAGCGACGGGCGCGGGTCGGCGACGAACGCGGGCAGCTGCGGGGCCCACGGCAGCCGCGGCCGGGTGCCCTCGCAGGCGAGGCGGCGTACGTGCGGGTCGGGGTCGGCGGTCCAGCCCCGTACGACGGCCAGGGCGCGGGCCGGGTCGGCGCGCAGGAAGGGCCGTACGGCGGATTCGGCGGTCAGCCGCGGGGTGAGGTCGTGCAGCAGCGCGAGGCCGGGCTCGAACACCTCCAAGCCGCGCACGGCGACGGCCTCGTTGACGGGGAAGGTCATCCAGCCTTCGAAGCCGGGGTCGGCGAGCGCGGTGCGGACGACGGCCTCGAAGGCGGGCCAGTCGCCGGGGAGGTCGGCGAGGACGGCGTCGCGGACGGCGGCGACGCGCGCGCTGTAGCTCAGGCCGTCGAGCGCCCCGGCGCGGGCGCGCAGGGCGGGCGAGGTCCGGCGGCCGGCGGCGTCGGCCAGCCGGCGGGCCAGGTCGCTGACGGTTTGCGCGCTGAGGAGTTCGTCGGCCGTGGGCACGGGGTCAGTCTCGCCCATGCGCGCTCCGGCCGAAGCGGGTTACCGGTGGTCACCACAAAGTCACGAGGGAAACTTTGGAAACGCCCAAAACGGACATGGCTGCGGTTTCCGTATGGCGAAAGAGTCGGCCGGATGCCTGCTGAACCACGGATGGATCGATCGGTGAACCTTGTATTACGTACTCGTGAACGGCGCAGATCTCAGGAATCAAAGGGAATCCGGGGGGTTTGGCTCCGGACTTCCGTCCTCCGTATGTGGAATGCGCAGCATCTAACGTCCTGACCCATGACTCAGCTGGACGTTCGGCCTCAGGCCGGAGACACGGTAAGCGGCGTCGCCGAGGGCGATGTTCGCGGCAAGGGCCTCGGCAAGGGGTCCGTCGGACTGGTGGGAAGCGCCGTCATCGGCATCTCGACCGTCGCCCCCGTTTACTGCCTGACATCGACCCTCGGCTCCACCGCCGGCGAGGTCGGAGTGCAGATGCCGGCGATCTTCCTCGCCGGGTTCCTCCCGATGCTCCTGGTCGCCTTCGCCTACCGCGAGCTCAACAAGGCCATGCCGGACTGCGGCACCTCCTTCACCTGGACCGTCAAGGCCTTCGGCCCGCGGATCGGCTGGATGTGCGGCTGGGGCCTGGTGATCGCCACGATCATCGTGCTCTCCAACCTGGCCGGCGTCGCCACCTCCTACTTCTGGCTGCTGGCCGGCGAGATCACGGGCAATCCGTCGATCGCCGCCCTGGACGAGAACAAGCTCGTCCACATCGCCACCTGCCTCACCCTGATCGCCGTCGCGACCGCCATCAGCTACCGCGGCATGACGGCCACCAAGGGCGTCCAGTACGCGCTGGTCGGCCTCCAGCTCGTCGTCCTCGCCGTCTTCGTCGCGATGGCCTTCCAGAAGGCCTCCGCCGGCACCTTCGACACCGGCCTGGACTTCTCCTGGTCCTGGATGAACCCCTTCGCGGTCGAGTCCATGGCGGCCTTCACCGCCGGACTCTCGCTCTCGATCTTCATGTACTGGGGCTGGGACGCCTGCCTGGCCACCAACGAGGAGACCACCGGCTCCACGAAGACCCCGGGCCGGGCCTCCCTCATCGCCATGGTCGTCCTCGTCGGCTCCTACCTGGCCGCCGGCGTCGCCGCCCAGATGGCCGTCGGCGCCGGCGGCGAGGGCCTCGGCCTCGCCAACGAGGAGACCTCCGGCAACGTCTTCGCCGCCCTCGCCGGCCCGGTGATGGGCCCGGCGCTCGGCATCCTGCTCTTCGTCGCGGTCCTGGCCTCGGCCGCCGCCTCCCTGCAGACCACCTTCATCCCGGTCGCCCGCACGGTCCTCGCCATGTCGACCTACGAGGCCCTGCCGCCCGCCTACGCCAAGGTCCACGAGCGGTTCAAGACCCCCGGCCGCGCCACGGTCGTGGCAGGCGTCGCCACCGGCGCGTTCTACACCGTCATGACGCTGGTCAGCGAGAACGTCCTGACCGACACGATCTTCGCGCTCGGCCTGATGATCTGCTTCTACTACTCGCTGACGGCCTTCGCCTGCGTCTGGTACTTCCGCGCCGAGCTGCGCCGCTCCGCCCGCGACCTGTTCTTCAAGGGCGTCTTCCCGGTCCTGGGCGGCCTGCTGCTGGCCGCGGTGTTCTTCAAGACCCTGTACGACGCCTACGACCCGGCCTACGGATCCGGCTCCACCCTCCCCGGTGTGGGCGTCGGCAACGTCTTCGTCATCGGGGTCGGCCTGCTGGCCCTCGGCCTGGTGATCATGTTCATCACCGAACGCCGCAGCCCCGCCTTCTTCCGCGGCGAGGTCCTGACGAAGTCCACCCCCTCCCTGGTGGTCGAGGACTGACCCCACCCCACGCCACCTGCCGAGTCAGCGCCGCGGCCCCGGATCGATCCCCCCGATCCGGGGCCGCGGTGCGTGGCGGCACGGACGGGCGGCCACGGAGCCATCCGATGCGCGAAACGGCGGGGAGTGGGCGGTGACCCGGGCGGTGGCGGGGTCGTTGGGCAGGGCATGAACGCCATGAAGCGCACCCTCTCCGCCCTGGTCCTCTCCGGCGGGGCCGCCCTCGCACTCACCCCCGTCGCCGCCCATGCCGACGAGCCGGCCGAGGCGCCGCCGGTCGCCGGGCGCGTCCTCGAGATCGTCGACCACCCCGGCCAGACCGTCCAGGACACCAAGACCGCCCTGGGCGTGACCGCCGCGGCGGCCGGCTCCGCGACCAAGGCCACCGACTCCTCCCTGTCGGGCGCGGGCAACGCCCTGTCCGGCGGCCTCCCCAGCGCCCCGAAGGTCCGCTGACCCCGCCTCAGCCCCAGGTGCGGGAGCAGAGCACGAGGCGGTAGCCGTCGGGGTCGGCGACGGTGACCCCCCACTCGTCCCAATACGGATTGTGGGCGGGAACCCGCGTCCCGCCGTGCGCGACGAGGCGCTCGACGAGGGCCTCGTCGGGGGCCTCGCCCAGGTAGACGACGAAGAGGTCGTCGACGGTCGGGGAGGGCGCGACCGGATTCCCGGCGTCATGCGTCAGCTCGAAGTGCCAGCCGCCCCCGGCGGGCCCGACCATCAGCAGATCGTGCTCCCCGGGCACGCCCTCCCCGATGCTGCGCCACTGGACCTCGAGCCCGAGTCCCTCGACGTAGAACCGCTCGGCGGCGCTCAGGTCGAGGGACGGGCGGGCGACGCGGATGTGGGTGCGTGAATCGATCATGCAGGGAAGCGTAGGACGGGCAAGGACGGGCCGGAATAGGGCCCAGGGCAGGGGAGTTGCACGCGAGGTAAGCGCCGACCGAGACCGGAGCAGACATGACGACCGACTCAGCCACCCCGACGGACCGCTCGTTCCTCTTCGTCCTCGGCAGTTCCCGGCCCGACGGCAACACCGAAATCCTGGCCCGCGCCGCCGCCGGGCAACTGCCCGCCGGCACCCCGCAGCGCTGGGTGGATCTGACGAAGGTGCCGCTGCCCGACTTCCAGGACGGCCGGCACGAGAGCGGCTCCTGGCCGGTCGGGGAGACCGAGGAGGAGCTGCGGCGGGCCACGCTGGAGGCCACCGACATCGTGATCGCCTCACCCCTGTACTGGTACTCCCTCTCCGCGCACACCAAGCGCTACCTCGACTACTGGGCGGGCTGGCTACGGGTGCCCGGCCTGGACTTCAAGCAGCGGATGGCGGGCCGGACCCTGTGGGGGGTCACCGTCCTGGCCCACGAAGAGGAGGTCGTCGCCGACGGGCTGGTGACCAGCCTCAACCACTCGGCCGCGTACATGGGGATGCGCTTCGGCGGGGTACTCCTCGGCAACGGCTCCCGGCCCGGCCAGGTGCGGGACGACGAGCGGGCGATGGTCCGCGCCAAGACCTTCTTCGAGCGCGAGACCCCGCTCGCCCGGTTCCCCTACGAGGCGTAGCTCAGCGGCCGGCCGTGACCCCGCCCAGGAAGACGCCCCAGGCGCCGGGGGTGACGGCCAGCTCGGGACCGGCCGTCACCTTGGAGTCCCGGACGTGGACGGCTTCCGTACAGGCGGCGACCTCGACGCAGTCGTCGCCCTGGCTGCCGCTGTACGTGGACTTGTGCCAGGAGAGGGCGACCTCGACGCAGTTGTCGCCCTGGCTGCTGCTGTAGCTGCTCTTGAACCACCGCAACTCGGAGCTGTTCACAGGGATCCTCGCATTCGCATCAACAGGCCCATGCTGTCAGCAGGATTGAGAGCCTGGATGCGAAGTTTGGCATATTGCTGATGGAGACTGCTGACGGCTTTCGGGCCAGAGATGACCTGGCCCGTCTGCGGACCTTCGGTGTAGCCCAGCCACTCGTGCTCCCGGGACTCTAGGAGGCAGAAGGGGCCGTCGGTGCCCGCGTGCTCCGGGCTGATTATCGGCATGATCTGGAGGTCCACATTGGGCAGCTTCCCCACCTCCAGCAGGTGGTCGATCAGCGCGCGCGTCACCTCCGGTCCGCCCGTCTGCCGCTCGATCACCGCCTGTTCGATGATGAAGCTGAAGGCGACGTACGGGGTCTTGCGGAGCACCGCCTGGCGCGCCAGCCGGAAGGTGACGCGCGCCTCCGCCTCCTCCGGCGTCGCCAGCGGCGGCACGTCCCGGATCTGGGCCCGCGCGTAGGCCTCCGTCTGTAACAGCCCCGGTATCGACCGGCACTCGTACGTGTTGAGGGCGATCGCGTCCTCCTCCAGCTCCGCCCACCGGCGGAACCACCTCGCCAACCCCCGCCGCCGCGACAGCTTCTTCGCCGCGATGCGGATGACGCCGAACCCGTCCAGCACCTCCTCCGCCTTGTCCACGAACTTCGTGGACGGGTGGCGGCGGCCCTGCTCGACCGACGCCACGTACTGGACGGAGTACCCGACCAGCGGCCGGAGCTGCTCCTGGGTCAGGCCGGCCCGTTTGCGGAACGCCTTGATCGTCTCGCCGAAGTTCCGCAGGTCGTCGTCCGGCTCCACCTCGGCGTCGCCGCTCTCGTCGACACTCGTCACAGCGGTCACCTCCCCGCAGACAGGCTCACGCACGGTGACTGTCACTGTCCAGAGAGTGGACTACTACAGTTGAAAAGTAGTAGTCGCTCTGCTGGGAACTTCCCTGGTTAGGCGGGAGGTTCAGTCCATGACCGCACCCTCCGGCCACGCCCGGGCCCTCGTACGCACGTTCACTCAGCGTTTCAGCTGCACCCCGCGCGGGGCCCGCCTCGCCCGCCAGCTCGCCCTCGTGGAGCTGCATGATTGGGGCGTCCCCGAATCCACCGCCCTCTCCGCTGACGCCGGGCTCATCGTGGCCGAGCTCGCCGCCAACGCCGTGACCCACGGCCGGGTTCCCGGGCGGGACTTCGAGCTGCGCTTGACGCTGTTGGAGGGGGTGCTCCGCATCGAGGTGTCGGACGCCCGCCGGGACCGGCGGCCCGCCGTACAGCCGCACGCGTACCAGGCCGAAACGGGCTACGGGCTCCGCATCGTCGATGCCGTCGCCGCCGACTGGGGGGTCTTGGACCGCCTGGTCGGCAAGACGGTGTGGGCGGAACTGCGTAGGGCAGGCCTCAGCGGTCGCGGTACACCTCTCGCCGGTGCCCCGCTGACAGCACCCAGATGATGAGTCGGTTGTCCTCGACGGTGTAGACCACGAGGTAGTCGCCGACGCGCAGGCGCCAGCGCGATGCGTGCCCCTGGACCGGCGGGCCGTGCTTGCAGGTGTCGCTTCAGTGGGTCCCCTTGTTTCAGAGGTACTGGGCGAACTCGTCCAGGGCGCGCAGGACCTCCGGTTCCGGGGCCGAGGGGAGCTGGAGGACGACCTCCTCGATGCCGAGGTCGGCGTAGTGGCCCATCTTGCCGGGGGTGGGCCGGACGGCGTACGGGACCACCTGGAGGGACTTCGGGTCGCGGCCGGCGGTCTCCCAGAACCGGCGCAGCACCGGCAGGGACTCGGTGAGGCCGCCGCCGCCGATCGGCAGCCAGCCGTCGGCGTGGTCGGCGATGGCCGTGAACAGCTTCGGGCCGGCCTGGCCGCCGACCAGCGTGCGGGGGCCGTACAGGGGGACGCCGGGGCCGAGCTCGCGCGGCGCCTGGACCGGCTTCGGGTGGGCGGAGCTGGCCTGGACGGAGGAGAACTCGCCGACGTACGCGGTCGGTTCCGGGGCCCACAGGGCGCGCATCAGGGCCATCCGGTCGCGGACCAGCTCGCGGCGGGTGCCCCATTCGACGCCGTGGTCGGCGGCCTCCTCGACGTTCCAGCCGTAGCCGATGCCGAGGGTGAAGCGGCCGCCGGAGAGGTGGTCGAGGGTGGCGATCTGCTTGGCGAGGTCGATCGGGTCGTGCTGCGCCACGAGCGTGATGCCGGTGCCGAGGTGGAGCCGCTCGGTCACGGCGGCGGCCTGGCCGAGCGCCACGAACGGGTCGAGGGTGCGTCCGTACATCTCGGGGAGCTCGCCGCCCATGGGGGCGGCGCTCTCGCGGCTCACCGGGATGTGGGTGTGCTCCGGGAGGTAGAGGCCGGCGAAGCCCCGCTCCTCCAGGCTGCGCGCGAGGCGGACGGGCGAGACGGTGCGGTCGGTGAGGAAGATGGTCGTGGCGATCCGCATGGCTTCTGGCGCCTCCGAGACGTGGGAACCGCAACGGTACGGGCTGGGGGCCCCATTGTTGAGGGGGCGTCAGCCGGTGTCCGGCGGTGTCCGCCGGTCCTGGCCGGTCCTGGCCGGTGTTCGCCGGATCAGCCGCGCGGGTAGCGGGCCAGCCAGCCCGGGGAGGCGCCCGCGGGGCCGTGGAGGGCGGGGCCCTGGGTCATCTCCAGGGCGAAGTCGTCGGCGAGCTCCAGCACGATGGCGCGGCCGTCGAGCTCGGCGAGCCATGCGGCCGGGAGGGCGGTCTCGCCGTGCAGGGCGCCGAAGAGTGCCCCGCACAGGGCTCCGGCGGCGGCCGAGTCCCCGCCGTGGTTCACGGCGAGGCGCAGGCCGTGCGGGACGTCTTCGGCGACCAGCGCGCAGTAGACGGCCACGGCGAGGGCGGCTTCGGCGTCGCCGGCGGCGAGGGTTTCCACGGTCGCGGGGTCGGGCGCGCCCTGGGTGACGGCCGCCAGGGCGCGCTGGAGGGCGTCGGTGACGGGCTGGTGCCCGGGGCGGCTGCCGAGCTGGCCGAGGGCGCGCTGGACGGCGGAGTCCGGGGACTCGCCGCGGGTCAGGCCGTGCACGACGAGGGCGAAGGCGCCGGCGGAGAGGTACGCGGCGGGGTGGCCGTGGCTCTGCGCGGCGCATTCGACGGCGAGCTGGAGGACCAGGGCCGGCTCCCAGCCGACGAGCAGGCCGAAGGGCGCCGAGCGGGTGGCGGCGGCCGCGTTGCGGGCGGTGGGGTTCTTCGGCTGGGCGGGGGTGCCGAGGATGTCGTCGGCGAAGCCGGTCAGGCAGGCGCGGTCGGGGCCGCGGCGGGCGTAGAGCCACTCCTGCCGCGCGAGCCAGCCGTTGTCCTCGCGGCGCTCGTCGGGGCCCCAGTCGTGCTGGGTGGCGGCCCAGCGGAGGTAGGCGCGGTGGATGTCGGTGGGCGGGTGCCAGGTGCCGGTGTCCCGGCGTACGTGGGCCCGTATGAGGCCGTCCACGGTGAACGGGGTGAGCTGGGTGGCGGCGGTGAGGGGGGTGGCGGGGGGTGTGGTCAGGCCGTGCGGGCCGTGCACTGCGCGGATGGCGTCGAGGGTGCGCGCGCCGACGGACGCGCCGAAGGCGTCGCCGATGGCGGAGCCGAGGAGGGTCCCGCGGACCCGGCTCCGAAAGTCCTGCTGCTCGAACCGCCCCCACAACCCCGTGGCGGGCGAAGCGCCCCGACGCCCGGCGGCCGGGCCCCGCCCGTGGGCGACGCCGTGTCCGTGCGCGGCCTGCCCCGGCCCCACGGCATCCGGCCCGCCGGGTCCCGCCGCCACGCCGTGCCCGCCGGCCGGCTCCCCCGCCTCGGCCGTGCCCGGACCGCCGACGAGGCCCGGCGTCCCGCGCCCGTCCATCGCCGGGTCCGCGCCGGGGGCGTGCGCGACGCCCCGGCCGTCCGTCGCCGGCGCTGGGGCGGTACGGCCCGGGCCCGGGCCGTGCGCCGGCTCCGCCGGGTTGTTGTACGCCTGCTCCGCCGGGCCGTGGGCGGGCGTCAGGCCGTGGCCCGCGGTCGGGTGCCCCGCCCCCGGGCCAATGGCCGCCGTGCCCGCGCCCGTTGTCGCGTCCATCGCCCTCACCGTCCCCCTGGCCCTGCCCGCGGCCGCCGCCGCGGCGGCACTGGCGCGCACTGTAGTGGACAGCTTCGGTCGAATCCGGAAGCGGCCCGTCAAAGCGGCCCGTTAGCAGGGGGAGAAAGGCCGGAAAGCGAACACTTTCGGCCGCCGCCCCGGCTGATGGCACGTTTTGCCGTTGCTCCTTCCGCTAGTCCAGGACGGGCAGCAGATCCGGCAGGTGCCCGTCCGAGGCGCGGGCCGCGTCCTGGCGCTCCGCCGGCACCTCCCCGTACAGCGTCGTACGGGCCTTCGCGGGCCGCCCCGCCGCCTCCGCGACGGCCACCAGGTCCCGGACCGACTTGTACGAGCCGTAACCCGACCCCGCCATCCGCGAGATCGTCTCCTCCATCAGGGTCCCGCCCAGGTCGTTGGCCCCGGACCGGAGCATCTCGGCCGCGCCCTCCGCGCCCAGCTTCACCCAGCTGGTCTGGATGTTCGGGATGTACGGGTGGAGCAGCAGCCGCGCCATCGCCGTGACCGCCCGGTTGTCGCGGACCGTGGGCCCGGGCCGGGCGATGCCGGCCAGGTACACGGGCGCGTTGGTGTGGATGAACGGCAGCGTCACGAACTCCGTGAAGCCCTCCACGCCCTTGGACAGGGCGCCGCGCTGGATCCGGGCCAGCGTGCGGAAGTGCCCGAGCCAGTGCCGCGGCTGGTCCACGTGCCCGTACATCATCGTGGACGAGGACCGGATGCCGAGCTCGTGCGCCGTGCTGATGACCTCGATCCAGTCCGCCGTCGGCAGTTTGCCCTTGGTCAGGACCCACCGCACCTCGTCGTCGAGGATCTCCGCCGCCGTGCCGGGGACGGAGTCGAGCCCGGCCTCCTTGGCGGCGGTCAGCCAGTCCCGTACGGACATGCCCGTCCGCGTGGCCCCGTTGACGACCTCCATCGGGGAGAAGGCGTGCACGTGCATCCCGGGGACGCGCCGCTTCACCGCGCGCGCGATGTCGAAGTACGCCGTCCCGGGCAGGTCCGGGTGGATGCCGCCCTGCATGCACACCTCGACCGCGCCCACGTCCCAGGCCTGGGCGGCCCGGTCGGCGACCTGGTCCAGGGAGAGCGTGTACGCGTCGGCGTCGGTGCGGCGCTGGGCGAAGGCGCAGAAGCGGCAGCCGGTGTAGCAGACGTTCGTGAAGTTGATGTTGCGCGTGACGATGTAGGTGACCTCGTCCCCGACCACCGACTTCCGCAGGTCGTCGGCGATCCGGCAGAGGGCGTCCAGGGCCGGCCCGTCGGCGTGCAGCAGGGCCAGGGCCTGGGGGTCGGTGAGCAGGGCCGGGTCGTCGGCGGCCTGCGCGAGCGCGGCCCGTACGTCGGTGTCGATGCGCTCGGGCACCATGCCGGGCGCGGCCGCCTCGCGCAGCGCGTCCCAGTCGCCGTAGACGTGGTCGAAGTCCTCGCGGCGGTCGCCGGTGCGGCCCTCGGTGTCGATGGCGGTGTGCAGATCGGTGCGCCCGTACGCGGCGAACCCCTCGTCCGGCTCCTGCCACGGCCGACCCACGACCTCGGCGGAGGCGTCGGCCAGCCCCGTGTCCGGATCGGCCAGCGCCCGTACGTGCGGCAGCAGCCGCGGGTCCAGCCAGGGCTCGCCGCGCCGTACGAACTCCGGGTAGACGCAGAGCCGTTCCCGCAGCTCGAAACCGGCCGCCGCGGACCGCTCGGCCAGCAGGTCGATCTGCGG
Source organism: Streptomyces subrutilus (assembly GCF_001746425.1). Lineage (GTDB taxonomy): Bacteria > Actinomycetota > Actinomycetes > Streptomycetales > Streptomycetaceae > Streptomyces > Streptomyces subrutilus_A. Next base: position 3,279,225 of record NZ_MEHK01000001.1, on the reverse strand, counting down.
CCACGGGCGCTCGGGGTTGACGTGGTCGGGGGTCAGCGGCGAGACGCCGCCCCAGTCGTCGATCCCGGCGCCGATCAGGCGGGCGTACTCGCCGTCGACCAGGTTCGGCGGCGCCTGCAGGCAGGCGGAGGGGCCCATGATGTGCCGGGCCACGGCGATCGTGGCGACGAGGTCGTCGAGTTCCGCGTCCGGCATCCCGCGCATGGCCGTGTCCGGCTTGGCGCGGAAGTTCTGGATGATCAGCTCCTGTATGCCGTGGTAGGAGCGGGCGACCCGGCGCAGCGCGAAGAGGGACTCCGCGCGCTCCTCGTACGTCTCGCCGATGCCGATCAGCAGGCCGCTCGTGAAGGGGACCGAGGACCGCCCGGCGTCCTCCAGCACGCGCAGCCGGACCGCCGGCTCCTTGTCGGGGGAGCCGTGGTGCGGGCCGCCCGGCTCGGACCACAGGCGGGTGGCCGTGGTCTCCAGCATCATCCCCATGGAGGGGGCGACGGGCTTGAGCCGCTGGAAGTCGGCCCAGGACATCACGCCCGGGTTCAGGTGGGGGAGCAGGCCGGTCTCCTCCAGGATCCGGATCGAGATGGCCCGGACGTAGGAGATGGTGTCGTTGTAACCCTCGGCCTCGAGCCACTCGCGTGCTTCGGGCCAGCGGTCCTCGGGTTTGTCCCCGAGGGTGATGAGCGCTTCCTTGCAGCCGAGCGCCGCGCCGCGGCGGGCGATGTCGAGGACCTCGTCCGGGGACATGTACATCCCGTGGCCGGCGCGGCGCAGTTTGCCGGGGACGGTGGCGAAGGTGCAGTAGTGGCACTTGTCGCGGCACAGGCGGGTCAGCGGGATGAACACGCTCTTCGAGTACGTGATGACACCGGGCCGGCCGGCGGCGGCGAGTCCGGAGTCCCTTACGCGTGCGGCGGAGGCGGTGAGGTCGTCGAGCGCCTCACCGCGTGCCTGGAGGAGTACGGCCGCCTCGGTCGCGTCGAGCGCGACGCCGTCGCGGGCCCGCCGCAGCGCGCGGCGCATCGCGTTTTCGGTCGGAGCGTCACTCGGAGTGGTCATGGGCCGAGCATACGATCCGGTCGTACGGGCACGGGGCGGCCATCGGCATGCTCATCGCATCAGCTCACCGGCGTTGACCAGCAGCGACTGGCCGGTTATCGACCGCGCCCGGTCGGAGGCGAGGAAGGCGGCGGCGTCGGCCACGTCCCCGTCGGAGGCGAGGTCCGGCAGCGCCATGCGCTCGGTCAGGCGGGCGTGGACCTCGGCCTCGGGGACGTTCTCGGTGTGGGCGGTGAAGGTGACGAAGGCCTGCACGGGCGGGCCCCACATCCAGCCCGGCAGCACGGTGTTGACCCGGATCCGGTGCGGGCCGAGCTCGCGGGCCATGGAGTACATGGCGGAGGTCAGGGCGCCCTTGGAGGCGGCGTAGGCGGCCTGCTGGACCTCGCTCGGCGCGGCCACGGCGGACTGCGTGCCGATGATGACGACGGAGCCGCCGTTCTCCTTGAGCGCGGGCAGGCAGGCCCGGGTCATCCGGAGGGTTCCCAGCAGGTTCACGTCGAGGATCTGCCGCCAGGTGCCGAAGTCGGCGTCCTCCAGGCCGCCGAAGTACGAGTCCCAGGCGGCGACGTGCACGACGGCGTCGATCCGGCCGAACCGCTCGCGCGCCAGGGCGGCGAGGGCCTCGCACTGGCGCTCGTCGGCGATGTCGGTGGGCAGGTAGGCGGTGTGCGCCCCGTCGGGGTCGATCTCGGCGGCGGACTTGGCCAGATTCGCCTCGGTCCGCGCCCCGAGCACGGCGTTCCCGCCGTCGCGGACGACGGTGGCGGCGACCTGGTGCCCGAGCCCGGCCCCGACCCCGGAGACGATGACGGTCTTCCCTCGCAGCAGCATCACGGGCCTCCAGGAGCAAGGTATCTGACGACTCGTCAGGCTAGGGTCCCGGCGGCGGGATGTGAAGGGGTGGGGAGCGGGCCGGCTGCCCGCCGCCGGGCCGCCGGGCGGCTCGCCTCGCGACCCGGTCGGGGCGGGCCTACGCTGGTCCTGCTGCCTTGGTCCTGCGTACGGGGTCCGCGTACTCGTACGTGTGTTCGTCCCTCTCGTGCGACAGGAGGCATGCCGTGAGTCCCACCCGCACCCGCACACGCCTGCGCCGGGCCTGCGTGGCCGCCGCCGCAGCAGGCCTGCTCGTCACCCCGGCCCTCGCGGGCTCCGCGTACGGGGCTCCCACGCCGGAGCCGTCCCCCTCCGCCTCCGCCTCCGCCTCCGCCTCGGCCCCTTCCCCGGACGGAGCCGCCTTCCCGGAGCTCACCCCGGCCGTCGCGGCGAAGCTGGACGCCGCGATCCAGCAGGTCCTGCGCGAGGCGAAGGTGCCGGGGGTCATCGTGGGCCTGTGGGCTCCCGGGAAGGGGAGCTACGTACGGACCTTCGGCACGGCCGACAAGTCCACCGGCTCCCCCATGGAGACCGGCTTCAACATCCGCATCGGCAGTGAGACCAAGACGTTCACGGTCACCGCGCTCCTCGAACTCGTCGACCAGGGCAAGGTGGCCCTCGACGACACCATCGGCACCTACATCAGCGGAGTCCCCAACGGGGACCGCATCACCCTGCGCGAACTGGCGGGCATGCGCAGCGGGCTCTTCAACTACAGCCTGGACGAGGACTTCAACAAGGCGCTCGCGGCCGGCCCGACCCGGCCCTTCACCCCGCAGCAGCTGCTCGACTACTCCTTCCGGCACCCGGTGCAGTTCGAGCCGAACGCGAAGTGGCAGTACAGCAACACCAACCTGATCCTGCTCGGCCTCGTCGTGGAGAAGGTCGGGGGCAAGCCCCTCCACGAGTTCATCCGGGAGGAGGTGCTGGAGCCCGCCGGGCTGCGCAAGACGCTCTTCCCCACCGACGCGCACTTCCCCGACCCGCACCCGCAGGGCTACACCGACGACACGACCGGGAAGATCGTGAACGCGACCGACTGGAACCCGTCATGGGCGTGGGCCGCGGGCGCGATGATCTCCGACCTCATGGACCTGCGCAGCTGGGCGCGCACCCTGGCCACGGGCACGCTGCTGACGCCCGCGACCCAGGCCGAGCGCCTGAAGACCACCTCGATCGACGGCATCCCCGGCGCCGGGTACGGGCTGGGCCTCTTCAACGTCCAGGGCTGGATCGGCCACAACGGCTCGCTGCCCGGGTACGAGACCCTGACCGTCTACCTGCCGCAGGCCGAGGCCACGATGGTCGTCCTGCTCAACACCGACGTCCTGCACGAGGGCCAGGAGCCCAGCACGCTGTTCGGCGAGGCGATCACGAGCATCGTGACCCCCGGCCACGTGTACCCGGGCCACGTGCCGACCGCCCCCGAACCGACGGGCTCCACGCCGACGCCGACGAACACCGCGCCGACGCCGACGAACACCGCGCCGACGCCGACGGGCTCCACGCCGACGCCGACGGCTCCGACGCCGACGGGCCCGGTCACCCCGACGGCCCCGGCCCCCGCGACGCCGGCCGAGCCCACGCCGCCCGCCTCGCCCTAGGGCCGGCCCGCGCGTTCCAGGCGGGTCAGGCCCTGCGTGATCTCCTGCGGGGTGTGCGTGGTGAAGGACAGGCGCAGGGTGCGGGGGTCCGGTGCGCCCGTGTAGAAGGGGGCTCCCGGGACGAACGCCACGTCGTGGGCGAGGGCCGCCTTGAGCAGGACCGTCGCGTCGTGGGCCGCCGGCAGGCGCGCCCACACGAACATGCCGCCCTCCGGACGGTTCCACTCCGAGCCCTCCGGCAGGGCCCCGGCCAGCCCCGCCAGCAGGGCGTCGCGCCGGGCCCGATAGGCCGAGCGCACCGTGGCCACGTGCCCCTCCAGGTCCACCGCCGCCAGGTAGTGCGCTGCGGCCAGCTGGTCCACCGTGGAGGTGTGCAGGTCCGCCGCCTGCTTGGCGATCACCGCGGCCCGGCGCAGCGCCGCCGGCGCCCGCAGCCAGCCCAGCCGCAGCCCCGGCGCCATGATCTTGGAGAAGCTGCCGAGCAGGGCGGTGCGGTCCTCCGCCCCCGGATGCGCCGCCAGCCAGGGGACCTCCGCGCCCTCGTAGCGCAGGTCCCCGTACGGGTCGTCCTCGATCAGCCACAGCCCCCGCCGCGCCGCGATCTGCGCCACCGCCGCCCGGCGGGCTACCGGCAGGGTGCGCCCCGTCGGGTTCTGGAAGGTGGGGATCGTGTAGAGCAGCTTGGGGCGTTCCCGCGCGACGAGCTCCTCCAGGGCCTCGGGTATCAGGCCCTCCGCGTCACAGGGCACCGCCACCACCCGGGCCCCGGCCATCCCGAAGCACTGGAGCGCCGCCAGGTAGGTGGGGTTCTCGACCAGCACCACGTCCCCGGGCTCGACCAGCGCGCTGGTGAGGAGGGTGAGGGCCTGCTGCGAGCCCGAGGTGACGAGCACGTCGTCCGCGCCGGTCGCCAGGCCCCGCGCCGTGGCCCGCCGCGCGACGGCCTCGCGCAGTTCCGGCACGCCCTCGGTGGTCGAGTACTGCAGCGCCCGCCGCGCCGACACGGTGAAGGCGGTGTCGTACGCCGCCCGCAGGCCCTCGGCGTCGAAGAGTTCGGGCGCGGGGAGCCCGCCGGCGAAGGAGATCACCCCGGGGCGTTCGGTGAGCGCGAGGATCTCCCGCACGGGGGAGCCGCCGACCGAGGTGGCGCGCGAGGCGAACGCGGGCGGCGGCGCGGCGGCGGAGTGCGAGTCGGAAGGGGAGACGGCGGCAGCAGGCACGGGTGGCTCCTCCGGGAGTGGGGTGCGGGCATCGTAGCCACTGAAAGGTGCAGACGACACCTATGTGTCACATGATGAACGGGCCCCGGGGGCTCCCAATCTGACGAGGCATCAGCTAGACCGGGCGTATGACGACAGAAGAGCGGGACACCCGCGCCGAGGACTACGCCGAGCTCGCGGCCGTCGGCCCGTACGGCGTCCGCCCCGGCCATGCGCTGATCACCATGGTGGAGCCGCATCCGGGCCACGAGTACGCGTACAACCGCTGGTACGAGGACGACCACTACTACGCCGGGGCGATGGCCATGCCCTGGATGTACGCCGGCCGCCGGTGGGTGGCCACCCGCGAACTCCAGGAGCTGCGCTACCCGGAGAAGTCGGCGGTCGCCCAGCCCGTCACCGCAGGCTGCTACATCTCCACGTACTGGGTCACCGAGGGCCGCTACGACGAGCACATGAAGTGGACGGTGGGCATCAACAAGAGGCTGGGCCGCGACGGGCGGGTCTACCAGGACCGCACCCACGTGTTCACGGCCTTCCAGGACCACGAGGCCACCGTCTACCGCGACGGGGCCGCCGGTCCGCGGGACTTCCACGCCCTGGACCACCCGTACGCCGGCCTCGTCGTCCAGGTCGTCGACGCCGACGGTCCCGAGCAGCGGGCCGAGCTGCTGGAGTGGCTGCGCGCACGGGCGCTGCCGAAGCGGCTGCAGGGCTCCCCGGCCGCGATGGTGACGGTCTTCCGGCCGACGCCGCTGCCCGGCGACCGGATGACGTACGTCAAGCAGGTGGAGGGGGTCGACACCCGCCTGACGCTCCTGTGGTTCCTGGAGCAGGACCCCCGGACCTGCTGGGACCGCTTCCAGGGGCTGGACGCGGAGGTCGCGGAGGCGGGGCTGGGGCGGGTGGAGCTGGTGGCGCCGTTCATCCCGACGGTGCCGGGGACCGACCGGTACGTCGCCCAGCTGAGGTAGCCGGCCGTACGCGGGCATGGCCGAGCCCCCTCGGCCAGGACGGCGGGCCGGTCGAGAGGGCTCCAGTCAGTGGTACGGGTACTGCTGGTACTGCCTGTACTGCCTGTCCTGCGGTCAACTGCTCGGGTCGGTTGGGGAGCATGCCGTGACGTTCAGGCGAGGCGTCCCAGCCGGCCCTCGTTGACGCCGTCGACGAACGAGGTCCAGGTGCCGGGCGCGAAGGTGAGGGACGGGCCGTCCTGCACCTTCGAGTCGCGGACCGCGATGGCCTCCACGACGGGCGACTTGACCTCGACGCAGGCGCCGTTGGCGGAGTAGGAGGACTTGGTCCAGTGGTGCGTGGCGCCCTGACGAATAGCCATGTTTGTCTCCGGTTCAGCGAGTGGTTCCATTTGCCGCGTCGGCCGGCTCGTTCTCCGGCCGACGTGATCGACGCTACCCGCAGCTCCTGACGGGTGAAGGAGGCATTCACCCGACCGAGTGGCATATTCCATTCAGGTCTTATGCGGCCGGGGAGTGACGGTGTACGGTACCGGCCCTCCGCATGGCCCCAAGGGATTCCTGGGTCTTTATCGTGATTCACCGACCTTGCCCGCGTATTCGCCGATGATGTCGGAGATGAACTGCCGGGTCTGGTCGACATTGAGCGCCTGGGCGCGCAAGTGCTCGTACATCACGCTGTACTTCTGCACGTCGTTGCCCTTCTCCAGGTACAGGTCGCTCGTGACGCCCTCGATGTAGACCACCGTCGAGTCGGACGCGTCCGGGAATTCCAGAATCGCGTACTGGCCGTTCACGCCGGGGTGCGCGCCGAGCGAGAACGGCATCACCTGCACCGTGATGTGCGGTTGTTCCGACTGCTCTATCAGGAACTCCAGCTGCCGGATCATCAGCTCGGCGTCACCCACGCACCGCCGCAGCGCGGCCTCGTCGATGACCGCCCACAGGCGCAGCGGCCCGAGTTCCGGATTGTTGTTGTCCGTCTCGGAGAGCCGCTTCTGGCGGTGCATCCGGACCTGGACGCGCTTCTCCACGTCGGCCGGAGCGGTCTCCGGCCACGCGCCGCGGACCAGGGAGTGGGCGTACTCCGTGGTCTGGAGCAACCCCGGGATCACCAGGGGCTCGTAGGTGCGCAGGCTCGCGGCGTCCGTCTCCAGGCCGATGTAGACGCTGTACGGGATGTCGCCGAAGGCGTGCCACCAGCCCTGCTGGCGGGAATCCTTCGCCATCTGCATGAGGGAGTCCACGAGTCTGGGGTCCTCCACCTCGTACACCTCGCACAGGTCGCGTACGTCGCGCTGGCTGATGGACCGGCGGCCGTTCTCCAGCCGGCTGATCTTGGACTGGGAGACGAGGAGGCGCTCGGCGACCTGTTCGGCCGTCATGCCCTTGTCCTCACGGAGCTTGCGCAGCTCCATGCCCAGTCGGCGGCGTCGGACGGTGGGATTGACATTGGACGCCACGTGAACGGCACCTCCGCCTTCTTCTGTCGTGCAGCTGTCTGTTTCTCTGCGTGTCTGATGCTGAGCAGACTGCCACCGAAGGGTGCCGCGGCGCTGGGGAACGGCCGGGAAAGACAGACGCGCGGGGTGGCGGGACCGGCGGACCGGCCCCGTCACCCCGCGCGCCGGCGTGGTGATGCCTTGCGATGGAGCGGGTGGAGCGGGGTGGATCAGTGCGCGGCCGCGCGGGCCATGGCACCCGTCCGGCGCGGCTGCAGCGGAACGCTGCCCGCCGTGGCCCGGGCGGCCGGCGGGGCCGGTGCGCGGTCGCGGCGCGGCTGTGCGGCCACACCGTTCTGGACGTCCATCACGGCGTGAGCCACGAGTCCGCCCATCGGGTCGTGCCGGATCAGGTCCCGCAGCCGGGATCTGGACGACCGCCCTTCGTTGCCGGGGTACAGGTGCTTGCCGAGTCCGACCGCGTGGGCCAGCGCGGCAAGCGCCGCGGTCCGCGGGTCCGGCGGTACGCCGGTGCGGATCGCCGTGTCCAGCCGGGCACGGATCTCCCGGCTGATCGCCGTGTCCGTCGCCTGGTAGCGAGTCGTCGGCAGCACCCCGCACATCTGGCCCGCGACGGCGTGGACCATGCCGCAGCGCTCCAGGTGCGCGAGGTAAATCTGGCGGAGCCCCAGCCGGGGTCCGCCGATCCAGTGGACGGCCCGTACCGGACTGCCGCGCCTGCGCAGCAGTTCCAGTGCGGAGTCCAGAGTCGGATCTCCTGTCGGCCGTGGCATCACCACGGCGATACGATCCCCGTCAGGGGCTATCCGTCCTGCCAGAGCCAGCTCCACTAGCTGTGCCCCGGCCAGGCCGAGGTCGAGCGACTGCGGCTGCGCCGTGGTACCCGTGGCCGGGTCCAAGGCGAGCAGCAGAAGCTCCTCCGGAATTGTTCTGCGGCTCCTGCCCATCCATGCCTCCCCGCGTGGATGAGTGACAGGGTGACGCCTCTCACATTCATCTGTCGAGAGCGCGTGGCCGCTTTGTGGGGGAACCCGCAGCTATGTCGTTCTCGTCTGGCACGGGGGCGATGCCCCCGAGACGGGACACTGTTAGACATTCGGACAGCCGGACGTGGCGACGATGGAGGAGGAACTGGTGGCGGGCGAGTCCCCCGACAAGTCGGTTGATGAGGGAACGCCGGGGGCGGCGTCGACCTCCGCGGAGAGTGATCCGAGGCTGTCGGTGTTCCGGCAGCGGAATCCCGATCCGCAGGCCCCTGCGGACACGGCCGTGGACGCGGAGCCGGATGCGGATGGTTCCGGCGGCCGCGACCCGCTGCGCGACGCGGTGGCGGCCTGGGTCGCCACGGCCGACGAGCCGACCGCCGATCCCGATGCCGATGCCGATCCCGAGGACGGCCCCGTCTCCCGCCCCACCGGCTCCGCCCGGCCTGCGCCCGCCGACCCCACCCCGGCTCCCACAGGTTCCGCTTCGACGCAGCCCGCCGCGCCCGGCGGGGCCTCGGCTCCGGCGGGCGACCAGCGCACCACCGCGTTCCGCGCGGTGGAGCCGCCGGCGCCGCAGCCGGCCGAGCCGGATTCCGCCGCGACGCCCGCCCGCCCGCCCCACGGCGAGGCCGCCGACGCGCCGACTCCGGGTTCCGCTTCGGCGGCCCGGCCGACCGGCGACGCCCCTGCCGACGCGCCCGGCGCGGGTTCTCCCGCGACGCCCGAGCGTCCGTCCCGCGCCGAATCCGCCGACGCGTCCCGCGCGAGCACGCCGGCTTCGGGTTCCGCTTCGGCTGAGGGAGGCTCGGCCGGCGATGAGCGGGCGGCCGCGTCCCGCGCTGCGGGCCCGGCTTCCACGTCTGGCGCGGGTGCTGCCGCGACGCCCGAGCGTTCGGCCCCGGACGAGGACGCCGGTGCGTCCCGCGCGCCGGGTTCGGATTCCGCTTCGGCGGGCGACCAGCGCACCACCGCGTTCCGCGCGGTGCGGCCGCCGGCGTCGGAGTCGGCTGAGCCGGGTTCCGCTTCGGCGGCTCGGCCCACCGGCGACGCCCCTGCCGACGCGCCCCGCGCAACGGCCGCGCCCGGCGCGGGTTCCGCTTCGGCTCAGGGTGGGTCGGCCGGCGATGAGCGTGGGGCCGCGTCCGGCGGGGATCAGCGCACCGCCGCGTTTCGTGCCGTGAAGCCGGGCGGCCCCGCCGCGAAGGCCGATGACAGTGAGCGGACGGCTGTGTTCCGGGCGGTGCGGCCGGCGGCTTCCGAGGCTCCGCCCGCCGGTTCCGCTTCCGCGGACGAGCCGGGCGGCGGCGAGCGTACGGCCGCGTTTCGTGCCGACAAGCCTGCGGTCGGCGGGCAGCCGAAGGGCGCACCCGCCGACGAGCCCGGCGACAGTGAGCGGACCGCTGTGTTCCGGGCGGTCAAGCCCGCCGCGGGCGAGGACGCGCCCGTCAAGGAGCCCGCCCCGCGGGAGCGGACCGGGGTGTTCCGGATTCCGTCGGCGGATGCCGGCGACAGCGAGCGGACCGCCACGTTCCGGGCCGTGAAGCCCCCGGCCCCCGCCGACCGGCCCGCGGATTCCGCTTCGGCGGCCTCCCCGGCCTCCCCGGCGCCCCCGGCGGCCGCGCCGCCCAAGGCCAGCACCTTCGTGCCGCTGCGCACCGACGAGCCCGGGCAGGAGCAGCCGAAGCCGAAGGCCGCGGCACCGGCCGCCGCCCCGGCCGCTTCCACCCCCGCCTCGATGGACCGCACCGAGCGGACCACCCAGCAGCCGCTGCCGCCCAGGCCGCCGCTCGACATGCTGGCGGACCTCACCAACAACCCGCCCCCGCCGCCGAGCCCGCTCCGCACGGCCGTGCGCCGGTTCAAGATCTACTTCCCGCTCGTCGTGCTCCTCGCGATCATCCTCGCCGTCGTCCAGCTGGTGCGCCCCCTGCCAGAGCCCCGGCTCGTGATGACCGCGAAGTCCTCGTACACCTTCGGCGGCGCCAAGCCCGAGCTGCCCTGGCCCGGCGAGGGCCAGGCCTACATGGCCGCCGCCGGCCTCGGCACGCTCGGCCAGTCCGGCGAGCAGAAGCCCGTGCCGATCGCCAGCGTCACCAAGTCGATGACGGCGTACATCATCCTGCGCGACCACCCCATCAAGAAGGGTGAGCAGGGCGCGATGATCGACGTCGACAAGACGGCCGAGACCGAGGGCAAGAAGAACGACTCGGTGAACAACGAGTCCACCCTCGACACGGTCAAGGAGGGCGACAAGATCTCGGAGTACGACGCGATCGCCGCCCTCATGATCCCGTCGGCGAACAACATCGCCCGGCTGCTCGCGCGCTGGGACTCCGGTTCCCAGGAGGCGTTCGTCAAGAAGATGAACGACACCGCCAAGGAACTCGGCATGGCCAACACCACGTACACCGACCCCTCGGGCCTGGACGCGACCACGGTCAGCACCGCCGAGGACCAGGTGAAGCTGGGCCTCAAGCTCGTCGAGATCGAGACCCTGCTGGACATCACCAGGAAGCCGAGCTGGGTCGACCCGTCGGGCAAGAAGTGGGACAACTGGAACCGCCTGGTCCCGTACAACGACTCGCTCGGCATCAAGACCGGTACGACGACGAAGGCCGGCGGAAACCTCCTCTTCGCCGCCCAGAAGAAGATCGGCAACACCAACCAGCTGATCGTCGGAGCCGTCCTCGGCCAGCACAAGCCGCCGATCATCGACAGCGTGATCTCCGCGAGCAAGCAGCTGATGATCGGCACGCAGAAGGCCCTCGAAGGCGCGCCCGTCGTCAAGAAGGGCCAGGTCGTGGGCTACGTGGACGACGGGCTCGGCGGCCGCACCCCGGTCGTGGCCACCGCCGACGTACAGGCGATCGGCTGGGCCTCGCTCACCGTGAACGTGAAGCTGGCCGACGGCGGCGGCAAGATCCCGCAGACCGCCAAGGCCGGCACCGAGATCGGCGTGCTCACCGTCGGCGAGGGCGCGAGCCAGGTGAAGGTGCCGGTGGCGCTGCAGAGCGAGCTCGCCTCGCCCGGCCTCGGCAGCAAGCTGACGCGCGTCGGCTGACAGCCGGTGAGAGCGTGGATCCGGCGCCCCGGGCAACCCCGGGGCGCCGGGACGCGTCTTGGGTCCCGGGACCTGGACGCCTTGGACGCCCGGAACGCCCCGGACGCCGGAACGCCCCGGGCGCCCGACCCCCCGGGTGTCCGGACGCAGGCGTGTGCGGGATGTGGACTCGTGTGTTGGGGAGTGGGTCAGTGACCACCGCTGAGCAGCGGCAGCACCAGGAGGGCCGGCGCGGCGAGGGCCACGGCGGCCCCGCCGGCATGCCCGCACCCCCCGGCCAAGGCGCCACCGCCGGCATGCCCGCACCCCCCGCCCACGACGGCCCCGCGGGCGTGCCCCCGCCCCCCGCCCCCGGCGGCATGGCGACGCGGGTCCTGGAGCTGCTCCGCCGCCACCCCGTCGCCGTGTCGACCCTGCTCGCCGGGGTGCTGCACGTCGTCTGGTTCTTCAGCTTCGCCAACAGCGGCGGCGACCTCGCCGCGCAGGACGCCTGGGCCGAGTTCGTCGGCCGCCACCCCGACTCGGCGTACAACCTGGCCTGGTACGGCGGCATGCACCCCGTCTCGTACAGCGTGGTCTCGCCGTACCTCATGCACATGCTCGGCGTCCGGACCACGATGATGATCGCGGGCACCGTCTCGGCCGGGCTGCTCGCCCTGGTCCTGACCCGCTGCCGCGGCGCGGTGCGCGAGCCCCTGTGGCCCGCGCTGGCCGGGGTGTACGGGCTGCTCTGCAACGCCCTGTCGGGCCGCGTCACCTTCGGGCTCGGTGTGATGTTCGCGCTCGGCGCGGTCGCCGCAGTCTTCTGCTGGCCGCGCAAGTGGGCCGGGCGGCGGTGGGCCAAGGCGGCCGTCGCGGCTCCGCTGGCCGGCCTCGCGACCGCCTCCAGCCCGGTCGCCGGGCTCTTCCTCGGGGTGGTCGCGGCCGCGCTGTTCCTGAGCGGGCGGCGCCCGGGAGCGTACGCGCTGGGCCTGGCCCCGGTGGCCGTGGTCGGGCTGTCGGCGTGGCTGTTCCCCTTCTCCGGGACGCAGCCGATGAAGTTCGGCTCGGCCTGGCTGCCCTTCGTGTTCGCGCTGGCGGTCCTGTTCCTCGTGCCCGAGCGGTGGAAGACGGTCCGGATCTCCTCGGCGGTCTACGCCTTCGGGGTGTTCCTGACCTGGGCGATCGACTCCCAGGTCGGGTCGAACGTCACCCGGCTGATCATGCTCTTCGGCGGGGCGGTGCTGCTCGCGGCCCTCCCCTACGCCCTCCCGCGCACCCGGCGCTGGTACGCGCTGCTGTTCGCCTTCGCGGGGCTGAACATCTGGATCACCACCAACAGCATCACGGACATCGTCCGCACCACCCCGGTGGCGGCCTGGAACCGCGAGCTGGCCCCGCTGGTCGACCAGCTGCGGAAGGCGGGCGCCGACCGCGGCCGGGTCGAGGTGGTCCCCGCCAGCAGCCACCGCGAATCCTCCGCCTTCCCCTCGTACGTGAACCTCGCCCGCGGCTGGAACCGGCAGGCGGACCTGGAGCGGAACCCGCTCTTCTACGACGACACCCTGACCGCCGACAGCTACCGGGCCTGGCTCGAGCGCTGGGCGGTGCACTACGTGGTGCTGCCCGCCGACAAACCCGACTCGGGAGGGGAGGACGAGGCGAAGCTGGTGCGCGAGGGGCTCCCGTACCTCCAGCAGGTGTGGGGCGACGCGAACTGGCAGCTGTTCAAGGTCCACCAGCCCACCGACCTGGTGTCCGGGCCGGCGACGGTGGTGCGGGCGGGCGCCGACCGGCTCGTCATCGACGTGAAGCAGGCCGGGCGGGTGCTCGTACGGATCCCGCACTCGCCGTGGCTCGGGCTGGTCGACGCGGCGGGCAAGCCGGTGGCCCCGCCGGAGGAGACCTTCGCGTCCAAGGCGAAGGCGGCCGCCGTGAAGGAGTACGCGAACACGGCGGGATGCCTGTTCAAGGCCGCCCCGGACGGGTCGGGCGACGTGTGGACGGAACTGCTGGCCCCGGCCCCGGGCCAGTACCGGGTCGCGGCGAAGTACCAGCTGCCGCGGGGCACGCCCTGCCCGGAGGAGCTGGTCCACGGCACGCTCGGGCCGCCGGACCGGCCGGCACCGCCCGGTCCTTGATCCAGAATCCTTTACGTCCGGTGCGGGTGCGTCGACCCGTTTATCTGCATACGATCCCAGTAGTCCGATTGGGTGCTTCCCGAGGGAGTTGACGACGGGATGAGCAAAGAGCAGAAGCGGGACTTCCGAGAGGTCTACCAGGCCCCGGAGCCGGACCGGCCGCCGCGTCCGCCGGGCCACGGCTTCGACGGCGTGCTGCGCAGCAAGGTCAAGGGCGGGGCGCACACGAAGGCGGCCCTCAAGCGGGCCGGCGCTCCGCAGGGCGACCGCATCGGCGAACGCAGCAGAGGCCTGAGCTGAGCTGACCCGACCCATCCGACCCTTCCAGGGAAGCCCTTCCGGCTCCGGCCGGAAGGGCTTTTCCGCGCCGTCACGACTTCGCGGGCCGGCCCCATCCGGCGCCCGCCGCCGGAGCGCCCGAGCAGGCGCATTACGGTGACCAGGCGGCCGCGGACGGACGGTCGCACGCCAGCCGCGTCTCCACCACCAGCCAGGACGGACGGGCCCACAGGATCATGAACGGGACCAGCGCACCATGAGCCTTCGGCTGCCCGCCTGGACCGCCACCCTGACCTGGAAGGCCGCGGCCTTCATCACCCTCATGTGCTGCGGGCTCGCGGCGCTGCTCGGCGGCCTCGTCCACAGCGCCATGACCCACCAGACGGTCAGCGCGGCGCGCGAGAAGGCCCTCGCCAAACTGGACCGCACCATCACCGCGTACGAGACCGGCGCACGGATGGCGCGCGGCGAGGGCATCGACCCCGTCGGCCTGCCGCCCGAGCTGCGCGCGCTGGCGTTGACCGGCAAGCGCGCCACGGTCATCGGCGAACACCGCGGCCGCGCCGCGATGTGGGCGGCGGCGCCGGCCGACCACGACACCGCGATAGCCGTGTCCGTGGACTTCACCGCCGCCGAGCGGACGATCGCCGAGCTCGACCGGGCCATCCTCGGCTCCTCGGTGCTCGCCATCGGCGGCACCCTGCTCATCGGCGCGGTCGGCGTCACCCGCATCACCCGGCGGCTGCACCTGACGGCGCAGGTGGCCCGCCGGATCAGCGCGGGCGACCTGGACGCCCGGGTCGACGACAGCGCGCGCAACAAGGACGAGGTGGCGGCGGTCTCCCGGGCCCTGGACACGATGGCCTCCTCGCTCCAGCGCAAGCTGGAGGCGGAGCAGCGGTTCACGGCGGACGTCGCCCACGAGCTCCGCACCCCGCTGACCGGCCTGAACGCGGCCGCCGAGCTCCTGCCGCCGGGCCGCCCGGCCGAACTCGTACGGGACCGCGTCCAGGCGATGCGCGCGCTGACCGAGGACCTCCTGGAGATCTCCCGGCTGGACACCGGCGGCGAACGCGTGGACCTGGACTCGTACGACCTGGCCGGCCTGGCGGCCCGTACCATCCGCGCCTCCGGCACCGACACACGGCTGGAGGTGGTTGCGTCCCTCCGGGTGGAGACCGACCGGCGGCGCCTGGAGCGGATCCTCGGCAACCTCGTCGCCAACGCCCACCGGCACGGCGCGGCCCCGGTCACGGTCCGGGTGGACGGCCGGACCCTGACCGTGACCGACGCGGGCCCCGGCTATCCGCAGTACCTGCTCACCGCCGGCCCGCAGCGGTTCCGTACGGAGGGCATGAACAAGGGCCACGGCCTGGGCCTGACCATCGCGGCGGGCCAGGCCCGCGCCCTCGGCGCCGCCCTCGCCTTCCGCAATCCGCGGGAGGGCGGCGCCGAGGCCCGTCTCACCCTTCCAGCGCCTGCAGCACCGGAAGCAACTGCGCCTCCTCGTTGTCGAGATGTGCCTCCAGCTCCCGGCTCAGCCGCTCCACCCGCTCGCTGAACCCGGCGCCGGGGCCCGTGCCGGGCGCCCCGTCCAGCGCGTGGACGAGCTCCTCCTGGAGCCGCGCGATGACCCGGTGCTCGGCGTCGATCCGCCGGAAGAACTCCCGCATGTGCGGGTGCTGTTGCTCCAGATACGGGAAGAGCCCGGCGTCCTCGCTGCGGTGGTGGAACTCCAGCGAGTGGCAGAACGCGAGGCAGTGCTGGCGCAGTTGCATCCCCAGCGAGCCGGGTGCGCTCCCGCGCGCCTGCTCCCGTACGAGGGCCAGCTGGGCCCGCAGCCACCCGTGCACCTCGAGCAGCTTCCCGGCGATCCCGCCCTCCCCGGCGGGCACCTCGTGCGTGCGCTGGAGGGCCACGACGGGGATCACCCGCCGGGTCCGCTCCTGGTACTCCCCGTAGCCGGGCTCCTCGGCCACGACCCGCGCGAACAGCGCGTCCCGCCGCGCCCCCTCGGCGGGCACGGCGACGGCCTCGTACTCCCCGGTCCCCGTCTCGACCTGTACGAGGGGCCGCGCGAGCAGATTGTGGAACCAGGCGGGATGCCGGTCGGCCCCGCCGGCGGACGCGACGACGAGCAGCGGCCCGCCGTCCCCGGCCCCGGTCCCGTCCCCGCCCTCCCGGACGAACCCGAGCGGGACGGTGTGGGGCTTGCCGGACTTGGCCCCGGTGGTGGTGAGCAGGATCAGCTCGGAACCTTCGAAGGGCCCGCCGACGCGGCCGGCGTTGGCCCTGAACTCTTCGATGACTGCTTGGTTGAAAGATGACACGGAGTGCGGATTCCCTCACGGTGTGTGTGCGTGCGATGGCAGCGAACAACCGAGGGGAATCACCCGTAGCCGGTGGCGTGGAAGCCCATGAGCCCGGTCCTTGCAGAACAGGTGCCTGCCCAACCACCGCCCGGCCCACATCTCAGTAGGCGGCGTCACGCGACACGCACACCATGGAACCACAACACGCGCAGGACCCCCAGCCAATTGGCCGGGGGTCCTCGTGATGTGCCCTCGGCAGGATTCGAACCTGCGACACCGGCTTTAGGAGAGCCGTGCTCTATCCCCTGAGCTACGAAGGCGGGGGTTCGACGGAAACCGCGGTGGTGCCGCGCCCGGGTGGGCACTGCCCCGACAACTGCTGAGTAGCCGTCTGACCACCGACAGCGTAGCGGATCGCACCGAGCGGGCGCGCCCCCCTAGGGCACCGGCGCGCGGACGCCGGGGCGGCTCAGCCGCGGTCGATGTGCACGCTGGTCGACTTCACCCGGGCGGTGGCCCGCATGCCGACCTCCAGGCCCAGTTCCTCGACGGCCTCGCGGGTCAGCAGGGACACCACGCGGTGCGGTCCGGCCTGCACCTCGACCTGGGCCGCGACGTCGCCGAGCCTGATCCCGGTCACGATCCCGGGGAAGGCGTTGCGGGCCGAGGTGTACGGGGCGTCGGCGTCCTCGGCGGGGGAGGCCTCCTGGGCGGCCTCGACGCAGAACGCCGCCAGGTCGGGGCCGTCGACGATGCGGCGCTTTCCGTCCCGGCGGGTGGGGAAGCGGTCGGCATCCGCCCACCGCCGGGCGGTGTCGACGCTCACGCCCAGCAGCCGTGCGGCCTGTCCGATGGTGTAGGACTCCATGCGCTCACCCTAGACGCGGACCCCGGCGGCGTCAGGGCCTGGTGATCCGCACCTGGTAGCTGCCGTTGCGCGGTTCGCCGACCACCGAGACGCTGATGCCCGCCTGCTCGTCGGTGAACGTCTCGCCCGGCCGGAACGGCGCGTCCGACAGCTCCGCGTGGACGTTCGGCCGCCGGGTGCAGCCGCCGCTCGAGCCCGCGCTGTCCGACACCGTCACCGGGCCCTGCCCGGTGTCCACGTCGGAGTCCACCTTGTAGATGAGGACGCCGGGTTTGCAGACGGCCTCGTCGTTTCCGGCCTGCGTGCGGACCTCCACCGCGTACCCGGCGCTCTCGGACAGCGGCACGAAGGCCAGCTTCGCCCCGCCCGAGACCGCCAGCGGCGTCAGGACGTGGTCGCTGGTGCCGGACTTCGCCGCGCAGCTGATCTGCGTGCTGTCCAGCCAGCCCAGCTTCCACTTGTGCCAGCCCAGCAGGTCGTTGTTGGAGCCCCAGTCCTCGCTCATGATGTCCCAGTGCCCGACCGCGCCCCCGCCGTCGGAGGTGTACAGGTCGGGCAGGCCGAAGACGTGCCCGTTCTCGTGCGGCAGGACCCGGTAGCCGGTTTCCCGGTAGGTTCCCGATCCGTCGTCCTGCCGGCTGTAGACGAAGGACGTGTTGGCGAGCGGCACCCCGTCGGCGACCGGCGCCTCGGCGTTGCCCGAGAAGGTCACCGACAGGACGGTGTCCAGGGCGGACGGCCCGGCGTTCGGCGTGACCAGGATGTTGACCAGGTCGTACTTGCTGAAGTCCACCTCGGAGTCGGCGGCCTTGGCGATGTGCTCGACGAGCTGGCGGTAGCCCGGCTCGTACGCGGACCCGCGCTCGATCCCGTACGCCGCGAAGGGCATCGGCATCCGCAGCCAGGTCCTTATCGGGGCTTCGGCCCGGTAGCTGAGCCGGCCGTAGGAGCTGGTCCGGAACCAGTTGGAGGTCTGGGGGAAGAACTCCGCCATCCGGTCCAGGGCCGTGCCCTCGCCCTTCGCGTCGGGGAAGTCGATCATCAGGTTGAGTGCCTTGACCTCGCCGGTCGAGCGCGCGTACCCGGGCGGCGTCGGCAGTCCCTCGGACATCTGGACGCCCATCGTGCCGGCGATCCGGCAGGGTGCGAGGGCCGATTCGACCGTCGAGGCCACGGCACCGGCCGCCGAGTGGCCGCGGCTGGATATCCCCGTGCTCGCCGTCGCCGTGACGCCGAGGGCCAGCGCGGTCAGGCCGATGTACGCGCTGGTGCGGCGTGATCTGCGTATCCGGCGGCGGGTCTGCGGCATGGAGATCGCCCTCGGGTCCGCGGCAGCCGGCCCTGTCCGGACTGCGCTCTGTCGTCACCCTCCGACGGCTGCGGCGCACCCGCGCGCCGGAGGAGGCCGAACGGGAAGAGGTGAGTGACTCAGGTCACACGGAGGAGTGAAATAACCGGGGATCCGATCCCCGTTTGCACGTGAGTCCCTCGAAGCGGGGACCGGCTCCCCGTTTGGCGGGGCGGCCGTACGTGTCACCGCGCCAAGGAGGCCCGGAAATGAAGCGCCCCAGCCCCACCGCCCCGGCGGCCCTGCCCGTCCCGGGAGCGGCCGCGGACCTGGCGGCGCCCCGGGCCGGCACCTGCGCCGCCGCCGCGGCGGCAGCCGCGACCCGCGGGTCCCGGGGTCCCGTCCCGCGCCCGCGCGCCGACGCCGTCCGCAACCGCGAGCGGATCCTGGCGGCGGCCCGCGAGGCCTTCGTCGAGTTCGGCTCCACGGCCGCCTTCGACGAGGTCGCCCGCCGGGCCGGCATCGGGAACGCCACCCTGTACCGGCACTTTCCCGACCGCCCCACCCTCGTCCACCACGTCGTGCTCTACGTGATGGGCCGGGTCGGCGCGCAGGCCGAGGCCGCGCTCGCCGAAGAACCCGACGCCTTCGCGGCGCTGTGCCGGTTCACGCACGCCGCCGCCGACGAGCGGATCGGCGCCCTGTGCACCATGCTCGGCGGCGACTTCGACCGCGAGCACCCCGAACTCCTCGCGGCGCGCGGCGCCTTGGAGGCGGGCGTCGAGGCCCTGCTGGCCGCCGGCCAGGACGCCGGACTGGTCCGCACGGACATCGGCGTCGGCGATCTGATGGTCGCCCTGTCCCAGCTCAGCCGTCCGCTTCCCGGTATCGCCTGCCCCGACGCGGACCGCTTCGTCCACCGTCATCTCCAGCTCTTCCTCGACGGGCTGCGGGCTCCGGCCCGCTCCGAACTGCCCGGTTCCGCCTCGACGTTCGAGGACCTGAGGAAGAAACTCAGGTGACACGCCCAGAGCGCCCTCATTAGTCTTTTCCGGTCTATTCAGTCATTCCGCACAGCACAGTGAAATCGGGTATCCCCATGCCGAAAACAGCCGCGACTCCGCCGCAGCCGGTCGCAGACCCCAGCCGCTGGAAGGCGCTCGTCTTCATAGCCCTGGCGCAGCTGATGGTCGTCCTCGACGCGACGATCGTGAACATCGCCCTGCCCTCCGCCCAGACCGACCTCGGCATCTCCGACGGCAACCGCCAGTGGGTCATCACCGCGTACGCGCTGGCCTTTGGAGGCCTGCTCCTCTTCGGCGGCCGCATCGCCGACAAGTGGGGCCGCAAGAACGCCTTCGTCGTCGGCCTCATCGGCTTCGCCCTGGCCTCCGCGCTCGGCGGCGCCGCGAACGGCGAGGCCATGATGCTGGGCGCCCGCGCCCTCCAGGGTGCCTTCGGCGCACTGCTCGCCCCGGCGGCCCTCTCCCTGCTCGCGGTGATGTTCACCGACGCCAAGGAACGCGCCAAGGCCTTCGGCATCTACGGTGCCATCGCGGGCGGCGGCGGCGCCGTCGGCCTGATCCTCGGCGGCGTCCTCACCGAGTACCTCAACTGGCGCTGGACCTTCCTCGTCAACATCCCCTTCGCGATCATCGCGGCCATCGGTGCCTGGATGGTCATCCGCGAGCCCGCCGGCTCCCGCAACCGCGCGCCGCTCGACATCCCCGGCGTGGTGCTGTCCACACTCGGTCTCGTCGCGCTGGTGTACGGCTTCACCCGCGCCGAGTCCGCCGGCTGGTCGGACGGCCTCACCGTGGGCATGTTCGTCGCCTCGGTGGTGCTGCTGGCGGCGTTCGTCCTCGTCGAGTCCAAGGTGAAGTCCCCGCTGCTGCCGCTGCGCGTCCTGCTGGAGCGCAACCGCGGCGGTGTCTACCTCTCACTGGGCCTGGCCGTCATCTCGATGTTCGGCCTGTTCCTCTTCCTCACGTACTACCTGCAGGTCGTGAAGGGCTACTCGCCCGTCATGACCGGGTTCGCCTTCCTGCCGATGATCGCGGGCATGATCACGGGCTCCACGCAGATCGGCGCCCGGCTGATGACCCGCGTCGCGCCCCGCTTGCTGATGGCCCCGGGCTTCCTGCTCGCCGCCACCGGCATGCTGCTGCTGACCCAGCTCGAGGTCGGGTCCTCGTACCCGGCGCTGATCCTGCCGGCGCAGCTGCTGCTGGGCCTCGGCATGGGCACGGCCTTCATGCCGGCCATGTCGCTGTCCACGTACGGCGTGAACCCGGCCGACGCCGGCGTCGCCTCCGCCATGGTCAACACCTCGCAGCAGGTCGGCGGCGCCATCGGTACCGCGCTGCTGAACACCATCGCCGCGTCGGCGACCACCGCCTACCTGACCGACCACGCGGCCGAGGCCGCGGCGGGCGGTGCGGCGGCCAAGCTGATCCAGGCGCAGGCCATGGTCGAGGGGTACTCCTCCGCGATCTGGTGGGCGGTCGGCATCCTCGTCGCCAGCTCGGTCATCGCGCTGACCTTCATCAACATCGGTCGTCCCGGTGCGGGCGGCCCGGTGGCCTCCGGCTCCGGAGCCACCGAGGACAGCGAGTTCAAGATTCCGGTGATCGCCCACTGACGGGGGCGACGGGGACGGGAGCGCCCGTCCGGGAATGACTGAACGCCCCGCTTGGTTCAAATTTGAACCAAGCGGGGTTAGTCTTTTCGGGCGACCCCGTACGGAGTGAGCCGCGACCCCGTACCGACGACCGAGGAGCGCCCCATGACCGCCTCCGTCCCGACCCGCATGCCGGCGCTCTACCTCAGCCACGGAGCGCCGCCGCTCGCGGACGACCCGCTCTGGCCGGGCGAGCTGGCCGCCTGGTCCGCGCAGCTGCCCCGCCCCACCGCGATCCTGATGGTCTCGGCCCACTGGGAGGAGGCCCCGCTCGCCCTCGGCGCCACCCGGCCCGTCCCGCTCGTCTACGACTTCTGGGGCTTCCCCGAGCACTACTACCAGGTGCGCTACGAGGCCCCGGGCGCCCCGCGGCTCGCCGCGTCCGTCCGCAAGCTGCTCCAGGCCCCCGGCGCCCCGGTCCAGGACGTACCGGACCGCGGCCTGGACCACGGCGCGTACGTCCCGCTGGTGGAGATGTTCCCGCAGGCCGACATCCCGGTCCTGCAGATCTCCATGCCGACGCTGGACCCGCGCCGCCTGATGGGCATCGGCCGCAAGCTGGCGCCCCTGCGCGACGAGGGGGTCCTGATCGTCGGCAGCGGGTTCTTCACCCACAACCTCGCCGCCCTGCGGCACCCGGGCCCCGGCGTGCCCGCCTGGTCGGCCGAGTTCGACGCGTGGGGCCACGAGGCCCTCGCCGCCGGCGACCTGGACTCGCTGCTCGACTTCGAGGCCAAGTCCCCGTCGGGCCGCCTCGCCCACCCCCGTACGGAGCACTTCGCCCCGCTCTTCGTCACCCTCGGCGCGGCCGAGGCCTCCGGCGACCTCGCCACCCGCCGCGACGCGGTCGACGGCTTCTGGATGGGCCTCTCGAAGCGCTCCCTCCAGTTCGGCTAGGACGCGTCCCGCAGGGCCCCGGTGATCGCCTCACCGATCGCGAACCCCTTGGCGGGCCCTTGCGGCCTCCAGCGTCTCGTGGGCGAGAGCGGTCGTGTGCGGCACCTCCTCCGAGTGCGGGCGTCGCCGGCCGGGCGGCACAAGCGACCCTCCGACGCCAGGGAGGCGGCGCCGTCCCATGCCGGAGGAATATGCCCAGGTCTTCACCCGGACGGGTGGCGCGCCGACTGCCTGCCCGGTTTTAGATGGAATCGGCTGCTTGTCGGGTATCCAGTGATTCGATCGCCAGTCCAGGCAACCAGAACCCGGCGCGGGCCGTCTTCAGGGTGGGAGCGCAGCCACGGGCGGCGCTGTTCCGGGGTGACGGCGGGCCGTGTCGCATGTGACGGCGGTCTCGTGGACGCGGTGGTCGTACCGCTCCGCGAGGTCCGGGGGGCCCGTGAGATCCGCCTGCGCCCCCGGCCTGACCTGCACCTCTTCGGGTTCCCGCAGCACTCATGTTCCCCTCGCGGCGGGGCAGGATACTGCAAGATCTCGAAGAACAGGGGGCAACGTGGGAATTCTGTCCCGATTCCAGTCGTTGTTTCCTTCGGAAGCGGGCACTCGGGAGAGTGTCCGGGGACGCACCGCCCCGCCAGGGTGGCCGTCCGGCAGCCGCACCGCGACCGAACTCATCGCAAGGGAGCACGCATGGCAACCCGCGCCGTCGCCCGTCGTCAGTCCACGGGCAGCGCCCGCGCTGTGGGCGGGGAGATCGCAGACCGCGACCTGGTCGGCATGTACCTCGACGAGATCGCGCGCACGCCGCTGCTCGACGCGGCCAAGGAAGTGGAGCTGTCCCAGATCATCGAGGCGGGCGTGTACGCCCAGCAGATCCTCGACGGCGTCATAGAGCGCGAGGGCGGAGCGCCCTCCCGCGAGGAGCTCGAGGCGCTGGCCGCCGAGGGCGAGCGCGCCAAGGAAGTCTTCATCCGCTCCAACCTGCGCCTCGTGGTGGCCGTGGCCCGCCGCTACCCGCGCAGCGGCCTGCCGCTCCTCGACCTCATCCAGGAGGGCAACGCCGGCCTGGTCCGCGCGGTCGAGAAGTTCGACTACGCCAAGGGCTTCAAGTTCTCCACGTACGCCACGTGGTGGATCCGCCAGGCCATCACCCGCTCCATCGCCGACCAGTCCCGCACCATCCGCCTCCCCGTCCACCTGGTCGAGGAGCTCGGCCGGATCCGGCGCGTCCAGCGGGAGTTCAACCGCGAGAACGGCCGGGAGCCGGAGCACGCCGAGATCGCCGCCGAGCTGGACTCGACGGAGAAGCGCGTGGGCGACGTACTGGACTGGGCGCGCGACCCGGTCAGCCTCAACATGTCCGTGGACGACGACGGCGACACCCAGTTCGGCGACCTCCTCGAGGACACCTCCGCCATCTCGCCGGAGCAGTCGGTCCTTTCGCTGCTGCGCAGCGAGGAGCTGGAGGACCTGCTCGGCAAGCTCGACCAGCGCACCGCGTCGATCATCAAGATGCGGTACGGCATCGACGACGGCCGCGAGCGCACCCTGACCGAGGTCGGCAAGCAGCACGGCCTGACCCGCGAGCGCATCCGGCAGATCGAGAAGCACGCCCTGCTCGAACTGAAGCGCATGGCCCGCGACACCGGCTTCGACGCCGTGGCCTAGAGCGGCCCGCCCCGAAGCCCCCCCCAGACGAGCCCCGGCACCTAACCCCCCCCCCAGGTGCCGGGGCTCCCTTGTCCAAGCCGGGGCCGGGCAAATGCAGCCCCTCCGGCGTCCGAGGCGCCGGGTTCGGGGCGGAGCCCCGGCTACCGGGCCGACGCCGCCGACGTGAGCCGCGCGCCCAACGCCCCGGCCGCGTCCCGCAACACGGCAGGCTCCCGCACCGTGAACGCCAGCCCCGTCAGGGCGAGGCGCGCCACCAGCCACTCCGGAGCGTCGCCGCTGTCGAAGCGGACCCGGGTGCCCGTGCGGCCGACGCCACCGTCCGCCTCCGGCACGGCCGCCTCCCGCAACCACTGCGGCAGCTCCGCCGCCCCCGCCGCGAAGGTGACCTCCACGGCGTACGTCTGCCGGCCCCGCAGCCCCCTGCGGACGAACTCCTGCGGATCCATCGGCAGTTCCCGGGGCGCGAACCGCGCCCCCGTCGCCAAGGCCTCGCCCACCCGGTCCACCCGGAAGGTCCGCCAGTCCTCGCGCTCCAGGTCGTAGGCGACCAGGTACCAGCGGCTCCCCGCGCTCACCAGCCGGTACGGCTCCACCAGCCGCCGCGTCCGGGCCCCGTCCCCCGCCTCGTACGCGAACCGCAGCCGCTCCGGCCCCGCCACCGCGGAGGCGATCGTCGTCAGCGTGCCCGGGGCCACGGTCGGCCCGTCGCCCCGGGTCAGCGCGACCGTGGCCGACTGCAGCGCGCCCACCCGGCGCCGCAGCCGGGACGGAAGCACCTGCTCCAGCTTGGCCAGGGCCCGTACGGAGGCCTCCTCGACCCCCTCGATCGCATGCCCGGCCCCCGCCCGCAGCCCCACCGCGATCGCCACCGCCTCCTCGTCGTCGAGGAGCAGCGGCGGCATCGCCGCCCCCGCCACCAGCCGGTAGCCGCCCTCCGCCCCCAGCGTGGCCTCGACCGGATAGCCGAGCTCCCGCAGCCGTTCGATGTCGCGCCGGATCGTACGGGGGCTCACCCGCAGCCGCTCCGCGAGCTCGCTCCCGGGCCATTCGCGCGGCGTTTGGAGCAGGGACAGCAGGGAGAGCAGCCGTGCCGGGGTGTCGGTCATGCATTCCAGGTTGCCAGTCAAATAGGACACCAACTGACCTAGATCTTGTCTAAGTTTCTCTCCATGAGCACCGAGACGTCCAAGACATCGCCCGAAAGAGAGAACGGGCCCGTGCGAGAAGAGCGGAACGAAGCACCCCACGACGTACCCAGCGCATCCGGCGCAGCCGAGGCGCCCGGCGCCCCCGACGTATCCAGCTCGCCCGCAGACCGCCGCCGCTGGCTGGCGCTCGCCATCGTGATGACCGCGACCTTCATGGACCTGGTCGACGTCACGATCGTCAACATCGCGATACCCAGCATGCGCCAGAACCTCGGCGCGTCCACCAGCGCGATCCAGTGGATCACCGCCGGCTACGCCCTCGCCTTCGCCGCCGGCCTGATCACCGGCGGCCGTCTCGGTGACATCTACGGCCGCAAGCGCGTCTTCCTCATCGGCATCAGCGGTTTCACGGTCGCCTCGCTGCTCTGCGGCATCGCCGAGAACCCCTCGATGCTCGTCGTCTCCCGCCTCCTGCAGGGCGCCATGGCCGCCATGATGGTCCCGCAGGTGCTCGCGATCATCCACGTCAGCTTCCCGCCGCACGAGCGCGGCAAGGTCTTCGGCATGTTCGGCGCGGTCGTCGGCCTCGGAGCCGTCTCCGGCCCGATGCTCGGCGCGCTGCTCACCGAGTGGAACCTGTTCGGCCTCGAATGGCGCCCGATCTTCCTGATCAACCTGCCGGTGGGCATCGCGGCCGTGATCCTCGGCCGCATGTACATCAGCGAGTCCAAGGCCCCCAAGGCGCTGCGCCTCGACCTCGTGGGCGTCGTCCTCGCGACCCTCGCCCTGGTGATGCTGATCTTCCCGCTCACCCAGGGGCGCGAGCACGACTGGCCGCTGTGGGGCTTCCTCTGCATGATCGCGTCGCCGTTCGTCTTCGCCGCGTTCATCGGCTACGAGAAGTACAAGATCAAGAAGGACGGCTCCCCGCTCGTGGAGCTCTCCCTCTTCAAGGTCAAGAGCTTCTCCGGCGGTATCGCCGTCCAGCTCACCTTCGGCATCGCGACCGGCATCTTCTTCCTGGTCTGGACGCTGTACATGCAGATGGGCCTGGGCTGGAGCGCCCTGCGCGCCGGCTGCACCGGCATCCCCTTCTCCCTCGCCGTCTCGGCCGCCGCGGGCCTCTCGGTCCAGAAGCTCGTGCCGCGCTTCGGCCGCAAGGTCCTCCAGGCCGGTGCGCTGGTCATGGCCGCCGGTCTCCTCCTCTACATCTGGGAGTCCGAGCACTACGGCATGGCGATCACCTCCTGGCAGATGGCCGCCCCGCTGGTCCTCATGGGCATCGGCATGGGCCTGATCGTGGCCCCGCTCAACGACACGACGCTGTCCGAGGTACCGCGCGAGCACGCGGGCTCCGCCTCCGGCCTGATCAACACCACCGGCCAGATGGGCAACGCGCTCGGCCTCGCCCTGACCTCCGTCGTCTTCTTCGGGCTGATCGACGACGACATGGCCTTCGGCGCTCCGTACGTCGAGGCGTTCCGCGGCGCGCTGTGGTGGGTCGCGGGCGTCCTGCTCGTGATCTTCGCGGTGATGTTCATGCTGCCGCGCAAGTCGATCCCGATGGAGCAGCGCGAAGGCGGCTCCGAGCACCCGGCCACGGTCGCCGCGAACGCCCCGGAGAAGGTCCCGGCCGTCTGAGGCCTTCCGGCCGCACTTCACGGACATGCCCGCTTCTGTTGGCGGGCATGTCCGTTTCTCTTTGTTCTGCCGCCGATCGGGCGTACTCTAGGGAGTAACCCACACAGTCGGGCACTGAACGGACGTAAATCCACATGTACGCACCGGAGCGCCAGCAGGAGATCCTCCGCCTCGCCCGCGAGGCCGGCCGGGTCGACGTGCTCTCCCTCGCCGACCGGTTCCAGGTCACCGCCGAGACCGTACGCCGCGATCTGAAGGCCCTCGACCGGGCCGGCCTGGTCCGCCGCGTGCACGGCGGAGCCATACCGGCCGGCCGCCTCGACTTCGAGCCGGACCTCACCGAGCGCGAGGCCACCGCCGCCGACGAGAAGGACCGCATCGCGGCCGCCGCCCTCGCCGAACTCCCCGACAGCGGCAGCGTCGTCCTCGACGCGGGCAGCACGGTCGCCCGCCTCGCGGCGGAGATCCCCCTCGACATCGCGCTCACCGTGGTCACCCACGCCCTGCCCGTCGCCGCCCGGCTCGCCGACCACACCGGCATCGACCTCCACCTCGTCGGCGGCCGCGTCCGCCACCGCACCCGCGCCGCCGTCGACGCCTGGGCCCTGCGCGCCTACGCCGAGATCCGCGCCGACGTGCTCTTCCTCGCGACCAACGGCTTCACCGCCCAGGGCGGCCTGACCACCCCCGACCTCGCCGAGGCCGCCGTCAAACGCGCCGCCATGGCCGCCGCCCGCCGCGTCGTCCTCCTCGCCGACTCGGCGAAGGCCGGACAGGAGCACTTCGCGTGCTTCGGCTCCTTCACGGACGTCGACCTGCTCATCACGGACGCGGGGCTCGACCCCGCCGACAAGGCGGCGATCGAGGCCGCCGGTACGGAAGTCGTGCTCGTATGATCCTCACCGTCACGCCCAACCCCTCCCTCGACCGGACGTACGAGGTCCCCTCGCTGGAGCGCGGCGGAGTCCTGCGCGCCACCGGCGACCGGGTGGACCCGGGCGGCAAGGGCGTCAACGTCTCCCGGGCCGTGGCCGCCGCGGGCGTCCGCACGACGGCGGTCCTCCCGCTGGGCGGGACCCCGGGCACCCTGCTCGCCGAGCTCCTCGTGGCGCAGGGCGTGGACGTCACCGTCGTCTCGATCGCCGGCGAGACCCGGGCGAACATCTCGCTCGCCGAACCGGACGGCACCCTCACCAAGATCAACGCAGCCGGTCCGGAGGTCACGCCCACGGAGGCCGCCCTCCTCCTGGACACCGTCCGCACCTGCTCCGGCGCCGCCTCCTGGATCGCGTGCTGCGGCAGCCTCCCGCGGGGCCTGCACCCCGAGTGGTACGCCGACCTCGTGACCCGGGCCCACGCGGCCGGGGCCCGGATCGCCCTGGACACCTCGGGCCCGGCCCTGCTGGCGGCGCTGCCCGCCCGCCCCGACGTGATCAAGCCCAACGCGGAGGAGCTCGCCGAAGCCGTCGGGCGCCCGCTGGCCACCCTCGGCGACGTGGTCAAGGCAGCCGAGGAGCTGCGCTCGCTGGGCGCGGGCGCGGTCCTGGCCTCCCTCGGCGCCGACGGCCAGCTGCTGGTCTCCGAGGAGGGCAGCCACTACGGCACCGCGCCCGCCCCGGCGGTCCGCAGCAACGTCGGGGCGGGCGACGCCTCCCTGGCCGGCTTCCTGATCGCGGGAGGCGCGGGCCCCGAAGCCCTCGCCTCGGCCCTGGCCCACGGCGCGGCCGCGGTCCAGCTCCCCGGCAGCGCCATGCCGACCCCCTCGGACCTGCGCCCCGACGAGGTCCGGATCACCCAGGACCTTCCCCTGGACCTCCCCCTGTCCGACCCCGCCACGGCCTGACGCGAGCAAAGGAGCCCGCGATGAGCGAGATGATCACCCCCGAACTGGTCGACCTCGACCTGTCCGCCGACTCGAAGGAAGCGGCGGCGCGGGCACTGGCGGAACGCATGGTGGAGAACGGCCGGGTCACGGACCTGGACGGCTTCCTGGCGGACGTCGCGGCGCGCGAGGCCCAGATGCCGACCGGCCTGGAGGGCGGCATAGGCATCCCGCACTGCCGCAGCCCCCACGTCACGGCCCCCACCCTCGCCTTCGGCCGCGCCCCGGCCGGCGTCGACTTCGGCGCCCCCGACGGTCCGGCGGACCTGATCTTCCTGATCGCGGCCCCCGCCGGTGCGGACGACGCCCACCTGTCGATCCTGTCCGCGCTGGCCCGCCGCCTGATGCGCCCGGAGTTCGTGGCGTCCCTCCGCGCCGTCGGCACTCCGGCGGAAGCGGCCGCCCAGATCTCGGGCGAGCCGGCCCCCGCGGCCGGGACCGTTCCCGGGCCCACCGCGGGGCCCGGCACCGGGACCGCTGCGCGGGCCGATTCCCCCACCCCGCCCCTTCCCGGAACCGGGGCCGGCCCCGGACCCCAGCCGGGCTCCGCCCGGACCCGCTCCTCAAACGCCGGAGGGGCTGAACAGACGGCCTCGCCCGCGCTTGAGGCCCGGGATGTGGAGCGGAGCCCCGGACTTGTAGCCCCTCCGGCGTTTGCGGAACGGGGGTCCGGGGCGGAGCCCCCGGTTTCGGGAAGGGGCGGGGTGGGGGAGGGTCCCGCAGGGCAGCCCTTCCGCGTGGTGGCCGTCACCTCATGCCCCACCGGCATCGCGCACACCTACATGGCCGCCGAGTCCCTCCAACGGGCCGCCGCCGAGGCCGGAATCGACCTCCGCGTCGAAACCCAGGGATCCGCCGGCTTCACCCGCCTGGCCGCCGAGGACATCGCAGCCGCCGACGCGGTGGTCTTCGCCCACGACGTCCCCGTCCGGGACAGGGCCCGCTTCGCGGGGAAGCCCACCGTGGACGCCGGCGTGAAGGCCGGCATCAACCGCCCCGCCGAACTCCTCGCCGAGGCCCGCGGCAAG
This sequence comes from Streptomyces subrutilus, assembly GCF_001746425.1. Taxonomy (GTDB): domain Bacteria; phylum Actinomycetota; class Actinomycetes; order Streptomycetales; family Streptomycetaceae; genus Streptomyces; species Streptomyces subrutilus_A. The sequence continues at coordinate 3,250,171 of NZ_MEHK01000001.1, read as the reverse complement.
GCCGCCCGCGGCGAGGTGGCCGACCACACCCCGACCCCGGTCGAACGGACCGGGGAGGAGGCCGACGGCTACGGCGCCAAGCTCCGCACCTGGCTCATGTCCGGCGTCAGCTACATGGTCCCGTTCGTCGCCGCCGGCGGCCTGCTCATCGCCCTCGCCTTCGCCATCGGCGGGTACGAGATCAACACCGCCCCCTCCGTGGCCGAGCACTTCGTCTGGACCGAGTCCGCCGGCTGGGCCGCGCTCCTCTTCCAGACCGGCGCTCTCGCCTTCGGCTTCCTCGTCCCCGTGCTCGCCGGATACATCGCCTACGGAATGGCCGACCGCCCCGGCCTCGTCCCCGGGTTCGTCGGCGGCGCCGTCGCCCTCACCATCAACGCGGGCTTCCTCGGCGGCCTGATCGCCGGCCTCATCGCCGGCGGCACCGTCCTCGCCGTCCAGCGGCTGAAGGTCCCGACCGCCCTCCGCGGGATCATGCCCGTCGTCGTCCTGCCGCTGATCGGCTCGGCCGTCACCGCGTTCCTGATGTTCCTGGTCGTCGGCAAGCCCGTCGCCTCGCTCCAGCAGGCCCTCACCGGCTGGCTGTCCGGCCTCTCCGGCGCCAACGCGATCATCCTCGGTGTGATCCTCGGCCTGATGATGTGCTTCGACCTCGGCGGCCCGCTCAACAAGGTCGCGTACGCCTTCGCCATCGGCGGCCTCGCCACCCCCAACGAGGGCAGCCTGAAGGTCATGGCCGCCGTGATGGCCGCCGGAATGGTCCCGCCGCTCGCGATGGCGCTGGCCACCACCCTCCGCGGCCGGCTCTTCTCCAAGACCGAACGGGAGAACGGCAAGGCCGCCTGGTTCCTGGGCGCGTCCTTCATCAGCGAGGGCGCCATCCCCTTCGCCGCGGCCGACCCGCTGCGCGTCATCCCCGCCGCCATGGCCGGCGGTGCGGTCACCGGCGCGCTGTCGATGGCCTTCGAGTGCACCCTGCGGGCCCCGCACGGCGGCATCTTCGTGATCCCGCTGATCGGCAACCCGCTGCTCTACCTGATCGCCATCGCCGCCGGTACGGCCACCACCGCCGGCCTGGTCATCCTCCTCAAGGGCCTGCGCAAGCGGGAAGAGCCCCGGACCCCGGCCGCCGACCCGGCCGACCAGCCCCAGGTGACGGCCGCCGCCTGAACCCCGCGGCACCGGAGGCGGGCGCGGGACCGAAAGGCCCGCCCCCGCCCCACCCCGCCACCCCGGTCACGCCGGCGCCGGCGTCACCGCACGCGCGCCCGGAGCTCCATCGCCCCGCGCGCGGCGGCCTCGCTCTCGTACACCTCGCACATGTGCCGCCCGTCCGGCGTCGCCGTGTGCTCGACCTCCCACAGGCTGAGCTCCTCCCCGTCCAGCAGGACGAAGGCGTGCTCGTACAGGCTGAAACCGGCCTCCCGCCCGCCCGAGGCGCAGGGCCGGCCGCCGAAGGACTGCGTGATCTGGTGCGCGTACGCCGATCGAAGCCGTGCCGCGACCGGCTCGCCGGGCCGGTCCGCGTTCTCCGCGCGGCGCAGCACCCGCCGGGCGTGGTCGGCGGACTCCTCCACCGCGTACTCCCGGCGCGGCCGCGTCGAGACGGAGGCCGCGAACCGTGCGGTCAGCGCCGCCACGTCGGCATCGGCCTCCTCGTCACCGGGCAGGAGCGCCGGGTCCAGGGCCGCTTCGGACGGGGACTCCCCGAACAGCCGGGCGACCGCCAGGCAGGTCTCCGCCTTGCTCGCGAAGAGCTCGTGCCGGACCGTCCGGTCACCCTCCTGCCGGTACACCAGCTCCCACAGCGAAACCGAGCCGCCGTCGGCCAGCAGGTAGGTGTGCTGGTGGGTCTCCCGCCAGGCTCCGGTAGCCGGACTGTGGTGCGTGGTGTAGAGCGAAGAGCTGTGGGCGAGCGCCGTGCCGAGGCGCTCGACCAGCCTGTCGGGCAGGTCGAAGGAGGTCAGGGCGCGGCCGAGGAGCCGGCCGAGGTGTGCCTCGGTTGTCTCGTACGGATCGCTCACGGTGGGTCTCCAGGCCGTCGCAGCTTGTCACTTCACGGAAGCTCAACGTAACCCCTGGCTCTGACATCACGTCCGGGGTTCGGTAAAACGTCCGGGAAGCGACGGGGGTTCCCGCCACACCTTCAGGTCAACTTGCGTAGGGATGGGCATGGTTAGGGCCGCTCTGTGGTGAAGCGCGGGACTATGGGCCGCATGGCAACGAACACAGTGGGCCTCCCCCGCCAGCAGGGACGGCCCCGCACTCGACACGAGCGCGAACAGGACGCCACGCCCAAGGGGTTGGCCTGGCTGCTGGCCCTCACCGGGGCGGCGGGGGTGCTGGCCTCCTGGGTGATCACCATGGACAAGTTCCTCCTGCTGGAGGACCCGGACTTCAAGCCCGCCTGCAGTCTCAACCCCGTGGTCTCCTGCGGCAGCGTGATGAAGAGCGACCAGGCGGCGGCCTTCGGGTTCCCCAACCCCATGCTGGGGCTGGCCGCCTACGCCGTCGTGGTCTGCGTCGGCGCGGGCCTGTTGGCGGGCGCGCGCTACCGCGGCTGGTTCTGGCTGGGTCTGAACGGGGGAACCCTCTTCGGCGTCGGCTTCTGCTCCTGGCTGATGGTCCAGTCGCTGTACGAGATCAACGCGCTGTGCCTGTGGTGCTGCCTGGCCTGGGTGGCCACGCTGCTGATGTTCTGGGCCGTCACCGCACACAACGTCCGTACGGGGAACCTGCCTTCAGCTGGCCCGGTCCGGAGCTTCTTCACCGAGTTCGGCTGGGCCCCGCCCGCCCTGCACATCGGGGTGATCGCCATGCTCGTCCTGACCCGGTGGTGGGACTTCTGGACCGGCTGAGGGCGCGCGGCCCGCGCGAAAGGGCCCCGGCAGCTGGAGGCTGCCGGGGCCCTCGTCGGTTCGCTCCTGGGCGCGGGGCCCGGAGATCAGCTGCCGACGGAGGCGTTGCCCGAGAGGATCGGGATGTTGCTGAGGATGTGCGAGAGCGGCTCGTCACCCTTGGCCTGGGTGGAGTTCTCGGTGCACTGCTGGTTCATCGGGTTGGACAGGACGTTGACGTCCTGGACGCCGACGTTGAGCAGCGCCACCAGCGACTGGGCGTTGACCTTGACCGGCAGGCCGACACAGGGCTTGTTCAGGGTGCCCTGGACGAGGCCGAGCTGCGGGCTCTGGTCGCCGTGGGTCTTCTGGTTGCCGTAGACCTGCGAAGCGCCGTTGCCGTTCACGGTGTTGATGCCGTTGTCGTTGCCGATGGCCATGGCCGGGGCCGCGGCGGCAGCGCCCGCGCCCACGGCAACGGCGGAGACAGCGGCGGCGGTCATGATCTTCTTGAACATCTTGATCCTTCTGTCGCACGAGTGCCCGCTAATGGAGCGCCCTGGTCAACTGCCCCGCGAGGGGGTTGGTTCCGCTGCTTCACTCAAACGGCCCGTGTGGGGGGGGGTTTTCCCCGGCCCGGGTGAGAGACCCCCGGACGCCTGCGCGAAGCCCGTACGAAGCGTGCAGTCGGCCCGTCTCCGGTTGCGCTCCGTAAAAGGTGTTCGCACGGTGGGTAAGGGAGCGGATCGCATCGGTCCGTATCCGTGCGACCACGAGAAGGAACATCCATGCACCCCACGAAGCCGTCCCGCGCCCGACGCGCCCGCCTCCTCGTCCCGTCGGCCCTGGCCGTCGCCATACTCTCCGGCGCGGCGGCCCCCGCGGGCGCCGTGGAAGGCGACCGCGCGGCCGTCCGGCAGCAGGTCGAGACCCAGCAGCGTGCGGCTGCCGGGCCCATCGACGACCTCGTCAACGGCATCCTCGAATCCATCAAGGCGCTGCTGCCGGCGGGCGTCACCCTGCCGGACATCAAGATCCCGGAGATCAAGCTCCCCGAGATCAAGCTGCCGGAGATCCCGGGGGTCGAGCTTCCGCAGATCCCCGGCGTGGAGCTGCCGGCGCTGCCGCCCCTCACCCCGCCGACGCTGCCGGCTCCGGTGGAGACCGTTCCGGAGGTCCCCGACCTCCAGATCCCCGAGATCGAGATCCCGGACCTTCCGTAACGTCCGAAGCCGTTCGCGGTTACGACGATTGAGCTGAACAGGTCTGATCGCGGATGGAACCGTGTCGTCTGGGAAGATGGACCGTTTCGCTCGATGTGAGCCCCGAATCGGGGCAGAACATCGAACAGAAGGTGCACTTCCCATGAACTCTGCCAAGAAGGCCGCCCTGGTCCTGGCCACCGCTGGTCTCGCTGCGGCCGGTGCCGCCGGCTCCGCCGTCGCCGACTCGTCGGCCGAGGGCGCGGCCGTGGGTTCCCCCGGTGTCCTCTCGGGCAACCTGGTCCAGGTCCCGGTCCACGTGCCGGTCAACGTCTGCGGCAACACCGTGAACGTGATCGCGCTCCTGAACCCCGCGTTCGGCAACGTCTGCGTCAACGACTGACGTCGGCCGTAGAACGACTGTGGGCGCCCCGGCCTCGCCGGTGGCGCCCACAGTCATGTGCGAACCGCTCAGCGGGCGCCGCCGTTCAGCTGGACGCCGCCGAGGAGCGGGGACGCCTGGGTGGCGCCGTTGGCGAGGCCGAGCAGTTCGCCGGGCACGTTGTTGCGGACCTTGTTGACCCGCTGGACGGTCCCGAGGACGTTGTCGACGTGCTCGCCCTGCTCGGCCAGTCCGGCGCCGACGATCTGGGGGAGCTGCTCGGAGACCGGGTTCACGGCCTCCGTCACCGTGGTCGCCCCGCTCGTGAGGCTCATCGGCACCGTGGGAGGGGCATCGGCGGCGAAGGCGGGGGCGGAGGCGCCGAGGGCGGCTACGGAGCCGGCGACGACAGCGGCGACCTTCGTGAGCTTCATTATCGAAATCCTCTTCTTTTCGTGGGGCCGAGGCGTCAGCGGCGACCGTCGCGCCGCTTTCGCCCTGGGTAACGATTCCCCGCCGGTCGGGAAACGCGAAACGCGAGTACATGACAGCGGCCGGAGAATCCGAGAAGGGATTCTCCGGCCGATATTTCTTCCGATGACCGGTATCGCCGTCAGGCGATGCGCGACCGCCGGTACAGAATGGCGCCGCCGAGGAGCAGCGCGGAGGCGAGGGCGGCCGCGGCCGCGGGCCGGCCCGCGCCGGTCTCCGCCAGCACGGGCGCGGTCACCCGCGCGGGAGCGGGGACGGGCGCCGGGGCCGGGGCGGGGAGCGGAGCCGGCTGCGCCGCCGGGGGCAGGTGCACGGGAGTGTCACCGGCGGGGGCGGCCGGAGGCTGGTCGGCCGGGGGGACGACCTCCGGGGCCGGGCGCTCCACGGGCCGGCTGCCGTGCGGCGGCCCCGCGGGCTCTTCCTCGACGGGGGCGGGCGCGGGAAGCGTGACGGGCGCCTCCTCGACCGGAACCGGCAGCGGCTTCGGTGCCTCGTCGACCGGGGCCGGGAGCGGCGCCGGGGCCTCCGGGACGGGCTCGGGTCCGGGGGCCGGGGCGGGCAGCGGCTTCGGGGCCGGGTGCTCGTCGACCGGCTCGGGCATGGGGTGGGGCTGCTCGGGCGCCGGGGGCGCGTGGTGCGCCGGCGGGGGCGGAGCGGACTCGGGGTGGTCGTCGCACTCCTCCTCGCCCTCCTGGCCGGAGCCGCCGTGACCGCCCTGGTGGCGCGGCTCCTCGTGGCGCGGCTTCGCGTGCCGCGGCCCTTCGTGGCGGGGCTGCTCGTGGCGGGCCCGCTCGGGGCGCGGCGACTCGTGGCGCTGCTCGGGCAGCGCGTGCCGGGGCCCCTGGCGCTCCTCGAGGTAGCGCTCGAAGGCCTCGGCGTTCTCGGGGCTGAGGTGGCGCCCGTAGTCGTAGCCGTCGTGGGTCTGCGAGCCGGTCGTGGTGACGCAGGTGTTCCCCATCGAGGGGTTGAGCGCCGCACCCCCGTCCACGCTGTTGCCGCACACGTTCGGGGCGAACGTGACCGGTACCGAGACGCTGTTGCCGGCCAGCACACCCTGAGAGTGCGAGGCCTCGGCCGTCGCTCCCGGGTGCGCGTAGGCCGCACCGGTCGCGATGGACAGCAGACTCGACGCTGCCGCCGCCGTGAGCATCCCCTTGCCCAGTACTTGTCGGCTCAGTACCTGTCGCATGGGTCCTTCCCTGTCTACCGGCGCTGGTGCCGGTGCTTAATCGAAGGTGGCCTCGGAGTGCACCGCCGTGCACTCCGAGGCCACCCCGAGGAGTTCTGCCCGTGTGGGCCGGGCCGCTTCGTCAGCGGTTGCTGCAGACGTTGCCGAACGTGGGCTTTTGGATCCCTCCCGCAGAGGCGTATCCGCTGCGGAAATATCAACGAGTGGCGGAGGCGAAAGAAACCGCGTTTTCCGGCGGTGCTCCGGGAATTCGCCCGAGGGTCCGGGGAATTCGGGAAGCGGGAAGCCGGTGAATGCGCGTCCGATTTCGTGCCTTCACGCGGCGAGGCCGCCGCGACCCGAAGGTGCGACGGCCTCGCGGGGGTGTTCCTCGATCAGCTGCCGGAGGAGACGTTGCCGGAGAGGATCGGGATGTTGTCCAGGATGTGCGAGAGCGGCTCGTCGCCCTTGGCCTGGGTCGAGTTCTCGGTGCACTGCTGGTTCATCGGGTTGGACAGGATCGGGATGTCCTGGACGCCGACGTTGACCAGGGCCAGCACGGACTGGACGTTGGCCTTGGCGGGCAGGGCGATGCAGGGCTTGTTGAAGGAGCCCTGGATCAGCGCCATCTGCGGGCTCATGTTGCCGTAGGTGGCCTGGTTGCCGTAGATCTGCGAAGCGCCGTTGCCGTTCACGGTGTTGATGCCGTTGTCGTTCCCGATGGCCATCGCCTGCGGCGCCATGGCGGCACCCATGCCCACGACCGAGGCCGCAACCGCTGCCGCGGCCATCATCTTCTTGATCATTGTCGTCCCTTTTTTGCAGGATTGCCCGGTACTGAAGCACCCGGAACAACGGCCCGGCGGCCGCCGGGGTTGCGTGGCTTCACCCGGATGCCGCCGTTTCGGACCTCGCGGTTGACGCTCAGACGTTCCCGCATTTCCGGTTCGAACAATGGTGCAAGCGATAACGACCCGCCCGCTTCGAGGGTGCGTGGCGTCGCCCAAAAGGCCCTACGGGCGAGTCCGACGTGATTTCCAGCCCGATTTCTGACAAAGTGCACTCCTGTTTTGTCCTCTTGATCGAAAATGGAGACGGGGTCATGGGTTCATCCCGCAGAATCCTCGGCACACTCGGTCTGCTGTCCTGCCTGGTCTTTTCCCCATACGTCCCCGCCGTGCAGGCCTCCCCCGCTCCGCAAACCCCCGCTCCCCGCGAGATGCCCCGGATTCCGTTCACGCAGCGTTACCATGCCGTGCAGCACGGCGGGCTGGTCCGGGCCTCCAACTCGGGGATCAGCTGCCGCCGGGAGGAGTCCCCGCGGGCCGAGCCGTGCGCCGAGGTCAAACGGGGCGCGGCGGGGGTCAACGGGGACTTCGAGATGTTCTACAGCGAGGTCGACAAGGACCCGGACACCTACAACTCCACCCGCGCCGAGCTCAAGGTCCCCCAGGGCGCGAAGGTCTCGTACGCCCGCCTCTACTGGGGCGGGAACCTGCGGGTGGGCGAGCAGAAGCCGCCGGAGGGCAACGGCCGGGTGCTGGTCGCCGAGCCGGGCGGGGCGTACAAGGAGGTCCTGGCGGACACGGTGATGGGGCACCGCACGGACGCGGGCAGCGATGCCTACCAGGCCTCGGCCGACGTGACCCCGCTGGTGCGCAAGGGCGGCGCCGGGATGTGGACGGTGGCGCAGCTCAACATCGCGATGGGCCACTCCGAGGCGGGGGCCTGGGGCGGCTGGACGCTGGTGGCCGCCTACGAGCACCCGCGGGAGCCGGTGCGCCGGATCTCGCTGTGGGACGGCTTCGAGTCGCTCGCCGCCCCTCCGGGAGCCGGGGACGGGCTGGTCGCGGTGGACGGTCTGGACGCGCCGGCCGGTGCCTCCGGGCGCGTCGGGGTGGTCGCGTACGACGGGGACCGGGGCACCTTGGAGGACTCACTCACCGTGACGGTCGACAGTGGCCGCCGGGTGAGCCTCGGCGATCCAGAAAATCCTTTCAACGACGTGATGAATTCCACGATCACGGAATTCGGAAAGCAAACGTTCGCGCGACAGCCTGATTATATGAACAATCTTGGCTATGACGCGGACGTGTTCGACCTGAGTCCCGCCCTGTCCGGTGGTGCCCGCAGCCTGAGTTTCAGGTTCACGGGCGAAAGCCAGGGCTATTTCCTCGGTGTGCTCTTCGTTCAGACAGACGCGCGCCGCTGAACGCAGGAGACCACTCCACGTGCCCACACAGCCACGGGCGGAACAGCCCACGACCGTCCTCCACCTGGCCCAGCCCGTAGACGGCGGAGTCGCACGGGTCGTCACCGACCTCGTGCGCGCCCAGAGCGCCGCGGGCCTGCGCGCCGTCGTCGGCTGCCCGCGCGGCGGAACGCTCGCCGAAGCCGCCCGGGACGCCGGTGCCGAGGTGCTCACCTGGCGCGCCGGGCGGGCTCCCGGGCCCGGCCTGCCCGCCGAAGTGCTCGGCGCCCGGCGGCTGCTGCGCCGCGTCCGGCCCGACGTCCTGCACGCCCACAGCGCCAAGGCCGGGCTGGCCGGGCGGCTCGCCGCCCGCGGCGCCGTCCCCACCGTCTTCCAGCCGCACGCCTGGTCCTTCGACGCCGTCGGCGGGGCCACCGGCGCCCTCGCCCTGCGCTGGGAGAGGTACGGGGCCCGGTGGGCCGACCGGGTGCTCTGCGTCAGCGAGGCCGAGCGCCGGGCGGGCGAGGCCGAGGGGATCACCGCCCGCTGGTCGGTCGTCCGCAACGGCGTGGACCTCGACCACTTCAGGCCCGGCGGCCCGGACCCCGACACGGACAAGGCCGAGGCCCGCGCCGGGCTGCCGCTGCCCGCCGCCTTCCGGCGCGGCCTGGCAGACGGGGGACCGCTCGCCGTCTGCGTCGGCCGGCTCTGCCCGCAGAAGGGACAGGACATCCTGCTGCGGGCCTGGCCGGAGCTGCTCGGCACCGTCCCCGGCGCCCGCCTCGCCCTCGTCGGCGACGGCCCCGACACCGAACGGCTGCGCCGTACCGCCCCCTCCGGAGTGCTCTTCGCGGGCGCCGCCCCGGACATCCGACCGTGGCTTCGGGCCGCCGATCTCGTTGTACTGCCGTCGCGGTGGGAAGGCATGGCGCTCGCCCCGCTCGAAGCCATGGCCTGCGGCCGCCCGGTCCTGGTCTCCGACGTCAGCGGTGCCCGGGAGAGCCTGCCGCCCGGCCAGGGACGGCTCTGCCTGGTGCCGCCGGAGAACCCGACGGCGCTGGCCAAGGCCCTGGGACGGCTGCTGGCCGCACCGCGGCTGCTCGCCGAACTCGGAGAGCAGGCCCGGCAGCACGCCCGGAGCGACTTCGACGTGCGGCGGACCACGGACGCGGTCACCGGCCTGTACCACGAACTGCTGGGCAGGCCCCGGCCCTTGAACCAGGAGCGCATCAGCCGATGACGATGGACAGCGCACCCGCCCGGCACACCGGGCCGGGCGGCACGGGGCCCGCCGGCAGTGCCGTGGCGCCGGCGCCGAGCAGAACAGCACGCCGTGCCGCGACAGCCATCCACCCGCCGCGCGGGCCCCGGGCCGGCCAGGCCCGTTCCGCCCTACGCCCCCAGCGGGTCCGCCGCCGGGACGGGGTACTCCCGCTGCTCACCGCCGACGCACTGGCCGCCGTACTCACCGTGACGGCGCTGTCCGCGACCGCCCTGCCCGCGGCGGCCCTGCCGGTCGCCGCGGCCGCGCCGCTCGCCGTCCTGCTCGCCGCGCTGCACGCACAGGCCGGGCTCTACCGGCCGCGGCTCGCGCCCTCCGCCCTCCTCGAACTGCCCGCGCTGGCCGGACGGTCCGCCGTCCTGTGGTGCGGCGCGGCCACGGTCGTCGCCGCGGTGGAGCCCGCCCGTGCCCTCGGCTGGAGCGCGCTGCTCGCGGCCGTGTGCCTGCAGGCCGTACTGGCGTGCGCGGGACGCGGGGCCGTCAACCAGTTCCGCCGCCGCAACCGCGTCCGGCGGCCCGCCTCCGCCCTCGTGGTCGGACCCGGCGGCGGAGCGGCCGCGGTCGCCGCGGCCCTGCACGGGCGCCCCGAGTACGGGCTGCGCCCGGTCGGGCTCGCCGACACCGGGACAGGCCCCGCCGAGGGCGACACCGGCACGCTGCCGGTGCTCGCCACCCACGAGGACATCCGGCGCGCGGTCATCCAGAACTCCGTGCGGCACGCCGTGTTCACCCGTCCGCCCGAGGCCGACGAGCGCACCGCCTCCCTGGTCCGCCTCTTCCACGACCACGGCTGCCGGCTCTGGCTCGCCGACCAGGCCGGCACCGCCAAGGTCACCGGGATGCGGGTGGCGGACCCCGCCGACCAGCTGTGGGGGTACGCCGTCCAGCCCCTGCTGCCCCGACCCGCGAGGGCGCTGGAACGCTGGGTCAAGCGGGGCCTCGACGCCGTCCTCGCGCTGGTCGCGCTGGTGGCCGCCGCGCCCGTGATGGCCGCCTGCGCGCTCGCCGTACGGCTGTGCGACGGGCCGGGGGTGATCTTCCGGCAGGAGCGGGTCGGCCTGTACGGGCGCCCGTTCACCCTGCTGAAGTTCCGTACGCTGCGCGCCGACGCGCACGAGTCCGCCACCCGCTGGACGGTCGCGGGCGACCGGCGGATGAGCCCGGTCGGCTCCTTCCTGCGCAAGTCCTCGCTGGACGAGCTGCCGCAGCTGTGGAACGTCGTGCGGGGGGACATGAGCCTGGTCGGGCCGCGCCCCGAACGGCCGTTCTTCGTCGCCAAGTTCTCCACCGTCCACCCCGGCTACGAGGCCCGGCACCGGATGCCCGTCGGCATCACCGGACTGGCCCAGATCAACGGCCTGCGCGGGGACACCTCCATCGAGGACCGGGCCCGGTTCGACAACCACTACATCGACACCTGGTCGCTGTGGCAGGACCTGTGGATCCTGGCCCGCACCGCCGCCTCCTTCTTCCGCTTCCGGCTGGGGGGCAGCTGATGAGCCTTGCGGTCTCCCTGAACGGCGTGGGGCGCGCCCACCGCCCCGGCGGTCCGGCGCTGCTGCGGCGGCACTGGCCGCTGCTGCCGCTCGCCGCGACGGTGCTGTTCCTGCTGGCCCCGCTCCCGGCCGGGGACGCGACCGCCTCCGGGAAGGTCGGCCCGGCCGACGCGGCCTCGCTGCTGCTGGTCCTCGTCTGCGCCGTGCAGGCGCTGCGCGGGCGGGTGCGGGGGCTGACCCCGCTGGGCGTGCTCGTGCTCGGGATGCCCGCCGTCGGGCTCGCCGTCGCGACGGTGACCGCCGGGGACCCGTACGCGGCCCTGCCGGGCTTCGTGCGCTACCTCCAGGTCTTCGTGCTGGTCCCGGCGGCGGTGGTGCTGCTGGTGCGCGACGCCGGGGAGTTCCGGATCGCCGCCGGGTGCTTCGTGGTCCTGGCGCTGGTGCAGGGTGCGGTGGGGGTCGTGCAGTACGCGACCCGCACCGGAGCCTCCTACCAGGGCGAGGACATCCGGGCCGTGGGGACCTTCGGTCCCGGTGACGTCATGGGCATGGCCACGGTGGTGGCGTACGGGCTGGTCGTGGCGAGCGCCGCGGCGCTCGCGCCGGGGCTGCCGGGGCGGGTCCGGCGGATCGCCGGGGGCTGCGCGCTGGTCCTGGTGCTGCCGCTGGTGCTGTCCTTCAGCCGGGGCGCCTGGATCGCCACGCTGGGCGCGGCCGTGCTGGTGATGCTGCTGGCCGGGATCCGGCGGGCGCTGAAGGTGCTGGTCGCGCTGGGCGCCGCCGGGGTGGTCCTGGTGGGCGGGCTCGGGGTCGGCTCGGAGATGGTCGGGGAGCGGCTGACCTCCATCACGCAGGTCTCCAGCGCCCCCGACCAGTCGGTGACCGACCGCTACACGATGTGGGCCGCCGCGGAGTCGATGTGGCGGGAGCGGCCGGCGGTGGGGGTGGGGCTGAAGGGCTTCCCCGCCCACCGGGACGGGCACGCCTCGCTGGGCCTCTCCTCCGGCAGCGACACCGCCGGCGCGGGCCAGGGGTACATCCGCCAGCCGCTGCTCTCCCCGCACAACATGTACCTGCTCATCCTGAGCGAGCAGGGGCTGATCGGACTGGTCGCCCTGGCGGGCGGCTGGGCGGCCCTGCTGGTGGCGGGGGCCCGGCGGCTCGCCTGCGGCGACGCCCGGCGGATCCGGGACTGCGGGCTGATCGCGACCGGGCTGTTGGTGTGGCAGCTGACCGACTTCCTGTACGCCGACATCGGCGGCCCCTCCACCGTCCTGACGGGGGTGATCATCGGCCTCGCCGCCTGGTGGGCGCTTCCCTGCGGGGAGGGCGGGGGTCCGGGCGCCTCCCGGCGGGGCGGGCCGGCGTGGTCCGCCGCCGCCTCCGATACGGGTGTCCGGGGCCCGGCCCCCGAGGGTTCGAGCGGCCGGTGACCGACACGACGCCGCGGCGGCCCGCCTCCGGCCCTCCGGCCGGGGCGGGCCCCACCCGTGTCCCGGGCACCGAACCCGCCCCGTCGCCGGACCCCGCCCCCGGCCGGCCCCGGGACCCGGTCCTGCCCGGCGGCCTCCCGACCCCGCCCGGCCCCGGTCCGACGCCGCCCCCGGCGGGCTCCGCCACCTCGCCGGGGCCGGTTCCGGGGCCGGTTCCGCCAGGCCGTCCGCAGGGCCCGCCCGCTCCCGGCGCCGCGCCGGTCGCCGGGGGTTCCGTGCCGAACGCGGGCGTGCCGCCGACCGGGGCCGCCGCTTCGCCGGGGCCGGCGCCGCCCGGGCGGGGGGTCGCGGGGGCTGTGGGCGAGGAGGGCGCGGTGGCCGCGCGGGATCCCGGGTTCATCGCCGGGGCGGTGCCCGGGGCCGCCGCCGGGCGGCGGCGGGTGCGGGTGGCGGCGTATGCCGGCGGTGGCGCGCCGGGCGGGGCCGGTGCGGGTCGGGCCGGTGCGGGCCCCGCCGCGCCCGCGGCCCCTGGCGGCAGCGGAGGGGCGCCGCGCGGATCCGCCGGCGAGGCGCGGGCCGGAGCGGGTCGGGCCCAAGCGCGGGGTGCGGGCGGAGCCCGGGAGTCCGGCCCCGCGGCCCCGGGCGGGAACGGGCCGGCGCTCGGGCGGTTCCTCGCCAAGGCCGCCGCCGTCACCGCCGGGCTGACCGCCGCCGGGGCCGTGTTCGGGCTGGTGCGGGACCAGACCATCGCGCACCTCTTCGGAGCCGGGCACGACAGCGACTCCTTCCTGATCGCCTGGACCGTGCCCGAGATGGCCTCCACGCTGCTCATCGAGGACGCCATGGCCCTGCTGATGGTGCCCGCCTTCAGCCACGCCCTGGCCCGGCGGTCGGCCAGCCGGGCCGGGCTCACCCGGATGGCGGCCCGCGCCCAGGACCCCGTACGGCTGCTCGTCGGGGCGACGCTGCCACGGCTCCTCGTGATGCTGGCCGCGGTGGCCTCCGTGCTCGTCGTGGCCGCGCCGCTCGTCGTCGCCGTCCTCGCACCCGGCCTGCCCGATCCGGAACTCGCGGTCGAGTGCACCCGGCTGACGGCGCTCACCGTCGTCTCCTTCGGCCTCGCCGGATACTTCAGCGCGGCGCTCAGGGCCCACCGGTCCTTCGTACCGCCCGCCGCGATCTACGTCTCGTACAACGTCGGCATCATCGGCACCATGGTCGCGCTGCACACCCTGTGGGGGGTGCGCGCCGCCGCCGCCGGAGTCGCCGCCGGCGGACTGCTGATGGTCCTCGTCCAACTCCCCGCCTTCATCCGGAACGTGGGCTTCGGCCCGCCCCGGGCCAAGGGCGCCCCCCGCAGCCAGCGCGACCGCGACCGCCCCACCCTCATCGCCTTCGGGGTCATCGCTCCGGTGATCTTCTTCGCCGTGTTCCGGCAGTCCCAGGTGCTCGTCGAGCGGTTCCTGGCCGCATCCCTCCCGCCCGGGGCGATCTCGCACCTCAACTACGCGCAGAAGGTCGCGCAGATGCCGATGGTGCTCTCCCTGATGATCTGCACCGTCACCTTCCCCGTCGTCGCCCAGGCGATGGCCGGCGGGGAGCGGGAGAAGGCCCGGCGGCGTGTGGAGCAGGACCTGGCCCTGGCCTGCCTCGCCGTGCTGATGGGCACCGCGCTCGTCATCGGCTACGCGCCGCAGATCATCCAGGTCCTCTTCGAACGCGGCGCCTTCACCCACCAGGACACCCTCGCCACCGCCTCCGTCATGCGGGTCTACGGACTGGGACTGCTCGGCCACTGCCTCGTCGGGGCGCTGTCCCGGCCCTTCTTCTCGACCGCCCGGCCCACCTGGTTCCCGGCGCTCGCGATGGGTGCCGGACTGCTCGTCAACATCGTGGCCGGGGCCTTCGCCGTCGGCTGGTGGGGCACCTACGGCATCGCCGCCGCCAACGCGGCCGGCATCTCCACCACCGCCGTCCTGCTGCTCACCGGCCTCGGCTCCCGGATCGTCCCCATCCAGCGCGGCCGGGTCGCCGTCAGCATCGGGCGGCTCGCGGTGTCCGCGGCCGCCGCCTGCGCCACGGGCTGGATCGCCGGGCCCATGATTCCCGACCCGCTGCTCAGCGCCGCCCTCGGCTGCCTGCTGGTCCCGGCCATGTTCGGGGCCACCGGCACCGCCATACGCGCCCTCGAAGTCACCGCCCTGCCCGGTCAGATCGACCGGTTCACCTCCCAGTTCACGCAGAGGTTCCGCAATGTCCGCTGACACCGACACGGCGGCCGCCGCCGTGGTGGTCCCCGCCCGCCGGACCGCATCGCCGTGGGTCCTGATGTACCACTCCGTCGCCGAGTTCACCGACCCCGCGGAGGACCCGTACGGGATCACCGTCACCCCCCGCGCCCTGGAGGCCCAGCTGCTGTGGCTGCGCTCCCGCGGGCTGCGCGGGGTGTCGGTCGGCGAACTGCTCCGGGCCCGTGCCGCCGGCCGCGCGGCCGGACTGGTCGGGCTGACCTTCGACGACGGCTACACCGACTTCCTGACCCACGCGCTCCCGCTGCTGGGCCGCCACGACTGCACCGCCACCCTGTTCGTGCTGCCCGGGCGGCTGGGCGTGGACAACGTGTGGGACCCGCTCGGGCCGCGCAAGTCCCTGCTCACCGCCGAGGGCATCCGCGAGGTCGCGGCGGCCGGACAGGAGATCGGCTCGCACGGGCTGCTGCACCAGGACCTCACCGCGGCCGGCGACGACGTGCTCCAGCAGGAGCTGCGGGGCAGCCGCGACCTGCTGCGCGAGCTGACCGGAACCCTGCCCGAGGGGTTCTGCTACCCGTACGGGCACCTCGACGCCCGGGTCGTCGCCGCCACCCGGGCCGCCGGGTACGGCTACGCCTGCGCCATCGACCCCGGCCGGCTGGCCGGCCCGCACGCCCTGCCCCGTACGCACGTCAGCCAGGCCGACGCGGGCGCGCGGCTGCGCGTCAAGCAGGTGCGCCACCAGGTCCGCGAGCTGCGGCGGGTGGTCCTCCCGTGAAGGCCCTGCACATCATCACCGGGCTCGGGGTCGGCGGCGCCGAGCAGCAGCTGCGGCTGCTGCTGCGGCACATGCCGATGCACTGCGACGTCCTGACGCTGACCAACCCCGGGCCGGTCGCCGAGGGGCTGCGGTCCGACGGGGTGCGGGTCGTGCACCTGGGCATGCGGGGCAACCGGGACCTGGGGGCGCTGCCGCGGCTGGTGAAGTTCATCCGGCGCGGCGAGTACGACCTCGTGCACACCCACCTGTACCGGGCCTGCGTGTACGGGCGCCTCGCGGCCCGGATCGCCGGCGCCGGGGCGACCGTGGCCACCGAGCACTCCCTCGGCGAGGACGAGATCGAGGGCCGGCCGCTGTCGGGCGGGGTGCGCGCCCTGTACCTGGCCAGCGAGCGCCTGGGGTCCGCGACCGTGGCCGTCTCGGACACCGTGGCCGCCCGGCTGGAAGGGTGGGGGGTGCCGGCCGCGCGGGTGCACGTCGTACCCAACGGGATCGAGTCGATCCGCTTCCGCTTCGACGAGGGCGTACGGCGCTCCACCCGGGCCCGGACCGGGCTGCCGGAGCGGGCCTTCGTGGTGGGCGGGGTCGGCCGGCTGGTGCCGGGCAAGCGGTTCGACGTCCTGGTGCGGGCCGTGGCCGCGCTGCCGGGGGCGCACCTGCTGCTCGCCGGGGACGGGCCCGAGCGGGCGGCGCTGCGGCTGCTCGCCGCCGAGTTGGGCGCGCAGGGCCGGATCCACCTGCTGGGGGAGCGGGACCCGCTGGGCGACAGCGCGGACGGCCGCACCCCGGGGATCCCGGCGCTGCTGGCCGCCATGGACGTCTTCGTCTCGCCGTCGCGGGAGGAGGCCTTCGGGCTGGCCGTGGTCGAGGCGCTGGCCGCCGGGCTGCCGGTGCTGCACGTCACCTGCCCGGCCATCGACGACCTGCCCGCCGCGCAGGCCCCGGGCGCCCGGCGCATCGGCACCGGCACGGACGAGCTGATCGCGGCGCTGCGCGGCCACATGGAGGCGGGAGTCCGCCGGCTGCCGCCGCCGCCCGTGGTCCGCCGCTACGACATCGCCCGCAGTGCGCGGCAGTTGCTGGACGTCTACGACCTCGCGCTGTCGGCCGCCCCGGGCACGGCCGCGCCGCCTTCCCCCGTGCCGCGCGCGGGGACCGTACCGCTGCCGCAGGCGCAGCCCCCGGAACCCAGCGCCTCGAACACCGACGGGGCCGAGAGGGCCCGGCGGTAGCGAAGCCGGCAGACCGCTGCCGAACGTTCCTCCCCTCCACCCAGGAAGTGACCACGCTCATGGCCGACAGCGCCGACCAGAAGAAGTCCGAGAAGAGGACCGAGAAGAGGTCCGACCACCGGTCTGGCAAGAGGCGGCTCCGGCGCCGGCTGGTACCGCCTCCCGCGTGGTGGCCGCTGCCCGCGTGCGCCCTGCTGGGGCTGGCCGCGGGCGGGGCGTACGGGGTGCTCAAGGCGCCCGAGTACGCCGCCACCAGCTATGTCGTCGCCGTGCCCGACGACACCACCGAGCCGGCCACCGCACTCGGCTTCGCCCAGGCCTACGCCCGGATCGCCACCAGCAGCTCCACGCTCGCCTACGCCCAGCCCCGCGCGGGCATCGCGGCCCGCCAGCTGCGGACCCAGGTGCGGGCCGAGACCTCGCCCGAGTCCCCGATGATCGCGATCACGGGTACCTCCGAGAGCCCCGCCGAGGCCGCCGACATCGCCAACGCCGTCGCCGACGCCCTGTCCCTGAGCAGCAATCAGGCGGCCAAGAACACCGGCGTGCAGCTGCTGCTGTTCAACCAGGCCGTGGCCCCCACCGACCCCGCCTCCCCCTCCGCCGCGATCAGCGGCGCCGTCGGGCTGTGCGCCGGCGGTCTGCTCGGCGGGCTGTGGCTGCTGGCCCGCCCGGCCCGGCGCAGGGACCGGGAGCAGGCGCGGGAGCGGGCGGATGCGGGGGTGCGGGCGGAGCAGGAGCAGCCGGCCGCCGAGGAGTACCCCTCGCTCCCCGCGCAGGGTGAGCACGCCGAGACCAAGGAGAAGGAGTCCGTGCGATGAGTTCGGGCTCCGCCGCCGCCCTGTCGGTGACGCTGTGCCGCGACCCCCGGCAGTTCGCCGCGCTGGAACAGCCGTGGAACCGGCTCGTCCGCGCCTGTCCCACCGCGACCCCCTTCCAGAGCCACGCCTGGCTGCACTCCTGGTGGCTGTCGTACGGGAAGGACGGCCGGCTGCGGATCGTCCTCGTGCGGCGCGGCGAGGAGCTGGTCGGCGCGGCCGCGCTGATGCTCGTACACCGGCCGCTGCCGCTGCTGGTGCCGCTCGGCGGTCCCATCACCGACTACTTCGACGTGCTCGTGTCCGCCGAGCACGCCGACCAGGTGGTCCCGGCGCTGGCCCACGGGCTGCACCGGGCCGCCCGGGGCGCGGTCGTCGACCTGCGCGAGGTCCGCCCCGGGGCCGCGGCCGAGGCGCTGTGCAAGTACTGGCCCGGGGTCGCGTCCCGGCTCACCGACTCCACCTGCATGGAGCTGCCGGCGCTGCCGTTCGACGAGCTGGTCAAGCGGATGCCGGCCTCCGGCGCCCAGCGGGTCCGGGCCAAGCTCCGCAAGACCGACGCGGCCGGGATCGAGGAGCACGAGGTCGGCGAGGAGGAGGTGCCCCGTGCCGTACGGAACCTGCTGGGGCTCCACGAGAAGCAGTGGCGCGGCCGCGGGGTGACCCCCGAGCACCTGCGGCCCCGGTTCGCGGAGCACCTGACCCGGGCCACCCGGCGGATGGTGCGGGCGGGGGAGGGGCGGCTGACGGAGTTCCGGCTGGACGGCAAGGTGGTCGCGGCCAACGTCACGCTACTGTCGGCCGGGCTGAGCGGCGGCTACCTGTACGGCGCCGATCCGGAACTGCGCGCGCGCAAGGTGGACGTGGCGACGCTGCTGCTGCGCCACGAGGCCGGGCGGGCACTCGCCGAGGGCCGCCCGGTGGTGAGCTTCCTGCGCGGGAACGAGCCGTACAAGAACCACTGGCGGCCCGAGACCGTGGTCAACCAGCGGTTCCTGCTGGCCACCAGCGCGCTCGCGCCCCTGCTGCGGCTGCACGAGTCGCAGGTCACGGGGCGCGAGCGGGTGGTGGACGCGCTGCGGGAGGCGCTGCCGGCCGCCAGGGAGTGGCGGGCGCGGCTCAACGAACTGCGGGTGCGATGACCCGTCTAGAAGGGCCAGAAGCCGGAGCCCTCGCCCAGGTCGATCTTGACGCAGACCGACTGCTTGCCGACCAGCTTGGAGAGCCACTCGCCGAAGTTGAGCGGGACGCACCACTCCTTGGAGTTGAGCGGCGGCTTCGCCGGTTCCGGCAGCGGCACCGGGGTGGGGGCCGGCGGGGTCGGGGTCGGGGCCGGGGTTCCGGAGGGTGCGGGGCTCTGCGGCGCCGGGACGGCCGGCGAGGGCACGGGTGTGGGCGTGGGCGTGGGCTCGGGGACCTCGGGGGTCGGGACCAGCGGGCTCGGGGTCACCGGGAGCGGGACCTCGGGCGTGGGGACGAGCGGGCTCGGGGTCACCGGGGCCGGGGTCACGGGGGCCGGGGTGACGGGCGAGGGGCGGGGCACCTCGGGCGTCGGGGCCTGCGAGGGTGCGGGCGTCGGGACCTGCGGCGTCGGGGCTGCGGGGGGCGTGGGGACCTCGGGCGTGGGGACCTCGGGGGTCGGCACGGCCGGGGTGGGGACCTGCGGGGTCGGCACCTGTGGGGTCGGCACCTGTGGGGTCGGGGCCGGTGTGGGTACGGCCGGGGTCGGTACGGCCGGCGAGGGCACGGAGGGCGTCGGGACCACCGGGGTCGGGACCACCGGGGTCGGGACCACCGGGGTCGGGACCACCGGGGTCGGGACCACCGGGGTGGGGACCACGGGCGTGGGAACCACCGGGGTCGGGACGACCGGGCCGGGCTCCGGCAGGCTCAGCGCCTCGCGGAAGACCGCCGTGGACCGCGGGTTCTGCTTGCACTGCCACACGCCGTGCGGGCAGTAGTCGGTGATGGTGTGGTAGAGCGGCTTGTGCTGCTCGATCCACCGCAGCATGCGCCGCACGTACTCCGGATTGTCCCCGCGCCGGAACAGCCCCCACTCGGGGTACGAGATCGCCTTGCCGTGTGCCGCCGCGAAGTCGACCTGCCGCTGGAGCCCGTACGGCTGGGAGATCTGCTCGTCGAAGGTCCGGCCCGGCCCCTGGTCGTAGGAGTCCATGCCGATGATGTCGACCACGTCGTCGCCGGGGTAGCACTCGGTCCAGCCGATCGCGTCCTTGCCCCGGTTCGGCGCGAAGTCGAACTTGAACTCCTGTCCGGGCACGGAGCGCATCGCGGTGACGATGCGCTTCCAGTAGACCTTCCAGTTCTCCGGGTCCGGCGCGCACCGGTGGGTGTAGGTGATGCCGTTCATCTCCCAGCCGAGCACGATCACCGTGTCCGGCACGCCCAGCGCCACCAGCCGCTCGGCGAGCCGCCGGAAGTGCCGGTCGAACTGGCCCTCCGCGCCCGCCCTGATCAGCCGCGCCACCTGGCGGTCGGGCACCCGGCCCTCGTTGCGCTCCTGCATGGGGACGTTGAGGACGAACAGCCGGTCGTCCCCGGCCTTGCGCCACCGCGCCCAGTCCTCCAGGAAGCCGACGTTGCCCTCGATGCCGGCCCACCGGTCGCCGGGCAGGTAGGTGTGCCCGACCCGGATCTCCTTGCCGCCCAGCCAGTTCGACAGGTGCGGGATCCGAGCCACGCCGGGCGGCCCGAAGTCGAGATAGGCGCCCATGGCGACGTCCGAGCCCGGGTACCGGTCCTCGTCGGGTTCCGCGAGCGAGGCCCCGGTGGCCAGCAGCCCGGCCGTGACCGTACCGATGCAGGTGCTCGCCAGTCGGCGGCGTGGTCTGGGCATGGCGTCTCCCGAGCTTTCCTGAATCGGTGTGCTTACCAAAGACGTTAGGCATCAGATCTGACGAATGGCCTGTTCGGTGCCGTTGCCGTAGGCCATTCGCAGGTGCGCACCATCCCCGCTTGGTCCGACTAGGTGAAAGACACCGCTGCCATGCACGCCTATCTCAACCATGTGCCCGCCGTTCTGCTCAGACTCGACCGCAATCCGTTCCACCACGGAACCCTCGGCGCCGTCAGATCCCTTGGCCGCAAAGGCGTGGAGGTCCATGCCGTCGTCGAGGCCGGGGGAGGTCCCATGGGGCGTTCGCGCTATGTGCGCGCCGTGCATGCCGGGCCGGCCGGCGGGCTGGACCCGGAGGCGCCCGAGACGCTGCTGGAGTGCCTGACCGGGGTGTCGGAGCGGATCGGCCGGCCGGCGGTGCTGATCGCCATGGACGATCTGAGCGCGATCACGGTGTCCCGGATCGGGCCGGTGCTGACGGACCGTTTCCGGATGCCCCATCAGCCCGACAACCTGCCCGCCCGGGTGGCCGACAAGGCCGAGCTGGCGGGGCTCTGCGCGCGCTGGGACGTGCCGCACCCGCAGACCGTCGTCCCGGCGAGCGGCGGCGAGGCGGCGGAGGCCGCCTGGCGGCTCGGCCTGCCGGTGGTCGCCAAGTGGAGCAGGCCCTGGCTGCTGCCGGCCGGGGCCGACGGGCTGCGCAGCACCACGCTGGTGCACACCGCCGCCGAGGCGCGGCGGCTGTACGAGCGCTCCGCCGAGGCCGGGAGCAGGCTGCTGCTCCAGCGGTTCCTGCCGGCCGGGCCGGACACCGACTGGTTCTTCCACGGGGCCTTCGCCCGGGGCGGGCGCCCGCTGCTGGCGGGATCGGGCCGCAAGGAGCTGTCGTGGCCGGTGCGGACCGGGCTGACGGCGGTGGGCCGCTGGCTGCCGGATCCCGCCGTGGAGGAGGCGGGGCTGCGGCTCGCCGAACGCCTCGGCTACCAGGGGATCCTGGACCTGGACTTCCGCCGGGACGAGCGGGGCACCTTCCGGCTGGTGGACTTCAACCCCCGGCCCGGCGCCCAGTTCCGGCTGTTCACGGACACCGCCGGGCTGGACGTCGTACAGGCGATGTACCTGGACCTGACGGGCCAGCGGGTCCCGGAGCCCGTGGGCGGGCCGGGCCGGGTGTTCGTCGCCGAGAACTACGCGCTGCTGGCGGCGGTGCGCGGCGGATACCTGCCGCGCCGCCGTGCGCCGGGCCCGGCGGCGCGAGCCGCGGATCCCGCCCGACCGGACGCCGCGGGCCGGCGGACCGGTCCGGGCCGGGACCCGGTGGTCTGGCCCGGGCGGCCGGCGGGCCGGGACCGGGGGCGGGTGGAGGCGGCCTGGTTCGCCGGCGACGACCTGATGCCGTTCGTGGGCATGCTCGCCGCCTTCCTCGGGCGCGGGTTCGGCAAGGGGGCGCGCGTCCTGCGCGGGGTGCCCGCCCAGGGCCGGCGCACGGCCCTGGCGGCGGTCCGGGCGCCCCGCCAGCGGGGTCGGGACCAGCCCGGGTCCGCCCCGCTCTCCCGGCCCGCGCCGCCGGAGGCACCGGCGGCGCCGGACGAGCTGGTGACCCGATGAGACCGGACGGGCCGTTGACCCGTTGAGCACGACAGTGGAAGGAAGGCCGTGACCCGGATGGACGATCTCGTGGTGGTCGGCGCGGGCCCGTACGGGCTGTCGATCGCCGCGCACGCGGCGGGTGCGGGACTCGATGTACGGCTCCTGGGGCGGCCGATGGCCTCCTGGCGCGACCACATGCCCGAGGGCATGTACCTGAAGTCGGAGCCCTGGTCCTCAAACCTGTCCGCGCCGGGCGGCCGGCACACCCTGGCCGAGTACTGCGCCACCCGGGGACTGGTCGCGGAACACGGCACTCCGCTGCCGATCGGCACGTTCGGCGACTACGGGATGTGGTTCGCCCGCCAGGCCGCGCCCGCGGTGGAGGAGGTGACCGTCACGGAGGTGACCCCGCAGGGAGACGGCTTCCTCGTGCACACCGCCGAGGGACCGCCGCTGCTCACCCGTACGGTCGCCCTCGCCGTCGGGGTGATGCCGTTCGCCCACCATCCGCGGACGCTGCGCGAACTGCCGCCGGGCCACTACTCGCACAGCAGCGCACACCGGGACCTGACCCGCTTCGCCGGGCTCGAGGTCGCCGTGCTCGGGGCCGGGCAGGCGGCCCTGGAGACCGCCGCCCTGCTGGCCGAGCAGGGCGCCCGGCCCTGCCTGGTCGCCCGGCGCGCCCGGCTGAACTGGAACGCGGTGCCGCAGCCCCTGAGCCGCCCCCCGCTGCGCGCCCTGCGCGATCCGCACAGCGGGCTGGGCACCGGCTGGCGCGGCTGGGCGTGGTCGGAGCTGCCCTGGGCGGTGCGGCGGCTGCCCGCCGCCACCCGGGAGCGGATCGCCGCGACCGCCCTGGGCCCGGCCGGCGCCTGGTGGCTGCGGGAGCGCTTCGAGCGGCGGGTGCCCGTCCTGCTCGGCCACCGCCTGCACCGGGCGGTCGCGGCGGGCGACCGGACCCGGCTCGGCCTGATCGCCGGGTCCGGGGAGTCCGTGGTCCTGGACACCGCGCACGTCATCGCGGCCACCGGGTTCACCCCGGACCTGGCCCGGCTGGAGCTGCTCGACGCGGGGCTGCGGGCCGCGCTGGAGAGGGTCGGGGGCAGCGGGACGCCGGAGCTGAGCCCGGGCTTCGAGTCCTCGTGGCCCGGACTGTTCTTCGCCGGGCTGTTGACGGCTCCCTCATTCGGCCCTTCCATGCGATTCGTGCACGGTGCGGGCTTCACGGCGGGGAGACTGGTGAGAGGAGTCCGCAAACGGCTCGGCGCACGGGGCCCGCTGCCGGGCTCCGCCGGCGAGGCCCGGTGTTCCCGGGCCGCGGCCGGGCGTCCCACAACGCATCTGCGGTGACACCCGCGGAGCGACACGCGGTGAGAGGGGTCCGCCATGAGCGCGGAGCGAGCACAGGGCCGTGGCTGGGTAAGGATTCCCGGCAGTCGTGCCGAACAGCCCGCCACGACCCGGGCCGCCGGGTACGACCGCGGCCCGTACGCGACGGCGTCCCACCCCGCCCAGCCCCCGATCTACCTCTCCCTCCTCACGCGCTGGCGGGAGGCCGGGCGCACCCTTCCGGGGCATCCTGACGAGGAGTGGGAGCGGCTCATCTCCCAGCCGTGCTGGCCCGGCCGTTAGGTGGTGTGTGTCTCGTGGCAGCGGCGGAGCGCGACCGTCCCGAGCAGACCCGCCGGTCTCCCCAGACCGGCCCGGGGGAGCGGCTCGCGCTGAACGGCATGGGAAGTTTCGAGTGGGACCTGGACGCCGGCTCGCTCGCCCTGGACGAGGCCGGGATGGACGTCTTCGACCTGGAGCTGGGCCGGTTCGACGGCACCCCGGAGGGGCTCGGGCTGCGGATCCCCCCGGAGGACGGCGCCCGGCTGGCCGAGACCGTGGCCGCGGTGCTGGAGAGCGGCGGGGACTCGTACGGGGCCTACTTCACGGTGCAGCGGCGCGACGGCCGCGACCAGTGGACGCACACCCAGGGCCGGGTGCTGCGGGACGGGGGCGGCCACCCGCGGCGGATCGTGGGGATCGTCCGGGACGCGACGGCGGAGCTGGCCCAGGCCACCATGCTGCGCAAACTGGAGACGGCCCGCGCCCAGCAGACGACCATCGTCCAGCGGACCACCGAGGCCCTGTCGCGGGCGGTGACGGTCGACGACGTCACGGCCGCGCTGACCGGGGCGGGCGCGCTGGAGCGGCTCGGCGCCGACGGCCTGGCCCTGGGGCTGGTCGAGGGCGGCACCATGAAGATCATCGCCCTGAGCGGGGAGTCGCTGGAGATCCTCGGCGAGCGGCGGTTCACCCGGCTGGACGGTTCGCTGCCGCTCTCGCAGGCGGTGCTCAGCAGGCAGGCACGTTTCGCCACCTCGCTCAGCGCGCTCGGCGAGGAGTTCCCGCTGCTCAGCGACTACCTCAGCCGGATCCGCTTCGACGCCGCCGCCTACCTGCCGCTGATCGCCCAGGCCCAGGCCATCGGGGGGCTGGTCCTCTTCTACCGGCGGCGCACCGAGTTCAGCCCCGAGGAGCGCAACCTGTGCCTCGGCCTCGCGGGCATCGTCGCCCAGTCCCTCCAGCGCGCGCTCCTCTTCGACCAGGAGCGGGAGTTCGCCACCGGACTCCAGGCCGCCATGCTGCCGCGGCGGATCCCGGAGATCACCGGCGGGGAGATCGCGGTCCGCTACCACGCCGCCTGGAGCGGGCGCGAGGTCGGCGGGGACTGGTACGACGTGATCGCCCTGCCCCGCGACCGGGTCGGCATCGTGGTGGGCGACGTACAGGGCCACGACACGCACGCGGCGGCCATCATGGGCCAGCTGCGGATCGCGCTGCGGGCGTACGCGGGCGAGGGGCACCCGCCGTCCACCGTGCTGGCGCGGGCCTCGCGCTTCCTCGCCGAACTGGACACCGAGCGCTTCGCGACCTGCATGTACGCCCAGGTGGACCTGGAGACGGGCGGCGTACGCGCCGTGCGCGCGGGCCACATCGGCCCGCTGATCCGGCACACCGACGGCCGGACGGGCTGGCCCAACGTGCGCGGCGGCCTGCCGCTCGGGCTGGCCTCGGCCTTCGCGCGGGAGGAGTTCCCCGAGACCCGGCTCGACCTGGTGCCCGGGGAGACGCTCGTGCTGTGCACGGACGGCCTGGTGGAGGAGCCGGGCACCGACATCACCCAGGGGATGGCGGCCCTCGCCCACGCCGTCAGCAGCGGCCCGCAGGAGGCCGGTGCCCTCGCCGACCACCTCTCGGACCGGCTCTGGGAGCGCTGGGGCTCCGGGGACGACGTGGCCCTGCTGGTGCTGCGCCGGGCCCCGGACCCAGGCACCCACCGGGCCCCGCGCATCCACCAGTACATCCACCAGGCCGACCCGGAAGGGCTCTCGGAGGCCCGCTATGCCCTGCGCCAGGCGCTGCGCGACTGGGGCATGCCGGACCTCGCCGACGACGTGGAACTGGCCGCCGGGGAACTGCTGGTCAACGCCCTGCTGCACACCGACGGCGGAGCGGTGCTGACGATGGAGGTGCTGCCCGAGCCGGTCCGGCGGATCCGGCTGTGGGTCAAGGACCGGTCCAGCGTGTGGCCGCGCCGGCGCACCCCGGGCGAGGCGGCCACCACGGGCCGCGGGCTGCTGCTGGTGGACGCGCTGGCCACGCACTGGGGTGTGGAGTCCCGCGGCGACGGCAAGGCGGTGTGGTGCGAGTTCGACGTCGCGGGCAGCTCCCGGAGCGCGGGGTGAGCGGATGGTCACCCCGAGTTGTGGGACGTGCGGGGCGGGGCGATGATGCGCGATATGGAACGGATCGTGCTGTGCGCAGACTGAGCAGAGGCGCCGCGACGGGCATCCTGGCCCTGCTCCTGCTGGCCGCCGGAGTACCGACGGTCGTGGACTGGACGACGGGGCGGCCGCACGCGGACCCCGAGTGCCAGTCGGTGGCGTTCATGTCGATGACGGACGTCGCGCCCGAGTGCCGGTAGCGGCGGCTACCGGCCGGGCGCGCCCCGGGCCGGAGCAGCCGTCTCAGCGGTGGGCGACCAGGGTGATCTCCTGGCGGTCCTCCGCGACCGTGTCGATCGAGCGCGGCATCAGGCCCGAGAAGTGGATCTCGTTGAGCTGGGCCTCGGCGCGCGCCGGGCCCGGGTGCACGGCCGGGGTGAACTTCAGCGAGCCGGTGGCCTGCCACTCGTGCTCCTGTCCGTCGCACTTCGCCTCGCCGCCGCCGAAGGCGAGCCGCGTGCCGTCCTGGACGACGGCCGCCGCGATCTGGAGCCTCGCTCCCGCGGGCGACGGGTTCGTGCAGTGGTAGGTGCCGGAAAGGGTGACCGTACCGTCCTCGGAGACATGACCGTACGGCTGTACGGAAATCCCCTGGTCGAAAGAAGTGGCTTCGGCGGGGGCGGTGAATAGCGCCGTGGCGGCCAGCGCCGACAGTGCTGCAAGGGCCGTGCGGGTTCCGTGAATACCCATGATTCCTCCGGTGGATGCGGGCGGCGGGTATTCCGCCGGAACGCATTGTGCTGGCAGTCGGCGGGCAACTCGCCGCACAGGCCCGCCGGGCGCACTCGTGTCGGTGTGCAATTCCCCGATCCGGAGCGTGAGACTGACCGAAATACGTCCCCGAAGGGATCCCCCGCATGCGTCAGTCCGCCCTTCCAGCCGCCGCCCGCGTCCGGCTCCGCCCCGCCGTCCGCCTCCCGCGGCTGGCCGCCGTTCTCCTCCCGTTGCTGGTGTGCGGCGCCACGGCCTGCCAGAGCGCGCCCGAGGGGGCCGCGCTGGCCCCCGGCGCGGTGCCCGCCGTCGTGGTGGACGACGCGGCGCCGGGCGCCGGGGGGGCGGCCGTGCGGACCGGGGTGAAGGATGCCCGTGTGGGTGAAGCCGTACGGGTGCACGGCCGGCAGGTCGGCCGGCACCTGGAGGCGGTGCTGAGCGCGTACGTGGACCCCGCGGTCAGCGTGGAGGCGAACTTCGCCCCGGCGGCGGGCAACCGCTGGGTGGCCGCCTCGATGTCGTTCGTCAACGTGGGCGGGGCCTCGTACGGGGCGCTCGGGCGCATGTGGGCGCACGACAGCGCGGGCCGGCGCCACCCGGTGGTGCCCACGGGTGAGCTGACCACAGGCAAATCCCTCGTCTTCGATTACCTCGCGGTCGGTGAGCGGGCCGAGGGATGGGCCGTGTTCGAAATCCCGGAAAACGCGCGCGTCGAGCGGCTCCAGTACGAGGACGCGAACATCCGCGCGAATTCCGGAGGGGGATTCTGGGTGGTCTAACCCGCCCGGGTGAAAGGCCGTGAAAGGGGTGGGCGGCAGACCACTAGGGTGCGGCGCATGACTTCTATTCAAGCCGAAATCGACCGGTCCCAGCTCGGCACCCTTTCGGTGCTCGCCTGGATCGGCGACCCCTCCGAGGCGCACGACATCCCGTACCTCCTCGCCTACACCCTCGGGGACGGCCCGGGCGGCCCGGAGGCCGGCGAGACGGCGGCCCGCGGGCTGCTGGAGGAGATCGGCCTGCCCATCGGCGACGTCGTCATGGACGGCACCCGCAATCCGGCCGCCTTTCCCGTGCAGATCCTGCTGGAGGGCAACCAGATCGCGCTGACCCTGCCGGGGATGAACGCCCAGTGCACCGCCCCCGACGAGTGGGTCGCCGCGGCGAACGAGAGCGGGCAGGCCTATTTCCTGTTCGCCACGCGCGCCTGGCCCGAGGCGGTCCCCGGCCGGCCGGTGGACGCGCCGACCCTCCAGGCGTTCGCGGGCGACGAGGAAGTGCTCACCGGCAGCGCGCACTGCGTCCTGACCGTGCGGCGCCTGCAGAAGTAGCCGCGCACGGGCCGCACCGCCACCACGTGCCCCCGGACCGCGTCCGGGGGTGCCCCACCGGCCGCCGGGCTCCCAGCCTGCCCGGTGGCCGGTTTCCGCTTCCGGCTCGCGCCGCCCGCCGCTCTCAGGGGCGTTCGAAGGCGAACTTCAGCGAGCGGACCCGGTTGTCGAAGTTCGAGCCGGCCAGATCCGGCAGGCCCACCGCGCGCAGCCCGACCGGCCGGGTGAGCAGTTCGCGGAAGAGCGCCTTCATCTCCACCCGGGCCAGGTGCGCGCCCAGGCAGAAGTGCGGCCCGCCGCCGCCGAACCCCAGGTGCGGATTGGGCGAGCGGGTGATGTCGAAGGCGTCGGGGTCCGGGAAGACCGCCTCGTCGCGGTTGGCGGAGGCGTAGTACAGGACCACCTTGTCGCCCGGGCGGAAGTCGTGCCCGCCCAGAGTGTGTTTGGCGACCACGGTCCGGCGGAACTGGATGATCGGCGTCGAGTGGCGGATCATCTCGTCGACCGCGCCGTCCGCGTACGCCTCGAAGTCCGAGAGCAGCAGGTCGCGCTGGCCCGGGTTGCCGGTCAGCAGGGTCAGCCCGTGCGTGATCGCGTTGCGGGTGGTCTCCACCCCGGCGACCATCAGGAGCGAGAAGAAGGCGCCGAGTTGGCGGGCGCCGAGGGCCTGGCCGTCGACGTTCGCGCAGACCAGTGCCGAGATCAGGTCGTCGGCGGGGTTCTTGCGCCGTTCCCGCCCGATGCCGGCCACCATCCGCTGCATCCGGGCGAGCGCGCGCAGGCCCCGCCCGGGCATCCGCAGCCGGGCGGCGAGGCCGCGCTCCACGCCGATGTTCTCGGAGGCGTGGTTGACGCGGTCGGCGATCTCGGGGCGGAAGTGCTCCGGGATGCCCATCATGTTGCAGATGACCTCCAGGGGCAGGCGGGAGGCCACCGCCGAGACGAACTCGTCGGGCTCCCCGGCCAGTACGTCGTCCACGATGCGGGCGGCCACCGCGTGGATGTCCGCCTCGGCGGCGGCCAGCAGGCGGGGCGTGAAGGCCCGCTGCACGATCTTGCGGAGCTGGGCGTGGTCGGGGCCGTCCAGATTGACCATGGAGTCCCCGAACAGGGCGCGGACCCAGCGGGCGGGCTCGGGGGTGGTCACGCCGGGCGCGCTGGCGAAGACCTTGGGCAGGCGGCTGGCCTCCTGCACGTGGGCGTGGCGGACGAGGGCCCAGTGCCCGCGCCCGGGCCCTTCGGGGACGAACACGGGCGCTTCCAGGGCCCGCAGCCGGGCGAACGCCGCGAGGCGGTGGGCGGGGGGCTGCTGCCAGAAGCCGGGCTCGACCAGTTCCCTGCCGGGGGCGTGGCCGGGGCGTTGTGCGGGGAGTGTCATGGCCTGCCAACGCCGCCGGGGCCGAGGAGTGACGGCTGGCCGGTTGTCAGGGTCTCGGCCCCCGGCAACGGCGCCGCGCCGTCAACGGCGCGGCCGCGTGGCCAGGGTGAGGCCGACGGCGACCGTCGCGGCCGCGACCAGGCCCGCGTACAGGACCGCGTGCGTCCCCGTCCACGTACACGCCAGGACGGCGACCGCCGACAACGGCAGGGTGAGCTGCTGCGCGAGGCCCCGCTTGAAGTGGCGGGAGTGCAGGAGCCACACCGTCATCAGGAAGATCGCCGTCGGCACGGTCACGGCGGCGTTGGCGGCGAGCTGCGAGACGTGCGCCTTGCCCACCGCGTGCTCCACCGCGACCTCGATGCCCGCCCCGATCGCCGCACCGGAGGCGAAGACCAGCAGGTGGCCGTAACCCCACGGGATGGCCTGCCGGTTCGAGGTCAGGTACTCGTGCATCGGCACCGCGAAGTAGATCCACCAGGCAGCGAAGACGATCAGCAGTCCGCCGCCGGCGATGGGCAGCAGCCGGTCCAGCGCCTCGTGCTCGTCGAGGGCCGACTTCACCGCCACCGTGCTCGCGGCGATCGTCTCGCCGAGCACGATGATGGTGAACAGGCCGTACCGCTCCACGATGTGGTGTGCGTGCCACGGCGTCTGGTGGCCGCGCTCGGCGATCACCGGGACCAGCAGCTCCATGGCGGCCACGACCAGGAACAGCCACCGCCTCCAGCCGTCCGGGGCGAACAGCAGCGCCACCCAGGCGGCCTGGCATACCACCAGCCCCGCCGCGTACTTCAGCGCGGCCGTGCGCGCCGCCCCGCTCTCCCCGGCGGCAGCCCGCAGCCACTGGGCGGTGAGCGCCACCCGCATGATCAGGTAACCGATGACGGCCACCGTCCAGTCGTTCTCGTCGAACGCCCGGCTCACGCCCGCCGCGTAGACGAGCACGCCCGCGATCTGGACGAGCGTCGCGATCCGGTACGGCACGTCGTCGACGTCGTAGGCGGAGGCGAACCACGTGAAGTTCATCCACGCCCACCACACGCCGAAGAAGACGAAGAAGTAACCGACCACCCCGGCGCCGGGATGGCCCTCCGCCAGCGCGTGCACCAGCCGGGCGCCGGCCTGGGCGATCGCGACGACGAAGCAGAGGTCGAAGAACAGCTCCAGCGGGGTGGCCGCGCGGTGGTGCTCGTCGCGGCTGCGCGCGGTCATGGGGATGTACGCCATACCGGCCAGCAGACCAGATGGGCGGGGTTTCAGCAGGCCGGACGCGCGGCCCTCACCGTCCGGGTGCCCCGGGCGGTGGCGTAGCGCCGGCGGACAGGCGTCTGCCCGGACGATCGGCAGGCGCGCCGCCGGTGCTCCCACTGGACTGGCGCACCGGCGCCGCACGGCCGAATGGACGCCGGAGGATCCCTCCTTCTGGCAGTCCACGGGCAGGAGGGTCGCCACCCGCAACCTGTGGATCGCGGTGCCGGCGCTGCTGGTGGCCTTCGTGGTCTGGCAGGTGTGGAGCATCACGGCGACCAACCTGAAGGACGTCGGCTTCGGGTTCTCGCAGTCCCAGCTGTTCTGGCTGACGGCGGTCTCCGGCATCACCGGCGGTACCGCGCACATCCTCTACACCTTCATCGGCCCGATGATCGGGCAGCGGCGCTTCACGGCGGTCTCCACGGTCGTGCTGATCGTGCCGCTGCTGTGGCTGGGCTTCGCGGTGCAGAACCCGGACACCCCGTACGGCACGATGATCGCGATCGCGGCGCTGTGCGGCATCGGCGGCGCGAACTTCTCCTCCTCCCTGGCCAACATCGGCTTCTTCTACCCGAAGCGGGAGAAGGGCAACGCGACGGGCGTCAACGGCGGACTGGGCAACCTGGGCGTGTCCGTGGTCCAGCTGCTGACCCCGATCCTGATCACCTCCTCGGTCCTGGCGATCGGCGCGGGCCAGAAGAAGGCGAACGGCTCGGAGATCTACCTCCAGAACGCGGCCTTCGTGTGGGTGCCGGTGCTGATCGTGCTGGCCGCGGTGGCCTGGTTCGGCCAGAACGACCTCAAGGTGGCCGCCGCCCCCTTCAGCCAGCAGAAGATCATCTTCAGGCGCAAGCACAACTGGCTGATGACCTGGCTCTACGTCGGCACCTTCGGCTCCTTCATCGGCTTCGCCGCGGGCCTGCCCCTGCTGATCAAGAACAACTTCGAGGCGCAGGGCTACCACGCCACCACCTATGCCTGGATCGGCCCCTTCATCGGCGCGTTCATGCGCTGGGCCGGCGGATGGCTCTCCGACAAGATGGGCGGTGCCCGGGTCACCATGCTGTCCTTCGTCGGCATGGCGGCCTCGCTGGTGGTGGTGATCTTCGCACTGCCGCACAGCGGCGACCAGGGCAGCTTCTGGGCCTTCTTCATCGGCTTCCTGGCGGCCTTCGCCTTCTCCGGCCTCGGCAACGGCTCGACCTTCCGGCAGATCCCGGTGATCTTCCGGGACCAGCACATGCGGGAGGCCGCGGGCAGGGGGCCCGAGGCGCAGGGCGCCGCGCTGAAGCAGTCCGAGATGGAGGCGGGCGCCGTCACCGGCTTCTCCTCCGCCATCGCCGCCTACGGCTTCTTCTTCATCCCCGCGATGTTCGCCGCCATGGCGGTCCCGCACGCCCTGTGGCTGTTCATCGGCTTCTACGCCACCTGCCTGGTGGTGTGCTGGTGGTTCTACGCCCGCAAGGGCGCCGAAGCCCCCAGCTGACCGGGGCCGCCCGCGGGGGCGGCCGTACTCTGGAGGCATGAGCACCCCCGCCGCCGCCCCCGACCCGCAGCACGGCCCCGCCGTGCCGCCGAAGCCCGAACCGAAGCCCAAGCCCCGGATCGTCTTCGACGACCCGCTGGACCAGCAGTCCTCGGACGACACCGACCGGGGCTGGGGCGAGCGGCCGGCCGCCGGGGGCGGCGCGGCCGACCTGGCCCGGTTCCTCGACGAGAAGCCCCCGCACCACATCTGAGCGGCGGGGGCGGCCCGCGCGGACCGAGCGGCTAGAACGCGTCGCGCGACGCCGGTGATCCGGTCCCGACGCCGTTCGCCCCGCGCTGCGCGACCAGCGCGTCGCGGATCTCCTTGAGGACCTCCAGCTCCGTGATCTCCATGGTCTCCTGGACGCCTTCCTTGGCCTTGCGGCGCGCCTCCACCTTGGCGAGGTACTTCGCCATCGGCAGCACCATGAGGAAGTACACGACGGCCGCGGTGATCAGGAAGGTGAGCGCGGCGTTGAGCACCGAGCCCCAGAGGATCTCGACACCCGTGGGCTGGCCGCCCGCGTCGAGGCCGCAGGGGGCCTTCAGGCACGACTTGTAGACATCGAGGTTCTTGGTCCCGATGGCTCCCACCAGCGGGCTGATGATTCCCTTCACGATGGCGTTCACGATGTTCGTGAACGCCGCGCCGATGACCACGGCGACCGCGAGGTCGACCACGTTGCCGCGCATCAGGAAGGCCTTGAAGCCCGCCAGGACGCTCTCCTGCTTCTTCTCGCTCACCACTGAGCCCTTCTTCATATCTGCCGAACACGGAGTCAACGGTTCCGAAAACTACGGCAGTCCGGGCGCGCCGTGTCCAATCGGCCCACCCCTCGCGGTGGCTTGACCGGCCGCGCGTGCGAATCAACACAGCGTCACCGCCAGTCGGGTCGTCGCGCCCGCCCCCACCAGAGTCCGCGCCGTGTCCCGGGGCACGGACAGGACCACCAGCGCCCCGGCGTCCCCGACTCCCGGATCGGCA
Organism: Streptomyces subrutilus; assembly: GCF_001746425.1. GTDB lineage: Bacteria > Actinomycetota > Actinomycetes > Streptomycetales > Streptomycetaceae > Streptomyces > Streptomyces subrutilus_A. Next base: position 3,217,199 of record NZ_MEHK01000001.1, on the reverse strand, counting down.
GCGGGCACTTCGGCGACCCGGGCCCCCGCCGCCACCACCCTCGGCGGCCCGTCGCGCTCCGCCGCCACCACGTCGACCCGGTCGCCGGGCCGCAGCAGCCGCACCGTCGCCGCGTCGGCGATGCGCACCGGGGCCGACACCATCCGCTCCGGCGCGGGCGCCGCGGCGCCGGGGGAGGTCCGTACCTCGGGGGGCGCCGCCCGCGAGGCCGGCGCCTGCGTCCCGCCGACGGCCAGCGCCGCCGCCGCGACGGCCAGCCCGGCCGCGACGCCCCGCCGCCGGCGCCGCAGGGCCCTGCGCAGCCGGTCGCCGCCCCGCCCGACCCGCAGCGGGGGAAAAGCGGGCACGGGCCGCGCCGGGGGGCACGGAGACGAGCACGGGGAAGCGGGACCGGAGACGGAACCCGACACGGAACCGGAGACGGAAGCGCGAACGGGCGTGTGCGCGGAAGCGTGCCCGGGCGGGGGAACGGGGGAGGAGGACAGCGCGGAAGAGCGCGGGGGCAGACGGGACATGAGGGCCACCACCAGTCGGAGTGCGTCGCTGTGCCCGGACCCGGCGCCCGGACACAGCCCACGATCCGGCCTCCCGCCGAATCCCGCTCCGCCCTGTGGACGATCCCCAGCTTGTGGACAACCCCGTCACCCCCAGGTGTCAGAGCCCGCCCCCGCAGCGGCTACGGAAGCTCGATGCCCAGGTCCCAGCCGTCGTGCGCGTGCGTGCACAGGCAGGCGCGGGTCTCCGTCGCCGGGAGCGCCGCCACCGCGTCGAAGAGGACCTCGCGCAGTCGGCCGACGTTCTCGCCGAACACCCGCAGCACCTCCGTGTGGGACACGCCCTCGCCGGTCTCGGCGCCCGCGTCCAGGTCCGTGACCAGGGCCATCGAGGTGTAGCAGAGCCCCAGCTCCCGGGCGAGCACGGCCTCCGGGTGGCCCGTCATGCCGACCACCGACCAGCCCGCCGCCGCGTGCCAGCGCGACTCGGCGCGCGTCGAGAACCGCGGGCCCTCGATGACGACCATGGTGCCGCCGTCCACCGGCTCCCAGTCCCGCCCCCGGGCCGCCGCCAGGGCGACCGACCGCCCGACCGGGCAGTACGGGTCCGCGAAGGTGGTGTGCACGACGTTCGGCACGCTCCCGTCGGGCAGCGGGTCCCCGTCGAAGAAGGTCTGCGCACGGGACTTCGTACGGTCCACCAGCTGGTCGGGCACGAGCAGCGTGCCCGGACCGTACTCGGCCCGCAGGCCGCCGACCGCGCACGGGCCCAGCACCTGGCGGACGCCGACCGAGCGCAGCGCCCACAGGTTCGCCCGGTAGTTGATCTTGTGCGGCGGGACGGTGTGGCTGCGCCCGTGCCGGGGGAGGAAGGCCACCTGCCGGCCGGCCAGCTCGCCCACGTACAGGGAGTCGCTGGGAGGTCCGTACGGGGTTTCCACCCGCATCTCGGAGACGTCCTCCAGGAAGGAGTAGAAGCCCGAGCCGCCGATGACACCGATCTCTGCGTTCACCATGCCGGCCACCCTAGCCGGGCACGCGCAAGGCCCCGCCGCCCGGTGGGCGGCGGGGCCTTGCGGCGAGTGGAACGCGGGGGTCAGGCAGCCGAGGTGGAGCTGCTGCCCGAACTCGACGACGCCGAGGAGGACGAAGCGGCGGGGGCGGCGGCAGCCGTGGACGTCGACGGGGTCGAGGCCGGCTTCGAGGCAGGAGTGCTGCTCGACGAAGCGCCGCGGCTGTCGTTCCGGTAGAAACCGGAGCCCTTGAAGACGATGCCGACCGCGGAGAACACCTTCTTCAGGCGTCCGTCACAGCTCGGGCACACGGTCAGCGCGTCATCGGTGAACTTCTGCACGGCCTCGAGGCCCTCACCGCACTCGGTGCACTGGTACTGATAGGTCGGCACGAATTTCCTCCTGGCACTCTCACTCAATGAGTGCTAACGACGCTCCATGGTGACGCATTCCGGCGGATCAGTCCACCGTCAGCGGCACGCGGTGACCCATCCCACGCTCGTTCACCCGGTTACGGGAGCCCGTCGAGGGGCCCGCGGACGGGGCCGCGGCCGGAGCGGACGCGTTCACGATCCGGCTCGGAGCCTTGGGCGCCAGCTTCGCGCGCAGGGCCAGCAGGGTGACCAGGGCCAGCGCGGTGGCGGCCATCGGCACCAGGAAGCCGTACGAGGATCCGTGCGCGTCCGTCAGGCGGCCGGCCACGGTCACGGCGACGGCCTGCCCGAAGGCGACCGCGCCGGTCAGCCAGGTGAAGGCCTCGGTGCGCGAGGCGGCCGGGATCAGCTGCTCGATCATGGTGTAGCCGGTGATCAGCGCCGGGGCGATGCACAGGCCGACGACCAGGCCGAGCGCGCCCAGCAGGATCGCCGAGTTCGCGGCCCACAGGACCGAGGCGGCGGCGGTGAGGCCGATGTAGCCGAGGATCAGGCGGCGGCGCGGGCCGATCTTCCAGGCGATGGCGCCCATGGCGATGCCGGCGACCATGTTGCCCGCGGCGAAGACGCCGTAGAGCAGGCCGTTGGCGCCCGGGTTGCCGATCTCGTTGGAGAAGGCGGCGAGCGAGACCTGCATGCCGCCGAAGACGGCGCCGATCCCGAGGAAGGCGACGATCAGGACGCGCAGGCCCGGGAAGGACAGGGCGGAGGTGTGCTTCTCGCCGTCGGCCGGGCGGCCGGCCGGCTTGGGCTGGGTGGCGCGCTGCGCGGCGAAGACGAGCCCGCCGGCGAGCGTCAGGGTGGCCTCGGTGATCAGGCCCGCCGAGGGGTGGACCTGGGTGCACAGGAAGGTCGCGAGGACCGGGCCGATGACGAAGGTGAACTCGTCGGTGACCGACTCGAACGCGGCCGCGGTCGGCAATAGCGGCGAGCCCTCGAGCTTGGCGGCCCAGCGGGCCCGGACCATCGGACCGGCCTGCGGGACGGAGGCGCCGGCCGGGACGGCGGCCAGCACCAGCGCCCACAGCGGGGCGCCGAGCAGCGCGAGGGCGGCCAGCGCGCCCACGGAGGCGGTGTGCGTCAGCGCGGCCGGGACCAGGACGGCGCTCTGGCCGAGCCGGTCGGTGAACTTGCCCATCAGCGGGGCGAACACGGCCATGGACACGCCGGTCACGGCGGTCACGATGCCGGCGCTGCCGTAGGAGCCGGTGGTGTGCTGGACGAGCAGGAGGATGCTGACGGTGAGCATCCCGAAGGGGAGCCGGGCGGCGAAGCCGGGAAGTACGAAGCCGAGGGCACCGGGGGTGCGCAGGAGCTGCCCGTAGCCGGGCCGGGCGGAGGGGGTGGACGTGGCGGACGTTCCGGTCGTGACCGCGGATGTCACGGCCTTGCCTTTCCGCTGCCTGGTAGAGCGTCCCCGTCTGCGGACGGTGCGTCGCCTTGTGAGCGACCGCACCCGTACATGTGGGAGCCCCGAGAGCTGTCCTCTTGCGCAGAACCGAGTGATACCTGGGCGCCCACTGCGGGGGGAGCCACGGCCGCTTTGCGGTCGCGCCAGCTCTGCGTCAGGCAGAGTTGGTTCGATCTGTTGTGCCTTCATCGTACAGGGGAACCCACTACCACGCCCTGTGATTGCGGCGACAAGGTGTGTCTCCACCTGCGATTAACGGGAGCTTCGCCTATTCATGCCCGCTGAAATGCGGGTAAAACGGGGCATAAGTCACCGAAATCGGAGGAATTAGAACGCCGCTCTAAAGCCGGACTCCCTCGGGACGCGTCACCCGCGCGAGCGCGTCGACCCGTTCCCGCCCGTCCCCAGCCACCCGGCCAGCTTGCCGCCGCGGGCCACCGCGCGCAGCCGCGCCTCGGCCGCGTCCCGTACCGGATCCGTGGCCACGACCAGCAGCTCGTCCCCGCGCCGCAGCACGGTCGACGGCAGCGGTACGAAGCTCTTCCCCTCGCGGACCACCAGGGTGACCGAGGCTCCCGGAGGCAGCCGCAGCTCGCTGACCTCGACCCCGTGCATCCGCGAGGCGGCCGGGATCTCGAAGGACAGCAGGTGTCCGCGCAGCTTCTCCAGCGGCGCCGACTCGATGCCGAGGTCGGAGGCGGATTCGTCGGTGGCGCCGAGCTCCAGCTTGCGCGCCAGCCACGGCAGGGTCGGCCCCTGCACCAGGGTGTAGACGACGACCAGCACGAAGACGATGTTGAAGACGCGGTCGCTGCCCTCGATCCCGGACACCATCGGGATGGTCGCCAGGATGATGGGCACCGCTCCGCGCAGACCGGCCCAGGACATCAGGGCCTGCTCGCGCCAGGGGATCCGGAAGGGCAGCAGGCTGACGAAGACCTCCAGCGGCCGCGCCACCATGGTGAGGACCAGTCCGATGATCACGGCGGGCCAGAAGTCGTGCACCAGCTCGTGCGGGGTGACCAGCAGGCCGAGCAGGACGAACATGCCGATCTGGGCGATCCAGCCGAGCCCGTCGGCGAATCCCCGGGTGGCCGGCCAGTGCGGGAGCTTGGCGTTGCCGAGCACCATCGCGGCCAGGTACACGGCGAGGAAGCCGGAGCCGTGGGCCATCGCGCCGGCCGCGTACGCCGTCACGGCGATGGCCATCACGGCGATCGGGTAGAGGCCGGAGGCGGGCAGTGCCACGTGCCGCAGCCCGTACGCGCCCACAAAGCCCACCGTCAGGCCGATCGCGACGCCGATGGCCAGCTCCAGGGCGATCGTGCCGAGCAGGACGTACCAGTCGTCGATCGGACCGATGGTGGCGAAAGCCACGACCAGGATGACGACGGGCGCGTCGTTGAAACCGGACTCCGCCTCCAGGACACCCGTGATCCGGGAGGGGAGCGGGACCTTGCGCAGGACCGAGAAGACGGCCGCCGCGTCGGTCGAGGAGACGACCGCGCCGATCAGCAGGGCCTGGCGCCACTCCAGGCCGACCAGGTAGTGCGCCCCCGCGGCCGTGATGCCGACGCTGACCGCGACGCCCACCAGCGACAGCACGATCGCGGCCGGCAGGGCCGGTTTGATTTCTTTCCACTTGGTGCCCAGACCACCCTCGGCGAGGATCACGACGAGCGCGGCATAACCGATGACCTGCGTCAGCTCGGCGTTGTCGAATACGACGTTGCCGATGCCGTCCTGGCCTATCGCGATGCCTATGCCGAGGTAGATGAGCAGGCTGGGGAGGCCGCTGCGTGAAGAAATGCGTACCGCCGCGACGGCGACGAGCAGCACGAGCGAGCAGACCAGCAGAAGCTCATTGAGCGTGTGGACAGTCAGCGGGCGACCCTTCCTCAAAGCGCGCGGAGGGTCCGGTGGACCGTTCCTCCAGCGGCAGGTTCGGCAAGTAGTTCGTTACTTTACCTAATCTTTGACGTTCCCTTTACGCGATAGCCACATTGTGAAACGCCTGTTCGTCCCTGTCCTCGCCAGCTCCACCCCTGACGGATCAACGGGTACGGTCCTGCGCCTATGGTTGCTCCCAGCACTCCCAGGACCACCCTGCCCCTCTAAGGACAGCGATGCCCGCCAACGAAACCGCTCCTTCCGTCAAGAAGAAGGGACGACGTGTCCGTCTGATCGTGCTCGTGCTGGTCCTGGCTCTCTTCGCGGGCCTCGGCTACGGGGCGTACTGGGGCGTCGACAGCGTGCGCGCCTCGTTCCCCCAGACGACCGGCTCCCTCAAGGTGCCGGGCCTCACCGGGACCGTCGACGTCAAGCGCGACGCCCACGGCATCCCCCAGCTCTACGCCGACAACGACGACGACCTCTTCCGCGCGCAGGGCTTCGTGCACGCGCAGGACCGGTTCTGGGAGATGGACGTACGCCGCCACATGACCGCCGGGCGGCTCTCGGAGATGTTCGGCGCCGGCCAGGTCGAGACCGACGCATTCCTGCGCACGCTGGGCTGGCGCCACGTCGCGCAGACCGAGTACGACAAGAAGCTCTCGGACGAGACCAAGAAGAACCTCCAGTCCTACGCCGACGGGGTCAACGCGTACCTGAAGGGGAAGTCCGGCAAGGACCTCTCCGTCGAGCACGCCGCCCTCAAGCTCAGCGGCGACTACCAGCCCGAGCAGTGGTCCCCGGTGGACTCGGTGGCCTGGCTCAAGGCGATGGCCTGGGACCTGCGCGGCAACATGCAGGACGAGATCGACCGCGCGCTGATGGCGAGCAAGCTCACGCAGGCGCAGATCGACGAGCTCTACCCGCCCTACCCCTTCGACCGGAACAAGCCGGTCGTCGAGGGCGGCAAGATCGAGGGCGGCAAGTTCGTGCCCCAGACCTCCGGCGGTTCCGCCTCGGGAGGCTCCGGCTCGGGCGCCGCCACGGGCTCCCAGGCCTCCACCGGCAACGGCACCGGACTCGCCGACAACGCCACCGCCCAGGGCGCCGCCGTCGGCCTGCGCACGCAGCTCACCTCTCTGGCCAAGACCCTGGACGAGATCCCCGCGATCCTCGGCCCCAACGGCAGCGGCATCGGATCGAACTCCTGGGTGATCTCGGGCAAGTACACGACCACCGGCAAGCCGCTGCTCGCGAACGACCCGCACCTGTCCCCGCAGCTGCCCTCGGTCTGGTACCAGATGGGCCTGCACTGCCGCACGGCCTCGGCCCAGTGCCAGTACGACGTGTCCGGCTACACCTTCTCCGGGATGCCCGGCGTGGTCATAGGGCACAACGCCGACATCGCCTGGGGCATGACGAACCTCGGGGCGGACGTCACCGACCTCTACCTGGAGCAGGTCAAGCCCGAGGGCTACGTCTACGACAACAAGGTGATCCCCTTCACCACCCGCGACGAGGTGATCAAGGTCGCGGGCGGTGCCGGCAAGAAGATGACCGTCCGCATCACCAACAACGGCCCGCTCGTCTCCGACCGCAGCGACGAGCTCGGCACGGTCGGCGCCCGCGCCCCGGTCGCCAGCTCCGCGCCCGACCGCGGCAACGGCTACGCCGTCGCCCTGCGCTGGACCGCCCTGGAACCGGGCAAGTCGATGGACGCGGTCTTCAGGCTGAACAGGGCCAAGGACTTCAACGAGTTCCGCAAGGCCGCCGCCGACTTCGAGGTGCCCTCCCAGAACCTGATCTACGCCGACGGCAAGGGCCAGTCCGGCAACATCGGCTACCAGGCCCCGGGCCGCATCCCGGTCCGCGGCGCCGGCGACGGCCGGATGCCCGCGCCGGGCTGGGACTCCAAGTACGCCTGGAAGACCGGCAAGGACGGCAGCGTCGAGTACATCCCGCAAAGCGAGCTGCCCTTCGAGTCCAACCCCTCGCGCGGCTACATCGTCACCGCCAACCAGGCGGTCGTGGAGAGCGGCACCGGCGCCGGCAAGTACCCGTACCTGCTCACCACCGACTGGGGCTACGGCGCCCGCAGCCAGCGGATCAACGACCTCATCGAGGCGAAGATCAAGGACAGCGGCAAGATCTCGACCGACGACATGCGGGCCATGCAGATGGACAACAGCAGCGAGATCGCCGCGCTGCTGACCCCGATGCTGGCCAAGATCGAGGTATCCGACCCGGACGTGCGCTCCGCGCAGAAGCTCCTGGAGGGCTGGAACTACACCCAGGAGAACGACTCGGCCGCGGCCGCCTACTTCAACGCGGTCTGGCGCAACATCCTCAAGCTGGCCTTCGGCGACAAGATGCCCAAGGAGCTGCGGATCGAGGGCAGCTGCATGAACGTCCGCGCCGACAGCGGCCCGGCCGACGAGCTCTCCGAAGTGGTCCGCGAATGCGGCACCCGCGGTGACGACTCGGCCCAGCCGGACGGCGGGGACCGCTGGTTCGAGGTGGTCCGCCGCCTGGTCAAGGACGAGAAGTCGCCGTGGTGGAGCGCCCCCAAGAAGGGCTTCGCCCAGCCGGCGACCACCACCCGCGACGAGCTGTTCGCGCGGGCCATGGAGGACGCCCGCTGGGAGCTGACCGCCAAGCTCGGCAAGGACCAGTCCACCTGGAGCTGGGGCCGGCTGCACCAGCTCACGCTGAAGAACCAGACGATCGGCACCGAGGGCCCCGGCTTCCTGCAGTGGCTCCTCAACCGCGGCCCGTGGAACCTGGGCGGCGGCGAGGCCACCGTCAACGCCACCGGCTGGAACGCCTCCAGCGGCTACGGGGTCACCTGGGTCCCGTCGATGCGGATGGTCGTCAACCTCAACGACCTCGACAAGTCCCGCTGGATCAACCTGACGGGCGCCTCGGGGCACGCGTACAACGCGCACTACACGGACCAGACGACGATGTGGGCCAAGGGCGAACTGCTCGACTGGCCCTTCGGCAAGGACGCCGTGGACAAGGCGACGGTCGACACCCTGACCCTCAAGCCCTAGGCGGTCTCCCGCCTCGCCTCACAAGAAGCGGCGCGCCCCGGAAGGGGTGGCCACCGCCCGCACGGGGTGGTCGTGCGGTTCCTCCGGGACCCGCGCGACCACCTCGTCGTCGTAGAGGAGCACGACCAGCGCCGGATGCGCCCCGGCGCGCTCCAGCCGCTCCAGGACGCGGTCGTACGAGCCCCCGCCGCGGCCCAGCCGCATCCCGCGGCCGTCCACCGCGAGCCCGGGCAGCAGCACGGCGTCGGCCGCGGCCACCGCGTCCGGCCCGAGCGCCGGGCCGGTCGGCTCCAGCAGCCGCATCTTCCCCGGGTGCGCGGTCTCGGCGAGGCCGCCCGGGCCCTCGTACACCGCCCAGTCGAGGTCGTTGTCGGGCAGCAGCAGGGGCAGCAGCACCCGCTTGCCGGCCGCGCGCAGCGCTTCGAGCAGGGCTCGGGTGCCGGGCTCGGTGCCGACGGAGACGTACGCCGCCACCGTTTGCGCACCGGCCAGTTCGGGCAGCCCGAGGGCCGTGACGGCGAGCGCGTCGGCCGCCGCGCGGCAGGCGTCGGGGGACAAGGCGCGGCGGGCGGCGAGGAGTTCCCGGCGCAGTCGAGCCTTGATGGAAACGGGATGCGGATTCTGTGTCACAGCGTATTCAAATATCCTTGGTAAATCTGCACATAAGCGGACCTACCTACCGCGATCTGGCCAGGCGTTCGGCAGGACCCACTATCGTTCGGGGCATGACTATGTTGCACCCCGTGATCAAGAAGGCCGTGATTCCGGCCGCGGGCCTCGGCACTCGCTTCCTTCCGGCGACCAAGGCGACCCCGAAGGAAATGCTCCCGGTCGTGGACAAGCCGGCCATCCAGTACGTGGTCGAGGAAGCCGTGGCGGCCGGGCTCGACGACGTCCTCATGATCACTGGGCGTAACAAGCGCCCTCTCGAAGACCACTTCGACCGCAACTACGAGCTGGAGTCGGCCCTCATCGCCAAGGGCGACGACGACCGGCTGAAGAAGGTCCAGGAATCCAGCGACCTGGCCACCATGCACTACGTGCGCCAGGGCGACCCCCGGGGCCTGGGCCACGCCGTGCTGTGCGCCGAGCCGCACGTGGGCCGCGAGCCCTTCGCCGTCCTGCTCGGTGACGACCTCATCGACCCCCGCGACCCGCTGCTGCGGCAGATGGCCGAGATCCACGCGCGCACCGGCGGCACCGTCATCGCGCTCATGGAGGTGGACCCGGCCAGCGTGCACCTGTACGGCTGCGCCGCCGTCGAGGCCACCGACGAGGCCGACGTGGTCCGGATCACCGGCCTCGTCGAGAAGCCGGACCCCGCGGACGCCCCCAGCAACTACGCGGTGATCGGACGGTACGTCCTCAACCCCGCGATCTTCGACATACTGCGGGAGACCGAGCCGGGCCGCGGTGGGGAGATCCAGCTCACCGACGCCCTGCAGAAGCTGGCCGCCGACGAGACCATCGGCGGTCCGGTGCACGGCGTGGTCTTCCGGGGCCGCCGCTACGACACCGGGGACCGCGGCGACTACCTGCGGGCCATCGTCCGCCTCGCGTGCGAGCGCGAGGACCTGGGCCCGGAGTTCCGCACCTGGCTTCACCGTTACGTCACGGAGGAGATGTAGCACCTTGAGCAGTTCCGCACCGCAGGACACCGGCCACCGACTGTGGTCCGTGGACGAGCACCTCGCGGACGTCCTCGCCACCGTCCGGCCGCTGGAGCCCATCGAGCTCCAGCTGCTGGACGCCCAGGGCTGTGTCCTGGTCGAAGACGTCACCGTGCCCGTCGCCCTCCCGCCCTTCGACAACAGCTCCATGGACGGCTACGCCGTCCGTACGGCGGACGTCCAGGGCGCGAGCGAGGAGTTCCCCGCGGTGCTGACGGTCATCGGGGACGTCGCGGCGGGCAGTGGCGAGCTGCCCACCGTGGGCCCCGGCGAGGCCGCCCGCATCATGACCGGGGCCCCGCTGCCGCCCGGCGCCGAGGCCGTCGTGCCGGTCGAGTGGACCGACGGCGGCACGGGCGGGGGCGCGGCCGCCGGGATGACCCCGGCCAGCGCGGCCCCCGAGGGCGCGGGCGGCGAGGTGCGGGTGCACCGGTCCGCCGAGGCCCGGGCGCACGTCCGCTCGCGCGGCAGCGACGTACAGGCCGGCGACCTGGCCCTGGCGGCCGGGACCGTCCTCGGCCCGCCGCAGATCGCGCTGCTCGCCGCCATCGGGCGCGGCACCGTGCGCGTGCGGCCGCGCCCGCGCGTGGTCGTGCTGTCCACCGGCAGCGAGCTGGTCCAGCCCGGCGAGGCGCTGGCCTCGGGGACGATCTACGACTCCAACAGCTTCGCGCTGGCCGCGGCCGCGCGGGACGCCGGGGCCATCGCCTACCGGGTCGGCGCGGTCGCGGACGACGCCGACACCCTGCGCGCCACCATCGAGGACCAGCTGATCCGCGCCGACCTGCTGGTCACCACCGGCGGGGTCAGCGTCGGCGCCTACGACGTGGTCAAGGAGGCGCTGACCTCGGTGGCCGGCGGCGAGGACGACATCGGCGGCGCCACGATCGACTTCCGCAAGCTCGCCATGCAGCCGGGCAAGCCGCAGGGCTTCGGCACCATCGGCCCGGACCACACCCCGCTGCTGGCCCTGCCCGGCAACCCGGTGTCCTCGTACGTCTCCTTCGAGCTGTTCGTGCGCCCCGCGATCCGCGCGCTCATGGGGCTGCCGGAATCCGAGGTGGGCCGGCCGTCCGTACGGGCGGTGCTCAAGGCGGACAAGGCGCTCGGCTCCCCGGCCGGCCGCCGACAGTTCCTGCGCGGCAAGTACGACGCCCAGAGCGGCACGGTCAGCCCGGTGGGCGGATCGGGCTCGCACCTGATCGCCGCACTGGCCCACGCCGACTCGCTGATGGTCGTACCGGAGGACGTCACCTCGGTCGAGCCCGGGAGCGAGCTGGAAGTGGTCCTGCTCGGCTGAAGCCCCGCCGGTGCGGGTAGCGTGTGTCGCACCACACAGGCCCCCCGGGGCCCAGAGCGGAGCGGCGCAGCGATGAGTACCGAGAGCAGGCTCAGCCACATCGACGAGGCCGGCGCGGCCCGGATGGTCGACGTCTCGGAGAAGGACGTCACCACCCGGACGGCCCGCGCCAGCGGGCGGGTACTCGTCTCCCCCCGGGTGATCGAGCTGCTGCGCGGCGAGGGCGTCCCCAAGGGCGATGCCCTCGCCACCGCGCGCATCGCCGGGATCATGGGGGCGAAGAAGACCCCCGACCTGATCCCGCTGTGCCACCCGCTGGCCGTCTCGGGTGTGAAGGTCGACCTGTCGGTCGCCGACGACGCCGTGGAGATCCTCGCCACCGTGAAGACGACCGACCGTACGGGCGTCGAGATGGAGGCCCTGACGGCGGTCGCCGTCGCCGGGCTCACCGTGATCGACATGGTGAAGGCCGTGGACAAGGGCGCGGTCATCACGGACGTGCGGGTGGAGGAGAAGACCGGCGGCAAGTCCGGCGACTGGGCGCGCTCGTGAACGCCCCGCGCGGCGGCCAGGTGCACAGCCACAGCCACGGCGACAGCCACGGCCGCGGCGACCTGGAGGCGCCGCCCGCCGGGGTGGTGCCCGTACCCGCTTCCCCGGGCAGGGCCCTGGTGGTCACGGCCTCGAACCGGGCCTCGCAGGGCGTGTACGCCGACAAGGGCGGCCCGCTGCTGGCCGCGGCGCTGGAGAAGCTCGGCTTCTCGGTGGACGGCCCCCGGGTCGTCCCCGACGGCGATCCGGTCGAGCAGGCGCTGCGCGAGGGCGTGGCCGCCGGCTTCGACGTCATCCTGACCACCGGCGGGACCGGCATCTCGCCGACCGACCGCACCCCGGACGCCACCGCGCGGGTGCTGGACTACGAGATCCCGGGCATCCCGCAGGCCATCCGCGCCGAGGGCCTGGCGAAGGTGCCGACCGCGGCCCTGTCGCGTGGTCTCGCGGGCGTGGCCGGACGCACCCTGATCGTCAACTTGCCCGGTTCGACGGGCGGGGTGCGCGACGGCCTCGCGGTCCTGTCCCGCATCCTGCCGCACGCCGTGGACCAGATCCGCGGCGGCGACCATCCCAGACCGGCGGATCCCACCGGGAGCGCGAGCTGAACGGCCCCTCCTGGCCGGTCGTCCTGACGGACGGCGATGTCACGCTCCGGCCGATAAAGCTGCGGGACCAGAAGGCGTGGCGCGAGGTCAACCGGCGCAACCGCGAGTGGCTCCGGCCGTGGGAGGCCACGATCCCGCCGCCCGCGCCGTGGGGGCCGGTGATCCAGCGGCCGACGTACCGCCAGATGGTCCGCCACCTGCGGGCCGAGGCGAACGCGGGCCGCATGCTGCCGTTCGTCATCGAGTACCAGGGCCGGCTCGTCGGCCAGCTGACGGTTGCCGGGATCACCTGGGGCTCGATGTGCGCGGGCCACATCGGCTACTGGGTGGACCGCGAGGTCGCGGGCCGCGGGGTCATGCCGACGGCGGTCGCCCTCGCGGTGGACCACTGCTTCCGGAAGGTCGGCCTGCACCGGATCGAGGTGTGCATCCGCCCCGAGAACGGGCCGAGCCGCCGGGTGGTGGAGAAGCTGGGCCTGCGCGAGGAGGGGCTGCGGCCGCGTTACCTGCACATCGACGGCGCGTGGCGCGACCACCTCGTCTACGCGGTCACGGCGGAGGAGGTGCCGGAGGGGCTGCTGCGGCGCTGGCACCGGGCACGGCACGCACAGGCCCCGCCGAAATGAAGAAACGAATATCCGTTCGAATTAAGAGCTCCATGGAACCGATTCGCCCATAACCTGATCCGAAGAGTCACAAAAAAAGTCCGTGATATCAGCGAGATCGCGCGACACACCGGCCCAATTGGCCGATCCCCCCGCCCGTACCCCTCTACGGTGTGAGGTGTGAGCAGCAGCGGCCTCATCTACGCAGTCATTGTCGGGGCCTGGGCCGCCTACTTGGTGCCCATGTGGCTCCGGAGGCAGGACGAGCTGAACGAAGCCCGTCCGACGGAACGCTTCTCCACTGCCATTCGGCTGCTTTCCGGCCGGGCGGGAATGGAGCGCCGTTACGCCAAGGGACTGCGTGAGCGCGGTGACGAGCAGGCGGAGCCCCAGCCCCGCGCGGACCCGGACGCCGCGACGGAAACGGTGAATTCCGTGGACGCCGCCGCCCGGGCCGTCGTCGTGCCCCCGACCAGGGCGGAGCCGAGACCGGCCGCCGCCGAACGCGAGCAGCGCGCGGAGCGGGCCCGGCGCGAGCAGCGCCTCCAGGTCCTCGCGCGCCGCCGGCGCACCACCGCGCTCCTCTTCCTCGTCTTCACCTTCGGCGCGGTCGTCGCGGCGGTCGGCGGGCTGCGCTTCCTGTGGGCCCCGGCCGTGCCGGCCCTCCTGCTGAGCGCGTACATCGTGCACCTGCGGGTCCAGGAGCGCCGGCGCTACGAGTTCACGATGGACCGGCGGCGCGCCGAGGCCGCCGCCCGGCAGCTGCGGGAGAGCCGCCAGCGCCGCGGCCACCCCGAGGACACCCCCGGCGCGGCCGCCGACCCGGACCCCGCGCCACCGGTCTCCCCGCAGGAGGCCGGACGGCGCGCCCTGGTCGAGCAGACCGACCACGCCGAGTGGGTGGACCAGCAGCGCGAGCGCGAACGCGGCCCCGCCCGCGGTGACAGCTGGGAGCCCGTACCGGTCCCGCTGCCCACGTACGTGACGGCCCCGGTCGCCCCGCGCGCCACCGGCCCGGCGGCCCCGGACGGCTGGAGCGCGACCCGCTCCAGCACGGCCGAGCCGACGGAGCCCCGCCTGCGCGCCCAGCCCGCGGTCCCGGCCCCCAAGACGGAGGCGAAGCCCCCGAGCACGCCGCGCCCGCGCGGCCGCGAGCGGGGCCGCACCCCGCTGTTCGACCAGTACGAGGGCGAGGACCGCCCGCGCGCCGCGAACGAGTGATCGGTGACCTGCGCGGACCCTCCCGGATACGCGTTTTGGAGCACCCCGGCGGGGATGCTAATGTTTCACACGTCGCAAGGGCCTGTGGCGCAGTCTGGTAGCGCACCTCGTTCGCATCGAGGGGGTCTGGGGTTCAAATCCCCACAGGTCCACAGACGACAGTTCTTGAGTAGCTCTCAAGAATCGTCACGAGATCCCGTTCAGCCGAAAGGCTGGGCGGGATCTCGGCGTTTCCGGGGTGCGTCCGAGGTGATGTCCGAGCCCCGACGGGGACCCGGGCGGTTCGCGGCTGCCTGCCCCGGGGCGGCGCAAATCGTACTCGACATCGTCGCCGACCGAGCCCGTCGTGCGGCCGTACTTCAACGCCGCTGATCTGCCTGGTCCAGAGCAACGACCCCGACATTCGATTCGACCCGGTCGGTGCCATGCCCGTCATGTGGAACAGCGACGAATGGCTGGACGCCAACCGCCGAGGCCGGGGCCCACCACGGGGATTTCCGGTGGGACTGACTCGCGTCCAGTTTTCGTGCGCTGTGCCAGTGCGGTGGTGATGCCGACACCATGGGCAGGGCCGCGCTGGGGCGCCGCCCGCATCTACGGCGGGCAGGGGGACCTCCCGCGAAGCCGGCGGCCGAAGAGTCCTTCCGCCGGGCTTCCCCGCACCCGCCCCTTCCTCCTGAACCGCAGGCCGGCCGGCGGACGGGTGGTCGGGCGTGCACCCATGGCCGCAGGTGTGTGGCGGGCACACCTGGGCAAGGCCTGGCCCCGGGGCGCACGGTAGTGGTCCGCGGAGAGCAGCGGGCTGCCGAAGGTTGGGGGAGACATGGGGATGCACCTGGTTTGGGAAGAAGAGAGCAGTCATCGGGTGCCGGACAGCACCCTGGGTGAACTGTGCGCGGAGATCTTCGCGCCGCTGTCGCGTAGCGATCAGCGCAGCAAGGGCGAGATGTACCTGCGCGGGTTGCTGTCAGCCGGCGGTCGCAAGTCCATGCGGAACATCGCGGCCTGCGTGGGCGACCGGGCGGCCGAGCAGAGCCTGCACCACTTCATCTCCTCCTCCACCTGGGACTGGGATCCGGTGCGCGCGGCGCTCTCCCGGTACCTGGAGCGGTCGCTGCGCCCCCGTGCCTGGGTGGCCCATCCGGTCATCATCCCCAAGGCGGGGCGTCACTCGGTGGGGGTCGGGCGCCGGTTCGTGCCCAGCCTCGGCCAAGTGGTCAACAGCCAGGAGGTGTACGGCATCTGGGCGGCCAATGAGGAGACGAGCGGCCCGGTCAACTGGCGGCTCGCGCTCTCCGACGACTGGCGGGACGGCCCCCGGCTCGGGCACCCGCGGCTGCCGGAGTCGAGCCTGGCCGAGACCCCGCTGGAGTGCGTGGCCGGAGCCGCGTCCGAAGCGCAGGCCTGGGCGGGCGGCATGCGGCGTCCGGTCGTCCTCGACCTCCCGGACAGTGACCCGGCGGCGATCGCGAGGCGCTTCGGCGCCGCCGGCCTGCCCTTCGTGGCGGGCGTCCGCGGCCCGGCGCGGGTCACTCCCACGGCCTCGGCCCTGTCGGGCCACGAAATCCGGGAGATGCCGGCGCACCAGCTCCTGAGGATGGTCCGTACGCTGCGGCGACCCGTGACCTGGACGGATCCGGTGACCATGGGAACCCGTACGAGCACGGTGGCCGCCGTCCCGGTGCGGCTGCCGGGCACCCACCGGAACCTGCTGCTGCTGGGCGAGTGGAGCGGCCCGGAGGGCTGGCCGCAGCAGTGCTGGCTCACCGATCTGACCGACGTGCCCTGGGGAGCGCTGCTGCGCCTGGCGAAGCTGGCACACCGCGTCGCCACCGACTTCTCGGAGATCTCCCTGGATGTGGGGATGGTGGATTTCGAGGGCAGGTCCTTCGGCGGCTGGCACCGGCACACGACGCTCGCCTCGGCCGCGCATGCCGTGCACGCCCTGGCCACCGGCTACCGGCCTCAACTGGTGGCGCGGCCCGCCTGATCGCGGCGTCCCCGCATCAGCGCCAGTCGGGTGCGCTGCATCTGGAGGGCCAGCTGGATTTCCAGGGCCTGCCGGGGCTCCAGCCAGTGGGACCCCAGCAGTTCGGTGATGCGCTCCAACCGCCGGGAGACGGTGTTGGGATGGACGTGCAGGCTTTCCGCGGCACGCGTGGGGCTGCCGACGGAGGCGAAGTACGCCTCCAGGGTGCGGGCCAGCTCGGTGCGCTGCTGGGCGTCGTAGTCCAGCACGGGGCCGATGGTGCTGTTGACGAAGTCACCGGTGTTGGGGTTGTCGGAGAGCAGGAGGCCCAGGAAGCCCAGATCACGTGGTGAAGCGGTGCCGCCGGTGCCGCCCAGTGCCGTCAGGGCGTCCAGGCAGCAGCGGGCCTCCTGGTAGGTGCGGCTGATGGCCGACAGTTGTGCGACCGGCCCGGCCGTGCCCACGGTCACCGGGTGGTTGAGGGCCGAGGAGAGTTCCTCCGATACGGCCCGCGCCGCGGGTCCCGGGTCGGTTCCGGGGAGCATCAGGATGATGCAGCCCTCGTCGACGCTCTTGAGCCCGGAGAGCTGGTGCGCGTACGAGGAGGCCCAGATGACCGCTCTGCCCAGGCGGCGGTGGGCCCTCCCTGGAGGACGTCGCCGCGCAGACTCCGCTGACGGTCGGCAGCCCGGAGCAGGCGATCGAGAAGACGCTGGCCTTCCGCGAGATCTACGGCGACTACCACCGCCAGCTCTTCCACGTGGACCACGCGGGCCTGCCGCTGAAGGCCGCCCTGGAGCAGATCGAGATCCTCGGGACGGAGGTCGTCCCGGTGCTTCGCAAGGAGATGGACTCCATCCGGCGCCCCGGAGTCCCGAACGCACCCCGCCACCCTGCCGCGCTGTAGGACGAACGGCTGCACGTTCTCGGCCGGTTCGCCGGTGCGGCTGCTGGACATCCGGGAGGGTCTCGGCGCCCGCGCCGGGGCGGTCGGCCAGGGTGGCGTCGTCAGCCTGAAGGCCTCCGGGGTGGCGGGTGTGCCGCGCCGAAGTTTCCTTCTGCGCGCGGTCCCGTGCGTTCAATGGCGCCATGACGATCACGAGTGAGCCGGACCGCGCGACCGCCCAGGCGTGGGCCGCGCTCGGCGGGGCGCCGGAGCTCGCCGGGCGGGTGCGGTACCGCGGGGCGCCGGGGCTGGGTCAGGGGCCGCTGCCCGTGCGGGAGCTGGCGCGGGCCACGGTCGGGGTGTGTGGGCTGGCCGCGGCGGAGCTGGCCGCCGTACGGGCCGGAGGCGGGGCCGGCGACGCGGCTCCGCCCGTCGTGGACGAGGGGGCCGTGGCCACGGCCTTCGTCAGCGAGCGGCAGTTGCGCGTGCGGGGGCGGGAGCCGGTGAACTTCGCGCCGCTGTCCGGCTTCTGGCGGGCGGCCGACGGCTGGCTGCGCACCCACGCCAACTATCCGCACCACGAGGCGGCGCTGGTACGGGCCCTGCGGCTGCCGTCCGCGACGCCGGAGGCGGTACGGGCCGCGGTGGCGGGCCTGGCGGCCGTCGAGGTGCAAGAGCGCGTGTACCGGGAGGGCGGACTCGCCGTCGCGGTGGCGCGGGAGTACGGGGACCCGCGGCCGCTGGTCGAGGCCGTACGAGTGCCAGGGGCACCGGGCCGGACGTGGGGGCCGGCGCCCGCGGGGCTGCCCGCGGCCGGGGTGCGGGTGCTGGACTTGACCCGGGTGATCGCGGGGCCGGTCGCCACGCGCACGCTCGGGCTGCTGGGCGCGGACGTGCTGCGGATCGACCGTCCGGGGTCGGCGGAAGCGGCCGACACCTACGCGGACACCGGCTTCGGCAAGCGGTCGGCGCTGCTGGACCTCGCGGCCGCGCCGGACCGGGCGGTGTTCGAGGGGCTGCTCGCCGAGGCGGACGTGGTGGTGAGCGGGTACCGTCCGGGCGCCCTGGAACGGTACGGGCTCGGGGCCGCGGAGTTGCTGGAGCGGCGGCCGGGGCTGGTGGTGGCCGAGCTGTGCGCGTGGGGCTGGGAGGGGCCGTGGGCCGGGCGGCGGGGGTTCGACTCGCTCGTACAGGCCGGGTACGGGATCGCCGCGCGGTACGCCGGTCCGGACGGCACGCCGGGGGTGCTGCCGGCGCAGGCGCTGGACCACGGCACGGGGTACCTGGTGGCGGCCGGCGTCCTGCGGGCACTGGCGGAAGGCGGCGGGCGGGGGCTGCGGTTCTCCTTGGCCGGAACGGCGTCCTGGCTGGTCCGGGAGGTCCCGGCGGCCGGGCCCGCTGCCCCGGGGTACGCGGCGCAGCCGTGGCTGCGCGCATCGGACTCCGGGTACGGGCGGCTGCGGCACGCCGCCAGTCCCTTCGGCGAGTGGCCGTCGGGGCCGTCCCGCTGGGGCACGGACCGGGCCGCCTGGCTCCCGCGGTAGGGGCCCCCGCGGGTCCGCTCCCCGTACCCCGAACGTCCCCGGGCGCGCTGCGGGGGGCTCCGGCGGGGCCGGTCGCCGCCCGGGCCGACCTTCGGCGGGCGCGGTGTTCCGCGGCGGGCCGAAACCCGGGATGCGCAGCGGCGCCGAGCGGTGCGGGGCGCGTCAGGAGGCGGCGTGCAGCGGCTTCGTCATGCAGCGGCTGGAGTCGTGGAAGCGGTAGTGGCCGAACTTGGCGGACGCGGCGGACATGGCGTAGCCCGAGGACAGGTAGAGGGCGATCGCCTCCGGCTGCTGGTCGCCCGTCTCCAGGACCATCCGCGTGCGGCCCGCCGCACGGGCGTCGTCCTCCAGGGCGGCCAGGATCCGGCGGGCCAGGCCCAGGCCGCGGGCCTCCGGTATGACGAACATGCGCTTCAGCTCGGCGTCGCCGTCCGCGTAGCCCTCCTCGTTCTCGTCCTGGCTGCGCCACCCGCCGCTGGCGACCGGCGCGCCCAGGGCGTCGTACGCCAGCAGGTAGAGGCCCTGGGGCGGGACGAACATGGCCGGGTCGAGGAAGGTGGCGTCGCCTTCGTCATCGCCGTAGCGCGCCTGGTACTCCAGCTGGACCTGGTCGCTGAGCTTGACCGCGTCCGGGTGGTCGTAGGGCACTGGCTGGAGCTGGATCCCGTGAGACATCGGAACATCGTACGGAACCCTGCCGCTAAGGTGCGGGGATGCTCATCGTGACCTCCGTGAATGTGAATGGGATCCGCGCCGCCGCCAAGAAGGGCTTCGGGGCGTGGCTCGAGGGATCCGACGCCGACGTGGTCTGCCTCCAGGAGGTACGGGCCGAGGAGGCGCAGATTCCGGAGGAGGTGCGCCGTCCCGAGGGCTGGCACACCGTGTTCGCGCCGGCGGCCGTCAAGGGGCGGGCCGGGGTCGCGCTCTACACGCGGCGGGCGCCCGAGCAGGTGCGGGTGGGGTTCGGGAGCGACGAGTTCGACGCCTCCGGGCGGTACCTCGAGGTCGACCTGCCCGGTGTGACGGTCGCCAGCCTCTACCTGCCCTCCGGTGAGGCCGGGACGGCGAAGCAGGACGAGAAGTACCGCTTCATGGCGGAGTTCCACCCCTACCTCCAGGCACTGAAGGCGCGGGCCGCCGCGGACGGCCGCGAGGTCGTGGTCTGCGGGGACTGGAACATCTGCCACCGGGAGGCGGACCTCAAGAACTGGAAGACGAACCGGAAGAACGCCGGCTTCCTGCCCGAGGAGCGCGAGTGGCTCGGGACGGTGTACGAGGAGGCCGGGTACGTGGACGTGGTGCGCGAGCTGCACCCGGACACCGAGGGCCCGTACTCCTGGTGGTCCTACCGCGGGCGGGCCTTCGACAACGACGCCGGCTGGCGGATCGACCTCCAGGTCGCCACTCCGGGCCTGGCGGCCAGGGCCGTGAAGGCGTTCGTGGAGCGGGCCGAGACGCACCCGGAGCGGTGGTCCGACCACGCGCCGGTGACGGTCGTCTACGAGCTGGGGGTGTGACCGGACGCGGACCCGGGCCCGCTCCCCGATGCCAGCAGGCGGTCCATCGCCATCGTGAGTTCGGCCTCGACCACGCTCTTGGCCAGCGGGCGCAGCCGCGGGAGGGCGTCCTGCGGGAGGTGCGCGGAGATGAGCTCGGTGAACAGGGCGGCCATCGCGTCCGCGTGCTCGCGGACGCGGCGGCCCGTCTCCAGGACGGCCGCCAGCGGTACGCCCTCGCGCACCAGGGCCGAGGAGACGTCCAGCAGGCGGCGGCTGACGTGCACGATCTCGTCGCCGTCGGTGGCGAGGTAGCCGAGGTCCAGGGAGGCGGCCAGGTTCTCGGGGGTGACCTCGCCCTCGAAGTAGTCGGCCAGCGCCTCGGGGGTCAGCCGGACCGGTGTCTCCTCCGACCAGCCGATGCCGAGCAGTTCGCCGAGCTGGCCGACGTCGCGGCCGTTCTCGAAGGCGGCGGTCAGCTCCGCGATGCCGCCGAGGGTGTGGCCGCGTTCGAGCAGGGCGGCGATGGTGCGCAGCCGGGCCAGGTGGTGGTCGTCGTACCAGGCGATGCGGCCCTCGCGGCGCGGTGGCGGGAGCAGCTTGCGCTCGCGGTAGAAGCGCAGGGTGCGGACCGGTATGCCGGCCGCCTCGGCCAGCTCCTCCGTACGGTATTCGCGCACTGTCGTCCCCGCTTCCCTGTCCACCACGCCCGAAGCCTATGGCGTACTGGCGGTAACTTTCCGGGCGCGACCCCTACCCATGAGTACGGGCCTGCTCTACTCTCCCGATTGTGCCAGTGATTGCTGGCAGTGTTGCGGATGTGGATGCGGAAGGCGGCGGGCATGGGCGGCTTGGTCGGCGGCGACAGCACGGAACGCGAGCACGTACGCGTGGCGGTGATCGGGTCCGGATTCGGCGGGCTCGGCGCGGCCGTGCGGCTGCGGCGCGAGGGGATCACGGACTTCGTCGTGCTGGAGCGCGCGGACTCGGTCGGCGGCACCTGGCGCGACAACAGCTATCCGGGGTGCGCGTGCGACGTCCCCTCGCACCTGTACTCCTTCTCCTTCGCGCCCAACCCGGACTGGCCGCGGACCTTCTCCGGCCAGCCGGCCATCCGCGCGTACCTGGAGCACGTCGCCGACACCTTCGGACTGCGCCGGCACATCCGGCTCGGCCACGAGGTCCTGATGATGCGCTGGGACGCGGACGAGCTGCGCTGGGAGATCGAGACCTCGGCCGGGACGCTCACCGCCGACGTCGTCGTCTCGGCGACCGGGCCGCTGTCCGACCCCAAGACGCCGGAGGTCCCGGGGCTGGCCGGGTTCCCCGGCAAGGTCTTCCACTCCGCGCGCTGGGACCACGACTACGACCTCGCCGGCAAGCGCGTCGCCGTGATCGGTACGGGTGCCTCCGCCATCCAGATCGTGCCCGCCATCGCGCCCGACGTGGAGCGGCTGACCCTCTTCCAGCGGACCCCGCCGTGGGTGATGCCGCGCACCGACCGGGCCATCACCGCCGTGGAGCGCTGGCTGCACCGCCAGCTCCCCTTCACCCGGGCGGCGCGCCGCGGGCTGCTGTGGGGCATCCGGGAACTGCAGGTCAGCGCCTTCACCAAGCGGCCGAACCAGCTCGGGCTCATCGAGTCGCTCGCCAAGGCCAACATGGCGCGCTCGATCAAGGACCCGGCGCTGCGCGCCAAGCTGACGCCCTCCTACCGGATCGGCTGCAAGCGCATCCTGCTGTCCAGCGAGTACTACCCGGCGCTGGCGCGGCCCGATGTGGACCTGGTCGCCTCCGGGCTCAAGGAGATCCGCGGCTCGGTCCTGGTCGCCGCCGACGGGACGAAGGCCGAGGTCGACGCGATCGTCTTCGGCACCGGCTTCCACGTCACGGACATGCCGATCGCCGACCGGGTGGTGGGCGCCGAGGGCAGGACCCTCGCGGAGGAGTGGAAGGACGGGATGCAGTCGCTGCGCGGGGCCACGGCGGCCGGCTTCCCCAACTGGATGACGATCATCGGCCCGAACACCGGGCTCGGGAACAGCTCGATGATCCTGATGATCGAGTCGCAGCTCAACTACATGGCCGACTACCTGCGTCAGCTGGGCATGCTGGGCGGACGGGTCGCGCTGGCCGCGCGGCCGTCGGCGGTGAACACGTGGAACCGGCAGGTCCAGGCCCGGATGGAGCGGACGGTGTGGAACACCGGCGGCTGCACCAGCTGGTACCTCGACGCGCAGGGGCGCAACACCACCGTCTGGCCCGGCACCACGGGTGAGTTCCGCCGCGAGACGCGGAGCGTCGATCTGGCGGAGTACGAGGTCGTACGGGTCCGCGAGCGCGAGCGGGTCCCGGCCGGGGCGGCGCCGCTGCCGGGGGCGCTGCCCCCGGACCCCCGCGCCTCGAACGCCGACGCGGCCGGGTCGGGCTCGGACGCCGGCGGGGCCGAAGCGGCGGGTGCCGCATGAGCCGGTTGACGCACGTCACCGCCGGGCGCTACGCGCCGCCGGCCGCCCGGCGCGAGCTCGTCGCCGAATCCGCCGACGGGGCCCGGCTGCACGTCGAGGTCCACGGGGACGAGGGCGCGCCGGCCGTGGTGCTGGCCCACGGCTGGACCTGCTCCACCGCGTTCTGGGCCGCGCAGATCCGGGAACTGGCGGGCGACCACCGGGTCATCGCCTATGACCAGCGCGGCCACGGCCGCAGCCCCGCCGCCCGGACCCACAGCACCACCGCCCTCGCCGACGACCTGGTGGCCGTGCTGGGGGCCGCCCTCGCCCCCGGCGAACGGGCGGTCGTCGCCGGGCACTCCATGGGCGGCATGACGATCATGGCGGCCGCCGCCCGGCCGGAGTTCACCGAGCACGCCGCGGCCGCGCTGCTGTGCAGTACCGGCAGCGGCCGGCTGGTCGCGGAGTCGCGGGTGCTGCCGCTGCGTCCCGGGCGGGCCCGGACCCGGCTCACCGGCGCGGTCCTCGGCGCCCGCGCCCCGCTCGGCCCGGTCACGCCCGTCGCCAGGAAGATCCTCAAATACGCGACCATGGGCCCCGGTTCCGCACCGGACAAGGTCGAGGCGTGCGCCCGTATCGTGCACGCCTGCCCCACCCGGGTCCGGCACGCCTGGTCCCAGGTGCTCGCCGGGGTGGACCTGGACGCCGACGTGGCCCGGCTCACCGTGCCCACCGCCGTCATCGGCGGCACGCACGACCGGCTCACGCCCCTCGTGCACGCCCGGCGGCTGGCGGCCGCGCTGCCGAACTGCGTGGGCCTCACCGAGCTCACCGGCATGGGGCACATGACCCCGATCGAGGCGCCGGAGGCCGTCACCACCGCCGTGCGCGAGCTGACCTCGCTGTACCTCGACCAGAAGGAGAAGTCGCTGTGAGCGCTCGCAGGAGTCTGGAAGGCCAGGTCGCCGTCGTCACCGGCGGTGCCCGGGGGGTCGGCGAGCTGCTCGCCCGCAAACTCTCCGCGCGCGGTGCGAAGATCGCGCTCGTCGGCTTGGAGCCCGAGGCCCTCAAGGAGGTCTCCGAGCGGCTGCACACCGACAGCGACCACTGGCACGCCGACGTCACCGACCACGAGGCCATGGCCCGGGTGGCGCAGGAGGTCAAGCAGCGCTTCGGCAAGGTGGACATCGTGGTGGCCAACGCGGGCGTCGCCGCCGGCGGGCCGTTCGCCGACTCCGACCCCGTCGCCTGGCGCCGGGTGATCGAGGTCAACCTCATCGGCGGGGCCGTCACCGCGCGGGCCTTCCTGCCGGTCCTGACGGAGAGCCGCGGCTACTTCCTCCAGATCGCCTCGCTGGCCGCGATCACCCCGGCGCCGATGATGACCGCCTACTGCGCGTCCAAGTCCGGAGTCGAGGCCTTCGCCCACTGCCTGCGCGCCGAGGTCGGCTACAAGGGCGTCAAGGTCGGCGTCGGCTACCTGTCGTGGACCGACACCGACATGGTGCGCGGGGCCGATCAGGACGAGGTCATGCGGGAGCTGCGCCGGCGCCTGCCGTGGCCCTCGAACCGCACGTACCCGCTGGGCCCGGCCGTCGACCGGATCGTCGCGGGCATCGAGCGGCGCTCGGCGCACGTGTACGCGCAGTGGTGGCTGCGCGGCATGCAGGGGGTGCGCGGCTACCTGCCGGGAATCATCGGGGCCGTGGGGCAGCGCGAGATGAGGCGGTTCGAGCCCCGGCTGGCCGGTGTCTCCAAGGGTCTGGTCGGAGCCGGCGGGGCGGCGGACGAGCGGGAGCGCACGCAGAGTAACTGATCGAAATGCGTCCTTTGTCCGCCCGTGCCAGTCTGGTCGAGCCCCACCACCAACACCCCTCATGGAGTGAAGAAGCATGGGTATCAAGGACCAGTTCAACGAAAAGGCGCAGGAGCTCAAGGGCAAGGCCTCGCAGGCCGTGAAGGGCGCGCAGGACGAGGCGTCCGAGCGCACCCGGCAGCTGCGGGAGAAGAGGCAGCCCCAGGGCCAGGCCCAGCGCCAGGGCGAGGCTCAGCCGCAGCGCCAGGGCCAGCCGCAGCGCCAGGGCCAGCCGCAGGGCCAGGCCCAGCCGCAGCGCCAGGGCCAGCCGCAGGGCAAGGCCCAGCGCCAGGGCCAGGCCCAGCCGCAGGCCAAGCGGCCGCCGGCCGACCGGGCCCGCGACGAGGTCGGCCAGAACTGGGACGCCTGACCCGTGAGCCGAAGGGGCGCGACCGAACGGTCGCGCCCCTTCCGCGTGTCCCGCGCCCGGTAGGTGCGTGGCCCCGCGCCCACCAGCAGCCGCGCCTGCCGTGCCTGCCGTGCTGCGGGGCCTTGCGCGCTACGGCCTCGGCGCTACGGTCCGCGCGCTACGGCCTCGGCGGCAGCTTCGGGCGCCGTAGGTCCGGTACGTCCGTGTAGCCGGGCGGCACCGCGGCCGGGTCCTGCTCCAGCAGTTCCAGCGCCAGGTGCACGGCGTCGTCCAGCTGCGCGTGCCGCCCCTCCGCCCAGTCGAGCGGGGTGCGCAGGATCGCGAGGTCCGGTTCGACCCCGTGGTTCTCCACCGACCAGCCGTACTCCGGGAACCAGGCGGCGTTCATCGGCACCGTGATCACCGTGCCGTCGCCGAGGGTGTGCCGGCCGGTCATGCCGACCACCCCGCCCCAGGTGCGCTGGCCCACCACCGGGCCCAGCCCGAGGAGCTTGAAGGCCGCGGTGATCATGTCCCCGTCCGAGGAGGTCGCCTCGTCGGCGAGCGCCACGATCGGACCGCGGGGCGCGTTGGAGGCGTAACTGACCGGCTGGGCGCCCCGCGTGAGGTCCCAGCCGAGGATGGAGCGGGTCAGCTTCTCCACCACCAGCTCGCTGATGTGCCCGCCCGCGTTGCCGCGTACGTCCACGATCAGTGCGGGCCGGGACATCTCCATCCGCAGGTCGCGGTTGAACTGGGCCCAACCCGAACCGCCCATGTCGGGGATGTGCAGGTAGCCGCAGCGGCCGCCGCTGAGCTCGCGGACCACCGCGCGCCGCTTGGACACCCAGTCCTGGTAGCGCAGCGGCCGTTCGTCGATCAGCGGGACGACGGCCACCCGGCGGGCGCGGCCCTCGCCCTCCGCCGGCTCGAAGGTGAGCTCCACGGTGGTGCCGCCGGCCCCCGACAGCAGCGGGTAGGGGCCGGTCACCGGGTCCACCGGGCGCCCGTCCACATGGGTGAGCACGGCGCCCTCGCGGATGCCGGTGCCGGCCAGCGGGGAGCGGGCCTTGGAGTCGGAGGACTCGCCGGGCAGGATCCGGCTGACCACCCAGGTCCCGTCGCGGGGCACGAGGTTGGCGCCGAGCAGGCCGATCGCCCGCTGGTAGTGCGGGGGGCCCTCGTTGCGGCGCGCGGGGGCGACGTACGCGTGCGAGGTGCCGAGTTCGCCGAGGACCTCGCGCAGCAGGTCGGCGAACTCGTCGGGCGAGGCGACCCGTTCGACCAGGGGGCGGTACTGGCGCAGCACCCCGTCCCAGTCGATGCCGCACATCTTCGGCTCCCAGAAGTACGCGCGGATGATCCGCCCGGCCTCCTCGAAGGCCTGGCGCCATTCGGCCGCCGGGTCCACCTCGTGCAGGATGCGCCGCAGGTCCAGGTAGACGGTGGAGTCGCTGTCGCCGGACTCGGTGGCCGGGACCGCCCGCAGGTCCCCGTCGTCGTTGATCACGAGCCGGGTGCCGTCGCCGCTGACCGCGAACCAGTCCAGGCCCGAGGCCAGTTCGCTCTTGCGGGCCTTGGTGAGGTCGAAGTGCTCCAGCGTGGGCTTGCCGCTGATGTCGGCCGGGTTGGCGAAGGTCTCGCCGAGCGCGCCCGAGATCGGCCAGCGCAGCCACACCAGTCCGCCGCCGTGCACCGGGTACAGGGCCGAGTACTTGGACGCGGCCACCGGGAAGGGCGTGACCCGGCTCTCCAGGCCCTCCACCTCCACGATCACCGCGCCGTCGCCGGTGTCCGGCTCCCCTTCGCCGGGGTCGAGGCCGCCCGCCGCCGGGCGCCCTTCGGCGGACAGCGCGAAGGGGGAGGGGGTCGCCGAGGAGAGCGGCACCAGGTACGGCCGGCAGCCCAGCGGGAAGGACAGGTCGCCGGTGTGCACGTCGTACACGGGGTCGAAGCCGCGCCACGAGAGGAAGGCCAGGTAGCGGCCGTCCCGGGTGAAGACCGGATTCTCGTCCTCGAAGCGGCCGTTGGTGACGTCCACGACGGTCCGCGCGCCCGGTCCGGCGATCCGGGCCATCTTGATCTGCCGCAGCGACCGCCCGATGCCCGGGTGCGACCAGGTCAGCCAGGCCCCGTCGGGCGAGAACGCCAGGTCGGTGACCGGGCCGTTGAGGGACCGGATCAGCTCGGTGACCTCCCCGTTGGACTCCTCGGTCGCGTCGAGCAGCAGCAGCCGCCCGTCGTGGGAGGCGATGGCGAGCCGCTCCCCGTCCGGGTCCGACAGGAGTTCGGTCACGCGCCCCAGCTCGCCCGAGGCCAGCCGGCGCGGCTCCCGCTCTCCGGAGGCCCGCGGCAGGTAGGCGATCTCGATGGCGTCCTCGCCCTCGGCGTCGGTCACGTACGCGACCTGCCCGCCGCTGCCGAGCATCTCGGGCAGCCGGACCCGCACGCCGGGGGTGTCGGCGATGGTCCGGGCCGGGCCGTCGCGGTGGGTCAGCCAGTACAGGCTGCCGCGTACGACGACCGCGCTGGCCCGGCCGGTGGCGTCCACGGACAGCGAGTCGACGTGGCTGGCGGCCGGGACCTGGTACGAGCGGCGGCCCGCCCGCGGCCCGCCGAGCCGGACGTCGAGGCGGCGCGGGAGGGCGTCGGGGGCCAGTGACTCGACCAGCCAGATCTCCCCGGCGCACTGGTAGACGATCCGGCTGCCGTCGCTGGAGGCGTGCCGGGCGTAGAACTCCTCGTGGTCGGTGTGCCGGCGCAGGTCGGTGCCGTCGGGCAGGCAGGAGTAGAGGTTGCCGATGCCCTCGTGGTCGGAGAGGAAGGCGATGCGGCCGCCGACGAACATCGGGGAGTCGAGGTGGCCCTCGATGTCCTCCAGCAGCTGTTCGCCGTGCAGCCACAGCCTGCCGGTGGCGCCGCCGCGGTAGCGCTTCCAGGCGGCGGGCTCGTGCGGGGGCTTGCCGGTCAGGAGGAGGGTGCGGTGCTCTCCGTCGGTGTCGGCGACCTGGATGTCGGAGCAGGGTCCCCAGGGGAGGCGTCCGCCGGGGCTGCCGTCGGTGGGCACCTTGTGGGCCCAGGCGAAGTAGGAGAACGGCTGGCCGTGGGAGGAGACCGCGAGGACGTTGCCGTCCGGGTCCCAGCCGCAGACCCGGGTGTCGGTGGAGCCCCAGTAGCTGAGTTGGCGGGCCGGGCCCCCGTCGACGGGGGCGAGGTGGATTTCGGGGTCGAGGCTGCGCCAGGTGGTGAAGGCGATGTGCCGGCCGTCGGGGGAGAAGCGGGGGTGGCTGACCCGGGTCCGGTCGACGGTGATCCGCCAGGCGCGGCCCACCGGCGTTCCAGGGGGAACCAAGGGCGCCACCCAAAGATCGTCCTCGGTGGCGAAGCACAGCAGGTCGTCGTGCAGGTGCGGGAAGCGGAGGTACGCGACGTCGTGACTCACCCCCCAATGCTTTCCGCGCCAGGGGGGCCCGGCAACTCGTACAGGTGATCCATGACACTCCCCGAAGCGAAACGGAACGGTTTCGTTTCGTTGGGACCCGGGGTATCGTCTAGGGCGTACGGAACACATTCGTTTCGATAAGGCGCGTTCGGACGGGAGGCACGGAGATGACCGAGGCGATGGCGGCCCGGCGCAGCCGGATCACCCCCGAGCGGGAAGCCGAACTCCACGGGGCGGTCCTGGACCTCCTGCGCGAAGTGGGTTACGAGGCGCTGACCATGGACGCGGTCGCCGCCCGCACCAAGTCCAGCAAGGCCACCCTCTACCGCCAGTGGGGGAGCAAGCCCGAGCTGGTCGCCAAGGCCCTGCGATGTACGCAGCCCGTCTCGCTGCGGGAGATCGACACGGGCAGCCTGCGCACGGACTTCGCGCGCATGGTCGAATGCTCCGACGACGCGCAGATGGCCAAGGACACCGCGCTGATGCGGGGTCTGGCCCATGCCGTCCACGAGAGCCCGGAGCTGCACAAGGCCCTGCGGGACCTGCTGGTCGACCCGGAGATCAACGGCCTCCAGACGATGCTGCAGCGCGCGGTGGACCGGGGCGAGATCCGCCCGGACTGCCCGGCGCTGGACTTCGTACCGCACATGCTCATCGGCGCGTTCATCGCGCTCCCGCTGATCGAGGACCGCCCGGTCGACCGGAACTTCCTCGGCCACTTCATCGACGCCGTGGTCTTCCCCGCCCTCGGCGTCTGAACTCCCCACCGCCCCGTCCCCGCTGTACCTCGTGCTGTTCCTGACACGCCGCTCTCGTCGTCGGGCCGGCTCCCCATGCCCTGATCCGCACCGGATCCATCCCACGACCCGAACGGGAGAACCACCGACGTGGCCACCTTCCTCTACCGCCTCGGCCGGGGCGCCTTCCGGCGCCGCGGCCTTGTCGCCCTCATCTGGGTGGCGCTGCTGTTCGCCGCCGGTTTCGGCGCGGCATCCGCGTCCGCACCCACCTCAGGCTCCTTCTCCATACCCGGCACGGAGGCCCAGCGGGCCTTCGACGTGCTGGACGAGAAGTTCCCCGGGATGGCCGCCGACGGCGCCACCGCCCGGATCGTCATCAAGGCCCCGGCCGGCGCCAAGGTCACCGACCCCGAGCCCAAGGCCCAGGTCGAGAAGATCGTCGAAGACCTGAAGTCCGGTCCGGGCAAGGACCAGATCTCCTCGGTCGCCGACCCGTACCAGAGCCAGGCCGTGAGCCAGGACGGCTCCACCGCCTACATCAGCACCAAGTACAAGGTCAGCGGCATGGAGCTGACCGACGCGACCCGCGAGGCGCTGACGGAGTCCGGCAAGGAGGCCCAGGCGCAGGGCCTCACCGTCGAGATCGGCGGTGACGCGCTGATGGCGGCCCCCGAGACCGGCTCCGGCGAGATCATCGGCATCCTGGTCGCCGCGGTCGTCCTGGTCATCACCTTCGGCTCGCTGATCGCGGCCGGGCTGCCGCTGCTGACGGCGATCATCGGCGTGGGCATCGGGGTCTCCTCCATCACCGCGCTCGCCAACGTGCTGGACCTCGGCAACACCACCGCCACCCTCGCCACGATGATCGGCCTCGCGGTCGGCATCGACTACGCCCTCTTCATCGTCTCCCGCTACCGCGCGGAGCTCGCCGAGGGCCGCGAGCGCGAGGAGGCCGCGGGCCGGGCCGCCGGAACCGCCGGCTCCGCCGTCGTCTTCGCCGGTCTGACCGTGGTCATCGCCCTGGTGGGCCTGGCCGTCGTCAACATCCCGATGCTCACCAAGATGGGCTTCGCGGCCGCCGGGACCGTGGTCATCGCGGTGCTGGTCGCCCTCACCCTGGTCCCGGCCATCCTGGGCTTCGCGGGCAAGAAGGTCCTGCCGGCGGGCGAGAAGAGCAAGCTGTTCGGCAAGGGCAAGGGCAAGTCCGCCGGCGGCGAGAAGAAGGCCAACGGCGGCACCCGCTGGGCCCGCTTCGTCCTGCGCCGCCCGGTCATGGTCCTGCTGGCCGGTGTGATCGGCCTCGGCGTCATCGCCATCCCGGCGAGCAAGCTGGAGATGGGCCTGCCGGACGACGGCGCCCAGCCGGTGTCCACCACCCAGCGCCAGGCGTACGACCTGCTGTCCGAGGGTTTCGGGCCCGGCTTCAACGGCCCCCTGATGGTGGTCGTGGACGGGGACAAGGCGCTCGCCGACTCCACCGTCGAGCGGATCAAGGGCCTGGAGGGCGTGGCCGCGGTCGTCCCGCCGATGCCCAACGAGGCCGGCGACGCCTCGGTGATCACCGTGGTCCCCAAGGACCGCCCGTCTTCCCCGCAGACCGAGGACCTGGTCCACGAGATCCGCGACGGCAGCGGGGAGGACGTCATGGTCACCGGCGCCACCGCGATGAACATCGACTTCTCGCAGAAGATGAACGACGCGCTGCTGCCCTACCTGGCGCTCGTGGTCGGCCTCGCCTTCCTGCTGCTGATGCTGGTGTTCCGCTCGATCCTGGTCCCGCTCAAGGCGGCCCTCGGCTTCCTGCTCTCGGTCGTCGCCGCCCTCGGCGCGGTCGTCGCGGTCTTCCAGTGGGGCTGGCTCGGCTCGCTCTTCGGCGTGGAGCAGACCGGCCCGATCATGTCGATGATGCCGATCTTCATGGTGGGCGTGGTCTTCGGTCTGGCCATGGACTACGAGGTCTTCCTCGTCACCCGGATGCGGGAGGCGTACGTCCACGGCGAGCGCCCGGGCCAGGCGGTCGTGACCGGCTTCCAGTACAGCGCCCGGGTGGTCGTGGCCGCCGCCGTCATCATGATCGCGGTGTTCGCGGGCTTCATCGGAGCCAGTGAGCAGATGGTCAAGATGATCGGCTTCGGTCTGGCCGTCGCCGTCTTCTTCGACGCCTTCGTGGTCCGCATGGCCATCGTCCCGGCGGTGCTCGCCCTGCTCGGGCACAAGGCCTGGTGGCTGCCGCGCTGGCTGGACCGGCTGCTGCCGAACGTCGACGTGGAGGGCGAGAGCCTGCGCAAGCACCTCGCCGCCTCCCCGGAGGGCCCGGACAAGGACCGCGAGCTGGTCGACGCCTGACCCGTCCCGTACGGCCGACACCCCGGCCCCGTACCGCCTGATCGCCAGGCGGTACGGGGCCGGGGTGCGTTGCGCCTATCGGGTGGCGGGGGCGTACGTACGGCGCAGGAAGCGGCGCAGGGCGGCGATGTCGAACTGGACCACGGCGACGCCCTCGGGGGAGTGGAACTCCACCACCGCCTGCACGCGGCCGCAGGGCCAGACGCGCACGTCCCCGGTCCCGGTCGGGGCCTGGAGGCCCGCCTCCAGGAGCGCGCGGGGGAAGACCCACTCGTTGTCGGTGCCCTCGGGGGACAGGTCGGCGGGGAAGACGATCCGTACGGCCAGCGGTTCGGACGCGGCGAAGCGCAGGGCCACCGGGACCTTCCGGTAGAGCGGGTCGTCGCTGATCACGCGTGCGGTGACCCGCTCCTCGACGGAGGCGGCCTGGGGAGTCGCGGTGGCGGTCGCGGTCACCATGGCGCTCGCGGGCGGATTCTCGGCGGTGGCTGACACGACAAGACTCCTCTATTCGGAACATTTGCGTCCGTTTGTCCTCCAGCCTCGCACATTCCCCCGCATCCGCACGGGTCTATTTGTGATGTGGACGCTCTTGCCAACGGTTTGCAACTGAGCACTATTCTTGAACGGTTAAAGACTGTGTGAGAAGCGGAGCTACTCCATGCATGTGCCCGACGGATTCATCAACGCACCCGTCTCGGTGGCCGCCGGAGTGGCGGCCGTCGCCGCTGTCGCCGTCAGCCTCCGCGGCGCCCGCCGCGAGCTCGACGAACGGACCGCGCCGCTGGCCGGTCTCGTCGCCGCCTTCATCTTCGCCGTACAGATGCTGAACTTCCCCGTCGCCGCCGGCACCAGTGGACACCTGCTGGGCGGAGCGCTCGCCGCGATACTCGTCGGCCCCTACACGGGTGTGCTCTGCGTGTCCGTCGTCCTGCTCATGCAGGGCATCCTCTTCGCCGACGGCGGCCTGACCGCCCTCGGCGTCAACATCACCGTCATGGGCGTCGTCACCGTCGTCCTCTCCTACGCCCTCTTCCGCGGGCTGCTCAAGGTGCTGCCCGGCGGCCGCCGCTCGGTGACAGCGGCCGCCTTCGTCGGAGCCCTGGTCTCGGTGCCGGCCTCGGCCGCCGCCTTCACCCTGCTCTATGCCGTCGGGGGCACCACCGACGTCCCCCTGGGCAAGGTGCTCACCGCGATGGTCGGCGTGCACGTGCTCATCGGCATCGGCGAGGCCCTGATCACCGCCGCCACCGTGGGCGCCGTGATCGCCGTACGGCCGGACCTGGTGCACGGGGCCCGGGGGCTCGCCACCCCGCTGAAGCTGCGCGTCGGCGGCGAACTGGTCGATGCCCCGGCCGCCGCTCCCGCCCCGGCCGCGGCCCGCTCCACCAAGAAGGTGTGGGCCGCCGGCCTGGTCACCGCCCTGGTCCTCGCCGGGTTCGTCTCCTTCTACGCCTCCGCCAGCCCCGACGGCCTGGAGAAGGTCGCCGCCGACCAGGGCATCGACGCCACCGTCGAGGAGCACGCCGCCGCCGGCTCCCCGCTCGCCGACTACTCCGTCAAGGACGTCACCGACGCCCGCCTGTCCGGCGGCCTCGCGGGCGCCCTCGGTGTCGGGGCGACCGTCGCCGTCGGCACCGGCGTCTTCTGGGCGGTCCGCCGCCGCCGCACGGACGAGCGGCCGGCCTCCGCCCAGGTCTCGGCGGGCTGACGTGGGTGCGGGCCACGCCCACCGGCTCTACCGCCCCGGGCACTCCCCGGTGCACGCGCTGCCGCCGCACTGCAAGCTCGCGGCCACCTTCGCGTTCGTGGTGGTGGTGGTCTCCACCCCGCGGGAGGCGGTGTGGGCCTTCGGGGCCTACGCCGTCCTGCTCGCGGCCGTCGCGGCCGCCGCCCGGATACCGGCCGGCTTCCTGCTGCGGAGGCTGCTGATCGAGATCCCGTTCGTGGCCTTCGCGGTGCTGATGCCCTTCGTGGCCGAGGGCGAGAGGGTCGAGGTCCTCGGCCTCTCGCTGAGCGTCTCCGGACTCTGGGGCGCCTGGAACGTGCTCGCCAAGGGCACCCTCGGCGTGGCCGCGTCCGTACTGCTCGCCTCGACGACCGAGCTGCGGGCGCTGCTGCTGGGGCTCCAGCGCCTCAAGCTGCCGCCGCTGCTGGTCCAGATCGCCTCGTTCATGATCCGGTACGGGGACGTGATCAGCGGTGAGCTGCGGCGGATGTCCATTGCCCGGCGCTCGCGCGGCTTCGAGGCGCGCGGGATCCGGCACTGGGGCGTGCTCGCCAAGACGGCCGGCGCGCTGTTCATCCGCTCCTACGAGCGCGGCGAGCGGGTCTACCTCGCGATGGTCAGCCGCGGCTACGCCGGCTCGATGCCGGTGATCGACGAGGCCGTGGCCACTCGCACGCAGTGGGCCTGCGCGGCCGCGCTCCCGGTGACGGCCCTCGCCGTCTGTCTGATGGGATGGACCCTGTGACTGCTCCCGGCCCCGCCCCGTCCTGCGGCCCCGCCGCCGCCCCCTCCCTCGAGGTGACCGGCCTCGCCTACGCCTACCCCGACGGGCACCAGGCCCTCTTCGGGGTCGACCTGACCGTCGGGCACGGCGAGCGGGTGGCCCTGCTCGGGCCGAACGGCGCCGGCAAGACCACCCTCGTGCTGCACCTCAACGGCATCCTGGCCGGCGGGGTCGGCTCCGTGCGCGTGGCCGGGACGCCCGTGGAGAAGCGCACCCTCGCCGAGGTCCGGCGCCGCGTCGGCATCGTCTTCCAGGACCCCGACGACCAGCTCTTCATGCCGACCGTCCGGGAGGACGTGGCCTTCGGCCCGGCCGCCTCCGGAATGCGCGGCGCCGAGCTGGAGGAACGGGTTGGGGAGGCGCTGGAGCAGGTCGGGATGGCGGGCTTCGCCGACCGGCCCCCGCACCACCTGTCCTTCGGGCAGCGCCGCCGGGTGGCGGTGGCGACCGTACTGGCCATGCGGCCCGAGATCCTCGTCCTCGACGAGCCCTCCTCCAACCTGGACCCGGCCTCGCGCCGCGAGCTCGCGGACATCCTGCGCTCGCTCGACGTGACGGTGCTGATGGTGACCCACGACCTGCCGTACGCGCTGGAGCTGTGCCCGCGCTCGGTCGTCCTCAGCGAGGGCGTGATCGCCGCCGACGGCCGGACCCAGGACCTGCTGTGCGACGAGGCGCTCATGCGGGCCCACCGCCTGGAACTGCCCTTCGGCTTCGACCCGCGCTCCGTATCGGTGGCATAAGCACCGGTCTGGGTTTGTTGCACTGCGCGTGGATATCCAGGGTGTGGTGACGGAGGGCTTCGAGCCCGTCAGAGACGCGTTCGCGCGCAATTTCGAGGTGCTCGGGGACCGGGGCGCGGCGGTCGCCGTGTACCGGGAGGGCCGCAAGGTCGTGGACCTGTGGGGCGGCACCAAGGACGCGAACGGCACCGAGCCGTGGGCCGAGGACACCGCGCAGATCGTCCGCTCCGCGACCAAGGGGGTGGCCGCGGCCGTCCCCCTGCTGCTGCACCAGCGCGGTCTGCTGGACCTGGACGCGCCCGTGGGCTCGTACTGGCCGGAGTTCAAGGCGGGCGGCAAGGACCGGACCCTGGTCCGCGACCTGCTCGCGCACCGCGCGGGGCTTCCGGCGCTGGAGCGCGGGCTGAGCGCGGCCGAGGCCGCGGACGGGGTCTCCGGTCCGCGGGCGGTCGCGGCGCAGCAGCCCTACTGGGAGCCCGGCACCGGGCACGGCTACCACGCACAGACCTTCAGCTGGCTGCTGTCCGAGCTGGTGCTGCGGGCGACGGGCCGCACGGTCGGCGGCATCCTGGCCGAGGAGATCGCCGAGCCGCTGGGCCTGGAGTTCTGGATAGGCCTGCCGGAGACGGAGGTCCACCGGGTGGGGCGGGTGGCGCCGGTCGACCCGCCCGCGAGCGCCGGCCTGCTCAAGACCCGGCCGAAGAGGAACGTTTCCGAGGCCTACGCCGACCCCCGGTCCCTGACCCGCCGCGCCTTCGCGGCCATCGACCCGCTGCCGGACGAGAACGACCCGGCCTACCGGGCGGCCGAGCTGCCGGCCTCGAACGGCATCGGCACGGCCCGCGCCCTGGCCCGCTTCTACGCGGCCGCCATCGGCGTGGTGGAGGACGGCGCGCGGATCTTCACCCCGGCCACCACCGCCCTCGCCGGCAAGGAGCTCTCGGCCGGCCCGGACCGCGTCCTGGTGGTCAACACCCGCTTCGGCCCCGGCTACATGCTGCACGGCCCGGCCTCGCCGCTGCTCTCGCCGGCCTCCTTCGGCCACCCGGGCCGCGGCGGCTCCCTGGCCTTCGCGGACCCGGACGCGGGCATCGGCTTCGGCTACGTCACCAACGCCCACGCCAAGTCGGTCACGGCCGACCCCCGCGCCCAGGCCCTCGTCCGAGCCCTGCGCGCGGCGCTCACCGCCTGACGCGCGGCGCGCTCGGCGGCGGCTCGCGGCCTTGCGGTCAGCCGGCGGCTTCCCGTACGTCGGCGAGGGTGGCTCCGGCGTGCTCGACGAGCTGCTGCGGCCCCATCGGGAACACGGTGTTGGGGGTGCCGGCGGCGGCCCAGACCACGTCGTGGCCGAGCAGCCGCCGGTCGGCGAGCACCCGCGTGCGCGTGCGGTGCCCGAAGGGCGGGACCCCGCCGATGGCGTAGCCCGTCGTCTCGCGCACCAGTGCGGCATCCGCCCGGGTGACCTCCTCCGCCCCGAGCTCCCGGCGCACCGCCTCCACGTCGACCCGCGAGGCCCCGTCCATCAGGACCAGCACCGGCACCCCGTCCGCGGCGAAGACCAGCGACTTCACGATCTGGCTGAGCTCGCGGCCGATCGCGGCGGCCGCGTCGACCGCGGTACGGGTCCCTTCGGGAAGGGCCCGAACGGCGAGCTCGAGCCCCAGCCCGTCCAGGGCCTCGGCGAACAGTGGATGCGTGGAGGTCGTCATCACCGCACGCCAACGCCGCCGGGGTCCCGACGCGAGGCGGTTTCGGCCCGCCGCCCCGTGACCCATAGCGGCCGCGGGCCGGTCTCAGCGGGCGTTCAGGACCGTCGCGACGATCGGGCCCGCCGCGTCGCCGCCGTGGCCGCCCGCCTCGACCATGGCGGCCGCGGCCAGGTCGCCGCTGAAGCCCGTGAACCAGCTGTCGGGGCTGCCCGCGCCGTCGACCTCCGCCGAGCCGGTCTTCGCGCCCTTGTCCGTGCCGCCGACCGAGGCCATGGCCTCGCGGCCCGTGCCGCTGGTCGCCGTCAGCTTCATCATCGAGACCAGCTGCTGCTGCACCGAGGGCTTCATGCGGCGCTGCGCCGTCGCGATCGTGCGGCCGTCGAGCTCCGGGGCGACCAGGAGCGGCTGGCGGAAGACGCCCGTGCGGGCGGTCGCCGTGATGGAGGCGACGTTCAGCGGGTTCATGGTGATCTGGCCCTGTCCGATGTACGCGGCGGCCGCCGCCGCGCCCGTCGCCGGCGGGACCTTGCCGTCGGTGGACTTGATGCCCGTCTTCCAGTCCAGCCCGATGCCGAAGACCTCCGTGGCCTCCCTCGGCAGCGCCGAGTCGTCGTCGACCGGCTTGATCTGCTTGATGAAGGCGGTGTTGCAGGACCGGGCGAAGGAGGTCGCGAAGCTGGTGCCGGCCGGCAGCTCGAAGTTCTTCAGGTTGTGGAACGGGCGGCCGCCCCAGGACACCTCCTTCGGGCACTCCGCCGGCTTGTCGGCCGCCACCAGGCCGCGGTCCAGCAGCATCGCTCCCGTCACGATCTTCATCGTGGAGCCGGGCGCCCGGTTGCCCGTCATCGCCGCGTTGTAGCCGTCCTTGCGGTGGTTGGCGACGGCCAGGATGTGCCCGGTGCTCGGCTTGATCGCGACGACCGAGGCCTCGGGGAACCTGGCGACCGCCTGCTCGGCCGCCGCCTGGACCTTCGCGTCCAGGTACGTCTTGAGGACGGCGGGCTCTCCCTCGACCAGGGTCAGCAGGGTCCGCTTCGGCGCGCTCCGGTCCGCCGGCTCGATCCAGACCTCGGCGCCCGACGCGCCGCCCGCCTCGGCCCCGTACGTCTCGCGCAGTTCGGCGAGGACCGGCCGCAGCGAGGGGTACTTCTCCGCGGTCAGCTCCTCGCCGCCCCGGTCGACGGCCTTGACCGGCGGGCTCGCGGGGGTGCCCGCGCGCAGCTTCTCGTCCCTCTGGAGCTGCGGGTGGATCACTGCGGGCTGCCAGTCGACGAGCGGCTTTCCGCTGGTCAGGCCGCGCACCACGGTCAGCTGGGAGTCGTACGCGAAGGGCTTGGTCGTGCCCTCGTACGTGATCTCCGCCTCGACCTTGAACGGCACGGTCGTACCCGTCGCGGGGCCCGGGGTGATCACGGCCTTGGACACGTACGCCTTGGCCTTGTAGTCGCCCACCGCGGTCTGCGCGGCCTGCGCGTTGTTGGTCAGGTCGGCGGCCGCCCGGTCGTCACCGGCGGCCCACGCGGCCAGGAAGGCCTTCGCGGTCGCCGCGGTCTCCTTCTCGGTGACGGGGCCGCTGCCCTTCTCCGATTGGACGGCGGTGTCGCCCTTGGCGGCCCCCTTGCCGTCGTCGCCCGCGTCTCCGACCAGGGCGTAGACCCCGTAGCCGGTGCCGCCGAGCAACGCGAGGAACACCCCGCCGATGATCGCGCCCTTCGCTGCCCCGTTCACTTCTTCGTTCCTCCCCCGGAACCGGCATTCTCTGAACATGTTCAAAGAATCTGTGGGGTCGACCCTACGCCGCGTCGCCGTGCGCATGCGTTCTCGTTACCGGACCGGAACAACGATGGCCGAAAAGGAGCGGAGGAGGGCAACGGGGCGAGGCAGCGGCCCGGCCCAGCCGGTATAGATCGTCCGATGAACCTCGTCCGCACGGTGGAAGCGGCCCGCACCCCCGGGGCCGCCCCGGAACTGGTCTGGTACACCTCCTACGGCTCGAACACGCACCGGGACCGGCTGGCCTGCTACCTCGCCGGAGGCACCCCGGCCGGCGCCGCGCGCAGCTACCCCGGCTGCCGCGACCCCCGCGCGCCCGCCCGCTCCGTGCCGGTCGAGCTGCCGGGGCGGCTGTACTTCGCCACGAAGTCCCCGGTGTGGACGGGCGGCCGGGCCTTCTACGACCCGGCCGAGGCGGGCCTCACCCGGGCGCGCGCCCACCTGGTGACGACCCAGCAGTTCTCCGACATCACCGCCCAGGAGATGTACCGGCAGCCGGGGCCCGACCTCGACCTCGACCTCACCGAGGTGCTGCGCTCGGGACGCGACGAGCGGGGCCCGGGCCGCTACGAGACGCTGATCTGCGCCGGCGTCCTGGAGGGCATTCCCGTACTGACCTTCACCGCCCCCTGGGCCATGCACGACGTGGACTGGGTGAAGCCGTCCGCCGCCTACGTGAGCTACCTGGCGGCGGGCCTGCTGGAGTCCGGCGCCTGGACCGGCCCCTCCATCGCCGGCTACCTCGCCCGCAGCCC
This sequence comes from Streptomyces subrutilus, assembly GCF_001746425.1. GTDB lineage: Bacteria > Actinomycetota > Actinomycetes > Streptomycetales > Streptomycetaceae > Streptomyces > Streptomyces subrutilus_A. The sequence continues at coordinate 3,178,378 of NZ_MEHK01000001.1, read as the reverse complement.
CGGAGCCGCCGGCCACTGGAGCCCGGATGAGATCCTGGCCCTCATGACGCCCTGGCACCCGGCCGGCCCGACCCCCTGACCTCCGGACGGCCCCCGCACGACGAGGGCCCCGGCACCACCGCCGGGTGCCGGGGCCTTCGGCCGTGGGGTCGTCAGACCCAGGTGTCCAGCCACATCCTGGCCCGCCAGGAGTCCATTGGCAGGGTCTGGCCCGTGTAGATGGGCCAGAAGTAGATGAAGTTCCACACGATCAGCAGGACCAGGACCCCCGCCCCGATCGCGCCCAGCGTCCGCCGCCGTTCGCTCGATCCGGCCGGGCCCAGCAAAGCGCCGATCATCATCGCCACCGCCAGGCACAGGTACGGGACGAACACCACCGCGTAGAAGAAGAAGATGGTCCGCTCCTGGTAGTTGAACCAGGGCAGCAGGCCCGCGCCCAGCGCGCACGCGATCGCGCCCGCCCGCCAGTCGCGGCGGAAGAACCACCGCCACAGCACGTACAGCAGCGCGAAGCAGCCCGCCCACCACAGCAGCGGGGTGCCCAGCGCCAAGACCTCGCGGGCGCACTTGCCGGCCGCCGTCGCCGGGCAGCCGTCGGTGCCGGGCTCCGGGGACTCGTAGAAATAGGAGACGGGCCGGCCCAGGACCAGCCAGCTCCACGGGTTCGACTCGTAGGTGTGCCCCGAGGTCAGGCCGACGTGGAACGCGTACACCTCGGTCTCGTAGTGCCACAGGCTGCGCAGCCACTCGGGCAGGAACGACAGCGCGCTGCCCTGGTCGTTCTTGGCGGCCCAGTCGCGCAGGTAGCCGCCCTTGCCGTTGTCCGGGCTGAAGATCCAGCCCGACCACGAGGCCACGTACGTCACCACCGCGACCGGGACGGTGGACAGGAACGCGGGCAGCGCGTCGCGGCGCAGCATCGCCGCGTACGGGGCGCCCGCGCCCGCCGTGCGCCGCGCGCCGGCGTCCCACAGGACGGTGAGGACGCCGAAGAAGGCCAGGACGACGAAGCCGTTCCACTTCGTCCCGGCGGCGAGGCCCAGGCAGACCCCCGCCAGGATCCGGTACGGGCGCGCACCCAGCCCCAGCGTCTCGGCGATCCGCACGTCCGGCCGGGTCCGGCCCTCGTCGTCCACCGGGAGCGCGTCCGCGAGCCGGGCGCGGGTCCGGTCCCGGTCGATCAGCAGCGCACCGAAGGCGGCGAGCACGAAGAACATCAGCACCAGGTCGAGCAGCGCGGTGCGGCTCATCACCAGGTGCAGGCCGTCCACCGCGAGCAGCGCCCCCGCCAGGCAGCCCAGGAAGGTCGAGCGGAACAGCCGCCGCCCGATCCGGCAGAGCATCAGCACGGACAGGGTGCCGAGCACGGCGGTCATGAACCGCCAGCCGAAGGGGGTGAGCCCGAACATCCACTCGCCGAGCCCGATGACCCACTTGCCGACGGGCGGGTGCACGACGTAGCCCGGATCCAGCGGGAGGGGGACCGAGCCGGGGTCGGCGAGGATCGACTTGTCGATGTCCTTGGGCCAGCTCGCCTCGTAGCCCTGTTTGATCGTGGCCCAGGCGTCCTTGGCGTAGTACGTCTCGTCGAATATCACCGCCTTCGGGCTGCCCAGGTGCGCGAACCGCAGCACGCCGGCGACGAGCGCCACCAGCAGCGGCCCGACCCACGAGACGATCCGCTGCCAGGTGTCCCACACCCTCGGCGGCAGCCCGAAGGTCATCCACAGCTGCGGGGACGGCTGCGCGTACGGGGGCACCAGGCGGGTGCGCACGTCGCCCTGCCCCGCACCGGCGCGGGGCACGTAGCCGAAGGCGCGCAGGCGGCGCAGCCAGGTGGGCGGCTCATTGTCGCGTCCCGCCGGCGGGGAGGGCGGGGCCCCCGCGGGGCTGGGCGGCGGCGTCGCGGTCTTGGTCACCGGGTCATCGTAGGGAACGGATCTGTGGGAACCCCAGCACCGGGGGCGTCCGGGCGCGGGGCCGGGCGGGGCTGAGAGGATGGGCGGGTGACCACTGACCAGCCCCGCGCCAGCGAGCCCACCTCTCCGGCAGGAGTCCTCGTACTCGCCGGCACCCCCATCGGCGACCTCACGGACGCCCCGCCGCGGCTCGCGGCCGAGCTGGAGCGGGCCGACGTGATCGCCGCCGAGGACACCCGGCGGCTGCGCCGGCTGACCCAGGGCCTCGGCGTGCACACCACCGGGCGCGTCCTGTCGTACTTCGAGGGCAACGAGTCCGCGCGGACCCCCGAGCTGGTCGAGGCGCTGGCCGGCGGGGCCCGCGTGCTGCTGGTGACCGACGCCGGGATGCCCTCGGTGTCGGACCCCGGCTACCGGCTGGTGGCCGCCGCCGTCGAGAAGGACATCAAGGTCACCGCCGTTCCCGGGCCGTCCGCGGTGCTCACCGCGCTGGCCATGTCCGGGCTGCCGGTGGACCGGTTCTGCTTCGAGGGGTTCCTGCCGCGCAAGGCGGGCGAGCGCCTCGGCCGGCTGCGCGAGGTGGAGGCCGAGCGGCGCACGCTCGTCTACTTCGAGGCCCCGCACCGGCTCGACGACACCCTGGCCGCCATGGCCGAGGTCTTCGGCGCCGAGCGCCGTGCCGCCGTGTGCCGCGAGCTGACCAAGACGTACGAGGAGGTCAAGCGCGGCGGGCTCGGCGAGCTGGCCGCCTGGGCGGCCGAGGGCGTGCGCGGGGAGATCACCGTCGTGGTGGAGGGCGCCCCGGCGGCGGCCCCCGGCGATGTGGACGACGAGGAGCTGGTGCGCAGGGTACGGGTGCGGGAGGAGGCGGGGGAGCGGCGCAAGGAGGCCATCGCGGCGGTCGCCGCCGAGGCCGGAGTACCCAAGCGCGAGGTGTTCGACGCGGTCGTCGCGGCAAAGAACGCGGCACAAAAGATGCCGCAAACCGGTAAAGGGCTAACCTGAAAGGCAAAGCTCAGACCGCGCACCGGGCGCTTTGGGCATGAGTCCCCCAAGGACCGTCCAACAACGGACAGGGCCTGATGCGCTCCCGCCCGAAGAGGCGTCCACTGGCAACGGCACCAGTGGAACAAGAGGAGCTGGCATGAGTGAGATCGCTGAGACCCCGGTACCCGCGGCAGCGCCCCGCGCGCCCGCCGGTCCTGCCGTGCAGACCGTGCACGAGGCGTACTCCTTCGCGTGCATGCGGTGCGGGTACGGCTGGGAGCAGGCCTACGACATAGAGCACCACCTGGACGGCAAGGGCGAGCCGTTCATCATGTACAAGGCCGAGGGCGAGCGGGTGCCCTCCCCGCTGTCCAACCCGACCTGCCACAACTGCGGCGGCCACGTGGTCCGGATCATGCGCGCGGGACAGGTCTCCTCGGTGCTCGGCACGCTCGACCAGCTCTACCACCACCGCGTCGCCCCCGGCATCGCCGGGCCCGTCCCGGCGGGCGCGGACGTCCCCCGGACCCGGGGGCCGCACCGGGCGCGCCCCGCGCACGACGCCCCCGGGCCCGTCGCCGTCGACGAGTCCGAGAAGCACCCGGGCCTCCTCTCCCGCCTGCTGGGGATCTTCCGCCGGTCATAAGATCGGCCCCATGAGCACTTCGCCGGCCCCGGCCTCCCGAGCCTCCAAGGACGCACCGCCACCGCTGCCCGAACCCCTCCGGGTGGCGGTGGCGGACTCGCACACCCACCTGGACATGCAGTCCGGCACCGTCGAGGAGGGCCTCGCGAAGGCCGCCTCGGTGGGTGTGGCCGCGGTCGTCCAGGTCGGCTGCGACGTGAAGGGCTCGCGCTGGGCCGCCGAGACGGCCGCCGCGTACGAGAACGTCCACGCGGCCGTGGCCCTGCACCCGAACGAGGCGCCCCGGATCGTGCACGGGGACCCTGAGGGCTGGTCGCGGCAGGGCGCCCGGACCGGCGGCGGACAGGCCGCGCTCGACGAGGCGCTGGCCGAGATCGAGGCCCTGGCCGCGCTGGAGCACGTCAAGGCGGTCGGCGAGACCGGACTGGACTACTTCCGCACCGGGCCGGAGGGCATGGCCGCGCAGGAGCGCTCCTTCCGCGCCCACATCGAGATCGCCAAGCGCCGGGGCAAGGCCCTTGTGATCCACGACCGCGACGCCCACGCGGACGTGCTGCGCGTGCTGCGGGAGGAGGGCGCGCCGGAGCGCACCGTCTTCCACTGCTACTCGGGGGACGCCGACATGGCCCGGGAGTGCGCCGCCGCCGGCTACTACATGTCCTTCGCCGGGACGGTCACCTTCAAGAACGCCGCCCCGCTGCGCGAGGCGCTGGCCGTGGCCCCGCTGGAGCTGGTGCTCGTCGAGACCGACGCCCCGTACCTCACCCCGGCGCCGTACCGCGGACGGCCCAACGCCCCGTACCTCATTCCGCTGACCGTACGGGCGATGGCGGCGGTCCGGGGCATCGGCGAGGACGCGATGGCCACCGCGCTGGCGGCCAACACGGCGCGCGCCTTCGACTACTGACCGCCCCGGCCGGACGACACGCTGTGTGACCGTCCGGCTTTGGTGCGTGACGACTCCTCCGCTAAGGTGCCGTGCCCGAACCAGCGGGTGCCGGAGCAGCAGTGGAGCGAGCGTCGTGAGCGATACGCAGGGCAGTCACCGCCGTGGCGGTCCCGTTCCGGGGGCGTACGGGGATCCGGGGGCCCCGGATCCGGGGGCCGATCCGGGGGTCCCGGGCCCGCGCCGGGCCGGGCGCCGCCGGGCCCGCCAGGGCGGACAGCCGGGCGGATGGGCCGACCCCGAGGCGCCGACGGTGTCCGCCGTGTCCGCCACGCTGCCGCTGACCCCCGTCGCCGGGTTCGCGCCCGATGCGGTCGGTGGTGTCGGTGCCGTCGGGGCCGGGTCGGGGCGCCGCCGGGCACCCGCCCCCGCCCCGGTCGCCCTGCTGCCGGCGCCCGCGGCCGCGCCGGGACCCGCGCCGGGACCCGCCCCGGGATGCGTGCCGGTACCGGGGCCCGGGCCCGGCACCGGCAGACGCCGCCGCACCGCCCCCGCCGAGCCCCCGCCGGCCAGTTGGCGGCGGATGGTGCCGCAGGCCCTGGTCGTCGCCTTCCTCGCCGGCGGCACCACCGCCTTCGTCGCCGCCGACAAGGCGGTACGGCTCACCGTCGACGGCGTCCCGCGCACCCTGCACACCTTCGCCGACGACGTCGACGAACTACTGGCCTCCGAAGGGCTCGCCCTCGGCCCCCACGACCTCGTGGCCCCCGGCCCCGGCGAACACCTCGACGACGGCGAACAGGTCGTCGTCCGCTACGGCCGCCCCCTGAGCCTCACCCTCGACGGCCTGCAGCGCCAGGTGTGGACCACCGCCCGCACCGTCGAAGGCGCACTGCGCCAGTTCGGCATCCGCGCCGAGGGCGCCTACCTCTCGGCGCCGCGCACCGCCCCCGTGCCGCGCGCCGGAATGGCCCTCAGCGTCCGCACCGAACGCAGCGTCACCTTCATGGCCGACGGCCGCGAACGCACCGTCCGCACCAACGCCGCCACCGTCCAGGAGGCCCTCGACCAGGCCGGCATCACCCTGAACGGCCAGGACACCACCTCCGTGCCGCCCACCGCCTTCCCGCGCGACGGCCTGACCATCACCGTGCTGCGCATCACCGGCACCCGCGAGGTCCGCGAGGAGCGCATCCCGTACGAGACGGAGCGGGTCAAGGACGGCACCCTCTTCGCCGGCACCGAGGTCGTGGAACGCGCCGGGCGGTCCGGGGCCCGCCGGGTCACCTACAGCCTGCGCACCGTCAACGGGGTCCGCCAAAAGCCCCGCCGCATCGCGGACGAGACCGTCCGCGAGCCCGTCACCCAGCGCGTCAGGGTCGGCACGAAGCCGCTGCCGACCTCCGTGTCCGGCGCCGACGGCCTCAACTGGGCGGCCCTCGCCCAGTGCGAATCGGGCGGGCGCCCCTCGGCCACCGACCCCTCGGGGACGTACGGCGGCCTCTACCAGTTCGACGTACGGACCTGGCAGGGCCTCGGCGGCAGCGGCCGCCCGCAGGACGCCCCGGCCTCGGAGCAGACGTACCGGGCGAAGAAGCTCTACGTGCAGCGGGGGGCGAGTCCGTGGCCGCACTGCGGCCGTAGGCTTAGCGGGTGAGCACCGCAGAGCAGCAGCCCAACGACCACCCTTCTGACGCCCTTCTCGGACCGGCCGACATCCGGGAGCTGGCCGCCGCACTCGGTGTGCGCCCGACCAAGCAGAAGGGTCAGAACTTCGTCATCGACGCCAACACGGTGCGCCGGATCGTGCGCACCGCCGAGGTGCGGCCGGACGACGTGGTCGTCGAGGTCGGCCCCGGCCTGGGCTCGCTGACGCTCGCGCTGCTGGAGGCCGCCGACCGGGTCACGGCCGTCGAGATCGACGACATCCTCGCGGCGGCGCTGCCCGCCACCATCGAGGCGCGGATGCCCGGGCGCAAGGACCGCTTCGCGCTGGTCCACTCCGACGCGATGCTGGTGACCGAGCTGCCCGGCCCGGCGCCGACCGCGCTCGTGGCGAACCTGCCGTACAACGTGGCCGTGCCCGTCCTGCTGACCATGCTCGACCGGTTCCCCACCATCGAGCGGACCCTGGTGATGGTGCAGGCGGAGGTCGCCGACCGGCTCGCCGCCGAACCCGGCAACAAGGTCTACGGGGTGCCCTCCGTCAAGGCCAACTGGTACGCGCACGTCAAGCGCGCCGGGTCCATCGGCCGCAAGGTCTTCTGGCCGGCGCCGAACGTCGACTCCGGGCTCGTCTCGCTGGTGCGGCGGGCGGAGCCGATCAAGACGACCGCCTCGAAGGCGGAGGTCTTCGCGGTCGTGGACGCGGCCTTCGCGCAGCGCCGCAAGACGCTGCGCGCCGCGCTGGCCGGCTGGGCCGGGTCCGCGGCCGGGGCCGAGGCGGCGCTGGTCGCCGCCGGGGTCTCGCCGCAGGCGCGCGGGGAGTCGCTGACGGTGGAGGAGTTCGCCGCGATCGCCGAGCACAAGCCCGAGGCGCAGAGGCCCGCGCTGTGAGCGTGACCGTACGAGTGCCCGCGAAGGTCAACGTCCAGCTGGCGGTGGGCGCGGCCCGCCCCGACGGCTTCCACGACCTCGCCAACGTCTTCCTCGCCGTCTCGCTGTTCGACGAGGTCACGGCGACCGCGGCCGACGAGCTGACCGTGACCTGCGCCGGCCCGGACGCCGACCAGGTGCCCCTGGACCGCACGAACCTCGCGGCGCGCGCCGCCGGGATCCTGGCGGAGCGGGCCAAAATCGCCCCGGCGGTCCACCTGCACATCGCGAAGAGCATCCCCGTCGCGGGCGGTATGGCGGGCGGCAGCGCGGACGGGGCGGCGGCCCTGCTGGCCTGCGACGCCCTGTGGGGCCTGGACACGCCGCGCGCCGAACTGCTCGACATCTGCGCGGAGCTGGGCAGCGACGTGCCGTTCAGCCTGGTCGGCGGGGCGGCGCTCGGGACGGGGCGCGGGGAGCTGCTGACCCCCGTGGAGGCGGGTGCGTTCCACTGGGTGTTCGCGGTGGCCGACGGCGGGCTGTCCACGCCGGCCGTGTTCCGGGAGTTCGACCGGCTCACGGCCGGTACGAGGATCCCGGAGCCCGAGGCCTCGCCGGCCCTGCTGGCGGCCCTGGCTTCGGGGGACCCGGACGCGCTGGCCCCTGCCCTGGCCAATGGCCTCCAGGCGGCGGCGCTCTCGCTGCGGCCCGCGCTGGCGAAGACCCTGGCGGCCGGCACCGAGGCCGGTGCGCTGGCCGCGCTGGTGTCCGGCTCCGGCCCGACGACGGCCTTCCTCGTCCGGGACGAGGAGGCCGCGGCGAAGGTGGCCGCCGCCCTCGAAGCCTCGGGCACCTGCCGCGCCACCCGCGTGGCCGCCAGCCCGGCCCCGGGCGCCACGATCCTGCCGTCCTGACCCCGCCCCGCCGCAGCCGGGGCCCAGCCCCCGGACCCCCGCGCCGCAAACGCCGGCGGGGCTGAGGAACCTGGGGCTCCGCCCCAGACCCCGCGCCTCAAACGGCGGCGGGGCTGGGTTGTGCCCGGGCGGGGCCGGGCTGTGCGGGTGGGCCGGGTGGTGCCAAGGGGCGGGGCTCGCCCTGCGGCATCCAGCCGCACCGGGCGGGCGGCAGGAGCCGACGTCCAGCCCCGCCGGCGTTTGAGGCGCGGGTCCGGGCGCAGCCCGGCGGGGTCTGGGGCGGAGCCCCGGGAGCGGCGGGGCGGAGGGAATGGGACGGGGCCCGGGCCGGGAACGGTGGCCGTACTCAGGCGGAGTTGAGTACGTGAACCCTGTCGGCGGGCCCGGCCGGGCGGCGAGCCTGAGCCCATGACAGCCAGCGCACGCGACACGGCCGCGGCCACCCCCGCCTCCCGGGACCGGTACGTCGACCTCCTGCGGGTCGCCTCGCTCGGGGTCGTCGTGCTCGGGCACTGGCTGATGGCCGCCGTCAGCGGCGACGGCGTGGGGAACCTGCTCGCCGGCCGCGATCGGCATGGCACTGGGCGGCTGGCTCCTCGTGGAACGGTCCGGCCCGGCCCGGAGGGTTAGGCTGAGGGGCTGATCCACACCCTTTCTCTGGAGCGCGTCTGATGGCCGTCAATCTGGTCAATGTCGAGGCAGTCAGCAAGGTGTACGGCACACGTACCCTGCTCGACGGCATCTCCCTCGGCGTGTCCGAGGGAGACCGGATCGGTGTGGTCGGCCGCAACGGCGACGGGAAGACCACCCTGATCCGGATGCTCGCGAAGCTGGAGGAGCCCGACAGCGGCCGGGTCACCCAGTCCGGCGGCCTGCGCATGGGCGTGCTCACCCAGCACGACTCCCTCGACCCCGCGGCCACCATCCGCCACGAGATCATCCGGGACATGGCCGACCACGAGTGGGCCGGCAACTCCAAGATCCGCGACGTCCTGACCGGCCTGTTCGGCGGCCTCGACCTGCCCGGCTTCGGGCAGGGCCTCGACACCGTCATCGGCCCGCTCTCCGGCGGCGAGCGCCGCCGCATCGCGCTCGCCAAGCTGCTCATCGCCGACCAGGACCTCCTCGTCCTGGACGAGCCCACCAACCACCTCGACGTCGAGGGCATCTCCTGGCTGGCCCGGCACCTCCAGGACCGCCGCTCCGCCCTGGTCTGCGTCACCCACGACCGCTGGTTCCTGGACCAGGTCTGCACCCGCATGTGGGACGTGCAGCGCGGTGAGGTGCACGAGTACGAGGGCGGCTACAGCGACTACGTCTTCGCCCGTGCCGAGCGCGAGCGCATCGCCGCCACCGAGGAGCAGAAGCGGCAGAACCTCATGCGCAAGGAGCTGGCCTGGCTGCGCCGCGGCGCCCCCGCCCGGACCTCCAAGCCCCGCTACCGCATCGAGGCGGCCAACGAGCTGATCGCCGACGTGCCGCCGCCGCGCGACCGGTCCGAGCTGATGCGCTTCGCCAACGCCCGCCTGGGCAAGACCGTGTTCGAGATGGAGGACGTGACCGTCCAGGCCGGCCCGAAGACCCTCCTCAAGCACCTCACCTGGCACCTGGGCCCCGGCGACCGCATCGGCCTCGTCGGCGTCAACGGCGCCGGCAAGACCTCCCTGCTGCGCGCCCTCGCCGAGGCCGCCCGCACCCAGGGCGAGGTCCAGCCCGCCGCGGGCAAGGTCTCGGTCGGCAAGACCGTCAGGCTGGCCTACCTCTCCCAGGAGGTCGGCGAACTCGACCCGTCCCTGCGCGTACTGGAGGCCGTCCAGCGCGTCCGCGACCGCGTGGACCTCGGCCAGGGCCGCGAGATGACCGCGGGCCAGCTGTGCGAGCAGTTCGGCTTCACCAAGGAGAAGCAGTGGACGCCGGTCGGCGACCTCTCCGGCGGTGAGCGGCGCCGGCTGCAGATCCTGCGCCTGCTGATGGACGAGCCCAACGTCCTCTTCCTCGACGAGCCCACCAACGACCTCGACATCGAGACCCTGACCCAGCTCGAGGACCTCCTCGACGGCTGGCCCGGATCGATGATCGTGATCTCCCACGACCGGTTCTTCATCGAGCGCACCACCGACACCGTGATGGCGCTGCTCGGCGACGCGAGCCTGCGGATGCTGCCGCGCGGTCTGGACGAGTACCTGGAACGGCGCCGGCGGATGATCGAGGAGGCCGCCCCGGCGCCCGCCCCGGCCGCCGCGGCCGCGGCGAAGCCCGTCTCCTCCGGGGACTCCAGGGCCGCGAAGAAGGAGCTCCAGAAGATCGAGCGGCAGCTCAACAAGCTCTCCGACCGCGAGAGCAATCTGCACGCGCAGATCGCCGAGAACTCCACCGACTACGACAAGGTGGCCAAGCTCGACGCCGAACTGCGGGAACTGCTCTCGGAGCGCGACGACTTGGAGATGCGCTGGCTGGAGCTGGCCGAGGAGGCGTAGCTCCGGCCGCCGCGCCCGCGCGGGCCCGCCGGGCGCCCGCGCGGCAACTGGCCGGATAACGACGTCATCACGGGCCGGTCCGTCCTTGGGAACAGGGGGCGGACCGGCCCGGCATAAGGCCTGCGTGAGTGATAGAAAGGTCATCTTCCCCGACCCCTGACCCCGAAGGTACGCGCTGATGACCGAGCCGCCCCAGCCGCCGAACCAGCCGCCGACACCTTCCGGTTACGGACACCTGCCCGGCCCGCCGCAGTCGGGTTACGGCCAGCCGCCGCAGGGCGCGAACCCGTACGCCCAGCAGCCGCCGACCGTCCAGCAGCAGCCGCCGACCGTCCCCGGCTACGGCTACCCGCCGCCGCCCCCGGGCGCGCCCGCGATGCCGGCGGGCGCTCCCGGCACGCCGCCCCCGCCCAAGAAGAAGACGACCGTCCTGATCGCCGCGGCGGTCGCGGGCGTCCTCGTCGTGGGCGCCGGCACGTACTTCGCCTTCTTCCGGGGCGACGACAAGGACCCGAAGCCGCCCGTCGCGCAGCAGTCCGCCCCGCCCGACGCCAAGCCCTCCGGCTCCCCTTCCGCCGACAAGGGGGACGGCAGCGGCAACGGCGGCTCGGAGGCCGACCTCAACTCCGGCCGCAAGCAGGGCGAGGACAAGGTCCTCTGGCTCAAGACCGCCAAGATCGACGGCCCGGGCGCCGGAGTGAAGACCGACGGCCAGTGGGTCGTGGGCGACACCGTCGTCAAGACCGTGGACAAGGCCGTCACCGCCTACGCCGTCGCCGACGGCAAGGAGAAGTGGACGCTCACCCTTCCCGCCGGGATCTGCGCCGTCACGCGCCAGACCACCGCCGACGGCAAGACCGTCGTCATGCACCGGGACGGCGACTCGGACAGCGCCAACTGCAACCAGATGCGGCTGATCGACCTCAAGGCGGGCAAGGAGGGCTGGTCGAAGGAGGTGCCCAAGGAGGGCGCCTTCGACCTCTTCGTCGACCCCAGCCTGGCCATCACCGGGGACACCGTCACCGTCAGCCGCCTCACCCGCGCCACCGCCTTCAAGCTCAGCACCGGCGACAAGCTCTTCGCCAGCCCGTCCGAGGGCTGCATGCCCGGCGCCTATCCCGCGGGCAACGGCAAGATGCTCGGGATCGCCACCTGCCACGACGCCGACAGCACCGTCGAGGTCCAGGACGCCGACCCGGTCACCGGCAAGAGCACCTGGTCCTACCGGCTGCCCAAGGGCTGGAGGGTCAACCGGGTCTTCTCGCTCGACCCGATCGTCCTCGACCTCGGCAACCGGGAGACCAAGGAGCGCTCCATCGTGGTCCTGGGCCCCGACGGCAAGCAGCGCGCCACCGTCACCGGCGAGGGCAAGTTCTCCACCCGGTGCGGGACGAACCACGACGACTCCCTGCAGAGCTGCGCCACCACCGTCGTCGACTCGGGCACCCTCTACATGCCCACGACCACCGACATCGGCACCGCCAACGAGATCGTCGCCTTCGACCTGGGCACGGGCAAGGCCAAGTGGCGCGTCCCCGCGGGGGACAAGCGCGTCATCGTGCCGCTCAGGGCCGAGAACGGCCAGCTGATCGCCTACCGCAAGGCGGAGTTCGGCATGGGCGGCGAGGTCCTCACGATCCCGGCGGGCGGCGGCACGCCCACCGCGGTGCTGCGCCACCCGTCCGGCCCGGCCTCGGAGGTGGAGAGCACCTTCTTCGCCCCGGTGGTCGACTACGCGGACGGGCGGTTCTTCATCTCCACCGTCCGTCTGCTCGCCCAGGGCAAGGACGAGAAGCTCCTGATGGTCTTCGGCAAGTGAACGCGTCCACCGAGCCGCCCAGCGAGAGGCAGTAGCAACCCATGAGTACCCCGCCGCCCCCCAGCCAGCCGCCCTCCGGCGGCTTCGGAGCGCCGCAGGACCCCCCGCCCGCGCAGCCGCCCGGGCCTCCCGCGCCGCCGCAGCAGCCGCCGACGCAGCCCGCGTACGGGTACCCGCAGCAGCCCGAACCGGGCTACGGCTACCCGCAGCAGCCCGGTACGCCCCCGCCCTTCGGGCCGCCCACCACGCCCATGTACAGCCCCCAGCCCCCGGCCGGCGGCGCGGGCGGCGGCGGCAACGACGTGCGCACCCAGCTGATGATCGTCGGCGCGGCCCTGCTGGCCATCGTCCTCATCGTCGGCGGCGGCTTCTGGTACGTCTCCGGCGACGGCGACGGCAGGAACGACACCGCGGACGGCGGCCCCGCCAAGCCGGGCGACGACAAGTCCCAGCCCGGCGCGGGCGGCACCGAGAAGGTGCCCGCCAACACCAAGTCGAAGGTGCTGCTCAACCAGCCGAGCCCGACGCCGGACGAGATGGTCCAGGTCCCCGGCTCCTGGCTGACCGACACCACCTACGTGAAGTCCGACGTGTACAAGATCGTCGGCTACAACCTCGTCGACGGCGGCAAGAAGTGGGAGGTGCCCCTCCCCGGTGAACTGTGCGGCGCCACCCCGCACGTCACCGACAAGAAGTCGGCCGTGCTCTTCAGGCCCGCCAAGCCCACGCCCGAGGCCAAGTACCCGCCGTGCACCGAGGTCGCCGTCATCGACCTGGAGGCCGGCAAGCTGGTGTGGACCGGCAACGCCAAGAGCGCCACCAGCGGCGACAAGCCCGTGTCCTACTACGAGGTCACCCTCAGCGGGCAGACGGTCGCCGCGGGCGGCTCCTCGGGCGGCGCCGCCTGGAACCTCGCCGACGGCAAGTCGCTGTGGCTGCCCAAGACGGACGGCGAAGGCTGCCGCGACGCGGGCTACGCGGGCGGCGAGGCCCTCGCGGTCATCCGCAAGTGCGGCCAGAGCTCCACCCCGACGCTCTACGCACAGGTCCTCGACCCGGCGACCGGCGCCCCGCAGTCCTCGTACAAGCTCTCCGCGGGCATCGACTACGCCAGCATCGTCTCCACCAAGCCCCTGATCGTCGCCGCCGACGTCGGCAAGACCGCCAAGAACGCCACCGGCGTCAGCGACCTCTTCGTCGTCGACCCGGCCGGCCAGCTGAAGGCGCGCATCTCGCTGTCCTCCGGCAACTTCGGCGGCGAGTGCAAGACCGAGGTCGAGCGCTGCTTCGGCTTCGTCGTCGGCAACGGCAAGCTCTACCTGCCCTCGTACGAGCACCAGGGCCAGGACCCCTACGGCAAGACCAACGAGCTGCTCTCCTTCGACCTGGAGACCGGCAAGCAGACCAACGAGGCCGCCCCCGCGGGCGAGCGGTACAAGCTGTTCCCGCTGCGCATGGACGGGTCGAACATCATCGCCTACAAGGAGCCCCCGTACGACAAGGGCGGCCAGATCGTCAGCATCGACGGCAAGACGATGAAGGAAACCGTCCTGATGGAGAACCCATCGGACAAGACGACCCAGCGCATCGAGACGGCCTACTCGCCCGACCACCACGAGTACCGCTACCACAACGGCAAGCTGTTCCTCGCCCGTACGACGGTGAAGAAGCCCCACTCCTCCACCTCGGACCCGGAGTACATCTTCTCCTCCTTCACCGCGAGCTGACCGGCCCGCGACAGGCAAGCCCCCGGAAGGTCCGCCTTCCGGGGGCTTCTGCGCGGTTACCCCCGCGCACCGTCGAACAAGCGTGTAGCTTGCCGGGGCAGAAGGGTCGGGGGTGGGTCACGCAATGGGCGTACGGGTCGTGGTGGTCGACGAGCACCGGCTGCTGGCCGAGGCGCTCGCCTCGGCCCTGAAACTGCGCGGTCACCGCGTGCTCGCCGCCGCCGCACCGGCCGCGGGAGCCGCCGAACTGGTCATCAGCCGCGCCCCGGAGGTCTGCCTCCTCGGCACCGCCGCCCCCGCCGAGCCCGGGGTGTTCGAACCCGTCGTCCGGATCAAGCGCGAACGCCCCCAGATCGCCGTGGTCGTCCTCGGCCCGGTGCCCAGCCCGCGCGGGATCGCGGCCGCCTTCGCCGCGGGCGCCTCGGGGTACGTACGCCACGACGAGCGGATCGAAGGCGTGGAGCGGGCGCTGGCCAAGGCCCGGGCGGGCGAGGTGGCGATCGCCCCGCAGCTGCTGCAGGGCGCGTTCGCGGAGCTGCTCAACCCCGCCGCCCAGCCCGACGACGAGGGCAGCCGGCTGCTGCGGCTGCTCACGCCGCGCGAGGTGGAGGTGCTGGTCCGGGTCGCGGAGGGCGAGGACACCCGGCTGATCGCCGCCGGCATGGCCATCGCGCCGAGCACCGCCCGTACGCATGTCCAGCGGGTGCTGATGAAGCTGGGCGTGGGATCGCGGCTGGAGGCGGCCGCGCTGGCCGCGCGGACCGGCCTGCTCGACCGGGCGGCGCCGTCGGGGTCGGGCCAGACGGTAGTTTGACGGCACGACCCAGCACGCGCGCGCACCCGCGTGTGCTCCCCCGCGAGAGGCAGTAGGCGAGTGAGCAAGACGGCGATGCACAAATACCTGGTGACCGGCGGCGCCGGATACGTCGGCAGCGTGGTCGCGGCCCACCTGCTGGAGGCGGGCCACGAGGTCACCGTCCTCGACGACCTCAGCACCGGCTTCCGCGAGGGCGTGCCGGCGGGCGCCGCCTTCATCGAGGGCCGGATCCAGGACGCGGCCCGCCACCTGGACTCCTCCTACGACGCGGTGCTGCACTTCGCGGCCTCCTCGCAGGTCGGCGAGTCCGTGGTGAACCCGGGCAAGTACTGGGAGAACAACGTCGGCGGCACCCTCGCCCTGCTCGCGGCGATGCGCGGGGCGGGCGTGCGCAAGCTGGTGTTCTCCTCCACCGCCGCCACCTACGGGGAGCCGGCGGAGGGCCTGCTGACCGAGGCGTCCGTGACCGCGCCGACCAACCCGTACGGGGCGTCGAAGCTGGCCGTGGACCACATGATCGCGGGGGAGTGCGTGGCGCACGGCCTGGCCGCGGTGTCCCTGCGGTACTTCAACGTGGCCGGGGCGTACGGGGAGTTCGGCGAGCGGCACAGCCCCGAGACCCACCTGATCCCGCTGGTCCTCCAGGTGGCGCTGGGCGCACGCGAGTCGATCTCGGTGTTCGGCGAGGACTACCCGACCCCCGACGGCACCTGCGTGCGCGACTACATCCACGTCGCGGACCTGGCAGAGGCCCACCTGGCCGCGCTGGAGGCGGCCGCCGCCGGGGAGCACCTGATCTGCAACCTGGGCAACGGCAGCGGGTTCTCCGTCCGCGAGGTCGTCGAGACGGTCCGCAAGGTCACCGGCCACGAGATCCCCGAAGTCGTCGCCCCGCGCCGGGCCGGCGATCCGGCGGCGCTGGTCGCCTCGGCCAGGACGGCGCACGAGCGGCTGGGCTGGACCCCGAGCCGCTCGGACCTCACCGGCATCATCACGGACGCGTGGAACTTCGCGCGGACGCACACCTCCTGAACCGTGCGCACCTCCTGAACCCTCCTGAACACGCTCTTCCCGCGCGCCCCCCGCACCCTGCCGGTGCGGGGGGCGCGCGTACGTCCGCGGTGCGCTGTGCGCGGGCGCTGTGCGCGGGCGCCCGGCGTGCACACGCCGGGTGAATTGCACATCGTGCAACTGCCCGTGGCACGCGCCGGTCCGGGGGCCGCCGTCCGGACCTTCGGCATCGGCGAAATCAAGCCACCGCAAAGGCCCTTCGGGACGGCCGTGCCGGAAAATCCAGGGGAAAACTTCTGCTATTCGGCCAACCGTGAGCCGCACCGCGCCCTACGCTGATGCGTGACACCGGTGGGGGCCGGTGTGGATTCAGGGGTCGAGACAAGTCGGGTACGGCGTCCGGTCCGGGGTAGTGCAGAGGTGTCACGGCGGCGGCCGAGGCGTCTGCGGATCACCCGGTCCGGGCGCCGTGCCCGCCGTCGTCCGTTCCCCGACCCTTGGGGGTTTTGTGGTTCGTATCCGGGTTCTCGTGGTCGACGATCACCGCATCTTCGCCGAGTCGCTCGCCGCCGCGCTCGCGGCCGAGCCGGACGTGGACGTGTCCGCGGCCGGCAGCGGCCCCGCCGCGCTGCGCTGCCTCGAACGGGCGGTGGCCGAGGGCCGCCGCTTCGACGTCATGCTGGTCGACGCCGACCTCGGCGCCGTCGCCGGGAGCGTGCCCGGCCAGCGGGAGCCGGGCTCCGGGTCGGGGCCGCCGCCCGCCTCGGACGGGATCGCGCTGGTCGCGGGCGTGCGCGTGTCCCACCCCGGGGTGCGCTCGGTCGTCCTCGCCGAGCGGGACGATCCCCGGCGGGCGGCCCTCGCGCTGCAGGCGGGGGCTTGTGGCTGGGTGGCGAAGGACTGCTCGCTCTCGCGGCTGCTGGCCGTGATCCGGGGCGTCCTGCGGGAGGAGACGCACCTGCCGCCCGCGCTGCTGACCGGAGTCCTCCGCGAGCTGACCGCCGCCCGCAAGCACCGTACGGACAGCGAACGGCTCGTCGAGTCGCTCACCCCGCGCGAGCACGAGGTGCTGCGCTGCATGGTGGCGGGGCTGGGCCGCAAGGACGTGGCGGCGCGGCTGTTCCTGTCTCCGCACACCGTCCGCACGCACATGCAGAACGTGCTGGGCAAGCTCGGTGTGCACTCCACGCTCGCTGCGGTGGCACTGGCCCGGCGGGCCGGCGTACGGCCTGCCGACCTAGCCGGGGATGTTGTCGAACGGAGCGGTCAACTGGCGTAGCAGCGCGGCGAGATCGCCGCGCTGTGCGCGCGAGAGCTGGGCCAGGATCGCCCGCTCCTGGGCCAGCAGGCCGGCGAGGGCCTGGTCGGCACGGTCGCGGCCCTCGGGGGTCAGCCGCACGAGGACCCCCCGGCGGTCGCTGGGGTCGGGCAGCCGCTCGACGAGGCCCTTCTTGGCGAGCCGGTCGATCCGGTTGGTCATGGTCCCGGAGGTGACCAGGGTTTGGGTCAACAGCTGGCCGGGCGAGAGCTGGTAGGGTGCGCCGGCCCGGCGCAGGGAGGTGAGGACGTCGAACTCCCACGGCTCCAGGCCGTGCTCGGAGAAGGCGAGCCGGCGGGCGCGGTCGAGGTGCCGGGCGAGCCGGCTGACGCGGCTGAGCACCTCGAGCGGTTCCACGTCGAGGTCAGGGCGCTCCCGCCGCCACGCCGCTACAAGTCGGTCGACCTCGTCCTCCATGCCGATCAGTGTAAGGGGTCTGTCGATGTGAAGTCTCTTCACGCCATGCATCTTGATATCAAGTATCTTGACGACAAGATATAAATGCGGCGACCATGGGGCATGGAGGGGGCCGGAACTGATTCCGCTTCCGACCGCCCCGCCAGCAGGGAGGCTCGAACATGTATTCCGATACCGCACAGGCCAGGATCCCCACGCCCACCGCGCCCACCGCACCCTCCGCACCTACCTGGGACCCCCAGCAGTACCTCCGGCACGCCGGCCATCGCGCACGCCCCTTCCTTGACATGCTGACCCGCATACCCGAGCTCCCCACCCGGCCCGCCCGCATCGCCGACCTCGGCTGCGGCCCCGGCAACGTCACCACCCTGCTCACCGACCGCTGGCCCGAGGCCCGCGTCACCGGCTTCGACCTCTCCCCCGAGATGCTCCACCGCGCCACCGAGGAGTACGCCGGCCCCACCGCCGGCGGCGGCAGCCTCGACTTCCGCCACGGGGACCTCGCCACCTGGCTTCCCGAAGAGCCCTACGACCTGATCGTCTCGAACGCCGCCCTCCAGTGGGTGCCCAGCCACCCCGGCTCCTTCGCCGCCTGGATCAACGGCCTGCGCCCCGGCGGCACCTTCGCCTTCCAGATCCCCGCCAACTTCACCGCCCCCAGCCACGCGCTGCTCGCCGAACTCTGCGACGCCCCGCGCTGGCGGGCCCGGCTCGCCGGACACGGCGCCCGCTACATCCACTTGCTCGAACCCGCCGAATACCTCGCCCGGTTCACCGAACTCGGCTGCGCCGTGGACGTCTGGACGACCACCTACCACCAGCTGCTCCAAGGCCCCGACCCGGTGCTCGACTGGGTCAAGGGCACCGCCCTGCGGCCCGTCCTCACCGCCCTGGGCGACGACCGGGACGCCGTGGACGCCTTCCTCACCGAATACCGCGACCGGCTGCGCGAGGCCTATCCGGCCGGCCCGCGCGGCACCGTCTTCCCCTTCCGCCGGATCTTCGCCGTCGCCCGCAAGGAGGCCTGACCATGCCGACCGCAGCCGACGGCCTGCGACTCGCCGCGCCGCCCGGGCCGCGGGACCACGAGCGCCGGGATCGGACGGGTCCGGCCCGCCGAACCCGCCGGTGCGACCAGGACGGGTGCCTCCCGGCCCGGACCGGAAGAGAACATCCGGCCCGCCATTGCACGGGCAGCGGGCGGGCGCTCCTCGGCCGGGACCGCTGACCGGGCGGCCGCTGCCACACGCACGACGGCGCCCCGCCACCAAAGATCCGGTGGCGGGGCGCTGTCCTGCCGTGGGCGGGCGGGGGCTCAGCTCTTGCGGCGGCCCACCAGTTGCGGTTTCGACTCCAGGCCGTCCAGCCCGTGCCAGGCCAGGTTCACCAGGTGCGCGGCGACCTCCGCCTTCTCCGGGCGGCGGACGTCCAGCCACCACTGGCCGGTCAGGGCCACCATTCCGACCAGCGCCTGGGCGTACAGCGGGGCCAGCTTCGGGTCGAAGCCGCGCGACTTGAACTCCAGGCCCAGGATGTCCTCGACCTGCGTGGCGATGTCACTGATCAGCGAGGCGAAAGTGCCGGTGGACTGGGCGACCGGGGAATCGCGTACGAGGATCCGGAAGCCGTCCGTGTAGGACTCGATGTAGTCCAGCAGCGCGAACGCCGCCTGCTCCAGCAGCTCCCGCGGATGCCCGGCCGTCAGCGCGCCCGTCACCCCGTCCAGCAGCTGGCGCATCTCCCGGTCCACGACGACCGCGTACAGGCCCTCCTTGCCGCCGAAGTGCTCGTACACCACCGGCTTGGACACCCCGGCCTTCGCCGCGATCTCCTCCACCGACGTGCCCTCGAAGCCCTTCTCCGCGAACAGGGCCCGGCCGATGTCCAGCAGCTGCTGGCGCCGCTCCGCGCCCGTCATCCGCACCCGGCGGCCGCGCCCGGCCTTGTCGCTGCTGGAATTACCGCCGTCGTTCGCCACACCTCCCATCATGCCGCGTTCGGCTCGGTTTCCCTGCGTCGGGCTTCGATGCGGTCGGCGGAGGGCCAGCGCACGTCCGTGGCCCAGCCCAGCTGCTCGAACCAGCGGATCAGCCGGGCACTGGAGTCGACCTGGCCGCGCAGCACCCCGTGGCGGGCCGAGGTCGGGTCCGCGTGGTGCAGGTTGTGCCAGGACTCACCGCAGGACAGCACCGCCAGCCACCAGACGTTGCCCGAGCGGTCACGCGACTTGAACGGCCGCTTGCCCACCGCGTGGCAGATCGAGTTGATCGACCACGTGACGTGGTGCAGCAGCGCGACGCGCACCAGCGAACCCCAGAAGAACGCCGTGAACGCGCCCCACCACGACATCGTGACCAGACCGCCCACCAGCGGCGGGATCGCCAGCGAGAACATCGTCCAGAAGACGAAGTCGCGCGAGATCCGCCGGATCGCCGGGTCCTTGATCAGGTCGGGGGCGTACTTCTGCTGGTCGGTCTGCTCCTCGTCGAAGAGCCAGCCGACGTGCGCCCACCACAGGCCCTTCATCAGGGCCGGCACCGTCTCGCCGAACCGCCACGGCGAATGCGGGTCGCCCTCGTGGTCCGAGTACTTGTGGTGCTTGCGGTGGTCCGCCACCCAGCGCACCAGCGGGCCCTCCACCGCCATCGAGCCCATCACGGCGAGGACGATCCGCAGCGGCCGCTTCGCCTTGAAGGAGCCGTGCGTGAAGTAGCGGTGGAAACCGATGGTGATCCCGTGGCAGGCCAGGAAGTACATGAAGACCATCAGGCCGAGGTCGAGCCAGCTCACCCCCCAGCCCCAGGCCAGCGGCACCGCCGCCAGCAGCGCCAGGAAGGGAACGGTGATGAACAGCAGAAGGGCGATCTGCTCGATGGACCGCTTGTTCTCGCCGCCCAGTGTCGCGGACGGCTCAGAGGTGTCGGAGGACGCGGAGGCGCCCTTGATCAGATCGGGACTGGTGGTCATGGAGGTCCCCTGGGGAGTGAGAGTGTCGGCAGGCTCCCTGGCTACGGACCTACGGATCCGTAACCTACGGCATCGTAAGTATGGCAAAACCGGAACCCGCGGCAACAGGAGCGCGGCCGGGGACCGTGGCGCGGGCGCCATGGCCTCCGCCGGCTACCGCCGGAAGGGGGCAACGAGCCGCCTGATGAGACGTCTGCCCAGGCACGCGCCCCGGACACCTATCCTGTTCTCGTCGGACAGCGCGGTCCGCACGGGCAGCCCGAGCTGCGCATCAGGACCGGCATCGCCGTGCGCGGTCGGGAGCCCACCGCCCAGTAGCGCTCGAACACTGCAAGGAGCCGCACCTGTGAGCAGTGCTGACCAGGCCCCCCTGGCCACCCAGCCGGCCGCCCCCGTCACCCCGGCCGCCACCGCCAACGCAGAATTGCGCGCGGACATCCGCCGGCTCGGTGACCTCCTCGGCGAGACCCTCGTACGCCAGGAAGGCCAGGGCCTCCTCGACCTCGTCGAACAAGTGCGCGCACTGACGCGCACCGACGGCGAAGCCGCCGCCGCCCTGCTCGGCGACACCGACCTGGAGACGGCCGCCAAGCTGGTGCGCGCCTTCTCCACCTACTTCCACCTCGCCAACGTCACCGAGCAGGTGCACCGGGGCAAGGAGCTGCGCGCCCACCGCGCGGCCGAGGGCGGGCTCCTCGCCCGCACCGCCGACATGCTCAAGGACGCCGACCCCGAGCACCTGCGCGAGACGGTCAAGAACCTCAACGTCCGCCCCGTCTTCACCGCACACCCCACCGAGGCGGCCCGCCGCAGCGTCCTCAACAAGCTGCGCCGCATCGCCGCCCTGCTGGAGGAGCCCGTCACCGGCGCCGGCGACCGCCGCCGCCACGACCTGCGGCTCGCCGAGAACATCGACCTCGTCTGGCAGACCGACGAGCTGCGCGTGGTCCGCCCCGAGCCCGCCGACGAGGCCCGCAACGCCATCTACTACCTCGACGAGCTGCACGCCGGCGCGGTCGGCGACGTCCTCGAGGACCTGGCCGCCGAACTCCAGCGCGTCGGCGTCGAGCTCCCCGCCGGGACCCGCCCGCTCACCTTCGGCACCTGGATCGGCGGCGACCGCGACGGCAACCCCAACGTCACCCCCGACGTCACCCGCGACGTGCTGATCCTCCAGCACGAGCACGGCATCACCGACGCCCTCGAACTCATCGACTTCCTGCGCGGCCTGCTGTCGAACTCCATCCGCTACACCGGCGCCACCGAGGAACTCCTCGCCTCCCTCCAGGCCGACCTGGAACGCCTCCCCGAGATCAGCCCGCGCTACAAGCGGCTGAACGCCGAGGAGCCCTACCGCCTCAAGGCCACCTGCATCCGCCAGAAGCTCGTCAACACCCGCACGCGCCTGGCCAAGGGCACCCCCCACGAGGAAGGCCGCGACTACCTCGGCACCTCCGAGCTCCTCACCGACCTCACCCTCATCCAGACCTCCCTGCGCGAACACCGCGGCGCCCTCTTCGCCGACGGCCGCATGGACCGCACCATCCGCACCCTCGCCGCCTTCGGCCTCCAGCTCGCCACCATGGACGTACGCGAGCACGCGGACGCCCACCACCACGCCCTCGGCCAGCTCTTCGACCGGCTCGGCGAGGAGTCCTGGCGCTACGCCGACATGCCCCGCGACTACCGCCGCAAGCTGCTCGCCAAGGAACTGCGCTCCCGCCGACCGCTGGCGCCCACCCCGGCCCCGCTCGACGCCGCCGGCCACAAGACCCTCGGCGTCTTCCTCGCCATCAAGGACGCCTTCGAGAAGTTCGGCCCCGAGGTCATCGAGTCCTACATCATCTCGATGTGCCAGGGCGCCGACGACGTGTTCGCCGCCGCCGTCCTCGCCCGCGAGGCCGGCCTCGTCGACCTGCACAGCGGCTGGGCCAAGATCGGCATCGTCCCGCTCCTGGAGACCACCGACGAGCTGCGCGCCGCCGACGTCATCCTCGACGAGATGCTCGCCGACCCGTCCTACCGGCGCCTGGTCTCACTGCGCGGCGACGTCCAGGAGGTCATGCTCGGCTACTCCGACTCCTCCAAGTTCGGCGGCATCACCACCTCCCAGTGGGAGATCCACCGCGCCCAGCGCCGACTGCGCGACGTCGCCCACCGCTACGGGGTCAGGCTGCGCCTCTTCCACGGCCGCGGCGGCACCGTCGGCCGCGGCGGCGGCCCCTCCCACGACGCGATCCTCGCCCAGCCCTGGGGCACCCTGGAGGGCGAGATCAAGGTCACCGAGCAGGGCGAGGTCATCTCCGACAAGTACCTCGTGCCGTCACTGGCCCGGGAGAACCTCGAACTGACCGTCGCGGCCACCCTGCAGGCCTCCGCCCTGCACACCGCGCCCCGCCAGTCCGACGAGGCCCTCGCCCGCTGGGACGCGGCCATGGACACCGTCTCGGACGCCGCCCACGGCGCCTACCGGGCGCTCGTAGAGGACCCGGACCTGCCCGCGTACTTCTTCGCCGCCACCCCGGTCGACCAGCTCGCCGACCTGCACCTGGGCTCCCGCCCCTCGCGCCGCCCCGACTCCGGCGCCGGCCTCGACGGCCTGCGCGCCATCCCCTGGGTGTTCGGCTGGACCCAGTCGCGCCAGATCGTCCCCGGCTGGTACGGAGTCGGATCGGGCCTGAAGGCCCTGCGCGAGGCCGGCCAGGAGGACGTACTCACCGAGATGGGCAAGCGCTGGCACTTCTTCCGCAACTTCCTGTCCAACGTCGAGATGACGCTGGCCAAGACCGACCTGCGGATCGCCCGACACTACGTCGACACCCTCGTACCCGACCACCTCAAGCACGTCTTCGCCCGCATCGAGGCCGAGCACGAGCTGACGGTCCGCGAGGTCCTGCGCATCACCGGCGGTGAAAAGCTCCTGGACTCCCACCCGGTACTCCAGCAGACCTTCGCCGTCCGCGACGCCTACCTGGACCCCATCTCCTACCTCCAGGTCTCCCTGCTGGCCCGCCAGCGCGCCGCGGCCGCCCGCGGCGAGGAACCGGACCCGCTGCTCGGCCGCGCCCTGCTGCTCACCGTCAACGGTGTGGCCGCCGGCCTGCGCAACACCGGCTGAGCCCGCGCCCCCGCCCCGGCCCCGGGCACGCGGAGGCCCCCGCGACGCACGACGTCTCGGGGGCCTCTGCGTACGGCAGCAGCGGCTACTGCGCCCGGCGGCGGCGCATCACCAGGAAGCCGCCCGCGGCGACCAGAGCGACGGCCAGCGCGGAAACCAGGGCCACCGGCAGGTCGGACCCCGTCTTGGCCAGGTCACCGCCGGGCGCCGGAGCCGGCGAGCTCTGCGCGGCGCTCGGCGTGCCCGACGGCGTACCGCTCGCGCTCCGGGTCGGTGTCACCGAACCGGAGGCGGAGGCCGACGTGGACGGCGTCGTCGACGGCGAACCCGAAGTCGTGCCCGACGGCGTCCCGGACGGCGTCTTCGAGGCAGAGGCCGAAGCGCTCTGCGACGGGCTCGGGGTCGCGGTCGCCGGACAGGTGTGCGACAGGTTGAACCACTCCAGCCGCCCGCCCTTCACCTCGGCGACGGCAGAAGTGAGCTTGGCGCCCGGCGCGGAGGCCACGTAGGCGTGGTTGTCGTTCGGCGGGCCGAAGGACGTGATCACCTGCCGGCCGCCCGGCTCGAACGTCACCGTCAGCTTCACGAACGAGATCTCGTTCGGGCTGCCCGGCGCGATGAAGTGCCAGCCGTCCTGGGTCGCCGGTATGTCGGCGCACTTGGGCTCCGGCTTCCCGAAGGAATCCGCCGTGATCGGGACAGGCTGGTGCAGCGGAATGGTGTACGCGTCGGTCGCGAAGGCGGGAGCCGTACCGGCGGCGACGAGCAGGGAGGACGCGGCGACGGCAAAAGCCGCCCGGCTGATCCTGGAAAAGGCCATGGAGGTACCTCTGACACTGATGAGGAGGAAGAGCCGTGGGGGGCGGCGCTCAGCTTCGTGACAGGAAGCCGCTCCGGTCAAGGGACACTCGTCAGCATTGGTGCGCAGTTGAGAGCCCGGGCACCGGTTTGTCCGATGTAACGATCCCCGCACGGCGGCACCCTTACAGGGCGCCGCCGCAGCCCGCTCAGGAGTTGTACGCCGACTGGGCGCGCTCCAAGCCCTCCTGGATCAGGCACTCCACCGCGTCGGCGGCCCGGTCCACGAACCAGTCCAGCTCCTTGCGCTCGGCGGAGGAGAAGTCCTTCAGCACGAAGTCCGCGACCTGCATCCGGCCCGGCGGCCGGCCGATGCCGCAGCGCACCCGGTGGTAGTCCGGACCCATCGACTTCGTCATCGACTTCAGCCCGTTGTGGCCGTTGTCCCCGCCGCCCAGCTTCAGCCGCAGCGTCGGGTAGTCGATGTCCAGCTCGTCGTGGATCGCCACGATCCGCTCCAGCGGAACCTTGTAGAAGTCGCGCAGCGCCGTCACCGGGCCGCCGGACAGGTTCATGTACGTCATCGGCTTGGCCAGCACCACCCGGCGGTTGGCCGGTCCGGGCGGGCCGATGCGGCCCTCGACCACCTGCGCCCGGGCCTTGTGCGCCTTGAACTTCCCCCGGATCCGGTCCGCCAGCAGGTCGGCCACCATGAAACCGATGTTGTGGCGGTTGCCCGCGTACTCCGGTCCCGGGTTGCCGAGACCGACGATCAGCCAGGGCGCCGCATCGTCCGACATCAAAAGCTCCTTCAACGAGACGACCGCCGTCCCGCTCCAGTGGAGCCGGACGGCGGTCGGTCAGCAACTGCTGAGGGGGAGGGGCGAGGCTCAGGCCTCGGTGCCCTCGGCGGCGTCGGCGGCCGGCTCCTCGGCCTGCGGGGCCACGACCTGCAGGACGGCGATGTCGCCGTCGACGGCCAGGGTGGTGCCCTTCGGGAGGACCAGGTCCTTGGCGTGGATGGTGTCGCCGGCGTGGAGGCCCGCGATGGAGACGGTGACCTCGGTCGGGATGTGGGTGGCCTCGGCCTCCACGGAGATCGTGTTCTGGAGGGTCTCCAGCATGTTGCCGCCGGCGGCCAGCTCGCCCTCGGTGACGATCGCGACGTCGACGGTGACCTTCTCGCCCTTCTTGACGATCAGGAAGTCGACGTGCGAGATCGAACGCTTCAGCGGGTGCTTCTGCACGGCCTTCGGGATGACCAGCTCGGTGCCGGCATCGCCGAGGTCCAGGCGGAGCAGGACGTTCGGGGTGCGCAGCGCCAGCTGAAGGGCGTGGGCGTCGACGTTGACGTGCTTCGGGTCGGTGCCGTGGCCGTAGATGACGGCGGGGGTCAGGGCGTCGCGACGGGCCTGGCGGGCAGAGCCCTTGCCGAAGGTGTCACGGATCTTGGCGGAAAGCTTGACCTCGGACATGCTCACTCCTCGTGGGGTGACGGAAAACGGACGACAGTCACCCGGCCGGAACGGCCTGCTACGAAGAGCGCGTCGATAACGGAGCGTCCGTACCGCAAAAACGGTTACGGCCTCCCTCGCCGAGCAACTCATGGAGTGTACCCGGCGGGGGAGGCCGCACCAAAAGGATCTACCGCGGAGCGGTTACTGCTGCTCTTCGAACAGGCTGGTGACCGAGCCGTCCTCGAAGACCTCGCGCACCGCGCGCGCGATCATCGGGGCGATCGACAGCACCGTGATCTTGTCGAGCTCCAGGTCGGACGGGTCAGGCAGGGTGTTCGTGAACACGAACTCGCTGACCTTGGAGTTCTTCAGCCGGTCGGCGGCCGGACCCGACAGGATGCCGTGCGTGGCCGTCACGATGACGTCCTCGGCGCCGTGCGCGAACAGCGCGTCGGCCGCGGCGCAGATGGTGCCGCCCGTGTCGATCATGTCGTCGACCAGGACGCAGACGCGGCCCTTGACCTCACCGACGACCTCGTGGACGGTCACCTGGTTGGCGACGTCCTTGTCACGGCGCTTGTGCACGATGGCCAGCGGCGCGTCCAGGCGGTCGCACCAGCGGTCGGCCACGCGCACGCGGCCGGCGTCCGGGGAGACGATCGTCAGCTTGGTGCGGTCCACCTTCGCGCCCACGTAGTCCGCGAGGACGTTCAGGGCCGACAGGTGGTCCACCGGGCCGTCGAAGAAGCCCTGGATCTGGTCGGTGTGCAGGTCCACCGTGAGGATGCGGTCGGCGCCCGCGGTCTTCAGCAGGTCGGCGACCAGGCGGGCCGAGATCGGCTCGCGGCCCTTGTGCTTCTTGTCCTGGCGGGCGTACCCGTAGGACGGGACGATCACGGTGATGGAGCGTGCCGACGCGCGCTTGAGCGCGTCGATCATGATCAGCTGCTCCATGATCCACTTGTTGATCGGAGCCGTGTGGCTCTGGATCAGGAAGCAGTCCGCGCCACGAGCCGACTCCTGGAAGCGGACGTAGATCTCACCGTTCGCGAAGTCGAAAGCCTTGGTCGGCACGAGGCCGACTCCCAGCTGGTGTGCGACCTCCTCGGCCAGCTCGGGGTGGGCGCGGCCGGAGAAGAGCATCAGCTTCTTCTCGCCGGTCGTCTTGATCCCGGTCACAGCACTGTCTCCTCAGACGTGTTGAAAGCTGCTCGCCCCCACGTGCGTCCGTCCCGCACACGGTGAGCCAGCCGAATTGCGTGCACCTATCACGGTACGCCGTCGCTGACGTACTCGTTTCCGGTCAGTTCACCTCAACGGCCGTCGGAGTCCACCTGGACCGCCGACTGAGCCGCCGTCGCGGCAGCGCTTCCCGGACGCTTGCGGGCCACCCAGCCCTCGATATTCCGCTGCTGGCCGCGGGCCACGGCCAGCGCGCCGGCCGGGACGTCCTTCGTGATCACGGATCCGGCGGCCGTGTAGGCGCCGTCCCCGATGGTGACGGGCGCCACAAACATGTTGTCCGAGCCCGTCTTGCAGTGCGAGCCGACGGTGGTGTGGTGCTTGTGCTCGCCGTCGTAGTTCACGAAGACGCTGGCGGCGCCGATGTTGGTGTACTCGCCGATCGTCGCGTCGCCCACGTACGACAGGTGCGGCACCTTGGTGCCCTCGCCGATCGTCGCGTTCTTCATCTCGACGTACGTGCCGGCCTTGGCCTTGGCGCCGAGGACCGTGCCGGGGCGCAGGTAGGCGAACGGGCCCACGGAGGCCCCGTCGCCGATCACCGCGCTGTCGGCCACCGTGTTGTCCACCCGGGCCCCTTGGCCCACGCGGGTGTCCTTGAGCCGGGTGTTCGGGCCGACCTCGGCCCCCTCGGCGATGTGCGTGGCACCGAGGAGCTGCGTCCCCGGGTGGATGAGGGCGTCCTGCCCGAAGGTGACGGTGACGTCAACGAAGGTGCCGGCGGGGTCGACGACGGTGACGCCCGCGAGCATTGCCTGCTCCAGCAGCCGCGCGTTCAGCAGGGCGCGGGCCTCGGCGAGCTGCACGCGGTTGTTGATGCCGAGGATCTGGCGGTGGTCGGCGCCGACGGCCGCGCCCACCCGGTGGCCCGACTCGCGGAGGATCCCGAGCACGTCGGTGAGGTACTCCTCGCCCTGGCTGTTGTCGGTGCGGACCTTGCCGAGGGCGTCGGCGAGAAGGGCGCCGTCGAAGGCGAAGACGCCGGAGTTGATCTCCCGGATGGCGCGCTGGGAGTCGGTGGCGTCCTTGTGCTCGACGATGGCAGTGACGGCGCCGCCGGCGTCGCGCACGATCCGCCCGTAGCCGGTGGCGTCCGGCACCTCGGCGGTGAGCACGGTGACGGCGTTGCCGTCCGCCTCGTGGGTCGCCGCGAGCCGGCCGAGGGTCTCACCGGTCAGCAGGGGGGTGTCGCCGCAGACGACGATCACGGTGCCGCCGACGACCCCGCCGAGCTCTGCGAGGGCCATCCGGACGGCGTGCCCGGTGCCGTTCTGCTCGTACTGGACGGCCGTGCGCACACCGGCGTCGATCCCGGCCAGGTGGGCGGCGACCTGCTCGCGGGCGTGCCCGACGACTACGACGAGGTGGGCGGGGTCCAGCTCACGGGAGGCGGCGACGACGTGACCGACGAGCGAGCGCCCGCAGATCTCGTGCAGGACCTTGGGGGTGGCCGACTTCATGCGGGTGCCTTCACCCGCTGCGAGTACGACGACGGCTGCCGGGCGGTTGGCGCTCACGGGGATGCCCTTCGGCTTCGGGGGTGGACCCGTGAAGGATACCGGGGCGGTACGGAGTCGAAACGAGGCCGGGTCCCGACCTTGGAGGTCGGGACCCGGACGTGAGCGTCATGGTGCGTGAGCTCCCGGAGAAGGATTCGAACCCTCATTCAATGGACCAAAACCATTTGTCCTGCCCTTAGACGATCCGGGATGGTTCGTCCTCTGTATCCGATTTTGGTGATCGGCTTCGGATGCAGCCCCTACTATGCCGCACCACCACCCTTCGACGCGACGGTACAGGCCGGCGCTGTGAAGAACGCGAACCGCGAGGCAGCCCCGATAGTTCTCGCCGGTGTTCCTCCGGGTCGTCTTGGGGTTGTGTCGCTTGAGGGTCGTCTTTTTACCGCTGGTTTGCAGGAAATCTGGTCGGCGGTGTGCTGAGGGGCGCCCGTACGCTGGACGGCATGACCAGTACGGGGGATGTGGAAGGCCGCGCTGGGCCGCCTTGGTGGTGGGTGCGGCGGCGGGATGTCGTGGTGGACGTGGGGCTCGGGGCGGTGTCCGCCGTCGAGTGCGCGTGGGAGGGCGTGGCCTTCGCCGGGGAGGCGGGGGTGCCGACCGCGGTCGGCGTGCTGTTCGGGCTGCTGGTGGGGGCCACGCTGATGCTGCGGCGCCGCTGGCCGGTCGCCGTGGTGCTGGTGGGGATCGCCGTGGCGCCCGCCGCGATGGGGTTCCTGCTCGGGGTGGTGGGCCTGTACGCGCTGGCCTCCTCCGAGGTGCCCCGGCGGATCATCGCCACGCTGGCCTCGATGACCCTGGCCGCGACCTTCGTGGTGATGTACCTGCGGACCCGCGGCGACGTCGAGGCCGACCACCTGCTCGTGGTCTCGCTGTCCGGGTTCGTGGCGGTGGCGCTGACCGTGCCGCCGGTGCTCTTCGGGCTGTACATCGGGGCCCGGCGGCGGCTGATGGAGAGCCTGCAGGAACGGGCGGACTCGCTGGAGCGGGAGCTGTCGCTGCTCGCGGACCGGGCCGAGGAGCGGGCCGAGTGGGCCCGCACGGAGGAACGCACCCGGATCGCGCGGGAGATGCACGACGTCGTGGCGCACCGGGTGTCGCTGATGGTGGTGCACGCGGCCGCGCTGGAGGCGATCGCGGCCAAGGACCCGGCCCGGGCCGCGAAGAACGCGGCGCTGGTGGGGGACATGGGCCGGCAGGCGCTGACCGAGCTGCGGGAGATGCTCGGGGTGCTGCGGGCCGCCGAGAAGCCGGTGCGGCCGGTGCGGCCGGCGGCGCAGGCGCGGGCGCAGGCGCAGGCGCCGCCGGTGTCCGTGGCGCTGGCGGGCAGCTTCGACGACGGGCCCTCGCTCGATGAGCTGGAGGTGCTGGTCGGGCAGTCCCGGGCGGCCGGGATGGCCGTGGAGATGGTGGTGCACGGCGAGGGGGCGGCGTACGCGGCGGAGGTGGAGCAGACGGCGTACCGGGTGGTGCAGGAGGCGCTCACCAATTGCCACAAGCACGCCCCCGGAGCCCGCGTGACCGTGCGCCTCGCGCACCGGGACCGGGAGGTGGCCATGCAGGTGGAGAACGGGCCCTGCGACGGGAAGGCCGCCGAGCCCGGCCTGCCGAGCGGGGGCAACGGGCTGGTCGGGATGCGGGAGCGGGTGCTGGGGCTGGGCGGGGTGTTCGTGTCCGGGCCGACGGACGGGGGCGGGTTCAAGGTGTCGGCGGTGCTTCCCGCGGGTTGAGGGGTGCGGGGGCGGGCGGCCCGGGCCGGCCGCCCCGCCTGCGCTCGGGGCCGCCTGCCCGGTGGTCGCCCTGTCGGCTCGGGGCGCTGTCGGCCCGGCGCCCTGTCGGCCCGGCGCCCTGTCGGCCGGGCGTCCGGGC
Organism: Streptomyces subrutilus; assembly: GCF_001746425.1. Lineage (GTDB taxonomy): Bacteria > Actinomycetota > Actinomycetes > Streptomycetales > Streptomycetaceae > Streptomyces > Streptomyces subrutilus_A. Next base: position 3,147,937 of record NZ_MEHK01000001.1, on the reverse strand, counting down.
CGTCCTCGCCGCGTCAGCCGGTGGTCAGGCGGGTCGGCTGGAGGCCGGTGAGGAGCAGGGTCAGGGCTTCGTCGATGCCCGCGCCGAGGTACCAGTCGCCGGTGTGGTCGATGCCGTAGACCCGGCCTTCGCGGTCGAGGGCGAGGTGGGAGCCCCCGTCGGCCTCGACCCCGAGCGGACAGAGCTGCGTGGACAGGGCGCGGCCCAGGTCGGCGAAGGTGCGGGCCAGGTGCAGGCCGGTCAGCGGGTCGAGGCGGACCGTGACGGGCGCTATCTGCCGGCCCGGCCCGGGGGCGCCGACCGTGAGGCCGCCGAACTCGGCCCAGGCCTCGACGGCCGCGGGGAAGACGGTGTGCTGGTGCCCCGCGGGGGTGGTGTGGTCGCGGAGCGCGTCGGCCCAGAACTCGGCCTGCTTGATGTCCCAGCGGCCGGGTTCCCAGCCGGCGGTGCGCAGGGCGGAGTCCACGGCGACGGAGAAGCGGGTCGCCGAGGAGCGGTCGTAGGAGGCTGAGGCGGTGGTCATGGCTACTCGGAGGGGGTGAGGTCGACGGGGCGTACGCCGAAGTGGGCGAGGAGTGCGTCGCAGGAGCGGCACGGGGGCGCGTAGCTGCCGTGCAGGGGGTCGCCGTCCTCGCGGATGCGGCGGGCGGTGATCTTCGCGTGCTTGAGGGAGCGGCGGGCTTCGCTCGGGGAGAGGGGCTTGCGGGAGGCGCGCCGGGAGCGGGCGCCTTCGACGGCGGCGAGGTGGCGGGAGAGCAGGATCGCCTCCGGACATCGGCCGGTGAAACGTTCGCGCTGGCCGCTGGTGAGGGTGTCGAGGAAATCCTGCACGAGGGGGTGGAGCACGGGCGGCTGGTCGGCTTTGCCGGCGGTGCCGGTGAGGGTTTCGCCGCGTACCGAGAGGGCGGCGGCGACGGTGGGCAGGATGCCGTCGCGGCGGAAGCGCAGGACGGGCACGGCGGGGCGGCCGTCGGCGCTGCTCCAGCGCAGGCGGGGGTCGCCTCCGGGGCCGCCCGCGGGAGCGGTTCCTGACGGTCCGGAGCCTTCCGGGCCTCCCGGAATGCCCGGGGTGCCCGGGGCTTCCGGGGTGGAGTCGCCCGGATCGGTGCGTGTTGCCGTGTTCTGCATGGTCGTGCTTTCCCTCCCGTGGCGGCGGTGGTGGCCGCTGTCGCGCACGCCCCCGTGCCGCGGGGACAGCCTGCCAAATGTCATCTGTCATGCGGAAGCGGGGTCGAATATTCGTATCAATTCGGATGTTCCCGGCCGCCGGCCGGGTGTGCCGGTCGCGCGCGGGTGAGCCCCTTGCCCCAGCGCATAGGCTGTGGTGAACCAGCCAGATCCAGCAGGGGGCTACCGCCATGACGACAGGTCGGCTCGGGCAGCAGGCCGCGCCACCCAACGCCGCTTACTCGGGGCAGGTCGTGCATTTCCCGGACCCGGTCCGGGCCGCTCGGCATCCCCACGGAGTGCGGATGGACGGCAACGGGCATCCGGACTTCTCCGTGTACGCGCGCGCGGCGGTGGAGATCGCGGAGCCGCCGGAGGGCTTCGGCGTGGACGAGCTGCGGCTGACGGACTACGTCTCCGCGAACGCGGCGATGCGCGCCTCGGGGCACGAGCTGTGGGACACGGTCGGCCCCGTGGCGACCCCGCACGGCTGGACCTGGCACCACGTCGCGGGTACGCGCCGCATGGAGCTGGTCCCCGTCGAGGTGAAGGCGCTGCTGCGGCACCACGCGGGGCTGGCGACGGCGCCGGTGGACCATGCGAAGCGCGGGACGCGGCCGTTGCAGGAGGTGCGCCCGGCGCACATGGGGCTGCCGAAGTCCGTGGTGTCGGTCTCCGAGGAGCAGGTCCAGGGGGTCGAGGAGGACCTCGGCTACCGGCTGCCGGAGGCGTACCGCTCGTTCCTCAAGGCTGCGGGGGGCTGCGCGCCGATCGGCGCGGGCCTGGACGTGGACCTCGGTCTGCTGGTGGACCAGCCGTTCCTCACGGTGCGCGAGGAGGCGGCGGTCAACGACCTCGTCTACGTCAACAAGTGCCTGCGGGACCACCTGACGAAGGACTACCTGTGCGTGGCCTTCGTGCAGGGCGGGCTGCTCGCCCTGAAGGTGAAGGGCGAGGGCATCGGTTCGGTGTGGTTCTCCCCGTACGACGATGCCCGCGATCAGGACGGCTGGTCCGTGCAGGAGCGCGTGGAGCGTTTGTTGCTGCCGTGCGGCGGTGATTTCGACGCCTTTCTGGAGCGGTTGGCGGGTAACCCGCCGGAACTGGAGACGGTGGCCGGTCTGATGGTGGACGGCGGATTCGCACGCTCGGTTCCCGTGGCGGGGCCGGGTCCCCGTGCCGGTTCGGAAGAGGGGTGATGGCGCGGTGGTGACGTTCGCGCAGGCGCAGGAGCGCGCCGAGGAATGGATCAACGGCGACGTGCCCGCGTACCAGCACCGCGAGGTGCGGGTACGGGAGTTCGGGCTCGGGTTCGTGGTGTGGGCCGAGGACCGCGCGGCCGGTCCCGTCTCCGGTGGCGGCCGGCAGCGGCTGGTCATCGCGCGGGACAGCGGGGAGGTGACGCTGTGGCCGGGGCTGCCGGTGGGTGAGGTGATCCGCCGGTACGAGGAGGAGTACGGGGCCGCGGCTGCCGCGACGGCTTCGGAGGCTTCGGTTCCGCCGCCGCGGATCGACTCCGAGCAGACGTCGTTCATGCTGAGCCCGCCGGAGTGGCTGCAGGAGGCGGCGGACCGGGCGGGAATCCCCCCGGCCGTGACTGCCCCGGCCCCGGTGCCGGACGCGGCGCCCGAACCGGTCGCCGCGGCCCCGGTCGACGTGCCGGCTTCGGCGGAGGCGGCCGGCGCCGCGCCCGGTCCGGATCCGGCGCCCGCCGGCGCTTCGGCGTCCGCCGCCCCTTCGGCGCCCGTGGACGCGGTGCCGCTGCGCCGCGGCGGCGAGATCCCCTACGAGCCGACCGCCAACGACGGGGTGCCGGCCGGGTCCACGCCGTGGGCCGGGACCGATGTGAACCCCGGTGCGGACGACGTGTCCGTGCCGCTGCCCGCGACCGTGTTCGCGCCGCCGCTGTCCGGGTCCGACCTGGAGGAGGCGCCGCCGTCCGCGGTGGCTCCCGAGGCGAAGACCACCCTGATGCCGGGCGGCAGCCGGCTGCCGAGGACCGCGGTCGTCCCGGCGCTGGAGCAGGACGCGGGTTCCATCGCCGACGCGCCGACCAGCAAGGCCCAGGTCTCCCGGCCGGCCGAGCCCGCACCGGGCGCGAGCCGCCCGTCCACCCCGCAGGGCCCGCCCACGCCGCCCGGTCCGCCGGGTGCTCCGGGTTCGCTCGGGGGCGGGCTGGACCATGCCGCGACGATGCTGGCGGGTCCGGCCGTGACGGGCCGGCCGCCCGCGCCTCCCGGTCCGTCGGGGACTCCGGGCGCCGGTGTGCCCCAGCCGCCTGGTCCGCCCGGTCCGCCCGGTCCGCCCGGTGCTCCGGGTTCGCTCGGCCGTGGGTTGGACCATGCCGCGACGATGCTGGCGGGTCCGGCCGTGACGGGCCGGCCGCCGGTGCCTCCCGGTCCGCCGGGGACTCCGGGTGCCGGTGTGCCCCAGCCGCCCGGTCCGCCCGGTCCGCCCGGTGCTCCGGGTTCGCTCGGCCGTGGGCTGGACCATGCCGCGACCATGCTGGCCGGTCCCGCCGTGACGGGCCGGCCGCCCGCGCCTCCCGGTCCGCCCGGGGCTCCCGGCGCCGGCGCGCCCCAGCCGCCCGGTCCGCCCGGCGTGCCCGGTGGCGGGCTGGACCATGCCGCGACGATGCTGGCCGGTCCGGCCGTGACCGGCCGGCCCCCGGCGCCCCCCGGCCCGCCGCCGGGAGCGCCGGCCGCGCCCGCGCCGCAGCCTCCGGCGCCCAGCGGCGCGCCCACGGTCGGCCCCGGCTACCAGGCCGTGCTCCGCTACCGCGCCCCCGACGGCTCCGAGCAGCAGCTCATCCGCCGGTCCGCGCCCGGTACCCCGCACCCCGAGTGGCAGATCCTGCACGAGCTGCGCGCCATGAACGTGCCGCCGCAGCAGGTGCTGGAGCTGCACACCGAGCTGGAGTCCTGCGAGCTGCCCGGGGGTTACTGCGCCCGGATGATCCGGGAGACGTGGCCGCAGGTGCGGATCACCAGCGTGGCCCCGTACGGCAAGGACCACGCGGGCCGTCAGCAGGGCATGCGCCACCTGCTCACCCACCAGGGAGAGCTGCACCAGGTGGCGGACGGCCCGGCGCGCCCCGCGCCGGTACGGGCGCCCGTACCGCAGGTCCCGCTCCAGCCGGCGATCCCGCTGGACGCGATCGGGCAGGAGCTGGCGGGCGCGTTCGGCCCGCAGGGCGTGTTCCGCTTCGACCAGCGGGCCGTGTCCCGCCAGGGCGTACCGGAGATCGTGGCGCAGACGCTGATGTGGGCGGGCCTGCCCGTCGACTTCGGGCCGTTCTTCTGGGCGCAGGCGGTACCGGGCCAGCCGGTGCCGACGCTGGCCGAGCTGGCCGCGCAGCGGCAGGTGCAGCCGGCCTCGGACGCGGGGTCGTACCTCGTCATCGGCAGCGACTTCGGCAAGGCGCTGTGCGTGCAGTACGGCACGGCGAACATCGTCGCGGTGCCGGTGGAGGGCGGTCCGGGCGGTGCTCCGGTGCCCCCGCAGTTCGTGAACTCGAGCCTGCCGCAGTTCGCCCGTTCGCTGGCGATGCTGGGTCACATGTGGCGGCTGAGGCAGCACCTGACGCCGGAGCAGGCGGGCCGCTGGACCGTCGATTTCCAGGCGAATCTGGCCGGGCTCGACAGTGCGGCGCTGGCTTCGCCGGAGAGCTGGTGGTCGGTGCTGCTGGAGCAGATGTGGGACGGACTGCTCTGATCGGATGATCGGTCGACTGGCCGGGCCGAGACCCTCGAACGGGGTCTCGGCCCGGCCATTCCGGCTTCCGGGAGCAAATGACGCATCCTTGACGGGTATCCCCGCGAGAGAGGCGCTTCCCGGATGAGTGCACCCATTGCGACTGTGCGCGGCCGTGGCTACCGGACGGATCAGGTCGACCGGTATCTCGCCCGGCTGTCCGGCAGCCGTGACGAGGCCTGGGAGCGGGTGGCACGGCTGACCGTCCTCGCGAAGCAGATGGAGGGCGAGGCGGCGCGGCTGCGCGAAGCCGTGTCCGTGCTGGCTCCGCAGACGTACGAGGACCTGAGCGAGCGCGCCCGCCGGATCCTGCTGCTGGCGCAGGAGGAGGCGCAGACCCTGCGGGGCGACGCCCGGATGGACGCGGCCGAGGCGATGGGCGCGGCCGAGGCGTACGCGGAACGGGTGGCGGAGCTGGCGCGCCAGGACGCGGCCGCGGTACGCGAGCAGACCGAGGTCCGGGCCCGGCAGGGGCTGATGCGGGCGCAGCAGGAGGCGGACGACGCGCGGGCGGAGGCGCGGGAGGACGCGCAGGCCTGGCGGGCGGAGGCGCAGGACGCGCTGGCGCGGACGCGGCGGCGGGCGGAGGCGGAGCAGGCGGAGCGCGAGCAGGAGCAGCGGGAGCGGTGGGAGGCGGCCGAGCGGGAGCTGACGGCCCGGGAGGCGGAGCTGGAGGCGCGCCACGCCGAGCTGGAACGCTGCGCCGAATCCCGCCTGGCGGAGGCACGCCGGGGCTTCGCGGAGGCGGAGGAGGCGGCGCGGCACGGCCAGGAGGACGCGGAGGCGCTGGCCGCGGAGCTGCTCGCGGAGGCGCGGGTGGCGGAGGAGCGGGTGGGGCGGGAGACGGAGCGGGTCCTGCGGGAGCATGCGGAGGCGGAGGAGGAGATGCGGGCCCACATGAACCACGTCCGCTCCAGCCTGGCCGCGTTGACGGGGCGCGCCCCTGCCGAGGGCTGACGCGGCCGGGCCGGTGCCGGGGGCCGGCCCCGTTCCCCGCGCCTCAAGCGCCGGCGGGGCTGGGGGACCCAGGCGGGCTGAAGGGGACCCAGGCGGGGCTGAAGGGCACCCGGGCGGGGGTGCGGGGTCAGCCCTCGTAGCAGTACGGGTCGCTGTGGAGGCCCCGGGTGGTGACGATCACCGTGAACGGGGGTATGACCGAGGCCGGGAGCCGGGCGGTCAGGGCGCCGGTCAGCGGGTCGCGTTCCACGGGGACGGCGGAGCCGTTCACGGTGAGGCCGGGCGCGCCGAAGCCCGGCACGGTGAGGCCCGGCGTGGGGGCCCCGGGCGCGGTGGGACCGGATGCGGGGGAGCCCGGAGGGGTGGGGCAGGGCGGCGTGGAGCCGGGCCTCGTGAAGCCGCCGCCCTCGACCGTGAGGCGGCCCTCGGCGACCCTGACGTCCGTGATCACCGGGTTCGGGCGGACGGCCATCTTGTTGACCAGGTACGCCCCGGCCGGGGCGCCCGTCAGCGCCCAGACTTCGGAGGGCAGGCGGGGGAGCCCGGCGCCGACGTCCGAGAGGAAGAACAGGACGACGTAGAGCACCGTGACCGCGCTGAGGCCGACGTACTGCAGGTCGACCAGGTCCGTGCGCCCGCTGTCGTTCGCGATGAGCTCCCGCAGCGGCCGCCGCCCCGACACCGTGGACTTCGCGGTCGGTTTGGCCATGCTGCCGTTCTCGACGCGCATGCCGACCACCGCCTTCGCCGCGATCAGCGCCACGTACGGGCCGCCCAGCAGCGGCAGGTACACGGTCGTCAGCGGGGACAGCGGGCCGTGCCCGCCCTGGAAATAGGCGGCGCCCCCGCCCGCGGTGAGCCCGTAGCCGAGGGTGGCGAGCAGCAGCCAGACCAGGATCACCGTCCAGGCCAGGGCCAGGGCGGTGGAGGTGGAGAGCCGGCCGTCGCGGCCGGTGACGAAGGCCGGGTTGCGGCGCAGCCGCAGCAGGAGCGGCCCGGCCAGCGCGGCCAGCAACAGCAGTGCGAGTAATGCGGAAGCCATGCGTCGTCCCCCCGGAAACGGTCCTGGCCCCGACTTAACCCGTTGACCTCGGGCATGACAAGTCGCGGCCCGGACGGGGCCGTTACTCCTCGACGTGCTCCGGCAGTACCGGGAACCTGCGCGGCGCCACGATCAGGAGCACCAGCACGGAGGCCACGGCCGCGCCCGTCGCGCAGAGGAAGATGTGGTCCACGGCGGCGGCCACGGCCTCGCGCAGGTAGTCGGCGGCCGCCCGGGAGACCAGGCCGGGCTGGTCCAGGGCCTTCGTCACGTCGTCCAGGGCGGTCGGCAGCCCGGGGACGGGCGCGTCCACCAGGCGGGCTGCGATGGTGGCGTTGGCGACGGCGGCCAGCAGGGCCGCGCCGACGCTCTGGCCGACCTGGCGGTAGAACAGCACCGAGGCGGTCGCCGTTCCCCGCTCCGCCCAGCCCACGGTGGCCTGGACCCCGACGATCAGCGGGAGCTGGAAGAGGCCGAGGGCGCCGCCCAGCAGCAGCATGATCAGCGCGGCCTGCCACGGCTCGGCGGGATACGGGAGCAGGCTGAAGGAGAACAGGATCACCGCGGCCATGCCCATGCCGAGCGCCGCGGTCCGCCGGAAGCCGATCCGCCGGTAGACGTGCTGGCTGAGGGCGGCGGTGATGGGCCAACTCAGGGTCATCACGGACATGACCAGTCCGGCGCCGACGGGCCCGAGGCCGAGCACGGACTGGGCGTACGTCGGCATGAACACCATCGGGGCGACCATCAGCAGGCCGAGCGCCCCCATGGCGAGGTTGACGGCGGCGATGGTGCGCCGGCGCCAGACCCAGCCCGGCAGGATCGGTTCGGCGGCCCGGCGCTCCACCCGTACCACGAGCGCGGCCAGCACCGCACTCGCGCCGAGCAGACCGATCGAGGGCGCGGACAGCCAGGGCCAGGCGACCCCGCCCTGGACGAGCGCGAAGAGCAGCAGCCCGCCGCAGGCGAAGATCGACAGGGCTCCCGCCCAGTCCACCGGGCCGCGGCGCCCGGGCGACCGTACGGGCTCCTTCAGGTGACGGGTGATCATCCACAGGGCGAGGGCGCCCAGCGGCAGGTTGATCAGGAAGATCCAGCGCCAGTGGGCGTACGAGGCGAGCAGCCCGCCGAGCGCCGGGCCCGCCACGGCCGAGGTGGCCCAGACCGTGGACATCCGGGCCTGGATCCTGGGCCGGTCCTTGAGCGGGTAGAGATCGGCGGCCAGTGTCTGGACCGTGCCCTGGAGGGCGCCGCCGCCCAGGCCCTGGACGATCCGGAACGCGATGAGGGCGGCCATGTTCCAGGCGAGCGCGCACAGCAGCGAGCCGACGACGAACAGGCCGATGCCGAAGAGCAGTACGGGCTTGCGGCCGAAGGTGTCGGACAGCTTGCCGTAGACGGGCAGGGTGACGGTGACGGCGAGCAGGTAGCCGGAGAAGAGCCAGGAGAACACCGCGAAGCCGCCGATGTCGCCCACGATCTGGGGGACGGCGGTGGCGACGATGGTGGTGTCGAGCGCGACGAGGGCCGTACCGAGCATCAGCGAGGCGACGGCGGCGGCGTGCGGCCGGGCCGGCCGCTCCGCCTTCGCCCCGGTCTCGGCCGCTGACCCGGCGCCGGCCACGGACCTGGCGCCGGCCTCCGACCCGGCGCCGGCCGCAGGGCCCGTCCCGGCCGCGGCCCCCGGCCCGGCCGGGGTGCCGCCGACAGGGCCGTCCGGTCTTCCCCCCACGCTCTCCGCTGCCCCCACGAGATTCCTTTCCCCCTGCACGTACTCGCGGGGGACACCTTCTCACCGCTGCGGTATCCGGCGGTATCCCCCATGGCAGCTCCGCCGAAGGGTGCAGGACCCCTAGGGGACCCTCCGCACAACGGCCCAGGGGCCGTTCGTCCCGGCGGAGGAGGAGGAAGTCTCCGGCGCGTCCTTAACTGGTTCACACGGGCCGGAAGCCCCGGGGGTGGGGTTAACCCCCGGGCGGATACGGCGATGGGCACCAGCGCGCCGGAGCCCGGCCCGCAACAGACTTTGGGCGCGCGGCGGCGCACGCACCCCGCGCGGCGGATCAACCGGCGGTCGAGCGGCAGCCGAGCAGTGCTTCGAGCGGAACACCGAGCAGCACACGAGCAGCACACCGAGCAGGACACCAAGAAGGAGAAAGACCGTGACAACGGCTATGACCGAAACCAGGCACGGGGGTACTGGAGGGCATGCTGCCGTCGCGGCCCGGGCGCGGAAGGTCGTCAAGGCCTACGGCTCCGGCGAGACGCGGGTCGTCGCCCTGGACGACGTGGACGTGGACATCCACCGCGGCCAGTTCACCGCGATCATGGGCCCCTCGGGCTCCGGCAAGTCCACGCTGATGCACTGCCTCGCCGGCCTCGACACCGTGACCAGCGGGCAGATCCACCTCGACGACACCGAGATCACCGGGCTGAAGGACAAGAAGCTCACACAGCTGCGCCGCGACCGGATCGGCTTCATCTTCCAGGCGTTCAACCTGCTGCCCACGCTGAACGCCCTGGAGAACATCACGCTCCCCATGGACATCGCGGGCCGCAAGCCCGACGCGGAGTGGCTGAACCGGGTCGTGGAGACCGTCGGCCTCGCCGGCCGTCTCAAGCACCGCCCCACCGAGCTGTCGGGCGGCCAGCAGCAGCGCGTGGCGGTCGCCCGCGCCCTCGCCGCCCGTCCGCAGATCATCTTCGGGGACGAGCCCACCGGAAACCTGGACTCCCGGGCCGGCGCCGAGGTCCTCGGCTTCCTGCGCCGCTCGGTGGACGAGCTCGGCCAGACCATCGTGATGGTCACCCACGACCCGGTCGCCGCCTCCTACGCGGACCGCGTCATCTTCCTCGCCGACGGCCGGATCGTCGACGAGATGTACGGGCCCACCGCCGAGCAGGTCCTCGACCGCATGAAGGACTTCGACGCGCGCGGGCGGACCTCATGAGCAACACCGTCCTGAAGACCTCCCGGCGCAACTTCGTCGCGCACAAGGGGCGGATGGCGCTCTCCGCCGTCGCGGTCCTGCTCTCCGTCGCCTTCGTCTGCGGCACCCTGGTGTTCACCGACACCATGAACACCACCTTCGACAAGCTGTTCGCCGTCAGCAGCTCCGACGTCACCGTGAGCCCGAAGGGCGCGAAGGGCGGCGAGGAGATCCCGGACCGCGGCAAGCCGGAGATGCTGGACGGCGCCGCCGTCGAGCAGGTCCGCAAGGCCGAGGGCGTGGCGGGCGCCGAGGGCGCGGTCCTGTCGATGTCCGTCACGGTCGTCAACTCCAAGAACGAGAACATGGGCTCGACCACCGGTGCCCCGACCATCGCGGGCAACTGGAACGACAACGAGCTCAAGTCCATGAAGATCACCTCGGGTCACGCCCCGCGCGGCCCCACCGAGGTGATGGTCGACGCCGACACCGCGGAGAAGCACCACCTGAAGCTCGGTGACGAACTGCGCACCATCGCCGTCACCGGCGACTTCCGCGCGAGGATCAGCGGTGTCGCCACCTTCACCGTGACCAACCCGGGCGCGGCGGTCGTCTACTTCGACACCCCCACCGCGCAGCAGCACCTGCTCGGCGCGCCGGGTGCCTTCACGCACGTCAACGTCACCGCCGAAGACGGGGTGAGCGACGAGCAGCTCAAGCAGAACATCGCCTCGGCCGTCGGCGCGGACACGTACAAGCTGCAGACCTCCAAGGAAGCCGCGGACGCCAACCGCGAGGACGTCGGCTCGTTCCTCGACGTCATGAAGTACGTGATGCTCGGCTTCGCCGGGATCGCCTTCCTCGTCGGCATCTTCCTGATCTTCAACACCTTCTCCATGCTGGTCGCCCAGCGCACCCGCGAGATCGGCCTGATGCGCGCCATCGGCGCCGACAGCGGGCAGGTGCTGAAGTCGGTCGTGGTCGAGGCCTTCCTGCTCGGAGTCGTCGGCTCGGTGCTGGGTGTCGGCGCGGGCGTCGGGCTGGCCGTCGGACTCATGGAGCTCATGGGCCAGATGGGCATGCACCTGTCCACCGACGACCTCACCGTCGCCTGGACCACGCCGGTCGCCGGCGTCGTCCTCGGCGTGGTCGTCACCGTCGTCGCCGCCTTCGTCCCGGCCCGCCGGGCCGGCAAGGTCTCCCCGATGGCCGCCCTGCGCGAGTCGGGCACCCCCGGCGACAAGAAGGCCGGCGTCGTCCGCGCCGTCCTCGGCCTGGTGCTCACCGCCGCCGGCGGCGCGGGCCTCTACCTCGCCTCCGCCGCCGACGAGGCCGGACCCGGTTCGCTCTGGCTGGGCCTGGGCGTCGTCCTCTCCCTCATCGGCTTCATCGTCATCGGCCCGCTGCTCGCCGCGGGCGTGGTGCGGGTGCTCTCCGGCGTGGTGCTGCGCCCCTTCGGCTCCGTGGGCCGGCTCGCCGAGCGCAACGCGCTGCGCAACCCGCGCCGCACCGGGGCCACCGCCGCCGCGCTGATGATCGGCCTGGCGCTGGTCGCCTGCCTGTCCGTGGTCGGCTCCTCGATGGTGGCCTCCGCCACCGACGAGCTCGACAAGTCGGTCGGCGCGGACTTCATCGTCAACTCCGAGACGGGCCAGCCCGTGATGCCGCAGGCCGAGCAGGCGCTGCGCGCCACCGCCGGCCTCGACCACGTGACCGCCTACCGCGAGGTGGAGGCGGAGGTCACCGCGCCCGACGGCACCACCGAAGAGGTGGGCCTCGGCGCCACCGACCCCACCTACGCCCAGGACCTCCGGCGCAAGATGATCGCCGGAGAGCACGCGGCGGCGTACGGCAAGGACTCCATGTCCGTCGGCTCGCTGTACGCGGCCGAGCACGGCATCAAGCTCGGTGACCGGCTGAAGGTGGCCTTCACCGGCGGCAACACCGTCCAGCTGAAGGTCGCGGCGATCACCAGCGACGAGGGCAACCTCGACAAGACCATGAAGTACATCAGCACCGCCGTCGCCGAGGCCAACGTCCCGGCCGACCGGATGCCGCGCCCCTTCATGCTCCTGGCCAGCGCGAAGGACGGGCAGCAGGACACCGCGTACGCGGCGGTCAAGGCGGCCCTGGCGGAGTACCCGCAGTACAAGGTGCGCAACCAGGCCGACTACAAGCAGTCCCTGAAGGACCAGGTCGGCCAGCTGCTGAACATGGTCTACGGGCTGCTCGCCCTCGCCATCATCGTGGCGGTCCTGGGCGTCGTGAACACCCTGGCGCTGTCGGTGGTCGAGCGGACCCGCGAGATCGGCCTGATGCGCGCCATCGGCCTCTCCCGCCGCCAGCTGCGCCGCATGATCCGCCTGGAGTCGGTGGTCATCGCCCTCTTCGGCGCCCTGCTCGGCCTCGGGCTGGGCATGGGCTGGGGGGCCACCGCGCAGCAGCTGCTCGCCCTCCAGGGCCTGAAGGTGCTGGAGATCCCGTGGCCGACGATCCTCGGGGTGTTCGCCGCCTCGGCCTTCGTGGGCCTGTTCGCCGCACTGGTCCCGGCTTTCCGGGCGGGGCGGATGAACGTCCTGAACGCGATCGCGAGCGAGTAGCGGCGCCCGCGGTCGTCAACGGGGGTACGCCGGTCCGGGACCTCGAGGGGTTGCGGACCGGCGTCGTTTCCCGCCGTCCCCCGTGTCCGGCGCGGCCCGCCGTGTCACTCGCGGCGCATCAGGACGACGCCCTCCGCTTCGCCCACCAGGGTGAACCGGGCGCCGGGATGCAGCTGGCGGGCGTAGCCGGTCGGGTCCTCGCCGGCCCATTTGGAGGAGTTGTCGAGGGTGATCCAGTCCGGGACCACGCCCTTGCTGCCGCCGATCCACAGCACCCGGCAGCGGGAGGTCAGCCGGGTCAGCGGGCCGGTGTCGGCCTCGACCGTCGCCCCGTCGGGGATCCGGCCGAGGAGCTCCTCGATGGCGGTGACGCGGGCCGGCTTGCGGTACGTGCCGGCCTGCGCGAGCTTCTCGGTCGGCAGGCTGGTCGCGCTCAGGGCCAGGCCAGCGGCGAGGACGGCGGTCGGCAGCTGGAGGGCGTACGAGCGCAGCCAGGGCCGCTCGCCGCGCCGGACGGTGTCGATGGCGTCGACCAGGGCGAGGGCGACGACGGGCATGAGCACGGCGCTGTAGTGCCAGTCGGTGGACCAGTAGTGGTCGTCCCCGGACAGGAACCGCCAGCCGAGGGTGGGGGCGGCGACCAGCAGCAGCGGGGAGCGCAGGGCGAGCAGCCCGGAGGTGGGGATCAGCACCCAGGCCAGGGTTTGCGCCTTGGTGCCGAGCCCGGCGAAGGGGCCCGCGCCGTCGATCTTGTCCCAGTAGCCGTAGCCCGCCGTGGCGAAGGCCGGTATGAACACGGTGAACACGAGGACGGCGAAGACCGCGGCCCCGCCGGCGACCCCGAGGGCCGTCCAGGCGGCCCGCCGGTCGGTGGGCATGGCCCGCCAGGCGACGACCACGGCCAGCGCGGCGAGCGTGAAGCCCAGGTCTTCCTTGACGAAGAGCAGGGGCAGCCCCCACCACAGGGCGGCCCGCCAGCGCCGGTCCAGCAGCGCCTCCAGCGAGAAGGCGAGCAGGGGCACGGCGAAGGCGATCTCGTGGAAGTCGAACTCCACGGCCCGCTGGATGCCCCAGGACAGCCCGTACGCGATCCCGACGGCGAGCCCGCGGGGCCGGCCGAGCAGCAGTCCGGCCGCCCGGGTGACGGGGACCGCCGAGAGCGCGAAGAGCGCGGCCTGGGCGACCAGCAGGGTGAGGGGGCCGGGGAAGACCCGGTAGAGCGGCGCGATGAGCGCGATGATCGGGGAGAAGTGGTCCCCGAGGATGTTGGCCCCGGGCCCCTTCAGGTCCGCGACGGGCACCCGGAGGTGCGCGTAGGCGCGGATGGCCTGCTCGAAGATCCCCAGGTCCCAGGAGGCCCATTCCATCCGCCGGAACCGTCCGACGGACAGCACGAGGTACACGAGGAACAGACCGCCGGCCACCGCGTACGGCCCGGCCCACCGGCCCCCGCCCCGCGCGGCCCGCACCGGACCCGGCGCTGCCTCGGGCCGCGCTATCGCATCGCTCGTCACGGCCTCGTGCTCCCTCGGCGAGCTCAGACGGTCAGTACGTCGACATCGTAGAGGGGGATGAACTTGTCGCGGGTGACGAGCGTGAGCCCTTCGGACTGGGCCTGGGCGACCAGCATGCGGTCGAAGGGGTCTTTGTGGTGGAGGGGCAGCTTGCCTGCCAGGGCGCCGTGGCGGGCATCGATGGGCAGGGGCTGGAACTGCGTGTTGCAGGCCTGCGCCGCCAGATCCTCGGTGCTGGTGAGTTTGCCCGCCGCCTGTTTCACCGAGATCTCCCAGGGCGTGATGGCGCTCATGTACACCGCGAGTTCGCGCCCGAGGAGCTCCCGCGTTTCATCGGGCAGCTCCCCGTTCATCCACCACAGGACGACGTGGGTGTCGAGCAGAAGCTTCACGCGTCGACCTCGAACGCCTCGGCGAATCCGTCGGGCAGGTCGTCGAAATCGTCGGCGATCCTGATACGGCCCGCGAGGGAGCCGTAGTCGGTGCGCCGCACCTTCCCCGCGAGTGGGATCACCTTGGCGACCGGCTCACCGGCCTTGCTGATGATCACCTCTTCGCCGGTGGCGACCGCCTCCAAAATCTTGGAGAAGTTCGTTTTCGCCTCGTGGACGTTGTACTGCCGGGCCGCTTCCATGGGGTCTCCAGAGCAGAAGTGGACTAACTGCTGGACCAAGCGTAGTCGGGTCGGCCCGGCCGACGCCAGCTCCATCACCCCCCCGGGTGACCCGAATCCCCCACGCATGGCGGCGGGCGGCTAACCAGGGGGCGCGCGCAGCGCCTCCGTGAGGGGAGGCGGTCGGGAGACGGGCGGGCGTAGGGTGGGAACCCCCCGGCCCGTGCGACGTGTCGGGTCCTTCGCGTTGCCCCTTCAGACCCTCACCGGATGGAAAGCCTCCACATGAGCCTGCACGGACTGCTCGACGCCGTCACCCGGGACCCCGCCCTCGCCGAGGCGGTCACCGCGGCCGGGGACGGCAACCGCATGCACGTGGACCTGGTCGGACCGGCCGCCGCACGGCCCTTCGCGATCGCCGCGCTGGCCCGGCAGACCGAGCGGACCGTCCTCGCCGTCACGGCCACCGGGCGCGAGGCCGAGGACCTGGCCGCCGCGCTGCGCTCGCTGCTGCCGTCGGCGGACGAGGTCGTGGACTACCCGTCCTGGGAGACGCTCCCGCACGAACGTCTCAGCCCGCGCAGCGACACCGTCGGCCGCCGGATCGCCGTCCTGCGCCGCCTGGCGCACCCGAGCAAGGACGACCCGGCCGCCGGGCCCGTCTCGGTGGTCGCCGCCCCGATCCGCACCGTGCTCCAGCCGCAGGTGAAGGGGCTCGGGGACCTGGTGCCCGTGGCCCTGCGGCAGGGCCAGAGCGTGGACCTCGGCGAGGTGACCCAGGCGCTGGCGGCCGCCGCGTACGCCCGGGTGGAGCTGGTCGAGAAGCGCGGCGAGTTCGCGGTGCGCGGCGGCATCCTCGACGTGTTCCCGCCCACCGAGGAACACCCCCTGCGCATCGAGTTCTGGGGCGACGAGGTCGAGGAGATCCGCTACTTCAAGGTCGCCGACCAGCGGTCCCTGGAGATCGCCGAGCACGGACTGTGGGCCCCGCCCTGCCGCGAGCTGCTGCTCACCGACCAGGTGCGGGAGCGGGCCAGGGTCCTCGCCGAAGCCCACCCCGAGCTCGGCGAGCTGCTGAACAAGATCGCCGAGGGAATCGCCGTCGAGGGCATGGAGTCCCTCGCCCCGGTCCTGGTCGACGACATGGAACTGCTCATCGACGTGCTGCCCGCCGGGGCGATGGCCGTGGTCTGCGACCCCGAGCGGGTCCGCACCCGGGCCGCCGACCTGGTCGCGACCAGCCAGGAGTTCCTGATGGCCTCGTGGGCGGCGACCGCGGGCGGCGGCGAAGCCCCCATCGACGTCGGCGCCGCCTCCCTGCGCGGCATCGCCGACGTACGCGACCACGCCCGCGAGCTCGGCATGATGTGGTGGTCCGTCTCCCCCTTCGCCGCCGACGAGGCGGACCTGTCCGGAGGGGACACCCTGAAGCTCGGCATGCACGCCCCCGAGGCCTACCGCGGCGACACCGCCCGCGCGCTCGCCGACACCAAGGGCTGGATCGCCGACGGCTGGCGCACCGTCTACCTCACCGAGGGCCACGGCCCGGCCGCCCGCACCGTCGAGGTGCTCGGCGGCGAGGGCATCGCGGCGCGGCTCGAGGCGGATCTCACGGCCCTGGAGCCGTCGATCGTCCACGTCTCCTGCGGGTCGGTCGACACCGGCTTCGTCGACCCGGCACTGAAGATCGCGGTCCTGACCGAGACCGACCTCACCGGACAGCGCACCGCCACCAAGGACCTCGGCCGGATGCCGACCCGCCGGCGCAAGACGATCGACCCGCTGACCCTGGAGGCCGGCGACTACATCGTCCACGAGCAGCACGGCGTCGGCCGCTACATCGAGATGGTGCAGCGCACCGTCCAGGGCGCGACCCGCGAGTACCTGCTCGTCGAGTACGCCCCCGCCAAGCGCGGCCAGCCCGGCGACCGCCTCTACATCCCCACCGACCAGCTGGAACAGGTCACCAAGTACGTCGGCGGCGAGGCCCCGACCCTGCACCGGCTCGGCGGCGCGGACTGGACGAAGACCAAGGCGCGGGCCAAGAAGGCGGTCAAGGAGATCGCCGGCGACCTCATCAAGCTCTACAGCGCGCGCATGGCGGCCCCCGGCCACGTCTTCGGCCCCGACACCCCCTGGCAGCGCGAGCTGGAGGACGCCTTCCCGTACGCGGAGACGCCCGACCAGCTCACCACCATCGCCGAAGTCAAGGAGGACATGGAGAAGTCGGTCCCGATGGACCGGCTGATCTGCGGCGACGTCGGTTACGGCAAGACCGAGATCGCCGTCCGGGCGGCGTTCAAGGCGGTCCAGGACGGCAAGCAGGTCGCCGTGCTCGTCCCCACCACCCTGCTCGTGCAGCAGCACTTCGGCACCTTCTCCGAGCGCTACAGCCAGTTCCCGGTGGTCGTGAAGGCGCTGTCCCGCTTCCAGAGCGACAGCGAGTCCAAGGCCACCCTGGAAGGCCTGCGCGAGGGCTCGGTCGACGTGGTCATCGGCACCCACCGGCTGTTCTCGCAGGAGACGAGGTTCAAGGACCTGGGCCTGGTCATCGTCGACGAGGAGCAGCGCTTCGGCGTCGAGCACAAGGAGCAGCTGAAGAAGCTGCGCGCCAACGTCGACGTGCTCACCATGTCCGCGACGCCGATCCCGCGCACCCTGGAGATGGCGGTGACGGGCATCCGCGAGATGTCGACGATCACCACCCCGCCGGAGGAGCGGCACCCGGTGCTCACCTTCGTCGGCCCGTACGAGGAGAAGCAGATCGGCGCGGCCATCCGCCGGGAACTGCTCCGCGAGGGCCAGTGCTTCTACATCCACAACCGGGTCGAGTCCATCGACCGGGCCGCCGCGCGGCTGCGCGAGATCGTGCCCGAGGCGCGGATCGCGACGGCGCACGGGCAGATGTCCGAACAGGCTCTGGAGCAGGTCGTGGTGGACTTCTGGGAGAAGAAGTTCGACGTGCTCGTCTCGACGACGATCGTCGAGTCCGGCATCGACATCACCAACGCCAACACCCTGATCGTGGAGCGCGGCGACAACTTCGGCCTCTCGCAGCTGCACCAGCTGCGCGGCCGCGTGGGCCGCGGCCGCGATCGCGGGTACGCCTACTTCCTCTACCCGCCCGAGAAGCCGCTGACCGAGACCGCCCACGAGCGGCTCGCGACGATCGCCCAGCACACCGAGATGGGCGCGGGCATGTACGTGGCCATGAAGGACCTGGAGATCCGCGGCGCGGGCAACCTGCTGGGCGGCGAGCAGTCCGGCCACATCGCGGGCGTCGGCTTCGACCTCTACATCCGCATGGTCGGCGAGGCCGTGGCCGATTACCGGGCCGCCGTCGAGGGCGGCGAGCCGGAGGAGCCGCCGCTCGAGGTCAAGATCGAGCTGCCGGTGGACGCGCACGTCCCGCACGACTACGCGCCCGGCGAGCGGCTGCGCCTCCAGGCGTACCGGTCCATCGCCTCGGCCAACTCCGAGGCGGACGTCAAGGCCGTGCGGGAGGAGCTCACCGACCGCTACGGTAAGCTGCCCGAGCCGGTGGAGAACCTGCTGATGGTGGCCGGACTGCGGATGCTCGCCCGCGCCTGCGGAGTCGCCGACGTCACCCTGCAGGGCCCCAACATCCGCTTCGGGCCGGTCGAGTTGCGCGAGTCGCAGGAGCTGCGCCTCAAGCGGCTCTACCCGGGTGCGGTGCTCAAGCCCGCCACCTCGCAGGTGCTCATCCCGCGCCCGAAGACCGGCCGGGTCGGCGGAAAGCCGCTGGTCGGGCGGGAACTGCTGGCCTGGACCGGCGAGTTCCTGACCACCATCCTCGGATCCTGACGGACGGCGCGCGCGGAGCCCGGCGGCCCTCTCGGGCCGTCGGGCTCCCGGCCCCGGCGGCGGACTGTTCGCGGCGCTTCGCCCGTTTGGGGCGATTCGCTCGCCGGTCCGGAACCCGCTGCTCAGAGCGCCTCGCGGACGATCGGGCGGCGACCGTACAACGGTTGGGCACATCCCCTCACCATGGCCGGAATCGCTGTATACGCTCATACCCGAAACCCTTTCCGCACGGCCCGTCAGGAGCACCGATGCACGCCCCCGGCATCCCGCCGCAGCACGGCCACCAGCCCAGTTCCGGGGGCGTGGTGGCCTTGCGCGTGATCTTCGCGCTGCTCCCGATCCTGAGCTGCGGCTTCCTCGCCTGGGGCTCGATGCTGCGGCTCGCGATCGTGACCCGCGCCGCCCGCGACTGGACGCTGCTCGCGGTCAGCGGCGCGCTCTGCGTCGGCTCGGTCGTCCTGATCGGCCTCGACCCGACCCCGGACACCAGCGGCTGGCAGGGCAACACCGGGGCCGGCGGCATCATCCTCACCGGCTTCGCGACCTGCGTCTACTTCCTCGTCGCCGACATCCGCCACCACGAACGGCAGCGCGCCGCGGGCCCGCAGGGCCACTGGTACCCGGCGCGGCCCGCTCCGTACGCCGCGCCGCACCAGACCACCACACCCTCCTACGGCTACCCGGCCACCCACACGACCACCCCGTCGGTTCCGTCGGCGCCGCAGGTCCCGCCGCAGCCCCCGCAGCCGACCCCGCCCCCGCGCATCGGGCAGGTCCGCGCCGAACTCGACGAGCTCAGCGAACTGCTGCGCAAGCAGACCCCGCCGCCCGGCGGCCCGTACCAGGACCCGAACCGGACCGCGATCCAGGACCCGAATCAGTGACCGACCGGCTGATCGGGGACCGCTACCAGCTGTCGTCCATCCTCGGCCAGGGCGGCATGGGCCAGGTCTGGACGGCGTACGACCGGCACCTGGACCGTCGGGTCGCCGTCAAACTGCTGCGCCCCGACAAGGTCGCCGGCCCCGGCAGCGTCGCCGAGGAACTGCGCCGCCGCTTCGTGCGCGAGTGCCGCGTCACCGCCCAGGTCGACCACCCCGGCCTGGTCACCGTGCACGACGCGGGCAGCGACGGCGACGAGCTCTTCCTCGTCATGGGCTACGTGGAGGGCTCCGACCTCGCCGACCACCTCGCCGCGCACGACCCGTACCCCTGGCCGTGGGCGGTCTCCGTCGTCGCGCAGCTGTGCTCGGTGCTCGCCGCCGTTCACGCGGTGCCGATCGTGCACCGCGACCTGAAGCCCCGCAACGTGATGGTCCGCCCGGACGGCACCGTCCTGGTCCTCGACCTCGGCGTGGCCTCGGTGATGGACACCGACACCACCCGCCTCACCAGCACCGGCACCCCGATCGGCAGCCCCGCGTACATGGCGCCCGAACAGGCCATGAGCGGCGCGGTCGGCCCCTACACCGACCTCTACGCGCTGGGCGTGCTGCTCTACGAACTCCTCAGCGGCAACGTCCCCTTCGCGGGTTCCACCGCCCTGGGCGTGCTCCACCGCCACCTGTACGAGCCCCCGGCCCCCGTCCGCCCCCAGCGCCCGGAGATCCCGCCGGAGCTGGAGGCCCTCATGCTGCACCTGCTCGCCAAGGACCCGCAGGACCGCCCGGCCTCCGCGCAGGCGGTCTACGAGGCCCTCGCCCCGCTGCTGCCCGCCCGCGGCAGCCGCGCCCCCCCCGGCCCGCTCGACCCCACCCGCCCCTTCCTGCGGCCGCAGGCCCCGTGGCCCGACCGGTCCACCGCCATCCCCCCGCAGCCGACCTCCCCGCCCAGCCCGGCGCCCGCCCGCCCCGACATCCCCGGCGCCGTGGACGAGGCCCGCAAACTGCTGGACCAGGGCCGGCTGACCCAGGCCGGCGACATCCTCGGCGGCATCCTCCCGGCCGCGGCCGCCCAGCACGGCGAGCACTCGCCGGTGGTCCGCTCCCTGCGCAAGCAGTACGCCGCCACGCTGATGGACGACGGCCAGTACCGCCGCGCCCTGCCCGAACTGCGCCGGCTCGCCGACGAGTTCCCGGCCGGCGACCTCCAGTCACTGCGCTTCCGCTACGACGCGGCCCAGTGCCTCGAGCAGCTGGGTGAGCCGGCCGCGGCCCTGGCCGAGTACCGCTCCCTGCTCCCCTTCTTCGAGAACCACTACGCCAACCCGGACCCCGGCCTGCCGCTGGAGGTCCGCCGCCGGATAGCCCATCTGCTGCTCTCCCTCGGCGACCGGCCCGCGGCCCACGACACCCTGGCCCGCCTGCTGTTCGACGCGGAGCGGCTGCACGGCCCGGGCCACCCGTTCCCGGGCGAGATCCGCCGCACCCTGCACTGGCTCGGTCAGGTCCGCTGACGCCGCCCGCGCGCGAGCGCGAGGCCGAGCAGGACCGCCAGGGCCAGCGCGCCGGCCGCCGCCCCCGGCAGCAGGCCCGGCGGGCGGAAGGCGCAGTCCACCACGGTGGTCCGGCCGTCCAGGGGGACCCCGACCAGGCCGAGGTGGGCCGCGGCGGGCCGGCCGTTGCAGGTCCAGCCCGCGATCGCGGGGACCGAGAGGACCGCCGTGCCGGTGCTGCCCGGCGGGAGCACGGCCCGCACCCGCGCGGAGCCGACCGCCACCGAGGCGGCGGCCGTGGCGCGCAGCCCGGCCACGGCCGTGTCCAGGCGGCCGCGGTCCAGGCAGGACAGCGCCCACCGGGCGGGCGGGGCCTGGTCGAAGACCAGCGCCGAGGAGCCGCCCCGGGAGACGCCCATCGGCTGGACGGCCGCCCGGTTGCGCGGGGCGTTGCCGTTCAGCCGGAAGGCCGGGCCGTCGGCGAGGCGTGCCGTCGCGTTGTACTCCGGCGCCCACAGGTAGGCCTCCGTGCCCGCGCGGCAGACCCCGGGCGCGAGCGGGTCCTCGTACACCCGCGCGCCCAGCAGCAGTTCCTGGTTGGCGAAGGGGGAATCGCCGTACGCGCCGGGGGCGCCCGGCGGGCGGGTCGTCACCAGCGGCGGGACCTCGGCGCGGCGGACCGTGCCGTCCGGCTGGAGGCGCGCGCCGACCGAGAAGACCGCGTCCGTCACCGGGCTGTCGATGCTCTGGACGTTGCGCCCGCGCGAGGTCCAGCCGGCCCCGAGGGCTGCCATCGTGCGTGTGAACACCTCCGGGGTGTGGCTGCTGTAGTACGAGCCGCCCTCCCCGCCCAGCAGCATCGGGTCGTTGCCCGTCAGGGCCGGCCGGCTCGGGTCGGTGCGGTAGTCGGGCCAGCCCCCGGCTCCGGCCAGGGCCCCCGCGCGGGCGGTGTGCGCACGGCCCCAGGACGGGTAGTCGTCGAGGCCGCCGAGCTTGCCCCGGTGGCCGTACGCGGTCGTGGCGGCGCCCTGCCCGACCAGGACGGCCGCCAGCAGCGCGGCCGCCGGGAGCGCCAGGCGGCGGTGGCGCAGCGCCCACCAGGCCGCGGCCGCCGACGCCAGCCCGCCGCAGAAGAGCACGTATCCCCAGGTCGTCACCAGCGGGCTGCCGGCGGCCCCCAGGGCGGCGGCCGCCAGCAGGCCCGCCCCCGCCGCCAGCGGGCGCCGGCCCAAAGGCCCCGCCGACAGCCCCGCCCAGGCGGCGATCACGGCGATCCCGGCCAGCACGAAGGTCTGCCGGTACGGGCTGCCGTTCGGGGTGGCGAACAGGTGCCAGGCCAGGTGCGTCGGAGCCCACTGGAGCGAGAGCGCCACGGCCGCGGTCAGCCCCGCCCAGGCGAGCCGGGTGCGCGCGGGCACCGCCCGGTGGAAGGGCAGGGCGGCCACCAGCAGCAGGGTCCCGGTGCCCACGAAGACGGCGGGGGAGGAGAAGGAGTACGTCGCCGGGAGCAGCCGGGCGAAGAGGTCCGCCCAGGACACCGGCCGGAACTCCTTGACCCACCCCGGATAGGCCTGCCCGGAGCTGAGGAAGAGCGGAGCCAGCACCGGCGCCGCGAGCGCGATCCCGAGCACGGTCGTCCCGGCCGCCCGGCCGATCACGGCCGACCGGGTCCGGACGCCCTCCCGGGCCGATACCACCCGGACCAGCAGCACCAGCGCCGCGCCGAGGGTCGCCATGTAGGCGGTGTAGAAGTTCGCCGTCCAGCACACCGCCGCGATCAGCGCGGCGGCCGTGGGCCGCCGCCCGCGCAGCGCCCACTCACCGGTCAGGCACAGCAGCGGGAAGGCGATCAGGCCGTCGAGCCACATCGGGTTGTAGGAGGCCTCGATCACCGACCAGCCGCACAGCGCGTACGAGGCCCCGAGCAGCCCGGCCGCCCACCAGGCCCCCCGGCGCTGCGTGCGCAGCAGCCAGCTCATGGCCGCCGCCGCGGCCGCCGTCTTGAGCACGGTGACCGCGTACACCGCGAGGTCTATGTCCGCCCGCGGGAACAGCGCGACCAGCACCGCGAAGGGGCTGGCCAGATAGGTGCCCAGGTCCGGCAGGAAGCTCGTGCCGTAGCCGGACTGCCAGTTGAACAGCAGTCCGCCCTGCGCACGGCCGTGCAGGAGGTCCCACAGGTGGGCGTGGAAGGGGACGAACTGGTTGCCGAGGTCGTTGATGCTGCGGTGGCGCGGTCCGTACGGGAAGACGCGGGCGGCGGCGTCCCCGGCACCCACGGCCACCACCGTGAGCAGGGCGGCGAGCGCGGAGCCGGCCAGGCTCAGGCGTCGCGGCGAGCGGTGCGGTGTCGACATGGTGCGCCGACCCTGGCACCACCGGGGGACGGCCCGATGGCCTGGGAGTGACCGCGACACGAACAGCGGCGCACCCCAACACCCCGGGAATCGTTGGTCGAATCAGTGGCTCGGATCACCCTGACTGCATACCATCGATCATCGCAAGGCCCTTGTGCACCGACGCACAATCTCCCGGCCCTGGAGGCTCCTTTGCACCGTCGCACTGCGCTCTCCGTCTCCACCGCCCTGCTGCTGGCGGCTCCCCTGCTGTCCGCCTGCTCGGGGCAGGCGCGTCCCGGCACCGCGGCCGTGGTCGGCGGTGAACGGATCACCACCTCCGCACTCCAGGCCCAGGTGAACGAGGTGCGCGCCGCCCAGAACCGCACCGGGCAGGCCGCCGCCGAGCTCATCGCGGGCACCCCCAACCTGGAGCGCCAGAAGCTCGACGCGATGCTCCAGAGCCGCATCATCGACAAGATGGCCAAGACCGCCGGGATCTCCGTCTCCGCGAAGGAGATCGAGGACGAGCGCAAGGCGTACGTCGAGGAGAACAAGGGGACCGAGCAGTTCGAGGCGCTGCTGCTGCAGAAGGGCGCCATGGCCCCCGGCCAGGTCGACCGCTTCCTGCGGGACCGGGTCCTGCTGACCAAGCTGACCGCCAAGTACGGCAACGGGAAGCTGGAGGAGCCCGCCCGGACCGCCGCGAAGGCCCTGCACATCGAGGTCAACCCGCGCTACGGCTCCTTCGACGTCCAGCAGATCAAGCTCGGCGCCGGGGAGACCCCCTGGATCACCCAGCGGACCCGCCCCGAGCAGGCACCCGCCGGAGCCTGAACCCCGGCCGCGGAGGTAGGTTCGCAGGGTGACCGACCACGACCCCTCCGAGTCCGCCGCGGCCGAGCCCACGGGCCGCATCGTCCTGCTGACCACCAGCCACCGGGTCGCCCCCGGCGTGCTGTCCTGGCCCGCGTGGCAGACCCTGCACGCCGCGGACCGGGTGCTGTGCGCCGACCCCGGCCATCCGCAGCTCCCCTACCTGAGGGAGGCGGGCGTCGAGGTCGTGCACGGGAGTCCGGACGCGCGGGAGCTGGTCGGGGCCTGCGCCGGGGGCGGCACCGTCGTGGTGCTCCTGAGCGGCGAGGGCGACCAGCGGCTCACCGACGGGCTGGCCCGCCTCGCGGGCTCGGGCCGGGTCGCCATGCCCGACCTGGAACTGCTGCCCGGCTCGTACGACCTGCCGGGCGCCCGCCTGCTCGACCTGGTCCAGGTGATGGACCGGGTCCGGCGCGAATGCCCGTGGACCTCCCGGCAGACCCACCGCGGCCTGGCCAAGTACGCGATCGAGGAGGCGTACGAACTGGTCGAGGCCATCGAGGACGGGACCCGGGAGGAGCTGCGCGAGGAGCTCGGGGACGTCCTGCTCCAGGTGGTGTTCCACGCCCGCATCGCCCAGGAGGGCGCCGGAGACGACACGGAGGATGGCGAGGACGCCGGCGGGGCGTTCTCCATCGACGACGTGGCCGGGACCCTCGTGGAGAAGCTCATCCACCGCCACCCGCACGTCTTCGGCGACGCGGAGGCCGAGACCCCGGAGGACGTCAGCGCGCACTGGCAGCGCACCAAGGCGGTCGAGAAGAGCCGGGAGTCCGTCACGGACGGGATCCCGCTGGGCCAGCCGGGGCTCGCGCTCGCGGCCAAGCTCGCCGGACGGGCCCGCACGGGCGGTGTGGCCGTCGAGCTGCCCCGCGGCGAGGGCATCGGGTACGAGCTGCTGGCGCTGGCGGCGCGCGCCGAGGCGGCGGGGACCGACCCCGAGACCGCGCTGCGCGCGGCGGCCCGCGTCTACCGGGACGCGATCCGGGCCGCCGAGGGCGTCGGCGGGTAGCCCCCGGCGGTCGGGGAAACGCCGCTACGGGCGGTCCCCCGGCGAGCGGCCCGAGGGATTGTGCCAGTGCGGCGAGGGACGGGCGAGGAACCATTCCCCGAAGCCCAGCGGACGGCCGTTCGGGCCGTGGCCCCGCCCGGCCGCGGGTACGGAGTCGTGGAAGACCCGGCCGGGGCGGGCGCCCAGCCCCTCCAGGAGGAGGGCGGTCCCCTCGACGAACAGCGGCGGTCCGCTGAGGTAGACGTCCTGGTCGGGCCACATCCCCCGGCTGCCGAGCGCGGTGGCCAGCCGGTCGGTGGCCTGGTTGCGGTGCTGCCCGGGGGCGGGCGTGATGTAGGTGACGCCGAGCCAGGGACAGGCGGCCGCGTACTCGTCGATGAGCGCGCGGTCGTAGAGGTGCGCGGCGTCCCGCGCGACCACGAAGAGCCGTACGTCCTGATCGGGAGGGTGCTCGGCGAGGTCCTCCAGCACGGCCCGGATCGGCGCCCAGCCCGTCCCGGCGGCGATGAGGCTGGCCGGACGGTCCGCGCGGCGGAAGGTCAGCCGCCCGCCCGCGGCGCCCAGCCGCAGCGTCTCGCCCGGCTGCACGTCGCGGACCAGGGCGGTGCTCAGCCGCCCCCGCTCGATGCGGCTGACGTGCAGGTCCAGGGTGCCGTCGGGGCGGGGCGCGTTGCCTATGGAGTAGGTGCGCCAGGTCGTCGGGACCCGTTCGCTGCTCACGCTCGCGTACTGGCCGGGGAGATAGGGGAAGGGGACGTGCGGCTTCAAGGTCAGCACCCCGATGTCCTCCCCGTACTGGAGGTGGCGCACGACCTCCGCGTCCCACCAGGGCGGCTCCCGGTCCTCGGCCGCGGCGGCGCCGGCCAGCATCGCGTCGGCGATCACCTGGTACGCCTCGGCCCAGGCCTTCTCCACCCGCGGGGTCCAGGCCGCGCCGGAGGCCTCGGCGAGCGCGGCGAGCAGGCTGGTGCCCACGGCCGCGTAGTGCTGGGGCCCGGCCCGGAACTTGCGGTGGTCGCGGCCCAGGTCGCGGAGATAGGGGACGAGGCCCTCGTCCTCCAGGTGGGCGATCACGTGGGTGAGCGCGGCGAAGAGCCGGTCCCGCTGCCGCTCCATGTCCTCGGGGGAGGCCGGGAAGAGCTCACGGATCGCGGGGTTGTGCCAGAAGAGGTGGGAGTAGAAGAACTTGACCGCGTGCTCGGCCCGTCTCTCCACCACCGCGAAGCTGCTTTTCAAGATCCTCACATCCACAGCACCGAAAGTAGGAACGCCGGACAAGGCGAGGTCAAGCGATGGCGGATCTGCGGACAGCCGCGGCGAAGCACCCATATGGGATGGGCGCCGGGCGCCGGGATACGGTCGTGGGGTGCACGAGCAGATCCCCGCGGCCTCCGCAGACGCCCCCTCCGACTCCCCTGCCGGGCAGGGTCCGACCCTGTTCGACTGGGAGTTCGCGACCGACCCCTACCCGGCCTACGCCTGGCTGCGCGAGCACTCGCCCGTGCACCGCACCAAGCTCCCCAGCGGGGTCGAGGCCTGGCTCGTCACCCGGTACGCCGACGCCCGCCAGGCCCTCGCCGACCAGCGGCTCAGCAAGAATCCGGCGCACCACGCGGAGCCCGCGCACGCCAAGGGCAAGACCGGGATCCCGGGGGAGCGCAAGGCGGAGCTGATGACGCACCTGCTCAACATCGACCCGCCGGACCACACCCGGCTGCGGCGGCTGGTGTCGAAGGCGTTCACCCCGCGCAGGGTCGCCGAGTTCACCCCGCGGGTGCAGGAACTGACCGACCACCTCATCGACGCCTTCGCGGAGCGGGGGGAGGCGGACCTCATCCACGAGTTCGCCTTCCCGCTCCCCATCTACGCCATCTGCGAGATGCTCGGGGTACCGCGCGAGGACCAGGACGACTTCCGCGACTGGGCGGGGATGATGCTGCGCCACACGAAAGCGGGCCAAAGCGGCGGCCCGCGCGGCGGAGTCGCCCGTTCCGTGAAGCAGATGCGGGCCTATCTCGGTGAACTCATCCACCGCAAACGGGACGAGCTGGGCAATGACCTCATTTCCGATCTGATCAGGGCGAGCGACCACGGCGACCACCTGACGGAGGCCGAGGCCACCGCCATGGCTTTCATCCTGCTTTTCGCCGGTTTCGAAACCACCGTCAACCTCATCGGCAACGGGGTCCACTCCCTGTTCATGAACCCGGGTGAGCGCGAGCGCCTCCAGGCTTCCCTCGCGGCCGGCGAGAGCGGCCTGCTGGAGACCGCGGTCGAGGAACTCCTGCGCTACGACGGCCCGGTGGAGATGGCCACCTGGCGGTACGCCACCGAGCCGCTGACCCTCGGCGGGCAGCCGGTCGCCGCGGGGGATCCGGTCCTGGTCGTCCTCGCCGCGGCCGACCGCGACCCCGCCCGGTTCGCCGAGCCGGACACCCTCGACCTCTCCCGGACGGACAACCAGCACCTCGGGTACGGGCACGGCATCCACTACTGCCTGGGCGCTCCGCTCGCGCGACTTGAAGGACAGACCGCGCTTGCGACTTTGCTCACGCGTCTGCCAGATCTGGAACTGGCTGTTCCGGCCGAAGACCTGCGCTGGCGCGGCGGGCTGATCATGCGTGGCCTGCGCACCCTTCCCGTGCGCTTCACACCCCGAAACATCTGAAGGGCGACTGACCGGAAGTCAGGAGCCGACCGGAGTTGTGACAACCGTTCGAAGGCCGCTAGGTTCTGCCGTTACCCAGCCGTTATGCGAAAGGTGCAGCTCATGCGTTCCGGGAACGGCCGCCACAGACGCCCCCGCCAGGTGCCCGCGATAGTCGTCACCGCCGGAGTCACAGGCTCCGCGCTGGCACTGCCGCTGCTCGCCGCCACCCATGCCACCGCGGCCGACACGTCCACGTGGGACAAGGTCGCCGAGTGCGAGAGCGGCGGCGCCTGGAGCGCGAACTTCGGCAGCGGCCAGTACGGCGGCCTGCAGTTCACCCAGGAGCAGTGGAGCAACGCCGGCGGCCTCGACTTCGCCGAGCGGGCCGACCTGGCGAGCCGTTCCCAGCAGATCGCCGTGGCCGAGCGGGTGCTGGCGTCCCAGGGTCCCGAGGCGTGGCCGCTGTGCGCGGCCTCGGCGGGGCTGGACGGACAGGGCCCCGCGGCCGAGGTCGACCCCGGCCTGCCCGGCGGCTCGCAGGCCGGCACCGCGCCGTCCCGCCCGGACCACAGCGTGCCCACCACCGGGGCCGGCAAACCGTCCACGGACTTCGGCGCTCCGACGCAGCCCGCGCCGAGCCCGTCCGGCAGCCCGTCCTTCGAGCTCCCCGACAGCCCGCTCGCGCCCTCCCTCGGACTGCCCGTCATGCCCTCGCCGGACGCCCCGGAGACGTCGGCCCCGGTCGAGCCGACCGAGCCGACGGCCCCCGTGAGCCCGGACGGGCCCACCACGCCGCCCGCCACCCCGCCGACCCCCCCGGGCCTGCCCCCGGCCACCCCCGGGGCCCCCGTGACCCCGGCCGACCCGACGGCTCCCGGAGCCCCCGAGGCCCCGGTCGACCCCACCGCACCGCTCGCAACGGCCCCCGAGGGCAGCGGCAAGCACCGCGGCGCTCCGGCCGTCGAGGCCGCGGTCGCGCCTGACGCCCCGTCGGAGCCCGTCTACACCGTCAAGGCGGGCGACAGCCTGACCGCCATCGCGGACGCCAAGGGACTCGAGGGCGGCTGGAACGCGCTCTACGCGGCCAACGAGCAGGTCATCGGTGAGAACGCCGATCTGATCAAGCCCGGCCAGAACCTGGATCTAACCGCCGAATAGGGGCACTTCAGGCGGTCAGAAAGGGCTGATTGTCCGTTTTCTGTAAGTGAGACATGCGTCTCTTCCGGTCAACTGGCGTGTCACGCCCGGGGCCTTCCGCAAACCCCCTTCCCACCTGCGCAAACACCCGTAAAGGGAGCGCAAGTAGGGACCGTTTCTCCCCGATGGGGCTCGTTGAACATCGGGGAGAGACCTGTCTACCTTCTGAATCGCTCGCCACCGCGAGCTCCTTCGACCGCATCGCCGAATCCTGCCGGCGGACGAGGGGAACAGTCGTCGCGTCAAGCGCCGAAGGCAGGAGCGGGGGAACCAAGGTAGGCGCCGGGAGCGGCCGTTGAGAGACGGTCACGCCACCGGCTAGGGGTCAAGACGTGCGCTAGGTCGCACGGCCGGGCAACTCACTCGCCCGAACCCGACAGCTCACCTCGCAGGCGTCGGTGAGGAGAAACTCCATGCTGCTTTCCGGCAAGGGCAAGCACCGCCGCGGTTCCAAGGCCGTCCGCATCGTCACGCTCGCCGGTGTCGCCGGTGTGGCCGTCGCCGCCCCCCTGATGGCCGCGGGCACCGCCAGCGCCGCCACCGCGTCCGAGTGGGACAAGGTCGCGCAGTGCGAGTCCGGTGGCAACTGGGCCATCAACACGGGCAACGGCTACTACGGCGGCCTGCAGTTCTCGTCCTCCACCTGGGCCGGCTACGGCGGCAAGGCTTACGCGCCGCAGGCCAACCAGGCCTCCAAGGCCCAGCAGATAGCCGTCGCGGAGAAGGTCCTCAAGGGCCAGGGCAAGGGTGCCTGGCCGCACTGCGGCAAGGGTCTGTCGAACTCCTCCTACACCGGTGGCGGCGCGACCGAGGCCGCCCCCAAGCAGGAGAAGAAGACCGAGCCCAAGAAGACCCAGCCGAAGAAGACCGAGCCGAAGAAGACCGAGCCGAAGAAGACCGAGCCGAAGCGCGCCGAGGCTCCGACCACCCGTTCCGAGCGCTCCGAGGCCCCGGCCCCGAAGACCGGCAACGGCTCGTACGAGGTCAAGTCCGGCGACACCCTGGGCACGATCGCCGACGCCAACGGCGTGCAGGGCGGCTGGCAGAAGCTGTTCGAGCTGAACAAGGACATCGTCCCGGACGCCGACCTGATCTTCCCGGGCCAGAAGCTGAACCTCAGCTGAACACCGCGGCCATAGCCGCGGCGTCCCGGAGCAACACGTACCCCACACCGCCCGGCGCGTCTCCCCCCACGCGCCGGGCGGTGGCGTGTGCGCCGGCAGGACCGCCGTGATCAAGAGCCCTATGTCCTGGAAGAGGGGTATTCGGACCCTTTTTCGTCCCAGGACCCGGGCGGTCGGCGGGCCGAGAGCCCGGAGCCGGTTAGGCTCTAGGCGGCAAGGCCATCCCACGGCCTGATGCCACCGCACACCCAGCGTCACATCCCAGAAGGAGATGCTCGTGCCGTCCATCGACGTCGTCGTAGCCCGGGAAATCCTGGACTCCCGAGGCAACCCCACGGTCGAGGTCGAGGTGGGCCTCGACGATGGCAGCACCGGCCGTGCTGCAGTTCCGTCCGGCGCCTCCACCGGTGCCTTCGAGGCCATCGAGCTCCGTGACGGTGACCCCGACCGTTACTTCGGCAAGGGTGTCGAGAAGGCCGTCCTCGCCGTCATCGAGCAGATCGGCCCGGAGCTCGTCGGCTACGACGCCACCGAGCAGCGCCTGATCGACCAGGCCATGTTCGACCTGGACGCGACCGACAACAAGGGCTCGCTCGGCGCCAACGCCATCCTCGGCGTCTCCCTCGCCGTCGCGCACGCCGCGTCCGAGGCCTCGGACCTCCCGCTCTTCCGCTACCTCGGCGGCCCGAACGCGCACCTGCTGCCCGTTCCGATGATGAACATCCTCAACGGCGGGTCGCACGCCGACTCCAACGTGGACATCCAGGAGTTCATGATCGCCCCGATCGGCGCGGAGTCCTTCTCCGAGGCGCTGCGCTGGGGCGCGGAGGTCTACCACACCCTCAAGAAGGTCCTGCACACCAAGGGCCTGTCCACCGGTCTCGGTGACGAGGGCGGCTTCGCCCCGAACCTGGAGTCCAACCGCGCCGCGCTCGACCTCATCGTCGAGGCCATCAAGCAGGCCGGCTACACCCCGGGCAAGGACATCGCGCTCGCGCTCGACGTCGCCGCGTCCGAGTTCTACAAGGACGGCAAGTACGAGTTCGAGGGCCAGTCCCGCTCGGCCGCCGAGATGACCGAGTACTACGAGGAGCTCGTCTCCGCGTACCCGATGGTCTCCATCGAGGACCCGCTGTACGAGGACGACTGGGCCGGCTGGAAGACCCTCACCGACAAGCTGGGCTCCAAGGTCCAGATCGTCGGCGACGACCTCTTCGTCACCAACCCGGAGCGGCTGGCCCGCGGTATCGAGGAGGGCTCCGCGAACGCCCTGCTCGTGAAGGTGAACCAGATCGGTTCGCTGACCGAGACCCTGGACGCCGTCGAGATGGCCCAGCGCAACGGCTTCAAGTGCATGATGTCGCACCGCTCCGGCGAGACCGAGGACGTCACCATCGCCGACCTCGCCGTCGCCGTGAACTGCGGTCAGATCAAGACCGGCGCCCCGGCCCGCTCGGACCGCGTCGCCAAGTACAACCAGCTGCTGCGCATCGAGGAGATCCTCGACGACGCGGCGGTGTACGCGGGCCGCAGCGCGTTCCCGCGGTTCAAGGGCTAATCACGCCCTCGCCTCCGTACGTCCCCGCACTCGGTCCCGTACCGTGTGCGGGGACGTAGTGCGTAGTGCGTACACAGGGGAGGCGGATCAATGGCCGGGAACCGGGATCGGTTCTCCACCTTCTCCACCGCGACCAGGCTCAAGCAGCTCGGCGAGCGGACCGCCGCGCATGTCTACCGCTCGCAGTCGCGCCGCCAGGTCCGCCGCAGCCGGCTCACCGGCCGTGCCGCGCTCCTGGTGCTCGTCCTCTGTACCCTGGTCGTCGCCCTCGCGTATCCGATGCGCCAGTACGTGTCCCAGCGCTCGGAGATCGCGGACCAGCAGCGGGCCGCCGCCGCCGCGCGGGAGCGCCTGGAGCGGCTCCGCGACGAGAAGGCCCGCTGGCAGGACGACGCCTACGCGGAGCAGCAGGCGCGCAAGCACCTGCACTTCCTTCGCCCCGGGGAGATCGGCTACATCATGACCGACCCGGGGGCCCAGGCGGCGGCCGAACGGCACCGGACCGGTCAGGCCGGATCCGACCGCCCCTGGTACTCCAACGTGTGGGACGGCGTGGACAAGGCCGACCGCCCC
The DNA here is from genome assembly GCF_001746425.1 of Streptomyces subrutilus. Classification (GTDB taxonomy): domain Bacteria; phylum Actinomycetota; class Actinomycetes; order Streptomycetales; family Streptomycetaceae; genus Streptomyces; species Streptomyces subrutilus_A. The sequence continues at coordinate 3,115,836 of NZ_MEHK01000001.1, read as the reverse complement.
GGCGACTGAGCCCGTCCGCACCCGTACCGCCCCCGTCCCGCACCGCATCCGTACCGCAGTACCCATCCACGAGAACGAAGAGACTTACTCCAGGCATGCAGACGCCCCCGCCCCAGACCGACCGGACCGAGCCGACCGACGCGGACATCGAGGCGTTCGAGCAGCAGCTCGGCCGCCCGCCGCGCGGGCTGCGCGCCATCGCCCACCGCTGCCCCTGCGGCCAGCCGGACGTGGTCGAGACCGCGCCGCGGCTCCCCGACGGCACCCCCTTCCCGACGCTGTACTACCTGACGTGCCCGCGCGCGGCCTCCGCGATCGGCACGCTGGAGGCCAACGGCGTGATGAAGGAGATGCAGGCCCGGCTCGCCGAGGACCCCGAACTCGCCGCCGCCTACCAGGCCGCGCACGAGGACTACATCCGGCGCCGCGACGCCATCGAGGTGCTCCAGGGCTTCCCCAGCGCCGGCGGGATGCCGGACCGGGTCAAGTGCCTGCACGTGCTGGTCGGCCACTCGCTGGCCGCGGGGCCGGGCGTGAACCCGTTCGGCGACGAGGCGCTCGCGATGCTGCCGGAGTGGTGGGCCAAGGGCGCCTGCGTCACCCCGTGCGGCGGGAAGACGGACGACGCGGAGCCGCGGGCGTGACCCGGGTCGCGGCCGTCGACTGCGGCACGAACTCCATCCGGCTCCTGGTCGCCGACTGCGACCCCGCCGCGGGTGAGCTGGTCGAACTGGACCGGCGGATGACCGTCGTGCGCCTCGGCCAGGGCGTGGACAAGACCGGCCGGCTCGCGCCGGAGGCGCTGGAGCGCACCTTCGCCGCCTGCCGCGAGTACGCGGCGGTCATCAAGGAGCTCGGCGCGGAGAAGATCCGCTTCGTGGCCACCTCGGCCTCCCGGGACGCGGAGAACCGCGCCGACTTCGTCCAGGGGGTCCTGGACATCCTGGGCGTCGAGCCGGAGGTGATCTCCGGGGAGCAGGAGGCGGAGTTCTCCTTCACCGGGGCCACCAAGGAGCTCGTCGCCCACGACCACCTGGAGCGGCCGTTCCTGGTGGTGGACATCGGCGGCGGCTCGACCGAGTTCGTGGTCGGCGACGAGCACGTACGGGCGGCCCGCTCGGTGGACGTGGGCTGCGTCCGGATGACCGAGCGCCACCTGGTGGTGGACGGGGTCGTCAGCGACCCGCCGAGCGCGGCGCAGGTGGCCGCCGTACGGGCCGACATCGAGGCGGCGCTGGACCTGGCGGCGCAGACGGTTCCGCTGGCGCAGGCCCGCACCCTGGTGGGCCTGGCCGGCTCGGTGACCACCGTCGCCGGGATCGCCCTCGGCCTGCCGGAATACGCCTCCTCGGCGATCCACCACTCGCGGATCGGCTACGAGCAGGTCCGCGAGATCAGCGAGCGCATGCTGACCTCGACCCACGCCGAGCGCGCGGCCATCCCCGTGATGCACCCGGGCCGGGTGGACGTGATCGGCGCCGGCGCACTGGTCCTCCTGGCGATCATGGAGCGCATCGGCGCCACGGAGGTCGTCGTCTCGGAGCACGACATCCTCGACGGGATCGCCTGGTCCGCTGCCTGAACGGCGGGCAACCAGCGGTCCCGCCTGGCGAATGGCGCGACGGGGGGCGTTCGGTCAGCCGACCGGAACGCCACCCGTCGCCGTCAGATGCCGCGGTAGACGTCGCGGCGGTCGCCGACCTTGACGACGAGGACGACGAGCTCGCCGTCCAACACCTGGTAGGCGATCCGGTAGCTGCCGACGCGGAGTCGGTAGAGGCCGGACGGTCCGGTGAGCTTCTTGACGTCGGCGTCCTCGCGGTAGGGATCGTCCCCAAGCGCGGTCAGCGCGGCGAGGATGCGCATGGCTGCAGGCCGGTCCATGGCCCGCAGCTGCCGTTGCGCCGCGGCGGTGAACCGGAACGCGTACTTCACGCCGTCCCGTCCTCCCGTTCGCTGAACAGGTCGGCCAGCAGCTCGGCCATGGTCACGGTCGGTCCGCCGTCGGTCAGAACGGACTCCGCCTCGCGTGCGAGCAGTTCGTCGGCCGCCGCTTCGAGCGCGTTGAAGTCGGAGATGGGGACCAATGCGGCCACCGGGGCGCCATTGCGGGTGATTATGGTCGGTGTGCCCTGTTCGGCGCGGTTGATGTGGTCCGCGAGGTGGGCGCGGGCTTCACGCACGGTCACGGCGTTCTCACTCATGGCCCCAGTGTACGCGTGGTCGCGTACACGCACGACGGTGTCGCGGCGGGGTCGGTCTCACTGCCGCGCACCGGGCGGGATCGCCTGGTCCGCTGCCTGAACGGCGGGCGGGCGAGGGGCTGTAGAGGCCTCGGGAGGGGGTCCCCAGGGCGTCCGGAGGGGGGTCGCGGGGGTCTTCGGCCCAGTGATCCACACGAAGTTCGTGAAGTTCTTCACAAGGAAAAGAGGCCTGATGTCCCGACGGAGTGGCCTTTCCGGCCCCTCCCGAGGCTCTCGGGCCCTTTTCCTTGGCCGTTCGTGCGATCGGCGGACGCGACGGGTTCCGTGTCGGAGGTATGGACGAAGCCCGGTGGTCCAGTCCGGTTGAGGGCCTTGAGGCCAGTTCAGGACGGGTGAACAACGACTCCCGTTACACCGTGGTTCCCGTTGCGCGCCATGACCTCGGTCACGTGGGCGGCGGAGTGTAGCAGAGGCCCTCGGTCACCTTGTGAAGGGGCTCACGAGCGACACCCCATCGGGTGCTGGATACTCGTTCACATGAGCACCACGGAGCGTCCCAGGATCCTCGTTGTAGGAGGTGGGTACGTAGGCCTGTACGCAGCCAAGCGCATCATGAAGAAGATGCGTTACGGCGAGGCGACCGTCACGGTCGTCGACCCGCGCTCGTACATGACCTACCAGCCCTTCCTCCCCGAAGTGGCCGCAGGCAGCATCTCGCCTCGGCACGTCGTCGTCCCGCTGCGACGCGTGCTGCCCAAGGCAGAGGTACTCACCGGCCGGGTCACCAGCATCGACCAGGACCGCAAGGTCGCCGTCGTCACGCCGCTGGTCGGCGAGGCGTACGAGCTGCCCTTCGACTACCTGGTGATCGCGCTCGGCGCCGTCTCCCGCACCTTCCCGATCCCCGGCCTCGCCGAACAGGGCATCGGTATGAAGGGCGTCGAAGAGGGCATCGGCCTGCGCAACCACGTCCTCGAGCAGCTCGACAAGGCCGAGTCCACGACGGACGAGAACGTCCGCCGCAAGGCCCTCACCTTCGTCTTCGTCGGCGGCGGCTTCGCCGGCGCGGAGACCATAGGCGAGGTCGAGGACATGGCCCGCGACGCCGCGAAGTACTACTCCACGATCAAGCGCGAGGACATGCGCTTCATCCTGGTCGACGCGGCCGACAAGATCCTTCCCGAGGTCGGGCCCAAGCTCGGCACCTGGGGCAAGGAGCACCTCGAGTCCCGCGGCATCGAGATCTACCTCAACACCTCCATGGACTCCTGCGTGGACGGCCACGTGGTGCTCAAGAACGGCCTCGAGGTCGACTCCAACACCATCGTCTGGACCGCGGGCGTCAAGCCCAACCCGGTCCTGGCCCGCTACGGCCTGCCGCTCGGCCCCCGCGGCCACGTGGACGCCGAGCCGACCCTCCAGGTCAAGGGCACGGACTACATCTGGACCGCCGGCGACAACGCCCAGGTCCCGGACGTCGCCGCCCGCAAGGCCGGCGTCGAGAACGCCTGGTGCCCGCCGAACGCCCAGCACGCGCTGCGCCAGGCCAAGGTCCTCGGCGACAACGTCATCTCGGGCATGCGGGGCTTCCCGCAGTCGGAGTACTCGCACTCCAACAAGGGTGCGGTGGCGGGCCTCGGCCTCCACAAGGGCGTCGCGATGATCGTCATGGGCAAGACGAAGATCAAGCTCAAGGGCCGGCTCGCCTGGTACATGCACCGCGGCTACCACGGCATGGCCATGCCGACCTGGAACCGCAAGATCCGCGTCTTCGCCGACTGGACCCTCGGCATGTTCCTCAAGCGCGAGGTCGTCTCCCTCGGTGCTCTGGAGACCCCGCGCGAGGAGTTCTACGAGGCCGCCAAGCCGGCTCCGGCCGCCGCCGCGGCTCCGGCCCAGAAGGCCAAGGCCTCCTGACCCGGGCCTGACCGGAACATCCCCAGCACGTCCCCGAAGGGGCCGCCCGCCATCCGTGGTGCGGGCGGCCCCTTCGGCATGTCCGGGCCCGGGAATGGGTAGGCCGATGCGTCGGAGCTTCCTGGAGGTGCCTACGATGACCGACGCCGCGCCCCGGCTGGCCGCCCTCGCCGAGACCCTGCTGGGCGCCCCGCTGCCCGTGCGCATACGGGCCTGGGACGGCAGCGAGGCCGGTTCGCCCACCGGCCCCACCCTCGTGCTGGCCAACCGCCGTGCCCTGCGCCGCATGCTCTGGAAGCCGGGCGAGCTGGGCCTGGCGCGCGCCTGGGTCGCCGGGGACCTGACCGTCGAGGGCGACCTCTTCGAACTGCTGGACCGGGTGGCCGGCCTGCTCTGGGAGCGGGAGCCCGCCGCCGAGCCCACCCCCCGCGCCAAGCACGCCCGGCTCGCCCGTGCCGCCGGCACCCTCGAGCTGCTGCGCGACCCGGCCGCGCGGGCCGCCGTACGCGACCTCGCCGCGCTCGCCCGGCCGTGGCCCGCGCCCGCCCCGCCGCCCGAGGAGGCCCCCCGCCGCAGCGGGGCCCTCCACACCAAGGTCCGCGACCGCGCGGCCGTCAGCCACCACTACGACGTCGGCAACGAGTTCTACGGGCACGTGCTCGGCCCGTCCATGGTGTACTCCTGCGCCTACTGGAGCCCCGGGGGGACCCTCGAGGAGGCCCAGCGCGACAAGCTCGACCTGGTCTGCCGCAAGCTCGCCCTGACGCCCGGAGCCCGGCTCCTGGACGTCGGCTGCGGCTGGGGCTCCCTGGCCCTGCACGCCGCCCGGGAGTACGGGGTCCGGGCCACCGGGATCACCCTCTCGCGCGAGCAGGCCGCATACGCCCGCAAGCGGGTCGCCGAGGAGGGCCTGGCCGACCGGATCGATATCCGCGTCCAGGACTACCGCGACGTCAAGGACGGCCCGTACGACGCCATTTCGTCCATCGGGATGGCCGAGCACGTCGGCTCCGACCGCTACCGCGAGTACGCCCGCACCCTGCACGCCCTGCTGCGCCCCGGCGGGCGCCTGCTGAACCACCAGATCGCCCGGCCCCCCGAGCCCGACGAAGCGGCGCACCGGATCGACGAGTTCATCGACGCCTACGTCTTCCCCGACGGGGAGCTCTCCCCGCTCGGCAGCACCGTCGGCGAGCTGGAGCGGGCCGGCTTCGAGGTCCGCGACGTGGAGGCGCTGCGCGAGCACTACGCGCTGACCCTGCGGGCCTGGGTGGCCCGCCTGCAGGACCGCTGGGACGAGGCCGTGCGCCTCACCTCGCCCGGCAGGGCGCGGGTGTGGCTGCTGTACATGGCGGCCTGCGCGCTCGGCTTCGAGCACGGCCGCCTCGGGGTCAACCAGGTCCTCGCGGTACGCCCCGGGCCGGGCGGCGACTCGGGGCTGCCGCTGCGGCTGCGCACCTGGGGCGCGTGAGGGCCCGTACGGACGGGGGAAGGCGGCCGGAGGGGACGAGCGGGAGCGGAACAGCCGCAAGGGCCCCGGGGCGTGTGCCCCGGGGCCCTTGCGTCACTGCTGAACCGCCGCTCCGCTACTCCGTCTTGATGGCGGTGAGCATGTTCAGCCGGGCGGCGCTGCGGGCCGGCCACATGGCGGCCAGGACGCCGACCACGGCGGCCAGCAGGAGGAAGACGCCGATCCGGTCGTACGGCAGGACCAGCTCGTAGTCCGGCATGGCGTTCGCCAGCGTGCTGCCCACGGCCCAGGCGAGGAAGACGCCGATCGCGACACCGAGGACCGCGCCGAAGAGCGAGATCACCACGGCCTCCAGGCGGATCATGTTCTTGACCCGGCCGCGGTCGAGGCCGATCGCCCGCAGCATGCCGATCTCCTGGGTCCGCTCGAAGACGGACATCGCCAGGGTGTTGACCACGCCGAGCACCGAGATGATCAGTGCCATGCCCAGCAGGCCGTACATGACGTTCAGCATCGTGTTGATCATGCCGCCCATCTCGTTGCGCATGTCCTGCTGGGTGGCGACGGTGATGGCCGGGTTCTTGCCCAGGGCGTCGACCACCTTCTGCTGGCCGGCCGCGGAGGCCCCGCCCTCGACGTTGACGTACACCTCGCGGACGTACTGCTCCTCGCTGTGCTCGCCGAGGATCTTGTTGTCGAGGACGTACGGGGAGAGCAGGCCGTCCATGTCCTTGTAGAGGGCGCCGACCTTCAGGCCGGCCTGCTGCCCGTCGTCGTACCGGACCTGGAGGGTGGAGCCGACGGTCAGGTTCTGCTTCTGCGCGGTCTTCTCGGCGACCGCGAGCTCGCCCTTGCCGAGGCTGTCCAGCGAACCGCTCGTGACCTCGATGTTCAGCATCTGGCCGATGGTGGCGGGGGTGACGCCGGAGACCGACCGGAAGTCCTCGCCGACCATGAAGTAGCCCGCGGCCTGCGGGGAGACCGCCTTGATCCCGGGCGCCCCGGCCAGGGTCTCGGCGACCGACTTGTCCAGGCCGCCGATGTCGCCCGCCATGGAGACCCGGTAGTCGGCCTTCAGCTTCTCGGTGCTCATGCGGTCGACGACCTGGCCCACGGTGATGCCGAGCACCGACAGGGTGGTGACCAGGGTCAGGCCGATCGCCAGGGAGGCGGCGGTGACGGCGGTGCGGCGGGGGTTGCGCACGGCGTTCTGGGCGGCCAGCTTGCCGGGGACCCCGAACACCCTCTGCAGCAGCGGGCGGACGGCCGCGATGACCGGCCGGGAGAGCAGCGGCAGCAGCACGATCATGCCGATCAGCATGAAGAACGCGCCGGCGCCGATGACCATGCGGCCGTCGTCCTTGCCCATGGACACGCCGAGCAGGACCAGGCCGACGGAGAGGACGCCGATGACGGAGCCGATCACGTTGCGCAGCAGCAGGGACTTGGCGCCGGCCGGGAGGTGGGCGCTGCCCATGGCGGCGACCGGGGCGATCCGGCCGGTGCGCCAGGCGGGCAGGACCGCGGCGACCATGGTGACCAGGACGCCGATGACCAGGGCCGCGATCACGGTGGCCGGCGCGATCACGAGGCCGCCGCCGGGGAGCTTGGCGCCGAAGGAGCCGATCAGGGAGCGGATGCCGACGGCCAGGCCGATGCCGCTGACCAGGCCGATGGCGGCGGACACGATGCCCACGACCAGGGCCTCGGCGAGGACCGAGCGCATGACCTGGCCGCGGTTGGCGCCGACGGCGCGGAGCAGGGCCAGCTCCTTGGTGCGCTGGGTGACCAGCATGGTGAAGGTGTTGTAGATGAGGAAGACGCCGACGAAGAGCGCGATGCCGGCGAAGACGAGCAGCATGGTGCCCATCTGGCCCAGGCCCTTCTCGATCTCCTTGGCCTGTTCCTTGGCGAGGGCCGCGCCGGTCTGCGCCTTGGTGTTCTCGCCGTCGAGCAGCGGCTTGATCTCGGCGAGCAGCTGGTCGGCGGAGGCGCCGCCCTTGGCGCCGACCGACAGCTCCTGGTAGTAGCCGGGCTTGAGGTAGAGCTCCTGGGCGACCTCGGTGTCGAAGAGCACCAGGCTGCCGCCGGCCTGGACGGCGCCGTCCTCCGTGGTGAAGACGCCGGCCAGGGAGTACTCCTTGACCGGGCCGTTCGTGGCCACGCGAACCTTGTCGCCGACCTTGTAGCCGCCCGCCCCGGCGGTGGCCCTGTCGAGCGCGACCTCGTCGGCCTTGGCCGGGCCGGCGCCCTGGACGAAGGAGTAGCGCGGGTCCTTGCCGTCCTTGACGGGCGTGTAGTTGGCGCCCTTGTTGGACCAGCCGGAGCCGATCAGCTTGCCGTCCTCGTCGCCCACGCCGGCGAAGCCGGAGACGCGGCCGGAGACGGACTCGACGCCCCCGAGGGCCTTGACCTTCTCCAGGGTGGCCTGGCTGATGCCCGGCTCGCCTTGCTTCTGGCCGTTTTCGTCGCGGCTCTGGCCATAGGAGGTGACCGAGACGGCCACGCCCTCGTAGCTCTTGGCGGACTGGCCGGAGAGGGACTTCTCGAGGGTGTCGGTGAAGACGAGGGTGCCGGAGACGAAGGCGACGCCGAGGGTGACGGCGAGCACCGTCATCAGCAGCCTGGCCTTGTGCGCGAGCACGTTGCGCAGGGCGGTACGGAACATGGGGGTCTCAGTCCTGGGGCTGGAAGTCTGGTGGAGGGCTGCGGGGAGACCCCGGGTCAGCTGGTGCGGCCCTTGGCGTCGAAGGCCTTCATGCGGTCCAGCACGCCGTCCGCGGTGGGGCTGATCATCTCGTCGACGATCCGGCCGTCGGCGAGGAAGATGACGCGGTCCGCGTAGGAGGCGGCGACCGGGTCGTGGGTGACCATCACGACGGTCTGGCCGAGCTCGCGGACGGAGTTGCGCAGGAAGCCCAGGACCTCGGCGCCGGAGCGGGAGTCGAGGTTGCCGGTGGGCTCGTCGCCGAAGATGATCTCGGGGCGCGAGGCCAGGGCGCGGGCGACGGCCACGCGCTGCTGCTGGCCGCCGGAGAGCTGGGTGGGGCGGTGGGACAGGCGCTCGGAGAGGCCGACCATGCTGATCACCGCGTCCAGCCACTGCTTGTCGGGCTTGCGGCCGGCGATGTCCATGGGGAGCGTGATGTTCTCCAGGGCCGTCAGGGTCGGCAGCAGGTTGAAGGCCTGGAAAATGAAGCCGATCTTGTCCCGGCGCAGCTGGGTGAGCTGCTTGTCCTTGAGGGAGCCCAGCTCGGTCTCGCCGATGCGCACGGAGCCGGCGGAGAAGGTGTCCAGGCCGGCGACGCAGTGCATCAGCGTGGACTTGCCGGAGCCCGAGGGGCCCATGATCGCGGTGAACCGGCCCTGCGCGAAGTCGACGGAGACGTTGTCGAGGGCGACCACCTGGGTCTCGCCCTGGCCGTACACCTTGGAGAGGCCCGTGGCGCGGGCGGCCACGGCCTGGGTGGTGTGCGGGGCGTAGTGCGTGGTGGTCACGGAAGCGACTCCTGTCGGGGCGGGGGCTGCGGACCGGCTGCGGTCCGCACATCTGCGGGACGCTCCCATCGTCGCCGTGCCCACCCCCGCTCGGGATCAGCCGAGGTGCCCGTTCCCTGGGCCCCTGGAGTCTGACCGGGGGGCCTTCCGTCTCCTCCTCTGGTATGACAGGGCCCTGACGACCGGGCGGCGGCGCGGGGTGGCGCGGCGGGTGGCGCGCGGGGTGGCGCGGGCCCTCGCAGGGCCGTCGAAATCACGTCATTCCCAGCTCGGGGATGATCCTCACCCAGAAGGGGCCGACCGCGTGTTCTCGGGTCTGACGACCCCTCAAGCGCCAATAAAATCAGACAACATCGGATAGACGCCCCGTTGGCGACGAGAGCGTTCCGGATAGGCTCGGCGCAGCGTTGAAGGCTTTTTCCACGGGGGCCGCCACGCCCTGCCCGGATGGTGGAATGCAGACACGGCGAGCTTAAACCTCGCTGGCCTTCGGGCCGTGCCGGTTCAAGTCCGGCTCCGGGCACTCCGTAGGTCGCGAGGGCCGCCCCCTTTATCCCCTGCGCTTCGCCGTGCCTTCTCCTAAGATCCTCCTCCAGCAGTAGGGTGCTTTCTTTGCGAGCGCATTACTCTTGATGCAAGGCCGCGCTCGGTGGCCACGGAGGAGTGAGATGAGGAGCAGTAACCCGGTCTTCTCGCGACGGGGGTTCAGCCGCGACAACGGTGGCTACGCGGGGTTTGACGCGCAGCACCAGCAGGCCGGGACCGCGACCAACCCGTATGCGACGAACCCGTATGCGACCGACCCGGCCACGGGCATGCCGCAGGCACCGGTGCGCGCCAATGCGATGACCATGGACGACGTCGTGAGCCGCACGGGCATGACGCTCGGTGTGCTCATCCTGACGGCGGCCCTGTCCTGGATCCTGCTGCCGGTCGACCCGGCCAACCTGGGCAAGTCGTACGCCATCGGCATCGGCGCGGCCCTCGTCGCGTTCGTCCTGGCCATGGTCCAGTCCTTCAAGCGCAAGCCCGTCCCGGCCCTGATCCTGGGCTACGCGGCGCTCGAGGGTGTCTTCCTCGGCGTCATCAGCGCGGCCACCAGCACCTACCTGAGCCCGGGTGTCGTCATCCAGGCCGTGATGGGCACGATGTGCGTCTTCGCCGCCGTGCTCCTCGCCTACAAGATGGGCTGGATCCGGGTCAACCGGCGCTTCACCGGCTTCGTGATGGCCGCCGCCATGGGCTTCATCCTGCTCATGGTCGCGAACTCGCTGTTCGCCATCTTCGGCGGCGGTGACGGCCTCGGCTTCCGCAGCGGCGGCCTCGGCCTGCTGTTCGGCGCCATCGGCGTCATCCTCGGCGCGTGCTTCCTCGCCCTCGACTTCAAGCAGGTCGAGGACGGACTGGCGTACGGCGCCCCGCGCGAGGAGGCCTGGCTGGCAGCCTTCGGTCTGACGCTGACCCTGGTGTGGATCTACCTCGAGATGCTCCGCATCTTCCAGATCCTCTCGGGCGACGACTAGCAGGACCGGCAGCCGCCCCGTGCTGCCGTCCACAGCAGGGGGAAGGCCCCGCGAGCAGCTGCTCGCGGGGCCTTCCCGCGTTCGGGGGGGCAGGGATCGTGGGGGCTCAGCCGAAGCGGCGTGCGGCTCTGCGCAGGTCGTACTCGTGGATGATCGCCTTGGCTTGGCCGTAGGACAGCTCGTGCGCGCCGCGCAGCCAGCTGACCTTCTCCTCGAACCGGACGAGGGAGGGGCCTTCGTCGACGGTGCGGAGCCAGTCGGAGAGCTCACGACCGGTGGCCTGGGGGATTCTGTCGATCATGTTGCGGTGCGTCTGCTCGGAGAACTCTACGGACATGGGCGCCTCCGGAAGGTTTGCCGTGCTGTTCTCTTCACGCCACCGTGCCGGAGAGTTCGCCCGTTGGCAATGGTGCCGGGACGGCGCGTAAGGTCGGCCGGGTGCTTGATACTTCGCCCCTGACCGCCGTCGTGGAACGTTTCGCCGACCGGCTGCGGGCCGCCCCGCAGAGCCGCCTCCAGCAGGGAGCCGCGGCCGCGGCGCTGGACCTGGCCCGGGAGCTCGCCGCGCGGGCGCGGGACCTGGAGGGCCTCCCGCCGCGTGAGATGCCGGACGCGGGGATCTTCGTCGTCGGGGACCAGGTGGCGGTGGCCGGGCGGGACCTCGCCGAGGCGCTGGGCTCCGTACGGGAGCCGGACGGCGCGAAGGCCCCGTCCGAGGTGCTGGACGAGGCCGTGCGGCTGGTGGAGCGGGCGGAAGTCAGAGCGATGCGATGACGCGGTCCGCGAGGATGTAGACGTTGCTGTCCGGGTCCTCGGCGTCACCGCAGGAGAAGGTGAGCGCGTAGGCGCCGGAGATGCCCGAGCCGCCCAGCAGGACCGGCGCGGTGCCCGAACGCAGGGCCTCGGCGAGCCGCTCCGCGGTCTCCCGGTGCCCCGGGGTCATGCAGAGCGTGGTGCCGTCCGTGAAGACGTACACGTCCAGCGTGCCCAGCGGGCCGGGGCGGACGTCCGCGAGGGCCGTACGGGCCTCCGCGAGCTCCTCGAGGCGGCTGACGGTGCGCTCGTGGTCCGCGCCGTGGTGCGCCTGGACCGGTACGAAGTCGGGGTGCGAGGGGTGGCGCCGGCGGGCTGCGGCCAGCTCGGCCGAATCCTCCGGGTAGTCCTCGGCCAGGTCCTCGCCCAGCACCGGCTCCAGACCCACCAGGTCGGCCTGCCGGGGCAGGAAGACCGGGCTGTCCTCGCCCAGGCCGGGCAGGCCGCCCAGCAGGGCGCCGGGGGCCTCCCCGGCGAGGCGCGGCGAGGCGTCGGCGGCGTCACGGGCCTCCTGGGCGGCCCAGAAGGCACGCGCCTCGGCCAGCTCGCGCTCGCGCTCCTCGGCGAGGGCCTCGGCCACGGCGGCTCGTATCTCGGCGGCGGGGGACTGCACGGCGCTGCGGGCGTGCGGCACGGTCGCACCGCGCGGGTGGACCGGCACGGCCAGCTCGCTGCGCAGGGCCGTGACCTGCTTACGCAGACCGTGGACGGCGTGCAGCGCAGCAGCGCCCACGGCCGTGGCAGCGGCCGTGGTCAGCAGCAGGGCAAGAGACATGGCGCTCACTGACTAACTCCTGGTTGATTCGATCCCCCGACTTCCTACATCAGCTTGACCTGGCCTGGGAATGGCATGCAGTGCATTACGTCATGAATTGGACAGGGCTTTCGTCCCTAAGCCCTCGTCCGCATATGGTCTGACCTGCACAAATGCCGATCCCCCAGGAGATAGGTCACATCCTGGGGGAGATTCGGTCACAGCTCGGCCGCGACGGGGTTGGATCCGGCGCCGGTGCGCCGCAAGGGATCAAGAAGGATCCCTTGCGGCGCCTGGAGGGCCGCCTAGCTCAGGCGCTCGATGACCATGGCCATGCCCTGGCCGCCGCCCACGCACATCGTCTCGAGGCCGAACTGCTTGTCGTGGAACTGCAGGCTGTTGATCAGGGTGCCGGTGATGCGGGCACCGGTCATCCCGAACGGGTGACCGACGGCGATGGCCCCGCCGTTGACGTTCAGCTTGTCCAGGGGGATCTCCAGGTCCCGGTAGGACGGGATGACCTGCGCCGCGAAGGCCTCGTTGATCTCGAACAGGTCGATGTCGCCGACCGTCAGGCCGGCCCGCTTCAGGGCCTGCTTCGACGCCTCGACCGGGCCCAGGCCCATGATCTCGGGGGAGAGGCCGGTGACGCCGGTGGAGACGATCCGGGCCAGCGGGGTCAGGCCCAGCTCGCGCGCCTTGGTGTCGCTCATGATGACCAGCGCCGCGGCGCCGTCGTTGAGCGGGCAGCAGTTGCCGGCGGTGATCAGGCCGTCGGGGCGGAAGACGGGCTTGAGGCCCGAGACGCCCTCCAGGGACACGCCGGCGCGCGGGCCGTCGTCGGTGGCGACGACCGTGCCGTCCGGGGTGGTGACCGGGGTGATCTCCCGCTCCCAGAAGCCGTTCTTGATGGCGGCCTCGGCCAGGTTCTGCGAGCGGACGCCGAACTCGTCCATGTCCTGGCGGGTCACGCCCTTCAGGCGGGCCAGGTTCTCGGCGGTCTGCCCCATCGCGATGTACGCGTCGGGGATCAGGCCGTCCTCGCGCGGGTCGTGCCAGGACGCGCCCTCGCTCTGCGCCACGGCGGCCGTGCGGGCCTCCGCGTCAGCGAAGAGCGGGTTGTGGGTGTCCGGCAGGCCGTCGGAGGAGCCCTTCACGGACCGGGAGACCATCTCGACGCCCGCGGAGATGAAGACGTCGCCCTCGCCCGCCTTGATGGCGTGCAGGGCCATCCGCGAGGTCTGCAGCGAGGAGGAGCAGTAGCGGGTGATCGTGCAGCCCGGCAGGTGGTCCATGCCCATCTGCACGGCCACGATGCGGCCCAGGTTGTGGCCCTGCTCCCCGCCGGGGAGGCCGCAGCCGAGCATCAGGTCGTCGATGTCGCGCGGGTCCAGCTCGGGGACCTTGGCGAGCGCGGCCTGGATGATCGTCGCGGTCAGGTCGTCCGGGCGGATGTCCTTGAGGGACCCCTTGAAGGCGCGCCCGATGGGAGAGCGGGCGGTGGAAACGATGACGGCTTCGGGCATCGGGGCTCCAAGGGGGTGCGTCGTTGCGGGACCGGATGCGAAGTTACCGCCCCGTACGGTCGAATTCACCGGGCGGGGCGTGTGATACCGGTCGCTCCCGCGGGCCCGGCGCCTCTGTGCCCACCGGGGCGACGGCCGCGGCCCCGCTGCCCTGGCCCTGCCCGGCGGCCCGCCCACCGAAACCCGGGCTCCCCGCCGCGTCCCGTCCGGCCCCGATACGCCCACCCCGCCCCGCCCGCCCCGCCGGCCCCGCCCGGCCGCGCAGCCCTTGGGCCGCTCCCGGCCTCCACGGGGGGCCTGCGGCTCGCGCGGGGCTCGGAGCGGGCCGGGCGGCCCGCGTCGGCCCCGGCCCTCCCAGCCCCGCATTTCCCGGCCGGAGGCGCCCGGCGCTCAGGACGGGCCCGAGACGCCCGTGGGGGAGGCCGCGGCCGACTCCGAGAGGTCCTCGCCGGGGAGCCGCCGCCGGCGCCGGTGCTTGAGCAGGGCCCAGGGACCGCGGGCCGGGGTGACCTCCGTGCCCGCCTGGCCGGCCGCGGCCGAGGCCGCCTTGGCCACCGGCAGCATGTCCTCGTCCCGGGACACGTCCAGCCGGTCGGACTCCGGCCACACCCCGAGCGCCGCGCACAGCGTCGGCAGCACGGCCATGGCGGCGGTCGCGTACCCCTCCGCCGAGGGGTGGTAGGAGTCCGGGCCGAACATCTCGCGGGGGTTCGCGGCGAACTCGGGGCCCAGTAGATCTCCCATCGAGACCGTACGGGCGCCCAGCGCGACCACTCCTATGGTCTGGGCGGCGGCCAGCTGGCGCGAGACCCGCCGGGCCACCCAGCGCAGCGGCTGGTACACCGGCTCGATCGTGCCCAGGTCCGGGCAGGTGCCCACGACGACCTCGGCCCCCGCGAGCCGCAGCCGGCGCACGGCAGCGGTCAGGCAGCGCACCGACTGGGTCGGCGGCATCCGCCGCGTCACGTCGTTCGCGCCGATCATGATCACGCACACGTCCGGGGCCGGGGCGCCCTCGCCGGCGGGCCCGTCGAGCAGCAGGCCCACCTGCCGTTCCAGGTCGTCGGACATGGCCCCCGAGAGGGCCACGTTGCGCAGCTCGACGGGCCGCTCCGCCACCGCCGCCAGGCCCGAGGCCAGCAGGGCCGCCGGGGTCTGCCGGGCCCGCCGTACGCCGAGCCCCGCGGCCGTGGAGTCGCCCAGCATGCCCAGGCGCAGCGGTCCCGGCCTCTGCTCCGAACCGCCGAACTCGCTCCCGTACAGCCCGTCCGCGCGCGGCGGATCCGGCAGGCCGGTCCCGACCGTCCGCTTGGCGAACTGCATCTCCGCCAGCACCAGCCCCACCGCGGCGACCCCCACCAGCCCGAGGCCGCCCCCGCCGTACGCTGCCCCCGCCGCGATCCGGCGGGCCGTTCTCGCCCTGGACACCCTTCAGGCCACCTCGCTTCCCTGCCTGCTTCTGATGACCTTCCTGCCCCGTACGGACGGTCGGCCAATCCCTTTCCGCATACTCTGGCCATGCCTCCCGGAGAACCCGTGGAGTCCCCTCCTTGGAGAACATGGTGCAATTCCACGACTCGATGATCAGCCTCGTCGGCAACACCCCGCTGGTGAAGCTCAACCGTGTGACCGAAGGCCTCCAGGCCACCGTCCTTGCGAAGGTCGAGTACTTCAATCCGGGCGGCTCGGTGAAGGACCGGATCGCCGTACGGATGATCGAGGCCGCCGAGCAGAGCGGAGCGCTCAAGCCCGGTGGCACCATCGTTGAGCCGACCAGCGGCAACACAGGTGTAGGACTCGCCATCGTGGCCCAGCAAAAGGGCTACAAGTGCATCTTCGTCTGCCCTGACAAGGTCTCCCTGGACAAGATCAACGTCCTGCGCGCGTACGGAGCCGAGGTCGTGGTCTGCCCGACCGCCGTCGACCCCGAGCACCCGGACTCGTACTACAACGTGTCCGACCGGCTCGTGCGCGAGACCCCGGGGGCCTGGAAGCCCGACCAGTACAGCAACCCGAACAACCCCCGTTCGCACTACGAGACCACCGGTCCCGAGCTGTGGGAGCAGACGGACGGGAAGATCACCCACTTCGTCGCGGGCGTCGGCACGGGCGGCACGATCTCCGGTACGGGCAACTACCTGAAGGAGGTCAGCGGCGGGAAGGTCAAGGTCATCGGCGCCGACCCCGAGGGCTCGGTCTACTCCGGCGGCTCCGGCCGCCCGTACCTGGTCGAGGGCGTCGGCGAGGACTTCTGGCCGACCGCCTACGACCCGAACGTGACCGACGAGATCATCGCGGTGTCCGACAAGGACTCCTTCCAGATGACCCGCCGCCTCGCCAAGGAGGAGGGCCTGCTGGTCGGCGGCTCCTGCGGCATGGCGGTCGTGGCCGCCCTGCGCGCGGCCGAGGGCCTCGGGCCGGACGACGTGGTCGTCGTCCTGCTGCCGGACAGCGGCCGCGGCTACATGAGCAAGATCTTCAGCGACGAGTGGATGGCGGGCCACGGCTTCCTGGAGGAGGCCGGACCGGCCGCCCGCATCGGCGACGTGCTCAGCGACAAGGAGGGCGGCATCCCCTCCCTCGTCCACATGCACCCCGAGGAGACGGTCGGCGAGGCCATCGAGGTGCTGCGCGAGTACGGCGTCTCGCAGATGCCGATCGTCAAGCCGGGCGCGGGCCACCCGGACGTGATGGCCGCCGAGGTCATCGGCTCCGTGGTCGAGAAGGAGCTGCTCGCGGCGCTGTTCGCGCAGCGGGCCTCGCTGAACGACCCGCTGGAGAAGCACATGAGCGCCCCGCTGCCGCAGGTGGGCTCCGGCGAGCCGGTGTCCGAGCTGATGGCGGTGCTCGGCGAGGCGGACGCGGCGATCGTGCTGGTCGAGGGCAAGCCGACCGGTGTCGTCAGCCGCCAGGACCTGCTGGCGTTCCTGGCCAAGACCGCGAAGTAGCCCGCGGCTCGCTCGGCCGGGGGGTGCGGGGCCCGGCGCCCCGCCCCCCCTGGACAGCCGCAGGTCGCACGAACGGTACGGGCCCGACACGTAGCGGCAGCACCGGCTTAACACGGCTCCGGCACAGTGGTGGTCGTCGGCAGGAGCGGGAACGCTCCGGCCGCACCACCGAACGGCGTTGCGCACCTCCGGAGCGGCTCCCGGACCGCGTGGACGCCTTGGACGCGGACGGCCCTGACCCGGCCCGTGTCCGTCGCGGGGACCGCCGTCGTCCCGCCCCCGGCAACCCGGGGTGCGGCGGTCCCCGCGCCAATCCTTCCCGGCCCGCCGGGGGCGACTCCGGCCCCGCCGGCGTACGGGGCGCGGGGCAGCGCCCCGTAGCGGTGCCGCGGGGCTCCTACTCCGGCCGGCCGCGCCGGAGGCGTTTCGCGGCGTGGATGAAGTTCACGCCGAGGATGCCGCCCCAGGCGACCAGCAGGCCCGACAGGTGCGCCTGCGCGGCGGCGATCGCCGACAGCGGGATCGCCAGCACCAGCGTGATGATGGCGAAGCCGAAGCGTTCGCCGAAGTTCCCCTCCGCCGGATCCGGGCGGGGGACCCCGCCGCCCCCGCGGGCCGCGGACAGGCGTTCCTCGGCCAGCCGGCGCCGCACCTGCGTGTCGACCTTCTCGACGAACGAGTCCACCAGTGCGGCCTCGTACTCCGGACCCAGCTCCCGCCGGGCGTCCAGCGTGGCGTCGAGTTCCTTCTTCAGCTCTCGGGCGTGGGCGTCCATGCGCCCACCGTAGGAAGCGCCGCGGGCCCCCGCACTGGGGTTAGCCCCCGTATCCGCATCGCGGGCGCGGCTTGCCCAGCTGCATAACCACATGCAGAGTGCTCGGTGACTGAATAACTCACCGGGACGGAGGGGACGGGCATGAGCGACAGCCCGGCCGCGCGGCTGCAGAAGCTGTTCGAGGGGCACCGGCTGACGCCGACCCAGCGGCGTATCGCGCACTGCATGGTGCGCGGGGCCGCGGAGGTGCCCTTCCTGTCGAGCGTGGAACTCGCCGAGCTGGCCGGGGTGAGCCAGCCCTCGGTGACCCGCTTCGCGGTGGCGCTGGGCTTCGACGGCTATCCCGCCCTGCGCCGCCACCTGCGCGAGGTGGCCCCCGCCGAGCGGCGGCCGGAGGCCACGCAGGAGGACGCGTACAACGAGTACCAGCAGGCGGTGCAGGGCGAGATCGAGAACCTGCGGCAGCTCGCGGCGATGCTCGCCGACCCCTCGCCGGTCCAGGAGGCGGGACGGCTGCTGGCCGCCTCCACCCCGCTCCCGGTGCTCGGGCTGCGGGCGGCGTCCTCGCAGGCCCGCGGGTTCGCGTACTTCGCGGCCAAGGTGCACCCGGACGTACGGCTGCTCGACGAGGGCGGCTCGATGCTGGACGACCGGATCGACGCGGCCGTTTCCGCGGGCGCCTCGGCGCTGCTCTGCTTCGCGCTGCCCCGGCATCCCCGGGAGGTCGTGGACGTGCTGGAGCGCTCCCGGCGGGCGGGGCTGACCGTGGTGACGGTCGCCGACTCGGCGTTCGCCCCCGTGGCCCGGCACTCGGACCTGCTGATCCCGGCGCCGGTCGGGACCGGGCTGGCCTTCGACACGGCGTGCGCGCCGATGCTGCTGGGGCGGGTGCTGCTGGAGGCCATGGCGGACGCCCTGCCGGACGCCCAGGCCCGGCTGGAGGCCTTCGACGCGCGAGCGGCGGCCCGCGGCCTGTTCGTGGAGTAGCCGCTGCGGGGGCGCTGCCCCGGGAAACGGGGAAAGGGCGGGGCGGGGAGCGGCCCGCGCGGCGGCGGGCCAGGCCCTAGAGCAGGGCGTCCCGGAAGCCGCCGCCCGCCTCGGCGACGATCGCCGACAGGTCCTGCGCCGGCCGGGCCAAGGCGAAGCGCACCCCGCCCCCTGGAGCCACGGCGAAGCCGTGCACCGCCGGGCGCGGCAGGCTGTTGTAGCCGTAGTGGGCGGTGAAGAAGTAGGCCCCCGTGTCCGGTACGCCGATCAGGTCACCCGGCGCCAGCAGCGGCAGCTCCCGGGCCGTGGCGAGCAGGTCCCCCGCGAAGCAGGCCGGGCCCGCGATGTCCTGGGCCACCGGCTCGCCGCCCTTCGGGGCCCCCTTCGCGTCGTACGGCAGGATCCGCAGCGGCCACGCCGCCGGGGCGTACACCGTGCGGGTCGCCACCTGGACCCCCGCGTGGGTGAGGGCGATCGGCCGGGACCCGGTGGTCTTGGTGTACTCGACGCGGGCCACGACCAGCCCGTGCTTGGCCAGCAGCGACCGGCCGAACTCGGTGACCAGGCCGTACGAGCCGTCGAAGAGGGCGGGCACCGCCTCGCGCAGGGCGCGGACGTGGTCCGCGTACGACGGGGTGTGCTCGTCCGAGGCGAAGTTCACCGGCAGGCCGCCGCCGATGTCGAGGGTGTCGACCTGGCGGCGCCCGGCCGCGGCGTTGATCTCCTCGGCCAGCGCGTGCAGTTCCCGAACCCCTTCGGCGATCAGCGCCAGCGGGACGCCCTGCGAGCCCGAGTGGATGTGCAGCCGGGTCAGCCACGGCCGGTCCAGGTAGGCCCGTACCAGCCACGCCCGGGCACCCGCGTCGCGCAGCGCGATCCCGAACTTCGAGGTCGTGGTGGCCGTGGACAGCGCGTCGATGGTGCCCGCCCCGGTCTGCGGATTGATCCGTACGCCGATCGGGGACGCGGTGGGCCCCGCGGAGACGAGCGCGTCGAGCCGCTCCAGCTCCTGCCGGTTGTCGGCGTTGACGGCGATGCCGAGGGCCAGGGCCTCGCGCAGTTCGGCCGGCGTCTTGGCGGGGGAGTCCAGGACGGTCCGGTCCGCGCCCACCCCGGCCGCCCTGGCCAGCGCCAGCTCGCCGGGGCCGGCCACCTCGCAGCCGAGCCCGGCACCGGCCAGCAGCCGCAGCACCGGGACGAGCGGGGCGGCCTTGACCGCGAAGGCGTGCAGGACGGGGGTGCCGGAGGGCAGCTCAGCCGCGAAGGCGGCGGTCAGGGCCGCGGCGGAGGCCCTGATCCCGGCCGTGTCCAACAGGCAGACCAGCGGTTCCGCATCCAGCAGCCCCTGCTCGACGGCGGCGCGTACGGCCAGCTCGCGGCGCGCGGCGGCGCCTTCCGTGTCCATGTCGGCAGCCATGTCCGCCATCCCATCACCGGAAGGAGCGATCCGCAGCTGTTGACTGAATCTATTCAGAAGGCCAGGATGTGAATGATCGACCAACATCGGAGGAGGCACCGCCATGTCAGGACCCCGCCCCGTACGTGCCGCGCGAGGCACCGAGCTCAGCACCCTGGGATGGCAGCAGGAGGCCGCGCTGCGGATGCTCCAGAACAACCTCGACCCCGAGGTCGCCGAGCACCCCGACAAGCTGGTCGTCTACGGCGGCACCGGCAAGGCCGCCCGCGACTGGCGCTCGTACGACGCGATGGTCCGCACCCTCCGGACCCTCAAGCAGGACGAGACGATGCTCGTCCAGTCCGGTCGCCCGGTCGGCGTGATGCAGACCCACGAGTGGGCGCCGCGCGTGCTGCTCGCCAACTCCAACCTGGTCGGCGACTGGGCCAACTGGGAGGAGTTCCGGCGCCTGGAGCAGCTCGGCCTGACCATGTACGGGCAGATGACCGCCGGTTCGTGGATCTACATCGGCACGCAGGGCATCCTCCAGGGCACCTACGAGACCTTCGCGGCCGTCGCGGCGAAGAAGTTCGACGGGACCCTCGCCGGCACCATCACCCTCACCGCCGGCCTCGGCGGCATGGGCGGCGCCCAGCCGCTCGCCGTGACGATGAACGACGGCGTCGCGATCTGCGTCGATGTGGACCCGCGGGCGATCGAGCGCCGCATCGAGCACCGCTACCTGGACGTGAAGGCCGACAGCCTCGCCCACGCCCTCCAGCTGGCCGTGGAGGCGCGCGACGCCCGCAGGCCGCTGTCGATCGGCCTGCTCGGCAACGCCGCCGAGGTGCTCCCGCAGATGCTGGCCGAGGGCGCGCCGATCGACATCGTCACCGACCAGACGAGCGCGCACGACCCGCTCGCCTACCTCCCCGTGGGCGTCGACTTCGAGGACATGGCATCCGCCGCGGCCAAGGACCCGGCCGGCTTCACCACCCGGGCCCGCGAGTCGATGGCCCGCCACGTCGAGGCCATGGTCGGCTTCATGGACGCCGGCGCCGAGGTCTTCGACTACGGCAACTCCATCCGCGGCGAGGCCCAGCTGGCCGGCTACGACCGCGCCTTCGCCTTCCCCGGCTTCGTCCCCGCCTACATCCGCCCGCTGTTCTGCGAGGGCAAGGGCCCCTTCCGCTGGGCGGCGCTGTCCGGCGAGGCCTCGGACATCCACAAGACCGACAAGGCGATGCTGGAGCTCTTCCCGGAGAACGAGTCCCTGCACCGCTGGATCAAGATGGCCGGCGAGCGCGTCCACTTCCAGGGCCTGCCCGCGCGCATCTGCTGGCTGGGCTACGGCGAGCGCGACAAGGCCGGCGAGCGCTTCAACGACATGGTCGCGAGCGGCGAGCTGGCCGCCCCGCTGGTCATCGGCCGTGACCACCTGGACTGCGGCTCGGTGGCCTCCCCGTACCGCGAGACCGAGGCCATGCTCGACGGCTCCGACGCCATCGCCGACTGGCCGCTGCTCAACGCCATGGTCAACGTGGCCTCCGGCGCCTCCTGGGTCTCCCTGCACCACGGCGGCGGCGTCGGCATGGGCCGCTCCATCCACGCGGGCCAGGTCACCGTCGCCGACGGCACCCCGCTCGCGGGCGAGAAGATCCGCCGCGTGCTCACCAACGACCCGGGCATGGGCGTCATCCGGCACGTCGACGCCGGCTACGACATCGCCGAGTCGGTGGCCGACGAGCGCGGCGTGCGCGTCCCCATGCGCGAGGGTGACACCGCGTGAGCGAGGCCCCCTCGTTCCACGCCATGTGGGCCGAACTCGCGCCCATCGGCCGGAACGCCGACACCGGCGGCTACCGCCGCCACGCCTGGACCGGCGCCGACGCCGACTGCCGGACCTGGTTCCAGGAGCAGGCCGAGGCGCGCGGGCTGGCGTACGAGACCGACCGCAACGGCAACCAGTGGGCCTGGCTCGGCGACCCCCTCGCGGGCGACGCCGTGGTCACCGGCTCGCACCTGGACTCCGTCCCCGACGGCGGGGCCTTCGACGGCCCCCTCGGGGTGGTGTCCTCCTTCGCGGCCCTGGACGAACTCCGCAGGAGGGGCGCGGAGTTCGCCAGGCCACTTGCCATCACCAACTTCGGCGACGAGGAAGGGGCCCGCTTCGGCCTCGCCTGCGTCGGCTCCCGGCTCGCCGCCGGGCAGCTGACCAAGGAGAAGGCGTACGAGCTCAGGGACGCCGAGGGGATCTCCCTCCCGCAGGCCATGGAGGCCGCCGGGTACGACCCGGAGGGCATCGGCGCCGACCCCGGACGGCTCGCCCGCGTCGGCGCGTTCGTCGAACTGCACGTGGAGCAGGGCCGGGCCCTGGACCTGTCCGGGGACCGCGTCGGGATCGCCTCGGCGATCTGGCCGCACGGCCGCTGGCGGTTCGACTTCCGCGGCGAGGCCAACCACGCGGGCACCACCCGCCTGGTGGACCGCCGCGACCCGATGCTCACGTACGCGGCGACCGTGCTGGCCGCCCGTACGGAGGCGGCCCTGGCCGGGGCCGTCGCCACCTTCGGGAAGATCGCCGTCGAGCCCAACGGGGTCAACGCGATCCCCTCCCTCGTGCGCGGCTGGCTCGACTCGCGCGCCGCCGACCAGGCCACCCTCGACACGGTCGTCACCGCCATCGAGAAGGCCGCCCGGGAGCGCGCCGACCAGGACGGCGTCGACCTCGGCATCGTCCGGGAGTCCTTCACCCCGGTCGTCGAGTTCGAGCACGCCCTGCGCGACGAGATGAACCGGATCCTGGGCGGGGCGGTCCCCGTCCTCGGCACCGGGGCGGGACACGACGCCGGAATCCTCTCCGCGGCCGTCCCGACCGCGATGCTGTTCGTACGGAACCCGACCGGCGTCTCCCACTCCCCGAAGGAGTTCGCCGCCGAGGACGACTGCGTGGCCGGGGTGCTCGCGCTCGCCGACGTACTGGAAGGTCTCGCATGCAGGTGAAGGGGCACGGGGTGACCGCGGACAAGACGTACTGGCTGGAACACGCCTGGCTCGGCACCCACGTCGAGCCGGGCGTGGCCCTGGACGTGTCGGCCGACGGCCGCATCGCGGGCCTGCGCACCGGCGCGGACGCCCCGCCGCCCGGCGCGGAGATCCTGCGCGGCCTGACCCTCCCGGGCCTGGCCAACGCGCACTCCCACGCCTTCCACCGGGCCCTGCGCGGCACGGTCCAGGTGGGCTCCGGCACCTTCTGGACCTGGCGCGACGTCATGTACAAGGTCGCGCAGAACCTCACCCCCGACAGCTACTTCGCGCTCGCCCGGGCCGTGTACGCGGAGATGGCGCTGGCGGGCATCACGAACGTCGGCGAGTTCCACTACGTCCACCACGCCCCGGGCGGCGCCCCCTACGCCGACCCGAACGCGATGGGCGAGGCCCTGATCGAGGCCGCCGCCGCGGCCGGCATCCGGATCACCCTCCTCGACACCGCCTACCTCTCGGCCGGCTTCGGCGAGGCCCCCAGCCCGCACCAGCTGCGCTTCTCCGACGGCACCGCCGACGCCTGGGCGGAGCGCGTGAGCGCGCTGAAGCCCCGCGGCCACGCCCTGATCGGCGCGGCGATCCACTCGGTGCGTGCCGTCCCGGCCGCGCAGCTGGCGGGCGTCGCCGCCTGGGCGCAGGAGCGGCGGGCCCCCCTGCACGTCCACCTCTCGGAGCAGACCGCCGAGAACGACGCCTGCCGGGCCGCGTACGGCCGGACCCCGACACAGCTCCTCGCCGACCACGGCGTGCTCGGCCCGCGCACCACCGGCGTCCACAACACGCACCTGACCGACGCGGACATCGCCCTCCTCGGCGGGACCACCACCGGCACCTGCATGTGCCCCACCACGGAGCGGGACCTGGCCGACGGCATCGGCCCGGCCACCCGCCTCCAGCAGGCGGGCAGCCCGCTGTCCCTCGGCAGCGACAGCCACGCGGTCATCGACCTGCTGGAGGAGGCGCGGGCGATGGAGCTGAACGAGCGCCTGCGCAGCCGTACCCGGGGGCACTGGACCGCGAACGCGCTGCTCACCGCCGCGACCGCCGACGGGCACGCCGCGCTCGGCCGGGCCGACGCGGGACGTCTGGAGGCGGGCGCGCTGGCGGACTTCACCACCGTCGCGCTGGACTCGGTCCGCACGGCCGGACCCTTGCCGCGCCTCGGGGCCGAGACGGCCGTCTTCGCGGCCTCGGCCGCGGACGTCCGGCACACCGTGGTGGGCGGCCGCCACGTGGTCCGCGACGGCGCCCACACCCTCGTCCCGGACGTCCCGTCCGCCCTGTCCGAGTCCATCGCCGCCCTCCGCACCTGAGGGACGCCTGCGGCGGGCTTCCCCCACCCCGCCCCTTCCCGAAACCGGGCTCTGCCCGGACCGGGTCCTCAAACGCCGGACGGGCTGAAAGATTCAGCCTCGCCGGCGTTCGAGGCGCGGGGTCCGGGCGGAGCCCCGGCTTCGGGAAGGGGCGGGGTGGGGGACAAGCAAGCCCTGAGAGGAACCCATGACCACCACCGCCATCACGCACATCGGCAGCCTCGTCACCAACGACCCCGCCCTCGGCGAAGGCCCCCTCGGCCTCCTCCAGGACGCGGCCGTCGTCATCGAGGACGACAAGATCGCCTGGGTCGGCCCCGCGGCCAAGGCCCCGGCGGCGGACGAGGCGTACGACGCCGCCGGCCGCGCCGTCATCCCCGGCTTCGTCGACTCCCACTCCCACCTCGTCTTCGCCGGCGACCGCACGGCCGAGTTCAACGCCCGGATGTCCGGCCGCGCCTACTCCGCCGGAGGCATCCGCACCACCGTCGCCGCCACCCGCGCCGCCTCCGACGCGGAGCTGGAGGCGAACCTGGTGCGCCACCTCGACGAGGCCCGCCGCCAGGGCACCACCACCTTCGAGACCAAGTCGGGCTACGGACTCACCACCATCGACGAGGCCCGCGCGCTGCGCATCGCCGCCGCGCACACCGAGGAGGTCACCTACCTCGGGGCGCACATCGTGTCCCCCGACTACGCCGAGGACCCGGCCGGCTACGTCGAGCTCGTCACCGGCGAGATGCTGGCCGCCTGCGCCCCGTACGCCCGCTGGGTGGACGTCTTCTGCGAGAAGGGCGCCTTCGACGGGGACCAGGCCCGTGCGATCCTCACCGCCGGCGCGGCCGCCGGGCTGATCCCGCGGGTCCACGCCAACCAGCTCTCGTACGGGCCCGGTGTGCGGCTCGCCGTCGAGCTGGAGGCCGCCTCCGCCGACCACTGCACGCACCTGACCGACGCCGACGTCGACGCCCTCGCGCAGGCCGCCGGCACCACGGTCGCCACCCTGCTGCCCGGCGCCGAGTTCTCCACCCGCGCCCAGTGGCCCGACGCGCGCCGCCTGATCGACGCCGGCGCCACCGTCGCCCTGTCCACGGACTGCAACCCCGGCTCCTCCTACACCAGTTCCATGCCGTTCTGCATCGCGCTCGCCGTCCGCGACATGCGGATGACCCCCGACGAGGCGCTCTGGGCGGCCACGGCCGGCGGCGCCCGCGCGCTGCGCCGCACCGACATCGGCGCCGTCACTCCCGGCGCGCGCGCCGACCTGGCGCTGCTCGACGCGCCCAGCCACGTCCACCTCGCCTACCGCCCGGGTGTCCCGCTCGTTTCCGGCGTGTGGCAGCGGGGTGCCCGGGTGCGCTGACCAACGGTCGATTCCGGCCTGCCCTTTGTCTTCCCTCCGCAAGGCCCCGGGCGTACCTTGAGCCACCAATCTGATGTGTCGTCAGTAACTTGTGGTCCCGAGGTCCGAGGGGAAGACGAAGGTGTCCGACCGGAAACGCTCCACCGCGCTCGCGCTGGCCTCCGCGCTGGCCGGATCGGCGGTCCTGCTGGCCGCCCCCGCGGCCCAGGCCGCGGTCGTCGACGTGGCCTACGACTGCAAGACCCCGATCGGCGACAAGTCGGCGGTGTCGCCCATCGACATCAAGGCCGTCAAGGAGGGCGACGGCTACAAGCTGACGATGTCCTTCCAGAAGGGCGTCTCGTCCAGCCCGATCGAGCTGGGCAAGGGCGCGATGAACCCCAGCGCGGTCATCGTGGTCGGCGGCGCGGAGAAGGCGTCCGTCCCGGTCTCCGGCCCGCCCAACCCCGAGGCCGCGCCCGCCAACACCCCCATCAAGATCACCGACCTCTCGGGCACCTACACCCCCAAGGCGAGCGGCAAGGTCACCTTCACCGCAGGCGTCCTCACCATCAAGGCCATGGGCACCACGACCACCTGCACCCCCGGCAACGGCCCGGGCCCGTCCCTGGAACTGGACGTCACGGCCGCCGGCGGCCCAGCCCCCGCCGGGGACGAGGACGGGGACGGCACCCTCCCGCAGACCGGCCCCACCGACTCCGCCCTCGCCCTCGGCACCCTCGGCGGCACCGTGCTGCTCTCCGGCGCGGTCGGCGTGCTCTGGCTGACCCGGCGCGGCCGACGGGCCCGGTCCTGAACGGAGCACCCCCGCCCATGCCCGTGCTCCCCACGCTCCGCCGGCTCGGGGTGCCGCTCCTCGCGGCCGCCGCGCTGTACGCGGCCGCCGCGACGCCCGCGGCGGCCGAAGAGCCCGGCTGGACCGCCGAGCCCCTCGCCGGACCGGCCGCCGCCGCCCGGCCCGGGGGCGACCGCCCCTTCTTCTACCTCTCCGGGATCCCCGGCAACGTCCTCGAGGACCGCCTGGCCCTGGCCAACACCACCGACCGGGAGCGCACCATCACCCTGCGCGGGGCCGACGCCTACAACACCGCCGACGGCGCCTTCGCGGTCCGTCCGGCCGAGCCCGCGGCCGGAGGCCGCTCGCAGGGCGGCGGGACCGGCGCCGGGTCCTGGATCAGCTTCGGGGCCGGCGCCACCGTGAAGATCCCGCCCCGCACCCGCGCGGTCGTCCCCTTCACGCTCACCGTGCCGCCCGCCTCCCCGCCCGGCGACCACCCCGCCGCCGTCGTCGCCGCCGAGGGCGGCCACGAGGTCGGCGTACGCATCCACCTGCGGGTCAGCGGCCCCACCCTGGCCGCGCTCACGGTCGAGGACGTCGCCGTACGGGGCAGGGGTTCGGCCGCCGTCGTCTCCTACACCCTGGTCAACCGCGGCAACGTGGCCCTCGCGCCCGAACTGGACCTCGCGGGCGAGGGCCTCTTCGGCGAGGTGCCCGGCCGCACCGGCCGCGCGCTGCCCGTGGAGCTGCTCCCCGGCCAGCGGGTGGAGCTGACCGAACCGTGGCCCGGAGCCCCGCTCCTGGACCGGGTGGACGTCACCCTCACCGTCACCGCGCCCGGCGGCGCCCGCGCGGCGGCCTCCGGATCGCGCTGGCTCGTGCCGTGGAACCTGGTCGGCTGGACGGGGGCCGGCCTGCTCGCCCTCGGCGGGGCCGCCGCGGCCGCGCTGTACCTCGTACGCGCCCGCCGGCCCCGCCCGGACCCGGCGCACGACGCGCCGCCCGCGGCCGGACCTGTCCCCGCACCGGACCACGAACTGACGGGAGCTTCCCGGTGAGAAGACTCGGAGCGCTGCTCGCCGCCGGCCTGGCCGTGTGCGCGCTGGCCCTGTTCCCGGCGCCCCCGGCCGCGGCCGACGAGGGCAAGGCGGCCGTGGCGCTCTCCCTCCAGGAGGCCGCCAAGGGCACCGAGCTCACCGTCACCGGCACCGGCTGGCGGGCCAAGACCCTGGTGATGCTGCTGGTCTGCGGGCAGAACATGATCGGCGGCACCAACAGCTGCGCCAACGCCGACGGCGTGGCCGTGTCCGTCGGCGAGGACGGGCGCTTCGCCGCGCAGCTGCCGGTGGTGGCACCGCCCAAGCCCTGCCCCTGCGTGGTCAATGTGGCCTCCGTCAACGGGGACCAGTCCACCGTCGCCGCCGCGCTGAAGATCAGCGACCATCCGGTGGCCGAACTGCCCGCCGCGTCCGGCACGGCCCGCCTCGCGATGCTCACCGGGGTCCGCCTGGAGGGCGACGACGGGGTGCTGACCTGGTTCGGCGCCCCGCCCAGCCGCAGGTTCAAGGTCACCGTCGGCAACCTCGGCTCCGCGCCCGTCAAGGACCCCGTCTTCCAGCTCGGCACCGCCCACGGGGTGTTCGCGCCGCTGTGGGAGGAGGTCCGCTGGAAGGGCACGATCGCACCCGGCGGCAAGGCGGAGATCGCCCTGGACGTGGCCCTGACCGCGGGCGCCCACGGCGACTACACGGTCTCCCTCAAGTACGGCGAGACCGTCCTGGCCACCCAGCCCTGGGGCGTGGACCGGCCGTACGGGGTCCCGCTGTTCTGGGGCCTGCTCCTGCTGGTCGTCCCCGCCGCCGTGTTCCGCCTGGGCATGGCCGTCGTCGACCGGGTCCGGCCGCGCGCCGCGCCCGCCGGCCGCCACCGCGGCGCCCGCGTCCCGGAGGCGGCGGCCGCCGTGACGGCCCGCCTGCCGAGGATCCCCGCCGTACGGGGATCCGCGCGCGCGGCAGCCGAACCGCCGGCGGGACCCCCCGAGACCACCACGGCGGTCCTGCCGTGGTTCACCCCGGACAGCGCGCCGGAGACAGCACCGCAGACGTCCGCACCGTCTGAGAACCGTTCGACGACGAAGGGACATTCGTGAAGACCCAACGGAGGGTGAGCGCGGCCGTGGTCGCGCTGCTGCTCGGCGGCGCGGGTATCGCCATATCGGCTTCTCCCGCGGTGGCCGCCGAGGCCACGTTCAAGGTCAAGTGCGTTCCGCCGGCCGGCGGAGGCGACCCGGTGGAGGGCGAGACCACCGCCAAGATCACGGCCCCCGCCACGGCCAAGGTCGGTGACGAGGTCGAGGTGGTCTGGGAGACCGTCAAGCCCGCATCGAACAACACCGACCTGATGGACATCCCGCAGGACTCCGTACAGCCCACCGGCTGGATCGCGGTGGGCGGCGGGACGGAGCTGAAGGTCGTCGGGGAGAAGAAGAACCCGCCGATCCCGAAGAAGGCCCCCATGGTCATGTCGCCCATGAAGGCCAAGCTGAAGCTGACCAAGGCCGGCAAGATCACCCTGACCCCCGGCAAGTACGAGGTCGCCGTCACGTTCTCCTTCGGCACCTTCGTCACCAAGTGCGCGCCGACCGGCGAGGTGAAGGGCGGGGCGACCATCGACGTGGCGGCCGGCTCCAGCGGCGGGACGACCAACGGAGGCACGACCAACGGCGGGACGACCAACGGAGGCACGACCAACGGCGGGACGACCAACGGAGGCACCACCAGCGGCGGGGGCGGCGGCCAGACCGACTTCCCGGGCAAGGCCGTCGAGGTCGCCTTCGACTGCGGCCCGGTCGTCCCCGGGGGCATCAAGACCCCGGTCACGATCAACGCGAAGAAGAACGGCGGCGGCTACGACCTGACCGTCAAGACGGCGAAGGGCGCGATGGCCGCGCCCATGGCCCTGCCCGCGGGGGCCCTCAAGCCCTCGATGAACGTCAAACTCGGCGGCGCGGACAGCGGAACGGTCAAGGTCGCCGGCCCGGCCAACGCGGAGCCGATCCCGGACAAGGCCCCGGTCAGCCTCAACGACATGACCGGCACCTACAAGCCGGGCAAGACCGGCAAGGTGACGCTGAGCCCGGACCAGCTGACCATCGACGTCACGATGGCCCCGGGCTCCACGCCGATCAACGTGCCCTGCAAGGCGACGAGCAGCGGCGTCTCGCTGGAGCTGGACACCACCGCCCAGGCGGGCGGCTCCGGCTCGCCCTCCACCACAGGCGCCACCAGCGGCGGGCCGGGCGGGCTCGCCGACACCGGCGCCGAGGACGAGGGCGGGATCAAGGCCCTGGCCCTGGTCGCCGGCACGGTCATCCTGCTCGGCGGCGCGGTGTTCACCCTCACCCCGTGGCGCCGCCTGCGCGGCACGCGGTAGGCCGGCTCTCCAGGCGCGCGCACCCGCCCGGGCGCACGCGAAAGCGGCCCGGCACACCTTCCGGTGTGCCGGGCCGCTCACGTGGCGAGGGGGTGCGTCAGTGCACGGAGCCCATCATCGACTGGACCTTCTTGCGGTACGAGTAGATCGCGAAGCCCGCGAGCACCGCGGCGGCGGCCTCGAAGCCGATCACCCAGGTGCCGTTCAGGTCCACACCGGCGATCGAGAGCAGGCTGGTCGTGCAGTCACCGGCGGTGACCGCGAGGAACCAGACGCCCATCATCTGCGACGCGTACTTCTGCGGCGCCATCTTGGTGGTGACCGAGAGGCCGACCGGGGAGAGGCACAGCTCACCGATGGTCTGGATCATGTAGATCGAGACGAGCCACATGGGGGAGACCATGGTGCCGTCGCCCGCCATGTTCATCGGGACGATGAAGACGAAGAACGAGGCGCCGACCAGGACCAGGCCCATCGCGAACTTCACGATGGTGTTCGGCTCCTGGTTCTTGCGGGCCAGCCACAGCCACAGCCAGGCGAAGACCGGGGCCAGGCCCATCACGAACAGCGGGTTCAGCGACTGGTACCAGGTGGCCGAGAAACCGAGGCCGAAGATGGTGTCGGCGGTCTTGGAGTCGGCGAACAGGGACAGCGTGGAGCCACCCTGGTCGTAGATCATCCAGAAGACGGCCGCGGCGATGAAGAACCAGATGTACGCGGTCATCTTCGACTGCTCGGAGCCCGACAGGTCCTTGTCGCGCTTGATCCGCGTCAGGACGGCGATCGGGATGATCAGACCGGCCAGGGTCAGCGGGATCAGGGCCCAGTTCAGCGTGTAGTAGCCCAGCCAGACCACGGCGCCGTAGAAGACCGCGACGCCCGCGACCCAGAGCAGGACCTTGCGGATGACCGCGGTGCGCTCCTCGGGGGTCAGCGGGTTCGGGACCTCGCTGCTCTTCGGGCTCAGGTTCTTGGTGCCGATCAGGAACTGGGCGAGACCCAGGCCCATGCCGACGGCGGCGAGGGCGAAGCCCAGGTGCCAGTTGTGCTCCTTGCCGACCGTTCCGACGATGAACGGGGCGACGAAGGCGCCGAGGTTGATGCCGATGTAGAAGATCGTGAAGCCACCGTCGCGGCGCGGGTCCTCCGGGCCGTCGTAGAGGTGGCCCACCATCGTGGAGATGTTGGCCTTCAGCAGACCGGAACCGGTCGCGACCAGGATCAGACCGACGAAGAACATCGCCTGGCCGGGAAGGGCCAGCGACAGGTGACCACCCATGATCACGAAGCCGGCGATCGCGACCGTCTTGCGGGCACCCCAGACGCGGTCGCCGAACCATCCGCCCGGCATGGCCATCAGGTAGACCATGGAGACGTACACGGAGTAGATGGCCGTGGTCGTGGCCGCGGTCATCGCAAGGCCGCCGCCCTGGCTGCCCGTGGCGGCGTCGGCGCCGCCCGAGACCAGGTAGTACACGAGAAGTGCGCGCATGCCGTAGTAGGAGAAGCGCTCCCACATCTCGGTCATGAACAGCGTGGCCAGGCCACGGGGGTGGCCGAAGAAGGTCTTGTCGGTGGACGGATCCGCCGAGTCCTTCGTCAGGCTGGAAGCCATGGTCGATCCTTGCTTGCTCGGGACGCGTGGCTTCGTGAGCCCAGCAGCGCCCGGTGGGGGGTGGCCGGCACCGGCAGCGGAGGTCCCACCCCACGCCCGGGGGTCTCGTCCCCGTGGGGTGCGGGGGCGAAGGGACATCCGTGACCGGGATCCACGCCCGGCCGCGCATCCTCGCGCGGCGGGCCCGGCCCACAGGTCATTCACTGTCATCAAGCCCGGACAGGTCAGTCCGTCAAGACTGCCCCGTCCGGTCAGGACAGAAATAGAGACCTTGGGCGCGGTTTTCGGCACAAAGGTCCCTGAGGTAGTGCATCAGGCGTCTCGACACCATACGACACGACAGGGCCGCATAAGGAAGGACTTGAGATATGGATCACAGGTCGCCAGGGAACCGTCCGACCATATTCGAAGGTGTTCAGTAGGTCATAAGCCCAGATAGCCAGGGGCGTTCCCGAGGCCCCCTCGAACCAGTCGCCTCGGACTACCATCACCCACATGACGCGTGTACTGCTCGCCGAGGACGACGCATCCATCTCGGAACCCCTGGCCCGCGCCCTGCGCCGGGAGGGGTACGAGGTCGAGGTCCGGGAGGACGGCCCCACGGCCCTGGACGCCGGACTGCAGGGCGGCGTGGACCTGGTGGTCCTGGACCTCGGGCTGCCGGGCATGGACGGCCTCGAAGTGGCCCGGCGGCTGCGCGCCGAGGGCCACGGCTTCCCGATCCTGGTCCTGACCGCCCGCGCGGACGAGGTCGACACCGTCGTCGGCCTCGACGCCGGCGCCGACGACTACGTGACCAAGCCGTTCCGCCTCGCCGAGCTGCTGGCCCGGGTCCGGGCCCTGCTCCGGCGCGGCGCCGCGGAGACCGCCCAGCCCCCCGCCACCCACGGCGTGCGCATCGACGTCGAATCGCACCGCGCCTGGATGGGCGAGGAGGAGCTCCAGCTCACCGCCAAGGAGTTCGACCTGCTGCGCGTGCTGGTCCGCGACGCCGGCCGGGTCGTCACCCGCGACCAGCTCATGCGCGAGGTCTGGGACACCACCTGGTGGTCCTCCACCAAGACCCTCGACATGCACATCTCCTGGCTGCGCAAGAAGCTGGGTGACGACGCCGCCAATCCCCGCTACATCGCCACCGTCCGGGGCGTCGGATTCCGCTTCGAGAAGAGCTGAGCAGCTCCACGCCATGCGCCGCCGCCTGATCAACTCCACGCTCGCCGTCGTGCTCGTCGTGATCGCCGTCTTCGGTGTCTCCCTGGTGATCGTGGAGACCCGGACCATCACCAGCAGCGCCCAGGACCGCATCGAGTACGAGGCCCAGCGCCTGGTCGGCATCGTCGAGGCGGACGTCCTGGAGCGCGAGAAGGTCGACCCGCAGGCCCTGTCCGACCAGCTGGACGTCGGCCACCACGCCACGATCACCATCCCCGGGCAGGCCATCGTGGAGGTCGGCCACCGGATCGACGAGGATGTCATCCGCGGCACGGCACGCGGGGAGCAGGGCGAGCTCGTCGTCGTCGAGGAAGCCCGCTCCACCGTGACCAAGGAGGTCGTGCGGACGCTCGCGGTGGTCGGCGCCGTCGCGCTGCTGGCCGTCGTGGCGGCCGTACTGCTCGCCGTACGGCAGGCCAACCGGCTGGCCTCCCCGCTCACCGACCTCGCCGAGACCGCCGAGCGCCTGGGATCGGGGGACCCGCGGCCCCGGCACAAGCGGTACGGGGTGCCCGAGCTGGACCGGGTCGCGGACGTACTGGACTCCAGCGCCGAGCGGATCGGGCGGATGCTGACCGCCGAGCGGCGGCTGGCCGCGGACGCCTCCCACCAGCTGCGCACACCGCTGACCGCGCTGTCGATGCGGCTGGAGGAGATCACGGTCACCGAGGACCTGGAGACCGTGCGGGAGGAGGCGACCATCGCCCTCACCCAGGTGGAGCGGCTCACGGACGTGGTCCAGCGGCTGCTCACGAACTCGCGCGACCCGCGGACCGGCTCGGCGGTCCCCTTCGACCTCGACGAGGTCGTCAAACAGCAGGTGGAGGAGTGGCGGCCCGCCTACCGCAGCGCCGGCCGCGCCATCGTGCGCTCGGGCAAGCAGGGGGTGCGGGCCGTGGGCACCCCGGGCGCGGTCTCCCAGGTGCTGGCCACCCTGGTGGAGAACGCGCTGATGCACGGCGGCGGCACCGTCGCCCTGCGCACCCGGGTGATCGGGAACCAGGCGGTGCTGGAGGTCACGGACGAGGGGCCGGGCGTCCCGCCGGACCTCGGCAACCGGATCTTCGAGCGGGCCATCAGCGGCCGCAACTCCACCGGCATCGGCCTGGCCGTCGCCCGGGACCTGGCCGAGGCGGACGGCGGGCGCCTCGAACTGCTCCAGGCCCAGCCGCCGGTCTTCGCCCTGTTCCTGAGCCGGACGGCCCCGGAACGCTCGGAGCCGGAGAAGACGGTCCGCTAGGCCGGCCGCGCCTCAGCTCGCGGCGGGTGCGGGTTCCGGCTCCGGCTGCGGTTCGGGCCTGCGGTCCGGCCTCGGCAGCGGAGCCGGCCCGGGTATCGGCTCGACCTCGGCGGCCGGCGGCAGGGCCTTGAAGACCCAGGTCCGGTACGACCAGAAGCGGAAGACGGTCGCGGTGCCGATGCCGATGAACTTGAAGACGTTGGTGGCGACCGGTCCGTCCCATCCGAAGCCGTACGTCGCCGTGTACAGCACGCCGTTCTCGATGACCAGGCCGACCGCGCTGAAGGCGGCGAACAGGGTCAGCTCGCGGGTCCGGCCGCTCTTGGCGCGGTCCCGGTAGGCGAAGTAGCGGAAGCCGAGGTAGTTCGTGGCGATGGCGACCACGGTGGCTATCACGCTCGCGCGCACCACCTGGAGGTCGGTCGTGTGCCGGATCAGGTTGAAGACACCCAGGTTGACCAGCACACCCAGACCGCCGACCGCCCCGAACTTGGCGACCTCCCGCACGAGACCGCGTACGCGTTCGAGAACAGATCCGTTCCCCGGCGTGCTCATCTGAATGGTCAGTCCCTGTCGGTCACCGCCCCGCACGGGGGCGTCCGCTGTTCTCCGTCAACCCCCACATGTTAAGTGTCGCCCCCACGGTCCGTCTGTGCCTTCCGACACCGTGCGACGCACGGCACACCGGCGGGTCCGCGCCAGGGGCCCGTCCGGATGGCGGAATACCGCCGGATACCCTGGAGGTGTGACGTTCCCGGTAGTCGGCATGGTCGGCGGCGGACAGCTCGCCCGCATGACCCACGAGGCGGGCATCCCCCTCGGAATCAAATTCAAGATCCTCAGTGACACCCCACAGGACTCGGCGGCCCAGGTCGTGAGCGATGTCGTCATCGGCGACTATCGCGACCTGGATACGCTGCGCGCCTTCGCGCGCGGCTGCGACGTGATCACCTTCGATCACGAGCACGTGCCCACCGAGCACCTCAGGGCCCTGGAAGCGGACGGCGTACCCGTCCGCCCGGGGCCCGACGCGCTGGTGCACGCCCAGGACAAGGGGGTGATGCGCGCCAAGCTCGACGAGATCGGCGCGCCGAGCCCCCGCCACCGGATCGTGAGCGATCCGGCGGACGTGGCGGCCTTCGCGGACGAGGTGGGCGGCTTCCCGGTCATCCTGAAGACGGTGCGCGGCGGGTACGACGGCAAGGGCGTGTGGTTCGTCCGCACCCCCCAGGACGCCCAGGCGCCCTTCAGGGCGGGCGTCCCGGTCCTCGCGGAGGAGAAGGTCGATTTCGCCCGCGAACTCGCGGCGAACATCGTCCGCTCCCCGCACGGCCAGGCCGTCGCCTACCCCGTCGTGGAGTCCCGCCAGGTGGACGGGGTCTGCGACACGGTGATCGCCCCCGCCCCGAACCTCCCGGAGGCGCTGGCGGGCGAGGCCCAGGCCCTGGCCCTGCGCATCGCCAAGGAGCTCGACGTGACCGGCCACCTGGCCGTGGAGCTGTTCGAGACCACCGACGGCCGCATCCTCGTCAACGAACTGGCCATGCGCCCGCACAACAGCGGCCACTGGACCCAGGACGGGGCCGTCACCTCCCAGTTCGCCAACCACGTACGGGCGGTCCTGGACCTTCCGCTGGGCGACCCGCGCCCCCGCGCCACGTGGACGGTCATGGCGAACGTGCTGGGCGGGGACTACCCCGACATGTACGCGGCGTACCTGCACTGCATGGCCCACGACCCGCAGCTGAAGATCCACATGTACGGCAAGGACGTGAAGCCCGGCCGCAAGGTCGGCCACGTCAACACCTACGGCGACGACCTGGACGACGTGCTGGAGCGCGCACGCCACGCTGCCGACTACCTCAGAGGAACGGTGACGCAATGAGCACGTCCGCCGCAGGCCCCGTCGTCGGCATCGTCATGGGGTCCGACTCGGACTGGCCGGTCATGGAGGCCGCCGCCCAGGCCCTGGACGAGTTCGAGATCCCCTACGAGGTCGACGTCGTCTCCGCGCACCGGATGCCGCGCGAGATGGTCGCGTACGGGGAGCAGGCCGCCGGCCGCGGCCTCAAGGCGATCATCGCGGGCGCCGGCGGAGCCGCCCACCTGCCCGGCATGCTCGCCTCGGTCACCCCGCTGCCGGTCATCGGCGTCCCGGTGCCGCTGAAGTACCTCGACGGCATGGACTC
This sequence comes from Streptomyces subrutilus, assembly GCF_001746425.1. Classification (GTDB taxonomy): domain Bacteria; phylum Actinomycetota; class Actinomycetes; order Streptomycetales; family Streptomycetaceae; genus Streptomyces; species Streptomyces subrutilus_A. The sequence continues at coordinate 3,079,837 of NZ_MEHK01000001.1, read as the reverse complement.
GCTGCTGTCGATCGTCCAGATGCCCGCCGGGGTCCCCGTCGCCACCGTCTCGGTCGCCGGGGCGCGCAACGCCGGGCTGCTGGCCGTGCGGATGCTCGCCGCCCACGACACGGAGCTGCTGGCCCGGATGCGCGACTTCCAGCAGGAGCTGAACGACCAGGCCACGGAGAAGGGCAAGCGGCTGCGGACGAAGGTCGCCGGCGCGGACTCCTTCGGTTTCGGCAAGTGAGCGCGGCGCAGCGCCTGGACGAGGCGCGCGAGCTGCTGGCCGAGCACCCCGTCGTGGACGGTCACAACGACCTGCCCTGGGCGCTGCGCAAGCAGGTCCGCTACGACCTGGACCGCCGGGACATCGCCGGCGACCAGTCGGCGTACCTGCACACCGACATTCCGCGGCTGCGGGCCGGCGGGGTCGGCGCGCAGTTCTGGTCCGTGTACGTGAGCACCGAGCTGACCGGCGACGAGGCCGTCAGCGCCACGCTGGAACAGGTGGACGCGGTCGACCAGCTGATCAGCCGTTACCCCGCCGACCTGGTGCGGGCGCTGTCCGCGGACGACATGGAGGCGGCCCGCGCCCAGGGCCGGATCGCCTCGCTGATGGGAGCCGAGGGCGGCCACTCCATCAACAACTCGCTCGCCACCCTGCGCGCCCTGCACCGGCTGGGCGTGCGGTACATGACCCTCACGCACAACGACACCATCGACTGGGCGGATTCGGCGACCGACGAGCCCCGGCACGGCGGCCTGACGGACTTCGGCCGCGAGGTCGTCCGCGAGATGAACCGCGTGGGCATGCTGGTGGACCTCTCGCACGTGGCCGCCACGACGATGCGCGACGCCCTGGACGCCACGGTCGCGCCGGTGGTCTTCTCGCACTCCTCGGCCCGCGCGGTGTGCGACCACCCGCGCAACGTCCCCGACGACGTGCTGGAGCGGCTCCCGGCCAACGGCGGGGTGGCGATGGCCACCTTCGTCCCGAAGTTCATCCTCCCCGCCGCCGTCGAGTGGACGCTGGCCGCGGACGAGAACCTGCGGGCGCACGGCCGGCACCACCTGGACACCACGCCCGAGGCGATGGCCCTGCACCGGGCCTTCGAGGCGGCGCGCCCGCGCCCGGTGGCCACGGCCGCCACCGTCGCCGACCACCTGGACCACATGCGCGAGGTGGCGGGGATCGACCACATCGGCATCGGCGGGGACTACGACGGCACGGCCTTCACCCCGTCCGGGCTGGACGACGTGGCGGGCTACCCGAACCTGATCGCGGAGCTCCTCACGCGCGGCTGGTCGAAGGCCGACCTTGCCAAGCTGACCTGGTCGAACGCGGTACGGGTGCTGCGCGACGCGGAGGCGGTCGCGCGGGAGCTGTCGGCGTCCCGGGGCCCGTCCAACGCGGTGATCGGCTGGTCGGGCCAGTAGGGGCAACGGGTGTGACCTGCGGGTCACACCCGTTTGCCACACCTGCCGGGCGACCCGGGCGTGCGGCGTGTCACGGTGGCAGCATCTCTCCCTGCTGCCGCCGAGACCGGAGCGAACGCCATGGCCGACCTGCAGGATGAACCCCACTCCGTGGGCATCGGGGCGGAAGACCCTCCCGCCGCCCCAGCGGTGACCAGCGCCCTGGAGCGGGCCGCCGCGCTGCTGTCCGCACATCCCGTCGCGGACGGGTGCAACACCCTCGTCTGGACCCTGCGCCAGATGCCGTACCACGACATCGACACGCCCGACGCCGGTATCGACACCGACATCCCGCGGCTGCGCGCCGGGGGAGTGGGCGCCCAGTTCTGGTCCCTGCTCACCCCCGGCGAGGCCGCCGACGACCAGGTGGTCTCCGACACCCTGGAACAGATCGACGTGGCCCTGGCCCTGGTGCGCCGCTACCCCGACAGCCTGTGCCTCGCCCTGACCGCCGACGACATGGCGGACGCCCGCAACCGGGGCCGCATCGCCTGCTTCCTCGGGCCGGTGCCGGGCCGTACGCTGACCGACTCGCTGAGCGCCCTGCACGCCTTCCACGCGCTGGGCGTACGGATCCTCGCGCCGGCGGGAGCGCCCTGGGCCCGGCACGACCTGGAGCCCTTCGGCCACGAGGTGGTCCAGGAGGCGAACCGGCTGGGCATCGTGCTGGACCTGACCGGGTGCGCGTCGTCGACGGCCCGCCGGATCGCGGCGGCCTCGAAGTCCCCGGTGATCATCTCGAACACCGCGGCCGCGGCCCTGAACCCCCATCCGGCGAACGTGACCGACGAGGTCCTGCTGGCCCTGCGGGAGGCGAACGGCCTGGCGATGATCACTTTCGACACCGCCCGGACCGGGGACTCCCTGCACGCGGTGGCGGACCACATCGACCACGTCCGGGCCGTCGCCGGCCCGCACTGCGTCGGCCTGGGCGCCGCCTTCGGCACGGAACCGGGCGACCCCCGCCCCACGGGCCTGACGGACCCCTCGGGCTATCCCCGCCTGATCGCGGAACTCCTGGACCGAGGCTGGCCGGAGGCCGACCTGGCCCTCCTGACCTGGGGCAACGCCCAACGGGTCCTTCGCGACGCGGAATTCACCGCCCGAGCGGCCCACCACCGCCGCCCCGCGCCCACGCCCTTCTGACGGCCGATCCGGCCCTGCCGGCGTTGAGGCACGGGGGCCCGGGGCGGAGCCCCGGCAGCGGGGCCTTCCCCGCCGGCCCCGCCGGCGTTCGAGGCGCGGGGTCCGGGGCGCAGCCCGGCAACGGCGCCGCACGGCAACGCGGCGGCACGCCCCCCGCGCGGCGGCCACACCCCGGCCGCCTCCGCCCGCCCGGCCGGAGGGCTAGGCGTGCGGGCGGCCCATCGCCCGATAGGTCCAGCCGGCGGCCCGCCACACCGCAGGTGCGAGGGCATTGCGCCCGTCCAGGATCAGCCGGTCGGTGACGACCCGGCCCAGCTCCGCCGGGTCCAGCTCGCGGAACTCGCGCCACTCGGTGAGGTGGAGGACGACCTCCGCGCCCCGAGCCGCCTCCACCGCGGAGTCCGCGTACCCCAGCGTCGGGAAGAGGCGCCGCGCGTTGTCCATGCCCTTGGGGTCGTAGACGGTGACCTGCCCGCCCTGGAGGTGGATCTGCCCGGCGACGTTCAGCGCGGGCGAGTCCCGGACGTCGTCGGAGTCCGGCTTGAAGGTGGCGCCGAGCACCGCGACCCGCTTGCCGAGGAACGATCCGCCGACGGCGTCCCGTGCCAGCTCCACCATGTGCCCGCGCCGCCGCATGTTGATCGAGTCGACCTCCCGCAGGAAGGTCAGCGCCTGGTCGGCCCCCAGCTCGCCGGCCCGCGCCATGAAGGCGCGGATGTCCTTCGGCAGGCAGCCCCCGCCGAAGCCGATCCCGGCCCGCAGGAACTTCGCGCCGATCCGGTCGTCGTAGCCGATGGCCTCCGCCAGCCTGACCACGTCGCCGCCCGCGGCCTCGCACACCTCCGCCATGGCGTTGATGAAGGAGATCTTGGTCGCCAGGAAGGAGTTCGCGGCGGTCTTCACCAGCTCGGCGGTCGGGAAGTCGGTGACCACCAGCGGGGTCCCCTCCGACATCGGCGTCTCGTACACCTCCCGCAGCAGCTTCTCGCCCCGCTCGCCCTGCACGCCGATCACGATCCGGTCGGGGTGCAGGGTGTCCTGCACCGCGAAGCCCTCCCGCAGGAACTCCGGGTTCCACGCCAGCTCCACGTCCGCGCCCGCCGGCGCCAGCTCCTCGAGCTTCGCCGCCAGCCGCTGCGCCGAGCCCACCGGCACGGTGGACTTGCCGACCACCAGCACCGGCCGCGTCAGGTGCGGGGCCAGCGAGGCCATGGCGGAGTCGACGTAGGACATGTCACACGCGTACTCGCCGTGCTTCTGCGGAGTGTTCACGCACACGAAGTGCACGTCGCCGAACGCGCCGACCTCCTCCCAGGAGGTGGTGAACCGCAGCCTCCCGGAGGACCCCGGCAGCCCGGCCACGTGCGCGGACAGCAGCTCCTCCAGCCCGGGCTCGTACATCGGCACCCGGCCCGAGGCCAGCATCTCGATCTTCTCGGGCACCACGTCCAGCCCCAGCACCTCGAACCCCAGCTCCGCCATCGCAGCGGCGTGCGTGGCACCGAGGTAACCGGTGCCGATCACAGTGATCCTGAGGGGGGCCATGGGTGCTCCGTACAGTTGCTGGGGTGCGGCGGGCCGTTCGCGGCCACTGAGCATAGTCGGGCCGGTCGCGGGGGACGTTCTCCAGTAGGTGACCCCTCTGTCACGCAACTCACGTGGGCCGTCCGTACCGCCATCCGTGCACCGGCCACTAAGCTTCGGTTACTTAACGGTAGTTAGCATCACGCATCACCCTGGGGAGTGAGAGATCTTGGCGGGTTCTGCCGACTTCGACCTGTACCGCCCGGCCGAGGAGCACGACATGCTCCGCGAGTCGGTCCGCTCGCTCGCCGAGGCGAAGATCCTGCCGTTCGCAGCCGCGGTCGACGAGGAGTCCCGCTTCCCGCAGGAGGCCCTCGACGCCCTGGTCTCCAGCGACCTGCACGCCGTCCACGTGCCCGAGACCTACGGCGGCGCGGGCGCCGACGCCCTCGCCACCGTGATCGTGATCGAGGAAGTGGCCCGCGTCTGCGCCTCCTCCTCGCTCATCCCCGCCGTCAACAAGCTCGGCTCGCTCCCGGTGATCCTTTCGGGTTCCGAGGAGCTCAAGGCCAAGTACCTCGGCCCGCTCGCCAAGGGCGACGCGATGTTCTCGTACGCGCTCTCCGAGCCGGACGCGGGCTCCGACGCGGCCGGCATGAAGACCCGCGCGGTCCGCGACGGCGACTTCTGGGTCCTGAACGGCGTGAAGCGCTGGATCACCAACGCGGGCGTCTCCGAGTACTACACGGTCATGGCCGTCACCGACCCTTCGATGCGCTCCAAGGGCATCAGCGCGTTCGTCGTCGAGAAGTCCGACGAGGGCGTCTCCTTCGGCGCCCCGGAGAAGAAGCTCGGCATCAAGGGCTCCCCGACGCGCGAGGTCTACCTCGACAACGTCCGCATCCCGGCCGACCGCATGATCGGCGCCGAGGGCACCGGATTCGCCACCGCGATGAAGACCCTCGACCACACCCGCATCACGATCGCCGCCCAGGCGCTCGGCATCGCGCAGGGCGCCCTGGACTACGCCAAGGGCTACGTCCAGGAGCGCAAGCAGTTCGGCAAGCCGATCGGCGACTTCCAGGGCGTGCAGTTCATGCTCGCGGACATGGCCATGAAGATCGAGGCCGCCCGCCAGCTCACGTACTCGGCCGCCGCCAAGTCCGAGCGCGTCGACGGCGACCTGACCTTCTTCGGCGCCGCGGCCAAGTGCTTCGCCTCCGACGTGGCCATGGAGGTCACCACGGACGCCGTCCAGCTCCTCGGCGGCTACGGCTACACCCGCGACTACCCGGTCGAGCGCATGATGCGCGACGCCAAGATCACCCAGATCTACGAGGGCACGAACCAGGTGCAGCGCATCGTCATGGCGCGCAACCTGCCGTAACGCGCCCGACCCGCACCGACGCGACCGACCCCCGGCGGCCCGCCGGGGGTCGGTCGCGTCGCGTGGGCCGGGCATTTGCGGACACGCCGGGCACTACGGCGCCACGGGCGCGCGCCCGCGCGCCTTCCACGGCCTCCGGCCCTTCCGGACCACTCGGATGGGCTAAATTTGGGCCTTCGCACGCAGGAATCGGTTGGGGAGAACGCACATGACGGAAGCGATCCTGCTGGTCGGCGGACAGGGGACGCGCCTGCGTCCCGTGACGGTGAACACGCCGAAGCCGATGGTCCCCACCGCAGGCGTGCCCTTCCTCGCCCACCAGATAGCCCGCGCCGCCGCCGCCGGCGTCACGCACATCGTGATGGCCACCTGCTACCTCGCCGAGGTCTTCGAGCCCTACTTCGGCGACGGGTCCGAGTTCGGCGTCCACCTGGAGTACGTCGTCGAGGACGAACCGCTGGGCACCGGCGGCGCCATCCGCAACGCCGCCCGGCTGCTCACCGGGGGACCGGACTCCGCCGTCCTCGTCTTCAACGGGGACATCCTCACGGGCCTGGACATCGCCGGACTGGTGGAATCCCACAAGGCGGCCGACGCCGACGTCTCCCTGCACCTGGTCCGCGTCGAGGACCCGCGCGCCTTCGGCCTGGTCCCCACCGACTCCGAGGGGCGGGTGCTGGCCTTCACCGAGAAGCCGCAGACGCCCGAGGAGATCATCACCGACCAGATCAACGCCGGCTGCTACGTCTTCCGCCGCAGCGTGATCGACTCCATCCCCGCGGGCCGCCCGGTCTCCGTCGAGCGCGAGACCTTCCCCGGCCTGCTGGCGTCCGGCGCCACGCTGCACGGCGTCACCGAGGACACCTACTGGATGGACCTGGGCAAGCCCGAGGCCATCGTCCAGGCCTCCGCCGACCTGGTCCGCGGCGTGGTCTCCTCCCCGGCCGTCCCCGGCCGGCGCGGCGAGTCCCTGGTCCTGCCCGGCGCCCGGGTGGCGGCGGGGGCAAAGCTGTCCGGCGGCACCGTCGTGGGCGCGGGGGCCCGGATCGAGGCGGGAGCGGTCGTCCAGGGCTCCATCGTCCTGGAGGGCGCCGTCATCGGCGCCGACGCGCAGGTGAGCGCCGCCCTGATCGGCGCGCGCGCCTCGGTGGGCGAGCGGACGGTCCTCGACGGCGCGGTCATCGGCGACGACGCCCTCGTGGGCGCCGACAACGAGCTCCGCTCCGGCGCCCGGGTCTGGTGCGGGGCGCGGCTGCCCGACGCCGCGATCCGCTTCTCCCCGGACGCCTGACCCCCGGGAGGGCCCCCGCAGGGGCCCCACCGGGCGGAAGCCGGGGTCACTGGCCCCGGACGGTGACCTTCTCGTCGTTCTGGATCTGCTTCACCAGCTGCTGCACCTTCGCCTTGTCCCAGACGAGGTTCCCGCCGCGCTGCCCGGAGATCGGCATGTTCATCGACACGCCGTCGCCGCCGTTGACGCCCTTCATGGCGAAGAACATCTGGCCCATGTCGTACAGGCCCATGTCCTTGTCCACGATCAGCGTGTCCAGGCCGGCGCCCAGCAGCGGGTACAGGTCGAAGGGGTTGAGGACGGTGGACGGGGTCGCCGCCTGGCTCGCCAGCGCCGACAGGAACTTCTGCTGGTTCTTCGTCCGCTGCAGGTCCGACTCGGCGAAGGCGTAGCGGGTCCGTACGAAGGCCAGCGACTGCTCGCCGTTCAGCGTCTGCCGGCCCGCCTTGAAGTCGGCGCCCGACTTCTCGTCCTTGAAGCCCTCCTCGATGTCCAGCTCCACCCCGCCCAGCGCGTCCACGATGTTCGCGAAGCCGGCGAAGCCGATCTCCGCGTAGTGGTCGATCCGCAGGCCGGTGTTGTGCTCCACCGTCCGCACCAGCAGCTCGGGGCCGTCCTCCGCGTACGCCGCGTTGAGCTTGACCCGGCGGCCCTGCGCCGGGAACTTCTTGCCCGACTGGGAGCCGACGAAGGACGGGATCTCCACGTCCGAGTCGCGCGGCAGCGAGATCATGGTGTTCCCGCTGGAGCACTTGGCCAGGATCATCATCGAGTCGGTGCGCTTGCCCTCGGCCGAGCCCGTGTGGAGTTTCTTCTTCTCCTCGTCGGACATGCCCTCGCGGCTGTCGGAGCCCACGATCAGGTAGGTCGTGCAGTCGCCCTCCTTCGGGCGCTCGATGACCTTGGACAGGTCCACCTCGCGGCGCACCTTGGAGTCCGCCCAGAAGTAGGTGGAGACGGTGGTCACCACCAGCGCGGAGACCAGCACGATCGAGCCGACCTTGATCCGCTTGCGCCAGTCCGGGGCGGCCCCGGGCGTCCGCCCGGGACGGCCGGGCCCCGAGGGGGGCTGCGACGGCCCGCCGGGGCCGCCGGGGCCCGCGGGGGCGCCGTAGACCTGGCCCGTGTTGTAGCCGCTGTCGTAGCCGCCGTACGTGTCGTGGCCCCGCCCCTGCTGCGGGGGCACCGCGGGGGAGGGCGGTCCGGGCCGCCGGGCGGGCGGGGGCACCGCCGGGCGCGGGGGCTGCTGCCGCTGGACGTGCCGCATCCGCCGCGCGCCCTCGGGCTGCGCTCCGGCGCTGCCGCGCCCGTACCCGTCCTCGCGACCTTCAGGCCAGTCATTCATGCGCCCAAGGATGCCTGCCCGGGCGTGTCGCCCGACAGCCCGGGGTGGCTTCCGTACCGGTCCTGTTGCAGAGCTGATGCCTCCACAACGCATCTAAGGTGTCCGTATGACAGAGATACCGGGCGAGCTGCCCGGGAAGCCGACCGCGGCCTCCCGTACGACCCTCAGCCACATCATGACGGCCAACGACACCAACCTCCTCGGCACGGTGCACGGCGGCGTGATCATGAAGCTGGTGGACGACGCTGCCGGGGCCGTGGCCGGGCGCCACTCCGGTGGCCCCGCGGTCACCGCGTCCATGGACGAGATGGCCTTCCTCGCCCCCGTGCGGGTCGGCGACCTCGTGCACGTGAAGGCCCAGTGCAACTGGACGGGCCGCTCCTCCATGGAGATCGGCGTACGGGTCCTCGCGGAGCGGTGGAACGAGTCCACCCCCGCCACCCAGGTCGGCAGCGCCTACCTCGTCTTCGCGGCCGTGGACGCCGACGGCAAGCCCCGCCGGGTCCCGCCCGTGCTCCCGCAGACCGAACGCGACGAGCGGCGCTACCAGGAGGCCCAGATCCGCCGCACGCACCGGCTGGCGCGCCGCCAGGCGATCATGGCCCTGCGCGAGGAGCGGGCCGCCCAGGGCTTCGACGACTGACCGTCACTGCGCCGCGCAGGTCACCTCGTCGCCCGTCAGCACCCTGGAGCTGCCCGGGTACGGGTCCTCCGCCCGCACCGGCACCACCTTGCGGTGGTCCGAGCCCGCGATGACCACCACGGTCCGGCCCTGCCGCGCCACCGCCCGCAGCTCGCTGCCCGGCAGCGCGGCCGCCACCGAGCGGGCGGAGCGGTCCCAGCGCGGGTCGTACGTGATCACGGTGCGCCGGACGTCCCGGCCGGCGCCGTTGCCCGGGGCCCCGGTGGTGTCGAAGCCGGTGGCGCGCAGGGCCGCGTCCACCCTGCCGCCCAGCCCGTCGATCCGGGTCCCGTTCTCCACCTGCACCCGGACCTGCTTGGGGGGCACGTCCACCACTACGGCCGCGGGCCGGCTGCCGGAGGTCCCGGGGCGGGCCGGGGCCAGCGGCCGGTCCTGGCGGACCGCCTCGAAGAGCTTGGCGGCCTCGGGCTCGTCCCACTTCACGGTGGAGCCGATGCTCTTCACCCGGAAGGACGGGTCGCCGACGGGCACGGAGGCGAACTCGGAGGAGGAGGGGGTGAAGTCCCGCATCGCCTGCCCGAGCGCGAGCATCTGCTCCGAGCCGAAGCCCCGGTCGGCCCGGACCGAGCCCAGCAGCGTGGAGCTGACCTGCTTGAACTTGACCGGGTTGAGCAGCACCCCGCCGTTGGTCGCCTGCTTGATCAGGGCGGCGAGGAACCGCTGCTGGCGCTGCATCCGGCCGAGGTCGGAGGCTCCGTCGACATGGCGCGAGCGCACGTACTGCAGGGCCTGCCCACCGGTCAGCCGGTGGGTGCCGGGCAGCAGGTCGAGGCCGGTGTTCGGGTCGCGCATGGTCTTGGCGGTGCAGATGTCGACCCCGCCGATGGCGTCGACCGTCTTCATGAAGCTGGTGAAATCGACCTCCAGGTAGTGGTCGATCTTCACCCGGGTCATGTTCTCGACCGTCCGCACGGTCAGGTTGGGGCCGCCCTCCGCGTACGCGGCGTTCAGCCTCACCGGGTGCGCCTTGTGCGCCTTCCCGGTGACGAGGTCGTGGTGCGCGGGCACCTCCGCGTAGCTGTCGCGGGGCAGGCTGATCACGCTCGCCCGCTTCCGGTCCGCCGACAGGTGGACGAGCATGATGGTGTCGGTGCAGTGGCAGGGCGCCCCGCCCAGGCGGTACTCGCGCTTCTCCTCCGGACCGATCTTCTCGCGGCCGTCGGTGCCCACCAGCAGGAAGTTCAGGCCGTGCCCGGCCTGCGGGCGGTTCTTCATGTCCTTGAACGGGTCCACCCGCTCGATCCCGGTGTCCAGCCCGGTCATCACGGCATGCCCGACGGCCCCGCAGCCCAGCACCGCCACCGACAGCCCGGCCGCGATCCGCACGCCCCACCTGGGCCTGTCGTCCCGGTGCCGGGCCGGACCGGCGCCCGCACCGCCGCGCCGTGCGCGCTGTGGCTGGGCCGGCCTGGCGGGACGGGTGGGACGGTGCGGCTGGGGCACGGGGGACACCTCCGCGGGAACAGCAGGGGAAACGATCGGCCTGGATCTGATTCGTCAGAACAGTAGGCCCATACGATCAGCCTCTGTCCGTACCGCTCACTCGGCGCGCACCCGGTTCCCCCGTACGCGGTAACGTGACACCGATACCCGACCTTGAAGGACCACATGCCCGCCCAGCAGCCCGCAGTCTCGGTGATCATGCCGGTGCTCAACGAGGAGCACTACCTCCGCGACTCCGTCCGCCACATCCTGGAACAGGAGTACGCGGGCGAGATGGAGGTGGTGATCGCGCTGGGGCCGTCCACGGACCGCACCGACGAGATCGCCGCCGAGCTCGTCGCCGAGGATTCCCGAGTCCACACCGTTCCGAACCCCACGGGCCGGACCCCTGCCGCACTCAACGCCGCCATCAAGGCCTCGCGTCATCCGATCGTGGTACGCGTCGACGGCCACGGCATGCTCTCGCCGGACTACATCGCCACCGCCGTGCGCCTCCTGGAGGAGACCGGTGCGCAGAACGTCGGCGGCATCATGCACGCCGAGGGCCAGAACGCCTGGGAAGAGGCCGTCGCCGCCGCGATGACCTCGCGGATCGGCGTCGGCAACGCGCCGTTCCACACCGGCGGCCGGGCGGGACCGGCCGAGACCGTGTACCTCGGTGTCTTCCGCCGCGAGGCGCTGGAGCAGCAGGGCGGTTACAACGAGGAGTTCATCCGCGCCCAGGACTGGGAGCTGAACTTCCGCATCCGCGAGGCCGGCGGCCTGATCTGGTTCTCCCCGGAGCTGAAGGTCCAGTACCGGCCGCGGCGTTCGGTGCGCGCCCTGGCCAAGCAGTACAAGGACTACGGGCGGTGGCGGCACGTGGTGGCCCGCTACCACTCCGGGTCCATCAACCTGCGCTACCTGGCCCCGCCGACCCTGGTCTGCGCGCTCGCGGCGGGCGTGGTCGTGGGTGCGGCCGTCACCCCGCTCGGCTTCGCCGTCCCGGCCGGCTACCTCGCGGCGATCGCCGTGGGCTCCGTCCCGGCCGGCAGGGGCCGCTCCCTGAAGGCCCGGGCGCAGATCCCCCTGGCCCTGGCCACCATGCACCTGTGCTGGGGCTACGGCTTCCTGACGAGCCCGCGCTCGCTCGCGAACAAGCTCATCGCGACCCGCCGCCCGGCCGTGCACCGGGACCCGTCGCAGGTCTGAGACGTACGAAGGGGCCCGGTGGGGCGGCTGTGAACCGGACAGCCGCCCCGCCGGGCCCCTCGTGCGTGCGCACTACCAGGTGAAGCCCTCCTGGACCGGCATGCAGGCCTTGTCGTTGTCGCCGTTGAGGGCGTGTGCGGACGTGGGGGCCACGGTCGGCGCGGGCGGCGGCGGGGTCGGCGCGCTGCCGCTCCGCCAGTCCTTGCCGACGAACAGCACGATCCCGGGTACCTCGGCGGACTTCGCCACGGCGGTGGCGGGCAGACCGAGGGCGGTCGCCACGGAGGCGGCGTCGGCCGCCTGGGCGTCGGTGGCGAAGCGGACGACCGTGGTGTCCTCGGCCCCCGTCTGGGTGTCGGCGGTGGCCTTGGCGAAGCCCTTGCCCTTCAGCAGCGCGGCGACGTCGTTCGCCCGGAGCTTGACCTTGGCCTCGGCGCCGTCCTTGCCGCCGGTGGCGTTGCGGACGGTGACGGCGACCTTCGCGGGCGACGAGGCCGGGGCGCTGGTCGGAGAGGTGGCCGGGGCGGCGGTCGGCTGGGCCGGCGCCGAGGGGGTCGCGGGGGCGCCCGGCGAGGGGGAGGCCCCCGCCTCCGGGGCCCCCGAGCCCTTCCCGTCCAGCGCGATGTCCTCGCGGACCATCCGGAACAGGGCCTCGGCCTCGCCCGGCATCGGCTCGACCCGCCCGTCCAAGCCGGGCCGCGTGCTGTAGACCCACGGCATGGTGGTCATGGTGATCCGCCCCGGCGAGACCTTCTTGAGCTCCATGCTGAGGTCGTACAGCTTGTCGATCTTGTTCAGCCCGGTGTCGACGACCATGGCGTCGATCGCGGCCTGCGCCAGGCTGTTCATCTTCACCGGGTTGGTGAGCTTGGCGTTCTTGCGGAACTCGCGGGCCATCGAGTTCATGTACTGGTGCTGGGCGTGGGTGCGGGCGATGTCGGTGCCGTCCTCGAACCCGTAGCGGGTGCGCAGCCACTGCAGGGCCGTCTCGCCCTGGATGACGCTCTCGCCCTTCGGCAGCTTCAGGCCGGAGCCCTTGCCGTCGCGGGTGCGGGAGTGGATGTTCTGCTCGACGCAGACCGGGACGCCGCCGATGGCGTCCGCCATCGAGACCACGCCCTTGAAGTCGATCATCATGAAGTGGTCGATGGGGATTTTGGTCAGCTCGGTCCAGGCGGCGACCGTGCAGCCCGGTCCGCCGCGCTGGAGCGACTCGTTCGTCTGGACGAGCCCCTTGCTGGCGGGGTGCACCTTGCCGTTCGGCTCGGTGCACTTGGGCATCATCAGCATCGTGTCGCGGGGCATCGACACCACCGACATGTTGCTGCGGTCCGCGGACAGGTGCAGGAGCATCTGCACGTCCGCGAGCGCCGGGCCGTCGAAGGTGTCCGTGCCCCCGCCGAGGGCCTGGTTCGCCGCGTCGTCGCGCGCGTCCGAGCCGATGAGCAGGATGTTCAGCGGGGTCTGCCCGAAGGAGTTGGGCTTGGAGCCGCCCAGTTTGGTCTCGCCGAGGTTCAGCGCGTCCGTCTTGATGCTGCTGTTCAGGTGGCGGTAGTAGAGGTAACCGCCCGCCGCCGTCACGAGTATGAGCAGGGACAGGACGGAGGCCCCCCAGCGCAACACGCGCCGGCGGCTGCGCCGGGTGGAGCGGTCGGCGGCCCGCCGGGCGGCCCGGGAGCCGCCCCGCGGCGGGGGTATCGAGCCGGTCGCGTCCGCACCGCCGCCGCCGGACGTGTCCCCGGCGGCCCGGGCGGTCGTCCCCTCCCCTCGCACGCTGCTGTGCCTCACATGTCCCCCCTCAAGATCCTGCTTGGTCGATGCTGTGCCGGTGCGACCGGCGGTTCCCCGTTATTTGGCGCAGACGGCCTTGTCGGCCTGGGCCTGCTGGACGTCCTTGGGCAGCTCCTGCGGAACGGGAGCCCCCAGCGGGGTGCCCGGCTGCTGGAAGTCGGGGCCGAGCGTCAGCTTCATCGGCGTCTTCGCCGCGGCGTCCGCCGTCCCCATCTTCAGAGCGGTGGCAGGCAGTCCCAGGGCGTCGGCCAGCGCCCGGGCCTGGTCGGCCTGGTTGGGCGCGTACTCCAGCTGCGTGGCACCGACCTTCGCGGGTGCGTTGCCCTGGTTGCTGGCCTTGGACATGCCCTTGGTGTTCTGGAGCCAGTTCAGCGTGGTGGAGGCGGAGCCCTTGGGCCCGCCGCCGTTGTACACGCCGACCCGCACGTCCCCCGCCGGCGCGCGGTTGCCCTGGAGCAGCGCGTCCTGCTTGGCCTTGGCGTCCGCGTCGGCCGCCTCCTGCGCGGCCTGCTCCTTCTCCTCGACCTCCGTGAGCGAGACGTCCCCCCGGATCATCTGCAGCAGCGGATCGGCCAGCGCCTTGTCCATCACGACGGTGGCCTTGACCTTCTCGGCCGGGTTGTCGAGTACCGGCAGGGTGGTGAAGGTGATGTTCTTGAGGTCGATGTCCTTCAACTCACCCGCGAGATCGGTGAGTTTGTCGATCGATCCCAGCCCCTGGTCCACGGTCAGCGACTTGGTGGCCGCCTCCGCGAGCGAGAAGAACTTCTTCGGGCTGGTCAGCGTCTCCTTCGACTTCATCTCGCGCATCATCGAGCCGAGGAACTGCTGCTGGGTCTTGATCCGGTCCAGGTCGCTCTCGTTGCCGAAGGCGTGCCGGGTCCGTACGAAGGCCAGCGCGTCCTCGCCCGCCAGCCGGTGCTCGCCCGCGGACAGCTTCAGCTTGGAGTCCTCGTCGTCGACGGCCTTCTCCAGGCAGACGGGCACCCCGCCGACCGCCGTGCTCAGGGTCTTCACCGCGTTGAAGTCGACCATCATGAAGTTGTCGACCTCTATCCCGGTGAGCTCCTTGACGGTGCGCATCGTGCAGCCCGCGTCGCGGCCCTCCTGGCCCAGGCTGTTGTTGAAGCGGGTGCCCTTGGTGCCCTTGATCTCCTTCGTCGAGCCGTCGGGCTGTTTCGTCGGGCAGGACGGGATGTCGGTGATCAGGTCGCGCGGGATGGACAGCGCGGTGGCGTTGGAGCGGTCCTTGGCGACGTGGAAGAGGATCGTGGTGTCGGCGTGGCCGACGCTGTCCTTGTCCCCGTAGCCCTCGTTGCCGGAGCCGCTGCGCTTGTCGGTGCCGATGACCAGGATGTTGATGGCCTGGTCCTTCTTGAAGCCGCCGGTGCCCGCGCCCGCGATGTCGGTGACGCTGAGGTTGCCGTTCAGGTGCTCGTAGTAGAAGTACGCCGCCGCGGCGCCGCCGACCAGCAGGAACGCCAGCGTCCCGCTGGTGACCAGCAGCGCCTTCTTGCGGCGGTCGCCGCCCCCGCCGCCCACCTTGCGTGAGCGTCCGCCGCGCCGTCCGCCGGGCGGGGCGTCGCCGCGCCGGGGCCGCGGCACGGCCGGGGACGGCGCCGTGGGCTTGCCGGGTGCGGAGGGCGCTCTGCGCGGGGCGGCCACCCCGGCAGCCTGCCGGTGCGCTGCGGAGTCGCCCAGTCGCAGTTCGTAGTTGCCGGTGCGGGGGTTGAGCACCCACTGGTCAGCGGGGTCGATCTCGTCGGCCCGCCCACGGCTTTGCGCATCCACGGTTGCTCGAATCCTCCGTCGGGTGCCTCGCGACGCGCCTCCCCCAGGCGCACGGTCAACGATCCGGCTGCAGGTGCCCGGCCTCTGGTCCGGCGGGGCACCGGATCGCTCACCTTATCCGCCAGCTTCGGCTGCAAACCATGCTGGTGACAAATTCCACTCCCCTTATAACGGGGCGAACCTCTCAACCCGTTCGGTTCGGTCACCGGCTTTTGGGATTGCTTTACCGGCAGTCGGCCATACCCGCCGTGGTCCCGGTAAAGGTGGGGACGGGCAGGGGGGTGGCGGTGGTTCCCTCACCGGCCCGGCCCGTGCCGTCCCGCGGCGCCCCGGTCTCCGGGGTGTCCGCCGGCTCGTTCCGGTCGCCGTCCTCGGACGGGGGCTCGGCCTCCGGCTTCGGCGGGGCCACCGTCACCGGCTTGTCGGTGCGCAGCTGCTGGAACAGCCGGGTAGCGTCCGGTTCCACCAGTTCATCCCGGTTCGGATCGGCCCAGTACGGTTTGCGAGGAACGGTAAGGAACTTTACCTGATCGGTCGGTATGTCCCGTACGCCGCGTACGAGTTCGTACAGGCCGCGCAGCGAGGCCAGCCCCGGGTCCGTGGTCACCGACGAGGTCGCCGCGTCCAGCAGCGGATACAGCCGCGCCGGGTTCAGCAGCACCCCGTTGCTCTGCACCTTCTTGACGAGCGAGCCGAGGAACTGCTGCTGGCGCTCCATCCGTTCCGTGTCGCTGCCGTTGCCCAGGCTGTAGCGGGCGCGGACGAAGCCCAGCGCCTGCTCGCCCCGCAGGGTCTGGCGCCCCGCGGGCAGCCGCAGCTTCGCCTCGGCGTCGGCGACCGGATGCTTGAGGCAGACCTCCACCCCGCCGATGGCGTTGACCATCTTCTTGAAGCCGCCGAAGTCGATCACCATGTGGTGGTCGATCCGGATGCCCGTGAGCCGCTCGACCGTACGGATCGTGCAGCCGGCCCCGCCCCACTGGAACGCCCAGTTGAACTGCGCGCGCCGTTCGGCGGTGCGGCTCCCGTCCGCCATCAGGCACTCCGGGATGTCCGTCATCAGGTCCCGGGGTATCGACACCGCCGTGGCGCTGCGCCGGTCCGCCGGCAGGTGCAGCAGGATCGTGGTGTCCGAGCGCTCGGTGCCCCGGTCCTGCCCGTAGCGGGCGTTGTCCTTGCCCGAGCGGGAGTCCGAGCCGATCAGCAGGATGTTCTGGGCCCCGTTCGCGAAGTGGGCCGGGCGGTCGCGCTCGTAGCGCCGCAGCTCGGCCGCCGCGGAGGTGTCCTCGGTGATGTTCCCGTCGAGCTTGTTGTAGAGCCACCAGCCGCCGGCCGAACCTCCCAGCACCAGGAAGGCCGCCCCGGCACCGGTCCAGCGCAGCACTCGGCGCCGACGGCTGCGCGGAGGCTTCGAGCCACCCGCGGCCGCCCCGGTCGCGCCCGGTATGCCCGCGCTGTCCGTCACTGGCGTCCGTCCCCTCGCCGCTCCGACAACAGCCGTACGGGTGAGCACGGCCACTGCCGATCCTGCCTCCGGGCGGCCGGGACAGCCCGGGGGCGGGGTCCTGTCTAGAGCCATGCGGGTGACAAATCACCCATTCCCGTCATGACCAGTCTGAGGGACGGAGCTCAGTACCGCGCTCAGACGGTGTGGGTGACCCGCTCGCTCTCGACGCGCTGCGCCAGCGCCTCCGGCGACAGCCGGTCCAGGTTCCGGCACAGCACCACGGAGCCGCCCGACGCCAGCGCGGCGTACAGCCCGGCCGACAGCCCGTCCCAGGTGTCGTAGCCGAGCCCGGTCAGCACCCGCGATCCCGTGCCGAGGCCGAGCTTCGCCGCGTCCTCGCGGGCGCGCGCCGTCAGCTCCGCGTACGAGAGCTCCTCGCCGCCCACGGCCAGCCCGGGCCCCTGCGGATCCACCGGGACGAACGGTGCGAAGCGGTCCCCCTGCCCCGGCACCTCCACCGCGTAGTCCGCGAACCCGGCCGGCGGCTGCGGGAACCGCCCGCCCAGCGGCCGCAGCGCCAGCGCCACCCGCTCACCGGAACAGGCCCGGGCCTCGTCCAGCGCGTCCGGCCCGCTGACGACGAGGTCCGCGGCGGCCGGATCCCCGCCGACCTCGGCGACGACCCCGACCGAGGCGCAGGCCAGCAGCCAGACGGCGCTCTGCCAGTGCGCGGGGAGCAGCAGCGCGAGCCGGTCCCCGGGCTCGGCGCCCAGGTCGCCCTGGAGCAGGTTGGCGGTCTTGGCCACCCAATTGGCGAAGGTGGCGACGGACAATTCCACGCGCTCGCCCGTGGCGTCGTCGTAGAAGGTGACGAGCGGGCGGCCCGGATCGGCGGCGAGCGCGGATCGCAGCAGGTCGGCAGGGGTGCGGTCAGTGGCGTTCACCCGGCACAGGGTACGCGGGGCCGTCCCCCGTACGGCGGCCCGCCGCTGCGCCGTACGGGGGAGGGGCACGCGGCGGCGGGCCGGACGGACCGTCAGTTCTCGGATGGCGCCCGCCGGTGCGGGTGTTCACCATCCTTTTCATGCGTGGATTCCTTGCTTCCTCGATCGGCGTCGCGACCGCCGCCGTACTGGCCCTGCCCGTCGCTTTTCCCACCGCGGCCCTGGCGGAGTCCGCCCCCGCGGCCCCCGCCGGTTCCACTCAATCGCTCCCGCTCGTCCCCCTGGGACCCGCGGCCACCCGGGCGCCCGGCGTCCCCGGAATGAGCGCCTCGCCCGGTGTCCTCCCCGAGACGCAAGGCCTGCCTGCCCGCGAGGTCAAGACGTTCTCGATGGTCGGCGTGGTCTGGGACGACGTCACCACCCAGCTGCACGGCAAGGTCCAGGTCCGCACCCGCTCCGCGAAGACCGCGACCTGGTCCGACTGGCAGGACGTCGAGACCCACAACAGCGAGCACGCGGCCGACCCCGACGCGGTGGAACGCGGCTCCGGCCGGGTCCGCGGCGCCACCGCCCCGCTGTGGGTCGGCGAGTCCGACGGCGTGGAGGTCCGCGTCCAGGCGGAGCCCGGCGCCTCCTCCCACCGCGCGCCCTCCCGGCTGCCCGCGGGCATGCGGATCGAACTGGTCGACCCGGGCGCGGAAACCCCCGCCACCGGGTCGGACGGCAAGAACAGCGGCCCCGAGGGCGACGACAAGGGCGAGGTGGTGGCGCCCGGCATGACGATGGAGATGGCGGAGTCCTCCTCCGCGAACATCCCGCACGCCGAGCTGGGCGCGGACGAGATCACCGAACTGAACAAGGCCGACTCCACCGCCGACGCGGTCTTCGCGAGCGACGGCGAGCTGAGCGCGGCCGCCGCCCCGTACATCGGCCCGCGCCCGCGCATCGTCACCCGCAAGGGGTGGGGCGCGGACGAGTCCCTGCGCGAGTCGGGCTTCGTCTACACGAGCACGGTCAAGGCGGCGTTCGTCCACCACAGCGCCTCCGGCAACAACTACGCCTGCAAGGACGCCCCGGCGGTCCTGCGCAGCCTGTACCGCTACCACGTGGTCAGCAGCGGCTGGCGGGACATCGGCTACAACTTCGCCGTCGACAAGTGCGGCACGGTCTACGAGGGCCGCGCGGGCGGGGTCTCCAAGGCGGTGCTCGGCGCGCACACCATGGGCTTCAACACGAACAGCATGGGCGTCGCGGTGCTGGGCACCTACACCTCCACCAACCCGCCGGCGGCGGCGGTCGACGCGGTCGCCCGCCTCACCGCCTGGAAGCTCGGCCTCTTCAACCGCGACCCGCGCGCGAAGACGACCCTGGTCTCGGGCGGCGGCAACCGCTACCCCAAGGGCCGGAACGTCGCGATGAACGTCATCTCGGGCCACCGCGACGGCTTCGCCACCGCCTGCCCGGGCGCCAAGCTCTACGGCAAACTCCCGACCACCCGCACCTCGTCAGCCAAACTCCAAGGCCGCCCGTAGCCTCCGGCGGTGCCGGTGCCGGTGCCGTGCCGGTGCCGGTGCGGGATCGGGATCGGGATCGGGGGCAGGCGCGCGCCGCCGGGCTCGGGGGGCCGGCCCCCCGCCCCCCCCGCGCCTCAAACGCCGGCGGGGCTGCACCTGCCGCCGGTCCCACCCCGCCCCCCAGCCCCGCGGGGCGGCAATCCAGCCTCGCCGGCGTTTGGGGCGCGGGGTGCGGGGCGGAGCCCCGAATCCTTGGCCCGCACCCGGCAGGCGGCGCCGGCCGAACCCAGCCCCGCCGGCGTTTGCGGCGGCGGGCGGGGCGGAGCCCCGGGACCGTCCCGCCCCCCGGCGGGGCTACGCTCAAGGCATGGCCGGCCGCTTCGACCCACTGAACCGCACCACCGTGCGCGGCGGCCGCACCCCCCTGCCCGACGGCGGACCCCACCCGGCCGGGACGGCGGGCGGCGCCAAGCCCCCGCCGGGCGCCAAGGCCCGCCGCTGGACCCCCACCGGCCCCGTAGACCTCGGCATCACCCTCGGCCCCCTCAGACGCGGCCCCGCCGACCCCCCCTTCCGCACCACCCCCGACGGCTCGGTCTGGCGCGCCAGCCAGACCCCGCAGGGCCCCGCCACCCTCCGGGTCTCCCGGACCGGCGCCGAGATCGACGCAGAGGCCTGGGGCCCCGGCGCCGACTGGCTCCTCGAGCAGCTGCCCGCACTCCTCGGCTCCGGCGACGACCCCACCGCCTTCGTCCCCCGCCACCGCCTCGTGCACGCCAGCCACCGCCGCCGCCCCGGCCTGCGCCTCACCCGCACCGGGCTGGTCCTGGAGTCCCTGATCCCGGTCATCCTGGAACAGAAGGTCACCAGCGACGAGGCGTACCGCTCCTGGCGCCGCCTCGTACGCCAGCACGGCGAGCCCGCCCCCGGCCCGCACGTCCCGGGCCGGTACGGCCTCGGCCTGTACGTCATGCCCACCGCCCGCACCTGGGCCATGATCCCGTCCTGGGACTGGCACAAGGCCGGGGTCGACGCCAAACGCTCCGACACCATCGTCCGGGCCGCCCGCGTCGCCCGCCGCCTCGAAGAGGCCGCCGCCATGGAGTACGCGGCGGCCGCCGCCCGGCTGGAGGCCGTCCCCGGCATCGGGCCCTGGACCTCCGCCGAGACCCTCCAGCGCAGCAACGGCGACCCCGACGCCGTGACCACCGGCGACCTCCACCTCCCCGGCATCATCGGCTACGCCCTCGCCGGGGACCGCGACGCCGACGACGCCGCCATGCTGGAGCTCCTGGCCCCGTACGCCGGCCAGCGCCACCGCGCCGCCCGCCTCATCCTCCTCGCCGGCCACACCCCGCCCCGCCGCGTACCGCGCATGCCGCGAACCGACATCGGCCTGCTCTGACCGCCCGGCGCGCCCGGCCGCCCGGCTACCGGACCCGGATGAAGTCCTCGGCGGACCGCGCGGCCCGCTCCCCGGGCGGCTCCGTCGGGTGCCCCACGGCCACCGCCCCCATCGGATCCCAGTCACCGGGCAGCCCCAGCACCTCGCGCACCACGTCCCGGCAGAACATCGTGGAGGACACCCACGCCGAGCCCAGCCCCTCCCCGGCCAGCGCGACCAGGAAGTTCTGCACGCCCGCGCCCATGGCGACCACGAACATCTCGCGCTCCGCGGTGTCCCGCCGCGCGTCCCCGTAGTCGTGCGCGCCGTCCGTCACCAGGCACGGCACCACCAGGTACGGGGCGGCCCGCAGCACGTCCCCCCGCCGCACCCGCTTCGCGACGGACTCCTCCGGCTTCCCGTCGGCCCGCAGGTCCGCGACCCACGCGTCCCGCATCGCGTCCAGCAGCTCCAGCCGGGCGGCCGCCGACTCCAGCAGTACGAACCGCCACGGCGTCGTGTGGTGGGGGGCCGGGGCCGTCACGGCCGCCGCCACCGCCCGCCGCACCGCGCCCGGGTCCACCGGCTCGGCCGAGAAGGCCCGTACGGTACGGCGCTGCGTCACGGCCTCCCGTACCGCCTCCGAGGTGCCCAGCCGGAACATGTCTTCGGCCGCGGTGCGCACCAGGTCCCGCGCCGACGAGCCCTCGCCGAGCACGTGCCCGAGGCCGCGCACGACGGCCACCGGCAGCCCGGCCGCCTTGCCCTTGACCAGGTCGCCCGCCGCCGCCAGCTCGTCGGCGGTGGCCACCACCGTCGCGCTCAACGGATTGCCGTGCGCGTCCGTGCCCCCGCGCAGGTCGTCCAGGACCCGCACCCCGGCCGAGCCGATCGCCACGTCGGTGAGCCCGGTGCGCCACGGCCGCCCGAAGGTGTCCGTCACGACCACGCCCACGTCCACGGAGAGGATGTCGCGCACCCCCTCGCGGATCGCGGCCGCCGAGGCGTCGGGGTCCTCGGGCAGCAGCAGGACCGTGCCGGGCGCCGTGTTGGAGGCGTCCACGCCCGCGGCCGCCATCACCAGGCCCTGCCGGTTCTCGACGATCCGCAGCGGACCCCGCCGCGCGACGACCCGTACCGTCTCCGCGTCTATGGCGGCCTCGCGCGACGCGGCCTCGACGACGCGGCCCTCGGCCTTGGAGACGATCTTCGAGGTGACCAGCAGGACGTCCCCGTCGCGCAGGTCGGGAGCGGCCACCGTGATCAGCTTCGCCAGGTCGTCGCCCCGCCGGACCTCGGGGATCCCGTCGACGGCCCGTACCTCGTACGAGGGGACCCGCCCGCCGGAGGTGTGCGGGCCGGTCACCGGCAGGCCTCGGCCAGTTCCAGCGCGGCCCGGGCCATCTCGGCGGTGGCGGCCGCGTCGGTCATCATCAGCGGCACCGCGCGGCAGGCGATCCCGGCGGCCTCGACCACGGCGACGGCGTCCGCGTCGGCGGTGTCCACCAGCCAGCCGTCGAGCAGCTCGGTGCCGTAGTGCAGGGCGACGGCGGCGGCCGTGGTCTCGACGCCCACCGCGGCCAGCACCTTGTCGGCCATCCCGCGCACGGGCGCGCCCCCGACGATGGGGGAGAGGCCGACGACCGGCGCCCGGGCGGCGGCCACGGCGTCCCGGATGCCGGGCACGGCGAGGATCGTCCCGACCGAGACGACCGGGTTGGACGGCGGGAAGACGATCACGTCGGCGGCGGCGACGGCCTCCAGCACGCCGGGCGCGGGCTTGGCCTGCTCGGCCCCGACGGGGACGATCGCCTCCGCGTCCACCGCGGCGCGCAGCCGGACCCAGTACTCCTGGAAGTGGATGACCCGGCGCTCTCCGGTACCGGCCTCGGTGATCGCGACGTGGGTCTCGACCCGGTCGTCGGACATGGGCAGCAGCCGGACCCCGGGCTGCCAGCGGTCGCAGAGGGCCTCGGTGACGGCGCTCAGCGGGTAGCCCGCCGCGAGCATCTGGGTACGGACGATGTGGGTGGCGAAGTCGCGGTCGCCGAGGCCGAACCAGGACGGTCCGACCCCGTACGCGGCGAGCTCCTCCTTGACGGTGAAGGACTCGTCGGTGCGGCCCCAGCCCTGGTCCTCGTTGATGCCACCGCCGAGGGTGTACATCACCGTGTCCAGATCGGGGCACACCTTGAGCCCGAACAGGTGAATGTCGTCACCGGTGTTGCCGATGACCGTGATGTCCGCGTCGGGCACTGCCGACTTGAGTCCGCGGAGGAACCGGGCGCCGCCTATACCGCCGGCCAGAACAACAATGCGCATGCGGACAGTCTGTCAGCCGCGGGCTGCCGTCGAGCGGCGGCGGCCGGGCGGGCGGCGGCGGCCGGGCGAGCGGGCGGCGGGCCGGGCTGTCAGGCCGGGCGGCTCACGCGGGGACGGACTCCGGGGTGGCCGGCGAGCAGCTGTGCATCGGCATCTCGGTCAGGCCGGGGAAGTAGACGTGCAGGCTGACCGCGCCGTCGAGGGTGTCGTTGACCACCTCGTGCGCGTAGCCGGAGGCGAAGACCCGCTGGGCACCGGCGCCGAGGGTGAGCCGCCCGCGGGGGCCGCGCTCGGTGAGCTCGCCTTCCAGGACGGTCAGGACGCCGGAGGAGGGGCCGTGGTCGTGCGGGCCGCTGCCCTGGCCGGGCACCCAGCTGAGCAGCCAGACCTCGTAGCCGGGACCGATGCGCAGCCGGTGGTACCAGCGGGTGGTGGCGTCGTAGCGGACGAGGTGCTCCCAGGAGGCGCGGTCCTCGGCGATGGAGCGGGCGAGCCCGACGAACTCGGCGACGGTCGCCGGGTGTTCCCGGGCGGGCTGCAGGAGGTGCTGGACGGCGAGGATGTCGCCGGCGATCTGGAGGTCGCTCTCTACGGTGATCGGGGTGCTGTTCATCGTGGGAAGTCCTCGACGGATGTCAGTGGTGCGGGCGGTTGCTGCGGGGGCGGCCGGAGCTCAAGGGAGCCGAAGCTCCGAAGGCATCAACAGCTGCAACAGCAACAGCGAACCTGGGCAGCGCACAGGAACCCACGAATGGGGGTCCGGGTGGCGACTGCGGGCGCTGACATGCGAACAAGGAGAACGGGTCAGAGGCCGGACTGTCAACCCAATGTCTGGTTTGGGCGAAAGTTTCACCTCATCCGGTTCATGTGCGCGGAGAAAGGTTTGTGCACTCCAGGTCAGGGGATGTGCCGCGATACCGAGCCCAAACCTCAGGCCTCATCTCGTGACCGGACTGTGATCTCCGCCGCTTCTTTGGCCGAATCGCAACCCCACCACGGGGGGACGCGTGATTTGCGGGTAGAGGCGCGCAGTAGGGACACGAGTGGCATGTGTCACGATTTTTGGCGATATGAACACTTTCTGCATAGGCTTGGTTCCGCAGAGTGAATAAGGGGCCCAATAGCAGATCCCGGCTTGACTGCGCCGGAGCCACGCACTTGTAATTTCACTCGTGTCGTTACGTAGCGATCAGTAACGGCATCACCACGGGGACGCACAGACAGAGCGAGGGGCGCACATGACCGAGCTGTTTCAGGAACTGCTGGTCGAGGAGGCGGACGAGGAGCTCGGATGGCAGGAGCGCGCTCTGTGCGCCCAGACCGACCCCGAATCCTTCTTTCCCGAGAAGGGCGGCTCCACCCGCGAGGCCAAGAAGGTCTGCCTCGCCTGCGAGGTCCGCTCCGAATGCCTCGAGTACGCCCTCGCCAACGACGAGCGATTCGGCATCTGGGGCGGGTTGTCCGAGCGTGAGCGCCGCAGGCTGAAAAAGGCCGCGGTCTGATACGGCCCGGGGCTTCCCACCGGATACCCGCCGCTCGCCGCACGACCGGCCGAACTGCGCGGCCAACAGGGCAAATCACGGCAAACGGCACCACACGCAGCACGGCGCGGAACATCGCGAACAGCACGGCAAACGGTCCGCCTCCTGCACCTTCCCCGCAGGAGGCGGACCGCTGCTTTGCCAGCCGTTAGGGTGGGGCGCTGTCCAGCAGCCTCCGAGGGAACACCACCCCCGGACCCTCCCCCGTGACCCGGTCCCGGGGGACCCCCAGGCCGGAGGGCCAGTAGCGCGATGTCCCTGCACAGCCAGTCGGCGGCCTCCCACCAGGCCCCCGCCACACCCGAGTTCCCCCGGCACGTCGTCACCGCGGTCCTCGTCGCCCATGACGGCGCCCGCTGGCTGCCCCGGACCCTCGCCGGCCTGCTCGGCCAGGAGCGCCCCGCACAGAACCACATGGCCGCCGACACCGGCAGCGCCGACGAGTCCGCAAGGCTCCTCACCGAGGCCTTCGGCGACGACCGCGTCCTGCACCTGGCCCGCCGCACCGGATTCGGCACCGCCGTCGACGAAGCCGCCCGCACCGCCGGCACCCTGACCCCCGAGGACCTCCCGTACCTCAAGCGCCCCAGCGGCTGGGACCCCGTCAGCCGCACCTGGCGCGACGACACCTACGACCTCCCCGAGCTCCCGCACGGCGAACCCGTCCAGTGGCTCTGGCTCCTCCACGACGACAGCGCGCCCGAACCCGACGCCCTCACCGAACTGCTCCGCGTCGCCGACGAGAACCCCGACGCCGCCGTCATCGGCCCCAAACTGCGCGGCTGGTACGACAGGAAGCAGCTCCTCGAAGCCGGCGTCACCATCGCCCGCAGCGGCCGCCGCTGGACCGGACTCGACCGCCGCGAACAGGACCAGGGCCAGCACGACCAGATCCGCCCCGTCCTGTCCGTCTCCACCGCCGGCATGCTCATCCGCCGCGACGTCTACGACGCCCTCGGCGGCTTCGACAAGCGGCTGCCCCTCATGCGCGACGACGTCGACCTCTGCTGGCGCGCCCAGAACGCGGGCCACACCGTCCTCGTCGCCCCCGACGCCGTCATGCGCCACGCCGAGGCCTCCGCCCGCGAACGCCGCACCGTCGACTGCGCCGGCCGTACGAGCTCCAGCCCGCACCGCGTCGACAAGGCCGGCGCCGTCTACACGATGCTCGCCAACAGCTCCGGCCGCGCCCTGCCCTACGTCCTGCTGCGCGTCCTGCTCGGCACCGTGCTGCGCACCCTTGCCTACCTCGTCGGCAAGGCCCCCGGCCAGGCCGTCGACGAGATCACCGGCCTCCTGGCCACCCTGCTGCGCCCCGGCCGGATCCTCGCCGCCCGCAAGGCCCGCCGCCGCCCCGCCGTCCCCACCGCCGAGCTGCGCCCGCTCTTCCCGCCGCCCGGCGCCTCCCTGCGGGCCAACGCCGAACAGCTCGCCGGATACTTCGGCGACGTCCGGGCCACCGACCCCGCCCCCGCCGGCCGGCACGGCGGCGCCAGCATCCTCACCGCACCCGGCGAGGACGGCGACTACCCGGTGGCCGAGGAGCGCTTCGCCCGCCTCAAGCGGATCGCCCGCAACCCCGCCCCCGTACTCTTCGGCCTCCTCCTGCTCGTCTCCCTGCTCGCCTGCCGCTCCCTGATCGGCGGCGGCTCCCTGATGGGCGGCGCCCTGCTGCCGGCCCCCGACAGCGGCTCCGACCTCTGGCGCGCCTACACCGACGGCTGGCAGGCCGTCTCCACCGGCTCCGCCGCCGACGCACCGCCCTACCTGGCCGTCCTCGGCGCCCTCGCCGCGCTCCTCTTCGGCTCCAGCCACGCCGCCCTGACCCTGCTGCTCGTCGGCTCCGTCCCGCTCGCCGGGCTCACCGCGTACTTCGCCTCCCGGCCGCTCGTCGCATCCCGGCTGCTGCGCGCCTGGGCCGCCATCGCCTACGCGTTCCTGCCCGCCGTCACCGGAGCCCTCGCCGGGGGCCGCCTCGGCACCGCCGTCCTCGCCGTCCTGCTGCCCCTGATCGCCCGCTCCGCCGTCGCCGCCTGCGGCCTCGCCGACAGCGAGCGCGGCAGCTGGCGCGCCGTGTGGACGTACACCCTGCTGCTGACCGCGGCCACCGCCTTCACCCCCGTCGTCTGGCCGCTCGCCGCCGTCCTCGGGGCCGCCGCGCTCGCCGTGCGGCGCACGCAGTGGAAGGCGTACGGGCCGCGGTACCTCGCCACCCTCGCCGTCCCGCTCCTCGTGCTCGCCCCCTGGTCGCTGGGCCTGCTCACGCACCCCGGCCGCTTCCTGCGCGAGGCCGGACTGCCCTACGAGACCGGCTCCGCCTCCGCGCTGGACCTGCTCGGCATCAGCCCCGGCGGCCCCGGCACCGCCGGCGGGCTGCTGCTGATCGGCATCGTCCTGGCCGCGCTCGCCGCGCTGCTGCGCACCGACCGGCAGTTCGCCGTCCGCACCGCCTGGGCCACCGCCCTCGCCGCACTGCTCCTCGCCGTCCTCCTCAACCGCGACGGCTGGGCCGGACCGGCCACCCTCGTCTACGGCCTCGCCCTGCTGGCGGCCGCCGCGCTCGGCGCCGACGGCGCCAAGGAGCGCGTCGCCGCCCGCAGCTTCGGCTGGCGCCAGCCGCTGGCCGCGCTGATCGCCCTCGCCGCCGCCGCCGGACCGCTGCTCGCCGCGGCCGCCTGGCTCGTCGCCGGCGCCGACGGCCCGCTCCAGCGCCGCGACCCGGTGCAGGTGCCCGCCTTCGTCGCCGACGCCGGCGGGGACGACAACCAGACCCGCACCCTGGTCCTCGACCTGGACCCGCCCGCCACCGTCTCCTACAGCCTCGTCCGCGGCTCCGGCGGCCGCCTCGGCGACGCCGAGACCGCCGCCCGCACCGGCAGCGACCCCCGCCTCGACAAGGTCGTCTCCAACCTGGTCGCCGGCTCCGGAGCCGACCAGTCCAGCCAGCTCAGCGCCTACGCCATCCGCTTCGTCATGTTCCGCCCCGGCGGCCCCGAAGAGATCCGCCGCGTCCTCGACGCCACCCCCGGCCTCAGCCGCCGCCACCAGCAGGACGGCACGGCGCTGTGGGGCGTCGAACCCTGGCTGCCGCGCGCCGTCATCGTCTCCGGCAAGCAGGGCGAGGCCCCGATCCCCGTCGCCGCGGGCCCCGTCGAGGCCCACGGCAAGATCCCGGACGGTGAGGCGGGCCGCGTGCTGCGCATCGCCGACCGCGCCGACTCCGGCTGGCAGGCCACCCTCGACGGCAAGCCCCTCGAGCCGAAGACCCTCGACGGCTGGGCCCAGGGCTTCGAACTGCCCGCCGCCGGCGGCCGCCTCGACCTCGTCCACGAGGACTCCCTCCTGCGGACCGGCTGGCACTGGGCCCAGGGGCTCCTCGCCCTGGTGCTGCTCGTGATGGCCCTGCCCGGCCGCCGCGAACGGCTCGACGACGACCTCCCCGAGGACGAGGCCGCCATCCCGGCCCAGCCCGGCCCGGGCGAGCCCGGCGAGGGCCGCCGCGCACGCCGGCTGCGCGCCGAGGCCGAGCAGGCCCCGGCCCCCGCCCCGGTGGAGGCCGCCGTGGCCGCCGACCCGTACGCGGAGATCCCGGCACAGCCGGTGTACGGGACGGAGGGGAGTCCGGGTGAGTACGCCTACCCGGCCTACCCGGACCAGAGCGGCTACGCCTACGAACCCCAGCCGCAGCAGCCCTACCCGCAGCCCGGGGAGTACGAGCAGTACCCGTACCCGCAGCAGCAGGCACAGGAGCAGTACCCCTACCCGTACGAGCCCTACCAGCCGTACGACCCGCACAACGGCCGCGACGGCCACGCCCAGTACGACCCGCGTCCGGACGGGAGCCCCCAGCAGTGAAGCAGCGCGCACCCCTCACGCTGGCGGCCGTGGCCGCGGCGCTGGCCGCCCTCACCGGCGTCGCCGCCCTCACCGCGCCCGGCGCCGGCGGCCCGGCGGCCGACGGCAAGGCCCCGGCCGCCGCCCGCATGCCGGTGGAGCGGTCCCTGCTGGTCTGCCCGGCCCCCAGCTCCTCGGACATCGCGGACACCACGTACACCGCGTTCACCCCCGGCGCGGCCGCGCCCGCCGAGGGCAAGGGCTCCGCCCGGCTGCTCGGCGCCACCAAGGACGCCAAGCCGGTGCTGGAGCCCAAGGAGGTGGGCAAGCCCTTCGGGGCCACCGCCTCCGGAGCCGACGCCCCCGCCCTGGGCGGCAGCGCCGACGGGGTCCTCGCCCCCGGCTGGACCGCGCAGCTGACCACCAAGGTCTCGGTCGGCCGGGCCCGGGGCGTCCTCGGCGCCGCCTGCACCGCGCCGGGCACCGACTTCTGGTTCCCCGCCGTCAGCACCGCCAAGGGCCGCGAGGACTACCTCCACCTCACCAACCCCGACGACGCCGCGGCCGTCGTGGACATCAGGCTCTTCGGCCCGGACGGGCCGGCCAAGCCCGACGCGGGCACCGGCGAGAACATCCGGATCGACCCCAAGTCCAGCAAGTCGGTCCTGCTCTCCTCCCTGGTCCCGGGCAGCCAGCTCGCGGACGCCACCGCCCACGTGACGACCCGCGCGGGCCGCGTCGGCGCCTCCGTCCAGGTCGCCGAGGAAGGCGTCGGCGCCGACTGGCTGCCGGCCGCCGCGGACCCGGCGGGCTCCCTGGTCCTGCCGGGCATCCCGGCCGACGCGGTCTCCGTACGGCTGGTGGCCTTCGCACCCGGCGACCAGGACGCGGACCTGAAGATCCGGCTGGCCGGCCCGAACGGGGCCATCAGCCCGGCGGGCAACGAACAACTGCACGTCAAGGCGGGTATGACCGCGAGCGTCGACCTCAAGGACGTGACCCGCGGCGAGCCCGGCTCCCTGCTGCTCGCCCCGGCGGACGCCAAGAAGGCGGCCCCGGTCGTCGCGGCGGTCCGGGTGGTGCGCGGCAGCGGGGCCAAGCAGGAACTGGGCTTCGTCCAGGCCAGCGGGCCGGTGGGCACGCGGGCGACCGTGGCCGACAACCGGCCGGAGGAGAACGCGACCGCCCTGTCGCTGACGGTGCCCGGAGACACGGACGCGAAGGTCAAGGTGACGGCCTCGCCGGGCACCGGAGGCGGGGAGGCGGCCTCCCAGGAAGTGACCGTCAAGGCGGGCACCACGCAGGTGGTGGCCGTGGCCCCGGCGGGCGGCAAGGGCTCCTACGCCCTCACCGTCGAGACCCTCTCGGGCGGGCCGGTGCACGCGGCCCGCACCCTGAACCTCCCGCACGAGGGCACGTCGATGTTCACCGTCCAGACCCTGTCCGACGACCACTCCACGGTCGCGGTCCCCAAGGCCGCCGAAGACCTCTCGGTCCTGACGAGGTAGCGCGTCCGACGTGCGGCGCCGGCGCGGTTCCCCGCGGCGGCGCCCGGGCCGGGCCCGGCCGCGGTCAGTCCTGCCCGTACCGCGGATCCACGGTCTCCGGCGACAGCCCCAACAGCTCCGCCACCTGCTCCACCACGATCTCGTGGACCAGCAGCGCCTTCTCGTCGCGCGTCTTGGTGCGGATCTCCACCGGCCGCCGGAACACCACGATCCGGGCCGGCCGGCCCTCGCGGGGCTCCGAGACCCCGCCCAGCGGCACCGCCTCGTCGTTCCAGCCGGCGTCCGGTCCGCCCGGCGGCCCCGGCACGTCACCGACCAGGAACTCCACCTCGGCCAGCTGCGGCCAGCGCCGCTCCAGCCGCTCCACGGAATCCCGTACGAGGTCACCGAACAGCTCCGACCTGCTCGCCGACAACGGCACCTGCGGCGGCGCCACCGGCCCGCGCATCCCGCGTCCGTGCCGGTCCCGCCGACGCGGGCGCGGCTCGGCGGGGGCCCCGACCGGGGGCTGGGCAGGACGGGGAGGCAGCGGGCTGTCGGTCACCCCCGCAGGGTAGCTCTCGGCACGACACGGGGGAGTGAGCGGCGGGAGAGTCGTCGCGGCCCGGTCAAGAGTGCGGTACCGTCCAACGTCGTGAGCCTTGTACGTCGTTGTTCGCGCACCGCGTGCGGCCGCCCTGCCGTCGCGACGCTGACGTACGTCTACGCCGATTCGACCGCAGTTCTCGGCCCGCTCGCCACCTACGCCGAGCCCCACTGCTACGACCTGTGCGCCGAGCACTCCGAGCGCCTGACCGCCCCGCGCGGCTGGGACGTCGTCCGCCTGTCCGACGGCTCCGGGCCGTCGCGCCCCAGCGGCGACGACCTCGAAGCCCTCGCCAACGCCGTCCGCGAAGCGGCCCGCCCGCCCGAGCGCGCGGCGGAGGCCGGAGGCTCGGGCTCGCGGGCGCCCGCCCCCGGCGAGACCCGCCGCGGACACCTGCGCGTCCTGCGATCGCCCGATTCCTGAGGCTCCGCTCACCTGAAGTGCGGGCGCCGGTTCAAGGTAGGTTTGCCGGACCGGACAGAACCTTCAGGAGGGCTGGCAGTGGCCGCAGATCTTTCGAACATCGTCAAGGCGTATGACGTGCGTGGTGTCGTGCCGGACGAGTGGGACGAGTCGTTGGCGGAGCTGTTCGGTGCCGCGTTCGTGGAGGTGACGGGTGCGTCGGCGATCGTGGTCGGTCATGACATGCGGCCGTCTTCGCCGGGTCTGTCGGCGGCGTTCGCGCGGGGTGCGTCCGCCCGTGGTGTGGATGTGACGTTGATCGGGCTGTGTTCGACGGACCAGCTGTACTACGCGTCGGGTTCGCTGGGTCTGCCGGGTGCGATGTTCACGGCCTCGCACAATCCGGCGAAGTACAACGGGATCAAGCTGTGCCGGGCGGGTGCGGCGCCGGTGGGTCAGGACACGGGTCTGTCGCAGATCCGTGAGCTGGTGGAGAAGTGGTCGGAGGAGGGCGCCCCGGCCATCTCGGCCGGCACGGTTCCCGGCACGGTCACCGAGCAGGACACCCTCACCGGTTACGCCGCCCACCTGCGCGGTTTGGTGGACCTGACGGCGATCCGCCGGTTGAAGGTGGTGGTGGACGCGGGCAACGGTATGGGTGGTCACACCGTTCCGACGGTGTTCGAGGGCCTTCCGCTGGACCTGGTCTCGATGTACTTCGAGCTGGACGGGACCTTCCCCAACCACGAGGCGAACCCGCTGGATCCGAAGAACATCGTCGACCTCCAGGCCCGGGTCCTTGCCGAGAGCGCCGATTTGGGTATCGCCTTCGACGGGGACGCGGACCGCTGCTTCATCGTCGACGAGCGCGGCGTGGGCGTCTCGCCGTCCGCGATCACCGCCCTGGTCGCCGCGCGGGAGCTGGCCCGCAACGGCGGCACCGGCACGGTGATCCACAATCTGATCACTTCGTGGTCGGTGCCGGAGGTGGTGCGGGAGAACGGCGGCACGCCGGTGCGTACGCGGGTGGGGCATTCCTTCATCAAGGAGGAGATGGCCAAGACGGGTGCGATCTTCGGTGGTGAGCACTCGGCGCACTACTACTTCAAGGATTTCTGGAACGCGGACACCGGCATGCTCGCGGCGCTGCACGTGCTGGCGGCTCTTGGCGGGCAGGAGGGGCCGCTGTCGGGTCTGGTGGCTTCTTACGACCGGTACGCGGGTTCGGGGGAGATCAACTCGACGGTCGCGGACCAGGCGGGCCGGCTGGCCGCGGTCAAGGCGGCCTACGGTGACCGTGAGGGCGTCACGGTGGACGAGCTGGACGGTCTGACGGCGACGGGCACGGACTGGTGGTTCAACGTCCGCGCCTCCAACACCGAACCGCTGCTGCGCCTGAACGTCGAGGCCCGCGACGAGGCGACGTTGGCCAAGGTCCGCGACGAGATCCTGGCGCTCATCCGCTCCTGATCGGTGCGCCGGGCAACGGCCGGGTTGCGCTCCGCGCAATTCCGCCCTGCCCGGCGCTCAGGCCGCACGATCCAGCCCCGCCGGCGTTTGAGGCTCGGCGTCCGGGGCGGAGCCCCGGCAACGGCGCCGCACCCGAGCCCGGTCAGGCCGCACCGCAGGTGACTCGGCGGTACGCTGACCTCGCCGTACCGCAGAACCATCCGCATCCCCGAAGGGACCCCGCCCCATGCCGCTCGAAGCCGGTCTTCTGGAGATCCTCGCCTGCCCCGCCTGCCACTCGCCCCTCGAGGACAAGTCGGCCGACGAGACGGCTCCCGAGCTGATCTGCACCGGCCAGGACTGCGGCCTCGCCTACCCGGTCCGTGACGGAATCCCGGTCCTCCTCGTGGACGAGGCCCGCCGCCCCGCCTGACCCCGCACGAGCCGACACCGCCGGAGGCCGCCATGCTCGACGAGTCGCTCCTCGACGCACCGGACGATCTCGCCCGCGCCGACCGGCGGGGCCTGCTCCGGGGCGCCGCCGAAGCCGGCGCCAGAGTCCGCACCGCGGCCCGCCACGCGGTCGAAGCGGGTCTCGGTGAGCTGCGCCCCGACGGCCGTCCCCGCGCCGTCCTGATCGCCGGCAGCGGCACCGCCGCCACCGGCGTCGCCGACCTGCTCGGCGCCCTCGCCGGAGCCTCCGCGCCCGTCATCCGCCTGGACCCCACCGGCGTCGCGCACGCCTCCGGGGCCCTGCGCTGGTCCCTGCCCGGCTGGGCCGGCTCCGTCGACCTGCTGCTCATCGCCACCACGGACGGCGCCGAGCCCGGCCTCGCCGTCCTCGCCGAGCAGGCCTACCGGCGCGGCTGCAACGTCGTCGCCGTCGCCCCCGAGCGCTCACCGCTGAGCGAGGCCGTGGACGGCGCGCACGGGCTCCTCGTACCGATGGCCAAGGCCCCGTACCAGGAGTACGACGAGTCCGCCGCGGCCGGACCCGGCGCCCTGTGGGCCCTGCTGACGCCGCTGCTGGTGCTCCTCGACAAGCTCGGCATGATCAGCGCCGCCCCCGCCACCCTCCAGCTCGTCGCCGACCGGCTCGACCGCACCGCCGAGCGCTGCGGACCCGCCATCGCCACCTACTCCAACCCGGCCAAGACCCTCGCCTCCGAGCTCGCCGACTCCCTCCCGCTCATCTGGAGCGAAGGCGCCGGCGCCGGCCCCGCCGGCCGCCGCTTCGCCGCGACCCTCGCCGAGCTCGCCGGCCGGCCCGCACTGGCCGCGGCGCTCCCCGAGGCGCTCCCCGCCCACGGCGTGCTCCTCGCCGGGTCCTTCGCCGCCGGGGCCGATCCCGAAGACTTCTTCCGTGACCGGGTCGACGAGCCCCAGGCTCTGCGCGCCCGCATCGTCCTGCTGCGTGACCGGCCGGCCGGCGGGCTCTCCGCCGCCCCCGCCGCACGCGAGCTCGCCCTCAGCCACGACACGGCCGTCAGCGAGCTCGAACCGGAGGAGGGGGCGGAGCTGGAGCAGCTCGCCGAACTCCTCGCCGTCACGGATTTCGCCACCGCCTACCTGGCGTTGGCTTCCGGGGGACACAGCTGAGGTACACGTCCGTGCCCGGCTCTATCCAGGAAGACGACGATGGACCGCCTGACGAACACGATCCGCCCCTACGCCTGGGGGTCGACCACCGCCATCCCCCACCTGCTCGGCGCCGAACCCACCGGCGAGCCCCAGGCCGAGATGTGGATGGGCGCCCACCCGGGCGCACCGTCGCGCATCGACCGCGGAGCCGGTGAGCAGGCCCTCTCGGACGTCATCGCCGCCGACCCCGAGGGCGAGCTCGGCGCCGCCACCGTCGCCAGGTTCGGCCCCCGGCTGCCCTTCCTCCTCAAAGTCCTCGCCGCCGGCGCCCCCCTCTCCCTCCAGGTCCACCCCGACCTCGCCCAGGCGAAGGCGGGCTTCGAGGACGAGGAACGGCGCGGCATCCCGATCGACGCGGCCCACCGCAACTACAAGGACCCCAGCCACAAGCCCGAAATGCTCTGCGCGCTGACCCCCTTCGAGGGACTGTGCGGCTTCCGGCCCCCGCTGCACTCCGCCGAGCTGCTCGAAGGCCTCGGGGTCGGTTCCCTCAAGCCGTACGCCGACCTGCTGCGCGCCCACCCCGAAGACGCCGCGCTGCGCGAGGTGCTCACCGCCGTACTGACCGCCGACCGCGAGGAGATGGCCCGTACCGTCGCCGAGGCCGCGGCCGCCGCCGAGCGCCTGGGCGGCCCGTACGCCCCGTACGCCCACCTCGTCCACGAGCACCCCGGCGACCCGGGCGTCATCGCGGCCATGCTGCTCAACCACTTCCGACTCCAGCCCGGCGAGGCGGTGTTCCTCGGCGCGGGCGTCCCGCACGCCTACATCGACGGCCTCGGCGTGGAGCTGCTGGCCAACTCCGACAACGTGCTGCGCGCCGGGCTCACCCCCAAACACGTGGACGTGCCCGAGCTGCTGAAGATCGTGAAGTTCGAGTCCGGCGACCCGCACGTGCTGCGCCCCGAGGGTGACGGCGAGGAGGTCTACGAGGCCCCCATCGACGAGTTCCGGCTCTCCCGCTTCCTGCTCGCGCCCGGCGCGGCCTCCCGCGTGCTCCCGGCGGACGCGCCGCAGATCCTGCTCTGCACGGCCGGTTCGCCCCGCGCCTCGGAACTGCCGCTCGCTCCGGGCGAGTCCGTGTTCGTACCGGCGGGCGAAAAGGCCGAACTGTCCGGAACGGGCACCGTCTTCCGGGCCACCGTGGTGGTCTGACGCGGCGCCCGCCGCCACAGCTGCAACAATGTGCGGCCGGTAGTCAGTGGCTAGGAAGGACACCCTGCACCCATGAGCGCGTCGGGCGGTACCAAGGCGATCGTGGCGGCACTCGTCGCCAACCTCGCCATCGCTGTAGCCAAATTCGTGGCATTCCTCTTCAGCGGATCCTCATCGATGCTCGCCGAAAGCGTCCACTCGCTGGCGGACTCGGGGAACCAGGGTCTGCTGCTCCTCGGCGGGAAGAAGGCCAAGCGCGAGGCAACACCGCAGCACCCCTTCGGATACGGGCGGGAGCGCTACATCTACGCGTTCCTCGTCTCGATCGTGCTCTTCACCGTCGGTGGCATGTTCGCCATCTACGAGGGCATCGAGAAGATCAACCATCCGCACGCGATCGAGGCCTGGTACTGGCCGGTCGGCGTCCTCGTCTTCGCGATCATCGCCGAGACCTTCTCCTTCCGCACCGCGATCAAGGAGTCGAACCAGGTCCGCGGCAGCCAGACCTGGAGCCAGTTCATCAAGCGGGCCAAGGCCCCCGAGCTGCCCGTGGTCCTCCTGGAGGACCTCGGCGCGCTCGTCGGCCTGGTCCTCGCCCTCGGCGGCGTCAGCATCGCCCTGGTGACCGGCAACGGCGTCTGGGACGGCATCGGCACCCTGTGCATCGGTGTCCTGCTCATCATCATCGCGATCGTCCTGGCCGCGGAGACCAAGTCCCTGCTGCTCGGCGAGGCCGCGGGCACCGACGAGGTCGAGAAGATCAACGCGGCGCTCGTCGACGGCGTCGTCGTCACCCGCGTGATCCACATGCGGACCCTGCACCTCGGCCCCGAGGAGCTGCTGGTCGCCGCCAAGATCGCCGTCGCGGGCCACGACACCGCGATCCAGGTCGCGGACGCGATCAACGCCGCCGAGGCCCGCATCCGCGAGGCCGTCCCGATCGCCCGGGTGATCTACCTCGAGCCGGACGTCTACCGCCCCGAGGGAACCACCCCCCTCACCAAGTAGCCCCGG
Source organism: Streptomyces subrutilus (assembly GCF_001746425.1). Taxonomy (GTDB): domain Bacteria; phylum Actinomycetota; class Actinomycetes; order Streptomycetales; family Streptomycetaceae; genus Streptomyces; species Streptomyces subrutilus_A. Next base: position 3,044,026 of record NZ_MEHK01000001.1, on the reverse strand, counting down.
ACGTACGAAGGCCCCCGCGCGCCGCACACCACGGCTCGCGGGGGCCTTCGCCGTTGCCTGGTGCTGTGACCGGAAAGGTTCACCGGCCACAGCACCAGGGGGCGTCCTGCCTGCCGAGTCGCCGCGGGTGTCGCCCAGCAGGAACAGCCGGTCCTTCGGCACCCTCACGCTGAACGCGCCGGGCGACCCGGCCACCGGGCCCACGACCCCGCCCCAGCTCTCCTCGATCCGAACGTGCGGCCGAACTGTAAGGGCCGGCGGCGCCGGGCAACGCCGACGGGGTCCCGCACCAGGTGGGGGACCCCGTCGGGCGGAGCCGCGGCTACTGGATCTCGCGCAGCACGTCCAGAATCGCGGGCTCGTCCGGGGCGCTGCGCAGGCGCTCCCGGAACCCGCCGTCCATCAGCTTGCGCGACAGCAGCGCCAGGATGCGCAGGTGCTCGTCGCCGGCCGCGGACTCCGGTACGGAGATCATGAAGATCAGCCGGGCCTTCGTCCCGTCCAGAGCGCCCCACTCGATGCCTTCGCCGGACCGGGCGAAGCCCACGGTGGGGCGGGACACCGCGTCCGTCTTGGCGTGCGGGATCGCGATCGACTCGCCGAGGCCGGTCGTCCCCTGCGCCTCCCGCGCGAGGGCGACCCGTACGAGCTCGTCGACGTCCCGGACGTTGCCGGTGGCGGCCAGCATCTCGGCCATCTCGCGGATCGCCGCCTCCTTGGATCCGGCGGCCAGCTCCGTCCGCACCGTCTGCCCGGTCAGGTAGCCGGAGAGCACCTCCGGCTGCCCGGCTGCCCGGTCGGCGCCCGGGGCCCCGGACCGCGCCCGTACGGCGGCTGCGCCGGCACCCGAAGCCGTACCCGCACCGGCGGCGACAGCGGCGCCGGCGCCCGTGCCCGCCCCGGCCAGGACCGGCTCGGGGGCGGCCGCCCGCGGCGCGCGCCCGCCGTCCCTGCGCTGCTCGATCCCGATCAGCGCGTTGGTGGCCAGGGCGGTGACGACCGTGCCCGCCGCGATCGCGACGAAGAACATCGCGACCCCGCTGACGGCACCGAACGCCGCGACGATCGGACCGCCGTGCGGCACCGAGTCCTCGACCCCCGACAGGCCCGCGAGGGCGCCGGCCACCGCGCCGCCGAGCATGTTCGCGGGGATGACCTGCGCCGGCCGCGCGGCGGCGAAGGGGATCGCGCCCTCGGAGATGCCGAAGAAGCCCATGAACAGCGCGGCGATGCCCGTCTCCCGCTCCTGGTCGGAGTAGAGCTTGCGGCGCAGCAGCGTTGCCAGGCCCTGGCCGAGCGGCATGACGGGGATCGCGGCGGCGGCCATGCCCATGACCGCGTTGTTGGTGCCGATGAGGCCCACCGCGACGAGGAAGGCCGTCTTGTTGACCGGGCCGCCCATGTCGAAGGCGATCATCAGGCCGATGAGCGCGCCGAGCACGATCGCGCTGGAGCCGGTCATCCCGTTCAGCCAGTTGGTCAGGTGCGTGAACACCCAGGAGATCGGCCGGCCGATCACGTAGACGTAGAACAGGCCGAGCGCGACCGTCGACACGATCGGGATCACGATGATCGGCATGATCGGCTGGGCGAACCCGGGGACCTTGACCTTCTTGATCCAGACGACCAGATAGCCCGCCAGGAAGCCGGTCGCGATGGCCCCCAGGAAGCCCGCGTTGGCCTCGGCCCCGTAGATGTTCACGGCGTCGGCGGCGAGGAAGCCGCCGATCATGCCGGGTACGAGGGCCGGCCGGTCCCCGAGCGCGTAGGCGATGTAGCCCGAGAAGATCGGCAACATCAGCTTGAAGCCGAGGCCGCCGAGGGCGTTGACGTAGAACCAGAACGAGCCCTTGTCGAACTCGATGCCCTCGGCCGTGGAATGCCCGCCGAGCGCGATCGAGACGGCCAGCAGCAGACCGCCGACGACCACGAACGGGATCATGTGCGAGACGCCGTTCATCAGCGCCTTGTACGCGGCCCCGCGCTCGTGGCCCCCGCCCCCGGCTCCGCTCCCGCCACTGCCGGCGCCCGCGCCCGCGGCCGTCCCGGCCTGCACGGGCGCGCTCCGCACGCGCTCGATCAGCTCCTGCGGCCTGTGGATGCCGTCCGCGACGCCGGTGGACAGGACGCGCTTGCCCGCGAAGCGCTCGCGGTCGACCTCCTTGTCGGCGGCGATGATGATGCCGTCCGCCTCTCTGACATCGTTGTCAGAGAGCACGTTCTCCGCTCCGATCGAGCCCTGCGTCTCCACCTTCATGTCGACGCCGAGGCGGTCGGCGGCCTGCTGGAGCTTCTCCGCGGCCATGTACGTGTGCGCGATCCCGGTGGGGCACGCGGTGACGGCGAGCAGCTTCAGGCGCTTCTGCCCTCCCCCGGACTTCTCCTGGGAGGCGCCCCCAGCGCCCCCGCCCGCGGGAGGGCCTGCCGGACTGGTCACTGACATCTCCTTACGCCGTGGGCGACCTGCGGGACCGCACGATCGAGCACGTGTTCCGATCCACCGGCATCCTTCCCCGGGCAAGGAATGCATCAAAAGTCCGAAAGGCCCTGAACCCGTCCGCCGGAGGGCCCGAATCCCCGCGATGACTCGTCCCCGTCCAACTGGGGGTCGCTGGGCCGATCGGTGTAGATTCGTCATCAGTGTCAGGCGTCGCTGCTGATGGCGGTCGGGCGGTCCTCGTGACCGGCCGAGGGGAGAGAGGGCCCCCGACGGACTGTGCTCGGTGCGCCGCCTCCTGCTCACGCACGGCAGGCGCACGGCTCAGCCGTACCCACCCTCTCGAACCATGAGGAGCAGCACCCATGGACTTCAAGGTCGCAGACCTTTCCCTCGCCGCCTTCGGCCGCAAGGAGATCACGCTGGCCGAGCACGAGATGCCGGGCCTGATGTCGATCCGCGCCGAGTACGCGCAGGCCCAGCCGCTGGCCGGCGCCCGCATCACCGGCTCCCTGCACATGACCGTGCAGACCGCCGTGCTCATCGAGACCCTCGTCGCCCTCGGCGCGGAGGTCCGCTGGGCCTCCTGCAACATCTTCTCCACCCAGGACCACGCGGCCGCCGCCATCGCGGTCGGCCCGAACGGCACCCCGGAGAACCCGCAGGGCGTCCCCGTCTTCGCCTGGAAGGGCGAGACGCTGGAGGAGTACTGGTGGTGCACGGAGCAGGCGCTGACCTGGCCGAACACCCCCACCGGCGGCCCGAACATGATCCTCGACGACGGTGGTGACGCCACCCTCCTCGTCCACAAGGGCGTCGAGTTCGAGAAGGCCGGGGCCGTCCCCGACCCGGCGACGGCGGACTCCGAGGAGTACGCCCACATCCTCACCCTCCTCAACCGCACCCTCGGCGAGGCCCCGCAGAAGTGGACGCAGCTCGCGTCCGAGATCCGCGGTGTGACGGAGGAGACCACCACGGGTGTCCACCGCCTCTACGAGATGATGGCCGAGGGCAGCCTGCTCTTCCCGGCGATCAACGTGAACGACGCGGTGACGAAGTCGAAGTTCGACAACAAGTACGGCTGCCGCCACTCGCTCATCGACGGCATCAACCGGGCCACGGACGTCCTGATCGGCGGCAAGGTCGCGGTGGTCTGCGGCTACGGCGACGTCGGCAAGGGCTGCGCGGAGTCGCTGCGCGGGCAGGGCGCCCGGGTGATCGTCACGGAGATCGACCCGATCTGCGCGCTGCAGGCGGCGATGGACGGCTACCAGGTCGCCACGCTGGACGACGTGGTGGAGACGGCGGACATCTTCATCACCACCACGGGCAACAAGGACATCATCATGGCCTCGGACATGGCCAAGATGAAGCACCAGGCGATCGTGGGCAACATCGGCCACTTCGACAACGAGATCGACATGGCCGGCCTGGCGAAGATCGAGGGCATCGTCAAGGACGAGGTCAAGCCGCAGGTCCACACCTGGAAGTTCCCCGACGGCAAGGTGTTGATCGTGCTGTCGGAGGGGCGTCTGCTGAACCTGGGCAACGCGACCGGCCACCCGTCGTTCGTGATGTCGAACTCGTTCGCGGACCAGACCCTGGCCCAGATCGAGCTGTTCACCAAGCCGTCGCAGTACCCGACCGACGTCTACGTGCTGCCCAAGCACCTGGACGAGAAGGTGGCCCGCCTCCACCTGGACGCGCTGGGCGTCAGGCTCACCACCCTGCGCCCGGAGCAGGCCGAGTACATCGGCGTCAAGGTCGAGGGCCCGTACAAGCCCGACCACTACCGCTACTGATCCCACGCGGCAGGAGCGGCAGCACGTCACGCAGGCCCCCGGCTCGGATGCCGGGGGCCTGCCCCGTACCCACCAAGGACCGACACGATGCCCCGCGGCCGCTACTCCCTGCACGACCCGCACGACCACGCCCCCCTCGGCGAGGAGCACTTCCACTGCGCCCCCGGCCCCTCCGGCTGGCGCTACGTCTCCCAGCTGACTGCCCCGAACGGCGACCACCGGGGCTCCGTCGACCTCGCCATCGACGAACTCGGCCGGCCCATCCGCCTCGAAGTGAACGCGTCGAGCTGGCAGGTGCGCGGGGCCGCCATCGACGGCGTCACCTGGGTCCGTACCGACCCCACGGGCGCGGAGGCCACCGAGGGCAACGTCCGCGCCCCCGGCTTCACCGGCACCTCACCGGCCTTCCTCATCGCGACGGCCCGCCTGCTGCGCCTGACCCCCGGCGCCCCCGCCACCCGCGTCCGGCTCCTCGCCCTCACCGACCCGGTACTCGCCCCCCGTACGGTCGACCAGGCCTGGGCCCTGCTGCGCCGCCAGGAGCACCCCACCGACAGTGGGCCGCTCCTGGTGGACGAGTACCAGGTCAGCGCCCTGGACACCGGCGAGGTCCACACCGTCCACCTCGCGGGCGACGTCGTCCTGTCCGCTCCCGGCATCGAACTCGAGCACCTGGAGACCCCGCCCTCCGCCTTCGAGGAGTGACCCCTCAGGCGGGCGGCGCGAACCCGCCGGCGCGCGGCGCCTCCACGGGGGCGGCCGGCGCGGCCGCGACAGGCGGCACCGGCCCGGCACCGTACGGGGCGGGGGGACCGTACGCGGCCGGGGGTCCGTACGCGGGTACCGGCGCGGCCCCGGTCACGGCGGCCGGGGCGTACCCGGCGGCGCCCGGCACCGGGGCCGCCTGGCGGAAGGCCCGGGCCGCGTCCCGCGACTGCCGCTCGTGCACCACGGCCATCAGGAACGCGGCGGCCGGCACCCCCGCCGGCGCGGGCGCCCCGGTCCGCGCGACCAGATCGTCCGCGAGCCGCGCCGCCATCTCCGCACCGACCCGCGGATCCAGCTGGTCCATCCGCGTCAAGTACTGCCGTATCGCCAGCCACAGCCCGTCCGGCACCGCCGACAGGTCCAGCCCGCCGAAGCGCCCCGCCAGCCACGGCGGCGGAGGAGGCACCGGCATCACCCGCGCCCCCGGCACCCGCTCCCGCACGACCAGGGTTCCCGCGAACACGTCCCCGAGCCGCCGCCCGCGCGCCGACACCAGCGACGCGATGCACGCCACGGCCCCGAAGGTCATCAGCAGCTCCACGACCCCCATGGCCCCGCGCACCAGCGCATGACGGAACCGGATCGGCCCGCCGTCGTCCCGCACCACCCGCAGCCCGCACGCCAGCTTGCCGAGCGACCGGCCGTGGGTCAGCGTCTCCACCGCGATCGGCACCCCGACCAGCAGCAGCACGAAGGAGGCCACCGTCACGGCCGCCTGCGCCGCCGCGTCCAGCGAGGCGGTCGCGAAGGCGAGGCCGACGGACAGGATCACGTACCCCGCGACGTACACGACCAGGTCGAGGACGATCGCCAGCGCCCGGCTCGGCAGCCTCGCGGGCCTCAACCCCAGGACGACCGCGTCCCCCGTCACCAGATCGCTCACCACAGCACCTTTCGCGTGACCTGCCCCGCCCCTGAGGCATCCAGTCTGCCAAGCTGACCACACGAGGAATAGCCAGCAGCAGGGGCATGGGGCAGGGGAGCGGCAACCGGATGGATCTCGACGTCTTCGTGACGGCACACCGCGCGGAATGGGACCGCCTCGAGCAGCTCCTCGGCCGCGGCCGAAAGCTGACCGGCGCCGAGGCCGACGAGCTCGTCGCCCTCTACCAGCGCACGTCCACCCACCTCTCCCTCGTCCAGTCCACCGCACCCGACCCCATGCTCACGGGCCGCCTGACCCAGCTGGTCGCCCGCGCCCGCGCCACCGTGACGGGCACCCGGCGGGCCGGCTGGCGCGACGCCGTTCTCTTCTTCACGGTGGGCTTCCCGGCCGCGGTCTACCGCAGCCGCCGCTGGTGGATACCGACCGCGCTGCTCTCCACGGCGCTCGGCGTGCTCATCGGCTGGTGGATAGCGACCCACCCGGAGGTCCAGGGCGCCATCGCGGCCCCGGAGCACCTCAAGGAGCTCACGAAGCCCGGCGGCGAGTACGAGACGTACTACTCCAGCCATCCGGCGGGATCCTTCGCCGCCCAGGTCTGGACGAACAACGCCCAGGCGGCGGCGATCTGCCTCGTCCTCGGCGCCTTCCTCGGCATCCCGGTGCTCTGGATCCTCTTCCTGAACATGGCCAACCTCGGCGTCGGCCTGGGCCTGATGGCCTCCGCCGGCCGCCTCGACGTCTTCCTCGGCCTGATCCTCCCGCACGGCCTGCTCGAACTGACGGCGGTCTTCGTCGCCGCGGGCACGGGCCTGCGCCTGGGCTGGACGGTCATCGACCCGGGCCCCCGAACCCGCCGCACGGCCCTCGCGGAACAAGGCCGCGCGGCGCTCGGCATGGCCATCGGCCTCGCGGCGGTCCTGTTCGTCTCGGGCCTGATCGAAGGCTTCGTGACCCCGTCCGGCCTGCCCACCTGGGCGCGCATCACCATCGGCGTGATCGCTGAGGCAGCCTTCCTGATCTACGTCTACGTCCTCGGCGGCAGGGCCGCGCGGGCCGGCGAGGCGGGCGACGTGGAGGCCGCCGACCGCACGGCGACGCTGCCCACGGCCGCCTGATGTGCGGATGTGCGGACGACCCGACCGAGCTGCTAGTCTCGTCGTCCCGGAAGCCCTGTTGACACATGGCGCACGGAGAGGTAGATTCAAACGGTTGCCTCGGACTGGACAAGTTCGGCAGCGATGGTTTAGAATCTTTCTCGCCCCTGCAGGGAATGCAATTCCAGCGGGGCTCAACGACTCCTCAAGCAGGAATCCGAAGCCGGTAAATTCGGTGGAAACATTCTGATAGAGTCGGAATCGCCGGAAAGGGAAAGCGCGAAAGCGCAGGACCTGGAAAGCGCCGAGGAAATCGGGCCCGAGAGGGTCTGATAGAGTCGGAAACGCAAGAACAGCAGGAAAACAGAACGAAAGCCCGGAGGAAAGCCCGAGAGGGTGAGTACGAAGGAAGCGTCCGTTCCTTGAGAACTCAACAGCGTGCCAAAAATCAACGCCAAAAGTTGATACCCCGTCCATTTCGGTGGATGAGGTTCCTTTGAAAAAGACCTGTGGGGCTCCCTCGTGGAGTGCTTGCAGGCGATTACACAGCGAGGACGCAGTGGACGGTCGGTCTTATTCCGACATGATCGTCCCGCTCTACGTGATGTGTGCACCCGATTACGGGTAAACATTCATGGAGAGTTTGATCCTGGCTCAGGACGAACGCTGGCGGCGTGCTTAACACATGCAAGTCGAACGATGAAGCCCTTCGGGGTGGATTAGTGGCGAACGGGTGAGTAACACGTGGGCAATCTGCCCTTCACTCTGGGACAAGCCCTGGAAACGGGGTCTAATACCGGATACCACTCCTGCCTGCATGGGCGGGGGTTGAAAGCTCCGGCGGTGAAGGATGAGCCCGCGGCCTATCAGCTTGTTGGTGGGGTAATGGCCCACCAAGGCGACGACGGGTAGCCGGCCTGAGAGGGCGACCGGCCACACTGGGACTGAGACACGGCCCAGACTCCTACGGGAGGCAGCAGTGGGGAATATTGCACAATGGGCGAAAGCCTGATGCAGCGACGCCGCGTGAGGGATGACGGCCTTCGGGTTGTAAACCTCTTTCAGCAGGGAAGAAGCGAAAGTGACGGTACCTGCAGAAGAAGCGCCGGCTAACTACGTGCCAGCAGCCGCGGTAATACGTAGGGCGCAAGCGTTGTCCGGAATTATTGGGCGTAAAGAGCTCGTAGGCGGCTTGTCACGTCGGATGTGAAAGCCCGAGGCTTAACCTCGGGTCTGCATTCGATACGGGCTAGCTAGAGTGTGGTAGGGGAGATCGGAATTCCTGGTGTAGCGGTGAAATGCGCAGATATCAGGAGGAACACCGGTGGCGAAGGCGGATCTCTGGGCCATTACTGACGCTGAGGAGCGAAAGCGTGGGGAGCGAACAGGATTAGATACCCTGGTAGTCCACGCCGTAAACGTTGGGAACTAGGTGTTGGCGACATTCCACGTCGTCGGTGCCGCAGCTAACGCATTAAGTTCCCCGCCTGGGGAGTACGGCCGCAAGGCTAAAACTCAAAGGAATTGACGGGGGCCCGCACAAGCAGCGGAGCATGTGGCTTAATTCGACGCAACGCGAAGAACCTTACCAAGGCTTGACATATACCGGAAAGCATTAGAGATAGTGCCCCCTTGTGGTCGGTATACAGGTGGTGCATGGCTGTCGTCAGCTCGTGTCGTGAGATGTTGGGTTAAGTCCCGCAACGAGCGCAACCCTTGTCCTGTGTTGCCAGCATGCCCTTCGGGGTGATGGGGACTCACAGGAGACCGCCGGGGTCAACTCGGAGGAAGGTGGGGACGACGTCAAGTCATCATGCCCCTTATGTCTTGGGCTGCACACGTGCTACAATGGCCGGTACAATGAGCTGCGATACCGTGAGGTGGAGCGAATCTCAAAAAGCCGGTCTCAGTTCGGATTGGGGTCTGCAACTCGACCCCATGAAGTCGGAGTTGCTAGTAATCGCAGATCAGCATTGCTGCGGTGAATACGTTCCCGGGCCTTGTACACACCGCCCGTCACGTCACGAAAGTCGGTAACACCCGAAGCCGGTGGCCCAACCCGTAAGGGAGGGAGCTGTCGAAGGTGGGACTGGCGATTGGGACGAAGTCGTAACAAGGTAGCCGTACCGGAAGGTGCGGCTGGATCACCTCCTTTCTAAGGAGCACAGTACCGATTGCAGACAAATGTTCTGCACGGTCAGCTCATGGGTGGAACGTTGATTAGTTGGCACCTTCGGATCTGATGGTTCTCGAGTACTGCTTCGGCGTGGAAAGAGAAGACGGATGGTCGAGGGTGCTTGGCACGTTGTTGGGTCCTGAAGGTACGGCCGTAAGGTCATGTCTTCAGTGCCGGCCCCAGTGAACTTGTGCTCTTTGAGTACAGGGTGATGGGTGGCTGGTCGTTGTTTGAGAACTACACAGTGGACGCGAGCATCTGTGGCCAAGTTTTTAAGGGCGCACGGTGGATGCCTTGGCACCAGGAACCGATGAAGGACGTGAGAGGCCGCGATAGGCCCCGGGGAGCTGCCAACTGAGCTTTGATCCGGGGGTGTCCGAATGGGGAAACCCGGCAGTCGTCATGGGCTGTCACCCATGCCTGAACACATAGGGCATGTGGAGGGAACGAGGGGAAGTGAAACATCTCAGTACCCTCAGGAAGAGAAAACAACCGTGATTCCGGGAGTAGTGGCGAGCGAAACCGGATGAGGCCAAACCGTATGCGTGTGATACCCGGCAGGGGTTGCGCATGCGGGGTTGTGGGAATGAGCTTGATCGGTCTGCCGGCCGGTCGGCGAGTCAGAAACCGTTGATGTAGTCGAAGGACATGCGAAAGGTCCGGCGTAGAGGGTAAGACCCCCGTAGACGAAACATCAGCGGCTTGCTTGCTCATCTCCCAAGTAGCACGGGGCCCGAGAAATCCCGTGTGAATCTGGCGGGACCACCCGCTAAGCCTAAATATTCCCTGGTGACCGATAGCGGATAGTACCGTGAGGGAATGGTGAAAAGTACCGCGGGAGCGGAGTGAAATAGTACCTGAAACCGTGTGCCTACAAGCCGTGGGAGCGTCGCTCATTGGGTTTACCCAATGGGTCGTGACTGCGTGCCTTTTGAAGAATGAGCCTGCGAGTTAGCGGTGTGTAGCGAGGTTAACCCGTGTGGGGAAGCCGTAGCGAAAGCGAGTCCGAATAGGGCGATTGAGTTGCACGCTCTAGACCCGAAGCGGAGTGATCTAGCCATGGGCAGGTTGAAGCGGAGGTAAGACTTCGTGGAGGACCGAACCCACCAGGGTTGAAAACCTGGGGGATGACCTGTGGTTAGGGGTGAAAGGCCAATCAAACTCCGTGATAGCTGGTTCTCCCCGAAATGCATTTAGGTGCAGCGTCGTGTGTTTCTTGCCGGAGGTAGAGCACTGGATAGGCGATGGGCCCTACCGGGTTACTGACCTTAGCCAAACTCCGAATGCCGGTAAGTGAGAGCACGGCAGTGAGACTGTGGGGGATAAGCTCCATGGTCGAGAGGGAAACAGCCCAGAGCATCGACTAAGGCCCCCAAGCGTACGCTAAGTGGGAAAGGATGTGGAGTCGCAGAGACAACCAGGAGGTTGGCTTAGAAGCAGCCACCCTTGAAAGAGTGCGTAATAGCTCACTGGTCAAGTGATTCCGCGCCGACAATGTAGCGGGGCTCAAGCGTACCGCCGAAGTCGTGTCATTGCAGCAATAGGGCCAACGCCCGCTGTGATGGGTAGGGGAGCGTCGTGTGCCGGGTGAAGCAGCAGCGGAAGCTAGTTGTGGACGGTTCACGAGTGAGAATGCAGGCATGAGTAGCGATACACACGTGAGAAACGTGTGCGCCGATTGACTAAGGGTTCCTGGGTCAAGCTGATCTGCCCAGGGTAAGTCGGGACCTAAGGCGAGGCCGACAGGCGTAGTCGATGGACAACCGGTTGATATTCCGGTACCCGCTTTGAAACGCCCAATATCGAATCAGGCGATGCTAAGTCCGTGAAGCCGTTCCGGACCCTTCGGGGAAAGGAAAGTGGTGGAGCCGACGAACCAGACTTGTAGTAGGTAAGCGATGGGGTGACGCAGGAAGGTAGTCCAGCCCGGGCGGTGGTTGTCCCGGGGTAAGGGTGTAGGCCGAGGGGTAGGCAAATCCGTCCCTCATTAAGGCTGAGACCTGATGCCGAGCCGATTGTGGTGAAGTGGATGATCCTATGCTGTCGAGAAAAGCCTCTAGCGAGTTTCATGGCGGCCCGTACCCTAAACCGACTCAGGTGGTCAGGTAGAGAATACCGAGGCGTTCGGGTGAACTATGGTTAAGGAACTCGGCAAAATGCCCCCGTAACTTCGGGAGAAGGGGGGCCATCACTGGTGATCGGATTTACTCCGTGAGCTGGGGGTGGCCGCAGAGACCAGCGAGAAGCGACTGTTTACTAAAAACACAGGTCCGTGCGAAGCCGTAAGGCGATGTATACGGACTGACGCCTGCCCGGTGCTGGAACGTTAAGGGGACCGGTTAGTGCGCTTTCGGGCGTGCGAAGCTGAGAACTTAAGCGCCAGTAAACGGCGGTGGTAACTATAACCATCCTAAGGTAGCGAAATTCCTTGTCGGGTAAGTTCCGACCTGCACGAATGGCGTAACGACTTCTCGACTGTCTCAACCATAGGCCCGGTGAAATTGCACTACGAGTAAAGATGCTCGTTTCGCGCAGCAGGACGGAAAGACCCCGGGACCTTTACTACAGTTTGATATTGGTGTTCGGTTCGGCTTGTGTAGGATAGGTGGGAGACTTTGAAGCGGCCACGCCAGTGGTTGTGGAGTCGTCGTTGAAATACCACTCTGGTCGTGCTGGATGTCTAACCTCGGTCCGTGATCCGGATCAGGGACAGTGTCTGATGGGTAGTTTAACTGGGGCGGTTGCCTCCCAAAGGGTAACGGAGGCGCCCAAAGGTTCCCTCAGCCTGGTTGGCAATCAGGTGTTGAGTGTAAGTGCACAAGGGAGCTTGACTGTGAGACCGACGGGTCGAGCAGGGACGAAAGTCGGGACTAGTGATCCGGCGGTGGCTTGTGGAAGCGCCGTCGCTCAACGGATAAAAGGTACCCCGGGGATAACAGGCTGATCTTCCCCAAGAGTCCATATCGACGGGATGGTTTGGCACCTCGATGTCGGCTCGTCGCATCCTGGGGCTGGAGTCGGTCCCAAGGGTTGGGCTGTTCGCCCATTAAAGCGGTACGCGAGCTGGGTTTAGAACGTCGTGAGACAGTTCGGTCCCTATCCGCTGTGCGCGTAGGAATATTGAGAAGGGCTGTCCCTAGTACGAGAGGACCGGGACGGACGAACCTCTGGTGTGCCAGTTGTCCTGCCAAGGGCATGGCTGGTTGGCTACGTTCGGGAGGGATAACCGCTGAAAGCATCTAAGCGGGAAGCCTGCTTCGAGATGAGTATTCCCACCTCCTTGAGAGGGTAAGGCTCCCAGTAGACGACTGGGTTGATAGGCCAGATGTGGAAGCCCGGTAACGGGTGAAGCTGACTGGTACTAATAGGCCGAGGGCTTGTCCTCAGTTGCTCGCGTCCACTGTGTTAGTTCTGAAATAACGAACGGCTGTGTTCATGCCAGCGTTCTAATTTCATAGTGTTTCGGTGGTCATAGCGTTAGGGAAACGCCCGGTTACATTCCGAACCCGGAAGCTAAGCCTTTCAGCGCCGATGGTACTGCAGGGGGGACCCTGTGGGAGAGTAGGACGCCGCCGAACAATCATTGCGGGAAGCCCCGCACCAGCCCTTTACGGGCTCGGTGCGGGGCTTTTCTGCGTTTACGGGCTGTTCGGGGCGCGCCGCCCGGGGTAGCGGGCCGGCTGGTCGGAGACTGGGGAGTCGCACCGATCGGGTTTCGGAGAGCTGCCCATGCTGGCTTTGCTGGTTGTGCTGTCCCTGCTGTTCGCATGGGCCCTCGCAGCGGACCGGCTGGCCCGGTGGAGCATCACCGCCCCGCTCGCCTTCGCCGTCGCCGGCATCGTCCTGACCCGCGGCTACGACCCCGCCGTCCCCCTCGACCTGGAAGCGCACAGCACGTACCGGGGGGTGGAGCTGGTCCTCGCCGTCCTGCTGTTCGTCGACGCCACCGAGGCCGAGCAGTACGAGGAGCTTGAGCAACGCTCCGTCGGGGAGGGCAGGCTGCTGTTCCTCGCGCTGCCGGTGTCGGTCGTCCTCGCGACGCTGGCGGGGGCGGCGGTGTTCCCGGGGACGAACTGGTGGCTGCTGGGGGTCACGGCGCTCGTCGTCATGCCCATGGACCTCGCACCGATCTCCATGTTCCTGCGCGACCGGCGGGTGCCGCTGCGGGTGCGGGCCGCCCTGAACATCGAGGGCGGCTTCAGCGACGGACTGATCTCGCCCCTCTTCGTGTTCTGCATCGCCAATCTGGTGCGTGCCCACTCCAGCTCCTTCGCCGACCTGGTGGTGCGCGCGGTGAAGGAGGCCGGGCTCGCGGTGGTCGTGGGCATCGTGCTCGGCTACCTGGCCTCGCAGCTGGTGCGGCGGGCGCTCGGCGCCGGATGGGCGAGCGCCGGGACACTGCGGCTGGCGAGCCTCGTGCTGCCCTTCATGGCGTACGCGACCTCCGTACTGGTCGGCGGGAACGGCTTCGTCGCCGCCTTCGTCACCGGCCTGTGCTATTCGGCCGCCGCCCACGCCGTCGGCGGGAACAACCTGGAACTCGTGCACGACATGGCGCAGCTGATGGCCTTCGCCGTGTGGTTCACCTTCGGCAAGCTCACGGCGGACGAGTTCGCGAGCGGGATCGGGTGGGGCGTGGTGCTGTACGGGCTGCTGGCGCTGACCGTGCTGCGGTTCGTGCCCGTCTACTTCGCGGTGGCCGGCAAGGGGTTCGACCGGCCCGAGCGGTGTGCGCTGGGCTGGCTCGGCTCGCGCGGGGTGACGTCCATCGTGTTCGCGGTCCTCGCCGTCACCCAGCTGCCGCCCGCGGAAGGGCGGTTCGTCGTCAACGCGATGTGCGCGACCGTGCTGCTCAGTGTGGTGCTGCACGGTGTCTCCGTCGTACCCGTCGCCCGCTGGTTCGAGCGGCGGGCGACGGCGGGCACGAAGTGAGTCAGAGGCGGCCGGCGGCCTTGAGGGCCAGGTAGGCGTCGGCCAGGGCGGGGGCCAGGGTGTCCGGGGTGGCGTCGACCACGTGGACGCCGTGGCGGGTGAGCTGGTCGGCCGTGCGGCGGCGCTGGGACTGGGACTGGGTGCCGGCGGCGGCCTCGTAGACCGCTTCCGGGGTGCCGCGGGAGGTCGTCATCTGCGTCACGTGGGGATCCGCGACCGAGGCCAGCAGGACCGTGTGGCGCTGGGTCAGGCGGGGGAGGAGCGGCAGCAGGCCCTCTTCGACGGGGGCCGCGTCCAGGCTCGTCAGGAGGACCACCAGGGAGCGGCGCGGGGCGTTGCGGAGGATGGTGGAGACCAGGGTGCGGGAGTCGGTTTCGACCAGTTCCGGCTCCAGGGGGGCCATGGCGTTCACGAAGGCGGGCAGGATGTCGGCCGCCGGGCGGCCCTGGACCTGGGCGCGCGGGCGGCGGTCGTGGGCCAGCAGGTCCACGCGGTCGCCGGCGCGGGTGGCCAGGGCGGCGAGGAGCAGGGCCGCGTCCATCGCGGAGTCCAGGCGGGGGGCGTCCGCGACGCGGCCCGCCGAGGTGCGGCCGGTGTCCAGGCAGATCAGGATGTGCCGGTCGCGTTCGGGGCGCCAGGTGCGGACGGCGACCTTGCGCTGGCGGGCCGTGGCCCGCCAGTCGATGGACCGGGTGTCGTCGCCGGGGACGTAGTCGCGGAGGCTGTCGAACTCGGTGCCCTCGCCGCGCGTGAGGACGCTCGTACGGCCGTCCAGTTCCCGCAGGCGCGCGAGGCGGGAGGGGAGGTGCTTGCGGCTGGTGAAGGGCGGCAGGACCCGGACCGTCCACGGCAGGGTGTGCGAGCCCTGGCGGGCCCACAGGCCGAGGGGACCGTACGAGCGGATCGTGACGCGGTCGGCCCGGCGGTCGCCGCGGCGGGTGGGGAGCAGGCGGGTGGTGAGGCGGCGGCGTTCGCCGGCGGGGACGTCCAACCGGTGGCGGGAGCCGGCCGTCTCCGTGCCGGGGGCCCAGCTGCTCGGGGGCCAGGCGTCGCGGATCCGGGCGCGGAGCCGGCGGCCGCTCGGGTTGGTGACGGTGAGGTGGACGTCCGCAGGTTCGCCGAGACGGACCGAGGTGTCGCCCGAACGGGTGAGGCGCAGGGTGCGGACGGGCGCGGCCAGGGCCCAGTCGACCGCGCAGGCCAGGGCCAGCGGGCCGTTGACGGCGAGCATCCCCGTCCAGCTCGGTTCGAGGATGCCGACGGGGAGGCTGCCGAGGGCCGCCAGCAGGGCGGTGCGTCCGGTGAGGGCCATTACCGCGGGACGGGGACGTGGGAGAGGATCGCGGTGATGACGGCGTCGGCCGTGACACCCTCCATCTCGGCCTCCGGGCGCAGCTGGACGCGGTGGCGCAGGGTGGGCAGGGCCAGGGCCTTGACGTCGTCGGGGGTGACGTAGTCGCGGCCGGTGAGCCAGGCCCAGGCGCGGGCGGTGGCCAGCAGGGCGGTCGCGCCGCGCGGGGAGACGCCGAGGGTGAGGGAGGGCGACTCGCGGGTGGCGCGGCAGATGTCGACGACGTAGCCGGCGATCTCGGGGGAGACGGAGACCTTGGCGACGGCCTCGCGGGCGGCGTCCAGCTGGGCCGGGCCCGCGACCGGGCGGATGCCCGCGGCGTGCAGGTCGCGGGGGTTGAAGCCGGCGGCGTGCCGGGTCAGGACGCCGATCTCGTCCGCGCGGGACGGCAGCGGCACCGTGAGCTTGAGGAGGAAGCGGTCCAGCTGGGCTTCCGGGAGGGGGTACGTGCCCTCGTACTCGAGCGGGTTCATGGTGGCGGCGACGAGGAACGGCTCGGGGAGCGGGCGCGGCGTGCCGTCGACGGTGACCTGCCGCTCCTCCATCGCCTCGAGGAGCGAGGACTGGGTCTTGGGAGGGGTCCGGTTGATCTCGTCGGCGAGGAGGAGGTTGGTGAAGACCGGGCCGTTCTGGAAGGAGAACTCGGCGGTGCGGGCGTCGTAGACGAGGGAGCCGGTGACGTCGCTGGGCATCAGGTCCGGGGTGAACTGGACGCGCTTGGTGTCGAGTTCGAGTGCGGCGGCGAGGGCCCGGACCAGGAGGGTCTTGGCGACGCCGGGGACGCCTTCGAGGAGCACGTGGCCGCGGCACAGGAGGGCGACGACGAGGCCGGTGACGGCGGAGTCCTGGCCGACCACGGCCTTGCCGATCTCGGTGCGGAGCGCTTCGAGGGAAGCGCGGGCGCTGTCCGCGGCGGCGGACTCGGTGGTCGGGTACGTCATGACGTACGGACCTCTCTTTCGAGGGCGTCGAGGTGGTCGGCGAGCGCGACGAGTGCCGCGTCGTCGGAGGGGGTGGGGCCGAAGAGGGTGTTGTTCAGGTCGTGGCCGTGGCCGTGGTCGCCGAGCCGGGTGGACACGGCGGGGACCAGGGTGACGGGGTCGTGGGCCTGTGCGGCCGGTACGCCGACCAGGGCGGCGAGGCGTTCGCGGGTGGCGGCGCGCAGCACGGTGGAGGCGCGGTCGCGGGCCCCGGCCTTGCGGTAGAGGCGGGCGCGGCCCTCGGTGGCCTCGGAGGCGCGGATGACGACGGGCAGCTTCTCCGTGACGAGGGGGCCGAGGCGGCGGGCCCGCCAGAGGGCGGCGAGGGCGGCGGCCACGAAGAGCTGGAGCAGGGCCCAGGACCAGCCGGCCGGGATCAGGTCGACGAGGCTCTTGTCCTCGTCGGACTCGGCGGCGGGGTCGCTGTCGGCGAGGGACGGCATGTACCAGACGAGGTCCGGGCGGGAGCCGAGGAGCTGGAGGGCGAGGGAGGCGTTGCCCTCGTCGGCGAGGCTCTCGTTGAGGAGGACCGTGCCGGAGCCGAGGAGGACGGTGTCGCCGCCGGTGCCGGCCGGGAGGACCAGGAGGGTGGCGTGGCCGTCGCTCGGGTAGCAGCGGGTGGCCCGGGGCAGGTCGGTGGTGTAGCGGCGGTCGTCGCCGGTGGCGGCGCGGCCGGCGGAGGTGGCGGCGGGCAGGTCGCAGGCCGGGGCGAGGGTGTCGGCGCCGGCCGCGCTCCGGGTGCGGACGCCGGGGGCCAGGTCGGTGAGGCTGTGGCTGCCGGGGGCGAGCAGGACGGTGCGGCCGCCGGAGAGGTCCATGGCCGAGCGGATCAGGCCGCGCTGGGTGGTCCCGAGGCGGTCCGGGTCGGTGATCAGGAGGGTGGTGCCGGGGCCGGCGGCGTCGGCGGCCTCGCGGGCCGTGGTGACCACGCGGGTGCGGACACCGCGGTCCGCGAGGAGCTCGGCGACGGCCCTGCTGCCGTAGGGGTCGGCGGAGCGGGGGTCGAGGATGCCGTGGCGGGTGCCGGAGCCCAGGGCGGCCACGGCGATGCCGCCCGCGGCGAGCACGGCCGCGAAGGCCAGGGCGCGGCGGGCGCGGCGGATGAGGCGGGCTCGGTCGGGGGCGGTGCCGGTGCCGGTGCCCTCGCCGGGCGGGGTGGCGGGGGCTTTGGCGGGCGGGGTGCCCGTGCCCTGGTCGGGCGGGGTGCCTGTGCCTGTGCCCTGGTCGGGCGGGGTGGGGGCGGTTCCGGTGGGGCCGGGCGCGCGCCGGGGCGTCTCCTCGGGCGCCGAACGTGGCGAGGGGTCGGAGAGTGCGGCGGCAGTGCGTTCGGCGCCCTGCGGGGAGCGCCCCGACACACGCCCGGCCCCACCGGAACCTGGGCGGTTCGAGCCGGGCCCGGGGGAGCCCGGGTGGGCCGGGGGCTCGTCGGGGAGTGCGGCGGGGGTGGGGTCGGTGCGGTGGGGGGAGCGTCCTGGCACGCGCCCCGTTTCATCGGGACCTGGGTTGTGCGGGTCGGGGCCGGTGGGGGCCGGGTCCTTGGGGGTGGTCATGCGGTGGGTCCCGTCAGGAGCGGCTTGGCGCGGTCCAGGGTGAGGTCGAGGGTGCGCAGGCGGGCGTACGTGTCGGGGTCGGCGGAGCGGCCGCCGTAGGTGACGTCGTCGAAGGTACGGGCCGCCGCGCGGAGGTCCGCGGCGTGGTCGGGGAGGGAGACGGCGGCTTCGGCCGCCGCCTCGTCGGCGGTGCGGCCGGGGCGCGGGTCGAGCAGGGTGCGCTCCTCGAGGGAGCGGACGAGGGCGCGCATGCGTTCCTGTACGGCCTCGGTCCAGCGGCCGGCGGCCGCGTGGGCCTCGGCGGCCGTGCGGTGGTCGGCGGCGCTGCGGATGCCGTCGTCGAAGAGGACGCCCGCTCCGGCGGGGATCCGGCCGGGGGCGCCGAGCCGCCACCACAGGGCGGTGGCGGCCAGGACCACCAGGAGGACGATCACGACGAGGCCGAGCGTGCCTCCCGGGGTCGCCCCGGAGGCCGCTTCGAACAGGTCGTCGATCCAGCCGAGGAACTTGCGCAGGGCCCGGTCCAGCGGCCCCGGGTCGTTCTCGTGGTACATCGGCTTGGACAGTTCGTGCTCGGCCGCCTCCCGGGCGGGCTCGCGCGGTGTCGTGACCGGTGGTGTCTCGGCGCCCGGCAGGAGCGCCGTGGCGCGGGTGATGAGGCCCCCCGTGCTCATCATGGGTGGTCAGCCTCCGGCCGTGCCGTAGTTCTCGATGCCGGCTGCCCGGGCGAGTTCCAGGTCGAGGCCCTCGCGGCGGATGCGCTGGTCCACGTAGAGGAGCACGGTGACGCCGGACAGGATCGGCATCACGATGGTCTGGGCGATGATCGAGCCGATGCCGGAGAGGATGAGCGCTCCCCAGGCGGTGGAGGCGGTGCCGTCCTCCATGCCGCTCAGGCCGCCGCCGAAGGCGGCCATGCCGACGATGGTGAGCGGCCAGACGATGATCGCCGAGACGATGCCGGTGATGATCTGGGTGAGGACGGTGATGCCGAAGATGCGCCACCAGGTGCCCTGGACCAGCTTGGAGGAGCGGCCGAGGGCCTTGAAGACGGTGCTCTTCTCCAGCATCAGCGCGGGCGAGGCCAGGCTGAACTTGATCCACAGCCAGGTGAACAGCGGGGCCGCGACGAGTCCGCCCACGAGGGCCAGGCCCGGGCTCTCGGCCAGGATGCCCGGCATGATCAGCGCGGTGACCAGCAGGACCGCGCCGATGCCGAGCAGGAACGTCAGGCCGAGGAGGCGCAGCAGCTGGGGACGGGCTTCGCGCCAGGCGGCGGAGACCGTGGAGGTGGTGCCGAGCACGGCGCGGCTGTAGATCATCGTGAGCATGGCCGTGGCGAAGATGCCGCCGAGGGCCGCGATGAAGCCGACGGCGACGAGGGCGCCCAGGGCGACGACGAGGTCGTTGACGGCCTCGTCGAGGGTCGCCCCGGCGTCGGGCGAGACGGCGAGGTCCGCCATGGCGTACTTCTGCGTGAGCACGCTGAGGACCTGCACTACGGTGGCCACGACCAGGGTGATCGGCAGGATCGAGCGCCAGTGCGAGCGCATGGTGGCGACCGCGCCGTCCAGGATCTCGCCGAGGCCGAGGGGGCGCAGCGGGATCACGCCGGGCTTGGCGGCCGGGGGCTGCCCCCACTGGCCGGGTCCGCCCGGGTAGCCGCCGTACTGGGCGTTCTGCCCGTACTGGCCCGCGTACGGTCCCCAGCCCTGGCCCTGCGGCGGCTGCTGGGGTCCGGGCGGGGGCGGGGTCTGGCCGGGGGAGGGGCTGGTCCACTGTCCGGGCGGCGGCTGCTCGGACGACCACTTCGGGTCGCCGGAAACCGGACGGTCGGCGGGCGCCCCGGGCCGCTCGTCATCGGACGGAGAGGGTCCGGGCGTAGCCCAGCCCGGCGAGTCGTTCATCGTCGCTCCTTCACGTGCACCTGCTGCGGCGGGGGGCGCTGGTCGCTGCCATCGTGCCACGTGGGGTACACGAACGGACCAGCGATCCCCCCGGATCATCGGCAGCCCGTACCTTCAATTGTCACCCGGATCCGGGGCAGACTGGTCGACCTGATCTCCACGCAGGTCCGAGGGGCGATTTCCAGCCCTTTTGGCTGTGGGACAGCTCACCGCCTGGTAACGATTAGCTAATGGGATGATGTCAACCATGAAGGGACGCGTCCTTGTCGTCGACGACGACACCGCGCTGGCCGAGATGCTCGGCATTGTGCTGCGTGGAGAAGGTTTTGAGCCGTCGTTCGTAGCGGACGGTGACAAGGCACTTGCTGCCTTCCGGGAGGCGAAGCCGGACCTGGTGCTGCTGGACCTCATGCTGCCCGGACGGGACGGCATAGAGGTCTGCAGGCTGATCCGGGCCGAGTCCGGCGTGCCGATCGTGATGCTCACCGCCAAGAGCGACACGGTCGACGTCGTGGTGGGCCTGGAGTCCGGTGCCGACGACTACATCGTGAAGCCGTTCAAGCCGAAGGAGCTGGTGGCCCGCATCCGGGCCCGCCTGCGCCGGTCGGAGGAGCCCGCTCCCGAGCAGCTGGCCATCGGTGACCTCGTCATCGACGTGGCCGGGCACTCGGTCAAGCGGGACGGCGCTTCCATCGCCCTGACCCCGCTGGAGTTCGACCTGCTGGTCGCGCTGGCGCGCAAGCCCTGGCAGGTCTTCACCCGTGAGGTGCTGCTGGAGCAGGTCTGGGGCTACCGGCACGCCGCGGACACCCGCCTGGTGAACGTGCACGTGCAGCGCCTGCGCTCCAAGGTCGAGAAGGACCCGGAGCGCCCCGAGATCGTCGTGACGGTGCGCGGTGTCGGCTACAAGGCCGGACCCAGCTGAGGTGCAGTCCGGCAGGGACCGGGCTGGCTCACACCGGTGGAGCCTGCGGGCCGGCCGGCTGCTCCAGGAGGGGGCGCCCGGCGCCTCCGTGCTGCGGCTGTGCGTACGCCTCGTACGCCGGCCGGTGCTTCCGGCTGTCCGGCTGTGGCGGCGCAACATGCAGCTGCGGGTGGTCGCCGCCACCCTGCTGATGTCGCTCGCCGTGGTCCTCGCGCTCGGCTTCGTCGTGATCGCGCAGGTCAGCAAGGGCCTCCTGGACGCCAAGGAGGAGGCGGCGCAGAGCCAGGCCGCGGGCGGGTTCGCCGTCGCACAGGAGAAGGCCAACACCCCCGCGACCGTGGACGGGCCCGACGCCGCGGACAACAAGGTGGGGCTGGACGCCAGTACCTGGATGAACTCGCTGGTCAAGCAGCTGGCCAGTGGCGGCCAGACCGCCTTCGAGGTGGTCGCGCTCGGCGCCGGCACCGGCGAGCAGGTCCTGCCGGGCACCCAGGGGGTCAAGGGCGCCCGTGCCTCGGGCAACGTGGACCCGACCGCCAGCGTGCCCGTCAAGCTGCGCCGGGCCGTCAACCACTCCGCCGGCACGTTCAAGACCTTCTCCGAGATCCGGTACACCGCCGGGGCCGGGGAAAAGGCCCCCGAGCCCGCGCTGGTCGTCGGCAAGCGGCTCACCGACATCAACGGGGACCCGTACGACCTGTACTACCTCTTCCCGCTCAGCCAGGAGGAGGAGTCCCTCAACCTGGTCAAGAGCACCATCGCCACCGCCGGCCTGTTCGTCGTCGTGCTGCTCAGCGCCATCGCCTGGCTCGTGGTGCGGCAGATCGTCACGCCCGTCCGGATGGCCGCCGGGATCGCCGAGCGGCTGTCGGCCGGGCGGCTGCAGGAGCGGATGAAGGTGACCGGCGAGGACGACATCGCGCGGCTGGGCGAGGCCTTCAACAAGATGGCCCAGAACCTCCAGAACAAGATCCAGCAGCTGGAGGACCTGTCGCGGATGCAGCGCCGGTTCGTCTCGGACGTCTCGCACGAGCTGCGCACCCCGCTGACGACGGTACGGATGGCCGCGGACGTCATCCACGACGCGCGGGTCGACTTCGACCCGGTCACGGCGCGCTCCGCGGAACTGCTCGCCGGGCAGCTCGACCGGTTCGAGTCGCTGCTCTCGGACCTGCTGGAGATCAGCCGGTTCGACGCGGGCGCGGCCGCCCTGGAGGCGGAGCCCATCGACCTGCGGGACGTCGTGCGCCGCGTCATCGACGGGGCCGAGCCGCTCGCGGAGCACAAGGGCACCCGGATCCGGGTGCTCGGCGACACCCAGCCCGTCATCGCCGAGGCCGACGCCCGGCGGGTGGAGCGGGTGCTGCGCAATCTGGTCGTCAACGCCGTGGAGCACGGCGAGGGGCGCGACGTGGTGGTCCGGCTGGCGTCCGCCGGCGGGGCCGTCGCGGTCGCGGTGCGGGACTACGGCGTCGGGCTCAAGCCCGGCGAGGCGACCCGCGTCTTCAACCGCTTCTGGCGGGCCGACCCGGCGCGGGCGCGCACGACGGGCGGTACGGGCCTGGGCCTGTCCATCGCCGTCGAGGACGCCCGGCTGCACGGCGGCTGGCTGCAGGCCTGGGGCGAGCCGGGCGGCGGCTCGCAGTTCCGCCTCACCCTGCCGCGTACCGCCGACGAGCCGCTGCGGGGCTCGCCCATCCCGCTGGAACCAGAGGATTCCCGGGCCAACCGTGCCAGGGCGGCAGCCGACGCCGCGGGCGGCGCGGTGGAGCGGCAGCAGCCCGCCGACGCGGGGGACCGGTCGACGATACCGCCGCGGCCGGCGGCCTCGGGGCAGTCCGTACCCGCCGACCCGACGGCCCTGCCGGGCAGCGGAGCCAGGGTCGTGGCCCGGCCGGCCGAGCAGGCACCACAGGAGGAACGAACCGATGCCGATGCCGACGCCGACGGACGCTGACGCAGTGCCGGGGAGGGCGCGCGCCGGAGCCCGCGGCAGGCGGCTGCGCACTCTGCGCGCGTACGCGCTCGGTGTGGCAGGGCTGCTGCTGGCCGGGTGCGCCTCGATGCCCGACCACGGCGAGATCCGCCGGGTGCAGGCCTCGCAGGGCGTCGACTCCCAGGTCCGGGTGTTCGGCGTACCGCCCGCGGACAAAGCCAGCGCGGGCGAGATCGTCGACGGTTTCCTGGAGGCGATGACCAGCGACGATCCGCAGCTGGAGACCGCCCGCAAGTACCTCACGGAGGACGCCGCGAAGCGCTGGCGGCCCGGCACCGCCGTCACCGTGCTCTCGGCCGGCCTCGACCGGTTCCCGGTCCGCACCGAGAAGGACCCCGACGGGCCCCGCTGGAAGGTGGCCGGCAAGAAGCTCGCCACCGTGGACGAGCGCAGCGCCTACCAGCCGGAGAGCGGGGACTACACGGAAATCCTCCAGCTCGTCCAGGAGGACAAGCAGTGGCGGATCTCCAGTCCGCCGAGCAGTCTCGTGCTGAGCGAGTCGGACTTCCAGCGCATCTACATGCCGGTCAACAAGTACTACTTCGCGGGCGGCACGCTGGTCGCCGATCCCGTGTACGTGCGCCAGCGCAGCGATCCGGACTCGCGGATGGACCCCACCACGCAGACCGTGCAGTCGCTGCTGGCCGGGCCGTCCCGGTGGCTCGCGCCGGTCGTCGAGTCCAGTTTCCCCACCGGGACGGAACTGCGGCAGGGCACCAAGTCCCTTTCGTACGACGGCCAGAACACGCTGCGCGTGCCGCTGAACGACAAGACCGACAACGTCGCGTCGCCGCAGTGCCAGAAGATGGCGACGCAACTGCTGTACACGGTCAAGGAACTGACGGCCTCCCGGCTGGACCGGGTCGAACTGCTGCGCTCCGACGGGAAGTCGTCCTCGCTGTGCTCGGTGACCGAGGTGACGGCGGCCGTGATCGCCAACCGGCCCCGGACGCCCGAGTACCAGTACTACGTCGACAACCAGGACCGGCTCGTCCGGATGAAGCTCGACGTGACCGGCGAGGACCAGCAGCCCAAGTCGGAGCCGGTGCCGGGGCCGCTGTCGGCGCCCGGGGGGTTCAAGGTCGGCTCCGCCGCCGTCTCGTACGACGAGCGGCACGCGGCCGTGGTCTCGCAGGGCGGGCACGGGCTGTACGTCGTGCCGCTGTCCGGGTCCGGGGCCATGCCGCAGCCCGTGCTGCCCGCGAAGGGCGCCAAGCCGGTCACACTGACCGCGCCCAGCTGGGACGCGGCGGGCGACCTGTGGGCCGTCGACCACGATCCGCAGCACCCGGGGCTGTGGCGGGTGCCGGGCGGCACCGGAGTGCCCGAGAAGGTGCAGGTGGCGGGGCTCGACGGGCGGATCAGCTCGCTGAAGGCCTCCTCCGACGGGGCGCGCATCGCGCTGCTCGTGGAGAAGGAGGGCCGCAAGAAGCTCTGGGTGGGGCGGATCGAACGGCCCGACGCCCAGGGCGACGTATCGGCGGTGTCGGTGCGCGAGCTGCGCCCGGCGGCTCCGCAGATGGCGGACGTGACGGCGATGAGCTGGGCGCCGCGGGGCCGGCTGCTGGTGGTGGGCCGGGAGAGCGGCGGGGTCGTGCAGGCCCGCTACATGCTGGCGGACGGTTCGGTGGTCGCGGCGAGCCTGCCCGGGGCGACCGGGCTGATCGCGGTCGCGGTGCCCGCGTCGGAGGACGAGGCGAAGCCGAAGCCGGTCGTGGGGTACTCGGCGGACGACGGCATCGTCTGGCTGCCGCCGGGTGCGCAGTGGCGGACGGTGGCGCCGGGCGGCCGGGACCCGGTGTACCCGGGCTGACCTGCGCGTCCCTAGCCGTCCACAGGGGTGGCGGGTCCCGCTGGGGCACGGCACTGTGGGGGCATGCGGGGATGGTGGCAGGAGCTGGCCGGTCTGGTCCTGCCGGTGGACTGCGCGGGCTGCGGGGCCGCACGGGCGCTGCTGTGCGCCGGTTGCCGGGAGGCGCTGGGCGGGGCCGGGGCGGTGCGGGCGCGGCCGTTTCCGAGCCCCGAGGGGCTGCCGGCGGTGTTCGCGGCCGCGCCGTACGAGGGACCCGTACGCGCCGTCCTGCTGGCGCACAAGGAGCGCGGAGCGCTGCCGCTGGCCGGGGCGCTCGGTGCCGCGCTGGCGGTGTCGGTGCGGGCGGCGCTGGCGGGAACGGGCGCCGGCGGGGCGGGAGGGGAGGGGCGCGAGGTGGCGCTCGTGCCGGTCCCGTCGGCGCGGCGGCAGGTCAGGGCGCGCGGGCACGATCCCGTGCGCAGGATGGCGCTGGCCGCGGCGGGGCGGCTGCGGCGGGCCGGTGTGCCCGCGCGCGTGGCGCCCGTACTGCGGCTGCGGCGGGCGGTGGCGGACCAGGCGGGCCTGGGGGCCCGGCAGCGCCGGGAGAACCTCGCGGGGGCGCTGGAGGCGTGCCCCGGCGGGGCGCGGCTGACGGCCGGGGCACGGCTCGTCCTCGTGGACGACGTGGTCACCACCGGGGCCACGCTGGCCGAGGCGGCGCGGGCGCTGCGGGCGGGCGGCCTGGGTGCGGGGGCCGCCCCGCGGGCTGCCGTGGTGGCCGCGACGCGACAGGGGCGAAAAACCGGTGAATAGATCTGGAACTGCCGGGGAAGGTCCATCGTTGCAGGTAGTAAGAGTGGACAGCCACCGGGACGGAAGTACGTGCCGGTAGCGGGTGCCGACAACCGTCATACAGGGATATGTTCGGTGGTGAGGACTGGCGAGCCTTTGGCCCCACGCATCGCTGTCGCTCGACTCCGAAGTCGGTGGGGTTCAGATCTTGCCGATGGGGGAGGAGGAGGTGCAAGTCGCCAAGTCCGAGGCTCCGGCCTTCACCGGAGCCTGGTGCGAAAGGGAGACGCTTCGCCCAGTCGGGCGGAGCTATCCGGGAACGGAGTTCTGCGTGGACATCGTCGTCAAGGGCCGCAAGACCGAGGTGCCCGACCGGTTCCGCAAGCACGTGGCCGAGAAGCTGAATCCGGAGCGGATCCAGAAGCTCGACGCCAAGGTGATCAGCTTGGACGTCGAGGTGTCGAAGGAGCACAACCCGCGCCAGGCCGACCGTTCCGACCGTGTGGAGATCACTCTGCGATCGCGGGGCCCGGTGATCCGTGCCGAGGCAGCCGCAGCCGACGCGTACGCGGCGCTGGACCTGGCTCAGGACAAGCTGGAGGCCCGGCTGCGCAAGCAGCACGACAAGCGCTACACCCGCAGGGGCGCGGGCCGGATCCCGGCGGCCGAGGTCGCCGACGTCGTGCCGGACGCCGCGCAGCTGAACGCGAATGGCGAGCCGTTCTCCGAGGAGAAGGCGAACGGGGTCCCGATCACGCGGATCGGATCCCTCGAAGTGCAGGGGGAGGGCCCGCTGGTCGTCCGGGAGAAGACCCACTCGGCTTCGCCCATGTCGCTCGACCAGGCTCTGTACGAGATGGAGCTGGTCGGACACGACTTCTATCTGTTCGTCGACTCCGAGACCAAGCTGCCCAGCGTCGTCTACCGGCGCCATGCATACGACTACGGCGTCATCCACGTCAACCCCGACGGCGCTTCCAGCTCGGAGGAGCCGCGCGGTGGTGCCGGGGGCGCGCTCGGCGGCTGAGCACCTCGCTGCCGCCCCCGCGGGACGCTCCGGCGTCCCGCGGGGGCCTTTCTTGTGGCGCGTATGCGCCGGACGGCCGGCGGCAGCCCCCGCGCCATGCCGCGGGCATGGAATCATGGCGGGCAGTCAACCGGCGGCGCGGCCGGTCCGGTTGGCCCGGCAGCTCGGCACATGCAGGGGGAGGAACGATGGCGGACGGCTTCGAGCCGGTGCGCGGTGACGACGGTGCGGGCTGCCGTGAGGCGGACCCGGCGGCCGGGTCCGCCGGATCGCCCGCGGGGGAGCCCATCCGGGTCCTCGTGGTCGACGACCACGCGCTGTTCCGGCGCGGGCTGGAGATCGTCCTCGCCCAAGAGGAGGACATCCAGGTCGTCGGCGAGGCGGGGGACGGAGCGGAGGCCGTGGACAAGGCGGCCGACCTGCTGCCGGACATCGTGCTGATGGACGTGCGGATGCCCCGGCGCGGCGGGATCGAGGCGTGCACCTCGATCAAGGAGGTCGCCCCCTCCGCGAAGATCATCATGCTGACGATCAGCGACGAGGAGGCGGACCTCTACGACGCGATCAAGGCGGGTGCGACCGGCTACCTGCTGAAGGAGATCTCCACGGACGAGGTGGCCACGGCGATCCGGGCGGTGGCGGACGGCCAGTCGCAGATCAGCCCGTCGATGGCGTCGAAGCTGCTCACCGAGTTCAAGTCGATGATCCAGCGGACCGACGAGCGGCGGTTGGTGCCTGCGCCGAGGCTGACCGACCGGGAGCTGGAGGTCCTGAAGCTGGTGGCCACCGGCATGAACAACCGGGACATCGCCAAGGAGTTGTTCATCTCGGAGAACACCGTGAAGAACCACGTCCGCAACATCCTGGAGAAGCTGCAGCTGCACTCCCGGATGGAGGCCGTGGTCTACGCGATGCGCGAGAAGATCCTGGAGATCCGCTAGCCGAGCCGCTGCGGGCCCGGACCGTCGCGGGCCCGAGACGCCGGGGCCCGGACCGCCGGGGCCCGGAGTGCTAAGGGCGCCGGGCCGTGAGCTCCGCCCGGACGGCCTCCGCCTCCTGCGGGCTCTGGGCGCGCTCGACGCGCACCTCCTCGCACCCCACCCACCGGGCGGCCTCCCACAGGGCCTCGGCCATGGCGGGGGCGGCCCCGGGCGTCCCGAGGGAGAGCTGGCGGGCCACCAGGGTGCGGCCCTCGCGGGCCGGGTCGACGCGGCCCTGGAGGCGGCCGCCCGCCAGCAGCGGCATCGCGAAGTACCCGTGTATCCGCTTCGGCTTGGGGACGTACGCCTCCAGGCGGTGGGTGAAGCCGAAGATCCGTTCCGTGCGGGGCCGGTCCCAGACCAGGGAGTCGAAGGGGGACAGCAGCGTCGTGCGGTGGCGGCCGCGCGGGGCCGTCGCGAGCGCCGCCGGGTCCGCCCAGGCCTGCTTGGCCCAGCCCTCCACCGCGACCGGGACCAGCCCGGAGTCCGCGATCACCGCGTCGACCTGCTCCCCCTTGAGGCGGTGGTAGTCCGCGATGTCGGCGCGGGTGCCCACGCCCAGCGACCGCCCGGCCAGGGCGACCAGGCGGCGCAGGCACTCGCCGTCCTCCAGGTCGTCGTGGAGCAGCGCGTCGGGCACGGCCCGCTCGGGCAGGTCGTAGACCCGCTTCCAGCCGCGGCGCTCGCTGCACACCACCTCCCCGGTGTCGAGCAGCCACTCCACCGCGATCTTGGTCTCGGACCACTCGAACCACTCGCCGCCGTTCTTGGCGCCGCCCAGCTCGGTGGAGGTCAGCGGGCCGTCGGCCCGCAGTCGGTCCAGGACCGCCCGCGTCGAGCGGTCCTTGTCGCGCAGGACGTGCCAGCGGTGGCCGCGCGCCCGGCGGGCCCGGCGCCGGAAGGCGAAATGCGGCCATTCCTCGACGGGCAGGATGCAGGCCGCGTGCGACCAGTACTCGAAGGCGTGCCGGTCCGACCAGTACGCCTGCTCCACGGTGTCCCGGCCCACCGCGCCCAGGCGGGCGTACGGGATCAGCTCGTGCGAGCGGGCCAGCACCGAGATCGTGTCCAGCTGTACGGCGCCCAGGTGGCGCAGCACGCCGCGGACCCCGCCGCGGCGGTCGGGCGCGCCCAGGAAGCCCTGCGCGCGCAGGGCGATCCGGCGCGCCTCGCCGGCGGACAGGGACATGGTCGGCTGCGGCAGGCTCGTCATGATCCGCAGCCTAGGACGCGCCACTGACATCGCCGGGCAGGTACGGCAGCGCGGGGGTCAGGCCCAGGTCGGAGGGGAGCAGGGCGCCGATCCAGCAGTCGCGCGCGGTGCCGTTGCGCAGGACGCCCGCCCGCAGGACGCCCTCGAAGCGGAAGCCGACCTTCTCGGCGACGACGCGCGAGCCGGTGTTGCCGGCCTCGGCGCGCCACTCCAGGCGCACGGCGCCCACCTCGGTGAAGGCCCAGCGGGCCGCGGCCTCCACTGCCTCGGTCATGTAGCCCTGCCCGCGGTGCTCCTTGACCGCCCAGTAGCCGATCTCGTACGAGTCGGTCCCGTGCACGTGGACGCCGACGGCGGCGACCAGCGGGCCGCCGGACCGCAGGCGTACGGCGAAGGGGTACGCGGTGTCCTCGCGCCAGCCGTCCGGCACGACCTCGTTCACGAAGCGGTGCGCGTGCTCCCGCTGGTAGGGCGAGGGGACCAGCGTCCAGCGCTGGACGTCGGGGTCCTGGCAGGCGGCGTACACCTCGTCCTCGTCGCAGGGGGCGAAGGGCCGCAGTTCCAGCCGGCCGGTGGTCAGGGTCGTGTGCTCCATGCACGGATTCTGGTGCCCGGACGGGTGCCGGGGGGACTCTTTTTCATAACCGCGGACGCGAACAGCGGCACCTTCCGCGGCCCCCGTACGTTCTCAATCCGGGCGCCCACGCCCTCGCGGCTACGGCGGACCTCCCGACGCGACCACGTCCTCGCTTACGATGGCCGTTGCGGTGGGGCCCACCTGCCGTGCCCGTGTACGAACAGTGCCCAGGCCCGACCGGCAAGGAGACAAACCTCGGTGTCCGTCTTCAACAAGCTCATGCGTGCAGGCGAAGGCAAGATCCTGCGCAAACTGCACCGCATCGCGGACCAGGTCAACTCCATCGAAGAGGACTTCGTCAACCTCTCCGACGCCGAGTTGCGGGCGCTCACGGACGAGTACAGGCAGCGGTTCCAGGACGGCGAGAGCCTGGACGACCTGCTGCCCGAGGCCTTCGCGACCGTACGCGAGGCGGCCAAGCGCGTCCTCGGCCAGCGGCACTACGACGTCCAGATCATGGGCGGCGCGGCGCTGCACCTCGGCTACGTGGCCGAGATGAAGACCGGTGAGGGCAAGACCCTCGTCGGCACCCTGCCCGCGTACCTGAACGCGCTGTCCGGCAAGGGCGTCCACCTGATCACGGTGAACGACTACCTCGCCGAGCGCGACTCCGAGCTGATGGGCCGGGTGCACAAGTTCCTCGGCCTCGAGGTCGGCTGCATCCTGGCGAACATGTCGCCGGCGCAGCGCCGCGAGCAGTACAACTGCGACATCACCTACGGCACGAACAACGAGTTCGGCTTCGACTACCTGCGCGACAACATGGCGTGGTCGAAGGACGAGCTGGTCCAGCGCGGCCACAACTTCGCCGTGGTCGACGAGGTCGACTCGATCCTCGTCGACGAGGCCCGCACCCCGCTGATCATCTCCGGTCCGGCCGACCAGGCCACGAAGTGGTACGGCGACTTCGCGAAGCTGGTGACCCGCCTGACCAAGGGCGAGGCCGGC
This sequence comes from Streptomyces subrutilus, assembly GCF_001746425.1. GTDB lineage: Bacteria > Actinomycetota > Actinomycetes > Streptomycetales > Streptomycetaceae > Streptomyces > Streptomyces subrutilus_A. Next base: position 3,013,833 of record NZ_MEHK01000001.1, on the reverse strand, counting down.
CAGCCGCTGAAGGGCATCGAGGAGACCGGCGACTACGAGGTCGACGAGAAGAAGCGCACCGTCGCCATCCACGAGGCCGGTGTCGCCAAGGTCGAGGACTGGCTCGGCATCGAGAACCTCTACGAGTCGGTGAACACCCCGCTCGTCGGCTACCTGAACAACGCCATCAAGGCGAAGGAACTGTTCAAGAAGGACAAGGACTACGTCGTCATCGACGGCGAAGTCATGATCGTCGACGAGCACACCGGCCGTATCCTCGCCGGCCGCCGCTACAACGAGGGCATGCACCAGGCGATCGAGGCGAAGGAAGGGGTGGACATCAAGGACGAGAACCAGACCCTCGCCACGATCACCCTGCAGAACTTCTTCCGCCTCTACTCGAAGCTGTCGGGCATGACCGGTACGGCCATGACCGAGGCCGCCGAGTTCCACCAGATCTACAAGCTCGGTGTCGTCCCGATCCCGACCAACCGCGACATGGTCCGCAAGGACCAGCCGGACCTGATCTACCGCACCGAGGTCGCGAAGTTCGCCGCGGTCGTCGACGACATCGCGGAGAAGCACGAGAAGGGCCAGCCGATCCTCGTCGGCACGACGTCGGTCGAGAAGTCCGAGTACCTCTCCCAGCAGCTCTCCAAGCGCGGCATCCCGCACGAGGTGCTCAACGCCAAGCAGCACGACCGCGAGGCGACCATCGTCGCGCAGGCCGGCCGCCGCGGCGCCGTCACCGTCGCCACGAACATGGCCGGCCGCGGTACCGACATCAAGCTCGGCGGCAACCCGGACGACCTCGCCGAGGCCGAGCTGCGCCAGCAGGGCCTGGATCCGGAGGAGCACATCGAGGAGTGGGCGCACGCCCTTCCCGCGGCGCTCACCCGGGCCGAGGCTGCCGTGAAGGCCGAGTTCGAAGAGGTCAAGGACCTCGGCGGCCTGTACGTGCTGGGCACCGAGCGGCACGAGTCGCGCCGTATCGACAACCAGCTGCGCGGCCGCTCCGGCCGACAGGGCGACCCGGGCGAGTCCCGCTTCTACCTCTCGCTCGGCGACGACCTGATGCGCCTGTTCAAGGCGCAGATGGTCGAGCGCGTCATGGCCATGGCCAACGTGCCGGACGACGTGCCGATCGAGAACAAGATGGTGACGCGTGCGATCGCGTCGGCCCAGTCGCAGGTCGAGACCCAGAACTTCGAGACGCGCAAGAACGTCCTGAAGTACGACGAGGTCCTCAACAGCCAGCGCGAGGTCATCTACGGCGAGCGCCGCCGCGTCCTGGAGGGCGAGGACCTCCAGGAGCAGGTCCGCTTCATGATGGACGACACGATCGACGCGTACATCGCGGCCGAGACGGTCGAGGGCTTCGCCGAGGAGTGGGACCTGGAGCGCCTGTGGGGCGCCTTCAAGCAGCTCTACCCGGTGAAGGTCACCATCGAGGAGCTGGAGGAGGCCGCGGGCGACCGGGCGGGCATCACCGCCGAGTTCATCGCGGAGTCCATCAAGGACGACATCCACGAGCAGTACGAGGCGCGCGAGAAGACGCTGGGCTCCGACATCATGCGCGAGCTGGAGCGGCGCGTGGTGCTGTCGGTGCTGGACCGCAAGTGGCGCGAGCACCTGTACGAGATGGACTACCTGCAGGAGGGCATCGGCCTGCGGGCGATGGCCCAGAAGGACCCGCTGGTCGAGTACCAGCGCGAGGGCTTCGACATGTTCAACGCCATGCAGGACGGCATCAAGGAGGAGTCCGTCGGCTACCTGTTCAACCTGGAGGTCCAGGTCGAGCAGCAGGTCGAAGAGGTCCCGGTGCAGGACGCGGCGCCGTCGCTGACCAAGGAGCCGGCCCGTCCGGAGATCCGGGCGAAGGGGCTGGACGCTCCGCAGCGGCCGGACCGGCTGCACTTCTCGGCGCCGACCGTCGACGGTGAGGGCGGTGTGGTCGAGGGCGACTTCGAGTCGGACGCCGCAGGTGACGGTGACGGGATGACGCGGGCGGAGCGGCGCAAGGCCGCGAAGGCCTCTGGCGGGCGTCGCCGTAAGAAGTAGCCCCCGCGGGGGCGACGTTCACGGCCGGGGCCGGGCACCGAGGGGTGTCCGGCCCCGGCCGTTGCGCGTCTGCCGCCCGGCGGATGGCGAGGGCGGGGCGGGTGCCGGTGCCGGCGGGTGGGGCGGTGCGGCGCCGTTGCGGGGCTCTGCGCCGGGCCCCGCGCCTCAAACGCCGGCGGGGCTGCAGGTGGCGGGGCTGGAGGTGGCCCCGCGCCTCCGCGTTCACGGGCCCCGGCCGTCCCGAGCCGGCGGGGGTGGGTCACGGACGGGGGCCCTGGATTTCTACTGCCGCGCAGCGCCAGCGGAGGTCCGGGCCCTGTTCCAGGCGGAAGGCCATGGCCGTCATGCGGTCGCCCGTGGCGATGCGGGCGAAGGCCTCGATGACGCCCGGGCCCGGGGTGAAGCGGCCGCACTGGCGGACGACGGGCCGCAGGCGGTCGCGGAGGTGTTCCGCGTCGGCCAGGGTGACCAGCTGCTCGTAGGCTGGGCCGACCGTGTGGCCGAGGAGCGAGTGGACCGGCCGCAGGCCGCTGACGACCGCGAGGAGGCGTTCGGCGAACCAGTGGTGCGGGCCGAGCCGCAGGGTCCGCGGCGGGGCCGCCGGGCGGCGGGTGTCGCGCCGCCCGGCGGGGCGGGTCCGGGACTGGCCGCCCACCCGGCGGCGGGCCGCCTCGCCGCCGATCGTGCCGCGCATCGTGGTGTCCATCGCGATCTGCCCCCGAACCTGCCGGGCCCGGCCATACCGGGCGGTAACTTGTTGGGGGATTGTCTATGCGGAACCCCTGCTCAGTGCAACCGGTCGGTCGCGCAGCGTGAGGGCGGGCGGCAGTTCACCTATCCGGGTGGCCGCGGGGCTTTCCCCGGGCCCCGCGGCGTCACCGCCCGGGAGCGGGGTGGACGCGGGAGGGGGCCGGCCCCGCACCCCGAAGGGGGACGGGCCGTCACCCGGAGGGCGGTCCCGCCCGGCCGGGGCCGAAGGTGAGGCGGGGGCGTGGTCGGCGCACTCTCCGTGGCCCGGGGCGCGGTCGTATCCTGGGGGCGTTTCCGACTACCGAAAGCGGCGGGCCGATGCGCGCGTATGTTCCTTTGACCCTCCCCGGGCTCGCCGAGGCGCACGAAGCGGGTGAGCTGGGGCCCGGTCCGCTGCGCGCGTACGCCGTCACCCCCGGGCTGCGCGAGTGGTACCTGTCGGACGACATCGAGGAGCTGGAGTACGCGGCCCTGAGCCGCGCCGCGGCCGCCTCGCTGCGGCTGATCGCCGCCGACCCGGCCGCTCCGCCCCGGCGGGTCGTCATCGCCCTCGACGTCGCCGACAAGGCCGTCACGGCCGCCCCCGGCGTGGACGAGGCCGCCCTCGGCCAGGTCGTGCTCGCCGACGCCGTACGGCTCTCCGCGGCCGCCGCCGTGCACGTCGACGCCGACGACGCCGAGGAGGACGTGGCGGCCGCCGCCCGCGCCGTCCCGGCCGCCGAAGGCGGGGACGCCGACGCGCGGTTCACCGTGGACGGAGCCGAGGACCACGAGCTGCTGTGGTTCGGGGTGCAGGAGATCCCGGGGCTGCTGAAATGACCCCTTCGACCCATATCGTGTGGGATTGGAACGGAACCCTCCTCCACGACATCGACGCCGTCATAGCCGCGACCAACGCCTCCTTCGCGGAGCTCGGCTTCGCGCCGATCACCCTCGAGACCTACCGCGACCTGTACGTCGTACCGGTGCCCAAGTTCTACGAGCGCCTCATGGGGCGGCTGCCCACCGATGAAGAGTGGCTGCTCATGGACGGCACCTTCCACCGGCACTACTGGGCCGCCGCCGAGGGCGCCGCGCTCGCCGAGGGCGCCCGTGAGCTGCTTCGGGACTGGCAGGGCGACGGGCTCACGCAGTCCCTGCTGTCCCTCGCGCCCCACGAGAAGCTGGTCCCGCTGGTCCGCTTCCACGACATCGAGCGGCACTTCCTGCGCGTCGACGGGCGGACCGGGCCCTCCCACACCAGCAAGGCGGGGCATCTCGTACGGCACATGGCCGCCCTGGACGGGACGGGTGTGACGGCGGCGGGTACGGTCCTCATCGGAGACGCCGTGGACGACGCCCTCGCCGCGGCCCACATCGGCGCCCGGGCCGTGCTCTACACGGGCGGTTCGCACAGCCGCAGCAGTCTGGAATCGGCCGGGGTGCCCGTCGTCGACTCGCTGGCCGAGGCCGTCCGCACAGCTCGGGAAATGGCCGAATAGCGACCGCCCCGCCGACGCGTCCGCGCCCCCTCGCCGTCGCTGTCCAGAACGTCAAAGTTCAACCTCAAGTTTTGTACACATCCATCACGTGTGTGGGGTGGGTGGGGATAGCCTGGTACCCGTGATCAGCGCGATAGTCATCGGGGGCACCGAAGCCTCCGGCCTGCGCCCGAGGCACCACCGTGCCCGGGCCCTCGCTGGTCCCCGCTGCCGGGACGTGGGGCCTGTGGCCAATTCCCTCCCGGTCGGCTCTCTCCACGGCGCGGCGCCGATCCCGAACGGACACCCCGCTTCGCGGTGCAATGCCACTTCCTTCACCTACGTCACGCAATGGCGCGCGACAGGAGCCAGAGGACATGCAGACCAAGCTGGACGAAGCAAAGGCCGAGCTGCTCGCGCGGGCGGCCCGGGTAGCTGAGAACAGCCCGGCCGGGGGGCTACTTCCGACTGGGTCCGAGCAGGGGGAGCGTCCCGACCGGGACACAGTGCTCGCCTACCTCCAGCGCTACTACCTGCACACCGCCCCCGAGGACCTCTTGGACCGGGACCCGGTCGACGTGTACGGGGCGGCGCTCTCGCACTACCGGCTCGCGGAGAAGCGGCCGCAGGGCACCGCGAACGTGCGCGTGAACACCCCGACCGTGGAGGAGAACGGCTGGACCTCCAGCCACTCCGTCGTCGAGGTCGTCACGGACGACATGCCCTTCCTCGTGGACTCCGTCACCAACGAGCTGTCCCGCCAGGGCCGCGGAATCCACGTCGTGATCCACCCCCAGGTCGTCGTCCGCCGTGACGTCACCGGCAAGCTGATCGAGATCCTCGGCCCGGACTGCGACGCGCACGGCCCCAGGACCGCACGCCCCCACGACTCCCTCGTCGAGTCCTGGATCCACGTCGAGATCGACCGCGAGACCGACCGCGCCGACCTGAAGCAGATCACCGGCGATCTGCTGCGCGTCCTGTCCGACGTACGCGAGTCCGTCGAGGACTGGGAGAAGATGCGCGACGCGGCGCTGCGCATCGCCGACGGCCTGCCCGACGAGCCCACCGCCCCCGACCTGCGCGAGTACGAGCTCGAAGAGGCCCGCGAGCTGCTGCGCTGGCTCGCCGACGACCACTTCACCTTCCTCGGCTACCGCGAGTACAACCTGGTCGACGGCGACTCCCTCGCGGCCGTCCCCGGCACCGGCCTCGGCATCCTGCGCTCCGACCCGCACCACAGCGGCAAGGACGACGGCCACCCCGTCTCGCCGTCCTTCAACCGGCTGCCCGCCGACGCCCGCGCCAAGGCCCGCGAGCACCGCCTGCTGGTGCTGACCAAGGCCAACAGCCGCTCCACCGTGCACCGCCCCTCGTACCTCGACTACGTCGGCGTCAAGAAGTTCGACGCCGAGGGCAACGTGGTCGGCGAGCGCCGCTTCCTCGGCCTGTTCTCCTCCGCCGCGTACACCGAGTCCGTGCGCCGCGTCCCGGTCATCCGCCGCAAGGTCGCCGAGGTCCTCGAAGGCGCCGGTTTCGCGCCGTCCAGCCACGACGGCCGCGACCTGCTGCAGATCCTGGAGACCTACCCGCGCGACGAGCTGTTCCAGACCCCGGTCGACAAGCTCCGCGAGATCGTCACCTCCGTCCTGTACCTCCAGGAGCGCCGCCGGCTGCGGCTGTACCTGCGCCAGGACGAGTACGGGCGCTACTACTCCGCGCTGGTCTACCTGCCGCGCGACCGGTTCACCACCGGCGTCCGGCTGCGGCTGATGGACATCCTCAAGGAGGAGCTCGACGGCATCAGCGTCGACTTCACCGCCTGGAACACCGAGTCGATCCTCTCCCGCATCCACTTCGTCGTCCGCGTCCCGCAGGGCACGGAACTGCCGGTCCTCACCGACACCGACGTCGAGCGCATCGAGGGCCGCCTCGTCGACGCCGCCCGCTCCTGGGCCGACGGCTTCTCCGAGGCCCTGGTCGCCGAGCTCGGCGAGGAGCGCGCCGCCGAGCTGCTGCGCAAGTACGGCAACTCCTTCCCCGAGGGCTACAAGGCCGACCACTCGCCGCGCGCGGCCGTCGCCGACCTGTGCCACCTGGAGCGGCTCTCCGCCGACGACCTGCCCTTCGCGCTCTCGCTGTACGAGCCCGTCGGCGCGGGCCCCGGCGAGCGCCGGTTCAAGATCTACCGCACCGGCGAGCAGGTCTCGCTCTCCGCGGTCCTGCCCGTGCTCCAGCGCCTGGGCGTCGAGGTCACCGACGAGCGCCCGTACGAACTGCGCCGTTCCGACCGGGTCAGCGCCTGGATCTACGACTTCGGCCTGCGGATGCCCGCCGTCGGCGCCAACGGCGACGCCTACCTCGGGGACGACGCCCGCGAGCGCTTCCAGGAGGCCTTCGCGGCCGTCTGGACCGGCCAGGCGGAGAACGACAACTTCAACACCCTCGTGCTGAGCGCCGGGCTGACCTGGCGGCAGGCCGTCGTCCTGCGCGCGTACGCCAAGTACCTGCGCCAGGCCGGCTCCACCTTCAGCCAGGACTACATGGAGGACACCCTCCGCAACAACGTCCACACCACCCGGCTGCTGGTCTCCCTCTTCGAGGCACGGCTGTCGCCCAGCCGCCAGGCCGCCGGCAGCGAGCTCGTGGACGCCATGCTGGAGGAGCTGGACGGGGCCCTGGACCAGGTCGCCTCGCTCGACGAGGACCGGATCCTGCGGGCCTTCCTCACCCTCATCAAGGCCACCCTGCGCACCAACTTCTTCCAGGAGGCGAAGGGCTTCGAGTGGCACGACTACGTGTCCATGAAGTTCGACCCCCAGGCCATCCCCGACCTGCCGGCGCCCCGCCCGGCCTTCGAGATCTGGGTGTACTCGCCGCGCGTCGAGGGCGTGCACCTGCGCTTCGGCAAGGTCGCGCGCGGCGGCCTGCGCTGGTCCGACCGGCGTGAGGACTTCCGTACGGAGATCCTCGGCCTGGTCAAGGCGCAGATGGTCAAGAACACCGTGATCGTGCCGGTCGGCGCCAAGGGCGGCTTCGTCGCCAAGCAGCTCCCGGACCCCTCCGTGGACCGCGACGCCTGGCTCGCCGAGGGCATCGCCTGCTACCGCACCTTCATCTCGGCGCTGCTCGACATCACCGACAACCTGGTCGCGGGCGAGGTCGTGCCCCCGCAGGACGTGGTGCGCCACGACGAGGACGACACCTACCTCGTCGTCGCCGCCGACAAGGGCACCGCGACGTTCTCCGACATCGCCAACGAGGTCGCCCACAAGTACAACTTCTGGCTCGGGGACGCCTTCGCCTCGGGCGGCTCGGCGGGCTACGACCACAAGGGCATGGGCATCACGGCCCGCGGCGCCTGGGAGTCCGTCAAGCGGCACTTCCGCGAGCTCGGCCACGACACGCAGACCCAGGACTTCACGGTCGTCGGCGTCGGCGACATGTCCGGCGACGTCTTCGGCAACGGCATGCTCCTCTCGGAGCACATCCGCCTGGTCGCGGCGTTCGACCACCGGCACATCTTCCTCGACCCGAACCCGGACGCGGCCACCTCGTACGCCGAGCGCCGACGCCTGTTCGACCTGCCGCGCTCCTCGTGGGCCGACTACGACACCTCGCTGATCTCGGCGGGCGGCGGCATCCACCCGCGGTCGGCGAAGGCCGTCCCGATCACCGCGCAGGTCCGCGCGGCCCTCGGCATCGAGGCCGGCGTCACCAAGATGACCCCGGCCGAGCTGATGCAGGCGATCCTCAGGTCCCCCGTGGACCTGGTGTGGAACGGCGGCATCGGTACGTACGTCAAGGCCACGTCCGAGACGCACGCGGACGTCGGCGACAAGGCCAACGACGCCATCCGCGTCAACGGATCCGACGTGCGGGCCAAGGTCATCGGCGAGGGCGGCAACCTGGGCCTGACCCAGCTCGGCCGCATCGAGTTCGCCCGTACCGGCGCGGGCGGCGAGGGCGGCAAGGTCAACACCGACGCCATCGACAACAGCGCCGGCGTGGACACCTCCGACCACGAGGTGAACATCAAGATCCTGCTCAACGCGGTCGTGGCGGACGGCGACATGACCGTCAAGCAGCGCAACAAGCTGCTCGCCGAGATGACCGACGAGGTCGGCACGCTGGTGCTGCGCAACAACTACGCGCAGAACACGGCGCTCGCCAACGGTGCCTCGCAGGCCCCCAGCCTGCTCCACGCGCAGCAGCGCTTCATGCGCCGCCTGGAGCGCGAGGGGCTGCTCAACCGCCAGCTGGAGTTCCTGCCCACCGACCGGCAGATCCGCGAACTGCTCGCCAACGGCAGGGGCCTGACCCAGCCGGAGCTGGCCGTCCTCTTCGCCTACACGAAGATCACGCTGGCGGACGAGCTCATCCACACCGTGCTGCCGGACGACCCCTACCTGCGCCGCCTGCTCTTCTCGTACTTCCCGGCCGCCCTGCGCGAGAAGTTCCCCGAGCAGGTCGACGGGCACGCGCTGCGCCGGGAGATCATGACGACGCTGCTGGTCAACGACACCGTCAACACTGGTGGTTCGACCTTCCTGCACCGCCTGCGCGAGGAGACCGGGGCCTCCACGGAGGAGATCGTCCGGGCGCAGCTCGCGGCCCGCGAGATCTTCGGGCTGGCCGACGTGTGGGACGCGGTCGAGGCCCTCGACAACAAGGTCGCGGCCAGTGTTCAGACCCGGATCCGGCTGCACTCGCGGCGCCTGGTCGAGCGCGGCACGCGCTGGCTGCTGAACAACCGGCCGCAGCCGCTCCAGATCACCGAGACCATCGAGTTCTTCAGCGAGCGGGTCGGTCACGTCTGGGCCGAGCTGCCGAAGCTGGTGCGCGGCGCCGACCTCGAGTGGTACCAGTCGATCATGGACGAGTTGATCGGCGAGGGCGTGCCGGAGGAACTGGCGGCCAAGGTGGCCGGCTTCTCCTCCGCCTTCCCGACGCTGGACGTCGTCGCCATCGCGGACCGCACCGGGGTGGCCCCGCTGGACGTCGCCGAGGTCTACTACGACCTCGCCGACCGCCTGGACATCACCCAGCTGATGGACCGGATCATCGAGCTGCCGCGGTCCGACCGCTGGCAGTCCATGGCCCGCGCCTCCATCCGCGAGGACCTGTTCGCGGCGCACGCGGCCCTGACCGCCGACGTGCTGTCGGTGGGCAACGGCAGCGCGAGTCCCGAGGAGCGGTTCAAGGCCTGGGAGGAGAAGAACGCGGCGATCATCGGCCGCGCTCGGACGACCCTGGACGAGATCCGCGGCTCGGACGACTTCGACCTGGCGAACCTGTCGGTGGCGATGCGGACCATGCGCTCGCTGCTGCGCGCGCACAGCTAGGCCTTCTTGCCGGGCCGGCGGGCCGGGCCCGGGACCTTCGCGGTCCCGGGCCCGGCCCGTTTCGTGTGCCGGTGGGGCGCCGTTGCCGGGGGCGCTGGCCCCCGGACCTCCGCGCCTCGAACGCCGGCGGGGTTGGACTCGGCGGGGCCGGAGTCGGTCAGCGGGACGCGGTGAAGGCCTCATACGCGGCGCAGACCTCGTCGGAGGGGCCGTCCATGCGCAGGACGCCCGCTTCCAGCCAGATCGCGCGGTCGCAGGTCTCGCGGACGGTGTTGATGCCGTGGCTGACGAGGAAGACGGTGCCGGCGCGTTCGCGCAGTTCCTCGATGCGGTCCTGGCTGCGCCGCTGGAAGGCGGCGTCGCCGGTGGCCAGGGCCTCGTCGATCATCAGGACGTCGTGGTCCTTGGCGGCGGCGATGGAGAACCGGAGCCGGGCGCCCATGCCGGAGGAGTACGTGCGCATGGGCAGGGAGATGAAGTCGCCCTTCTCGTTGATGCCGGAGAAGTCGACGATGTCCTGGTAGTGCTCCTTGATCTGTTCGCGGGTCATGCCCATCGCGAGGCCGCCGAGCACGACGTTGCGCTCGCCGGTCAGGTCGTTCATCAGCGCGGCGTTCACGCCGAGGAGCGAGGGCCGGCCGTGCGAGTACACCGCGCCCCGCGCCACCGGCTGGAGTCCGGCGATGGCCTTGAGCAGGGTGGACTTGCCCGAGCCGTTGGAGCCGATGAGGCCGATGGCCTCGCCCTTGTACGCGGTGAAGCTGACGCCCTTGACGGCGTGCACCTCGCGGATGCCGGGGGCGGGCCCCCGGGTGAAGATCCGGCTGAGGGCCGCGGTGGCGCCGCCCTTGCGGGCGCCGCCCTGGACCTTGTAGACGACGTGGACCTCGTCCGCGATCACGGTGGGGACGCGGGTCTCGCCGGTGTGCGGTGCGCTGTCAGCCACGGCCGTACTCCTCCTCGGCCTTCCAGAAGTAGACGAACCCGCCGACGCCGGCGAGCAGGGCCCAGCCGATCGCGACCGGCCAGACGTGGTGGGGGAGCGAGTGGGCCGTGAAGCTGTCGATCAGGGAGAAGCGCATCAGGTCGATGTAGACGGCCGCCGGGTTGAGCTTGAGGACCACCAGCACCCAGTCGGGCATGTGGTCGGTCTTGAGCATCTGGTCGATGGACCACATGACGCCCGACGAGTACATCCAGGTGCGCAGGACGAAGGGCATCAGCTGGCTGACGTCGGGGTTCTTGCTGCCGACGCGGGCCATGAACAGGGCGCAGCCCGCGGCGAAGACGGCCATCAGCAGCAGCGTCGGCAGGGCCACGAGCCAGGACGGGCTCGGCGTCTGGCCGAAGGCGAGCAGCAGGATGACCAGGGCGCCCATGGTGACGAGCAGCTGCTGGAAGAGCTGGACGACGGTGGAGATCGGCAGGCTGGCGCGGGGGAAGTGCAGGGCGCGCACCAGGCCGAGGTTGCTGTGGACGGAGCGGGTGCCGGCGTTGACGGAGCTGCCGATGAAGTCCCAGACGAAGACGCCGGTGATCAGGAACGGCACGTAGTCGGGCACGTGGTGGCCGGCGCGCATGACGACGCCGAAGATGAAGTAGTAGACCGCCGCGTTGAGCAGCGGGGTCACCAGGTGCCAGACCTGTCCCAGCTTCTCCGTGCTGTAGGTGGCCTGCATGCGGGCGGTGGCGTAGGCCGTCACGAAGTGGCGCCGGTCCCAGAGCTCCGCGATGTAGCGGGGGAGCGAGGGGCGGGCGCCGCTGAGGGTCAGGCCGTGGGCGGCCGCCCGTTCCGCGGGGGTCGCGGGGGCGGTCGGGGGTGCGGTCGCGGTGGTCACAGGGGTCGCTTTCGCCGGGGTCGGGGCGTCGGCGGCGATGGGACGGGGCCGTATCGTCGCTACGGTGAGGTTAGGGCGTGGAGCGATGGAACGCAACCGTATCGTCGTGACGTGGGCGCGGCTATGCTCTGTGCATGACCACGGATCCCGCCGACACCGTCGCCGCCCCCGCCCCCGCCCCCACCCCCCCCCGCCGCGCCCCCGCCGGGGCCGCCGTCCTGCGCGAGGACGTGACCGAGGCGATCAGGGAGGCGGTGGTGGAGGAACTGGCCGCGGTCGGCTTCTCCCGGATGTCCATCGAGGGCATCGCGCGGCGGGCGGGCGTCGGGAAGACCGCGGTCTACCGGCGCTGGAAGTCCAAGCTGCACCTGGTGCTGGACCTGGTCGGCGCCTTCGCGGAGGACGGCCTGCCGGTACCGGCGACGGGCTCGCTGTACGGGGACGTACGGGCCCTGCTGGAGGTCATGTCACACGTACTGCGGCACCCGGTGGCCTCGGCGGTGATCCCCGACCTGCTGGTCGAGGCGGCCCGCAACCCCGAGATCGCCGAAGCGGTCCGCGGAGCCCTGCTCGACGGCCAGCACCGCATGGCGCAGGGCATCGTCGGGGACGCCGTCGCCCGCGGCGAACTCCCCGAGGGCATCGGCCCGGAGCACGCCCTCGACCTGCTGATCGGCCCGCTCTACTGGCGCCAGGCGGTCGTCCGCGACGCGGTGACACCCGCCCACCTCGACACCCTGGCCCACCAGGTGGTGGCGGGCCTGAAGGCGGGCCCCGGACCCGCCTGAGCGCACGTCGGGCCGCCCCGGGGCGTCACGGCCAGACGTGGGCCAGGGGCGGTTCCGCCGACGGGGCCGGAGTCGGGGCGGGGGCCGCGGGGGCGGGGCGGCGGTCCGGGAGGGGGGTGACCGCCGGGATCGGGGTGGGCTGGCCCAGGAAGATCCGGCGCACCACCCGCTCCGCCGCGTGGCCGTCGTCGTACGGGCAGAAGCGCGCCCGGAAGGCCGCGCGGAGCTGGGCCGAGCGGGAGCCCTGCCAGTGGCCCGTCGCGAAGATGTCCACCAGCTCGTCCTCGGTCCGGGCGATCGCGCCCGGCGGGCACGCCCGCAGGTCGAAATAGGTGCCCCGGGCCGCCTCGTACGCCTCCCAGTCGTCCGCGTGGATCACGATCGGCCGGTCCAGCACCGCGTAGTCGAACATCAGGGACGAGTAGTCCGTGACCAGCGCGTCGGAGGCGAGGCAGAGCTCCTCCACCGAGGGGTGCGAGGAGACGTCCAGCAGGCGGGGGTGGGCGTCCGCGGGGGAGTGCGCGTCCGCGTACGTGAGGTGGGTGCGGGCCAGGATCGTGAAGCGCGGGCCGAGGTCGCGCAGGACCCGCTCGAAGTCCAGGTGGTCCGGCCGGCTGCGCCGGTAGTCGCGGTGGGTCGGCGCGTACAGGATCGCCGTCGAGCCGGCCGGGATGCCGAGGCGCTCGCGCAGCGCGAGGACGTCGGCCCGGGTGGCCCGGTGGAAGACGTCGTTGCGCGGATAGCCGTACTCGAGGGTGGTGTACGAGGAGGGGACGGCCTTCTCCCACACCAGGGTGGAGTGACGGTTCGCCGAGAGCAGGTAGTCCCACTGGTCCGCGCCGCGCAGCAGCCCCGCGAAGTCCGTGGTCGGGGTGGCCGCCGGCCGGTCCCGCAGGTCGAGCCCGACCCGCTTGAGCGGGGTCCCGTGCTGGGTCTGGACCACGATCTGGCCCGGGCGCTTGACCAGGGCCCGCTCGCAGTTGACGTTGGTGACCAGGTACGTGGCCCTGGCCAGCGCCGTCCAGTACGCCGCCGAGCCCGGGCGCAGCGGGGCCGTCTGGCGGGGGAGGGTCGCGGCGTGCCGCGGGTCGCAGATCCAGGCCGTGCGCATGGCGGGCGCCAGCTCCCGCAGCTTCGCCTCGATCGCCGCCGGGTTGCAGGCGTAACCGCCGTGCCAGTACGCGGAGAAGACGGCGAGCTCCGGGCGCAGCGGGAGCAGGCGCTGGGTGCGGTAGTGCAGGCGCAGGGCGCTCTCGCGCAGCCCCCGCGCCAGGGCCGAGGCGCCGCGGCCCGCCGCCAGCCCGCACGAGCGCAGGGCCGACAGCAGCCGGTAGGTGCGCCGGGTGCCCAGCCGCATCAGCAGGTGGCGGATCCGGTCGGTCCGGGAGAGGGGCAGCGCCTGCGCCCCCGGCGCCCGGTAGCGGCGCAGCAGGGCCGAGGCGCGGCTGAAGAACTCGGCCCGGCTCGTACGCGGGAGGCGGCGCGGGTCGGCGTACAGGGCGCAGAAGTGCTCGGCCATCCGCCGGTGCACGGCGGGGCGCCAGCGCTCCAGCTCGGGGCGCCCGGAGAGGTAGCCGAAGACCCGCTCGTACTGGTCGAAGATGTCGAGGTGGCGGCGGCTGGAGGTGGTCAGGATCGAGCCGGTGCGGCGCTGGCGGTAGTGGACGCAGACCCGGTCCAGGACGGCGACGGACTCCGCGGCCAGCAGCGCCGGGTAGGTCCACGGGGTGCCCTCGTAGAAGCCGGGCGGGAACTCGAAGCCCTCGCGCTCCACGTACTCGCGGCGGTAGGCCTTGTTCCACACCACCATCAACATGCCGAGCAGGGCCGGCCGGTCCGCGAGGCGGAAGCTGGCCGGGCCCTGCTCGGACAGCCGGTGCGAGAGGCGGTTGCGCACGAGCTCACCGGTCCAGAAGGTGCGCGCGTAGTCGTAGACCAGCACGTCGGGGGAGCCGGTGTCCTTCAGCCGGTCGGTGATGGCCTGGAGCGCGCCGGGGGCCAGGGTGTCGTCGCCGTCGAGGAAGACCAGGTAGTCGCCGGTGGCCCGGGCCAGGCCCGCGTTGCGGGCCGGGCCCAGCCCGAGGTTGTGCGCCAGGTGCACGGCGGTCACCCGCGGGTCCCGGGCCGCGTACTCGTCGATGATCGAGCCGCAGGCGTCCGGGGAGGCGTCGTCGACCGCGATCAGTTCCAGATCCGGGTACGACTGCGACAGGACCGAGTCCAGACTCTCCTGCAGGTACGCCTGGACCTTGTACGCGGGCACGATGACGCTGAACCGGGGCACGGCACATCCAGGGGTCGGCGCGGGCATATGGCCCGGCAACCCCCGGTGTGGTGTTCGGGTTACGCAGCGTGCGGCAATCGGGTTACGCAGCGTCAACACCGCACGTCGAGGCGGCCCGCGCCCCGGCGCCCGCCGCTACTTGATCGCCCCGGCCATCACCCCCGAGACGAACTGCCGCTGGAAGGCGAAGAAGACCACGAGCGGGATCACCATCGACAGGAACGCGCCGGGCGCCAGCACGTCGATGTTGTTCCCGAACTGCCGTACCTGCTGCTGGAGCGCCACCGTCACCGGCGGGTTCGCGGAGTCCGCGAAGACCAGCGCGACCAGCATGTCGTTCCACACCCACAGGAACTGGAAGATGCCGAGCGAGGCGATGGCCGGACCGCCCAGCGGCAGCACCACCCGGGCGAACAGCCGTAGTTCGCCCGCCCCGTCCAGGCGGGCCGCCTCCAGCAGCTCGCGCGGGATCTGCGCGAAGAAGTTCCGCAGCAGGAACACCGCGAACGGCAGCCCGAAGGCGGTGTGGAAGAGCACCACGCCGGCGGTGGTCTCGAACAGCCCGATGGAGCCGAAGAGTTCGGAGACCGGGATCAGCGCCACCTGGACCGGGACGACCAGCAGCCCCACGACGACCAGGAAGAGCCAGTCCCGTCCGGGGAACTCCAGCCACGCGAAGGCGTATCCGGCGAACGCGCCCAGGACCAGGACCAGCAGCGTGGCGGGGACCGCGATCGCGACGGTGTTCAGCAGCGAGGAGGTGATCGTGTCGTTCGCCAGCAGCCGCTCGTAGTTGTCGGCGGTCAGTCGCGCGGGCGCGGTCAGCGCCTGCCACCAGCCGCCCCGGTTCAGGTCGCCCGGGGACAGGAAGGAGGAGAGCAGCAGACCGAGGGTGGGCATCAGCCAGAAGAGCGCGGCCGCCACCAGGAACACGCGTACCGCGCCCGCGGCGACCTTGGCGGAAACGGCCTGGGCGTACGAGGCCCGGGCGGACCGGCTCATCGGGACCCCTCCTTCCGCAGCCGACGGATGTTCACCAGCATCACCGGGACCACCAGCACCAGCAGCAGCACGGCGATGGCACTGCCCAGGCCCGGATCGGCGTCCGTGCCGAAGGAGGTCCGGTAGAGCTGGAGCGCGAGCACGTTCGCGTCGTCCTGCACGGCCCCCGGCGCGATCACGAAGACCAGGTCGAAGACCTTCATCACGTTGATGACGAGGGTGACCAGCACCACCGCCAGCACGGGGGCCAGCAGCGGGACGGTGATCCGGCGGAACACCTGCCACTCGCTCGCCCCGTCCACCCGCGCCGCCTCCAGCAGCTCGCGCGGTACGGAGGCCAGGCCCGCCCCGATCAGCACCATCGCGAAACCGGCCCACATCCATACGTACGCCGCGATCACCGACGGGGTGACCAGCGCCGGGCCCAGCCACTGGACCCCCGCGTACGCCTCGCGGAAGTTCGCCGCCGGCAGGCGCAGCCGGGCTCCGTCGGCCTTCGCGGACAGCGTGAAGGTGCCGTCGGCGCGGGCCGTCGCCGTATCGACGACCCGGCCGTCCTTGACCGCCTCGATCCGCATCCCGGCGAAGGCCTGTTCGGCCGGGTCGACCGTGTTCGTGGCGCCGCCCCCGCCGCGGGTGAAGTCCTGCCAGGCCGTCCCGGTCACCTTGCCCGGCTCGGTAGCCGCCGTCTTGGCCGTACGGGTCCCCTCGGGCAGGGCCTCCGGGGCCACGCCGACCAGCGGCAGCAGCACCGGGGTGCCCGCGCGGACCGGATCGCGGGTCACGAAGGCGCCCCCGCCGGCGTCCGTCAGCGGGGAGTCCCGGCCCGGGCGGGCCTTGGGGAAGGCCGAGGACTCCGCGAAGGTGTCGTGGACGCCGACCCAGACCGCGTTGGCGACGCCCCGGTCGGGGTCGTGGTCGTAGACGAGGCGGAAGATGATGCCCGCCGCCAGCATCGAGATCGCCATCGGCATGAACACCAGCAGCTTGAACGCCGTTCCCCAGCGGATCCGTTCGGTGAGCACCGCGAAGATCAGGCCGAGGGCGGTGGCCGTGGTCGGCGCGAGCACCACCCACAGCGCCGTGTTCTGCAGGGCGGTGCGGATGGTGGGATCGCTCAATATCTCCCGGTAGTTGTCGCCGCCGACGAACCCGGTGCCGGGGCGGTCGAAGAAGCTGCGGTAGATCGAGTAGCCGATCGGGTGCACGACGAGCGCGCCCAGCAGCACGAGCGCCGGCAGGAGGAACGCCGCCGCGATCAGGCGGCGGCGCCTGGCCTCGGCCGCCCGGGCGTTCCTGCCCGCCCGGGCGGCCGGGGCCGGGGTGGTGACCTTGTCCGCCACCGGAATCAGTTCCCGTAGGCCTTGGCCGCGTCCGCCTCCAGTTTCGCCTGGGTGCCCGCCACGTCCGACGGGTTCGCCAGGAAGTCCTGGAGGGCCTTCCACTCACCCGCGCCCGGGGTCCCGCCGAAGGCCGCCGGAGCCTGGTCCGACATGTCGAAGCGGAAGTCGTCGCCCGCCGCGATCAGCGCCTTGGCGATGTTCCGCTGGATGTCGTTGGGGTAGGCGGCCGGGTCGACCGCCTTGTTCGGGGAGATGAAACCGCCCTCGCGGGCCTGGATGGCGGCCGCGTCCGCCGACGCCAGGAAGGTCAGCAGCGCCTGCGCGCCCTTCGACGGCTTCAGCGCCACCGCCACGTCACCGCCCGAGACCACCGGAGCCTTCGCGCCGACGGCCGGGAAGGGGAAGACGAGCGCGTCCGTGCCCACCTTCGCCTCGGTCTGCGCGATGTTCACCGCCACGAAGTCGCCCTCGAAGACCATCGCCGCCGCCGGCCGGTCGCCGCCGGTGAACGTCTGCGTCACCGACTTCGGGAACTCGGTCGACAGCGCCCCGCTCGGGCCGCCCGCCAGGAAGTCCTTGCGCCCGAACAGCTCGCCCAGCGTGGTCAGGGCCTGCTTGACGCTGTCGTCCGTCCACTTGATCTCGTGCTTGGCCAGCTGGTCGTACTTCTCCGGGCCGGCCTGCGACAGGTACACGTTCTCGAACCAGTCGGTGAGGGTCCAGCCGTCGGCGCCGGCCACCGAGACCGCCGGCGTGCCCGAGGCGGACAGGGTGTCGGCCGCGGTCAGCAACTCCTTCCAGGTCGCCGGGGGTTTGACGCCCGCCGCCTCGAAGGCCTTCGCGTTGTACCAGATCAGCGACTTGTTCGCGGCCTTGTAGTAGACGCCGTACTGGGTGCCCCCGACGGCCCCGAGCGTCTTCCAGCCCGCCGAGTAGTTCTTGTCGAGCTGCGCCTGGGCCTCCGGGCCCACCGGCTGCGCCCACTTGTTCTGCACCGCCGAGACCAGCGCCCCGACCTGCGGGAGCAGCGCCACGTCCGGCGGCGCCCCGCCCGCGATCTTCGAGCCGAGGAAGGTGACGATCGGGTCCTGGGCCGGGACGAAGGTGACGGAGGCTCCCGTCCGCTTCTCGAACTCCTTCAGGACCTTGGTGAAGTTCTCCTGCTCGGGCCCCGTCCAGACCGCCGCGACCTCCAGCTTCTCGCCGTTCAGCTGGGGTAACGCCACGCTGGGGGTCTGCTCCGCACCGCCCGGGGCCGGCTGGTCCTTCCCGCCGTCGCCCCCGCCGCACGCGCCGAGCGTGAGCGCGCCCGCCGCGGCCAGCGCCGCCCAGCTGAGTGTCGTCCGGCTCGTTCCGTGCCTGCGCATGGTTCTGCCCCCGATGCCCGTGGTGTGTCCTGGACCACAAGGTCTACGCCGACCGGCGCGGCCCCGCAATACCGCCTCGGGCAGCGGGGCCGCGCCGTCCCGGTCCGACGGGCGGGCCCTACGGGGCGGGCGGGAACAGCACGGGTATCGCCGAGACCAGGTGCGAGGCCCGGTCCAGGGCGCTGGCCAGCAGGGCGAGGTCGGTCGGTCCGTTGCCCAGCTCGCGCACCGGGCGGCGGGCCGGCGGATCTCCCATCCGCTCCCACTCCACCGGCACCACGGTCGGGCGCTGGGTCGCCGTCCTGGGAATGCGGCCGGTGACCCGGCCCGCCTGGAAGGGCACCGTCCGGCCGTCCGGACAGCGGAGCAGGCCGCGGCCGGGACCGGGCTGGTCCGGCGCGTCGAGCTCCACGCGCAGGGTGGACAGCCGGGCCAGCACCGTGTCGGCCGTGCGGTCCGGGCGCGCGCTGGTGGCCACCAGGTGCACCCCGAGCCGGGCGCCCTCCCGGGCCACCGCCTCCAGCGCCCGGACCACCGAACCGGCGGCGGGGCGGCCGGTGCTGCCGAGACCCGGCGCGACCAGCGCGTCGAAGTCGTCCACCAGCACCACCAGGCGGGGAAGCGGAGTGGGCCCGGCCGGGTCGGTACGGGCCGCCGACAGGGAGGAGCGCAGCCGCAGCGTGCCCGTCCGCTGGGGGTCGAGATCACCGCGCGACTCGCCCTCCGTGGGCCGGCGGGGCGCGACCATCCGGTCGGAGACCTCGCGCCGGGCGTGCCATTCGGCGAACGGCGTCCCGTCCAGCAGCTCGGCGCGGCGCTTGAGCTCCGCGCCCAGGGCCTGGGCGAACTCCCGCATCCGCAGCGGGTCCGAGGCCACCAGGTGGGCCGCGACGTGCGGGAGGTCGGTGCAGGGCGCCAGCCCCTCGCCGCGCTCGCCGCCCGCCCCGTCCAGCAGGAGCAGCCCGAGCCGATCGGGCCGGGCGCCCGCGGACAGGGACGCGGCCACCGACCGCAGCAGCTCGGTGCGCCCGCTGCCGGCCGGCCCCTCGACGAGCAGGTGCGGGCCGTCGTGGACGAGCTCGGTGCCGACGGGGCCGCGCCGTCCGCTGCCCAGCACCATCTCGACCAGGCCGCCCACCGCCTGCCCCTGCTCGGTGGCGGCGGCCCAACGGGCCATCAGGGAGGCCGGGGTGGCCCGCGCCAGTCCCAGCTCGTCCAGCAGCCGGGCCGTCACGGGCAGGGTGGCGGCGGCCGGCCGGTACGGCTCGGCGGTGCCCGCGCCGTCGGTGCGCAGCGGAGCCAGGGCCCGGGCGAACCGCTCGGCCCAGGCCGCGGACACGGCGTCGGCGGTGGCCGTCTCACCGCTCGGGGCCGGTCTGCCGCCGAGGACCGCGAAGGTCCGTACGGTCGTGGCCACGTCCCCGCTGAGCAGGGCGACCGCGCCGCAGTCCCGGAAGGCCGGGGTGCTCGCGCAGGCGGCCTCGTACGTCTCGGCGACCGGGGAGGCGGGCGTCGCGGGCGGGGTCTCGGCCAGCGCCAGGACGTGGATCCCGGCGGCCGGTCCGTGCGAGGCGAGCCGCCCGGTGAGGTCGCGCAGGGCGCCCGTGCCCGGATCGCCGTCCAGGACGAGGAGGGTGTACGGGCCCTCGTAGGCCTCGGCGGCCTGCCGCACCCGCTCCGGATCGGCGGCCGCCCAGTGCGTGCCGAGCGGGCCGTCGGCGAGGCGCCGGGTCAGCTCGCCGGCCCGGGCGGCCGCCTGGTCGCGGTCGTACGCGAGGAGCAGCCGGCAGTCCTGGCCGTGCGCGGGCCGTACGTGGGGCAGCCAGCCGAGCCAGCCCCAGTCGCGGCGCCGTTCGGCGAGGGTGCGCGCCCGGTCGGTGGAGACCAGCACGATCTCCAGCTGCGCGGGGGCGTGCAGGGCCGCCAGCTGCGCGATCACCCAGCGGGCCAGGCCCGTCAGCCGGACGCGCGGGCCGGCGAGGCCGAGGGCGCCGACCGCGCGCAG
Organism: Streptomyces subrutilus; assembly: GCF_001746425.1. Classification (GTDB taxonomy): domain Bacteria; phylum Actinomycetota; class Actinomycetes; order Streptomycetales; family Streptomycetaceae; genus Streptomyces; species Streptomyces subrutilus_A. The sequence continues at coordinate 2,993,611 of NZ_MEHK01000001.1, read as the reverse complement.
CGACACCCGGCTGCCGGCGCCGAGCCCGACGTCCAGTACGCCGGGGTGTCCCGGCGTACGGGACCACAGCCGGTCGGTGGGCCCCAGCGCGGCCAGCAGCAGCGCGGCCGGGTCGTCGGGGTCGGGTGCGGCGGGGGCGGCCGCGGCCGGGGGGCCGGCCGGGGCTTCGGCGGCCTCCTCGCCCCGGACCCATTTGCGGGCCCACGCGCCGAGGCCCTTGCGGCGCCCGGCCGGCACTTCCTCCGGCGCGTTCGCGGCGGCGGGCTCCGGTGCGGCCGCTGCCGCGTGCGGGTCCCCGGCGTAGGGGTCCGGCGCCGAGCCGGGGGTGCCGGTCCACTGCGCGCCGGGCAGGCCGGGGCGGGGTGCGGGCGGACCCGGAACGGCGGCTGCGGGGCCGCGGGCGCCGAGGGCGAGGTGGCCCTCCAGGTCCGGGGTCACCGGCAGCGGGGCGGCGGCCGCGGCGGCCAGCCGCAGCGTGGACTCGCCCACCCGCAGCAGCGCGCCCGGCGGCAGGGCCACCGGCTGGGGGCCCACCGGGGAGCCGTCCAGGGTGGTGCCGTTCGTCGAGTCCAGGTCGGCCACCGCCACCCGCCCGTCCCGCAGCACCGTCACCGTGCAGTGCAGCCGGGACACGTCGGGGTCGTCCAGCGGGACGTCGGCGTCGGCGGAGCGGCCCACCTTGATCTGCCCGCTGTGCAGCAGGTGCACCCCGCCCGCGTCGGGCCCGGCCACCACGTGCAGCTGGGGCGCGCCGAGGCTCTCCTCGGGCAGTACGTCCGGGACCGGGCCGTGCAGGGCCACCACCGCCCCGTCCACCAGCGGGGGTTCGCCCAGCACCCGCCGCTGGAGGTCGAGGCGCTCGGCTCCGGCGTAGAGGACGACCGTGCCCCCGGTGTCGGGTCCGCCGACGGTCGCCGCGAGTCCGGAGGCGACCGCGGCGAGCGCGGTGCCGACGGGCGCGGTGACGAGTACGTCACAGCTCACAGGGGCGGTCGAGGGCTGGTGGCCGCTGCGCGACCCAAGGACGGTCAGCCGGATCTGCATCGCCGTCAGCGGTCCCTTCTGCGCGGTGCGCGGTGTGTGCGCCCGGCAGGGGAAAGCCGGCACACCACTGCCCGACCGCCCCCCGCCCGGCACGGACGCGTCGTCCGGTCAGGTCTGCCGAAAAGGCGCGGCTCCCGCCCGTGCCGTTCCGTACGGGTGCATCCTCGCACCTGTCGCGGACAACACGCCCGGCGCCCGCCGACAATTGATCTTGATCGGTCACGGCACGGCGCGGACCTCGGCCGGACGGGACGGAGAGCAGGGGAAAATCGCCTCCGGCATAACCCCGGAACATCACCCTCCGTACATATGTGCGGCAACCAACCTCCGGCGCCCGGCGTCCTTCATGGGGACACCCCCTAGAGTGGGTCGGAAAATCCTGACGACACAAGACGACAGCAGGGGAGCGCGAGACGTGCGGCCAGTCGGCAGCAAGTACCTGCTCGAGGAGCCGCTCGGGCGCGGCGCCACGGGCACCGTCTGGCGTGCCCGCCAGCGGGAGACCGCGGGGGCCGAGGCGGCCGTCGCCGGGCAGCCCGGCGAGACGGTGGCCATCAAGGTCCTCAAGGAGGAGCTGGCCCAGGACGCGGACATCGTCATGCGCTTCCTGCGGGAGCGCTCCGTCCTGCTGCGCCTGACGCACCCCAACATCGTGCGCACCCGCGACCTCGTGGTCGAGGGCGACCTGCTGGCCCTGGTCATGGACCTGATCGACGGCCCGGACCTGCACAAGTACCTCCGCCAGAACGGCCCCTTCACCCCCGTCGCCGCGAGCCTGCTGACCGCGCAGATCGCGGACGCGCTCGCCGCCAGCCACGCCGACGGCGTGGTCCACCGCGACCTGAAGCCGGCCAACGTGCTGCTCGACGAGCGGGGCGGACAGATGCGCCCGATGCTCACCGACTTCGGCATCGCCCGCCTCGCGGACTCCCCGGGCCTGACCCGCACCCACGAGTTCGTCGGCACCCCGGCCTACGTGGCCCCCGAGTCCGCCGAGGGCCGCCCGCAGACCTCCGCGGTCGACATCTACGGCGCCGGCATCCTGCTCTACGAACTCCTCACCGGCCGACCGCCCTTCGCGGGCGGCACGGCGCTCGAAGTGCTCCACCGCCACCTCAGCGAGGAGCCGCAGCGCCCCTCGACCGTCCCCGAGCCCCTGTGGACCGTCGTCGAGCGCTGCCTGCGCAAGGAGCCGAACGAGCGGCCCAGCGCCCAGAGCCTGGCCCGCGGCCTGCGCGTGGTAGCCGCCGGCATCGGCGTGCACTCCTCGGCGGTCGAGGTGGAGGCCGCGCTCGGCGTCGGCGCGCTGCTCGCGCCCGACCCGTCCCCGGCGCCGGTCCCCGAAACCCCGGGCGTCCTGGGATCCGCCGACCCCACCCAGGTGCTGCCCGCGGGCGCCGGCGCGCCCCTGGGCGCGTACGACCCGAATGCCATGACCAGCGTCATGCCGCCGGTCGGCGCGCCCGGCGGGGCGGACCCGACCTCGGTGATGCCGCCCGTGCAGCAGCCGGACCAGCCGCATCCGTGGGAATCGCAGATGCGCGCCGTCCGCGACCGCAACGAGCAGACGCAGGTCCAGTACCTCGACCCGAGCGAGGACCCGCTGCGCCGCCGCCCGCAGCGGCAGGCGCCTCCGCCGCCGCAGCACCGGCCCCAGCAGCCGCCGCAGCACCGGCCCCAGCAGCCTCCTCAGCAGCAGTACCAGCAGCCGCAGCAGCCTCAGTACCGCCAGCCCCAGCAGCGGCCTCCGCAGCAGCAGTACGCGCCCCCGCCGCCTCCGCAGCACTACCAGCCGCAGCAGCACCAGCCGCAGCCGTACCAGCAGCCGCAACCTGCGCAGCAGCCCCAGTACCGGCAGCCGCAGCCGCAGCAGCCGCCCCAGCAGCAGCCGCCGCAGAGCCCGCCGCCCCGGCAGCAGCCCCCGCGCGAGCCGCGCCGCCGCAGCGCCAACCCGGTACGGATCCCCGGCCTCGGCTGCCTCAAGGGCTGCCTGGTCATGATCCTGCTGTTCGTCGTGGCGGGCTGGCTGATCTGGGAGCTGACCCCGCTCCAGGAGTGGGTCGGCACCGGCCGCGGCTGGTGGGACCAGCTGTGGACGTGGGGCTCCTCCATCGCCGACTGGGTGGGCTCCGTCGGGGAGGGCTCGGGCACCACGCAGCCCTGAACCGGGCCCCGAAGCGCCGAGTTCGTGGATTTGTCGACTTCTGGGACGTGTTTTCGCCCGCAGAAGTGAAGGTCGCCGCGAATCCGGGCCCCTGCTGGCCTCCAACGCCCACCCGGCCGCGTAGCTTTGGTGCGTACGCCAGCCGCTGAGGGAGCAGTCGTGGCACGGAAGATCGGCAGCCGGTACACCGCGCACCAGATCCTGGGGCGCGGCAGCGCGGGCACGGTGTGGCTGGGCGAGGGGCCTGACGGGCCCGTCGCCGTCAAACTGCTGCGCGAGGACCTCGCCTCCGACCAGGAGCTGGTCGGACGGTTCGTCCAGGAGCGCAGCGCGCTGCTCCGCCTGGAGCATCCGCACGTCGTCTCCGTCCGCGACCTCGTCGTCGACGGCAACGACCTGGCCCTCGTGATGGACCTCGTACGCGGTACGGACCTGCGCACGCGCCTCGACCGCGAGCGCAGGCTCGCCCCCGAGGCGGCCGTGGCCATCGTCGCGGACGTCGCGGACGCGCTGGCGGCCGCGCACGCGGCCGGGGTCGTCCACCGCGACGTCAAGCCCGAGAACGTCCTGCTGGACATGCAGGGGCCGCTCGGCCCGGGCGGCGCGCATCCGGCGCTGCTGACCGACTTCGGCGTGGCCAAGCTGATCGACAGCCCGCGGCGGGCCTCCGCGGGCCGGGCCTCGGCGCCGACCACGCGGATCATCGGCACGCCGGACTATCTGGCGCCGGAGATCGTGGAGGGGCTGCCCCCGCGGGCGGCGGTGGACATATACGCCCTGGCCACGGTCCTGTACGAGCTGCTGGCCGGATTCACCCCCTTCGGCGGGGGCCACCCGGGCGCGGTCCTGCGGCGGCACGTCACGGAGACCGTGGTCCCGCTGCCGGGCATCCCCGACGAGCTGTGGCAGCTGATCGTGCAGTGCCTGGCCAAGGCGCCGGCCTCGCGGCTGCGCGCCTCGGAGCTCTCCGTACGCCTCCGGGACCTGCTGCCGCTGCTGGCCGGGATGCCGCCGCTGGACGTGGACGAGCCGGACGACGCGGAGCCGGAGCCGGACCCCGCGGACGACCCGGCCGCGGCTTCGGCCGGGGCCGGCGCCGAGCCGGTGCGCCGCCGGGGCGTGGTCCCGCTGGTGCCGGGCTCGGCCACGGACTCCAACCGGGACACCCACACCTCGATGCGGGTGCCGGGGCCGGACGAGCTGGCGGGCGGCGCGCTGGGCACGGCCCGGGTCCCCCGCCCGGCGGGCGGCCACCGCCCGGGCTCGGCCCGCCACCGCGCGGAGGCCGCGCGCAAGCGGCGGCTGGTGCTGTCCGTCTCGGCCGTGGCGCTGGCCGCGGCGGTGGGCCTGGGCACGTGGCTCATGACCGCGGACGAGCCCGCACCCCCCCAGGACAACAAACAGTCGGTCCCCCACACCCCGTAACCCCCGCGCCGCAACCGCCGACGGGGCTAAAGGACCCGGGGCTCCGCCCCGTACCCCCCGCGCCTCAATCGCCGGCGGGGCTGGGAGGTTCGGGGTCCGGGCCTGCCCCCGCGCCTCAATCGCCGGCGGGGCTGGGTTTTCGGCCCGGATGTTGCCCTGCGGGCCATCCAGCCGCGCCGCGCAGGCGGCGGGAGCCCTATCCAGCCCCATCGGCGTTTGCGGCGCGGGAATGGGCGGGCCCGGGGGCGGCTACGGAGTGACCAGTTCCGGGTGCCAGCGCCGCGCCACGGCGGGGTGCGCCCGGACCCAGCCCTTCAGCTCGTTGCGCCCGTACTCGGCGTGCAGCGGGTTCAACGCGTCGTGCGCGATGCCCGGCGCCGCCGCCAGGTAGTCCCCGGGCACGGTCTCCACCACCGCGTCCAGCCGCGGGTTGTAGAAGAACGGCACCGAATACCGCTCCACCGCCCCCGGCGGGCTGACCACCCGGTGGTCCGTCGCCGTCAGGTAGCCCTCCGTCGCGATCTCCAGCAGCTCGCCCAGGTTGACCACGAACGCCCCGGGCAGCGGCGGGATGTCGACGTAGCCCCCGTCCCGCACCACCTGCAGGCCGCCCACCGAGTCCTGGAGGAGCAGGGTCAGGAAGCCGTAGTCCTTGTGCGCGCCGACCCCCTGGTCCGCCCCCGTCGGGTCCGACCCCGGGTAGCGGATCAGCTTCGTGTGCAGGTGGGGCCGGTCCGCGAAGGCCGCGTCGAAGAAGTCCGCCGGGGCTCCGATCGACGCCAGGATCTCCCGGAGCAGCCGGTGCGCCACCCCCGCCAGCCGGGCCTGCCAGTCCAGTACCACGCCCCGCAGCTCCGGCAGCGCCGCGGGCCACTGGTTCGGGCCCTCCAGCCACAGGTACGCCGGGTCCCCCGGCCCGACCTCCGGCGCCGGCCGCTCCGCGCCCACGTCCAGCTGGTCCCGCCAGTCCGAGGCCCCGCCGGTCAGCTCGTGGCCGATCCGGGTGTATCCCCGGAAGTGCGGGGAGTTCAGATTGCTCACGGCCAGCCGGTCGGCTTCCGGAAGGGCGAAGAAGGCCCTGGTCAGCTCCAGGACGCGGGCGCTCTCGGCGTCGGTGACGCCATGCCCGGTGAGGTGCAGGAACCCGCTGTCCCTGGCCGCTCCGTGGAGCTTCTTCAGGAATCCGGCCCGCCGGGCCGGGTCGTCGGCCTCGGAGAGGTCCAGGACGGGGAGGGCGGGAAGGGCGGTGGAGTGCGCGGACGGCATGACGTCTCCGTTTCGGATGTCACGGGGTCCTGTTCCCCAACGGGTGGCGGGGGCCGCGGGTGGGGAGGGCCGCCGGCAGGGATGGCGCCGGGACCGCTTGGGCCGCGTACAGGACCAAGTCGGATCGGTGTGGATCAGGCTTGGGGATGGTCCGGCGGCAGACAGCTCGACGTCGTGACGCGCATGTGGTCCACATGCCGGCGCTTCACGAGGCGCGTGACGAAGGGAACGGTCATACGGTGAGCGTACGCCCGTACGAGCGGTCATCAGTACGGGTGATCCGGCCTGCCCGGACGGTCCCGCCCGCGGACCGGCTACGCTGGACCCGTGGCAGTCGTCGATGTTTCCGAAGAGCTGAAGTCCCTCTCCTCGACCATGGGGTCGATCGAGGCCGTCCTGGACCTCGACAAGCTGAGGGCAGATATCGCCGTGCTCGAGGAGCAGGCCGCCGCGCCGTCCCTGTGGGACGACCCGGAGGCCGCCCAGAAGATCACGAGCAAGCTTTCGCACCTCCAGGCAGAGGTCCGCAAGACCGAGACCCTGCGCGGGCGCATCGACGACCTCTCGGTGCTGTTCGACCTCGCCCAGGAGATGGACGACGCGGAGACCCTCGCCGAGGCCGAGGCGGAGCTGGTCTCCGTGCGCAAGGCGCTGGACGAGATGGAGGTCCGGACCCTGCTCTCCGGCGAGTACGCCGAGCGCGAGGCCCTGGTCAACATCCGCGCCGAGGCCGGCGGCGTCGACGCCTCCGACTTCGCCGAGCGCCTGCAGCGCATGTACCTGCGCTGGGCCGAGCGGCACGGCTACGCGACCGAGGTCTACGAGACCTCGTACGCGGAAGAGGCCGGCATCAAGTCGACCACCTTCGTCGTCAAGGCCCCGTACGCCTACGGCACGCTCTCCGTCGAGCAGGGCACCCACCGCCTCGTGCGGATCTCGCCCTTCGACAACCAGGGCCGCCGCCAGACCTCCTTCGCGGGCGTCGAGGTGCTGCCGGTCGTCGAGTCCAGCGACCACGTCGAGATCGACGAGGGCGAGCTGCGCATCGACGTGTACCGCGCCTCCGGCCCCGGCGGCCAGGGCGTCAACACCACCGACTCGGCGGTGCGCATCACGCACCTCCCGACCGGCATCGTGGTCTCCTGCCAGAACGAGCGCTCGCAGATCCAGAACAAGGCCAGCGCCATGAACGTCCTCCAGGCCAAGCTGCTCGAGCGGCGCCGCCAGGAGGAGCAGGCCAGGATGGACGCCCTCAAGGACGGCGGCAGCTCCTGGGGCAACCAGATGCGCTCCTACGTCCTGCACCCGTACCAGATGGTCAAGGACCTGCGGACGGAGTTCGAGGTCGGCAACCCGCAGGCGGTGCTCGACGGCGAGATCGACGGCTTCCTCGAGGCCGGCATCCGCTGGCGCAAGCAGCAGGAGCAGACCGCGTAACCCGCTGGCATGCGGAAAGGGCCCGGACACCTGGTGTCCGGGCCCTTTCGTCATGAGTACGTCATGATCGGTACGTCTACGCGGTCTGCTGGGCCACCAGTGCCAGCGCGGCCACCAGGATCACCATGAGGGCGATGAGTGCCACGGGATTCAGGCCGGAGAAGGGGCCCTCCTGCTGGAGGCGCTCCCGGTTTGCCCGGCACACAGGGCAGCGGCCCTGGCTTACGGGTGCGGCGCAGTTCGCGCACACGAGCCGGTCATATGTCATGCGCTCCTCCTCTCGTCCCCTTCACATTGCGACACCGACTACAACGCGGTGGGGAACGAGACCGTTCCCCCTACCACTGTGCCAGCTTCGCAGGCATTCGGCGCGGCCCCTCCGGTCAATCGCGCTTCCGACGGTCCCGGTCCCTCCCGGGCCAGGGGATATAAGGGGCATCTCCGGTTGCCGGGTCCACACCCCGCGCCCGTTCGCGTATGGTCACGCTCACCTACTCCCGGCGACCGTGGTGCACCGTGATCCGATTCGACAGCGTCTCCAAGTCCTACCCGAAGCAGAACCGCCCCGCACTCAGAGATGTCTCCCTGGACATCGCGAAGGGCGAGTTCGTCTTCCTGGTCGGCTCCTCCGGCTCCGGCAAGTCCACCTTCCTGCGGCTCATCCTGCGCGAGGAGCGGGCGAGCCACGGCCAGGTCCACGTCCTGGGCAAGGACCTCGCCAAGCTCTCCAACTGGAAGGTCCCGCAGATGCGGCGCCAGCTGGGGACCGTCTTCCAGGACTTCCGCCTGCTGCCCAACAAGACGGTGGCCGAGAACGTGGCCTTCGCGCAGGAGGTCATCGGCAAGCCGCGGGGCGAGATCCGCAAGGCCGTCCCGCAGGTCCTGGAACTCGTCGGCCTCGGCGGCAAGGAGGACCGGATGCCCGGCGAGCTCTCCGGCGGTGAGCAGCAGCGCGTGGCCATCGCCCGCGCCTTCGTCAACCGCCCCGCCCTGCTCATCGCGGACGAGCCCACCGGCAACCTCGACCCCCAGACCTCCGTCGGGATCATGAAGCTGCTGGACCGGATCAACCGCACCGGCACCACCGTGATCATGGCGACCCACGACCAGCAGATCGTCGACCAGATGCGCAAGCGCGTCATCGAACTCGAACAGGGCCGACTCGTGCGCGACCAGTCGCGCGGCGTCTACGGCTACCAGCACTGAAAGGTCCCTGAGACGCAATGCGCGCCCAGTTCGTCATGTCGGAGATCGGCGTCGGTCTCCGTCGCAATCTCACCATGACCTTCGCGGTCATCATCTCCGTGGCCCTGTCGCTGGCCCTGTTCGGTGGCTCCCTGCTCATGCGCGAGCAGGTGAGCAAGATGAAGGGCTACTGGTACGACAAGGCCAACGTCTCGATCTACCTCTGCAACAAGTCGGACGCCGAGCAGGCCACCGAGGCCGCCAACAAGACGGCCGGATCCGGCGACCTGGGCGTGGCCACCTGCCGCAAAGGCGCGGTGACCGACGAGCAGAAGAAGCAGATCGAGGCCGAGCTCAAGCAGATGTCCCTGGTGAAGTCCGTCGCCTACGAGTCGGCGGACGAGGCCTACAAGCACTACCAGGAGCAGTACGGCCACACGGCGCTGGCCTCCTCCATCACCCCCGACCAGATGCAGGAGTCCTTCCGGGTCAAGCTCAAGGACCCGGAGAAGTACAAGGTCGTCACCTCGGCCTTCACCGGCCGGGACGGCATCCACACCGTCGACGACCAGCGCCAGGCCATCGACGACCTCTTCAAGATCCTCAACTACCTCAACTTCGCCGCCCTCGGCATCATGCTGATCATGCTGATCGTGGCGCTGCTGCTGATCGTCAACACGGTGCGCGTCTCCGCGTTCAGCCGGAGGCGGGAGACCGGGATCATGCGGCTGGTGGGTGCCTCCAGCTTCTACATCCAGGTCCCTTTCATCATGGAGGCGGCCGTCGCCGGGCTCATCGGCGCCCTGTTCGCCTGTGTGATGCTCGTCTCGGGCCAGTACTTCGTCATCGACCACGGCGTCGGCCTGCGGGACAAGATCCAGCTCATCGACTTCCTGGGCTGGGGGGCGATGATCGGCAAGCTGCCGTACGTGCTGTTCATCGGCCTCCTGATGCCCGCGGTGGCCGCGTTCCTCGCACTGCGCAAGTACCTGAAGGTGTGACAAGCGCCCCGTGAGCGGTCCGGCCAACCATCCGTACCGGCACGGGGCTTGTCCTAGACTCGGCGCCATGCCGGGTCTGCCCGCCCTCTGTCTCCGGCCCCGCGACCTGCGTCGCGGGGCCGTCTTGACGTTGGCTTTCCTCGCGGCCGTCGGCACCGCCGCGAGCACCGGCTGCTGGGACCGCGAAGCCCCCGCGGCAGCCTTCGCCGCCCGTGCGCAGGGACCCGTGCCCGAGCCGCCCAGGGTCACGGGCACCGCCGACCGCGAGGCCGTGGCCCGGGCCGCCGCCGAGGCCGTCGCCGACGGGAAGTCCGGCAAGAAGGCCGCCCAGGAGGTGGTCAGCCGCAGCGGCGACCGCTGGGGCACCGTCTACGACCAGGGCGAGTACGCCGCCTTCGCCGAGGGCCTCGACGGCCGCTGGACCGGGGTCGGGCTCTGGGCCCGGCGCGGCCCGGAAGGCCGCATCGAGGTCGACAAGGTCCAGCCCGCCGGCCCCGCCGCCCGGGCCGGCGTACGCCCCGGGGACCGGCTGCTGAGCGTCGACGGACAGGCCGTCACCGGCCTCGCCGTCACCGGCGTGGTCGCCCTGCTGCGCGGCGAGGCCGGCACCCCCGTCGTCCTGAACCTGAGCCGCGAGGGCGCCGACCTCACCGAGACCGTCCGCCGGGAGCAGCTGCGCACCGAGCCGGTGACCGTACGGCAGCTCCGCGACGGGATCACCGTCATCAAGGTGGCCTCCTTCACCCGCGGTTCGGGCGAGCGCGTCAAGGCGGCCGTGCGCGCGGCCCCGCCCGGCGGCGGGCTCGTGCTCGACCTGCGCGGCAATCCGGGCGGGCTGGTCGCCGAGGCGGTGACGGCCGCCTCCGCGTTCCTGGACGGCGGGCTGGTGGCGACGTACGACGTACGGGGCGAGCAGCGCGCCCTGTACGCGGACCCGGGCGGGGACACGACCAGGCCGCTGGTCGCCCTGGTGGACGGCGGCACGATGAGCGCGGCCGAGCTGGTGACCGGCGCCCTCCAGGACCGCGGCCGGGCCGTGGCGGTGGGCAGCCGGACCTTCGGCAAGGGTTCCGTGCAGATGCCGACGGAGCTCCCGGACGGCTCGGTGGCCGAGCTGACGGTCGGCACGTACCGCACGCCGGGCGGCCGCGGGCTGGACGGCAGCGGCATCACCCCGGACGTGGCGGCGGGTACCGGCGCCGAGGAGCGGGCCGTGCAGGTATTGGGTGGCCTAGGGGTGGGTCCGTAGTGCGAAAATGACCGCACTATGGCTAAGGAAAAAGGGCGCAAGCTGATCGCCCAGAACAAGAAGGCGCGGCACGACTACACGATCCTCGACACCTACGAGTGCGGCCTCGTGCTCACGGGGACCGAGGTCAAGTCCATGCGCCAGGGCCGGGCCTCGCTGGTCGACGGGTTCGTGTCGGTGGAGGGCCGCGAGGCGTGGCTCTACAACGTGCACGTGCCGGAGTACAGCCAGGGCACCTGGACCAACCACAGCGCCCGGCGCAAGCGCAAGCTCCTCATGCACCGGGAGGAGATCGACAAGCTGGAGCGCAAGGCGGACGAGTCGGGTCACACGATCGTGCCCCTCTCGCTGTACTTCAAGGACGGCCGCGCGAAGGTCGAGATCGCGCTGGCCAAGGGCAAGAAGGAGTACGACAAGCGGCAGACCCTGCGGGAGAAGCAGGACACCCGCGAGACGAACCGGGCGATCTCGGCGATCCGCCGCAAGCAGCGGGGTACGGTTTAATCACCTGGCACGTGGTGGTCCACTTCGCGTACCATGGCGTCAGCACCGCCCCCCGGGGCGGAGCAGATTGTTAAAAAAACATGGGGATGATCGGTTTCGACAGCGGATGTCGATGCAGGGGAAGCGAGCCGAGGAAGCGGCAATGATCTCGCTAACCACATGTCGCAAACAATAATCGCCAACTCCAAGAGCGATAACTCCCGCTTCACCCTCGCTGCCTAATAACAGTGAGCTGAAGCCTCTGTGAGGAGCGTCAGCCCGGAAGTGGTCCCGGTCCGGATCCTGGCGTCAATTAGGGATCTAAACCTCTAGCCCCGGTCACGGGGGCTGGAGGGAAATCAAACAGTGACTGAGCCCGTCGGAGACTTGTCCGTGTGATCTCCGGGGCTGAGAAAAGCGCAGCGGACTGCGCTCGGAGAAGCCCTGCTTCTGCACCGTTGGACGCGGGTTCGATTCCCGCCATCTCCACTCATCCCATGTGGGCAAAGGCCCCGCAGCCTCTCGGCTGCGGGGCCTTCGTCATGTCAGCCGGGGGCGGCTGCTAGCAGAACGGCACCTTGTTGAGGTTCAGGGCGTAGCGGGCGGAGATCCAGCCGCTGCCGTCGGCGAGCTTGTACCAGATCGAATTGCCGTCGACGTTCTGGCCGTTGACCTTGCACTGGAGCTTGACCACCGTGCCGGACGGGGCCTTGCCCTTCTTCGCGTACTGGGTGCCGGGGCCGGAGCGGATGCCGAGGCCCTTGCCGGGGGCGACGATCTTGGCCTTCGGGTGCTCGTGGTGGCCGCCGCACTTGCAGTCGCCGGGCTTGCCGGTGTCACCCTTGGGGCCCTTCGGGCCCTGCGGACCGGGCTTGCCCGGCAGGCCCTGGGGGCCCTTGGGGCCCTTCGGTCCGGCGGGCCCGGGCTTTCCGGGCTTGCCGTGGTTGCCCTTGGGTCCGGCGGGGCCGGGCTTTCCGGGCTTGCCCTGGTTGCCCTTGGGGCCCTGGGGTCCGGCGGGTCCGGCGGGTCCCTGAGGACCCTGGGGTCCGGGCGGGCCGCCTGCGGGGCCCTGCGGTCCCTCGGGTCCGGCCGGGCCTTCAGGGCCCTCGGGGCCCTGGGGTCCTACGGGGCCCCGGGGGCCGGTGTCGCCCCTGTCCCCCTTGTCGCCCTTCTCGCCCTTCGGGCCCGGCTTGCCGGGCTTGCCGTGGTGGCCGGGCTTTCCGGGCTTGCCGTGGTGGCCGGGCTTTCCGGGCTTGCCGTCGTCGCCCTTGGGGCCCGTGGGCCCGGTCACCGCGGTGGCCACGGCGAACAGGGCGGGCGCCTCGGCGCCGGTCGCCCACTCGCCGCCGTCCAGCGTCGTGCCCTCCGGGGCGTTCGCGTCCACCCGGACGGACACGCCGAGCCGGGTCTGCTCGTTCGCGGGGAAGACGAAGCCCGCGCGGGTTCCGGCCTCGCAGGTCAGCTGCCGGGCGTCGCGCGAGAGCGTGCACGGGGAGGCCGTGCGCCGGCCGTTCCAGTAGAAGCGGGCCTCCGGGAAGGTCGTCCGTTCCGGAGCGGTGATCCGGAAGGTGCTGCGGACGGCCTGATCCATCCCGGTGGCCGCGGCGATGACGACGCGGCCCGTACGGCCGGGAGCGATCGAGGGGACGTACGGCTGGGAGAACCGCGGCCCCGCCGAGTCGGCGAGGGCGGGAACGGCCGGTACGAGACAGGAGGCGGTGACGGCCGCGACGATCACGGCAGCCGAAACGGAGCGGTGAGCAGACAAAGGGTGTTCCTCCGCGGAGAAAGGGCGCTGGGGGAAGGCACCCCCAGTTATCGCGGATCGAGGGCGGCGGCGGTGCGTACCACGCGGGAACGATCACCCGCCCGCCGGATGAATCGCCCTGCCGCCGCAGCCGCCACGGCGGCGACCGCGGCCGCCGCGGGCAGCAGGTAGGCCGTCGTCGCACCGAGGCGGTCGACCGTCAGGCCCGCCGTGGCGGAGCCGGCCGCGATGCCCGCGAGGATGGCGGTGACCGCGAGGGTCATGCCCTCGTTGAGGCGGCCCGCCGGGGTCAGGGCGTGGACCCGGGACATCGCGGTGACCATCGTCGGGGCCGTGGCCATGCCGGCCAACAGCAGGGCCCCGGCGAGCGCGGCCGGCGAGCCGGTGGCCGCCGCGGCCCAGGGCAGGGCCATGAGGACGGCCAGGGCGCACACGCAGGTCCGCAGCGCGCGGGGGCGCAGGGTGCCGTAGAGGAGCCCCGCCGCGCAGGAGCCCGCCGCCTGGAGGGCGAGGACCAGTCCGGACGCGGCGCCCAGCCCTGCGGCGTCGAGGTAGGCGATCGAGGCGACCTCCATCGAGCCGAACACCAGCCCCAGGCAGCCGAACAGGGCCAGGAGCGGAGCCAGGGCGCGCAGCGGCGAGCCGTGGCGGGGCACCGCCCCCGCCGCCGGGGGCTCCGTGGAGCGCTGGGCGGTGAAGACCAGCATCCCGGTGAGGAAGAGGGCCGCGCCGGCGAGGGTGCCGGCCTCGGGGAAGACGGCCGTGCAGAGGAAGGCGGCCAGCACCGGGCCGAGCAGGAAGCACAGTTCGTCCGCGGCCTGTTCCAAGGACATCGCGGTGTGGTGCGAGGCCGGGGAGTCGCGCAGCAGGTGGGTCCAGCGGGCCCGGGACATGCCCCCGATGTTGGGGGTGGTGGCGGTCGCCGCGTAGGAGGCGAAGAGGGTCCAGGCCGGTGCCCCGGTCCGGACGCACACGACCAGGCACAGGGAGCCGAGGACCGCGACCAGGGTGGCGGGCACGGCGACGCGGGCCTGTCCGTACCGGTCGACGAGCCGGGCCGTCCAGGGCGCTACCAGGGCCGTGGCGGCCAGGCCGGTGGCCGTGACCGCCCCGGCGAGGGCGTACGAACCGCGCTGGCCGGCGATCATCATGACCGCGCTGACCCCGAACATGCCCATGGGGAGCCGGGCGAGCAGGTTCCCGGCGGTGAAGGCGCGGGTCCCGGGAAGGGCGAACAGGCGGCGGTACGGACCGCTGACGCGGCCCGCCGCGGCGGGGCCGGGCGCGGGCGCGGCGGCAGGCGCGGGAGCGTTCGCGGGGGCGGGGCGGGCGGGCGCGGGAGCAGGCGCGGGCGCGGGTGCGGCGGTCGCCGGGGCGGCGAGGACGAGCGTGGTGCCGGTGACGGTCATGAGGGGCATGGCAACCACCCTCGGGCGGAGCCCCGTTCGGCGTCCAACACCTGTTCGGAGGCCATTCACCGCATTCGGTTGTTAGTCTCCTGGGGTGAACCCCCGTGATGTGGACCCCCGGCTGCTGCGCGGGTTCGTCGCCGCCGCCGAGGAGCTGCACTTCACCCGTGCCGCCGCCCGCCTCTACGTCGCCCAGCAGGCCCTCAGCCGCGATGTCCGGCGGCTCGAACAGGCCCTGGGCGCCGCCCTGTTCGCCCGGACCACCCGCGCGGTCGAGCTGACCCCCGACGGGCTGCGGCTGCTGCCGCTCGCCCGGCGGGCGCTGGCCGCGCACGAGGAGCTGGCCGCCGCCTTCACCGCCCCGCGGGCCCTCCTCGTCGACCTGAACACCGACGGCCCCAGCACGGGCCGCCGGGTCCTGGAACGGGCCCGCGAACTCGCCCCGGACTGCGAGCTGATGGCCCGCTTCGAAAGCGGCCTCACCCACGCCGCCGCCGAGATCGCCGCCGGCCGGCTCGACGTCGCCTTCGGGTACGCCGACGGCCTGGCCCCGGGGCTCCGGACGCGCCTCGCGCAGGCGCCCGTACGGTACGAGCCGCTCGCCGTCCTGCTGCCCGAGGGGCACCCGCTGGCCGCCGAGGACGCCGTACGGGTGGACGCGCTGGCCGGGGAGACCGTGTACGCGGGGGCCGGGAACCCGCGGACCGTGGAGTGGACGGAGCTCGCCCGCGAGCTGTTCGCCGGGCGCGGGATCGAGATGGCGCCGCCCGCCCCCGTCGCCGTGGGGAAGGAGGAGTTCGGCCGGGTGATGGCCAAGACCGGCAATCCGGTCCTGGTGACCGTGGACTTCCTCGACATGCCCGCCTGCGTGAAGCGCCCGCTGACCGACCCCGTCCCGCTGTCCCCGCTGTCGATGGTGTGGCGGCGGGGTTTCGGCCACCCCGGCCTGGACGCGCTGCGCGCCGCGGCCGCCGCACTGGCCGCCGAGCACGGCTGGCTGGAACCCCCCGCCGGGACCTGGGTCCCCGCCCGGCTCACACACGGCCATGGCGCCGGGTGAGAGCAAGGTTTCCCGGCGGTCATCCGGCGGGGACCGGGGCCGAAACGCGCCCTTCCTACGGTCGTGGCCACGGACGCGACAGCTGTGGAGGGCGTGTGATGACCGGTACGACCGCACCGCGCAAGGGGGGCCGCTGGATCGAGCGGTGGGATCCCGAGGACGAGACGTTCTGGAAGGAGACCGGCGAGCGGGTCGCCCGCCGCAACCTCGTCTACTCCGTGCTCTCCGAGCACATCGGGTTCTCCATCTGGTCGCTCTGGTCCGTGATGGTCCTGTTCATGGGACCCGAGTACGGGATCGACCCGGCCGGGAAGTTCTTCCTGATCGCCACCGCCACCCTCGTCGGCGCGCTCGTACGGGTGCCCTACACCTTCGCCGTCGCCCGCTTCGGCGGCCGGAACTGGACCGTCTTCAGCGCACTCCTGCTGCTGGCGCCCACGGTGGCCGCGATGCTGGTCATGGAGCCCGGCACCTCCTACGGCACCTTCCTGGCCGTGGCCGCCCTCACCGGCGTCGGCGGCGGCAACTTCGCCTCGTCGATGACGAACATCAACGCCTTCTTCCCGCTGCGCAAGAAGGGCTGGGCGCTCGGACTGAACGCCGGCGGCGGCAACATCGGCGTACCGGTGGTGCAGCTGGCCGGACTGCTGGTCATCGCCACCGCCGGAGCCGGGCACCCGCGGCTGCTGCTCGCCGTCTACATCCCGCTGGTCGTGGTCGCGGCGGCGCTGGCCCTCGCGCGCATGGACAACCTGGCGCCCGTGCGCAACGACACCGGCGCCGTCCGCGAAGCGGTCGGGGACGCGCACACCTGGATCATGGCGTTCCTGTACATCGGCACCTTCGGGTCCTTCATCGGATACAGCTTCGCCTTCGGACTCGTGCTCCAGACCCAGTTCGGGCGCACCCCGCTGCAGGCCGCCTCGCTCACCTTCATCGGGCCGCTGCTCGGCTCACTGATCCGGCCGGTGGGCGGCGCCCTGGCCGACCGGTTCGGCGGGGCACGGATCACCCTGGGAACCTTCGTGGCGATGGCGGCGGCGACCGGCGTGGTGGTGTTCGCCTCGCAGCGGCACTCGCTGGAGGTGTTCCTCGTCGGGTTCGTGGCCCTGTTCGTACTGAGCGGGCTCGGCAACGGCTCGACGTACAAGATGATCCCGGGCATCTTCCAGGCCAAGGCGCTGGCACGCGGAATGAGCGGCGAGGCCGCCGCCGCGTACGGACGGCGGCTGTCCGGGGCCGCCATGGGGCTGATCGGGGCGGTCGGGGCGCTCGGCGGACTGGGCATCAACCTGGTCTTCCGGGAGGCGTTCCTCACCTCCGGGTCGGGCACGGCGGCCTTCGTCACCTTCCTCGGCTTCTACGCCCTGTGCTGCGCGGTGACCTGGGCGGTATACCTTCGCCGGCCGGCGGCCGCGACCGTCCCGGCGGCCGGGGTCGAGGCGAAACCGCAGCTCACGTCGGTGTAACCGGGGCGAAATACGGGTGAACCGAGTCCGACACGCCGCCTTGGCAGGCTCGGTCCACCCGCACCCCCCATGCACGTCACAAGGCAGGTCACGATGGACGACACCAAGACCGGTCCGCTCGCGGGCTTCACCGTCGGCGTCACCGCCGCCCGGCGCGCGGACGAACTCATCGCCCTGCTGCGCCGGCGCGGGGCCTCCGTGCTGCACGCGCCCGCGCTGCGGATCGTCCCGCTGGCCGACGACAGCGAACTCCTCGCCGCCACCAAGGAGCTGATCGACTGCGCGCCGGACGCGGTGGTGGCCACCACCGCGATCGGGTTCCGCGGCTGGATCGAGGCCGCCGACGGGTGGGGGGTCGGCGAGGAGCTGCTGGCGCGGCTGCGGACCACCGAACTCCTGGCGCGGGGGCCGAAGGTGAAGGGCGCCGTCCGGGCCGCCGGGCTGGTGGAGGCCTGGTCGCCGGAGTCGGAATCGCTCGCCGAGGTGCTGGAGCGGCTGCTGGCGGGCGGGGTGGCCGGACGCCGGATCGCCCTCCAGCTGCACGGGGAGCCGCTGCCCGGCTTCGTCGAGGCGCTGCGGGCCGGCGGGGCCGAGGTGGTGGTGGTCCCGGTGTACCGGTGGATGGCGCCCGAGGACCTCGCCCCGCTGGACCGGCTGCTGGACGCGGTCGTGGGCGGCGCGGTGGACGCGGTCAGCTTCACCTCGGCGCCGGCGGCGGCCTCGCTGCTGTCGCGGGCCGAGGAGCGCGGCGTACGGGAACCGGTGCTGGCGGCGCTGCGGGGCGGGGTGCTGGCCGCGTGCGTGGGGCCGGTGACCGCGCTGCCGCTGCAGGCGCACGGGGTGGACACCGTGCAGCCGGAGCGGTTCCGGCTGGGGCCGCTGGTCCAACTGCTCTGCCAGGAGCTGCCCGGCCGGGCGAGGGTGCTGCCGGTGGCCGGGCACCGGCTGGAGATCCGCGGGCACGCGGTCCTGGTCGACGAGGAGCTGCGGCCGGTGCCGCCCGCCGGGATGGCCCTGCTGCGGGCCCTGGCCCGGCGGCCGGGCTGGGTGGTGGCCCGGGCCGAACTGCTGCGGGTGCTGCCGGGCGCGGGGCGCGACGAGCACGCCGTGGAGACGGCGATGGCCCGCCTGCGGGTGGCGCTGGGCGCCCCGAAGATGATCCAGACCGTGGTGAAGCGGGGCTACCGGCTGTCGCTGGACGCGGGCGGCGAGGCCAAGTACGGGGAGCGGTCCGCCCCGTGACGCGCGGGGAGGCCCTGGGCTAGCGTGCGGCAATGATCATTGACGGCGTGGAGATGAGGGGCCTGGAAGCCGGCGACGCCGCCGGGCTGGCCGAGGCCTACGCGCGCAACCGGGCCTTCATGGCGCCCTTCGAACCGGCCCGGCCGCCGGAGTTCTACACCGAGCGCGGCCAGCGGGCCCGCATCGAGGGCATGCTCGCGGACCGGGACGCCGGGCGGATGGTCCCGTACGTCCTGGTCGAGGCGGCGGGCGGGACGCCGGTCGGCGCGATCAACCTGGGCTCGATCGCGCTCGGTCCGCTGTGCAGCGGCGGCGTGGGCTACTGGGTGGACCGGGACTGGAACGGCAAGGGCCTGGCCACCGCCGCCCTGGAGGAGGTGTGCCGGGTCGCCCGCGAGGAGGCGGGCCTGCACCGCGTGGAGGCCGGGACCCTGCTCGGCAACCTCGCCTCGCAGCGGGTGCTGCGCAAGGCCGGCTTCGAGGAGTACGGGATCGCCCCGCGCTACCTGCACATCGACGGCGCCTGGCGCGACCACCGCCTCTTCCAGCGCCTCCTGCACGACGATCCCCCGCCGGTATAGCCCTCCCGGACCGGGCCTGGGCCCCGTCGGGGGCTTCCGCTCGTACCCGCGGGGCGGCACTCTGGTGGGGCGCCCCACGACGCGAGGCGGTGACGGGCATGCGGTTCGACTCCGGCCGGGTCTGCCTGGACCTGGTGGCCACTCTCGCCCCCCACGAGGGGCTTGCGGACGGTGACGGGCTGCGGCTGTGGCTCGCCGGAGCCGGGCTGGTGCCCGACCGGACGCCGCTCGCCCGGGTCGGCCCGGACTGGGCGGCCGCGTTCCGCTCCCTGCGCTCCGACGTGGAGACCCTCGTACGGGCGGAACTGGACGCGGCCGCGCCGTCGCCCGCCGCGGCGCAGGCCCTCGCCCGGGTCAACGCGCTGGCCGCCGGGCCACCCCCCGGCCTGTGTGCCGTACGGGACCGGGAAGGGCACCTCGTACGGGAGTTGTGCGGCGGCGTGGAGTGCGGGGCCCTGCTCGCGGTCGTGGCCCGCGACGCCGTCGAGCTGCTCACCGACCCCGGCGACCTGGCGCTGCTGAGGGCCTGCGAGGGCGACGGCTGCACCCGGGTCTACCTGGACACTTCCCGCGGCCACCGGCGCCGCTGGTGCTCCAGCGAGCTGTGCGGCAACCGGGAGCGCGTGGCCCGGCACCGCCGCCGGGTCCTGGCCGCGGGATCCGTCTAGGCGGTCCGGGCCGGCCGGCACGACACCGCCCGGCACGGTTCCGGAACGGGCGTGCGGACAGGGCGCCGATTCGCGTACGGTTGACGGTCGCCCATGCACGTCAGAAGGGGGCCTTGGTGGCCGCGCAGAATGCCGCTGTCGACAGCACGGCGGATTCCGTCCGAGATCGGGAGATCGCGGTCGAGCAGACGCATCTCGACCAGGTGTACCGACGCCTCGAGGAGAAGATCCACGAGGCCGAGTTCCTGATGAACGACGCCGCTCAGCGCGGCCAGGTGGGCACCCCCGGCGCCCTCGCCGAGCGCGACGCGCAGGTCTTCCGGGCGGGCATCCACCTGAACCGGCTCAACAACGAGTTCGAGGACTTCCTCTTCGGCCGCGTCGACCTGGTGCTCGGCAAGGACGGGGAGCGCGGCCCGGACGGCGCCTACACCTCCGTCGAGCCCGCCGACGACGCGATCCGCGAGGACCTCACCGCCGACATCGCCGAGACCCTGCACATCGGCCGCATCGGAGTCCTGGACTCCGACTACGCGCCGCTGGTCATCGACTGGCGGGCCCCGGCGGCCGCGCCGTTCTACCGCTCCACGCCCAAGGACCCCGGCCGCGTCGTACGCCGCCGGGTCATCCGCTCCAAGGGCCGCAAGGTGCTGGGCGTCGAGGACGACCTGATGCGCCCCGAGGTCACCGCCTTCCTGGACGGCCGGGAGCTGCCCGCCATCGGCGACGGCGCCCTGATGGCCGCCCTCGGACGGGCCCGTACGCACTCGATGCGGGACATCGTCTCCTCCATCCAGGCCGAGCAGGACCTCGTCATCCGCGCCCCCGCCGCCTCCGTCGCCGAGGTCGCGGGCGGGCCCGGCACCGGCAAGACCGCCGTCGCCCTGCACCGCGCCGCCTACCTGCTCTACCAGGACCGGCGCCGCTACTCCGGCGGCATCCTGATCGTCTCCCCGACCCCGCTGCTCGTCGCGTACACCGAGGGCGTGCTGCCCTCCCTCGGTGAGGAGGGGCAGGTCGCCATCCGGGCGCTGGGCTCGCTGGTCGACGGCGCCGAGGCGACCACGTACGACGACCCGGCCGTGGCTCGGATCAAGGGCTCCTCGCGGATGTTGAAGGTGCTCCGCAAGGCCGTACGGGGCGCCCTGGAGCTCGGCGGCGCCCCCGACCGGCTGCGCGTGGTGGCCTTCGGGCGCCGCCAGGAGCTGGAGGCCGACGAGCTGAACCGGATCCGGCAGAACGTGCTCGGCGGCACCGCGCCGGTGAACCTGCTGCGCCCGCGCGCCCGCAAGCTGCTGCTCGACGCCCTGTACGCCCGCTCCGGCCAGTCCGGCCGGCACAGCGACCCGGAGCTGGCCGCCGAGCTGCGCTCCGCCTTCGACGAGGACATCTCCACCGAGGACGCCTTCATCGACTTCCTCGACCGCTGGTGGCCCGAGCTCACCCCGCGCGGGGTGCTGGCCGCCATGGCCGACGAGCGGCGGCTCGGCCGCTGGTCGCGCCGCGAGCTGAACCCGCGCGAGATCCGCCGGCTGGCCCGCTCGCTGCGCCGGGTGGGCCCGGACGGCAAGGGTCCCCTGTCGGTGCACGACGTGGCGCTGCTGGACGAGCTCCAGCAGCTGCTCGGCGCGCCCGCCCGGCCCAAGCGCAAGCGGGAGATGGATC
Source organism: Streptomyces subrutilus (assembly GCF_001746425.1). Taxonomy (GTDB): domain Bacteria; phylum Actinomycetota; class Actinomycetes; order Streptomycetales; family Streptomycetaceae; genus Streptomyces; species Streptomyces subrutilus_A. The sequence continues at coordinate 2,972,495 of NZ_MEHK01000001.1, read as the reverse complement.
CGCTGGACCAGCTCAGCGGGCTGGAGGAGCTGATGCCGACCCGCGAGGAGACCCAGTGGGAGCGGGCCGAGCGGCTCGCGGCGGAGCGCACCGAGTACGCGCACGTCATCGTGGACGAGGCCCAGGACCTGACGCCGATGCAGTGGCGGATGGTGGGCCGGCGGGGCCGGACGGGCACCTGGACGGTGGTCGGCGACCCGGCGCAGTCCTCCTGGACCGACCCGGACGAGGCGGCCGCGGCCCGCGACGAGGCCCTCGGGTCCCGACCGCGCAAGCGGTTCACGCTGACGGTGAACTACCGCAACCCGGCCGAGGTCGCCGAGGTCGCGGCCCGGGTGCTGCGCCTGGCGATGCCCGGCATGGAGCCGCCGTCGGCGGTGCGCTCCACGGGCCTGGAGCCCCGCTTCGCGGCGGCCGGGGACGATCTGGGCGCCACGGTGCGGGAGGAGACCCGCCGGCTGCTGGAGCAGGTCGACGGCACCGTCGGCGTGGTCGTGGCCATGGACCGGCGCGCGGAGGCCGCGGGCTGGCTCGCCGGCCTCGGGCAGCGGGCGGTGGCGCTGGGCAGCCTGGAGGCCAAGGGCCTGGAGTACGACGCCACCGTCGTCGTCTCCCCGGCGGAGATCGCGGACGAGTCCCCGGCGGGCCTGCGGGTGCTGTACGTGGCGCTGACGCGCGCGACGCAGCAGCTGACGGTGGTCTCGGCGGAGCGGGACCGGCCCGACGCGTCCGGCGTACCGGAACTGCTGCTCCCGTAACGCCCACCCGGCCGTGCGCGCGGGGCTCGCGCCCGCCGTACGGCCGTATGGTCCGCGGCCGGCAGCGTGGTCGGCACAAACCGGGCGCCTGGAGGGGGACCGCATTCGGCGATCCTTTGTTAGCCTGGTGAAGGCACCGACTCGATCCAAGCCCCCGGGCCCAACCTTCGTCGCTTCGAGCGACCACTTGCCGCGAGGCGAGCATGGCGGGTCGGTGTCATAGACGGAGCAGCACAGGTCCGCGCCCCCCACTCCGTGGGGGGCGCGGACCTGTTTCGTGTGCCCCGCCCTTCCACCGCACCCCTGTTATCTCGTATGGTGGAAGTGTCTTTCCGGAATTTGTAGCTGGTTACCTTGTACCGGCTGGTAGGTGGGACGATCGGACAACAGGTCCCGCCACGCCGCCTGCTGTGTGCCGGGCCCTGTGTGTACAGCGAAAACCAGGGACAGAAGAGGAACACGGCCATGGCAACGGCGCCCAGCGTCTCGTATTCGATGACGGTCCGCCTGGAAGTGCCCGCGAGCGGAACCGCGGTCTCCCAGCTCACCACCGCCGTGGAGTCCTCCGGCGGATCGGTCACCGGCCTCGACGTGACCGCCTCCGGCCACGAGAAGCTCCGGATCGACGTCACCATCGCCGCGACCTCCACCGCGCACGCGGACGAGATCGTCGAGAAGCTGCGGGGGATCGAGGGCGTCAGCCTCGGCAAGGTCTCCGACCGCACCTTCCTCATGCACCTCGGCGGCAAGATCGAGATGGCGTCCAAGCACCCCATCCGCAACCGTGACGCCCTCTCGATGATCTACACCCCGGGCGTGGCCCGCGTGTGCATGGCGATCGCCGAGAACCCCGAGGACGCCCGCCGCCTGACCATCAAGCGCAACTCCGTCGCAGTCGTGACGGACGGCTCGGCCGTCCTGGGCCTGGGCAACATCGGCCCGATGGCCGCGCTGCCCGTCATGGAGGGCAAGGCGGCCCTCTTCAAGCGCTTCGCCGGCATCGACGCGTGGCCGATCTGCCTCGACACCCAGGACAGCGACGAGATCGTCGCCATCGTCAAGGCCATCGCCCCCGGCTTCGCGGGCATCAACCTCGAGGACATCTCCGCGCCGCGCTGCTTCGAGATCGAGGCCCGCCTGCGCGAGGCCCTGGACATCCCGGTCTTCCACGACGACCAGCACGGCACCGCGATCGTGGTGCTCGCCGCGCTCACCAACGCACTGCGCGTCGTGGGCAAGGCAGTTGGGGACGTCAAGGTGGTCATGTCGGGCGCCGGTGCGGCCGGTACCGCCATCCTCAAGCTGCTCCTGGCGGCGGGCGTCAAGAACGCCGTCAGCGCCGACATCCACGGCGTCGTGCACGCGGGCCGCCCCGACCTCGTCGACGCGGCCCCCGACTCCCCGCTGCGCTGGATCGCCGACAACACCAACCCCGAGGGCTACACGGGCACGCTGAAGGAGGCCGTGGTCGGCGCCGACGTGTTCATCGGCGTCTCCGCCCCCAACGTGCTCTCCGGCGAGGACGTGGCCGCGATGGCGGAAGGCGCGATCGTGTTCGCGCTCGCGAACCCGGACCCCGAGGTGGACCCGGCCGTCGCCCGTCAGACCGCCGCCGTCGTCGCCACCGGGCGCTCCGACTTCCCGAACCAGATCAACAACGTGCTGGTCTTCCCGGGTGTCTTCCGCGGCCTGCTGGACGCCCAGTCGCGGACCGTGAACACCGAGATGATGCTGGCCGCCGCGAGCGCCCTGGCGGACGTCGTCGGCGAGGACGAGCTGAACGCGAACTACATCATCCCGTCGGTCTTCAACGACAAGGTCGCCGGCGCCGTCGCGGGAGCCGTCCGCAAGGCCGCCACCGTCCCGGTGGGCTGACCGGGGCTGTGACCGCCCTCACGGGCGTCCCGCCCGGCGCGTCGCGAGATGCGGGCCGTGCGGGGCGCCTCTAGGGTTGCGGGGATACCCGCGAGGTCCGCGGTGCGCGGCAACGTATGGGCGAGGGCGTGGACGGAGCGTCACCGCGGCGTGACTGTGGCGCTTTTCGTGTGACCCCGGCGGGTGCCGGATTGGCTTTCCCGCCGCTGGTGGGGGCAGGATGCGTAACCGGGCGAGAGGGTCTGACGTTCAGACCCGGGTCCGGGGACTGTCCGAGGGCCCTGGCAGCATCGGCTTCGATCTCACGCCTCTAAGGCAAGTTGAACACGGGAGTACAACATGAACCGCAGTGAGCTGGTGGCCGCTCTGTCCGAGCGCGCCGAGGTGACCCGCAAGGACGCCGACGCCGTTCTGGCCGCGCTCGCCGAGACCGTCGGCGAGATCGTCGCCAAGGGCGACGAGAAGGTCACCATCCCCGGCTTCCTGACCTTCGAGCGCACCCACCGTGCCGCTCGCACCGCGCGCAACCCGCAGACCGGCGACCCCATCCAGATCCCGGCCGGCTACAGCGTGAAGGTCTCCGCGGGCTCCAAGCTCAAGGAAGCCGCCAAGGGCAAGTAGTCCTGCCCCGGCGCCGAAGGCCGCACAGGCCTTCGGAACGGCAGCAGTACGGCGAAGGGCGGCCACCCCGGACGGGGTGGCCGCCCTTCGGCCGTCCCGGGCCCGCTTCGGGGCGCCCCGGCCTCGCGCCCGGCCGCTGCCGCCGGCCCCGGCCCCTGCCGGCCCCTCGCCTGGCCCTGCCGGGTCCGGCGCGCGCCGCCGCGCCCCCGGGGCCTCTGGGAGCCCACGGGGCGCCTGAGGGGCCATGAGAAAGCCCCCCGGGGCCCTTGCGGGGCCCGCGGGGGGCTTTCTGACGGTCCGACGGCCCCGCGGACGCCGCCGCGGGGCCGTCGGACGGCTCAGACGAGGTCGCCGCCCGGCAGCTCGACCTTCGCGCCGAGCTCCACGAGCTTCTCCATGAAGTTCTCGTAGCCGCGGTTGATCAGGTCGATGCCGTGGACGCGCGAGGTGCCCTCGGCCGCCAGCGCCGCGATCAGGTACGAGAACCCGCCGCGCAGGTCGGGGATGACCAGGTCGGCGCCCTGCAGCTTGGTGGGGCCGGAGACGACCGCCGAGTGCAGGAAGTTGCGCTGGCCGAAGCGGCACGCGCTGCCGCCCAGGCACTCGCGGTACAGCTGGATGTGAGCACCCATCTGGTTCAGTGCCGAGGTGAAGCCGAGCCGGGACTCGTAGACCGTCTCGTGGACGATCGAGAGGCCGGAGGCCTGCGTCAGGGCCACGACCAGCGGCTGCTGCCAGTCGGTCTGGAAGCCGGGGTGCACGTCCGTCTCCAGCGCGATGGCCTTGAGCGGGCCGCCCGGGTGCCAGAAGCGGATGCCGTTGTCGTCGATCTCGAACGCGCCGCCGACCCGGCGGAAGGTGTTCAGGAAGGTCATCATCGAGCGCTGCTGGGCGCCGCGCACGTAGATGTTGCCACCGGTCGCCAGGGCCGCGGAAGCCCAGGAGGCGGCCTCCAGGCGGTCCGGGAGCGCCTTGTGGTTGTAGCCGCCGAGGCGGTCGACACCGGTGATGCGGATGGTCCGGTCGGTGTCCATGGAGATGATCGCGCCCATCTTCTGCAGTACGCAGATGAGGTCCTCGATCTCGGGCTCCACGGCGGCGTTGCTGAGCTCGGTGACGCCCTCGGCCAGGACGGCCGTCAGCAGCACCTGCTCGGTCGAGCCGACCGACGGGTAGGGCAGGCGGATCTTGCAGCCGCGCAGGCGCTGGGGGGCCTCCAGGTACTGGCCGCCCTCGCGCTTCTCGATGGTCGCGCCGAACTGGCGGAGCACGTCGAAGTGGAAGTCGATCGGCCGTCCGCCGATGTCGCAGCCGCCGAGGCCCGGGATGAAGGCGTGGCCGAGGCGGTGCAGCAGGGGGCCGCAGAACAGGATCGGGATGCGCGACGAGCCCGCGTGGGCGTCGATGTCGGCGACGTTCGCGCTCTCGACGTGGGTCGGGTCGAGCACCAGCTCGCCCGGCTCCTCGCCGGGACGGACCGTCACCCCGTGCAGCTGGAGCAGCCCGCGCACGACCCGGACGTCACGGATGTCGGGAACGTTGCGCAGCCGACTGGGTCCGCTGCCGAGCAGAGCGGCGACCATGGCCTTGGGCACGAGGTTCTTCGCACCGCGGACACGGATCTCGCCCTCGAGCGGGGTGCCGCCGTGGACAAGCAGTACATCGTCACTGACTGTGCCGGTCATGAATCTCGCGTTCCGGAGTGGGATGGGCAGGGGGCCAGGGAAAAGAGTAAGGGCCACCACCCCTTTGTTTGTATGGCTGACGCGGCCGTAGGACTGTCATGAATTCGGTACAACACCCTCCGTACCCACCACATGGCGGAGCGTCGCGTTCCGCTCGCGCCGCCCGCGCGCCCTGCCTCCTGCTGCCGTGCGCCTGAGCTGCGGGCGGTCCGATCTTCCCGGCCGGTCCCCGCGACGGGCGATTGTGCGGGATCATGGCGGCATGACCGAGGTGTCCTCCCTCACAGGGCGGCTGCTCGTGGCCACCCCCGCCCTCGCGGACCCGAATTTCGACCGCGCGGTGGTGCTCCTGCTCGACCACGACGAGCAGGGCTCCCTCGGCGTGGTCCTGAACCGGCCGACCCCGGTGGGCGTCGGCGACGTCCTGCTGCCCTGGGCCCCGCTGGCCGGCGATCCGGGCGTGGTCTTCCAGGGCGGTCCCGTCGCGCTGGACTCGGCCCTGGGGGTGGCGGTCATCCCGGGCGAGGAGGGCCCGCTCGGCTGGCGCCGGGTGCACGGCGCGATCGGGCTGGTCGACCTGGAGGCTCCGCCCGAACTGCTGGCCGCGGCCCTGGGCTCGCTGCGCATCTTCGCCGGCTACTCGGGCTGGGGCCCGGGCCAGCTGGAGGACGAGGTCGGCGAGGGCGCCTGGTACGTCGTGGAATCGGAGCCCGGCGACGTGTCCTTCCCGGACCCCGAGCGGCTGTGGCGGGCCGTCCTGCGCCGCCAGCGCAGCGAGCTCGCGATGGTGGCCACCTATCCGGACGACCCGTCGCTCAACTGACCCCCGCGGCGTTCAGTACCCTGGGTTTTATGAGCACTCTTGAGCCCGAGCGCGGGACTGGTACGGGGACCCTCGTAGAGCCGACGCCGCAGGTGTCCCACGGCGACGGCGACCACGAGCGCTTCGCCCACTACGTCCAGAAGGACAAGATCATGGCGAGCGCGCTCGACGGGACCCCCGTCGTCGCGCTCTGCGGCAAGGTCTGGGTGCCGGGCCGGGACCCGAAGAAGTACCCGGTCTGTCCCATGTGCAAGGAGATCTACGAGTCCATGGGCCCCGGCGGGGACAAGGACAAGGGCGGCAAGGGCGAGTAGCCCGGCCCTACCGCGGCAGGACCAAGGCCCCCGGGGAGCGCATCGGCGTACCCCGGGGGCCTTTGGCGTACTAGGGTCGGCGCGACGAGCACTCTGTGGAACGGGCGTTGCGCAGAGTGCAACAGGCTGCTGCGAAGGGCTGACGCATGGACCTGATCCCCGCACCCCGGCTCGCCGACTTCCACGAGGGCGGGCTCCGCTTCGAGTTCGGGCCCGAGCCGGAGCTCTGCGCCGGGCCGGGCGCCGAGGGTGCGGCGCGCCGGCTGCGCCGCGAACTGGGCGCGGCCACCGGCTGGAGCCTGCCGGCGGCCGGTCCGGGGCCGGCCGGTGCGGGCGCGGCCGGGACCGGCACGGTCGCCCGGATACGGCTCGGGATCGACCCGGCGGCCGTGGGCGGCGCCGGGCCGGGGTCGGCGTCGGGATCGGGGGCCGGGCCGGGGCCGGCGTCCGAGGCGTATGCCCTCACCGTCGACGCGACCGGCGTCGAGCTGACCGGCGCGAGCGAGGCCGGGCTGTTCTGGGGCATCCAGACGCTGCGTCAGCTGCTGGGGCCCGACGCCTACCGCAAGGCCCCGCTGCCCGGGCGCACCTGGAGCCTGCCGTACGTACGGATCGCGGACGCCCCCCGGTTCGGATGGCGGGGGCTGATGCTCGACGTCGCCCGGCACTTCATGCCCAAGGACGGGGTGCTCCGGTACATCGACCTGCTCGCCGCGCACAAGCTCAACGTGCTGCACCTGCACTTGACGGACGATCAGGGCTGGCGGGTCGAGATCAAGCGGTACCCGAGGCTGACCGAGGTCGGCTCGTGGCGGGCGCGCAGCCGGCGGGGCCACCGGGCCTCCCCGCTGTGGGACGAGACCCCGCACGGCGGCTACTACACGCAGGACGACCTCCGCGAGATCGTCGCGTACGCCGCCGAGCGGCACGTCCGGGTGGTCCCGGAGATCGACGTACCGGGCCACTCGCAGGCCGCGATCGCCGCCTACCCGGAACTGGGCAACACCGACGTCGTCGACACCGCGGCGCTGGAGGTCTGGGACGACTGGGGGGTCAGCGAGAACGTGCTCGCGCCCACCGAGGCCGTCCTGCGGTTCTACGAGGGGGTCTTCGAGGAACTGCTGGAGCTGTTCCCCGCCGAGGTCTCGCCCTTCGTCCACGTGGGCGGGGACGAATGCCCCAAAGGGCAGTGGAAGGCCTCCGGAGCCGCCCAGGAGCGCGTCCGCGACCTGGGCGTGGACGGCGAGGACGGCCTCCAGTCCTGGTTCGTCCGGCACTTCGACTCCTGGCTCGCCGAGCGCGGGCGGCGGCTGATCGGGTGGGACGAGATCCTGGAGGGCGGGCTCGCGCCGGGCGCGGCCGTCTCCTCGTGGCGCGGGTACGGGGGCGGGATCGCCGCCGCCGAGGCCGGGCACGACGTGGTGATGTGCCCCGAGCAGCACGTGTACCTGGACTACCGTCAGGCGCCCGGCCCCGAGGAGCCCGTGCCCATCGCCTACGTGCGCACGCTGGAGGACGTGTACCGGTTCGAGCCGGTACCGCCGGAGTTGTCGCCCGAGGCGGCCGCCCACGTGCTCGGCGCCCAGGCCAACGCGTGGACCGAGGTGATGGAGGACCAAGGCCGCGTGGACTACCAGGTGTTCCCCCGGCTGGCGGCCTTCGCCGAGGTCGTGTGGTCCCCTCAGCCCCCGCCCGGGGAGCGCGACTTCGGCTCGTTCGAGGGGCGGATGGCCGCGCACTACGCGCGACTGGACGCCCTCGGGGTCGGTTACCGGCCACCGGGCGGGCCGCTGCCGTGGCAGCGGCGCCCGGGGGTGCTCGGGCGGCCGATCGAGGGAGCGCCCCCGAAGGTGTGACAACGGGAACCGGAACTCTGGCTGGATTTCCGGTGATACGGGGAAAAACGGGCGATCGGTCGAAGGTGCCCCGGTCCCGGCGGCGCCGGGACCCGGCCGCCCGGGGCGGGCCCCGGGTACCGGGCCGCCCGGCCCACCCTCGCGCGGGTCGTCCGGGAAGATGTGCCAGAGTTGCCACCTCCCGGCGGTGAGCACGTACCGTACGGCGGACAGGCGTGAGCGCCGGGACCGGGACATCGGGAAGGGGCAGCTGGGTTGACCACGCACGCACCGCAGGCGGCGCAGTCCGTGACGCTGCCGGCCTCGCTCGACGAGGCCGTGGCGGCTCTCACCGCCATGCCCGCCGCCGTGCCCGTCGCGGGCGGCACCGACCTCATGGCCGCCGTCAACGCCGGGCTGCTGCGGCCCGCCGCGCTGGTGGGCCTGGGGCGGATCAACGAGATCCGCGGCTGGCAGTACCAGGACGGCCACGCGCTGCTCGGCGCGGGCCTCACCCACGCGCGGATGGGACGGCCGGATTTCGCCGCTCTGATCCCCGCGCTGGCGGCCGCCGCCCGCGCCGCCGGGCCCCCGCAGATCCGCAACGCGGGCACCCTCGGCGGCAACATCGCCTCCGCCGCGCCCACGGGCGACGCCCTGCCCGTGCTGGCCGCCCTGGAGGCCGTGCTCGTCATCGTCGGCCCGGCCGGATCGCGCGAGATCCCCGTGTCGTACCTGCTGGCCGGCCGCGAGATGCTGCGGCCCGGCGAACTGATCGGCTTCGTCCGGGTGCCGCTGCTGCACGCCCCGCAGGTGTTCCTCAAGGCCACGGGGCGTACGGGGCCGGGGCGCGCGGTGGCGTCCGTGGGGCTGGTGCTCGATCCCGCGCGCCGGGGTGTGCGCTGCGCGATCGGGGCGGTCGCCCCCATGCCGCTGCGCCCGCTGGAGGCCGAGCAGTGGGTGGCCTCGCTGATCGACTGGGAGGGGGAACGGCACCTGGCCCCCGAGGCGCTGGAGGCCTTCGGCGAGTACGTCGCGGCCGCCTGCGTGCCCGACCAGGGGGAGCCGGTGGCCCCCGGTGTACTGCATCTGCGGCGGACGGTGGCCGTGCTGGCGCGCAGGGCCCTGGGGAGGGCGCTGAGCTCATGAGCGGGAACGAGAACGAGAACGTGACCCAGGGGAACGGAACGGCGAGCTGGGGCTGGGAGCCGGTGCCGCAGGGCGGCGAGTACGACTCCGACGCGACGGCCTTCGTGAAGCTGCCGCAGGACATGCTGGACGCGCTGGGGACCGGGGAGCCGCTCGCGGCGCCCGGCCACGGGTACGTGCCGCCGCCGATGATCGTGCCGCTCGGCTCGGCCAGCACGGATCCGGCGGCCACGGGCACGTGGACGATTCCGGTGCAATGGCCGGAGGCGGGGGCGTCGGAGGCTGCCGCGCCGCAGGCCCAGGGGCCGGCCGCGGCTCCGGTCGGCGGGCCGATCCCGGCGTCGGTCCCGCTTCCGGCGTCGGTGGCCGCGGCGTTCGCCGAGGCGGAGCCGGAGGCGCAGGCGTACGCGGAGGCCGGGTCCGACTTCTCTGATTTCGGGGCGGGGGTCCGGTCCGAGTCCGGGTCTGATCTCGGGTCCGGGGCTGAGTCCGAGTCCGCGTTCGAGTCCGGGTCCCACTTCCCGTTCCAGGCGCCTTCGCAGCAGGAGTCGGATCCGCAGGCGACGGCCGAGTGGCGGTTCGCGGACGAGTCCTCGTCGACCGGGCAGTGGGCCGCCGACTGGAGCCAGGCCCCGGCGACCCTGCCGGGCGGCGCCGCGGCGCCGTGGGCCGACCATCCCGACTACGCGGCGCAGCCGGAGCCGGGGACGCTGCCGGGCACGGACGACGCCGTCGCTTCGGCGGCCGCCGCGCGGCGGCCGCCGGGCGGACCCGGGGTCGGTGGGCTCGGCTCGCCGGCCGGGGCCGGGGGCGGTTCCGGGGCGCGGCGCGGGCCGCGCGTGCTCGGCGGGCCCGGTGTGGGCACCCCCCTCCCGGAGGCGGGCGAGCCGGTGCACCCGGCTCCGCACGACATCGAGGCCGCACACGGGCCGGCTGCCATGCCGGTCGAGGATGAGCGTCCGCACCCGGTGGCGTCCGGCGGGCTGGACCTGTTCGGGGGAGTGCGGGTCGCGGCAAAGGCCGAGGCTCCGGAGCCGGAGGGCGAGGCCGGGTCGGGGCTTGAGCCGGGGCAGCCGCTCGAGCCCGGGCAGCCGCTTGGGGCCGGGTCTGTGCTCGAGCCCGGTCTTGACCGTGAGGACGAGCCGGTGGGCGGGGCCGAGGCGGAGCCCGTGGTGGTCGCCGAGGCGGAGCCGGCCGCGGGGTCGGCCGCGGAGTCGTCGGCGGGGCCGTCCGCGGAGCCTGCCGCGGAGCACGGGGGTACGGACGGGCGCGGGTTCGCGGGCGTCGACCCGGGGCCGGCCGGGATTCCGGCCGGGTCCACGCCGACCGGGGACACCGCCGACATCGCTGTGGCACCCCCGGCCGAGGACACCGCCGAAGGTCTCCCGGCCGAGGTGCCGACGTATGGAGAAGAAGCGGCGGCAGCCGAGGCCGCCGCCCATCACGAGCACCCGCAGGCCTCCTACGTCCTGCGCGTCAACGGCGCCGACCGGCCCGTCACCGGGGCCTGGATCGGCGAGTCCCTGCTCTACGTGCTGCGCGAGCGGCTCGGCCTCGCCGGTGCCAAGGACGGCTGCTCGCAGGGCGAATGCGGCGCCTGCGCCGTGCAGGTCGACGGCCGGCTCGTCGCCTCCTGCCTGGTCCCGGCCGCGACGGCCGCCGGGAGCGAGGTCCGCACCGTCGAGGGTCTCGCGACGGGTGGGGAACTCTCGGACGTGCAGCAGGCGTTGTGCAGGTCGGGTGCGGTGCAGTGCGGGTTCTGCGTGCCCGGCATGGCCATGACCATCCATGACCTGCTGGAGGGCAACCACGCCCCCAGCGAGCTGGAGACGCGGCAGGCCCTGTGCGGCAACCTCTGCCGCTGCTCCGGGTACGCGGGGGTCATCGACGCCGTGCGCGAGGTCGTGGCGGGCCGCGAGGCGGCGGCGGCCGAAGGGGCGCACGGGACGGGGCAGGGTCACGGCCAGGGTCCGGGTTCGGCTCCCGGCTCGCCGGAGGCTCGCATTCCGCACCAGGCAGCGCCCGGCGAGGGCGGCATCCACCACGGAGGCACGGCGTGAGCGGGCAGGACGCGGCGACGGCGACGGCGACGGCGACGACAACGGTGAACACCACGGTCACCGCCCTGGCGGCGGAGGCCGGGGCCGAGGCCGCCGAGGAGCGGGCGCCGAGCGGGATCGGGGCGTCCGTCCCGGCCGCCGACACCCGCGCCAAGAGCGAGGGCACCTTCCCCTACGCCGCCGACCTGTGGGCCGAGGGCCTCCTGTGGGCCGCCGTGCTGCGCTCCCCGCACGCCCACGCCCGGATCCTGTCCATCGACACCTCGGCCGCCGCCGACATGCCCGGCGTGCGGGCCGTCGTCACCCACGCCGACGTCCCCGGCGCCACCACGCACGGCCGCCGCATCGCCGACCGGCCGGTCTTCGCGCACGACGTGGTCCGCCACCACGGCGAGCCCATCGCCGCCGTCGCCGCCGACCATCCGGACACCGCCCGCCTCGCCGCCGCCGCCATCGCCGTCGAGTACGAGCTCCTGGACCCGGTCACCGACCCCGAGCAGGCCTTCGGCGCGCCCGCCCTGCACCCCGACGGCAACCTGATCCGGCACATCCCGCTCCGCTACGGCGACCCGGAGGTCACCGGCGAGGTCGTCGTCGAGGGCCTGTACCGGATCGGCCGCCAGGACCCGGCGCCCATCGGCGCCGAGGCCGGGCTGGCCGTGCCCCGGCCCGACGGCGGCGTGGAGCTCTACACCGCCTCCACCGACCCGCACTCCGACCGCGACCTGGCGGCCGCCTGCTTCGGCCTCGAACCGGACCGCGTGCGGGTCGTCGTCACCGGAGTGCCGGGCGCGACGGCCGACCGCGAGGACGCCGCCTTCCAGCTCCCCCTCGGCCTGCTCGCCCTGCGCACGGGCTGCCCGGTCAAGCTGGCCGCCACCCGCGAGGAGTCCTTCCTCGGCCACACCCACCGGCACCCCACCCTGCTGCGCTACCGCCACCACGCGGACGCGGAGGGCCGCCTGGTCAAGGTCGAGGCCCAGATCCTGATGGACGCCGGCGCGTACGCCGACGCCTCCGCGGAGTCCTTGGCGGCGGCGGTGGCCTTCGCCTGCGGCCCGTACGTCGTCCCGCACGCCTTCGTGGAGGGCTGGGCGGTACGCACCAACAACCCGCCGTCGGGCCACGTCCGCGGTGAGGGCGCGATGCAGGTGTGCGCCGCGTACGAGGGCCAGATGGACAAGCTCGCGGCGGCCCTCGGCATGGACGGGGCGGAACTGCGCCTGCGCAACGTCCTGGCCACCGGGGACCTCCTGCCCACCGGCCAGACGGTGACCTGCCCGGCGCCGGTGGCGGAACTGCTGCGCGCGGTCCGCGACTTCGAGCTGCCCGCCCTCCCGAAGGACACCCCGGAGGACGAGTGGCTGCTGCCGGGCGGCCCGGAGGGCGCGGGCGAGCCGGGCGCGGTGCGGCGCGGGGTCGGGTACGGCGTCGGCATGGTTCACATGCTGGGCGCGGAGGGGACCGACGAGGTCTCCACGGCCACCGTGAAGGTCGTGGGCGGCACGGCGACGGTCATCTGCGCGGCGGTCGACACCGGCCAGGGCTTCGCCACGCTGGCCCGCCAGATCGTCCAGGAGGTACTGGGCGTCGACGAGGTGGCGACGGCCCCGGTCGACACCGACCAGCCGCCGGCCGGGCCGTCGGCGCACGGCCGCCACACGTGGGTGTCGGGCGGGGCGGTGGAGCGCGCGGCGAAGATGGTGCGCACCCAGCTCCTCCAGCCGATGGCCCACAAGCTGGGCATGTCCACGGAGCTCCTCCAGATCGCGGATGGCCGGATCACGTCGTACGACGGCGCCTTCTCGATGACGGTCGCCGAGGCCATAGAAGGCAAGGAGCTCTGGGCGACGGCCCAGTGCCGCCCCCACCCGACGGAACCGCTGGACGCGGACGGCCAAGGCGACGCCTTCGTCGGCCTCGCGTTCTGCGCGATCCGCGCGGTGGTGGACGTGGACATCGAGCTGGGCTCGGTACGGGTCGTGGAACTCGCGGTGGCCCAGGACGTCGGCCGCGTCCTCAACCCCCGCCAGTTGGAGGCCCGTATCGAGGCGGGCGTCACGCAGGGCGTGGGCGCGGCCCTGACGGAGAACCTCCGCACGGTATCCGGCCTGGTCCGCCACCCGGACCTGACCGGCTACGCCCTGCCGACCTCGCTCGACGCCCCGGCCGTCCGCATCGTCAAACTGGTCGAGGAACGGGACGTGGTGGCCCCCTTCGGCGCGAAGGCGGCGAGCGCGGTCCCCGTGGTGACGGCTCCCGCGGCGGTGGCCTCGGCGGTCCGCGCGGCCACGGGCCGCCCGGTGAACAGGCTCCCGATCCGGCCATCGGCGGCGGTGGCCGCGCCCAACTCGTGACCGTGTGACCCGCATTGCACCTGCAACCTCGGAGTTGGGGCTGTCGGTGCTGATCGCTACAGTGACCGGTGAGATTGCGTACGCGCGCGTGCGAACCGTGTGTGCGAACGGGGATGGGGAGTCGGGGAGGCCAGCGTGGCAGTGGAGAGTGAGCCGGGTCTGTTCGGGCAGGGCCTGACGCCCGGGCTGGCGGACGCCGTCATGGCGCAGGCGGCGGCGCTGTCGGTCGAGTACGACACGATGAAGGAATACAAGAACCTGGTGGACGGCCTCCTGACATCACTGGAGGACTCCCAGGCGGACCACGGCAAGCTGGCCCACGGCACCCTCCCGGCGGGCGCCCTGGGCACCGGCTTCCCGGAGGCCGACGGCCTCTACACGTCGTACAACAAGGTCCACGAGGAACTGCAGAACCTCTCGAAGGGCCTGGCGGGGCAGATCGAGGCCCTGGGCATCGCGATCCTGACGGCGGGCAAGGGGTTCGGTGACGTGGACGAGGAGACCAAGCGGCGCATGGCGGCCATCGCCAAGGAAGCCCAGGAGAACTACGACCCGAAGCGGGACCCGTACGCGGACAAGCCGGTCGCCTCCACCGACGGGGGCCCGGGGCGAGGTGTTCGGTTCTGATGGCGACGAACTTCGAGGGATACTCGCACGCGCAACTGGCCGCGATGGTCGCCTCGCTCGACCCGAAGACGGTGTCGCAGCGGGGCACGCAGCTCACCGAAGCGGCCAAGACCATCAAGGAGATCGGCCAGAAGCTCAAGGACCACAAGGTCAAGGGCTGGGAGGGCGAAGCGGCGACGGCCTTCCAGGAATGGGTGAACCGAGCGGGCAGCGCCACGCTGGTCCTGGCCGACTTCAGCTCGACGGGCGGCCACTGGATGACGCTGGCGGCCCAGACGATGTCCGAGATCCACATGCCCAAGTACGACGCGGGGGCGGAGGCGGCGCTGAAGGAGAACCTCGAGATCTCGCGGCAGTACCGCAACGACCCGGATGCGAAGCAGCTGGGCCAGGAGGCTTGGTCGAAGCTGAGCGGGGACCATGCGCGGGCGGTGGACGCGCTGACGAAGCTTTCGCAGTCGTATGCGTTGTCGAAGACGGAGATGGACAGGGCGACGATTCCGACGTTTCCGAAGCCGCCGGCGGTGTTTGTGCCGCCTCATGTGGCCACCGACTTGGACAGGGACCGCTTCGGAGGGGGTTCCGCGCAGGGGAGCAACTCAGGAAGCTCGTCGTATGTGTCGTCGGCGCCTACTGCCAGCGTTTCCAGGGACGAACCTATGGTTCCCGGCCACCCACCCAGGCCGGACGTAAGCCTCCCACCGGCGGCGCCGGTAGCGGTGACGCTGGACCGCGACGTGGAGGTGGACCTCGACACCGTCACCACGCTCCCGAACCCAACCGCGCCTCCGGTGACGACGCCTGCCGGCCCGTTGCCCACCGGTCCCACTCCTGTCGCCATCGCCCCACCCGTACCTCTGCCGCCGGTCGGCGGACTGAGGACGATCCCCGGCATCGGTCCGGTCGGCCCGCTCGGTCCCGGTCCTGGTACGAGCGGGCCCCTGGGCAAGATCGGCCTGCCTCCGCGCGGTGACACCGGCATCGTGGGCGGCCGACCGGTCACTCCCACGGGTCCCAGCTCCGGTATTCCGCGTGGCACGGTCATCGGCACGGAAGCCGGGCACGCGGGCCGTCCTGTGAACGGCATGGTGGGCGGCGGCTTGGGCGGTGCCCACGCGGGCACGGTCGGACCTGTCGGGGGCCGTCGGCTGGCCACGGAGCCTGGAGGTATCGTCGGCGGGCGTCAGCCTGCGGCGGGCAGTCGGGTGACGCCGTTCACCCAGGGTGGCTCGGGTCTTGTTCGGAGCAATGTCGGTGGCGTCGGCGCGGGGATGCAGACTCCGGGCAACCGACGCGACGACCAGCGGGGCGAACGCCCCGACTACCTGGCCGAGGACGAAGAGACCTGGCAGGGCAACCGTCGTGTTGTCCCGCCGGTGATCGACTGAGCAGAACGGACTTTGTACGGGATGCGCATGCGTAAGACGACCTCGGCCCTCGTGGGCCTTCTGCTGGCCGGGGTCGCCGCGACCCCGGCCCACGCGGAGACGATTCGATCGCAGCAGTGGCATCTCGACGCCATGAAGGCCGACGACATCTGGAAGATCAGCACGGGCAAAGGGATCACCGTCGCGGTGATCGACAGCGGGATCGACCGCATCCCGGAGCTCGAAGGGCAGGTGCTTCCCGGCAAGGACTTCGAACCGGAGAGCACCAGGGGCGACGAACGCACAGATGTCAGCAGCCATGGCACCACCATGGCCGCAGTCATTGCAGGAACAGGAAAGCACCCGAGCGGAGACGGCGCCTTTGGACTTGCGCCCGGTGCCAAGATCCTTCCGATCCGAGTGCCGCATGACATGCAGTTGGCTACCCCGTCGTGGGTGGAGGCCATTCGTTACGCAGCGGACTCGGATGCCAAGGTCATCAACATCTCTCTGGCGATCGGTGGCACACCCAAGGATGACGAGGCGCGGCGGGATGCGGTGAAGTATGCCCTCTCCAAGGGGAAGTTGATCTTCGCTGGTGCCGGGAATGACGGCAACAGGACGGTCAAGTACCCGGCCGCGACCCCCGGAGTGGTGGGGGTTGGAGCTGTGGACGCCGATGGAGAGCCGACCAAGGAATCACAGCAGGGTCCGTTCATTGACATGACAGCTCCCGGCACCGACATCGTCACGGGCTGCGCTGGTAAGACGGGCCTTTGTACGAGCCACGGCACCAGTGACGCCACCGCCCTCGCCTCCGCCTCCGCCGCTCTCCTCTGGTCCGTACACCCTGACTGGACCAACAACCAGGTGCTCCGAGTCCTCCTGAACACCGCGGGCAAGCCCGTCGACGGGTCCCAGCGCAACGACTCCGTCGGCTACGGCGTCGTCCGTCCCCGTATCGCCGTGCCCACCCCCGGCGACCCGGGCCCGGCGGACGAGTTCCCGCTGCCCGACCTGGCGGCCGCCGAGGCCGCGGCCAAGTCACCCTCGGCGCCCGCGGACGGCAAGGCCCCCGACGCGGCGGCTTCGCCCGGGCCGGCGGCTCAGGCCGGGGACGAGAAGGACGGCGGTCTCCTTCCCTGGATCGGCATCGGGCTGGGAGCCTGCCTGCTGATCGGCGGGGCCGTCACGGCCGTCGCCGTACGCCGTAACCGCTGACATCCGACCGCTGATCGCTGACCGCTGACCGGACCTGACGAGGGAGTTCACGCGATGTCGTTCGACGAGGAATGGTCGGCGGCACGCGCCACGGCCGCCGCCAACGTTTCCATGCGGCTCAACCAGGTCCCGGTCGATCCGGGCGGCGGCGGAGCCGGCGGCCTCGACCTCAACCAGGACCACATCGGCGCCATCGGCTCCGAGGCGTACAAGCTCCACTCCCGGCTGCAGACGGACGGCAAGCACGCCGCGACCTCCACCGCCGAGGCGGCGGGTGCGCTCACGAAGGAGAACTTCGCGAGCGGGGCGGCGCTGCTCAAGGCGAACACCCTCTGGGAGAGCCAGGTGAAGACCCTCGTGGCCGCCTGCGCGAACATCTCCAACGGGCTTAACTACTCGCTCTCCTCCCACGCCAAGGACGAGGAGCAACTCCGCGCCGACTTCACCACGTCCGCGCTCGACTCATACCTCAAGTAGGCGCCCGGATGCTGACGTACGAGAACGTGATGAACGCCCCGCTGGACAAGCTCCAGACGGCCGTCGCCGACTGGAAGGCGATGGTCGCCAAACTCGACGAACTCGCCGAGGCCGCCCGCAACGGCATGAAGACGAAGGCCGACAAGGCCGAGTGGAGCGGGGTCACCGCCGGCGTGGGCCGGGAGTTCGTCGCGAAGACGGCCAAGGAGTTCGAGGATGCCGCGAAGGCGGCCAAGGGCATTCACTCGGTTCTTGCCGATGCGCACACCACCTTCAAAGCCGCGCAGGAGCAGTTGAAGAAGATCGCCGCGGAGGCGCCCGCCGCTGGATTCCAGGTTGACGCGATCGGCCGCGTCACGGCACTTCCGCTCGCCACCGAGGGTGAACGCAACGCGGCCCGCCACGACCCCGACTACCAGCAGGTGTTGCGGACGAACCGCGATGCCTGGCAGGCGCGGATCAATCGGGCGGTCGAGGACGCCGCGGATGCCGACGACTCGCTGGTCCGCGTACTCCAGGTGAACGTGAGCGACGAGCACAACTTCAGCGGCCCCACGTTCAGCTCCCTGGACGCGGAGCAGGTGTCCCGTGCTGCCGAACTGATGAAGAAGGTCACCGGAGAAGGCGGCACGGCACGCAACGTCGAGGCGCTGCGCGAACTGGAGGAGCTGCTCGACGACAACCGCGCGGATCCGGAGTTCGCCACGGACTTCTACCGGTCCGTCGGCCCGCAGGGCACTCTGGAGGCGTACGCCAAGATGTCCCTCGACGCGACCGGCCTCGGACCGGCGGCCATAGACCGGCAGTTGATGGTCGGCAACATCCAGAACGACATGGGCGCGATGCTGGGGCTCGCCACGCAGAAGAGCTCGCCGAACCACCTGGACGCGGCGTGGACGACCGACCTCATGAAGGCCGGCCGCAAGGAGATGCAGGTCACCGGTGACCTGAACAGCAGGATCTACGGCTACCAGGCGCTGGGCGCGCTGCTCCACGAGGGCAAGTACGACAAGGATTTCCTGACCTCGGTCGGCCGGGACATGGTCGCCTTCGACCGCGAGAACCCGAAGGCCTGGGAGCACGGATCCCCGTACGACCCGAAGACGGTGCTCAGCCAGGGCAAGGACGGCAGCCGGGGTTTCTACCCGCTCACGGGATTGATGGACGCCATGTCACACAACCCGGACGCGGCGACCGCCTTCTTCAACGAGCCGGTCCGCAAGGACAGCAACGGCGACGGCATCGTCACGGCGGCGGACAAGGCCGTGGACGGCCAGCACGGCAAGGCTCGCGGGATGGTCGACTACATGCTCGACAAGGAATCGTGGGCCGACGCCTTCGACCGGACCCCGGACCACCCCTACGGTGAAGCGGGCCCGGCGCAGGAGGCTCTCGGTGGTGCCTTGGAGGCGGCGGTGAGCGGCCGCGCGGCGGGCGACGAGGACGCGAAGCCGGTGCCGCACACCAAGGAGATGACGGCGGTAATGGAACGCGTCGTCGAGAAGATCGGCGACGACCCATCCTTGGTGGCGCAGAAGCCGGGCGAGGAGAAGGAGCCGCGGCTGGGCCCCCTCGCGGGGCACTTCGGCAACATGGCTGCGGAATACATTCCGGACCTACAAGCGTCTGCCGAGAACGGCGGGAACCAGATCAAGGCAAACGGGACGATGGCCAAGTTCGACGAGGCGACAGTCTCCCGCTTTCTCGGGGCGGTCGGCCAGGACCCCGGCGCCTACGGTGCGATCACCAACGCCAACCAGGCGTTCACAGCAGTCCTGGTCAACGATGTCGTTCAGCACCGTGGTGAGTACACACTGCTCGGTGGGGCGGTTGAGAACGCCGTACAGCCAGGTGGTCAGATCGCGGGCATGATGACGGAGGCCCGTGCCCAGGGCATGCACGCCGAGACGGCTCACAAGAACGAGGAGTACGTGAAGGGCGTCGAGGACGGGGCGAAGTGGATCAACCGGGGTATCACTGCCGCCGGTGGCAAGTACCTGGAATTGGTACCGGTGGCCGGTGACGTCGTGGAATGGGTCCAAGAGGACGTCACCGAGCACTTCGTCGACGAAGCCAAGGACGAGGGCAAGGAAAGGACCGCCGACACCGAGAAGGACGTGGCGGAGATGTACTCCAAGGCGGACCGTGGTGTCAGCGGCTCGGCCGAGTCAGCGGTCCGGAGTTCTGCCATCGGCTCGGGACTGTCCCAGAAGGACATCGACACACTCGCTGGTGCGGCCTCCAAAGAGTCCTCGGTCGCGCACACGGTCGGCCGAGGCCTGGTGGCCAGCTCGAAGGGGAGCTCCTGATGGCCGTGGAGGTTTCGCTGCGAGCTGCCGCCGCAGTGGTGGCGGCCTGTGCCTTGCTGGCAGGCTGCGCGGAGAAAAAGGGGAAGGCCACCGTTCCCGAGGCGCCGGCGAAGGTGTGCTGGGAGGCCTTCGACGGCAAAGCGGTACTTCCCCTGCTGGGCAGCGGAAAGCGCGTTACGGAGGACACCCGGGACCCATTCGCGCTACCCGCCGACCTGAAGTCTGTCACCTGTCGAGTCGGAGTGGACGGGGCAACGTTGTTGACCGCACAGGCGGCCCGCAAGCCACTCGGATCGGACGCGTTCTGGCAGTCCTTCGACTCCCTGCATCCGGACAAGCTCGACTTCGGGCGTAAGGGCCTGGTGTGGGACTTCGGTGCGACGCTCCTTTACACCTGCCGAACCCCGACGGATTCCTTCGAGCTGGAGCTGGAAATCAGCCACGTTCCCACGGACCTGGAGAGCAAGAAGGTGCGGGCCCTGAACACCCAGCTGATGAAGGACTACCAGGCCTTCACCCGCGACAAGCTGAACTGCGCCCCTGAATGACCGAGCAAACGAAGAGGGCCGCCCAGGATTCTCCTGAGCGGCCCTCCGTGGAAGCCGTGACCGGAATCGAACCGGCGTAACTCGCTTTGCAGGCGAGTCCCTCAACCACTCGGGCACACGGCTGTGGGGTGGTGATGGCTTGACCGTACGGGGGCCGGTCCCGTGCGGGAAGAGGTTGGCGGGGGGTGCAACGGGAATGCCATGCCCCGTTCACAGTTCCCGGTCCTAGGTCCAAGGGACGAGGCGCGGTCCGTCTGATGGACAGGGTTCACATCGGGGTATGCCCCTTACTCTGGGGCGATGAGTGCCCTTGAACCCCGTGTGCCCCAGATACCCGCGCCGGTCCCGGCCCCTACCCAGGGCGGGATCCTCGGGGCCGCGTACCGGGCGCTCAGCGTCGGGATCATCTCCGTCGTGTTCCTGATCGCCTTCGAGGCCACCGCCGTGGGGACGGCCATGCCCGTCGCCGCGCGGGAGCTGGACGGGGTCGGGCTCTACGCCTTCGCGTTCTCCGCCTACTTCACCACCAGCCTCTTCGGCATGGTCCTGTCCGGCCAGTGGGCCGACCGGCAGGGCCCGCTGCGGCCGTTGGCCGTCGGGATCGCCTCGTTCGCCGGCGGGCTCCTCGTGTCCGGGACCGCCGGGGCCATGGGGCTGTTCGTGCTCGGCCGGGCCGTGCAGGGGTTCGGGGGCGGGCTGGTGATCGTCGCCCTGTACGTCGTCGTCAGCCGCGCCTACGAGGACCGGCTGCGGCCCGCGATCATGGCGGCCTTCGCCGCGAGCTGGGTCGTGCCGTCCATCGTCGGCCCGCTGGCCTCCGGGACCGTCACCGAGCACCTCGGTTGGCGGTGGGTGTTCCTCGGGATCCCGGTGCTCGTCGTCGTTCCCCTCGCCGTCGCCCTGCCCGCCATCCGCAGGACCGCCTCCGGGCCGGTGGACCCCGACGCGCCGCCCGTGGCCTTCGACCGGCGGCGGATCCGGCTGGCCTTCGGCATCTCGCTCGGCGCCGGGCTGCTCCAGTACGCCGCCCAGGACCTGCGGTGGCTCTCGCTGGTCCCCGCGGTGGCGGGCGTGGCCCTGCTGGTGCCCGCCGTGTTGGGGCTGCTGCCGCGCGGGACCTACCTGGCGCGGCGCGGGCTGCCGTCCGTGGTGCTGCTGCGCGGGGTCGCGGCGGGGTCGTTCATCGCGGCCGAGAGCTTCGTGCCGCTGATGCTGGTGACCCAGCGGGGGCTGAGCCCGACGCTGGCCGGGTTCTCGCTGGCGCTGGGCGGGCTGACCTGGGCGGGCGGCTCGTGGGCCCAGTCGAAGGGATGGATGGCCCCGTACCGGGAACGGCTGATGGTGGGCGGGATGGTGCTGGTCGCCCTCGCCATCGCCGCGGCGCCCGCCGTGCTGATCGAGTCCGTGCCGGTGTGGACGCTGGCGCTGGCCTGGGCGGTGGGCTGCCTGGGCATGGGGCTGGTGATCGGCTCCACCAGCGTGCTGCTGCTGAAGCTGTCGGCGCCGGAGGAGGCCGGGGCCAACTCCGCCGCGCTGCAGATCTCCGACGCCCTGGCCAACGTGGTGCTGCTGGCCGCCGGCGGTGCGGCGTTCGCCGCGCTCGGCGGGGGAGCGGTGGGGGCCGGGCACGCGCTCGGGGAGGCGGCGACGGCCTCGCATCCCGCCGCCTTCGTGGTCGTCTTCCTGCCGATGGCCTGCGTGGCGCTGGTGGGGGCGTGGGTCGCGACCCGGCTGGAGCCCGTCGCGAAGTGACGCAGGCAGTCCGTGTGCGGCGGGGACGGCCGGCGCGCTGACTTCGCTGCATGAACGAGTTGATCATCCGGCTCTCCGACGCCGAGCGCGCGGAGCTCGCCGACCTTGCCGACGCCACCGGGCACAGGCCGGAGGAGGTCGGGCTGGGCGCCGTACGGGCGCACCT
The DNA here is from genome assembly GCF_001746425.1 of Streptomyces subrutilus. GTDB lineage: Bacteria > Actinomycetota > Actinomycetes > Streptomycetales > Streptomycetaceae > Streptomyces > Streptomyces subrutilus_A. Next base: position 2,950,551 of record NZ_MEHK01000001.1, on the reverse strand, counting down.
GCGGGCCGAACGGCAGCGGGTCGGGGAAGCCGCCGGGCGGCTCGCCGCGCGGCACGCCGCCCTGTTGAAGCGGCTCGGCGAATGAGCGGGACGAGACACGCGAGCGACGGGCCGGCCGGCCGCCACCCCGCCGAGGCCCACCACCCCGCCCCCGCCGGCGTCCGCCACCTCACGCTCGCCGAGGTCCTCGACCTCGCCCGGCACGCCTGCCTCGCCCAGGACCAGCCCGTCGAGCTGCGGGCCCCCGGGCTGCTGGAGTCGGCCGTGCACCGGCCGAGGGCGCGGATGTTCGGGACGCCCGCGTACGAGGATCCGTACGAGCAGGCCGCCGCGCTGCTCCACGGCATCGCCGCGAACCACCCGCTGGTCGACGGGAACAAGCGCACGGCCTGGCTCGCCGCCGCCACCTTCCTCGCCGTGAACGGCGTCGATCTGGGCGACGCCGACCAGGACCTCGCCTACGCGCTGGTCATCGACGTGGCCTCGGGGAGCGAGGGGGACACCCGGCGGATCGCCGCGCGGCTGCGCTCGCTCCACGAACCGCACGAACCGGTGTGACGCTCGCCGCACCCGCCGAGGTCATGGGCCTGTCCCTCCTCGACGGGTCGGCCCGCCCCGGTAGGGTGGCCCGGTTGTCCTACGTACGACTGCCGAGAGCGACGAACCGGAGACCGTGACTACTACCGCCTCCCACCACCTCTCACCCGCCTTCCCCGGCCGTGCCCCCTGGGGCACCGCCAACAAGCTGCGCGCCTGGCAGCAGGGGGCGCTGGACCGCTACATCCAGAACCAGCCGCGGGACTTCCTCGCGGTCGCCACGCCCGGCGCGGGCAAGACCACCTTCGCGCTGACCCTGGCCTCCTGGCTGCTGCACCACCACATCGTCCAGCAGGTCACCGTGGTGGCGCCGACCGAGCACCTGAAGAAGCAGTGGGCCGAGGCCGCGGCGAGGATAGGCATCCGGCTGGACCCGGAGTACTCGGCCGGGCCCCTGAGCAAGGACTACCACGGGGTCGCCGTCACCTACGCCGGTGTCGGCGTGCGTCCCATGCTGCACCGCAACCGCTGCGAGCAGCGCAAGACCCTGGTGATCCTGGACGAGATCCACCACGCGGGCGACTCGAAGTCCTGGGGCGAGGCCTGCCTGGAGGCGTTCGACCCGGCGACCCGGCGCCTGGCCCTCACCGGCACGCCCTTCCGGTCCGACACCAACCCCATCCCCTTCGTCTCCTACGAAGAGGGGAACGACGGGATCCGGCGGTCCTCCGCCGACTACACCTACGGCTACGGGAACGCGCTGGGCGACGGGGTCGTCCGGCCCGTCATCTTCCTCTCCTACAGCGGCAACATGCGCTGGCGGACCAAGGCCGGCGACGAGATCGCCGCGCGCCTCGGCGAGCCGATGACCAAGGACGCCATCTCGCAGGCCTGGCGCACCGCGCTCGACCCGCGCGGCGACTGGATGCCGAACGTGCTGCGCGCCGCCGACCAGCGGCTCACCGAGGTCAGGAAGGGCATCCCGGACGCGGGCGGCCTGGTCATCGCCTCCGACCAGGACTCGGCGCGCGCGTACGCGAAGCTGCTGCGCGAGATCACCGGCAGCAAGGCGACCGTCGTCCTGTCCGACGACACCGGCGCGTCGAAGCGGATCGACGAGTTCAGCGAGGACGGCAGCCGCTGGATGGTCGCGGTCCGGATGGTGTCCGAAGGGGTCGACGTGCCCCGGCTCGCGGTCGGGGTGTACGCGACGACCATCTCGACGCCGCTGTTCTTCGCGCAGGCCGTCGGGCGCTTCGTACGATCGCGCAGACGTGGCGAGACCGCGTCCGTGTTCCTTCCGACCATCCCCTACCTGCTCGGCTTCGCGAACGAGATGGAGGTCGAGCGCGACCACGTCCTCGACAAGCCGAAGAAGCAGGGCGAGGAAGACCCGTACGCCGAGTCCGAGAAGGAGATGGACGAGGCGAACCGGCAGGAGGACGAGGACACCGGCGAGGAAGAGCAGATGTCCTTCGAGGCGCTCGAGTCCGACGCCGTCTTCGACCGGGTGCTGTACGACGGCGCCGAGTTCGGCATGCAGGCGCACCCGGGCAGCGAGGAGGAGCAGGACTACCTCGGCATTCCCGGGCTGCTGGAGCCGGACCAGGTGCAGATGCTGCTGCAGAAGCGCCAGTCGCGGCAGATCGCGCACAGCCGCCGCAAGCCGGACGCGGAGGCGGACCTGCTGGAGCTGCCTGCCGAGCGGCGTCCCGTGGTCTCGCACAAGGAACTGCTGGAGCTGCGCAAGTCGCTGAACACGATGGTGGGCGCGTACGTCCACCAGAGCGGCAAGCCGCACGGCGTCATCCACACGGAGCTGCGCCGGGTGTGCGGCGGTCCGCCGAGCGCGGAGGCGACCGCGGGGCAGCTGCGCGAGCGGATCAAGAAGGTGCAGGAGTGGGCCACCCGGATGCGGTGAGGTGCCCGCGGGGAGCGTGAGGCGACGGGGAACGGGACGGGGTTCGTGCGGGGTCGCACGGGCCCCGTTCGTGTGGGCGGACAACAGTGGGGACGCCGTTGCCGGGTGCGTTCTCGACAAGATCAGCGTAAGGGCGGGGCAAAGAGCTCTTGGAGGGTTCGAGGTCACGAATCGAAACCGGAGTCGATCAGGAACCGGCATAAAGCGGTAGCAGGCGCCCGGATTCTGGACGAGGCCTTCCGCTGAGCGGACCCGCTCGCTACTGTCCCCGCATCGAACGCACCGTGGCAGCGCCGCCGCGGGAGCGCAGCCGGTGCCATGGCCGCTACCGGCGGCCTCTCCGTGCGTCGCCGCGGGACCGGCGACGTGCCACCCCGAGAGTCACCGCCGCTCACCGAAAGAGGGAGAGGCGTCGTGACCGCGGAAACCTCCCAGACTCTCGACAGAGGGCTCAGAGTCCTCAAACTGCTCGCCGACACCGACCACGGTCTGACCGTCACCGAGCTTTCCAACCGCCTCGGTGTGAACCGCACCGTGGTCTACCGGCTCCTGGCCACCCTGGAGCAGCACGCGCTGGTCCGCCGTGACCTCGGCGGCCGGGCCCGGGTCGGGCTCGGGGTGCTGCGGCTGGGGCGGCAGGTGCATCCGCTCGTACGCGAGGCGGCCCTGCCCGCGCTGCGGTCGCTGGCCGAGGACATAGGTGCCACCGCGCACCTGACCCTCGTCGACGGCACCGAGGCGCTGGCCGTCGCCGTCGTCGAGCCGACCTGGACGGACTACCACGTGGCCTACCGGGCCGGCTTCCGCCACCCGCTGGACCGCGGAGCCGCCGGGCGGGCCATCCTGGCCGCCCGTCAGGGGGCCCTGATCGAACCCGGGTACACGCTGACCCACGGGGAGCTGGAAGCGGGCGCCAGTGGCGCTGCCGCGCCGCTCGTGGGAATCACGGGGCTGGAGGGCAGCGTGGGTGTGGTGATGCTGGCGGACGCGGTGCCGGAGCGGGTGGGGCCGCGGGTCGTGGACGCGGCGCGCGAGGTGGCCGACGCCCTTCGCTAGGCCGCGGGCTCGGCGGGGTCGGGCCGGGCCGGGTCGTGGCCGGGTGCGGCGGGGCCACCGGGGCTCCGCCCCCGGGCCCCGCGCCTCAAGCGCCGGCGGGGCTGGGTGTGGCTGGGGTGGGCTTGTCCGTGCGGGTACAGGATCGGGGCTCCGCCCCCGGCCCCGCGCCTCAAGCGCCCGCGGGGCTGGGATGGGCCTGCGGCTCGAGCGTCGGCGGGGCTGGGATGGGTCCGGGGCTCGAGCGTCGGCCGGGGCTGGGATGGGCCTGCGGCTCGAGCGTCGGCGGGGGCTGGGATGGCCCCGCGCCTTAGGCGTCGGCGGGGCTGGGATGTGGTCCGGCGGGGGAGTGGGGGGCGGGCAGATAGATTGGCCGGGTGCTCTCTCGTCTGCTGCGCCTGCCGCGTCCCGTCGCCCTGGCCGTCTGTGGCGTGCCCGTCGTCGGGCTGTTCGCCGTTGCGCTCCTCGCGCCGTTGCCCTTCGTGGTCGCCCAGCCGGGGCTCACGGCCGACGTGCTGGGGGAGCGGGACGGGAAGCCCGTCATCACGGTCGCCGGTGCGCCGACCCGGCCGACGACCGGCCAGCTGCGGATGACCACCATCCAGGCCACCGGTCCCTCCACGACGGTGAACCTGCCCGAACTCCTCGACAACTGGTTCGACAGCTCCCGGGCCGTCATGCCCAAGGAGGTCGTCTACTCCTCGGGCGGAACCGACAAGGAGATCGAGCAGCACAATCTGGAGGAAATGGCCCGATCCCAGTCGGCCGCCGCCGAGGCCGCCCTCGGCTTCCTCCGCAAGGACCCCAAGGACGTCAAGGTCGACCTGAACCTCGCCGACGTCGGCGGTCCCAGCGCCGGGCTCCTCTTCTCCCTCGGCATCGTCGACAAGCTCGACGGCGACGGCAGCGGCGGCGACCTCACCGGCGGGCGCACCATCGCCGGGACGGGGACCATCGCCGCGAACGGCGAGGTCGGCGCGGTCGGCGGAGTCGCCCTGAAGACGCAGGCCGCGCGGCGCGACGGGGCGACGGTGTTCCTCGTACCGAAGGCCGAGTGCTCCGACGCCCAGTCCGAACTCCCCGACGGGCTCCGGCTGGTCCCCGTCACTTCCCTGACGGATGCGGTGAACGCCCTGCGGGCACTGAACCGGGGAGAGGACGCTCCGTCCTGCTGACGGCGGCCGGGGCGTTCAGCCCGCGCCACGCCGGGAAGACCAGCGGGGTCAGCGTCGCCAGCAGGTAGGCGCCGCCGAACAGCAGCAGCGCCCGCGTCACCCCGAACCCGTCGACCAGCAGACCGGCGGCCAGTCCGCCCATCGGCATGGCCAGCTCGCAGCCCGCCGTACTCACCCCCGAGACCCGGCTGCGCAGCTCCTCCGGCACCTTCTCGTACACCACCGTGGTCAGGATCGGGTTGAGCACGCCCGCGCCGAGTCCGGACAGGGCCATGGTCACCGCCAGCGGCAGCGGGGTGTCCGTGAAGGCGGCCGTCACGAAGCGCGGCGCCCCGCACAGCAGGAACGCGGCCGCGAACACCACCCGGCGGGGATACCGCTCGCCCCAGGCCCCGTAGAGCAGGGCGCCCAGCAGCGCGAAGCCGCCGAAGAGGGAGATCATCAGGCCCAGGGCGGTGGCGCCGCCGAGTACCTCGTCGCCGTGGACCGGCAGCAGGACGGAAGCCCAGCCCTGGTCCAGGCCGTTGGTCATCATCACCATGAGGGTGATGCCCATCAGCAGCCGGGACCGGGTCAGGAAGGCCCAGCCCTCGGCCAGTTCGGTCCGGTACGCCCCGAACGAGGCCTTCCCGGCGGCGCGTTGCGGCTCCGCGGCCGGGACCCCGCGCAGGAAGGCGGAGACCAGCAGAGCGGACACGGTGAAGGTGGCGGCGTCCAGCAGCAGTACGGTCTCGGCTCCGAAGGCCGCGATCAGTACGCCGGCCAGCGCCGCCCCGATCATCCGGGCCCCGCGCGAGACGGCGTCGTACAGGCTGGCCGCGCGGGCCAGGGTGGTGCCCGCGTGCTCGGCCAGGCTCGGCAGGAGCACGTACCGGGCGGTGAGGCCCGGGGTGTGCACGAGCCCGCCGACGGCCATCAGTGCGCACAGCAGCCAGAAATCGAGCAGGCCCGCGTGGTGCAGCAGCGGGATCGCGCCGACCGACACCGCGCAGATCAGGTCGGAGGCCGCGGAGACCCGTCGGCGGCCGACCCGGTCGATGACCGGGCCGCCGACGAGTGCGGCGACGACGACGGGCAGGGTCGCGCAGAAGGCGACGATCCCGGCCCGCCCGGCGCTGCCCGTGGTCTGGAGCACGAACCAGGGCACGCCGATGAGGGTGAGTGAACTTCCGGCTATGGAGATGGTGTTGGCGGCCAGGACCGCCATGAACGGCCGTCTGCTCATGCCGTGTGCGGGTGCTGGAGGCGGGCGTGGACGCGGGCCGGCCGCATCAGGCGGATCCCGGCGGCCAGTTCGGCGGTGCGGGCGGAGTGGAGCGGGGCAGGGGGGAAGGCGTGCATGGCAGGACTCCTTCTGCGAACGGGCGAAAGGGAGCTATTGCGCGGCGCGGCGCGGGATGACGTGCGTGTGGATGCGGACCGATTCCGTGGTGACCGGGGCCGAGTCCGCGTCCGAACCCGCGCCCGGGTCGGTGTCCGAGGGAGGCAGGTCGCGGTAGCTGTTGATCAGGTCGTGCAACTTCCCGATCAGCTCCTGGCTCTGCGCGGGGGTCAGGTTCAGCGTGAAGTCGCTGAGGTCCGAGGCTTCCCGCCATTCGGTGGGCCACGCGTGGGCCGTGGCGAGCCAGGTGTTCAGCTCCTGCGTGTGGATCCGCGCGATCTCGGCCAGGAAGACGTCGGCCGCGCCGCGAGTCGCCGCGTCGTCGGCGTGGATCAGCCCCTCGTCGAAGGCGGTGCCGTCGTGGGAGGCCTGCCACCAGCGCTCACGGCCCTTGCCGCGCTCGGGCGCGTCCTCGACGAAGCCGTGCGCGGCGAGTTGGCGCAGGTGGTAGCTGGTGGCGCCGCTGGACTCGCCGAGCCTCTGGGCCAGTTGGGAGGCCGTGGCGGGCCCGTCCAGGCGCAGGGCGGCCAGCAGGCGCATGCGCAGGGGGTGGGCCAGGCCGCGCAGGCTGCCGGCGTCGAGGGTGCGGACGTTGGGCTGGTCGCCGGGCTTCTCGGGCATGGCTCGACTGTAGGGTTGCAAAGACTTCTCTGCAAGGATTTCTTTGCAACGACCTCCAGCCCGTCCTCGCGCGAGGCGAACTCGTTCTCCACGCAGAGGGTCACCGCCGACGGGTCCTCCCGCGCCAGCTCCGCCACGTCCGAGATCGTCTTCAGTCCGTACCTGGCGTTGTTCTTCTTGCTGATCGCCAGGGTGTAGGTGTTGTCGAGCGTGGACGGGGCGCCAGCCGGTCCACGAACAGGGCGAGTAGCACGGTGAGTACGGAGCCCAGCACCTATCGGCTGTCGTCCTCGGCCGCTTGTTCGACCAGTGGGATGATCCGCAGGGGAACGGGATTCTCCATGACGATCGCCGTCGAAGCCCGAACGATCCCATCAAAACCGACAACACGGTCGATCACCCGCTGGAGATCGGCGTTGGACCGGGCCACGAGCCGGCACAGCATGTCCCCGTGCCCCGTGGTGGTGTGCAGCTCCAGCACCTCCGGAACGCCCGCCAAGTGCACCCGCACGTCCACGCCTTGGCCCTGTTTGATCTCCAGCGTGGCGAAGGCGGTGACCGGATAGCCGAGGGCCGCCGGGTCGACCTGCGGACCGAAGCCGCGGATGACTCCGTTCGACTGAAGCCGGTCGAGACGGGCCTGTACGGTCCCGCGCGCCACCCCGAGCCGCCGTGAGGCCTCCAGGACCCCGATCCGGGGCTCGCGGGCGAGCAGGACGATGAGGCGGCCGTCGAGTTCATCGATGCCCACGGGCCCTCCGGGGTGGTCATAGTGCACAGATGTTTCAGCCATCCTTGCCCTTTACTGGGCAGTCTGTACAGCCAAACAGGAAACTATTGCGCAGCTTGTGGATCGGCGGGACTCTGCGGTCATGACTGAGTCTTTGGCGAACCTGGAAACCACCCCGCACACCGCGCGTGAGGCAGACCCCTTCCCGGTGAAGGGCATGGACGCGGTCGTCTTCGCCGTGGGCAACGCCAAGCAGGCCGCGCACTACTACTCGACCGCCTTCGGCATGAAGCTCGTCGCCTACTCCGGACCGGAGAACGGCGTGCGCGAGACGGCCAGCTACGTCCTGACCAACGGCGCCGCGCGCTTCGTCCTCACCTCGGTCATCAAGGCGACGACCGACCGCGGCCGCTTCCTCGCCGAGCACGTCGCCGACCACGGCGACGGCGTGATCGACCTGGCCATCGAGGTCCCGGACGTGCGGGCGGCGTACGCGTACGCCGTCGAGCACGGCGCCCGCGGTCTGGACGAGCCGTACGAGGTCAAGGACGAGCACGGCACGGTCACGATGGCGGCGATCGCCACCTACGGCCAGACCCGCCACACGCTGGTGCAGCGCGGCGACTACACCGGCCCCTACCTGCCGGGCTTCGTCGCCGTCGACCCGATGGTCGAGCCGCCGGCCAAGCGCACCTTCCAGGCCATCGACCACTGCGTGGGCAACGTCGAACTCGGCCGCATGAACGAGTGGGTCGCCTTCTACAACAAGGTCATGGGCTTCACGAACATGAAGGAGTTCGTGGGCGACGACATCGCGACCGAGTACTCGGCGCTGATGTCCAAGGTGGTCGCGGACGGCACCCTGAAGGTGAAGTTCCCGATCAACGAGCCGGCGATCGCGAAGAAGAAGTCGCAGATCGACGAGTACCTGGAGTTCTACGGCGGCGCGGGCGTCCAGCACATCGCGCTGGCCACGAACGACATCGTCGCGACCGTGCGGTCGATGCGGGCGGCGGGCGTGCAGTTCCTGGACACGCCGGACTCGTACTACGACACGCTCGGCGAGTGGGCGGGCGAGACGCGGGTGCCGGTGGAGACCCTGCGCGAGCTGAAGATCCTCGTCGACCGCGACGAGGACGGCTACCTGCTGCAGATCTTCACCAAGCCGGTGCAGGACCGGCCGACGGTCTTCTTCGAGATGATCGAGCGGCACGGGTCGATGGGCTTCGGCAAGGGCAACTTCAAGGCGCTGTTCGAGGCGATCGAGCGCGAGCAGGCGAAGCGCGGCAACCTGTAGCCGGCGCCGGTGTCCCCCCGGACGGAGTCTGGGGGGTCTGGGGCGGAGCCCCAGGAGCGGAGCCCAGCCGGGCAGGGGTACCGGCCCTGCCGGGCCGCGGCCCCGGGAGGGGAGGGCCGCGGGTCGGTCAGAGGGACGACGCGGACGGGGACGGCTTCGGCTTCGGTTTCGGCTTCGCGGCAGGCTCCGCCGCCTTCGGGAGTTCCGGGGCCACCCACGGCCGCGTCGGCCGCATGTTCTCCGGCCCGCCCGCCGGCGGTTGGCCGATCGTCGCCAGGGCCTCCTTCGCCAACGGCGCCCGCAGCGGCGAGAAGTGCGGGTTCGTACGCATCGCCTCCTGCAGGTGGCGCCGCGTCGCCGCCTCGTCCCCCAGCGCGCGCTCGATCATCGCCCGGTGGTACGCGAAGTCCGCGCTCCGCAGCCCCAGATCGGTGGCCTTCTTCGCGTACTCCAGCGCCGACGAGTCCTCGCCGGCCTTGTGCAGCGCCCAGCCCAGCGCATCCGCGACCTGCACGCTCTTGTGCCGCGACCACTCCTCCGACAGCCGCCGCACCGCCGCCGCCGGATCACCGTGGTCCGCCTCGTACAGGCCCAGCACCACGTCGTCGTCCACCCCGTTCGCGCCGGCGTCCCGCACCGCCATCGCGCCCAGCATGTCGTACGGCAGGCGCGCCTCCTCCTCCCGGCCCAGCGCCTCCAGCAGCTCGCCCAGCTCCAGCGCCACCCGCGGCACCGGAGTGCGGCCCAGCGCCAGCCGGTAGTCCCGTACCGCCTCCCCGCCGCGCCCCAGCGCGGCCAGCGCCCGGGCCCGCCCGGCCACCGCCTCCGACTGCGCCGGATCCGTCCGCAGCGCACCTTCGTACAGCCGCAGGGCCTCTCCCGCCTCGCCCCGCTCCCAGGACAGCTCCCCGAGCCGGAACAGCGTGTACGCCTTCTCCGCCGGACCCTTGGCCGCGCCCGCCGCGTGCTCCATCGCGACGACCGCGTCCTCGCGCCAGCCGCGGTCCCGGTAGACCTGCGAGGCCCTGACGTACGCCGCGAAGCCCGGCCGCAGCTCCAGCAGCCGCTCCATCGCCGCCTGCGCCGCCTTGTACTCGCCCAGCCCCGTGTACGCGTCCACGAGCACCGGGTACGCGGTCCACCGCTTCGGCGACTGCGCCCGTACCAGCTCGCCCCACTTCTTCCCGGTCCCGAAGTCCCGCCGGGCATTGGCCAGCGTGCCCATGCCCGTCATCGCGTCGAAGTTGCCCTTCTCGGCCGGGCGGACCGCCAAGGACTTCTTGAGCGCCTTCTCCGCCTTCGGGAACCAGGCCGGGTCCGCGGAGCGCCGCGCCTGCTCCAGGTAGGCGCCGGCCAGGACGGCCCACGAGGCATCGTCGTCCGGGTGCTTCGCCAGCCACTTCTCGCGGTCCGCGACCAGCGCCGTCACGTCCACCGCCGCCGCCGGCGCGCCCATCCCGACCGCCGCCGCGGCCCGTTCGCTCGGCCCGGGCGGGCGGGCGTCGTCACCGGTGCGGGCCGGCCGGATCAGCAGGGCTCCCGCGATCAGGACCACCGCGACCGCGGCCGCGACGAGCGTCTTGCGGCCGGTGAAGGTCACGGGCGGCGCCGGGGTGTGCGCATCCTCGTCGATACGGTCGATACGGTCCATGGGGTCACTGTGCGTCAATATGAAGAGCTCTCCGGGGTGCCCGGAGCCGGTCGCGGCCGTGTTCACACCGATGGGCCCCCCGTGCCACCCCTGGGGGGAGCCCCGGCCGGCGCCCACACTGGACCCATGGATGACGACCTCTTCGCACGTCTTCGTACGAGCCTGCTGGCAGGACTCCCCGCCGAGGCCGTGCTCACCGACCCGCAGGTGACCGACTCCTACGCCACCGACATGGCCGGCTTCTGCGCCGCGGGCACCCCCGCGGCCGTCGTTCTGCCCCGGACCGTCGAACAGGTCCAGCACGTCATGCGCACCGCCACCGCCCTACGCGTCCCCGTCGTCCCGCAGGGCGCCCGTACCGGCCTGTCGGGCGGGGCCAACGCCTCCGACGGCTGCATCGTGCTGTCCCTCGTCAGGATGGACCGGATCCTGGAGATCTCCGTCGTCGACCGGATCGCGGTCGTCGAACCGGGCGTGGTCAACGCCGTGCTCTCGCGGGCCGTCGCCGCACAGGGCCTGTACTACCCGCCCGACCCCTCCAGCTGGGAGCAGTGCACCATCGGCGGCAACATCGGCACCGCCTCCGGCGGGCTGTGCTGCGTCAAGTACGGGGTCACCGCCGAGTACGTGCTGGGCCTCGACGTGGTCCTGGCCGACGGGCGGCTGCTGAGCACGGGCCGGCGCACCGCCAAGGGCGTCGCCGGGTACGACCTCACCCGGCTCTTCGTGGGCTCCGAGGGCAGCCTCGGCATCGTCGTGCGGGCCGTGCTCGCGCTGCGGCCCGCGCCGCCCCGCCAGCTGGTGCTCGCCGCGGAGTTCCCCTCCGTCGCCGCCGCCTGCGAAGCCGTCTGCGCCGTCATGGAGGCCGGCCTGACCCCCTCGCTGCTGGAACTCATGGACCGCACGACCGTCAGGGCCGTCAACGCGCTCGGCAAGATGGGCCTGCCCGAGGCCACCGAGGCCCTGCTGCTCGCCGCCTTCGACACCCCGCACGCCCCCGGGGACCTCGCGGCCGTGGGAGAGCTGTGCACGGCCGCCGGGGCCACCGCCGTCGTGCCCGCCGAGGACGAGGCGGAGTCGGAACTGCTGCTCCAGGCCCGCCGGATGTCCTTTCCCGCGCTCGAGGCGCTCAGGCCCGCGACGATGATCGACGACGTGTGCGTACCGCGCTCGCGGCTCGCCGAGATGCTGGACGGGACGGCCGCGATCGCCCGTACGCACGACCTGCTCATCGGGGTCTGCGCGCACGCCGGCGACGGCAACACCCACCCGATCGTCTGCTTCGACCCCGCCGAGGAGGACGAGACGCGGCGGGCCCGCGCCTCCTTCGGCGAGATCATGGCGCTGGGGCTCTCACTCGGCGGGACCATCACCGGCGAGCACGGCGTGGGCCTGCTGAAGAAGGAATGGCTGGCCCGCGAACTCGGCCCGGTGGGGCTGGAGATGCAGCGGGCGGTCAAGGCCGCCTTCGACCCGCTGGGCCTGCTGAATCCGGGCAAGCTCTTCTGATCCGCCCCCGGGCCCCCGGCGGATCGCCCGGCCGGCATCACAGGTCCCCGTCGGCGGACTCGTCCGAGGGCCAGGGGTCGCGCAGCCACAGCTCGTCGGCGGGGGTCGGGGTCAACAGCTCGGCCAGCGCGTCGTCCAGGCCGAGCCGCTCGGCCTCGGTGCCCGGTGGGACGACGCGCAAGGTGCGCTCCAGCCAGGCGGACACGGAGGGGGAGGGGGCCTCCAGCAGGGCGTCGCCGTCGGGCGAGCTGAGCGCCATGCAGAGCACCGACCTGTTGTCGATCTTGGTGGGCCAGATCCGGACGTCCCCGTGGCCGCACGGTCGGAACACCCCTTCGACCAGCAGCTCGCGGGCGAAGGTCCAGTGGACCGGGGCGCTGGAGCCGGTGTGGAAGGTGATGTGGACGGCGTACGGGTCCTCGGTGAGGTAGAGGAGCCGTGCGGGGACGGGGACGCTGCGCTCGGGGGACAGGACCAGCTTGAGTTCCAGCTCGCGCTCGATGACGGGGTGGTGCATGACGGCCTCGCTTCGGTTCGGTGCGGCGGGGGCGGATCGCGCCCCGCACCCGCAGAGAGCCCCGTTGTGCCCGCGTATGACGCGACTTGGGGCGAGGAATCGAAGGTTGGCCGGTTTCGGTCGGGTGACCGGAAACAGTCGCATGGCCCGGGGTTCGCCCGAAGGTTTGGAATCTCCCGTTACCGGACCTGTCGAGCGGCGGTTCTTGGCTATGGTCCTGCCCTGCACATGCCTCAAGCCACGATCGGAGTTGGGGACATTGACGGCCTCCCCTGGTGACGGCGAGCACGCGGCCCGCGAGGGCTACTACCCCGATCCGTCCATCCCCGGGTACGTCCGGTACTGGAACGGCGCCGCCTGGGTTCCGGGTACGAGCCGGCCTGCCCCGGCGGCGGCCGTGGAGGAGACGGGGCCGGTGTTCCTGGACCAGACCTCGGCTACGGAGGCCGTCGCGGAGCCGGTGGCCGAGCCGGTGGCCGAGCAGGTGGCCGAGCAGGCCGGCGGGCAGGCGGTGTGGCAGGCCGATCCGCTCCACCAGGCCGGCTTCGGCGGGCCGCGCGACCGCCGGGTGTCGTGGGGCAGCCCGGCGGAGCCCGAGCGGGAGCCCGACCCGCGGCCGGCGCCCGAACCCGAGGGGCCGGCCCCGGCGGAGGGCAGGGCCCCGGCCGCCGGGATCTCCCTCGCCCGTACGCCGTCCGCCGCGGCCGGGATCCTGTCGGCCCGCTCCCCGGCGGCGGCCCGGGCGGCGGCCCCGGCCCCCGCGTGGCCCGACGCGCCCGGGGGGTCCGGCGGGTCCAGGGGTTCCGGCCTGACCTCCTCGTGGCCCGAGACGGCCCCGGCGGCCCCGGAGCCCCCGTCCGCCGCGGCCCGGCCGCCCCGTCCGGCAGGCACGCGCCCCTCGATCCCGTCGACCAGAGCCGCGGCCCCGCCCGAGCCCCGCACCCCGTACGCCGCCCCCCCGGCAGAAGCCTTCGATTCCCGCCGCGAGGCCACCCCCGAGCCCTGGACCACCCCCGGCGAGCCCGCCCAAACCCCGGCAGCGCACCGGGAGTCGGCCGCGCCCCACCGCGAGCCCGACGGCCGGCGGCCACGCGGAGAAGTCGCCGAAGCACCCGCCCCCCGACGAGAAGCACCCGCCGAGGCCTGGCCGCCGCCCCGGGACCACGAGGCTCCCGAGCCGCGCCGAGTGGCCCCCACCCGGCCCTGGACACCGCCCCAGGAGCCCGCCGAGGCCCCGCCCCGGCGCGAGGACGCCGCCCACGCCCCGACTCCCCGGCGCGGGCCCTCTCCCGAGGCCTGGTCCCCGCGCCGGGACGGCGAGGGCAAGGCTCCGGAGTCCCGCCGGGAGGCCCCCTCCCAGCCGTGGACCCCGCCCCGGGAGGCCCCCGAGGCCCGATCCCGGCGCGAGGACGCGGCCGGAGCCCCGGCGCCCCGCCGGGACGCCGCCCCGGGCGGCTGGAGCCCGCGCGGGGAGGCCGGCGAAGCCCCCGCCCACCGGGAGCCTGACGCCCGCGGCGAGGCCGCCTCCGACGGCCGGCGCCCGCGCGGGGACGCCGCCGAAGCCACCGCCCACCGCCGTGAGGCGGACGGACCCCGCCGGGAGGCCACGGAGCGCCGGGAGGCCACAGACCACCGGGAGGCCAGGGAGCGCCGGGAGCCGACCCCCCGGGACGTGTTCGAGCGGATGGCCGAGCGGGCCGTGCGGCCCGCCGGGCTGATGCGGCGGGGCGTGGCCCGGGCCGTGGACTGCCTGGTCCTCGCGGCCGTCGCGGCGGCCGCCGCCCGGCCCCTGGTCCCCGCCGCCACCGCCCACGTCCAGGCCAAGGTCGACGCCGCCCGGGCGAGCGGCCGCACCACCACCGTCTGGCTGCTCGACGGCACCATCGCCGGCCACCTCGGCCTGGTCCTCGGCGCGGTGTTCCTGTTCGGGGTTTTCTACGAGGCCCTGCCCACCGCCCGTTGGGGCCGCACCCCGGGCAAGAAGCTGCTCGGCGTGCGGGTGCTCGCCGCCGCGACCCTGCGCCCGCCCACCGTCGGCGCGGCCCTGCGCCGCTGGCTGGTGTACGCCCTCCTCGGCCTCCCCGGCAGCCTCTGGTGCCTCGGGGACCGCCCGCGGCGCCGGGCCCTGCACGACAGGGCGGCAGGGACGTACGTGGCCCGCTGAGCCGCCCGTGGCGGGCCGGTCCCCCGAATGGACAGTGCCGTGTTGCGGGGTTGACGGTGCCGGGATCGACTCGGGCCATGAGTACCGACCAGCCGCCGCCGGGCGAACGCCCCGAGGACGACCCGTTCCTCAAGAAGCCCCAGGAACCGACGCCTCCGTCGGGCGGTTCGCCGTACGGCTCCCCGCCCCCCGGTGCCCCGCCCCCCGGCGGCACGGGCGGCGCCGGATACCCGCCCCCACCGCCCCCGTACGGCGGTGGCGGCGACCCCTACGGCGGAAGCGGCGGCTACGGCATGCCCGATCCGCTCGCGGGGATGCCCCCGCTCGCCGACTTCGGCAGGCGGCTCGCCGCCCGCATCATCGACGTGGTCATCATCGCCGTGCCGCTGTTCCTCATCCAGCTGGCCTTCGGCACCAAGCGGTACACGGTCGAGACGAACCAGGGCGAGGACATCAGCGAGGTCATCACCCGGTCCTACAGCGGCAGCGGCCTGATCATGACGCTGATCTCGATCGCCGCCTACCTCGGCTACGACTGGTGGTTCACCAAGAAGAACGGCCAGACCATCGGCAAGAAGGCGATGGGCCTGCGCGTCGCGATGCTCAACGACGGCAGTGTCCCGCAGTCCGGTCCGGCCCTCGCCCGTGCCGCCGTGCTCTGGCTGCCGACGCTGATCTGCTGCTTCTGCCTGTGGCCGATCGCGCTGGCGATCTCGATCCTGGTGGACAAGCCGTACAAGCAGGGCCTCCACGACAAGGTCGGCAAGACGGTGGTCGTGCAGTCCACCACCTAGTCGCTCAGTGGTGGACGGGATGTTCGGCGGCGGCCGTCCGGGGTTCGGCGACCCGGGCGGCCGTCGGCGCGTCCCCGTACGGCAGGTGCGCGGCGGCGGACGCGGGAGCCGGTGCGGCCGCGGCGGCCGAGCCGGGGCGGGCCGCGTGGCGGCCGCGGCGCCTGGGGAGCGGCACCGTGACGGCGACGAGCAGGCCCAGCGCGAGGGCCGCGGCGGCGATGAACGCGATCCAGAGCCCCGAACTCGTCCGCGAGAGCAGCAGCATGGCGATCGTCGACACGACGACGGTGGCGGATCCGTAGGCGAGCTGTGCGGCAGTCGGACGCGGCATGGCGATATCCGTCCTCGGGGAGGGGAGGGGGAGTCGGCTCAACTCGGTCGCGCGTCAAGTGACTCTACGACGGGGGATGCCCGAGCGGAACCGCCAGTAAGCGTGACCTAACCCACGGTGCCGGTGCACGGGGGGCGCACGGGGTCATGCCGCACGCCGCCGCGGACCCCGAAATGCCCGCGCGAGGCGCGCGCCAGGCGGTCGTGGCGCGGCCTTCGCCCCATATGGCAGCGGAACGTCCGAATAGCGGAACTGAGCGACCGCATAGTGCACTTGTAAGGAACAAGTCAAGGTCTGTCTTTTCTTTCGACTCTCCGGTCAAATGTCGTCACTTGAGACGCGCGCCGCGCGGAACCCCCCGCTCCTATGGAGCCGTTCCGACCGTCCATGCGGCCGCGGGAGGGGAACGACATCAAGTGACCAGCAATTCCGCCAGACGGCGTGCGCTTCGTACCGCCGCCGTCGCCGTGACCATGGCCGCCTGCGCCACCAGCGCCACCTTCTTCACCGTCGCCTCGGCCCAGGCCGACGACAAGGGCCCGACCGCCCCGGCGGCGGACCGGCAGGACCCGACCGCTCCGGCCAAGGTGGTCGAGCACAACCTCAAGGGCCCGTTCAGCGAGCAGCAGGCGCAGCAGCGCAAGGCCGCGCTGGACCAGGTGCTGACGGGCAAGAAGGACGTCGAGCAGCGCGGCGCCTCCAAGGTCGTCAAGCTCGACGACAAGAAGTACGTCGAGCTCGGCCGCGAGAAGACCGACAAGATCTTCACGATCCTCGTCGAGTTCGGCGACCAGGTCGACAACGAGACCATGCACGACCCGGACGGCCCGGGCCCCAAGCCCGCCGTCCCGAAGTACGGGGGCACCCCCGGTCCGCTGCACAACACGATCGCGCAGCCGGACCGCGCCAACGACAACTCGACCGCCTGGCGCAAGGACTTCAGCCGCGAGTACTTCCAGGAGCTGTACTTCGCCACGGGTGAGGGCAAGCACTCGCTGAAGACCTACTACGAGAAGACCTCCTCGGGCCGCTACTCGGTCGAGGGCGAGGTCTCCGACTGGGTCAAGGTCCCGTACAACGAGGGCCGTTACGGCTCCAACTACTGCGGCCAGTCGAACTGCTCCAACGTGTGGGACACCGTCAAGGACGGCGTCCTCGCGTGGACGGAGGCCCAGAAGAAGGCCGGCAAGACCGACGCGCAGATCAAGGCGCAGCTGGCCCAGTACGACCAGTGGGACCGCTACGACTTCGACAACGACGGCAACTTCAACGAGGCCGACGGCTACATCGACCACTTCCAGATCGTCCACGCGGGCGAGGACGAGTCGGCCGGCGGCGGCGTGCAGGGCACGACCGCGCTGTGGGCGCACCGCTGGTACGCGTACGGCACCAGCGCGGGCAAGACCGGCCCGGAGAACAACAAGGCCGGCGGCACGCAGATCGGTGACACCGGCATCTGGGTCGGCGACTACACGATGCAGCCGGAGAACGGCGGCCTCGGCGTCTTCGCGCACGAGTACGGCCACGACCTCGGCCTGCCGGACCTCTACGACACCTCCGGTGGCGGCGAGAACTCCGTCGGCTTCTGGTCCCTGATGTCGGCCGGTTCCTGGCTCGGCACCGGCAAGGACTCCATAGGCGACCTCCCGGGCGACATGACGGCCTGGGACAAGCTCCAGCTCGGCTGGCTGAACTACGACACGGCCAAGGCCGCGACGAAGTCCACCCACAAGCTGGGCGTGGCGGAGTACAACACGAAGGACAAGCAGGCGCTGGTCGTCGAGCTGCCGAAGAAGCAGGTCAAGACCGATGTCGTCGCTCCCGCCGAGGGCGCAGCCCAGTGGTGGAGCAACATGGGTGACGACCTCAAGAACACCCTGACCCGCTCCGTGGACCTGACGGGCAAGACGTCCGCCGCGCTGTCCCTCAAGGGCTGGTGGGACATCGAGGCCGAGTACGACTACCTCTACACGGAGGTGTCGACCGACGGCGGCGCCAACTGGACCGCCCTCGCGGGTACGGCCGACGGCACGGCCCTTCCGGTCGACGCGGCCGGCAACCCGTCGCTGACCGGTGTCTCGGGTGCCTGGAAGTCGCTGAACTTCCCGCTCGACGCCTACGCGGGCAAGAAGATCGACCTCCGCTTCCGCTACCAGACGGACGGCGGCGCGGGCGGCAAGGGCTTCACGGCCGACGCCGTCACCCTGACCGCGGACGGCTCCGCGCTGTTCACCGACGGCGCCGAGAACGGCGACAACGGCTGGACCGGCAAGGGCTTCTCGCGCATCGGCGCCGGCTTCACCAAGGAGTACGCGCAGTACTACCTGGCCGAGAACCGCCGCTACGTCTCGTACGACTCCACCCTCAAGGTGGGCCCGTACAACTTCGGCTTCGGCAACACCCGTCCGGACTGGGTCGAGCACTACCCGTACCAGGACGGTCTGCTGATCTGGCAGTGGGACACCTCCCAGAAGGACAACAACACCAGCCAGCACCCGGGCCAGGGTCTGATCCTGCCGGTCGACGCCAACGCCAAGCCCATGAAGTGGGCGGACGGCACCCTGCTGCGCAACAAGATCCAGCCGTACGACGCCACATTCAGCGCGTACTCGACGGACGCGTTCACGCTGCACAAGAACGGCGAGTCGCTCTTCCTGAAGCCGAAGCCGGCGCAGCTGGTCTTCGACGACCGCAAGGGCAAGTACTACTACGACGAGAACCCGACCGGATCGGTGAAGGTCACTGACACCAACACCAAGATCAAGATCCTGAAGGAGACCTACGACGGTGAGGTCATGACCGTCGAGGTTGGCCCCTCCTCGAAGTAATTCGATAAAACCGCAGGTCAAAGCATGATCGGCCGTCGCCCTCTAGCGGGTGGCGGCCGATCGCGTTTAGATGCGTCGTGCGAGTTTCTTATTGACGGGGGAGATGACAGCCATGCCCGGTGGAGGTTTCGTCAGGTTGCCAGGCGGCAGCGTGGTGGTCGCGCTCACACTGCCGCGACCCTCGGGAGAGGGGGGAAATGTCCGGGTTCTGGTGCACGCCGCGAACCGGGCCCGCGCCCTGACCAGGCTGCGGAACCTCGGTATGCGGGCGGTGTACCTGCGGGGCAACGCGCAGCCGCCGACCCCGGACGAGGTCACGGCCGTCCTGCACCATCCGGACGGGCTGCTGTGGCGCTGCGCGCCCGATGTGGCGGAGGAGCTCTGGCACCCGATCCGGGCCCTGCTGGGCACCTAGTGGCGTGACCGGAGCGGGCCGCCCGGGCCGGGGCCGGCCCCGCCTGCCCCGGCGGCCGGCCACAGCACTAGCCGCCGACGAGGGTGACTCCGGCGGTCCGGAGCTCCTCCAGGGCGCGGGCGGTGGTGTGCGGGGCCACGGCGGCCGTCAGGTCCAGCAGGACGCGGGTGGCGAAGCCGGCGCGGGCGGCGTCGAGGGCGGTGGCCCGGACGCAGTGGTCGGTGGCGATGCCGACCACGTCCACCTCGGTGACGTGCCGCTCCCGCAGCCAGCCGGCGAGGTCCGTCCCGTTCTCGTCGGCCCCCTCGAACCCGCTGTACGCGGCCTCGTACGCCCCCTTGTCGAAGACGGCGGCGACCGCGCCGGAGGCGACGGCGGGGGCGAAGTTCGGGTGGAATCCGACGCCCTCGGTTCCGGCGACGCAGTGGACGGGCCAGGAGGTCTCGTAGTCCGGCTCGGCCGGGGGGTGCGCGAAGTGGCCGCCCGGATCGACGTGGTGGTCCCGGGTGGCGACCACGTGCCGGTAGCCCGCGGTGGACTGCCCGATGAGCTCGGTGATGGCGGCGGCGACGTCGGCTCCGCCGGTGACCGCGAGGCTGCCGCCCTCGCAGAAGTCGTTCTGTACGTCGACGACGATCAGTGCGCGGTGCATGACGTGTCCTTCGGCTCGGTGGTGCGATGCGGCGGCGGGGCCCTGCGGGGGCTCTTCCCCCACCCCGCCCCTTCCCGAAACTGGGGCCCCGCCCCAGACCCCGTACGGCGTTGCGCGCCCGCGCCTCACACGCCGGCGGGGCCGGGTGTTCGGCTGCTGCCGTCCGCCCGGTGCGGGCTGGGCCGCCCGGAGGGCATGTCCGGCCCCGCCGGCGTTCGAGGGGCGGGGGCTGGGGCGGAGCCCCGGGAGCGCGCCGCGGGGGCTACGCGTACTCCGTCGGGATCACGGCCTCGCCCCGCGAGAGCTGCGTCGCCGACAGCGGCAGCCCCGCCCGGGCGGCGCGGTGGCGGTCGCGCGCGGCCTCCAGCGGCTCACGGGCGACGACCTCACCGGCCTTGACCAGCTGCACCAGCAGCTGTGTGTCCGCCAGCCCCGACGGCACCGGACCGGTCCCGACGACCTCCGCCTCGGCCACACCCTCCGCGTCCAGGCGGCGGGCCGCCCACTTGCGGCCGCCGATGGAGGCCTTGCCGCCCATGGACTTCTTCGCCACCGGCACCAGCGGCGCCTTCGGGTCCGCCGAGGCCGCCCGCGCCACCAGCTTGTAGACCATCGAGCACGTCGGGTGCCCGCTGCCCGTCACCAGCTGGGTGCCCACCCCGTACGCGTCCACCGGCGCCGCCGCCAGCGAGGCGATGGCGTACTCGTCCAGGTCCGAGGTGACCACGATCCTGGTCTGCGCGGCCCCCAGCTCGTCCAGCTGCTGCCGCACCCGGTGGGCCACCAGCAGCAGGTCGCCCGAGTCGATCCGGACGGCGCCCAGGCCGGTCCCGGCGACCTCCACGGCCGTCCGTACCGCTTCGGCGACGTCGTACGTGTCCACCAGCAGGGTGGTCCCGCTGCCCAGCGAGGCCACCTGCGCCGTGAAGGCGTCCCGCTCGCTGTCGTGGAGCAGGGTGAAGGCGTGGGCGCTCGTGCCGACCGTCGGGATGCCGTACCGGAACCCGGCGGCCAGGTCCGAGGTGGAGGTGAAGCCGCCCACGTACGCGGCGCGCGACGCGGCCACGGCGGCCAGCTCGTGCGTGCGCCGGGCGCCCATCTCGATCAGCGGCCGCTCGCCGGCCGCCGAGGACATCCGGGAGGCGGCCGCGGCGATCGCCGAGTCGTGGTTCAGGATCGACAGGACCACGGTCTCCAGCAGCACGCACTCGGCGAAGCTGCCCTCGACGCGCAGGAGCGGGGAGCCGGGGAAGTAGACCTCGCCCTCCGGGTAGCCCCAGATGTCGCCGGAGAAGCGGTACGAGGCCAGCCAGTCCAGGGTCCGCATGTCGACGACGGCCCGCTCGCGCAGGAAGTCCAGCACCGCGCCGTCGAAGCGGAAGTTCTCCACCGCGTCGAGCACCCGGCCGGTTCCGCCGACCACGCCGTAACGGCGTCCCTCCGGCAGCCGCCGGGTGAACACCTCGAAGACCGAGCGGCGGTCGGCGGTGCCGTTCGCCAGGGCGGCCTGCAGCATCGTCAGCTCGTAATGGTCCGTGAAGAGCGCTGTCGACGGCACGTCCACCGGCAGGCCCAGGTCCGCAGGGTTCATGACGGCGATGCTAGCGCACATTTCGTCAAACTGACGAGATGTGGGGCCCGTTTGTGCGACGGGCCCGTCACGGTGGCAGCATGGGACAAGTGAGTGTTGCTCCCATTGAGATCGAACGCACCGAGTCGGCCGAAGAGACCTTCGCGGTCCCTGAACCCGACGTCCCCTGGGTGACCCTGGTGCACAACGACCCGGTCAACCTCATGAGCTACGTGGCCTACGTGTTCCAGGCGTACTTCGGCTACTCGAAGGACGTGGCGCACAAGCTGATGCTCGACGTCCACCACAAGGGGCGGGCCGTCGTGTCGAGCGGCACCCGCGAGGAAATGGAGCGCGACGTGCAGGCCATGCACGGCTACGGCCTGTGGGCGACCCTCTCCCAGGACCGCAACTGATGGGCGGCACGTTCCAGCCCCTGAAGGGCGGCGGCGCCGCCATCGCGCTCGACGAGATCGAGATCTCCATCCTGCGCTCCCTGGCCGTCCAGCTGCTCGAGCTGATCGGCCCCGGCGAGCCCGAGCCCGCCGAGGACGCCGACCCGCTGGCCGCGCTGTTCGCCTCCGACGGCCCCACCGAGCCCCCGGCGGACCCGGCCCTGGCCCGGCTCTTCCCCGACGCCTACGGCGGCCCGGGCGGCCCCGGGCCCGAGGAGGACGCCGAGGAGCTGCGCGCCCGCTCGGCGGAGTTCCGCCGCTTCACCGAGAACGACCTGCGCACCCGCAAGCGGGAGGACGTCCTGGCCGTCGTCCACAGCCTGAACCGGCTCACCCCGGCCGGCGACGGGGCGGCGGTGCTCGAGCTGAGCGGGGAGCTGCCGCTGCGCTGGCTCGGCGCGCTCAACGACCTGCGCCTGACCATCGCGGCCCGCCTGGACATCACCGAGGACGACGAGAGCGCGGTGCTGTTCCGGCTGCCGGACGACGATCCGCGCAAGCCGATGGTGATGGCCTACCTGTGGCTCGGCGGTCTCCAGGAGACGCTCATCGAAACCCTCTGAAGATCCTCAAGGACATGCGCCGTTCGCTCAGCGGACGCTCAAATCCGGATAACGATCAGATCACCGCGATGCGGTGGTCTGACCTGTTTCGGGACCCATGTCCTGAAATTGTCGTGTCCTGCGTCACATTTCCTGCCCTCGCTCACCCATAAGCACGTGATAAATCTTCACGATCGCCGCCGGGGCGCCACCCATGACCCGCGGCCTGCTTGAACCGGCGGACCGCCGGCGTGCAACTCCATCCGTATCCGGGGGGATCGAGGACCCGATCCGCAGCCAATGGCGCGGGTCGGCGTGGAGAAAGGCGCACCAGACATGACCTCTGTGCAGGTCGAGCAGCACGGCAACACGCCCGGTGAGGGCACGCGGGGCGAGGGCGGCGAGGGCTACCACCGCACACTCGGCGCCCGCCAGATCCAGATGATCGCGATCGGCGGGGCCATCGGCACCGGCCTCTTCCTGGGCGCCGGCAAGGCGATCTCCAAGGCCGGACCGAGCCTGATCCTGGCCTACGCCATCGCGGGCCTGGTCATCTTCTTCATCATGCGGGCCCTGGGCGAGCTGCTCATGTACCGCCCCGTCTCGGGCTCCTTCTCGGACTACGCCCGCGAGTTCCTCGGCCCCTTCTGGGGGTACGTGACCGGCTGGACGTACTGGCTCTTCTGGGTGGTCACCGGCATTACCGAGGTCACCGCGGCCGCGCAGTACATGGCGTACTGGACCCACGACAGCTTCCCGCAATGGGCGTACGCGCTGATCTTCACGGTCATCCTCTACGGCGCCAACCTGATCTCCGTGAAGCTCTTCGGCGAGCTCGAGTTCTGGTTCTCCATGGTCAAGGTCACCGCCATCGTCGGCATGATCCTGATCTGCGCCGGCATCCTCACCATCGGGTTCTCCGACGCCGCCGACACCGCGACCGTCAGCAACCTGTGGAACGACGGCGGCTTCTTCCCCCAGGGCATCGGCGGCACGCTGATGACCCTGCAGATCGTGATGTTCGCCTTCCTCGCGGTCGAGCTGGTCGGCGTCACCGCCGGCGAGTCCAAGGACCCCGAGAAGACCCTCCCCAAGGCCATCAACACCGTGCCGTGGCGCATCGCCGTCTTCTACGTCGGCGCGCTGATCATGATCCTGTCGGTCGTCCCGTGGACGCACTTCCAGCCCGGCGTCTCGCCCTTCGTCGCCGCCTTCGAGCGCATGGGCCTGGGCGTCGGCGCCGCGATCGTCAACTTCGTCGTGCTGACCGCGGCCCTGTCCTCCTGCAACTCGGGCATGTACTCCACCGGCCGCATGCTGCGCGACCTCGCGCTCAACGGCCAGGGCCCGAAGTTCTTCACCAGGCTCACCAAGAGCGGCACCCCGCTGATCGGCACCACGTTCTCCGCCGCGCTGATGCTGGTGGGCGTCTGGATCAACTACATCGCCCCGGGCAAGGCCTTCGACTACGTGGTCTCCTTCGCCACCATCTCCGGCATGTGGGCCTGGATCATGATCCTGGTCTGCCAGATCCGCTACCGCGCCAAGGCCGACCGCGGCGAGCTGCCGCAGTCCTCCTTCCGGGCCCCGGGCGCGCCCTGGACCAGCTGGTTCGCCCTGCTCTTCATCGGCATGGTCATCGTGATGATGGGCGCCGACAAGGACGCCCGCGTCTCCCTGTACTGCGCCCCCCTGTGGGGCCTGCTCCTGGGCCTGTCCTACCTGTTCCTGAAGTTCCGCAACCCGCGCGGCGCGGCCTTCACCAAGGCCTCCTGAACCAGGTCTGTCCACCATTCGGGCCCTCCCGTACCACTCCTCGGTACGGGAGGGCCCGTCTGCTTATCCTGTCGCTCATGCTGACCCTCACCCAGGACCTGTACGACCGGATCGTCGCGCACGCCCGCCAGGACCACCCCGACGAGGCGTGCGGCGTCGTGGCCGGGCCGGCGGGCACGGGCCGTCCGGAGCGCTTCATCCCCATGCTCAACGCGGCCCGCTCGCCCACGTTCTACGAGTTCGACTCGAAGGATCTGCTGCGGCTCTACCGCGAGCTGGACGACCGCGACGAGGACCCGGTGATCGTCTACCACTCCCACACCGCGACCGAGGCCTACCCGTCCCGCACGGACGTCACCTACGCCAACGAGCCCGAAGCGCACTACGTGGTCGTCTCGACGGCGGACAAGGACGGCCTCGGCGAGTTCCAGTTCCGCTCGTACCGCATCGTCGACGGCGTGATCACCGAGGAGGAAGTGCAGGTCGTCGAGGCCTACTGACCCCCGGCAGACCAGCATGTGAGCGCAATGCGTCCACGATGCGGGATCCCACTCCAAACGGGGGACCTGGAATCGTTAACATGACCGCATGGTTTCCCACGACGTGAGCATCGAGACGCCCGGCAGGCTGCTGCTCGTGGCGCGGCTGCACGTCGACCTGTGCCGCCTCGCCAGCGCGATCTGTCCTGCCGTCTGAGCACCAGAGCACCAGAGCCCTCTCGCGCGGGGGGCCACGAACCCGCGCGCCTTCACGTTCTCACGCCCTCACTCACGACTGGAGCCGGCCATGGCCATCGAGGTCCGCATCCCCACCATCCTCCGCACCTACACCGACGGCGAGAAGGCCGTGTCCGGTGAGGGCGCCACCCTCGCCGACCTGTTCTCCGACCTGGAGACCCGGCACAAGGGCATTCGAGAGCGCCTCGTCGACGAGGCGGCCGCGGGCCAGCTGCGCCGCTTCGTGAACGTCTACCTCAACGACGAGGACGTCCGCTTCCTCGACGGCATCTCCACCGCGCTGAAGGACGGCGACAACGTCACCATCCTCCCGGCCGTGGCCGGCGGCGCTGTCTGATGCGTTACGACTCCCCGCTGGCAGCCGTGGGCAACACACCGCTGGTCCGGCTGCCCCGGCTGTCGCCCTCGGAGGACGTCCGCATCTGGGCGAAGCTCGAGGACCGCAATCCGACCGGCTCGATCAAGGACCGCCCGGCGCTCCACATGGTCGAGCAGGCGGAGAAGGACGGCCGGCTGCAACCCGGCTGCACGATCCTGGAGCCCACCTCGGGCAACACCGGGATCTCCCTGGCGATGGCGGCCAAGCTCAAGGGCTACCGCATCGTCTGCGTCATGCCGGAGAACACCTCGCAGGAGCGGCGCGACCTGCTGGCCATGTGGGGAGCCGAGATCATCTCGTCGCCGGCGGCGGGCGGATCCAACACCGCGGTGCGGGTCGCCAAGGAGCTGGCGGCCGAGCACCCGGACTGGGTGATGCTCTACCAGTACGGCAACCCGGACAACGCGGGCGCCCACTACGCCACCACGGGCCCGGAGGTCCTCGCCGACCTCCCCTCCATCACCCACTTCGTGGCGGGCCTGGGCACGACCGGCACCCTGATGGGCGTCGGCCGCTACCTGCGCGAGCACGTACCCGGAATCAAGATCGTCGCGGCCGAGCCGCGCTACGACGACCTGGTCTACGGCCTGCGCAACCTCGACGAGGGCTTCGTCCCGGAGCTGTACGACGCCTCCGTGCTCACCACGCGCTTCTCGGTGGGCTCGGCCGACGCCGTCACCCGGACCCGGGAACTCCTCCAGCTGGAGGGCATCTTCGCGGGCGTATCCACGGGCGCCGCGCTGCACGCGGCGATCGGCGTCGGCCGCAAGGCGGTGGCCGCGGGCGAATCCGCGGACATCGTCTTCGTCGTGGCCGACGGCGGCTGGAAGTACCTGTCGACGGGCGTCTACACGGCCGCCACCACCGAAGAGGCCATCGAGGTCCTGCAGGGCCAGCTCTGGGCGTAGCCCGGACTCCCTCCCTCGCGCGCCGCGGCCCGCTCCCCCTCCCCGGGGGAGCGGGCCGCGGCGTCCGCCGGGGCGCGAATCCCCCGAACGGCCCTCGGAAGTCGCCGGGACGGCGGTACGGGCAGAGGCTGAACCTGCCCGACCGACCTCACAGAGAGGGTGGTGGCTCGATGACGACCACTCCCAACCCCGCGGCCTCCGGCACGTCCGGCCACCGGCCTCCCTCAGGGAGCGCCTCCGGCTGGGCGGCGGGAGGTGTGCTGTTCGCCGCCGTCCTGATGATGATCAACGGCGTGTTCGCGATCTTCGAGGGCATCGCCGCGCTCGCCAAGGACGACGTCATCTGGCGGGTCCGCGACTACTCGTTCAAGTTCGACCTGACGGCCTGGGGCTGGATCCACCTGATCCTGGGCATCATCGTCCTGATCGTCGGCATCGCGATCCTCAAGGGCACGACCTGGGGCCG
The DNA here is from genome assembly GCF_001746425.1 of Streptomyces subrutilus. Classification (GTDB taxonomy): domain Bacteria; phylum Actinomycetota; class Actinomycetes; order Streptomycetales; family Streptomycetaceae; genus Streptomyces; species Streptomyces subrutilus_A. Next base: position 2,924,142 of record NZ_MEHK01000001.1, on the reverse strand, counting down.
GGCCCTCGGCATCGCCCTGACCGGCGTGTCGATCATCCTGCACTTCCTGTGGCTGCCCTACCAGCCGTTCTGGTCCCTGATCGCCATCGCGATCGGCGTGTTCGTGATCTGGGCCCTGTGCGTCGACCGCAGCCCCGGCGCCCTCTGAGCCCCGAGGCCCCGCCGCGGGCCGGGACGCCGATGCGGCGTCCCGGCCCGCGGCGCGGTCACCTTGGTCCCGCGCCCAGCAGCTCCGCGAGGACCACCGGCATGGCCGGCCGCCGGATCACCGCCCGCCTCCCAGTCCCTTGACCTCGTCCCACAGCACCGGATCCAGCATCCCCACCCGCCTGCCGAACTCCCACAGCGACACCTCCTCCGGCCGGTCCGCCTCCAGGAAGCTCGTCCGGCCCTGCGGCCCCACCGTCCCCGGCGGCAGCGGGATCACCCCGGCCCGCCGGTCGTCGTACTTCCCGCTGATCCACGCGACCCGCGCCCGGTGCCCCCGTACCTGCCCGACCGCCAGCACCAGGCAGACCCGGCCGTCCGCCAGGTACCACAGCTCACCCGCCCGGGGCCGCGGCGGCGGCCCCGGGCCGTGCGCGGGCGCGGGCCTGGCGCGGCGGGGGGACCCCAGCCGTCGCCCGGCGGCCGCCGCGAGCAGCGCCACCACCGCCAGGACCACGACCGCGGCCACGGCGGGCCACCAGGACGTGTCCATGTTTCGACCGTAGCCGTGCGGGAACGCCCCGGCATGGCAACGTGTGGCAACGCCCGTGCCCGCCGTCGCTCCCCCGGGTGACAGCACAGGTGATTCCCCCCACAACGGCCCGCCGCGGAGGAGCGACCGGTCGTTTCGCGCCTTACGCTCGACCCACGCACGGCCCGCATTCCGTCCACGGACCGTCCACGGAGGTTCACGCTCCATGAAGCTCACCGTCGTCGGCTGCTCGGGCTCGTTCCCGTCCGCGGAATCGGCCTGCTCGAGCTACCTCGTCGAGGCCGACGGCTTCCGGCTGCTCCTCGACATGGGCAACGGCGCCCTCGGCGATCTCCAGCGCCACATCGGTCTCTACGACCTCGACGCGATCTTCCTCAGCCACCTGCACGCCGATCACTGCATCGACATGTGCGCGTACTTCGTCGCCCGCTTCTACCGGCACGAGGGCGGCCGCTGCGGCACCATCCCCGTCTACGGCCCCGACGGCACCGAGAAGCGTCTGACCGCGGCCTACGACGACGTCCCCGACGAACGCTCGATGAGCGAGGTCTTCGACTTCCGCACGCTGAAGTCCGGCATCTTCGAGATCGGCCCCTTCCAGGTCCGCACCGAGCGGGTCAGCCACCCCGTCGAGTCGTACGGCATCCGCGTCGAGCACGGCGGCCGCTCGCTCACGTACTCCGGCGACACCGGGACCTGCCCCGAACTCGGCCTGCTCGCCGAGGGCGCCGACCTCTTCCTGTGCGAGGCCTCCTTCACGCACGGCAAGGAGGACATCCCCGGCCTCCACCTCAACGGCCGCGAGGCCGGACAGTACGCCCAGGCCGGCGGGGTCGGCCGGCTCGTCCTGACCCACGTGCCGCCGTGGACGGACGCCCAGCAGAACCTCACCGACGCCCGCGCGGTCTACCAAGGCCCGGTGGACCTCGCCCACTCGGGCGCCGTCTACGAGGTCTAGGAAGCGGCGGGCCGGGCCTGCCGGCCCGCTCCGGATGCCCGGCGTGGTGCATCTTCCCCGACCACAGGGCCGCGTCGGCGCCCAGACCGCCCTGCAGCTCCACGGTGACCCGCGCCATCGCCTCGTACGAGCCGCCCGTGCCCGGGTTCGCCGTGACGCACAGCATCGCCGCGCCCATGCCGACCAGCCGCTTGGCGTACTCCGGCTTCGCGCGCCGGATCTCCGGTACGTCGCCGGGTTCCAGGTTCACCCCGACCGGCCGCCCGATCACCTGTGCCCGCTCGGTGAACGAGGTGAACTCCCCGAGGCCCGGCAGCCGCAGCCGCTCACCGTCCCAGGCCCGCTCGATGAGGTTCAGTACGACGATGTCCGCGCCGAACGCGGCCACGAGCTCGGCGTTGTGCACCCCGCGGCCGTCCGGGTGCGGGGAGAGCGCGGCGCGCTCGGCTAAGACCTCGGCGACCATGGTCCGCCCCTCGGCGGCGGCCACCGCCCGGGTCAGGGCGCGGCCGCGCAGGGCGGCGAGCTGGTCGCGGTCGAGGTCGAGAATGCGCTGTTCTGTCATGGTTTCCACGCTATGCGGCGCGGACAGGCCGAAGCCCCCGTCTTTCGGAAGGAAAGACGGGGGCTTCGGACCTTTTCGCGGCGTGAGCGCCGGGCTTACTTCGCCTCGGCCTTGGCCAGCTCGGCGAGCTCCTCGTCGGACTCGCGGCCGGGGGTGGGGAGGTTGAACTTCGTGATCGCGAAGCGGAAGACGAAGTAGTAGACCACCGCGAAGCAGAGCCCGATGCCGGCCAGGCCCCACGGGTTGGTCGCGATGCCCAGGTTGAGCAGGAAGTCGATCGCACCGGCCGAGAAGCCGAAGCCGTCCTTCATCCCGAGGGCCCAGGTCAGCGCCATGGAGACACCGGTGAGGACCGCGTGGATCGCGTAGAGCACCGGGGCGATGAACATGAAGGTGAACTCGATCGGCTCGGTCACACCGGTGACGAAGGCGGTGAGCGCGAGGGAGAACATCATGCCGCCGACGACCTTGCGGCGCTCGGGACGGGCGCAGTGGACGATCGCGAGGCAGGCTGCCGGGAGGGCGAACATCATGATCGGGAAGAAGCCGGTCATGAACTGGCCGGCGCTCGGGTCACCGGCGAGGAAGCGGGCGATGTCGCCGTGGACGGGACCGTTGGCGCCCTCGAACGAACCGGCCTGGAACCACGGGAACGAGTTCAGCAGGTGGTGCATGCCGATCGGGATCAGCGCACGGTTGGCGACACCGAAGATGCCCGCGCCGACGGAGCCGGAACCGACCAGCCACTCACCGAAGTTGTGCAGACCCGTGCCGAGGACCGGCCAGATGAGGCCGAAGACGATACCGGTGAGCAGACCCGCGAGGGCCGAGAGGATCGGGACGAGGCGGCGGCCGCCGAAGAAGCCCGCCCAGTCCGGCAGCTTGGTCCGGTAGAACTTCTGGTACAGCAGGGCGGTGATGACACCCATCACGACACCGCCGAGCACGCCGGCGTTGACCGCGGCGTCCACCATGACGATCTTGCCGCCGACCACCTTGGCGACCTGCGGGAGGTTGCCGTCGGTGAAGGTGGCGAGCACCTTCTGGAAGACCAGGTATCCGGTGACGGCCGCGAGCGCGGTCGAGCCGTCCGACTTCTTCGCGAAGCCGATCGCGATGCCGACGGCGAAGAGCAGCGCCATGTTGTCGAGGATCGCGCCACCACCGGCGGCCATGTATCCGGCGATCTTCAGGACGAACGTCGGGAAGACGTCCTTGTCGCCGAGCATGTCGTCCGCGCCCAGGCGGAGCAGGAGCGCGCCGGCAGGCAGCACGGCAACGGGGAGCATGAGGCTCCGGCCGATGCGCTGCATGACGGCCATCACGCCAGCGCCCTTCTTCTTTTCAGCCGCGGGGGCGGCAGCCGTGGACACAACTTCCTCCAGTGGGCAAGGCGCCGCCAGAGGAGAACCGGGGACGGCGACGTCTCAGAAAGGGGGGTACGCGGGCCAGACAGGCCCGCGTGGTCTACACCAATAGGTGGTGTAGACCAGTTGTAACACGGTGAGGGATAGATAAGGAACCTTCGATTTCCTGTGGTCTACACCACACGCGGCCGGCACTCGCCCCCCACCGGGCCCACCGGCCCACCGGACATGGCGAAGGCCCTCGGATCCGAGGATCCGAGGGCCTGGAAACCGGGGCCGAAAGGCCGGGCCCGGCGGGCCGGCGAGGGCGGCTACGCCTTGGTGTTCTCCTTCAGCATCTCCTCGATCTCCTCGTCCGACTCCCGCCCCGGCGTCTTGATGTCGAACTTCGTGATGGCGAAACGGAACACCGCGTAGTAGACGACCGCGAAACACAGGCCGATCGGAATGATCAGCCACGGCTTGGTCGCCAGGTTCCAGTTGATGAGGTAGTCGATCAGACCCGCGGAGAAGCTGAAGCCGTCGTGCACGCCCAGCGCCCACGTCACCGCCATCGACACACCGGTCAGCGCCGCGTGCACCGCGTACAGCGCCGGCGCCACGAACAGGAAGGAGTACTCCAGCGGCTCGGTGATGCCCGTGACGAACGAGGTCAGGCCCACCGACAGCATCAGCCCCCCGACCTCCTTGCGGCGCAGCGGCTTCGCACAGTGCGTGATCGCCAGCGCCGCCGCCGGGAGGGCGAACATCATGATCGGGAAGAAGCCGGACAGGAACAGGCCCGCGTCCGGGTCGCCGTTCAGGAACATGTTGATGTCGCCGTGGACCGTCTTGCCCTCCGGCGTGGTGTACGAGCCGAACTGGAACCAGATCGGCACGTTGAGGAACTGGTGCAGGCCGATCACCAGCAGCGCGCGGTTCGCCACGCCGAAGATGCCCGCGCCCCACGCACCCAGCCCGATCAGCCAGTCGGAGAAGCTCTCCAGCGCGGCGCCGACCGGCGGCCAGATCCACAGGCACAGCACCGCGAAGGCGATGGCGACGAACGACATGATGATCGGGACGAGCCGGCGCCCGTTGAAGAAGCCCAGCCAGTCCACCAGCTTCACCCGGTGGTAGCGCTGCCAGAACCAGGCCGCCAGCAGGCCCATGACGATGCCGCCGAACACCCCCGGGTTCTGGTAGGTGAACCCCTGGAAGGTGTCCGTCGAGGTGAGGCAGCCGCCCCCGATGTCCCTCGTCCCCGCCGGGCAGTCCTTGGGGAAGGCGTGCAGCACCCCGCGGTAGACGAGGAACCCGGCGACGGCGGCCAGGGCCGTCGAGCCGTCCGCCTTCTTGGCCATGCCGATCGCGACGCCGATGCAGAACAGGAGCGGCAGGCCGAGGTCGGGGTCGAGCAGCGCCCCGCCCGCGCCCGCCATCACGTCGGCCACACCGGTCCAGTTCAGGCCGTCCTTGCCGAACACGTCCGGCTGCCCCAGACGGTTCAGGATGCCCGCCGCGGGCAGCACGGCGATCGGCAGCTGCAGGCTGCGGCCCATCTTCTGCAGCCCCTGGAACAAGCCGCTCCGCCACTGGCTCCGCGGCTTTGCGGCGGCGCTGTTCGCGCTCATCGGCGTCCTCCCTGACCGGCCCCGTTTTGGCAGTCGCAGCCCGTGCGGCACACTGGTGTAGACCAGTTCTGGGCAGGCTGCTGCTGATCATCATCATTCGGCAGAGGCCGGTCACGTGCCCGCGTAGCTGGGCCAACCGTGCGTTACCGTGACAAAGCGGGCCGTGTGGGCCGTTGTCAGCGCACCGGACGCCGAGACTCGTTCTTCGTAACACTCAGGGAGAAACACATGGCCACCAAGGCTGAGAAGATCGTCGCCGGGCTCGGCGGTATCGACAACATCGAAGAAGTCGAAGGCTGCATCACCCGCCTGCGCACCGAGGTCCACGACGCCAGCCTGGTCGACGAGGCCGCCCTCAAGGCCGCCGGCGCCCACGGCGTCGTCAAGATGGGCACCGCCATCCAGGTCGTCATCGGCACCGACGCCGACCCCATCGCCGGCGAGATCGAAGACATGATGTGAGCTGAGCCCACCCGCTCGCCACCCGCCTCGGACCCCGTCCCGGACCCCTCCGGACGGGGTCCTCGCGCTGCTCCACAGGGACTAGGCTCGGAGCCATGTCTCGCATCGACGGCCGTACGCCCGAACAGCTCCGCCCGGTCACCATCGAACGCGGATGGAGCAAGCACGCCGAGGGCTCCGTCCTCATCTCCTTCGGAGACACCAAGGTCTTCTGCACCGCCTCCTTCAGCGAAGGCGTCCCGCGCTGGCGCAAGGGCAGCGGCGAAGGCTGGGTCACCTCCGAGTACTCGATGCTGCCCCGCTCCACCAACACCCGCGGCGACCGCGAATCCGTCCGCGGCAAGATCGGCGGCCGCACCCACGAGATCAGCCGCCTGATCGGCCGCTCGCTGCGCGCCGTCATCGACTACAAGGCGCTCGGCGAGAACACCATCGTCCTGGACTGCGACGTCCTCCAGGCCGACGGCGGCACCCGCACGGCCGCGATCACCGGCGCCTACGTCGCCCTCGCCGACGCCGTCGCCTGGGGCCAGCGCAAGAAGCTCATCAAGGCCGGGCGCAAGCCGCTGACCGGCACCGTCGCCGCCGTCAGCGTCGGCATCGTCGACGGCGTCCCGCTCCTCGACCTCTGCTACGAGGAGGACGTGCGCGCCGAGACCGACATGAACGTCGTCTGCACCGGCGACGGCCGCTTCGTCGAGGTCCAGGGCACCGCCGAGGGCGAGCCCTTCGACCGCAAGGAGCTCAACGCCCTCCTGGACCTCGCGTCCGGCGGCTGCGCGGACCTGGAAGCAATCCAGTTGGGCGCGCTCGAACTGTAAGCGGCAACCGAGGCGCGCGGATTCGCGTCCGTCCTGGTGCGGGCGCACGGTGTCACAGCCGTGCGCCCGTCCACGTATCCGAACCCCTGGGGGACCTGTGTTGAAGCAAACGAAGCAGACGATGAAGCCGAAGCACCGCGTCGCCGCCCTGGCGCTGGCCGCGGCACTGGCCATACCCGCCCTCACCTCCTGCGACGCGATCTCCACGGCGATGGACTGCGCGAACACCGCGGTGGCCATCACGGACGGCGCGAACGACCTCCAGCAGGCCGTCTCCCAGGCCGGCAACAGCCCCCAGGACGCCCAGAACGCGCTCAACCAGATCGAGGACAACCTCAAGAAGATCGGCGACCAGACGGACAACACCGATCTGAGCAAGGCCATCGACTCGATGAACACGGCGGTGAAGAACGTCCGCGACGCCATCCAGAACGGCGACGCCACCCCGGACATCCAGCCGGTCGCGGACGCCGCGAGCGAGATCTCCAAGGTCTGCACCCCGGGCTGACGCGGTGCCGCGCCGGTGGGCTGACCGGCCGGCGGGCGGGGTGACCGGCCGACGGGCCGGCCGGCCGGCTGACGCGGCGGGCACGCCATAATCAATGACCATGACCCGCCTGATCCTCGCGACCCGCAACGCGGGCAAGATCTCCGAACTCCACGCCATCCTGTCCGACGCCGGCCTGCCGCACGAGCTGGTCGGCGCGGACGCGTACCCCGAGGTCCCGGACGTCAAGGAAACCGGCGTCACCTTCGCCGAGAACGCCCTCCTCAAGGCCCACGCCCTCGCCCGGGCCACCGGCTTGCCGGCCGTCGCCGACGACTCCGGCCTGTGCGTCGACGTCCTGAACGGCGCCCCCGGCATCTTCTCGGCCCGCTGGGCCGGCACCCACGGCGACGACGCCGCGAACCTGGCGCTCCTGCTCGCCCAGCTCGGCGACATCGCCGACGAGCACCGCGGCGCCCACTTCTTCTGCGCGGCGGCCCTGGCCCTGCCCGACGGCACCGAACGCGTCGTCGAGGGCCGCCTCCTCGGCACCCTGCGCCACACCCCGACGGGCACGGGCGGCTTCGGCTACGACCCGATCCTCCAGCCCCTCGGCGAAACCCGCACCTGCGCGGAACTCACCCCGTCGGAGAAGAACGCCATCTCCCACCGAGGCCAGGCCTTCCGCGCCCTGGTCCCGGTGGTCCGGGAGCTTCTGGGCTGACGCCGGTACGCCGAAGGCCCGGCTCTCAGAGCCGGGCCTTCGAATCCTAGGGTGGTGCGGCCGATGGGATTCGAACCCACATGGACTTTCGTCCAGAGGCACCTAAAACCTCCGCTTATACCGTTCAGCAACGACCGCTCGCGCCGCAATCCTAGCGGGAGAGCGGCGATTTGTGGTCCTGAGTTCGTCTCTCTCGGCGGCGCTTCCCTCCTCTGCACCAGGTGCTGGCGGGCCTCCGCCAGGCGTTCCCTCGTGTACGGCCTGATCGGCATCCGCGTCCCCTCCGTGTACCGGCCGCGCGTGCGGCCCTCGTACCGAGTAACGGGCCGATGGGCGGGCGGGTACGGCCCGATTCGTCCGATAAGCGGGGCGGCCCGCGCCGGGTGGGGGGGCGGGCCGCTGTGGTGGGGCGGGCGGGGGCCGGGTCAGATGCCCAGGTCCTTGATGATCTTGGCTACGTGGCCCGTGGCCTTGACGTTGTAGAAGGCGTGCTCGACCTTGCCCTCCTCGTCCACGACCACCGTGGAGCGGATGACGCCGGTCACCGTCTTGCCGTACAGCTTCTTCTCGCCGTACGCGCCGTACGCGGCCAGGGTCTCCTTCTCCGGGTCCCCGACCAGGGTGACCTTCAGGCTCTCCTTCTCGCGGAACTTCGCCAGCTTCTCCGGCTTGTCCGGGGACACGCCGATGACGTCGTAGCCGGCCGTGGCCAGGGCGTCCAGGTTGTCCGTGAAATCGCAGGCCTGCTTCGTGCAGCCCGGCGTCAGCGCGGCCGGGTAGAAATAGACGATCACCTTGCGGCCCTTGTGGGCGGCCAGCGAGACCTCGTTGCCGTCCGCGTCGGGCAGGGTGAAGGCGGGGGCGGTGTCGCCCGGCTGAAGTCGCTCGCTCATGTCGGCAGTCTCCTCAAGAGGGGATCAGTACGCGCACGAGACTAAGCTGACAGACTGTTCATGGCGGACTACGCCCCCACAGGACCACGACGACGGAGGCAGCGCGGTGCCGGAAGCCAGGACCCCCGCACAGATCGAGGCGGACATCGTCCGCCGCCGCGAGCAGCTCGCCGAGACGCTCGACGAGATCGGCGTGCGCATGCACCCGAAGACGATCATCGGGGACGCGAAGGCCAGGGTCGCCTCCACGGTCGACCACACCGCCGGGCGCGCCTTCGTCGCGGTGAACCGCCTCGTGACGGACGTGCGGGACGGTCTGCGTCACGACGACGGCGCCCCGCGCCTGGGCCGGATCGTGCCCGTCGCGCTGCTCGCGGCCGGTGTGGTCGGGCTGCTGGTGGTCTCGGCGCGGCGCAAGCGCTGATGACCCTGCGCAGCGCGGGCCGGGCGTGGGCAGGTAGGTTCGTGGCGTGAGCGAGAACACCACCCACGACAAGCTGCCCATCCGGATGCTGCACGACCGCGTGCTCGTGAAGTCCGACCTGCCGGAGGGCGAGCGCCGCTCGGGCGGCGGCATCCTCATTCCCGCGACGGCCGCGGTGGGCAAGCGGCTGGCCTGGGCGGAGGTGGTCGCGGTCGGACAGAACGTGCGCAGCGTGGAGCCCGGCGACCGGGTGCTGTACGACCCCGAGGACCGGGCCGAGGTCGAGGTGCGGGGTGCGACGTACGTGCTCATGCGCGAGCGGGATCTGCACGCCGTGGCCGCGGAGCGGCTGGAGGGGTCGAAGGACTCCACGGGGCTCTACCTCTGATTCCCTGCCGAAGAGTGCCGTAGAGGGCTGGTGGCCCAGGTCGCCAGCCCTTTTCGCTGCCTTTTGCTACGGTTGGGGGAACCCGACGAGACGCGCCGTACCGGGTACGACAAGACGACGCACCCCGTATCGCTCGATGTCTCGGAGGTGCCGTCATGGCATGGGTTCTGCTTCTTCTCGCCGGTCTGCTCGAGGTCGGCTGGTCGATCGGCATGAAGTTCACCGACGGTTTCACCCGGCTGTGGCCCAGTGTGTTCACGGGCGCCGGGATCGTCGCCAGCATGGTGCTGCTGTCCTACGCGGCGAAGACCCTGCCCATCGGTACCGCGTACGGCGTGTGGGTGGGCATCGGCGCGGCCGGTGCGGCCGTGCTCGGCATGGCGGTGCTGGGGGAGCCCGTCACCGCCGCCCGGATCTTCTTCATCTGTCTGCTGCTGGTCGCCGTGGTGGGGCTTAAGGCGACCTCGGGCCACTAGGCCGGGGCCGGGGTCATTCGAGGAAGGCCGACGGGGGCCGCAGGCCTCCCGTCGTGCCCGCGTCGGCGCCCTGGGCCGCGCCCTGGCCGGTTCCCTGTGAGGTGCCGGCCTGGTTGCCCGCGGAGGTGCCGGCCTGGTCGCCCTGGGTGGTGCCGCCGTTGTTCTGGCCTCCCTGGGTCTGGCCTCCCTGGGTCTGGCCCCCGTTGTCCTGACCGCCGTTGTTCTGGCCGCCCTGGTTCCGGCCCCCGTTGTCCTGGCCGCCCTGGTCCTGCCCGTTGGTCGGATTCGGCGGGGTCGGGCGGGTGGGTCGGCCGGGGGAGGTCGGGGTGCGTTCGCCCGGCGCCGTCTCCTGCGGGGACTCCGATTCGAAGCTCGGCGGCGGCGGTGGCTGGGCCGCGCCCGGCTGGAGTTCCAGGTCGAAGTCGACGGGGTCGGTGCCCTCGAGGGCGGTCTTGGTGTACGCGGCCCAGATCCGGGCCGGGTAGCCGCCTCCGCCGATGCGGGATTCGCCGAGGGCGCCGTACAGCGACTGCAGGGCGCCGGTGTCGGGGTCCTGGCCCATCATCGCGACCACCGTGACCAGGCCCGGGGTGTACGCGGCGAACCAGGCCGAGCGGTCGAGTTCGCCGGTCCCGGTCTTGCCGGCGGCCGGGTGGCCGGCGGCGAGGGCGGCCGTGCCGGTGCCGTTGTCGACGACGCTGACCAGCATGGAGGTGGTGGTGTCGGCGGCTTCGCGGCTGACGGCCTGGGTGGGGGTGCGCTCGGGCAGGGCGATGGTGTCGTCCTCCTTGGCGATCTTCTCCAGGAAGGTGTAGGGGGTGCGCCGGCCGTGGTCGGCGAGGGTCGCGTAGGCCTGGGTCATGTCCAGGACGCTGGCCTGCATGGTGCCGAGGGCCATGGCGGGGCCGGGGTCGAAGTTGGGGGTGTTCTCGGGGATCCCGAGGGCGACGGCCGTCTCCTTGACCTTGAGGGTGCCCACGTCGACGGCCATCTGCGCGTACACGGCGTTGACGGAGAGGTCGGTGGCGGTGTTGACGGTGATGTTCCCGTAGCTGACCTGGCCCTCGTTCTCGGGGGCGAAGCGGATCCGGCCGCCGACCACCGGGCGTTTGTTGTCGCCGTTGTAGAGGGTGTAGGGGGTGATCCGACGGCCGTCCTGGGTGCGGGAGTCGTTCTCGACGGCGGCGGCGAAGACGAACGGTTTGAAGGTGGAGGCGACCTGGTAGTCGTGCCGGGTCGCGTTGTTCACGTACTGCTTGGTGTAGTCGATGCCCCCGTAGAGCGCGACGACCTTGCCGGTGGCCGGGTCGATGGAGACCCCGCCGGCCCGCACCACCCGGTCCGCCGTGCGCTTCTGCGGGTCGAGCTTGGCGGTCATCTGGTTGTCGACGGCTTCCACGAAGGCGTTCTGGCGGCGCCTGTCGATGGTGGTGGTGATGGCGTAGCCGCCTTCCGCGAGGGTCTTGTCGTCGAGGATCCTGTTCTCGGTGATGTAGTCCTTGACGGCCTCGACGAGGTATCCGCGCTGGCCGGAGAGTCCGGCGGCGGCGCGGACCTTGCCCGGTTCGGGGAACTGGGTCGTGGCGCGTTCGGCGTCCGGCAGCCAGCCCTGCTTGACCATGCCGTCGAGTACGTAGTTCCAGCGGGCGAGGGCGCGGGGGCGGCTCTGGGGGTGTGAGACGACGTCGAAGGCGCTGGGGGAGTTGAGGAGGGTGGCGAGGTAGGCGCCCTCGGCGGTGGTGAGTCTGCCGACGTCCTTGCCGTAGTAGGCCTGGGAGGCGGCCTGGATGCCGTAGGCGTTGCGGCCGAAGTAGCTGGTGTTCAGGTACCCCTCGAGGATGTAGGCCTTGGACTTCTCGCGGCCGAGTTTGATCGCGATGAAGGACTCCTTGACCTTCCGCTTGATCGTCTGTTCCTGGCCCAAGTAGTAGTTCTTGACGTACTGCTGAGTGATCGTCGAACCCGACTGGGTGCCCTTGCCGGTCGCGGTGTTCCAGGCGGCGCGGAGCATCGCCTTCGGGTCCACCGCCCGTTCGGAGTAGAAGTCGCGGTCCTCCGCGGCCAGTACGGCCTCCTGGACGGTGCGCGGGATCTGCGAGAGCGGGACGTTGACGCGGTTGACCTCGCCGTCGCGGGCGAGCTGGGAGCCGTCGGAGTAGAGGTAGACGTTCGACTGGGCGGTCGCGGCGGCGTTGGCCGGCGGGATGTCCACCAGCAGGTATCCGGCGACCAGGGCGCCGCCGAGCAGCAGGGCCAGGAGCAGGACGGCCCCCAGGGCCGTGCGCCAAGTGGGCAGGAGGCGGCGCCAGCCGGTCCGTTTGCGCCGGGCCTTCTTGGCGGGTCTGCCGGGCCCGGGGGATCCGCCGGGACGGCCGGGGCCGCGTTCCTGCGCCCGCGGGCGCCCTGGTTCGTCGGGTGTGTCCGGGTCGCGAGGGGTCCAGCCCGGTGGTGGTGACTGGTCGCTCATCTCCAGGGCTCCTCGACGCCGTGCGAAATATCCACTTCTGTACCTCATGGTGTCTACCCGATTGGCCGCCGATTCCGCTCCGGACGGGGGTAAATCGGTCGCGTGGCTCGCCCCTCCGCACTAAGCTCGCGCGCTTTGGCCGACGTAGGAACGACCTGGAAAAGGGAGGGATACGGTGCTTCAGCGAGTGCGTCTCTACCTGGCGGTCGCGGCAGGCGGGTTCCGGCGCTACGCGACCTACGGGACGGCGACCGCGGCCGGGGTGTTCACCAACACCGTGTTCGGTTTCATCGTCGCGTACACGTACATCGCCCTGTGGGACGAGCGGCCCGGGCTCGGCGGCTACGACCAGGCTCAGGCCCTGACCTTCGTGTGGGTCAGCCAGTCGCTGCTCGCCGCCGGGGCGCTGATCGGGGGCGGGTTCCAGGAGACCTTCCAGGAGCGGGTCCGTACGGGTGACATCGCCGTCGACCTGTACCGGCCGGCGGACCTCCAGATGTGGTGGCTGGCGGCCGATCTGGGGCGGGCCGCCTTCCAGTTGGTGGGGCGCGGGGTCGTCCCGCTGGTGGCCGGGGCGCTGGCCTTCCAGCTGGCGCTGCCCGCCGATCCGGTGCGCTGGCTGCTGTTCCTGGTCTCGGTCGTGCTAGGGCTGGTGGTGAGCTTCGCGCTGCGCTACCTGCTCGGGCTGGCCGCGTTCTGGCTGATGGACGGTGCCGGGATCAACCTGATGGCACAGGTCGTCACGATCTTCTTCTCGGGGGTGCTGCTGCCGCTGACCGTGTTCCCGGGCGGATTCGGCGAGTTGGTGCGCGTCCTGCCGTGGGCGGCGATGCTCCAGGTGCCGATGGACGTGCTGCTGGGGAAGCACTCCGGGGCCGGGAGCGCGGCCGGGGCGCTGGGGTTCCAGGCCGGGTGGGCGTGCGTGCTGCTGGGCGCGGGACGGCTGTTGCAGTCGGCGGCGACGCGGAAGGTGGTGGTCCAAGGTGGCTGAGGCGGTGTGGGAACGGGAGCCGGAGCCGCAGCCCGAGCGGCGCTCGCGGCCGGTCCCGGAGCGGGAGTTCGCGGTCGTGGAGGTGCCTCGGCGCGGCCGGGTGCGGGAAGGGCTGCGCGGTTACGGGTTGATCGTCGGGATGTGGATCCGGTCGACGATGACCTACCGGACGTCCTTCTTCCTCGCGGTGTTCGGGAACGCGGCCATCCAGCTGCTCGACTTCGTCGCGATCTGGATCATGTTCCAGCACGTGGACGCGCTGGGCGGCTTCTCGCTGCCCGAGATCGCCCTGCTGTACGGCTCCTGCTCGGCCTCGCTGGGCCTGGCCGACCTGCTGCTCGGCAACACCGACCGGATCGGCCTGCGCGTGCGCGACGGCTCGCTCGACACGATGCTGGTGCGTCCGGTCCCGCTGCTCGCGCAGGTCGCGGCGGACCGGTTCGCGCTGCGCCGGCTGGGGCGCATCACGCAGGGCTTGGTGGTGCTGGGCTGGGCGGTGTCGGTGCTGCCGGTGGACTGGTCGGCCGGGAAGGTGCTGCTGGTACCCGTCATGATCGTGGCGGGGGCGGCGATCTTCGGGGCGGTGATGGTGGCCGGGGCGGCGTTCCAGTTCGTGGCCGGGGACGCGGCGGAGGTGCAGAACTCCTTCACGTACGGCGGCAACCAGATGCTCCAGTACCCGCCGACGATCTTCGCGAAGGACCTGCTGCGCGGCGTGGTCTTCGTCGTCCCGCTGGCCTTCGTCAACTGGCTGCCGGCGCTGTACATCCTGGGGCGGCCCGATCCGCTGGGGCTGCCGGGGTGGGTGGCGTTCCTGAGCCCCCTGGTGGCCTTCACGGTGTTCCTGCCCGCGTCGCTGGCGTGGCGCGCGGGAGTCCGTTCGTACCGAAGCACGGGGAGCTAGCTGTGGTGGGTGTGGCTGTGGCGGATGCGCTGATCTCGCTGGACGGGGTCGAGAAGGTCTTCGACGTACGACGCCGGGTGGGCCTGATGCGCCGTGAGAAACGCCAGGTCAGGGCGGTGGACGGGATCAGCTTCGAGGTGGCGCGCGGTGAGGTGGTCGGCTACATCGGGCCCAACGGCGCCGGCAAGTCGACCACGATCAAGATGCTGACCGGCATCCTCACCCCGAGCGGCGGCCGGCTGCGGGTCGCGGGCATCGACCCGGCGCGGGAGCGGATGCGGCTCGCGCACCGGATCGGAGTGGTGTTCGGGCAGCGCACGACGCTGTGGTGGGACCTGCCGCTGAAGGACTCGTACGGACTGATGCGGCGCATGTACCGGATCCCGCGGGCGCGGTACGAGGAGAACCTGGAGCGCTGCGTGGAGCGGCTGGACCTGGCCGAGCTGCTGGACGTGCCCGTACGGCAGCTGTCGCTGGGGCAGCGGATGCGAGGGGACATCGCGGCGGCGCTGCTGCACGATCCTGACGTGCTGTACCTGGACGAGCCGACGATCGGCCTCGACGTGGTGAGCAAGGCGAAGGTACGGGGCTTCCTGCGGCAGCTGAACGCGGAGCTCGGCACGACGGTGCTGCTGACCACGCACGACCTCCAGGACATCGAGCAGCTGTGCGAGCGGGTGATGGTGATCGACCACGGGCGGCTGATGTACGACGGGCCGCTGGCGGGACTGCACGCGGCGGGGTCGGCGGGGGAGAGCGAGCGGACGCTGGTGGTCGACCTGGAGCGGGAGCTCGGGCCGATCGAGGTGGAGGGCGCGCGGGTGGTGAAGGTGGAGGGGCCGCGGCAGTGGCTGGCGTTCCCGGCGGGGGCTTCGGCCGCGCCGCTGGTGGCGGCGGTGGCGGCGCGGTATCCGCTGTCGGACCTGTCGGTGCGGGAACCGGACATCGAGGACGTGATCGCGCGGATGTACGCGGGGCGGGGGTAGCAGGCGGGGGGGGGGGCCCGGGGGAAATCGGGGGCACCCCGGAGACCGGCGGGGGTTGAAGCCGTACAACTCCCCGGGTTCCGTGCATAGGCTGGTCCGCATGAGTGACGAGCGGCCGGAGAAGCCGTTGCCGGAGCTGAGGGCGTCGGATGCCGACCGGGACCGGGTGGTGGAGCGTCTGCGGGACGCCGTCGCCGAGGGCCGGCTCGACATGGAGGAATTCGAGGAGCGGCTGGAGGCGGCGTACAAGTCGCGTACGTACGCGGAACTGGAGCCGCTGACCCGGGACCTGCCGGCGGCGGGGACGCCGTCGCCGCTCGCGGCGCCCGCGGCGGCCTCGGGTGCGTCCTGGCCCGCCCGGATCGGCGGGCGGGGGACGTCCGCGACCGGGGTCGCGGTCATGTCGGCGTTCCAGCGCAAGGGCGCGTGGACGGTGCCCGCGCGCTTCGACGCGGTGGTGTTCTGGGGCGGCGGGGAGCTGGACCTGCGCGAGGCGAGCTTCGCGGAGCAGGAGGTGGTGATCAACTGCGTCGCGATCATGGGCGGCATCGAGATCACCGTGCCGCCGGGCGTGGAGGTCGACGTACGCGGCTTCGGCCTGATGGGCGCGTTCGACCAGCGCGACACCCCGGGCCCGAGGACCCCGGGCGCCCCCCGGGTGGTCGTGACGGGCCTGGCCTTCTGGGGCGGCGTGGAAATCAAGATCAAGCCCCCGAGAACGCCACCGCCGCCGTTGCTGCGGAAGTAGTTGTGGGCGGGGGTCGGGTTGGGGCGGCCGGGGCGGCTGGGGGTGCCCGACAGGCTGCGGTGCTCGGGCCGTCGGGCCGTCGCGGCACGGTGGGGGAGCGGCCGGAGTGAAACGGCGACGACCCCGGGCCCCGAGCTCGGTCCGGCAAGCCGCGCGCGGGCCGGAAGCCGGACGGGGACGGGCCACCGGGCCTCGGTTTCCAGGCTCGGACGCGGCACCGCGGAACAGTGAGGTCCGGTGCGGCGGAGAGGAGGCCCGGCGGACGGCACGGTGACCGGGAGCGGAAGCTCGGCGTCCGAGCCGGCCCGGCTGGCAGCCGGCCCCCCTCACCGGGCTCGGTGGCCGGGCCGGAGGAGGGTCGGCTGCCGGGCTGGAGCAGGGTCGGCTGCCGGGCCGGAGGAGGGTCGGCTGCCGGGCTGGGGCAAGCCCCAGGCGCCGGACCGCGCGCGGGCCAGGGCGCCGGTGTCCGGCCCGGTCTGGCTTCGGGTCCGGATGCCGGAGCCCGAACCCAGGCCCGGAACCGCACCCCCCGCGGGAGCGAAACGGCGTGCCGGGAACTCCTCGCGCCTCCCAGTAGTCGGATGCTATGCAGACAAAACCGGCGCCCCCGGGGGAAGGCAGGACCACGTGGACCACCGCACCAGCGCCGGAGGCACAGGCGCAGCACCACCGCCACCGCCACCGCCCCCGACACCACGACGGGCACAGGCAGCGGCAGGCGCAGCGGCAGCCGCCCGCGGCGCGTTCGTCTTCAGCGCCGCCGACGAGGAGCGCCGCCGCGGCGTCCGCCGGATGAAGGCCACCGCCACCGGCCTGCTGGTCCTGGTCGCGCTGGTCTACGTACTGGCCAAGTACGCCCAGCACGCCTGGGGAGCCGGCGGCTGGGCCGGATACGTCGCGGCCGCCGCGGAGGCCGGCATGGTCGGCGCCCTCGCCGACTGGTTCGCCGTCACCGCCCTGTTCCGGCGCCCCCTCGGCCTGCCCATCCCGCACACGGCGATCATCCCGACCAAGAAGGACCAGCTCGGGATCTCCCTCGGGGAGTTCGTCGGCGAGAACTTCCTCTCCGCCGACGTCGTCAAGGCCCGCCTCCACTCCCTCGGCATCGGCGGCCGCCTCGGCGCCTGGCTCGCGGAGCCCGCGCACGCCGAGCGGGTCACCGCGGAGCTGGCCACCGCTCTGCGCGGAGCGCTGACCGTACTGCGCGACGCCGACGTACAGGCCGTCGTGGGCGAGGCCGTCACCCGGCGCGCCGAGACGGCCGAGATCGCGCCGGGCATCGGCAAGACCCTGGAGCGGGTCGTCGCGGACGGCGGCCACCACCGCGCCGTCGACCTCGTCTGCGCCAAGGCCCATGACTGGCTCGTCACGCACGGGGAGTCGGTGATGGACGCGGTCCAGGGCGGAGCGCCGGGCTGGACCCCGCGGTTCGTGGACCGCAAGATCGGCGACCGCGTGTACAAGGAGCTGCTCCGCTTCGTCACGGAGATGCGGGACATGCCCGAGCATCCGGCGCGCGGGGCGGTGGACCGCTTCCTGACGGACTTCGCGGCCGACCTGCAGTCGGACACCGAGACCCGCGCCCGCGTCGAGCGGCTCAAGTCCGAGCTGCTGGCGCGCGGCGAGGTCCAGGACGTGATCGCGTCCGCCTGGACCGCGATCCGCTCGATGATCATCTCGGCGGCGGAGGACGAGCAGAGCGAGCTGCGCCTGCGGGTGCGGTCCTCGCTCATGTCCCTGGGGGCGCGGCTGGCCACCGACGGCCGGCTCCAGGACAAGGTGGAGGGCTGGATCGAGGGCGCGGTCGTGTACGTCGTCGCCAACTACCGGACCGAGATCACCTCGCTGATCACGGACACGGTGGCGGGCTGGGACGCCGAGCACACGACCCGCAAGATCGAGGCCCACATCGGCCGGGACCTGCAGTTCATCCGCATCAACGGCACGGTGGTCGGCGCCCTGGCGGGCCTGCTGATCTACACGGTGTCCCACGCGTTCGGCGCGTAAGCGCCGACGCCGGACCCGAGCCGGCCTCGGCCGCGGTCAGGCTCCGGCCCCGGTCGGCCGGGCCAGGGCCGCTGTGGGGCCGGCCGAGCCCCGGCATCAGCGGGCCGGGCCGCAGCCGCAGCCGGGCCCTGCCTTCAGCGGCCGGGGCCTCGCCCGCAGCGGCCGGGGCCTCGCCCGCAGCGGGCCTCCGCCGCGGCCAGGCCTCCGCCGCGATGGGCCGGGCCTCGGCCGTAGCCGGGCCTCCGGCCGGGCCAGGGCCGCAGTCGGGTCCGGGCCGGACCTCGGCCGCGATCCGCCCTAGCCGCGGTCGGCGACGGCCCAGGACGCGGCGGCCACGACCCCGGCGGCACCGAGGACGGCCGGCCACGCGCCGATCTTCTTGGCCAGCGGGTGCGAGCCCGCGAAGCCGGCCAGGTACAGGGCGCCGAGCCCGGCCGCCGCGGCCGCCCCGCCCCGGCGGTGCCACTCGCGTCCGGCGGCGAGCCCGGCGGCGCCGAGTACGACACCGCCCAGGGGCCGCTTCTTGGTCCAGCGGGCGACGGCGTAGCCGCCGACCAGCCCGGCGGCCGCCACTGCGGAACTCGGTACCCGCGCCATGTCGAACCCCTCGCTCTTCCCGGTCATATGAGTCGCCTGTCTGCCGTACGAGGCTAACGCGGCCGCCCGGCCATCCGGCGGGTGCCCAGGATCCACACCACCACGACCACGGCCCCGCCGATCAGGGCGTCCGGCACCGCGTCCCGTACGGCGCGCGGCAGCAGGGCCACGACACCGAGGACGAGAAGGAAGGCGAGCGCGCACCGGCCGGCCGCCCGAAGCAGTCTGTCCACGGCTGCTCAACGCGGGCGCGGGCAGGGCGACACGGAGGGCGGGGAGGGGATTTGTCGCACACTCGCCGGATCCGTGCGGTGTGCGCCCCATGGAACCCGAAGGGCATACATTCACTCTCCCCACCCAAAGGGAAAAATCCGCTTAACCCAGGAGCCAGGACATCGTGATCTGCTACGGACAGGCCGTCCTCGACCTCGTGGACGAACTGGTCGACGCCTACGCCGACGTCTTCTCCGGTCCGCCCTGGAACGAGGACGAAGAAACCATTCGCCAGTTCGCCGCCCGCCTCCCGGCCGATGCCCGGCGCGCGGGCTTCCGTACGGCCCTGGCCCAGTCCGCGGCCGGCATCGACGGCTTCGCCACGGGCTGGATCACCCGGGCCACCTTCCCGAAGAACCGCGCGTACGCACAGGTCGCGGCGCAGCTGGGCCCGGAGCGGGTGCGGGAGCTCCTGATCGGCGCGCTGGAGATAGACGAACTCGCCGTACGCCCCTACGCGCGCGGCCGCGGCACGGGCCGCGCCCTGCTCACCGAGATCACGGCCGACGCCCCGGACCGCCGCGCCTGGCTGCTGACCTCCCGCCTGGCCACGGACACGGTGGCCACGTACCGCCGCCTGGGCTGGCACGAGGTCAAGGCCCGCCCCGGCACGGAGACGGGCGTGATCGTCTTCCTCTCCCCGGACCACCCGAACCGCTGAGGCCCGGTGTCCGCCCCACCCCGGCGGGGCATACCCGCGGCATGATCACACCCAGCAACCCCCAACAGCCCACCCGAACCCCCCACTCGGCACACTCCCGACCAACACGCCAGCCCCGCCGCCCCGACCAGAGCCCACGGCTTGTGCAGCCCACACGAGGCCGCCAGCCCGGGCCCGGCCAGCCCCACCCACCCCACCCGACCACCCCACGCCCCACCCCCCCGCAAGCCACTTCCCGGCACCCCCAACACCCCCACCCCCACCACTCCCGCCAACCCCCCGCCCCCCGCCGCCAACTCAACCTGGCCACGCGGCACCAGCTCACCGCGGCCGGCGTGCCCGACGGCACGATCACCTCGCGGACCCGACCCGGCGGCCCCTGGCAGCGCTTACTACCCCGTGTCTACCTCCTCCAGACCGGCCCCCCGGACCAGCGCCAACGCGCCCTCGCCGCCGTCCTCTACGCCGCCGAGCCCGCCTCCGACCCCCTGTCCGGCGACACGGCCGCCCTCACCGGCGCCGCCGCACTCGCCCTGCTCGGCATCCGCGAAGCCCCGTACGGCCCGGCCGCCCCCACGGACGTCCTGATCCGCGCCCCGCGCCGGCTCACCGGCGCCCCGGGGGTCCGCCCGCTGCCCACCTCCCGCTGGCCGCGCACGATCACGGTCTGCGGCATCCCCAGCACCCGCCCGGTCCGTGCGGCGGCCGACTTCGCCGCCCGCGCCGCGGACGCCGACCACATCCGCTCGACCCTGGCGCAGGTGGTCCAGGCGGGCTGGTGCCACCCGCAGGACCTGCACGCGGAACTCCGCGCCGCCCGCCTCCTCACCCGCCCCGCGATCCGCGCCGCGGCCTCCGAACTCCTCGTCGGGGTCCGCTCGATCGCCGAGGCCCAGGCCCGGGACGTCCTCACCGCGACGGACCTGCCCACCCCCCTGTGGAACGCCCGCCTCTACACCCCGGACGGCACCTTCCTGGCCAGCCCGGACGCCTACTGGCCCGACGAGGGCGTGGCCCTGGAGATCGACTCGGCGGAGTATCACTACACCCGCGACGCCTGGCACGCCACCCTCCGCCGCCGCCTGCGCCTGGAGTCCCACGGCATCCTGGTGATCAGCGCCACCCCCTCGATACTCCGCGACACCCCCCAAGAGGTCCTCGCGGCCCTCCGCACCCTCCTCACCCCCCGCCCCACCCCACCCACAGCCCTGGCCCGCGGCCACAGCCAGCTGGCGCTGTTCCGGTAAGAGAGGACTTCGCCGGCTCAACGAATCTCCTTCCGTGTGCGGCGCGCCCCAGGTCGCGGGGTGTGATCATTGGGGGGCGTACGGCGGCGCGTTGGCATGATGTGTCCATGGTCAATCGTTCAAGCTCGGTGAAATTCGGAACGCCCGAGGGCGTGGCAGAAGGCGACTGGTTCAAGGGGCATGCGGAACTCCACGCCGCGGGGCTGCACCGCTTCAGTGGCCGCGGTATCAGTGGGGTCGAAGCGACGAGGGAAGTCGGATCGTTTACACCGGGGAAGGTGGCCGCGACCGTCATACGGGGAGGATGGTGGCGGACCAGACCCTCGGTGAATCGGGCAACGCAGCCCTCGTCATGTCGCAGGCGAAGGGACATCCGGTCCGAGTGATCGAGGGGCTCGGCGTCACGGGCGGGAAGCGCCGGCGCGCGACCAAGGGGTACATGTACCGGGGGCTCTACCGCGTTGCCGAGCACTGGTTGACGGTGGGGCAGGAGGGGTTCCGGATTTGCCAGTTTGAATTGCTCAAGCTTGAGCCGGGACAGGTTCCTGTTCCGCAGGCGGTCGACCCGTTGGCTGGCGCTGAGACGGCATTTGAAGAACAGGCCCGGCGTTACGTTTCTCAGGACCGATTGGTGCGCGACTCCAAGGTCGTGAGCGAGGTCAAGAGGATGTACAACAACACCTGTCAGGTGTGTAGCCTGCGGCTGGTCGTCTCTCTGGAGGGCGAGGCGTACAGCGAAGGGGCGCACATACAGGCTGTTGGCACACCGCATTTCGGTGCCGACAGGATTGAGAACGTCTTGTGCCTATGCCCTAACTGTCACGCCCTCTTTGACCGTGGGGCGCTTCAGCTGACCGATGAACTCCATGTGGTTGATGGACTCACCGGTCAGTTCCGCGCGCCCCTTGCACGAGTCAAGGGGCACAACATCGGCGTCGAGTTCGCGCGCAAGCACCGAGAACGGTGGGCGAACCGGCTCCCGTAGCCGACCCCTGCGCATCTCTTCAACGCCCGTGGCACTCCGCGTACGGCTTGCCCGAGGTGCACCAGCAGGGGTTGGTCGGGGTGGGGGGCCAAGGGGTGGCCTTGCCGCGGGCTGCCAGGGTTGTGGCGTATTCGGCCAGGAGGGAGGGGGAGGCCGGGGAAGTTCGTTCCGACGCGGCGAAGGCTTCGTACGACGGGACGCTCGCCGTGACGATGCCGAGGTTCGTCGTGCCCGAGGCGGCGAGGGCGCGGAGGGAGGTCTCGATCTCCCGCAGGTGGGCCTCGTGCGAGGGGTACTCGGCGGCGAGCGTGGGGTACGAGGTGAGGAGTTCCGCCAGTTCGCGGGTCGGCCAGTGCAGGATCGCCACCGGGAAGGGGCGGGAGAGCGCGGCGCGGCGGTCGCCCAGTTCGGCTCGCAGGCGCGCGATCTCGGCGCGGAGTTCGGCCGGGTCGTCGGAGCCGAGGGCCCAGATGCGCTTCGGGTCGTGGAGTTCGTCGAGCGGGATCGGGCCGATGTGGCGGGTGTCGGCGACCATGTCCCAGTCGTCGTGCGGCAGTCCGAGCAGGCGGCGCACGCGGTGGCGGCCCGTCAGGAGGGCGGTGGTGGCCGGGGTGAGCGGGTCGTCCTCCGCGATCAGGAGGGTCGCCGCCTCGGTGAAGCAGTCGTGCGCGGCCTCCAGCTCGTCGTGGGCCTCGAGGGCTTCCGCGATGACCTCCCAGGGCGCCGGGTCCTTGGGGGAGGCCGTGCGGATGCCCGAGATCAGGGCGCGGGCCTCCGCTTCGTGGCCGTACTCCCAGAGGTTCGCCGCCTGCAGGGCCTTGATCAGCTGGGGGTCGGCCGGTGAGGCGGAGAGGAGCTGGTCGTACAGCGCGCTGGCGCGGTCCCGGGCGTCTGCCAACTCGAGGTGGGCAGCGGCCTGGAGGAGCAGCGGCTCCTGGTCCTCGGGATAGCGGGTCGCCGTGCGGATGAGGCGCTCGGCTTCGGCGATGTGCTCGGCAGGCGTGTCAGGGCGCATGGATCACACCGTACTGCCGCTGGTCAGTTGACGGGGGAGGACTTAGGGTGCCGCCCGTGCGGGATCACATACCTGTGGTGGTTCAGGGGAACGGCCGGCGGGCGCGCCGGGCCGGTCTGGCGGGGGCGCTGTGGGCGGCCGCCGAGCTGACCGTCACCGTGGGGGTGGTGGTCCTGTTGCTGGTGGTGCACCAGGTGTGGTGGACCAACCGGCAGGCCGTCGCCGCCGCGCAGGAGCAGGTCAGGGCCCTGGAGAGCGGCTGGGCCCGTGAGCCGGACGGTCCTGTGGAGGAGCCCGTCCAGTCCGTCGCTCCCGCTCCTGCCGGTGAAGCGGAGAGCGGAACCGGGGCGCCGTCGTCGTCGCCGGAGCCGTCGGCCGGCGCGCCGGCTCGTGCTCCGGCCGCCCGGCCGCCCGCCCGGGATCAGGCGTACGCCGTGCTGCGGATCCCCCGCCTCGGCCTGACCGTGCCCGTCGCGCGGGGGATCGACAAGCGGGCCGTGCTCGACAAGGGGTACGCCGGGCAGTACCCGGGGACCGCCGGGCCCGGGGAGCGGGGGAACTTCGCGCTGGCCGGGCACCGCAATACGCACGGGGAGCCGTTCCGCTACATCAACCGGCTGCGGGCCGGGGACGAGCTGATCGTCGAGGTGCGGGGGCGGCGGTACACGTACGTCGTGGGGAAAGTGCTCGGTGAGACGACCGAGCGGGACGTCGGGGTGATCGCGCCCGTGCCGCGGAGCCTGGTGAAACCGGAGTACGGGTACGGCGAACCCGGTGCGTACATCACGCTCACCACCTGCACGCCCGAGTACAGCTCCAAGTACCGGCTGGTGGTGTGGGGGACTCTGAGGTCCTGATCCCGGGGCCCTGACCGCGAGGTCCTGTCCCGTCCGGCTGTCAGTGGGTGCGGTTAGTATCGATCGCAAGGCGCGGGTCTCGTACGGAGGTTCGCGCGGGGGAGTGGAAGGGGGAGGTCCGTATGGCTCGGCGCTTCCTCCTGCTGTGCGCCCGGACGTCGCTGGTGCTGGTGCTGCTCGGGGCAGTCCTCGCGCTGTTCGCCGGGGAGGGCGGGCTGGGCGCGGTCGTCGTCGCTCTCGCCGCCACCGTCGCCGTGGGCGCCGAGGCCCTGGCCGCCGTCGCGCGTCTGGCGCGGCCCGTGCCGCCGCACCGCATACGCACCGCGATCCGTGATCGCGAGCAGCGCACGGCGTTCCTGCCGCAGCGCGATCCCGATGCCTCGGGCCGGTCGCGGCCCAGGGCTCCCGGCCGTCTGGTTTCGACGGCCGCGTAGGGGCGCGCAGTACCTTCTCGCTTCTCCGACTCTGATCACTGTCGTGTCCCTCGCGGGTCGTCACGCCGAAATGCATGTCCTGCATCTCTTTCGACGTCGACGAGACCCTTCGGAGGGCCCGCGTGTCCGTTTTCATCCATCTTGTTGTCGAGCTGGGCCGGCTTCTCGAGCCGGTTCTGGCCGAGTCCGCGACCGCTGCCGCGATCGTGCTGTTCACCGTGCTCGTGCGGCTCGTGCTGTATCCGCTGAGCCGGGCCGCCTTTCGTGGCGCGACCCCGGCGGCGGGGTGTCTGCCGGTGCTGTTGCAGCTGCCGGTGTTCTTCCTGATGTACCAGGCCTTCTCCTCGGGCGACGAGCTGCTGGCGCACCGGCTGTTCGCCGCTCCGCTGGGCGCCCGATGGACCGAGGCGCTGGGGGAGGGCGGGCTGCTCGGGGCGCAGGGGCTGGTGTTCCTCGGGCTGTTCGCGGCGATCGGGGTGGTGGCCGCGTGGAGTGCGGTACGGGGGCGCCGGGCTGCCGCCGAGGCCGCACTCGCGCCTGCCCGGCCCGTCCCGGCCGGTATCAGCGCCGAGCAGCAGGAGGCCATGCGCAAGCTGGGCGGCGTACTCCCGCTGCTGTCCTTCGGCACGCTGATCACAGCTGCCGTGGTGCCGTTGGCAGCCGGGCTGTACCTGCTGACCACCACCGCGTGGGCGGTGGCGGAGCGCGCGTGGCTCCAGTCCCGCGGAGCGGCGTGCGGAGCGGGTGGCCCGGCCGCTGGCCCGGCCCCTAGCCCGGCCGCTGGAGCGGCCGGCGGAGTGGGGAGCGGAGCGGCCAGGGTGGGGGTTCGGCGAGGCGGTGGTGGCGGGCGTCGGGGAAGGGGTGGGCGGAAAAGTGCTGGAAGGCGGCGTTCCAGTCTGTGAACAGGGTCTTGCGGATTGGTCGGACTTCTTGGAGGATCGACCAATCCTCCGATGGCCGCAACCCATCGGCCGGCGCCTGGGCCCGCCCATGCGCCGACCAGCCACGACCACGGGAGAATGCCCATGAAGCTGCTGCGTGTCGGACCCGTCGGGTCGGAGCGCCCCGCGCTCCTCGACCAGGACGGCACCCTGCGTGACCTGTCCGGCCTGATCACGGATGTGGACGGCATTCTCCTCGCCGACGACTCCGTGCTCTCGCGGGTACGGGACGCGGCGGAAGCGAGCGACCTCCCGGCCCTGGGCGCCGAAGGGCTGCGGATCGGCGCGCCGGTCGGCCGCATAGGCAAGATCGTGGGCATCGGGCTGAACTACTTCGGGCACGCGGCCGAGATCGGCGCGGAGCCGCCGGCCGAGCCGATCCTGTTCCTGAAGGCCGCCGACACCGTGGTCGGCCCCGACGACACCGTGCTGATCCCGCGCGGCAGCGTGAAGACCGACTGGGAGGCCGAGCTCGGCGTCGTCATCGGCAGCACCGCCCGCTACCTGGCCTCCGCCGAGGAGGGCCTCGCGCACGTCGGCGGATACCTGCTGGTCAACGACGTATCGGAGCGCGAGTTCCAGATCGAGCGCGGCGGCACCTGGGACAAGGGCAAGAACTGCGAGACCTTCACCCCGCTCGGCCCTTGGCTGCTCACCGCCGACGAGATCCCGGACCCGCAGGTCCTGGACGTGAAGCTGTGGGTCAACGGCGAGCTCAAGCAGGACGGCAACACCGCGGACCAGATCTTCCCGGTCGGCGAGGTCGTCCGGTACCTGAGCCAGTTCATGACCCTCTACCCGGGCGACGTCATCGTCACCGGCACGCCCGCCGGCGTGGCCATGGGCCAGCCGGAACCGAAGCCGTACCTGCGGGCGGGCGACGTCGTGGAGCTGGAGATCGACGGCCTGGGCCGTCAGCGCCAGGAGTTCAAGGGCGCGTAGCGAGCCGGACATGCGGAAAACGGAAGGGGCGGGCTGCCCTCGGCAGCCCGCCCCTTCCGCGGTGTTCGCGGGGTTGCGACCCGGTGCGGGGGTCCGGCGGGAACCCCGGCTCAGCGCGGCGTGGGTTCCGGCCCACAGCGCCATCGCCGTCCGCCCCGGACGCGCCGATTCCTGTGAGCGTCGGCTCACAGCTCGACGACGACTCCGTCCCGCGACGAGGTACGGGCCGCCTCCAGTACCTCGAGGCAGTGCGCGGCCTCGTACGCCGTGACCGGCGCGGGCCCGCCGTCGCGCAGGGCCGCGGCGACCGCCGCGTAGTACGCCGGATAGTCGCCCGGGGCCGTCCGTACCGGGGTTCCGGCGCCGGTCAGCGGGGACTCGCCGGAGCCCAGCCGCCCCCACAGGTGCTCGGGCTCCTCGCCCCACGGCGCGTCCGCGCCCGGCCGCAGCCCGTCGCGCAGGGCGCCCTCCTGCGGGTCGAGGCCGTACTTCACGTAGCCGGCCCGTGAGCCCAGGACGCGGAAGCGCGGGCCGAGTTGGGCGGTGGTGGCGCTGACGTAGAGGTGGGAGCGGACTCCGTTCGCATGCGTGAGGGCGATGAAGGTGTCGTCGTCGGTCTCGGCGCCCGGCCGGCGCGCGTCGGCCTCCGCGTAGACCCGTACCGCCGGGCCGAACAGCACCAGCGCCTGGTCGACGACGTGACTGCCCAGGTCGTACAGCAGGCCGCCGATCTCCTCCGGGGCGCCCGACTCGCGCCAGCCGCCCTTGAGCTGGGGGCGCCAGCGCTCGAAGCGGGACTCGAAGCGCTGGACCTCGCCGAGGTCGCCGTCGGCGAGGAGCCGGCGGACGGTGAGGAAGTCGTTGTCCCAGCGGCGGTTCTGGAAGACGGACAGGAAGGTGCCGGTCCGCTCGGCGAGGGCGGCGAGCTCGCGCGCCTCGGCGGCGGTGGCGGCCAGCGGCTTGTCCACGACGACGGCGATCCCCGCGGTCAGGGCGGCCGTGGCGAGCGGGACGTGCGTCCGGTTGGGCGAGGCGATCACGACGAGGTCGAGGGCCTCGGCACCGTCCGCCCGCTTCCACAGCTCGTCGGGCGAGGTGGTGATCCGGACGTCGGGGAACTCGGCGAGGACCTGCTCCTGCCGGCTCGGGTCGGAGGTGACGACCGTGTCGAGGACGAGCCCGTCGGTGGCGGCCACGAGGGGGGCGTGGAAGACGGAACCGGCGAGTCCGTAGCCGATCAGGCCGACGCGGAGGGGCGTGGCGCGGGGGGAGGCGGGGGCGGTGGCGTTCATGGAAACTACTTTGGCAACAGTGTTGCCGAAGTGCAAGGAGGGTGGACAATGGGCAGGTGAACAGGGGAAACGGGGACGGCGGCGGCAGCAGCGAGAACGGCGGCGGGGGTGGGTGCGGGCCCGGGTACGGATACGCGCACGGCCCCGGCCGGGGCGGCGTGAACCTGCCGGCGTTGCGCGGGCACAACGAGGCGCTCCTGCTGGACCTGCTGCGCGGCGCCGGGCCCGCGGGCCTGGGGCGCACCGAACTCGCCGCGCGTACGGGGCTCACCCCGCAGGCCGTCAGCAAGATCACCGCGCGGCTGGGCGGGGAGGGGCTGATCGCGGAGGCCGGCCGTGCCGTCTCCACCGGCGGCAAGCCGCGCACCCTGCTCCGGCTGGTGCCGCAGGCGCGCTACGCGGCCGGGGTGCACCTGGACCGTGACGAACTCCGGGCGGTACGGGTGGACCTGGCGGGCACGGTCGTCGCGCAGAGCCGGGGCCCGCTGGACTTCGGGGCCGGTCCGGACGCGGTGGTGGAGGAGGTCGTACGGGCGCTCGCGCGGGTCGCGGACCCGGGCGGGCAGCCGCTGCTGGGGGTCGGTGTGGCCGCGCCGGGGCCGCTGGACCACCGGGCCGGGGTGATGGGCCGGGTGACGGGGTTCCCGCGGTGGGAGGGGTTTGCGTTGCGGGAGGTGCTGGCGGGGCGGCTGGGGGTGCCGGTGCTGCTGGACAAGGACACGAACGCCGGTGCGGCTGCGGCTGCGTCTGACGCGGCTGACGCTCCGGGCGGATTTCGCGGCGCCTCGGTGTACGTGCACGTCGGGTCCGGGCTCGGGGCCGGGCTGCGGTTGGGCGGGGAGGTCTACCGGGGCGGGCGTTCGGGGGCGGGGGAGTTCGGACACCAGGTGCTCCGGCTGGACGGGCCGCCGGGCCGGGGCGGGGCGCGGGGGTGCGCGGAGGTGCTGTGCCTGGAGGCGGTGGCTCGGGGGGATCGGGCCGGGGCCGCGCGGATCGGGGGGGGGGGGGCCGCGAATCTGGTGGCGCTGCTGGATGTGGAGCGGGTGGTGCTGGGCGGGCGGGTGGTGGCTCGGGCGCCGGAGGTGTTCCTGGACGGGGTCCGGCGGGTGATCGCGGTGCGGGGGGCTGGGGCGGGGCCGGTGCGCGTGGCGCTGGCCGGGGCGGGGGTTGCGGAGGGGGCGGCGGAGTTGGTGCTGGGGCCGGTGTTCGGGCGCGTGGGGTGACGCGCGCCGGCGCGAGGCCGGGCCCACTGACCTGGGCTCCGCCCCCGGGCCCCGCGCCTCAAGCGCCGGCGGGGCTGGGTTTGGCCCGGCGGGGCTGGCTTTGGCTGGCTGGGTGGGTGCGGCTCAAGGATCTGGGGCTCCGCCCCGGGCCCCGCGCCTCAAGCGCCGGCGGGGCTGGGTTTGGCCCGGCGGGGCTGGGGTGGGCCCGGCTGGGGTGGGCCCGGCGGGGCTGGGTGGGGCGTAGGGGTTCTTGACGGTTTGCGCCGATTGGGCGTAAACCGTAGGGGCTTGAGCGTGGTGGGAGTGGTGGTGGTGACGGGGCGTGCGAAGGTGCGGGCTGGGCGGGGTGATTGTCACCTCGTCCTACCATCGCCCCGTCCGGTGAGCAGCGAAGCAGCGAAGGGTCTTCCATGCGACTGCGCAAAGCCCTTGCCCTCGGCGCCGTCCTCTCCGCCGCCCTGGTCGCCGCCACCGCATCCACCGCCGGCGCGGACATCGGTACGGGCGGCGGCGCCCGCCCGGCGCCCGCCTGGCCGTCCCGCGCGCAGGCCACCTGCGGGGACGGGAAGAGCACGGCCTTCCCCATCGGGGCCCGGATCCGCGGCGGGCCGGCCGTGTACCGCACCGGTGGCGGGCCGCAGACCTGGTACCTGGACCTGACCAACACCACGAACTCCCTCTGCACCGCGATCCACCCCGTCGTCGTCCTCACCGACAAGGCCCGCGCCCTGCGCCCCGCCCACCTGCGGATGGAGTTCGACACCCCGAGCGGAACCCTCCCCGTCAGCCTGGAGCGGAGCGACCGCGACGAGATCATCGCCGTCTTCGACGGCGGGTCCGCCTTCCCCGGCTTCACCGTCGCCGCGGGCGGCTCGCTGACCGTGCGGGTCGGCCTCGCCTTCGCGTCCGACGCGCCCACCGGCGAGGTCCTCGCGGACGCCGCGCTCGTGCGGCGCAAGGGCGACGACGGCGAATGGATCGGCGAGGCCGCGGGCTACCGGTTCACCGTCGAGGGCCCGCAGGCCCCGCTCGAGGCGGGTTCGCTCGCGCACACCGGGCCCCGCGAGCGGGCGTACGGGGCCGGGGCCGTGGCGGCGCTCGCCGTCGGCGGCGGGCTCGTGATCGGGGCCAGGCGGCTGCGCGCCCCCGCCCGCTGATCCGGCCGTCCGACCCTTCGGCGTACTCGCCCGCCGACCCGCCCGCCCCCCGGTCCCGCCCGTGGATTCGCGTACACCCGCCCCGCATAGAGTCCCAGCGTGGATGAACAGACCCAGCACCACCGTCCGGGCTCGCCCGTCCGCTCCGGCATCCCCGAGCACGGCCGCATCCCGAAGTACTACGCCGTCAAGGCCCGCATCGCCGAGCTCCTCGACGAGCTCGGCGAAGGCGGAACGCTGCCCACCGAGCGGGATCTCGCCGAGCGGTACGGGGTGTCCCGCGAGACCGTCCGCCAGGCCCTGCGCGAGCTGTTGC
Source organism: Streptomyces subrutilus (assembly GCF_001746425.1). Lineage (GTDB taxonomy): Bacteria > Actinomycetota > Actinomycetes > Streptomycetales > Streptomycetaceae > Streptomyces > Streptomyces subrutilus_A. The sequence goes on along the minus strand of NZ_MEHK01000001.1, from coordinate 2,894,221 downwards.
TCGAAGGCCGTCTGCGCCGCGCCGGCCGGGGGACCGTCGTCGCCGGACCGAAGCTGGAGCAGCCGCTGTCGCTGGCGAGCTACACTGAAGGGGTCCGCCGCCAGGGCCGCCGCCCGGGCCGCCACCTCATCGGGCTGGAGCGCTTCCCGTGCCCGCCCGACCTCGCCCCCGGCATCGGCGCCGAGGCCGGTGAGCCGGTCTGGCACCTGGAGCGGGTCCTGCTGGCCGACGACGAACGGGTCGGCCTGGAGAGCACGTACATCCGAGCGGCCCGGGCGCCCCGGCTCGACAGCGATTTCCAGCCGGACTCCTCCTTCTACGGCTACCTGCGCGAACGCCTCGGCATCTCCTTCGGCGACGCCGACGAGAAGCTGGAGACGGTCCTCGCCACACCCCGCGAGGCCCTGCTGATCGGCACCCCGCCCGCTCTCCCCATGCTGCTCATCCACCGCTTCTCCCGGGACCAGGACGGCCGGCCGCTGGAGCGGGTGCGTTCGCTCTACCGTGGCGACCGGTTCAGCTTCACGACCCGACTGCGGCCCGAGTAGACCCGCACGGACCGGTCCACAACCCAGGGAAGGGAGCCGTACTGATATCACAGAAAGGTAACGGGTCTAGTCCAAGCTTGGGAGGCTGTTCACCACCCCGTCGCCCACCCGATCCCCCCGGGTCGCGGGCCGCGCCCACCGTGGACGCCGTGAGAGTCATAGTCGTCGGAGGCGGCGTGGTCGGCACCATGCACGCCTGGCAAGCAGTCGAACGCGGCCACGAGGTCGTGCAGATCGAGCGAGAGGCGGAGGCCCGCGGTGCGTCACTGCGCAATTTCGGCCAGATCTGGGTGAGCGGAAGAGCCGGCGGTGAGGAACTCGACACCGCCCTGCGGGCCCGTGAGCTCTGGGAGCGGATCGGAGAGCGGGTCCCGGGCCTGGGATTTCGCGCCATCGGTTCCCTCACCCCCGTCCGCAACGCCCGCGAGTACGCGGTCGCCGAGGCGGCCGCCGCCCGCCCCGACGCCGCCTCCCGCGGCTACGAGCTGCTCACCGCCGCGGAGGCCCGAAAGGCCAACCCGGCCCTGCGCGGCGCCTTCGAGGCCGCCCTGTGGTGCGAGCGGGACGCGGCCGTCGAACCGCGCACCGCGCAGCTCCGCCTGCGGGAGGCCCTGAGGGCCACCGGCCGGTACACCTTCCTCCCCGGCCGGGAAGTCCGCGAGGTCACGGGCCCGGGCGCCGTCCGTGACGACCACGGCGACGTCCACCGCGGCGACGCCGTCGTCCTGGCCACCGGAGCCTGGCTGTCCGGTCTGGTCCGCGAGCTGGTCCCCGGCTTGCCCGTGCGCCGCGTCCGGCTGCAGATGATGCAGACCGCCCCGCTCGGCGAGCCGCTGACCACCTCCGTCGCGGACGCCGACAGCTTCCGCTACTACCCGGCCTACACCTCCCCGGCCCTCGACGCGCTCAACTCCGCGCAGGCGCAGGCGCCGGTCGCCGCCGCGCACGGGATGCAGCTGCTGATGGTCCAGCGCCTGGACGGCGCACTGACCATCGGTGACACCCACGAGTACGAGCACCCCTTCGCGTTCGACACCCTCGAAGACCCCTACGAGCACCTCACCGAGGTGGCCGAGTCCTTCCTGGGCCGCCCCCTGCCGAAGATCAGGCACCGCTGGGCGGGCGTGTACGCGCAGTGCACCGACACCACCCGCGTCGTCCACCGCCAGCAGGTGGCCGACGGCGTCTGGCTGGTGACCGGGCCCGGCGGCCGCGGCATGACCTGCTCGCCCGCCCTGGCCGAGACCACCGCGAACGAACTGGGCTGGTAAGTCAGATGACCGAGAAGAACAGCACGGACAACCGCACGCACCACCTGATCGTCCTGGACATGGCCGGCACCACCGTCGCCGACGGCGGCCTCGTCGAGCGGGCCTTCGAGCGCGCCGCCGAGCGCCTCGGCGTCGAGCCGGGCAGCGCCGGCCACGCCGAGAAGCTCCAGTACGTGCGCGACACCATGGGCGAGTCGAAGATCTCCGTCTTCCGCCACCTCTTCGGCACGGAGGAGCTCGCCCGGCGCGCCAACTCCGCCTTCGAGGAGGCGTACGGGGAACTCGTCGACGGCGGCCTGGTCACTCCGCTCCCCGGAGCCCGCGAGGCCATCGAGAAGCTCCGCGCCGACGGCCGCACCGTCGCCCTCACCACCGGCTTCGCCCGCGTCACCCAGGACGCCATCCTCGACGCCCTGGGCTGGCAGGGCCTGGCCGACCTCACCCTCTGCCCCGCCGACGCGGGCGGCCGCGGACGCCCGTACCCCGACATGGTGCTGGCCGCGTTCCTGCGCACGGGCGCCGTGGACGACGTACGCGAGATGGTCGTCGCGGGCGACACCGCCTACGACATGCTCAGCGGCCGCCGCTCCGGCGCCGGGATCGTGGCGGGCGTCCTCACCGGCGCCCACGACCGCGCCGCCCTGACCGGGCACGGCGCCACCCACGTCCTCGGCTCCGTCGCCGAACTCCCTCAGCTGCTCGCGGAGTCGGCGTGAGCGGCATCCGCTTCGACGGGGTCAGCGTCGCCTACGGCGGTACCACCGTCCTGGACCGCCTCGACCTGACCGTCGAGCCCGGCGAGGTGATGGCGCTGCTCGGCCCCTCCGGCTCGGGCAAGACCACCGCGCTGCGGGCGGTCGCCGGTTTCGTACGGCCCGCCGCGGGCCGGGTCCTGATCGGCGGCCGGGACGTCACCGCCCTGCCGCCGCACAAGCGCGGCATCGGCATGGTCGTCCAGCAGTACGCGCTGTTCCCGCACATGCGGGTCGAGGCGAACGTCGCCTTCGGCCTCAAGGCCCAGAAGGCGCCCAAGGCCGAGATAGCCGGCCGGGTCGCCGAGGCCCTGGAGATGACCGGCATGGCGGCCTACGCCAAGCGCCATCCGCGCGAGCTGTCGGGCGGCCAGCAGCAGCGCGTGGCCATCGCCCGCGCCCTCGCGATCCGCCCGGGCGTGCTCCTGCTCGACGAGCCGCTGTCCGCGCTCGACGCGCAGCTGCGCTCCGGGATGCTCGCCGAACTCGCCCGCCTGCACCGTGAACTGCCCGACGTCTCCATCCTGTACGTCACCCACGACCAGGTCGAGGCGCTCACCCTGGCCGACCGGATCGCCGTCATGGACAGGGCCCGGCTCCAGGACTGCGGGGCCCCGCAGGAGCTGTACCGGGCGCCGCGCACCGAGTTCACCGCGTCCTTCGTCGGCAACGCGAACCTGCTGCCGGTCACCGTGGCGGAGGGCGGGGCGCTCTTCGCGGGCCGCCCGCTGGTTCTCGACCGCGGCCGGGCCGTGCCGGGGTCCACCGCGACCCTGTGCGTACGGCCGCACCTGCTCGGCCTCGGGGACGGCCCGAACGCGCTGAGCGGGCGCATCGCCGAGGTCCAGTGGCGCGGCTCGACGCACCGGCTGTACGTCGACGTCGACGGCCACCGCGTGAAGGCGGACCTGCCCGAACTGCGGGAGACGCCCGCGCTGGGGGACCGGGTCACGCTGCACTTCGAGCCGCGGGACGCGGTGCTGCTGGGGGCGGGGGTGTCCGATGCGTGACGCCTCGCGCCCAGCCGCACCCGGGGCGGCCGTGGGCACGCCCCCGGGCGAAGCCCCCGCGGCCACCGGCCTCCTGGTCCCGGCCGGGCTGGCCTCCCGGGAGGCCCGGGGCTCCGCCTCGGACCCCGCGCCTCAAACGCCGGCGGGGCTGAATACGCCCCCGGCGGGGCGGAAGGGGCTGTCGCGGAGTGTGTGGGTGTTGCCGCCCGTGGCCGTGCTCGGGGTGGTGTTCCTGTATCCGCTCGCACTGGTCGTCCAGCAGTCGCTCCGGCCCGAGAACGGCGGCGGCGCCTTCGACGCGTACGCCTCCGTCTTCGCCTCGCAGAGCTTCCGCGACGCGCTCGGGACCACCGTCTGGCTGGCCGTCGGGGCCACCGCCGGATGTCTCGTCCTCGGCTTCGCGCTCGCGCTCGTCATCGCCTTCGTGCCCTTCCCGGGGGCCCGAGCCGTCGCGAAGTTCATCGACGTCTTCCTCTCCTTCCCCTCCTTCCTCATCACCCTCGCGCTCCTCTTCATCTACGGCACCGTCGGCATGGCCAACGGCGTCTGGACCGACTTCACCGGCGCCGCCGACGGTCCCTTCCACTTCCTGACCACGCCGTGGGGCGTCCTGCTCGCGGAGATCACGTACTTCACGCCCTTCGTGATGCGCCCCCTGCTCGCCGCCTTCTCGCAGCTGGACACCGCCCAGCTGGAGGTCGCCGCCGGCCTCGGCGCCCGGCCCGCGCGGATCATCCGGCAGGTGATCCTGCCCGAGGCGCTGCCCGCGCTGGCCGCGGGCGGCAGCCTCGTCCTCGTCATGTGCCTCAACGAGTTCGGGATCGTCCTGTTCACCGGAGCCAAGGACGTCACGACCCTCCCGATGCTCGTCTACGGCAAGGCCATCCTCGAATCCGACTACGCGGCCGCCTGCGTGGTCGCCGTCGTCAACATCGTGATCTCCGTCGGCCTGTTCGGCCTCTACCGGGTGGTGAGCAAACGTGCTGGTGCATAGCGCGACGGGCCGCTGGGCCGTCTGGAGCCTGTTCGGCCTCCTCTTCCTGCCCCTCTTCGCCCTGCCCCTGCTCGTGGTGGTCGCGGCCTCCTTCGCCACCCACTGGTCCGGAGCCTTCCCCTCCGGCCCGACCACGGCGAACTACGCCTCCGCCGTGCGGGGCGAGTCCCTCCAGGCCCTGACCACCAGCCTCGTCACCGCCGTGGCCGCCAGCCTGCTCGCGCTCACCGTCGGCACCTGGGCGGCGCTGGCCGGCGCGGCCCTCGGCAAGCGCGGCAAACGGTCCCTGGACGCGCTGTTCATGCTGCCCGTCGCCGTGCCGTCGGTGGTCGTCGGCCTCGCCGTGCTCGTCGCCTTCAGTCGGCCGCCGCTGCTCCTCACCGGCACCGGCTCGATCGTCGTCCTGACGCACACGATCCTCGTCACGGCGTTCGCCCACCAGTCGGTCTCGGCGGCGATCGTACGGCTCGACCCCGCGTACGAGCAGGCCGCGGCCTCCCTCGGGGCCCGCCCCGGCTACGTGCTGTGGCGGGTCAGGCTCCCGCTCCTGCTGCCGTCCCTCACCGCGGCCGCGGGGCTCTGCTTCGCCCTGTCCATGGGCGAGCTGAGCGCCACGATGATGCTCTACCCGCCGGACTGGATGCCCCTCCCGGTCCGGATCTTCACCGCCACCGACCGCGGCTCGCTGTTCAGCGGGTCCGCCGTCGCGGTGGTGCTGATGGCCACCACCCTGCTCGTCCTGCCGGCCGTCTCCCGCATCCGCACCAAGGCCTCCTACCGCTGACCTCCGTGCTCCCGCCGCACTCCTGCCGATCCCTTGCCGACTCCCTGCCGACTCCCTTTCGCCGTAAGGAAGTTCCATGCCCAGCAAGCTCCTGCTCCGTACCGCCGCCGCCCTCACCGGCAGCCTGGCCCTCGCCGTCTCCCTCACCGCCTGCGGCGGCTCCGCCACCGCCGGCTCCGGCAAAGGCGGGGAGGCGAAGGTCGTCACCGTCTACAGCGCCGACGGCCTCAAGGGCGAGAAGGGCGACGGCTGGTACGACGAGGTCTTCGCCGAGTTCACCAAGAAGACCGGCATCGAGGTCAAGTACGTCGAGGGCGGCTCGGGCGAGATGGTGCAGCGCGCCGTCCGCGAGAAGACCAACACCCAGGCCGACGTACTGATCACCCTTCCGCCCTTCATCCAGCAGGCCGACGGCAAGGGCCTCCTCCGGGCCTACACGCCGCAGGGCTCCGAGATGGTCAACGGTGCCGACAAGGCCGCCGACGGCAAGTGGACCTCCGTCGTCAACAACTACTTCGGCTTCGTCTTCAATAAGAAGGAGCTGGCCGAGGCCCCCAGGACCTGGGAGGAGCTGCTGGACCCCAAGTTCAAGGGCAAGCTGCAGTACTCCACCCCGGGCGTCGCGGGCGACGGCACCGCCGTCCTCATCAAGTCGATGCACGACTTCGGCGGCAAGGAGCCGGCCATGGAGTACCTGAAGAAGCTCCAGGCGAACAACGTCGGCCCGTCCTCCTCCACCAGCAAACTGGCGCCGAAGACCGACAAGGGCGAGCTGCTCGTCGCCAACGGCGACGTCCAGATGAACTTCGCGCAGTCCAAGTCCATGCCGAACCTCGGCATCTGGTTCCCCGCGAAGGACGGCGGCAAGCCCACCACCTTCGCCCTGCCGTACGCGGCCGGCCTCGTCGACAAGGCCCCGCACACCGAGAACGGCAAGAAGCTCCTCGACTACCTGCTCAGCGAGGAGGCGCAGCAGCTGGTCAGCGGGGTCGGCGGGGGCTTCCCGGCGCGCACCGACGTCAAGCCGACCGATGCCAACGCCGTGGAGCTGACCAGGATCATGACGGGGGTCGAGGTCTTCGAGCCGAACTGGGCCGACATCGACGCCAACCTCACCGCCTACGTGGACGCGTGGAAGTCGGCCACCGGCAGCTGACCGGTCACTTCCCGGCCACCCTGGTCCGAAAAAGTTTCGCTTGCGTAACGGGTCTGGGCCGACGTGCCCCTTCGGTTCTGACCCCTCCCCGGATACCGTCCGGGGTGCTCTCGCGCATGTCCCCGCACCTTCGCCGCTCACCTGCTCCCCAGGAGGAGTACGTGTCCACTGCCCTGCCCGGACGACGCGTCATCGCCGTGACCGCTTCCGCCGCCGCCCTGATCGCCGCGTCCGCCCTGGCCACCCCGGCCGGCGCCGCGGACGCCGCCGCGGCCAACACCGACAAGGTGCTCGTCATCGGCATCGACGGCGCGGTCCTCGACCGCGTCAAGGCCGCCAACGCCCCGCACCTGAAGGGCCTGATGGCCCAAGGCCTGACCGCCCGCAGCACCCTGTACGCGAACCCGATGGCCGCCACCTCCTCCGGCCCCGGCTGGTCCACCATCGCCACCGGGGTGTGGCCCGACAAGCACGGCGTGAAGGACAACTCCTTCTCCGGCAAGAACTACGCCGCCCACCCGGACTTCCTCACCCGCATCGAGAACGCCAAGCCGGAGCTCAACACGTACGCGGCCGCCGACTGGGAGCCCGTCACCTCCACCGACGCGGGCGGCCCGATCTTCTCCGCCAAGGTCGACAAGCGTCTCTCCCTCAAGGGCGACCGCGACGGCTACGGCAGCGAGGACCCCAAGATCGCCGCCGCGGCCGCCGCCGAGCTGCAGGGCCACAACCCCGACGCGGCGTTCGTCTACCTCGGCGAGATCGACATCGCCGGCCACTCCTACGGCGCCGCCAGCCAGCAGTACCTCGACGCCATCGGCCGCGTGGACAAGCTGATCGGCCAGGTGCTGACCGCCGTACAGAACCGCCCGGCGTACGCCCAGGAGAACTGGAAGATCCTGGTCACCACCGACCACGGCCACACCAACTCCGGCGGCCACGGCGGCTCCACCATCCAGGAGCGCGGGACCTTCGTCATCGCCAAGGGCGCGGGCATCGCGGCCGGTTCGGTGCGCGACGACGTCAAGCTCGTCGACGTGGCCGCGACCGCGCTGGCGCAGGTCGGCGTCTCCACCGCCCCGCTGGACGGGGTCCCGCTGAACGCCCCCGACAGCGACCCCTTCGACACCCTGCGCCCGAACCTCCAGGCCCGCGTGGACGAGACGGGCATCCCGGCGGGCACGAAGGGCTTCACCCGCACCCCGCCCGCGGGCTGGTCCGTGGACAACTCCAGGATGGGCACGGGCGGTGTCACCGAGTGGGCCGGCTGGGCCTTCGCCACCGATGAGTTCTGGAGCCAGGCCCAGCGCGACCAGTGGCGCGAGCTGAACGTCCGCTCCCGGGATGTCTTCGCCGTCGCCGACTCCGACGAGTGGGACGACAAGAGCCACACCGGCGGCTTCGACTCCACCCTGATCACCCCGAAGTGGGCGGTCACCGGCGGCACCACCAGGAACCTGACCTTCCAGACGCACTACCGTCACGAGGCCGGGCAGAGCGCCCAGGTCCTGGTCTCCTACAACGGCGCCGCCCCCACCGTCGTCAAGAGCTACACCGCCGACGCCGTGGCCAGGGCCGAGTCCCTGAACCTCCAGGTCCCGGCCGGTGCCACGGACGTCCAGGTCCGCTTCCGCTACAGCGGTGACAACAACTGGTACTGGACCGTCGACAACGTCCGCCTGGGCTGAGCCCCGGCCCCCGGGGTCCGGGCCGTGGACGCCCCGTACGTCCCCGACCCGGCCCCGATAGGGTGGTAGAGACCAGAGGTCACAGAGGTCAGACGCCACCGAGAGCGGAGAACAGTCCAGTGGCAGAGCGCAAGCCGATCGAATCCTGGCTCACGGACATGGACGGGGTCCTGATCCACGAGGGCACCCCGATCCCCGGAGCCGATGCCTTCATCAAGCGGCTGCGCGAGTCCGGCAAGCCCTTCCTGGTGCTGACCAACAACTCGATCTACACCCCGCGCGACCTCCAGGCCCGGCTTCACCGGATGGGCCTCGACGTCCCCGTCGAGAACATCTGGACCTCCGCGCTGGCCACCGCCAAGTTCCTCGACGACCAGCGCCCCGGCGGCACCGCGTACGTCATCGGAGAGGCCGGCCTGACCACCGCCCTGCACGACATCGGCTACATCCTGACCGACCACGAGCCCGACTACGTGGTCCTGGGCGAGACCCGGACGTACAGCTTCGAGGCCATGACGAAGGCGGTCCGCCTGATCAACGCGGGCGCCCGCTTCATCTGCACCAACCCGGACGAGACCGGCCCCTCCACCGAGGGCCCGCTCCCGGCCACCGGCGCGGTCGCCGCGCTGATCACCAAGGCCACCGGCAAGAAGCCGTACTTCGCGGGCAAGCCCAACCCGCTGATGATGCGGACCGGCCTCAACGCGATCGGCGCGCACTCGGAGACCAGCGCGATGATCGGCGACCGGATGGACACCGACGTGCTGGCCGGGCTGGAGGCGGGCATGCAGACCTTCCTGGTCCTCACCGGCCTGACCTCGGTCGCGGACACCGAGCGGTTCCCGTACCGGCCCACGAAGACCGTCGACTCCATCGCCGACCTGGTGGACCTCGTTTAAGTCGTTCGGCTGACACGTACGGCGCCGCTCCGGATGCGGAGCGGCGTACCGCGCGTGAATCTCCTTGTTGAGGAGGTTCACCATGCGCAGTGTTCACATCGCTCTCCGTGCCGCCGGGGTGGCCGTCGCCCTGACAGCGTTCTCCGCGGTGAGCGCGCCCACCGCCCTCGCGGGCGAGGAGGACCGCGGCGGCCGCGGCGGCAGAGTCTCGGTCGATCCGAACCCGGCCCACCCGGGAGCGCAGGTCAAGCTGCGCGTCCACGGGTGCGACGGCACCAGGGGCGCGGCCAAATCCTCCGCCTTCGTGGCGGACGCCGAACTTTACGGCCGTGACGGCGGCCGCAGCCCGCTCTACGGCGAGGTGACGATCAGCTCGCACGCCCATCCGGGCCGGCACTCCGTGCGGGTGACCTGTGACGGCCACGACAAGGTCAGCGGCTCCCTCGAGATCTCCCACCGCCGGCCGAGCCACCACGCTTCCCCGGTGTGGCCGGTCCACGCGGGCGGCGGCGGCATGTCCGCCGAGCTCGCGGAGTCCTCCCGGCTGACCGCCGCCGCCAGGGAGGACGAGCACGGCGACGGGGGCCCGGGGGTGCCGCACACGGTCATCGGCGCCGTCCTGGCCGCCGCGGCCGTCCTGGCCGTCGCGGGCCGGGCGCTGGCCCTGCGCCGCCGCCGCAGCGGTGACTGAGCAGCGGGCGGGCGGCGACCGGGCGGGCCGCGCATGAACGAGTGGCGCACGAGCGAAGGGCGCATGAGCGAGGGCAAGTCCTCCGGCGGCGGCCGGCTGCTGACCTTCGCCGCCTGGTCGGTGCTGGTCCTGGGCCTGTGGCTGTGGGGCCGGCAGATCACCGGGGTCCCGGCCCCGCTCGCCGGCCAGGCCGGCGGGGCGGGGGGCCAGGTCCTGCCCGCGGCCCACGCCCCCCTGGCGGCGGCTCTGCCCCAACGCGTCGACGTGCCCTCCATAGGCGTCCAGGCTCCGGTGATCCCCCGGGGCCTGGACGCGGACGGTGCGATCGAGCCGCCGCCCTACGGCAGCCCGGGCACGGTCGGCTGGTGGAGCGGCGGAGTGCAGCCGGGGGCCGCCGGGGCAGCGCTGATGGTGGGGCACGTGGACACGAAGTCGAAGCCGGCCGTGTTCTACGGGCTGAGCTCGGCGCAGCCGGGCGAGAAGGTGCGGGTGGTGCGGGCGGACGGCTCGGTCGCCGAGTTCACCATCGAGGACGTACGGGTCTACGAGCGCGCGGCCTTCGACGCGCACAAGGTGTACGGCCAGCGGGTCCGGGGCCGGGCCGAGCTGAGGCTGGTGACCTGCGGCGGAACCTACGACAAGGCGGCCAAGGAGTACACGGCGAACGTGGTGGTCTCCGCCTATCTGACGGGCGCCGGGGTCCGGCCCGGCACGGCGGTCTAGCGTCCGCCGTACCCCCGGAGCACGAAGAAGCCCCTCGCAGCTTTCGCTGCGAGGGGCTTCCTCCGTCTGTGCGCCGCCAGGGACTCGAACCCCGGACCCGCTGATTAAGAGTCAGCTGCTCTAACCAACTGAGCTAGCGGCGCTTGCTGACAGGGAAAACTTTACCCCACCTCGAGAGGTGCTCGTGACCAGCCACGCCCGCCTTGTCCGATTAACCCATGTTTAAGAGGTTTGTCGTGCACGATATGTCTGGCCGTGCCGCATCTGATGACCCGCCAGATGTCGGTTCCGGCTGACCAGTGGACGAGTAGGGGAGTGGACGGAACCGCATGACGATGCAGCCTCCGACGCATGTGCAGACGCCGATGCCGATGCCCGCCTTCGAGGAGTACGAGCCCGCGGGCGACTGCGCGTGCCTGGGGTGCGCCCAGCGTCGCCGCTCCCTGGCCGGCGCGCGGGCCATACGGCCGAGGGACGGGGGGCACCCCGCCGCCCGCGGGGCCCGCCGGGCGCTGGTCCTGGCCACCGCCGCCGGGGTGGTCCTGGGCGGTGGCGGCGCGGCCGCGGTGGCGGTGGCCGCCCCGGCCGCCGGGCCGGCCGCGCCGGACGACCCGGGCCCCGGCACCCCGCAGGGCGGCCGGGCCCCGCTGCACGGGCCGAAGGGCGGTCCGGTGGGCAAGCCGGGCGCGCCCTCCGGGGTGAAGCGGATCGACCGGACGACGATCATCAACCGGGCGAAGGCGTGGCTGGACGCGAAGGTCCCGTACAGCATGTCCCAGTACTGGACGGACGGATACCGGCAGGACTGCTCGGGCTACGTCTCGATGGCCTGGAACCTCGGCTCGAACGAGTGGACCGGCAGCCTCGACAAGTTCGCCAAGAAGATCACCAAGGCCGATCTGCTGCCGGGGGACATGCTCCTCTTCCACAACCCCGCGGACCCCAACAACGGCTCCCACGTGGTCCTCTTCGGCGGCTGGGCCGACGTGACGCAGACCCACTACATCGCCTACGAGCAGACCCGGCCCACGACGCGCAAGCTGGCCACTCCCTACGGCTACTGGAGCAACGGGTCGAAGTACGTCCCCTACCGGTTCAACGGGGTCACGGGCGGGATCGTGCCCGACGATCCCGCGCCGCCGGCGCCCGCCCCGGGTGACTCGACGGTGTTCCCGGGCGCCGGGAAGTTCGGGCCGGGGCAGACCAACGACCACGTGGCCCGGCTGGGGCGGATGCTGATCGAGCGCGGCGCGTACCGGTTCTACCCGAAGGGGGTGGCCGACCGGACGTGGAGCGAGCACGACCGGCTGGCCACCAAGGCCTTCCAGGCCGCCCAGGGGTGGACCGGCGCCGACGCGGACGGCATCCCGGGGGCGCACACCTGGCGGCTGCTGGTCGAGCGCCAGGGCAAGAACATCCCGCCGACGGTGGGGGCCGCGCCGGGGCCGGGCGGGGTACGGGCCTACCCCGGGGCCTCGGCGTTCCGCCCGGGCTCGTCGCACGAGGCGATCGCCGCCCTCGGCCGCCAACTGATCAAGAAGGGCTTCGGCAAGCACTACACGTCCGGTCCCGGGCCGCGCTGGAGCGAGGCCGACCGCCGCAACGTCGAGGCCTTCCAGCGCGCGCAGGGCTGGCGCGGTGCCGCGGCCAACGGCTACCCGGGCCCGGAAACCTGGCGCCGGCTGTTCGCATGACGGAGGACACGATGTACCCCACGCGCACCACCTCGGCCACGGGCACCTTCCGGGTGCCGGCGGTGGCCGCCCCTGCCCTGGCCGCGGCGGCCGCTCCGGCCCCGGAGCCGGTGCGGGGTGCGGCCCCGCGCCCCGCTCCGCAGCCGGCTCCGCAGCCGGGCCCGCCCTCGCTTTCGGGCGAGACCTCGACGGGCTGGGCCACCGTCCCGGCGGTCCTCGTGGCGGCCGGGCCCGAGGTGCCGGCCGCCCGGGCCCAGGCCGACGAACCCGAACCGGTGCACACGGGCCTGGACATCCCCCACCCCAGGCCGAAGCGACCCAGGCCGGCACGGCCACGCTGCGCCTGCGCGTCCCCGACACCGCGACCGGGGCCGCTGCCCCGCCGCCCCGGCCGGAACTCCCGCCGGGGGCGGGCCTCCGGCCGAACCCGGAACCGAACCCGGAACCGAACCCGGAACTCCGGCCGCACCCGGAGCCCGCCGCCCAGAGGCCAGCCCCCGCCCCCGGGTCGATGCCCAGGCCGGCGGCCGTTCCGGCGCCAACGCCCCCGCAGCCGGAGCCCGTGGCAGGACACGGTCCGGACCCGCGCGCCGCCCAGGCGACCGCGCCCCGACCGGCGTTCGCGCCTGCGCCCGTACCCGCGCCTGCCGAGCCGAGGGCCGGGTTCGAGCCCGAGCCGAACCCCCGTCCCGCGCCGGTTGCCGGGCCCGGACCGGACCCCCGGCCCGCGCCCGCGAGCGTTCCGGCCCCCGCGCAGCACCAGGTCGCGGCCCGGCCTGAGTCGAACCCCCGGCCCGTTCCGGCCCCCGCCCCTGCCCCCGCGGAGCCGGAGGTCGCAGCAGACGGGCCCGCGCCCGCGCCCGAGGTGGAGCCGGAGGCCGAGGCCCAGCCCGCCCCCGCGCGGTCCGGGGTGCCCGGGCCCGGGGTGGCCGAGATCGTCGCGCAGGCCGTGGCGCGCGGGCTGGAAGAGGAGGACGCGGCCCAGGAAGGCCCCGTCCCGCACGGCGCCCCGCTCCGCGGCGCGGCCGTCACCGAGGTGCCCGTTCACCTGCCGTTCCTCGGTGCGCAGAAGAAGAGCCCGCCCGCCCCGACCCAGGCTCCGGCCCCGGCCCGCGCCCCCCGGCCGGCTCCCGCCCCCCGCCCCGCCCCCGGCCGGCGGGCTCCGCGGGTGGACGAACGGCTCCGGGAGCACCGCGGCCCGGTGCTGCCCGGGTGGATCGGCGTCGGCATCGGCGGGCTCGCCCTGGCCGGCTGCGCGGCCGTGCTCTGGCGGGCCGGGGCCGTCCCGGACACGGTGGTGGCTGCCTTCGGCGGCGCCCCGCGCGCCTACCGGGGCCTGTCCGCCACCCACTGGCCCCCGCTCGCCTTCCTCGGCATCGTCGCCCTCCTCGCACTCGGCGGCCTCGGCCGCTCCCGCGCCGGCCACGCCTGGGTGCTCACCCTCTTCGGCCGCTACCGCGGCACGGTCCGCCGTACCGGGCTCACCTGGATCAGCCCCCTCCTCCTGCGCCGCCGGGTCGACGTGCGGCTGCGGCACTGGCGCAGCGACCCCATGCCCGCCGTGGACTCCGGCGGCCTCGCCCTCCAGGTCGTCGTCCAGGTGGTCTGGCAGGTCAGGGACACGGCCAGGGCCGCCCTGGCCGTCGAGGACCACGTGGAGTACCTGGCCGAGCAGGTCGAGTCCGCCATGGCCCGCGTGCTGTCCCGGCTCCCCGCCGACGCCTTCCACGAGGACGCGCCGACCCTGCGCGACACCGAGGCCGTCGGCGACGCGCTGACCCGGATGCTGGCGGCCGAGACCGAGGCCGTCGGGATCGAGGTCTTCTCGGCCCAGCCGACCCGGATCGAGTACGCGCCCGAGGTCGCAGAGGCGATGCGCCGCCGCCGGGTCGCGGCGATCGACGCGAAGCACCGGGACGCCGTGCTGTCCTCGGTCGTGGACGCCGTCGACGACACCGTCCACCGGCTGACCTCGCGCGGGCTCGTCGAGCTCGACGACTACGAGCGCAAGGCACTCGTGAAGGACCTCACGGTCGCCTTCTACACGGGGCGCGGCGAGTAGCGCCCTCGGCGGTGCGCGAACGGGTGGCCGGAATCGACCGGACCACCCGTTCTCCCTTTGGTATGGACATGGCCAACTCCCGTCAATAGTCTGGAACTTGGTCTAGACCTGAGATCACATCCCCACGCGTGCGCACGCTCTCGCCGAACCCCCCCATGTTCAAGGAGCATCATGCGTAACCTCCGCATGCCCGGACGGGCGGGCGCCGCCGCGCTCGGCCTCGGCCTCGTCGCCGGAATCACCCTCCTCGGCGCCCCCAGTGCCAGCAGCCACGGCTACACCGACACCCCCATCAGCCGCCAGAAGCTCTGCGCCAACAAGACCGTCACCAACTGCGGCGCCATCCAGTGGGAGCCGCAGAGCGTCGAGGGCTTCAAGGGCTTCCCGGCCGCCGGGCCCGCCGACGGCAAGATATGTTCCGCCGGCCTCCCGCAGTTCGCCGAGCTCGACAACCCGCGCGGCGGGGCCTGGCCCACCACCAAGGTGACCAGCGGGCAGAGCTACGGCTTCCGGTGGCAGTTCACCGCCAACCACTCCACCACCGACTTCAAGTACTACGTCACCAAGAACGGCTGGAACGGGACCAAGGCCCTCACCCGCGCCGACCTCGACCCCCAGCCCTTCCTCACCGTCGCCTACAACGGCGCACGGCCCGCCATGACCACCGTCCACCAGGGCGCCATGCCGAGCGGCAAGACGGGCCGGCACCTGATCCTGGCCGTCTGGACCGTCAACGACACCCCGATGGCCTTCTACGCCTGCTCCGACGTTCAATTCTGACGCAACGTCAGCTAATCTCCGGCGGCATGCGGACGACAACTGCACCCGAGACCGTCGCGGAACTCGTGGCACGCCGATGGGGCGACCACAGGCCGGGGCTGAAGTACGAGGACACCGGACACACCGTCCTCAGCCACCACCGGACCGCCCAGGAGGCCGCCGCGCGCGCCGCGCTCCTCGTCGACCTCATGCCCCCGGGGGCCGAGCCGCACCTCGGGGTGCTGCTGGACAACACCCCCGAGTTCCCGTTCTGGCTCGGCGCGGCGGCCCTCGCGGGGGCCGCCGTCGCCGGGATCAACCCCACCCGGCGCGGACCCGAGCTGGCCCGCGACATCCTGCACACCGACTGCCGGATCCTGGTGACCGAGCGGGCCCACCTGCCGCTGCTGCGCGGCCTCGACCTGCCCGGCGTACGCCTCCTGGTCACGGACACCGAGGAGTACGAGGCCCTGCTCGCCCCCTACGCCGGCGCCAAGCCCGGCGAGGCGACGCTGGGGACCCCCGGCCCGGACTCCCGGCTGCTCCTCTACTTCACCTCCGGTTCCACCGGCGCCCCCAAAGCCGCCATCTGCACCCAGGGCCGGCTCGCGGCGGCCGGGTCCGCGCTGGCCCGCCGGTTCTCGGTCACCCCGCAGGACGTCCACTACGTCTGCATGCCGCTCTTCCACGGCAACGCGGTCATCGCCGACTGGCTCCCGGCGCTCGCGGGCGGGGCGTCGGCGGCGCTGCGCCGGCGCTTCTCCGCCTCCGCGTTCCTGGACGACGTACGCGCGTACGGGGCGACGTACTTCACCTACGTCGGGCGGGCCGTCCAGTACCTGCTGGCCACCGAGCCGCGTCCCGACGACCGCGAGCACTCCCTGCGGCTCGGCTTCGGCACCGAGGCCGGGGCGGTGGACGCGGCGCGCTTCGCCGAACGGTTCGGCGTCCCGCTGGTGGAGGGCTACGGGGCCACCGAGGGCGGCGCCTCCGTCCAGCAGACGCCGGACACCCCGCCGGGTGCGCTGGGCCGGGCCGGGGAGGGGACGACCTCGCGGTGATCGACCCGGAGACGGGGGCCGAGTGCCCGGCCGCGGTGCTGGACGCGGACGGACGGCTGCTGAACGGCTCGGCGGCGATCGGGGAACTGGTCAACCGCGGCCGGAGCCTGTTCGAGGGGTACTGGCGCAACCCGGACGCGGAGGCCGCCCGCACCCGGGACGGCTGGTACTGGACCGGCGACCTCTTCTTCCGCGACGCCGCGGGCTTCCTGTACTTCGCGGGCCGTACGGACGACCGACTGCGGGTCGACAGCGAGAACCTGGCCGCGGCGGTGATCGAGAACATCCTGGCGCGGTGGTCCGACGCGGCGGCGGTGGCGGTGTACGCGGTGCCGGACGAGGTCGCGGGGACCAGGTCATGGCGGCCGTGGCCCTGCGGGCGGGGGCGCGCTTCGACCCTGAGGCGTTCGCGGCGTTCCTGGCCGCGCAGCCGGACCTGGGGACGAAGATGGCGCCGCGGTACGTCAGGATCGTGCCGGGGATGCCGGTCACCGCGACGAACAAGGTCCACCGGGTGGCCCTGCGCCGGGCCGGCTTCAGGTGCCCCGACCCGGTCTGGCACCGTTCCCGTACGGGGTCCTACCGGCCGCTGACCGAGGCCGACCTCGCGGTGCTCCTGTCGCAGTACGAAGCCCAGGCCCGAGCGACCCTCCTGGACCGCTAGCCCTGCTGCGGCCGGGTCCCGGCGGTCCTCGGGCACCTCCGCCGGTAATGGTTTTGAGCACCCCTGGGGAGCAGGTAGTATTTTCTCTGTCAGCAGGCGCCGCTAGCTCAGTTGGTTAGAGCAGCTGACTCTTAATCAGCGGGTCCGGGGTTCGAGTCCCTGGCGGCGCACCTGTCCTTCGGGCGGTTTCCGGTTCACCGGGAACCGCCCGAAGTGTTTTCCGGCCCCGCTGGCGGGCGGGCCCGGTCGGGGCACCCCCGCTACAGGGTGAGCGACAGGAGCAGCGGCGCGGCCTTCCGGTTGAGGGTGTCCGCCGCGGCCCGCAGCCGGTGGGCGTGCTCGACCGGCATCGACAGGGCGAGGCAGCCCACCGAGGCCCCGGCCGTGATCGGGACGGCCGCGCAGACGGTGCCCACGGCGTATTCCTGGAGGTCCAGCACGGGCACGGTGGCCGGCTGGGCGTCCAGCTTGGAGAACAGGATCCGCTCGTTCACGATCGTCTTCGACGTGAGCCGCGCGATCTTGTGGCGGGACAGGTGGTCGCGCCGCCCGTTGAGGTCGAGCTGGGTCAGCAGGCACTTGCCGACCGCGCTGGCGTGCGCCGCCGAGCGGAAGTCGACCCACTCGTGGACCTTCGGCGTGCGCGGGCTGTCCGCGAACTGCGTGATCCTGACCTCACCGTCCACGTACCGGCTGATGTAGACCGCCGCCCCACGGAGTCGCGCAGCCGGTCCAGGGTCTCCTGGAGCTTGTCCGTCAGCGCTTGCTGGCGGTCGACGCCGGAGCCGAGCAGGACGAGGGAATCCCCTATGGCGTAGGCGCCGTCGGACACCTGCAGGACATATCCCTCCCGGCGCAGCATGAGCAGCATCGGGGCGAGATGGACTGCGGGCAGGCCGGTCTCACGCGCGATCTGCACATCGGTCACACCGCCGGTGTGCCGTGCGATCGTTTCGAGTACGCGCAGTGCGTACTGCACCGAGTGGAACGGCGCGGTCGGCTCGGGCTTCAGCGCCACGGTTTCCCCCTAGCAGGTTGTTACCGCTTGCCCTACCACGATAGCCATCAAGAGGCCCATGTGGAGCGCCTGTTGAGGAGATTGATGGCTCGATCACGCCGCCCCGTCAGGATCTACTCCCTTGGCATATGCCATGGTCACGTTCACTGGCCCGGTTGTGCCGGGAATGCCCGGCCGCCGCCCACGGTTCGAATTCTTCGTACGGACGACGGATCGAGACGGGAGCGACGATGAGTGACACCGGGGACGCGTATCGCCAGGAGGGCCGGGGCGCCGTCCACGGCACGGCCCGGGGCAGTGCGCCCGTACCGCTCTCGGTCCTGGACCTCGTCACCGTGGGCGCCGGCAGTACCGCCCACGCCTCCCTGCGCACCAGCGTGGACATCGCCCGGCTCGCCGAGTCCCGCGGCTACCACCGCCACTGGGTCGCCGAGCACCACTCCATGCCCGGGGTCGCCAGCTCCTCCCCGGCCGTGATCCTGGCCCACCTGGCCGCGCACACCTCGCGCATCCGGCTCGGCTCGGGCGGGGTCATGCTGCCCAACCACGCCCCGCTCGCCGTCGCCGAGCAGTTCGGCACCCTGGAGGCCCTCGCCCCGGGCCGCATCGACCTCGGCCTCGGCCGGGCTCCCGGCACCGACGGGCGCACGGCCATGGCGCTGCGCGGGGCCGGCCGCCTCGACGAGGCCGCGGAGGAGTTCCCGCGGCAGCTCGCGGAGCTCACCCGGTTCCTCGACGACGACTTCCCGGACGGGCACCCGTACGCCCGCGTGCACGCCGTGCCGGGCCCGGTCCAGGGGCCCGCCGGGCGGCCGCCGCTGTGGCTGCTCGGCTCCTCCGGCTTCAGCGCCCGCCTGGCCGGCGAGCTCGGGCTGCCCTTCGCCTACGCCCACCACTTCTCGGCGGCCGGCACCCTGCCCGCGCTCGACCTCTACCGGCAGAGCTTCCGCCCCTCGGCCGTCCTGGACGCCCCGTACGCCCTCATCGGGGTCGCGGCGCTGGCCGCGGACACCGCCGGGGAGGCCCGGGCCCAAGTGCTCACGGGAGCGCTGTCGATGCTGCGGCTGCGCAGCGGGCGGCCCGGGCTGGTCCCGACGCCCGAGGAGGCCGCGGCGTACCCGTTCTCGCCGCTGGAGCGGGAGTTCGTGGACGGCTGGATCGCGAACATCGTGCACGGCACCCCGACGAGGTGCGCGCCGGACTCGACGGCCTGGCCGAGCGGACGGGCGCGGACGAGCTGATGCTGACCGCCAACGCGCACAGCGGCGAGGCCCGGCTGCGCTCCTACGGGCTCGTCGCAGATGCGTACGGGATGCCGGCGGAGGTCCCGGCCCAAGGGTGAGCGCAGGAAAACGGGGTTCGGCTGGTTTGTTGCCGAAACCTTGCCGGAAGGTGGCCTAAGACATCCTTAAACCGCTCGTCACCCGGGGTGGCGAGCGGTTTCTGATGTGCGTTCAGGTCTCTGACGAGCACATTTGGCCGCGCAGTGGTCTAGTCCTTCTTTGGTCCAAACCATTGACTGGGGCGTGGCGTGATCGCTATCACTTCTCTCACCTGAAGCTGATGCCCTCCCCTCCCACCCCCGGAGGCAGTTCATGCACATCCGTAAACCCCTCATCGCGGCCGCCGCCACGGCCGCGCTGGCAGCCGGTGCGCTCGCCTCCTTCGCCGGGCTCGGTACCGCCCAGGCCGCGGGCTCGGCGGCCGGCGCCGCGGCCGGCGGCGTCCGCATCGCCTACTACGACCAGTGGAGCGTGTACGGGAACGCCTTCTACCCCAAGCACCTGGACACGCGGGGGATAGCCGGCAAGCTGGACGTGATCAACTACTCGTTCGGCAACATCCACCCCACCGACCTCACCTGTTTCGAGGCGAACAAGGCGGCGGGCGACGACAACAACCCCAACGCCGGGGACGGCGCGGGGGACTCGTACGCCGACTACCAGAAGTCCTTCAGCGCGGCGGACAGCGTGGACGGCGTCGCCGACAAGTGGGACCAGCCGATCGTGGGCGTCTTCAACCAGTTCAAGGAACTGAAGGCCAAATACCCCCACCTGAAGATCAACATCTCGCTGGGCGGCTGGACCTACTCCAAGTTCTTCCACGACGCGGCCAAGACCGACGCCTCCCGCAAGAAGCTCGTCGCCTCCTGCATCAAGCAGTACATCAAGGGCGACCTCCCGGTGGAGGGCGGCTACGGCGGCCCCGGCACCGCGGCCGGCATCTTCGACGGCATCGACATCGACTGGGAGTACCCCGGTTCCTCCGGCGGCCACCTGGGCAACCACTACGGCCCCGAGGACAAGCAGAACTTCACCCTGCTGCTGGCGGAGTTCCGCAAGCAGCTCGACGCCGAGGGCGCGGCCAACGGCGGCAAGAAGTACCTGCTGACCGCGGCGCTCCCGGCCGGCCAGGACAAGATCAAGTACATCGAGACGGACAAGATCGGCGCGTACCTCGACTACGCGAACATCATGACGTACGACATGCACGGCGCCTGGGACGGCGACGGGCCGACGTACCACCAGTCCCCGCTGTACCCCTCGGCCGCCGACCCGACCGACCCGATCGCCCCGGGCACCGAGAAGTACAGCATCGACAACGCCATCGACTCCTGGATCGACGGCAACCCCGCCTACGGCATCGCGGGCGGCTTCCCCGCCGACAAGCTGACCCTGGGCTACGAGTTCTACTACCGCGGCTGGAAGGGGGTGCCGGCCGGCACCACCCATGGCCTGGCGCAGAGCGCGACCGGCGGCTCGGCCGCCCGGCCGCTCAGCCAGCAGGCGGGCATCGCGCACTACAAGGAGCTCGGCGGGATCGTCGACAACGCGGCGACCACCTTCTGGGACGACCAGTCCAAGTCCTCCTACTTCTACAAGGACGGCGAGTTCTTCACGGGCCTGAACCAGCGCTCCATCCAGGCCCGGGTCGACTACGGCAAGCAGCGCGGCCTGGCCGGCGCGATGATGTACTCGCTCCTCGGCCTGGACAACAACACCACGCTGCTGAACCAGATCTCGGACGCCCTCGGCGGGACCACCGTGCCGCCGACCACCCCGCCCACGACGCCTCCCACCACCCCGCCGACCACGCCGCCGACGACCCCGCCGACCACGGGCTGCGGCTCGACCCCGGCCTACGTCGCGGGCACCGTCTACACGGGCGGCAGCGAGGTCTCGCACAACGGCCGCAAGTACAAGGCCCAGTGGTGGACGCAGAACGAGACGCCGGGCACCACCGGTGAATGGGGTGTCTGGAAGGACCTCGGCGCCTGCTGATCTCCCCCCACCCCGCGCCGAGCGGCGGCCTGCCCCGCATCCCCCTCAGACGAGGGGGTGCGGGGCAGGTCCGTCGGACGGCGCGGCCGTGGTGGCGGAGGCCGCGGCGGCGGACGGAGCGGAGGCCGCGGCGGACGCCGCGGCGGCCTGGCGGTCGATCATGCCGGCGATCACCTCCGGCGCCACCGCGCGGGAGTACAGCCAGCCCTGGCCCGTGTCGCAGCCGACGCGGCGCAGCCGGGCCGCCTGGCCCGCCGTCTCCACGCACTCCGCGGTGACCGTCAGGCCCAGCCGGTGGGCGAGCTGGACCAGGGCCTCGACGATCGTCTCGTCGGCCGGGTTCGGGTGCGTGCCCTCGTCATAGCGGAAGCCCCGTACGAAGGACCCGTCCAGCTTCAGCACCGACACCGGCAGCCGGCTCAGGTAGGCGAGGTTCGAGTACCCGGTGCCGAAGTCGTCGATCGCGATCCGCACGCCCATGTCGCTGAGCGCCTGCAGGGCCTGCAGCGGCCGGCCGGCCGAGCCCATCACGGCCGACTCGGTCAGCTCCAGCTGGAGCAGCTGCGGGGCGAGCCCCGTCTCGGCCAGGATCTCCGCGACGTCGCCCACCAGGTCCGAGTCCCACACCTGGCGCACGGCCACGTTGACCGACACGAAGACGGGCGCGTCGCTGGGCTGCTCGATCTGCCAGCGGCGCGCCTGGCGGCAGGCCGTGCGCAGCACCCACTGCCCCAACTGGACGATGGACCCGTCCTCTTCGGCGATCCCGATGAACCGATTCGGCGTCAGCGTGCCGAACTGCGGGTGCTTCCAGCGCACCAGGGCCTCGACCCCGCGCACCGCCCCGCTCTCCAGGTCCACCAGCGGCTGGTACTCCAGCTCGAACTCGCCCCGCAACACGGCGGGCCGCAGCGTCGAGGACAGCGCCTGGCGCGTCATGCGGTGCGCGTTGCGCTCCGGGTCGAAGAGGGTCCAGCGGGCCTTGCCGTCCGCCTTCGCCCAGTACAGGGTCGTGTCGGCGGCCTGCATCAGCCCCGTCGCCGAGGTGCCGGCCGCCGCCCGCTCCACCACCCCGATCGACGCGGAGACCGACAGCCGCTGCCCGGACAGGTCGAACGGCTCCTGGACGGCGGCCAGTACGCTGCGCGCCAGGTCCGCGAGCTGTTCCGTGCCCGTGGAGTCCTCCACCAGCAGGGCGAACTCGTCGCCCCCGAGCCGCGCGACCAGGTGCCCGCTCGTGCGCCCGTATCCGGACTGGTCGGCGCACTGGGTCAGCCGGGCGGCGACGGCGGCCAGCAGCCGGTCGCCGACGCGGTGGCCGAGGGTGTCGTTGACCGCCTTGAAGCCGTCGAGGTCCAGGTAGCACAGGCCGATCCGGCCGGTCCCGCCGCCGTGTTCGTACGAGGACGCCTCCAGCGCCGTGGAGAGCCGCTCGAAGAACAGCGCCCGGTTGGGCAGCCGGGTGACGGGGTCGTGCATCTGGAGGTGGCGCAGGCGCGCCTGGAGATCGCGCCGGTCGCTGATGTCGGCGACGGACAGCAGGACGTCGCCGGTCCCCGGTACGGGCCCCAGGGTGACCTCGGTCCACAGCGAATGCCCGTCGGGGTGTTTGAGGCGCCGGGTACAGCGCAGCCGGGCCTGCCGCCCGCGCAGCACCTCCTGGTAGGCGGCCCAGGTGCGGGCCTCCGCGGCCAGGTCCACCAGGTCGGCGGCCGGCCGGCGGACGAGCGCGTGCGGCTCGGCGCCCAGCAGGCAGGCGAAGGCCTCGTTGGCGGTGACGACGTACCCGTCGCGGTCGACGACGGCCATGGGGAGGTGGGCCGCGTTGAAGGCGGCCCGGTAGTCGCGCCGCTCGGACTCGGCGCGCGGCGGAACTGCCGTTACCGACACTGCCGCGTGACGCTCCGTAATGGCCGATCGGATGCTGTCGGCCGCCGAACCGGTTCCTTCAGAGGTTCCGCTCACCGTTGGCTCCCGCAGTGCTCGTGAGTGTCCGTGCAGGAAAGTGTGCCGATCATAGAGGCTGCCGGAGGCCCTATCCAGCGGCGTCGCCGTGCGGGGGGCGGGAGTTCGGCGTGATGACGGAGTGGCGGCCCTCCCTGGGGCGATCGTTTCTGCGCGGCTTTGCGCACGCGGAGGCGCCTGCTGATCTCGCGTGATCGATCGTGACGTTCTGTAGGCAATCGAGTGAAGGCCAAGGGTCACCGGCTTGCCGGAATGCTCACTCGTGTGGGGCAGGGCAACAGGGCATTGGTACGGCAAGCACCTCAAGGTGGACGAACAGGAACAAATCCACCACCGGAGGTCGATGTGACGCGACAGGTGACACCCGGGGGAGTGGACCGCCCGCGCCTCCGAAGCACGGGCGCGGCCCTCACCTCCCTCACGGCGCTCGCCGCCATGTCGCTCGTCGCGGGGCCCGCCGTGGCCGATTCCGGAGCCGGTCCCTGCGCCCTGACCCGTACGGCCGCGCACCATTCGCTCGGCCTCGACACCTGGAACGGCGCCTACCCGCGGCCCGAGCGCTCCCTCGACGCGGTCATGGTCTTCCTCTCCTTCCCCGACCACCGGACCGCCCTGTCCCCCGAGGAGATCGCCGGCGACTACTTCCCCGCCACCAGCGACTTCTTCGAGCGGGCCTCGTACGGCCGCTTCCGCCTCGTCCCGCATCCGCAGAAGCAGTGGATCCGGATGCCCAAGCCGTCCACCGCGTACGGGATACAGCGCGACTGGGCCCCGGAGGACCGGGCGGCCTACCTGCGCGACGCGGTCGCGACCGCCGACGCCCAGGTGGACTTCGGCAAGTACGACGTCGTCTACTTCGTGGCCGACCCGGACGCGCCCGGGGTGGACTCCGATGCCACGAAGGTCGTCAACTTCGACCGTCCGATCCGCGCCGACGGCGCGGACCTGCGGCGGATCGTCACCGTCTTCGAACGGCACCCGCCGGACCGCAACGTGCTCGCCCACGAGACCGGCCACGTCTTCGACCTGCCCGACCTCTACCACCGGCCGACGGACGGCAAGGGCGACTGGGACACCCACGTCGGGGACTGGGACGTGATGGGCAGCCAGTTCGGCATGGCCCCGGATCTCTTCGCCTGGCACAAGTGGAAGCTGGGCTGGCTCGACCCCGGCCAGGTGGACTGCGTCCAGTCGGGCTCCTCGCTGCACACCCTCCAGCCGCTGGCCGAGGCCCCGGTGCGGGGCGGCACGGGCGGGACCCGGCTCGCCGTGATCCGTACGGGCCCCGGCAGCGCGATCGCCGTCGAGGCGCGCGGCTCGGCCGGCAACGACGGGGACACCTGCACGGAAGGGGTCCTGGTCTACCGGGTGCGCAACGAGGCGGCGTCGGGCGGCGGCCCGATCGAGGTCCTGGACGCGCACCCGGAGACGGAGGCCTGCTGGGACCGCTCGGTCTACCCGCCGCTCGCGGACGCGCCGCTGGAGGTGGGCGAGACGTACACCGTGCCGGGGGAGCGGATCACCGTCGAGGTGGCCGACCGGACCCAGTCGGGCGCGTACACGGTGAAGATCACCACCTAGCCGGCCGTACCCGGAACGAAGAAGACCCCCGCTCCGAGGAGTGGGGGTCTTCTTCCGTCTGTGCGCCGCCAGGGACTCGAACCCCGGACCCGCTGATTAAGAGTCAGCTGCTCTAACCAACTGAGCTAGCGGCGCCTGCTGACGTCGTAGACATTACCAGGAGGTTCCGCGGAACTAAAAATCGATATCCGCAGCTCGGGCCGCCCGGACGAAGGCCCACAGCAGGGCCTCGGGTCCCGGCAGCCAGGGCCTGCGCGCGTCGGGGGCCACCAGCCAGCGGGACGGGCCCGGGACGGCCGCGAGCGGCGGCACCGTGACGGCGTCGCCGAGCCCGTGGCACAGCGGCGCCGCAACGGTACGGGAGCCTCCCCACTCCTCCCACGCCAGCAGGGCGGGGAGCCGGTGGGCCGTCCCGGTGGCGGCGAAGAGCAGCATCCGGCCCCGGTGCACGGCGACCGGCCCGCAGCCGGGGCCTTCGGCCCAGAGCAGGTCCAGGATCCGGCGCCCGAACACGGCCGGGACGTTGACTACGTCGAAGGCGCTCCCGCAGGGCAGCACCGCGGGCGCGGTGGGCCGGGCCTCCCAGGCCGCCAGGGTGGCCCCCGGCCGCGCGCAGGCGGAGGCGAGCCAGGCGGCGCCCTGCGGGGTGACGTGGGCGGCGGATGCGGTGCGTACGTCGGGGAGGGCGGGGCGTCCGGGGGCCGTCGTCAGCGTCGTCATGCTCCAGGTCTACCCGGCGTAACGTTCCGGTCTCCGGGAGTTACCGGAATCCGGGACACGGCGGGCACCGCTGGGGTATGTTGCGCCCCGCATATGCCAGCCGCGCCCGCTCAGGCTTCCGGGCCCGCGTCGCGCCGGAGGGACTCGCCGAACTCGATCATCTTGCGGGCGTAGTCCTCGGTCCACTCCGCCTGCTCCGCGATGAGCGCCGGCGAGAGCCGGTCGAACCGCCGGGGGTCCGCCAGCTGCGCCGCCGCCAGCGCCTGGAACTCCACCGCCCGCTCCTGCGCGGCCCGGAAGGCCAGCGTCAGCTCGGTCGCACGGGCCAGCAGCTCGCGAGGGTCCTCGATCGACTCCAGGTCGAAGAAGTGCTCCGGATCCGTGGCGGCCTCGGAGGGCTCGAAGAGCAGTGGTGCGGGCCGAAGCCTCCGCTCGGTCCGCTCGGGCTCTGCCATGCCTGTCCTCCTGCTGCGCGTGCGTTGCTGCCGGGCCACCGTCCATTGTCCAACGCCCCGCAAGACCGCACCGGGACGGGGCTCACACGGTGACGGCCTCGGCGGCGGGCTCCGCCGCCGCCAGCTCCGCCACGTCGTCGAGTACGCCGGCCAGCTCCTGCGCGAGGCCCGCGGGCGCCTCGAAGCCCTCGGGTCCGACCAGGCCCCCGATGCCGGGGACCGCGACGGACCGCCCGGCGGGCCGCATGCCGACCCGGGTGAGCACCGGCAGCAGCATCTCGGCGGCCGGGGCGCCGCCCGTGACGCCGCCGCTGTAGCTGACGATGCCGACCGGCTTGCCCTGCCACTCGCGGTAGAGGAAGTCGATCGCGTTCTTGAACGGTGCGGTGAAGCCGCCGTTGTACATCGGCATGACGAAGAGGAAGGCGTCCGCCGCGTCGACCAGCGCGCTCCACTCCCGGGTGTGCTGGTGGGCGTAGACGCCGCTGGCGGCGTTCTCGGGCTCGTCCAGGAACGGCAGCGCGATCTCGGCGAGGTCGACGGGGGTGACCTCGAAGCCGCCGCGGGCGCGGGCCTGCTCGGCGACCCACTGGGCGAGGGGGCGGCCGGAGGAGGTGGGGCGGGTGGCGGCGGAGAGGACGTGCAGACGGGTCACGGTGGGGACTCCCGGTCATCGGTGCGTGAAATTGTTGACGTGTCACCTATAGAACCGGGGCGTGCGTGACGTGTCAACCATCTAGGTGATGTGTCACCGACCTGGCTACAGTGCTGACATGACCCCCCCATCCGGGCCCCGCTGGCTCAGCGAGGCCGAGCAGGACGCCTGGTACGCCTGGCGGCGGATGTTCCCGCTGGTCAACGCGGGGATCGCGCGGGACCTCGGGCAGGACAGCGGCCTCTCCGAAGCGGACTACGACGTCCTGTCGGTGCTCGGCTCCGCGGACGGCCACCGCATGCGGATCAGCGCACTCGCGGTCCTCCTGCACTGGTCGCGCAGCCGGCTGTCCCACCAGCTCACCCGCATGGAACAGCGCGGGATCGTGCGCCGCGAGGAGGTCGCCGGGGACGGCCGGGGCGCGGAGGTGGTCCTCACCGGGGCGGGGGTGGACACCATCACGGCTGCGGCCCCGCTCCACGTGGAGTCCGTACGCCGCCACCTGATCGACGTCCTGACGCCGGACCAGCTCCGCACCCTGGCCGAGGTCGGCGAGGTACTCCGCGAACGTCTGGGCGCCGAGCGCAAGCGCGGCTAGGGCCGCCAGCGCACCCGGTGTTCCGCCAGGTGGGCCAGGACCGCGTGGTTCGCCTCCCAGCCGTCCGGGAACTTCACCGTCACGCCCAGCTGCACCGGCTCCGTCGAGGGGTGGTCGTCCAGGAGCTCCGCTATGCCCGCCCGGGCCACCACCACACAGGCGTGCCGGTGCCGCGAGGCCAGCACGCACAGGCGGCCCGTCTCCAGGTGGAAGGCCGTCGCGTCGGGCCGGCCCGACAGCGGGTGCAGGATCACCGTGAGGTCGTACTCCCGCCCCTGGAGGCGGTTCGCGGTGTCCACCGTGACCCCGGTGACCCCGTGCACGGCCAGCGCGGCCCGGATCGCGGACGCCTGGTCGCGGTGCGCGGTGCCCACCGCGACGCGGTCCGCGGTCAGCGGCGACGGCCCCGCCGACTGCTCGTCGGAGGTCACCGCCCCGCGGTCCAGGGCCCGGCGGACCACCAGCGCCACGGCCGCCACCGCCTCCGGGTCGGTGCGCGGGGTGTGCCGCGCGGGCAGCTCCAGCAGGCCCCAGCCCGACTCGGCGGCCTCGTCCAGCACCCGGTCCGGCCCCGACCCGTCCGAGGGGACCCCGTACGACAGCCGCCGCTCGCCCGGGCCCGTACCGCTGCGGAACTGCGTGTACGGGTAGAACGCCCGGGAGACCAGCGGCGCGGCCGTCGCCGGGAGCCGCCACGACACCGGCAGCCGGTGCTGCGGCAGCTGCGGGTTGTGCGCCAGCAGGGTGCTGACCGCGGAGGCGGAGGGGTCGTACGACAAGCCGGCCCACTGCTCGGCGCCCACCACGCTGAAGGGGTCCAGCTGCCCCGGGTCGCCCACGAACAGCGCCCGCTCGAACAGCCCGGCCACGGCCAGCAGCGCGTCGGACCGCATCTGGTACGCCTCGTCGACGATGGCGTGCTCCCAGGGCTCCGCGTCCTTGACGTACGCCCACTTCGCCGCCGTGGAGATGGTGATCGGCAGCTCCGCGAGGTCCCCCGGCTTGGCGGAGAGCGTGACCGAGGGCAGCTCGCGCAGCGCGGGGTCGTACGCGTCGCCCTCGCTGCTGTGCAGGCGGCCGACCTTCAGCTCCGGATCCTTGTCGGCGAGCCGCAGCACCAGGTCGTCGACCTGGGCGTTGGTCTGCGCCACCACCATCAGCCGGCGCCCGGCCGCGGCCAGCTCGCGGGCCGCCCGGACGACGAGCGTGGACTTGCCGGCCCCGGGCGGGGAGTCGACGACCACGCCCCGCTCGGTCCCGTGCAGGGTGTCGCGCAGGATGGCGGCGGTCGCCTCGGCGGCCGCGGCCCCCGGGTCGAAGGAGTTCACAGCACGTCCTCGTCGGTCACGGCGTCGGGCAGCACGGGGGCGGTCAGGTGTCCCGGCGGGCCGCCGTGGGTCCACGGGGTCCGCTCCGGGTCGGGCAGCTTCGGGCCGCCGCGCGCGTCGTGCTCGAAGAGCGTCCAGCACACCCGGTCGCCCTTCTCCGGCACCGAGCCCGGCTCCGGCTCCCGGCCACGGCCCATCTTGTCCAGGAGCCGCAGCACGAGCCGCCCGTCCTCCTCGAAGCGTACGAACACCGCGCTCTGCGGAC
The DNA here is from genome assembly GCF_001746425.1 of Streptomyces subrutilus. Taxonomy (GTDB): domain Bacteria; phylum Actinomycetota; class Actinomycetes; order Streptomycetales; family Streptomycetaceae; genus Streptomyces; species Streptomyces subrutilus_A. The sequence continues at coordinate 2,865,599 of NZ_MEHK01000001.1, read as the reverse complement.
GACCGTCCAGCGAGCGGTAGACCTTCCCGCCGCCGCCCTCCGAGAGCTGCGGACGGTCCTCGGTCGCCACCGTCACCAGCGGGCGCGGGCTCGGCCGCTTCGACTCCGTCCACTCCATCACCACCTCGGTGACCTCACCGGCGAAGGCCTCGCCCCCGAGCCGCCGGCCCGCCATCACCAGCGGATCGTCCAGCGCCTCCTGGGCGTCGAGCCGCACCTGCTCGGTCTCCCGCGTGGCCAGCTTCTGCGCCGCCGTCACCGCGTCGTCGCGGCGCGGCTGCGGCGGCTCGCCCGCCCGCACCCGGTCCCGGTGGCCGGTGTACGACCAGCGGTCGCGGGTCCAGCGCTCCTCGGCGCGCTCGCCGGGCGGCAGGGTGCGCAGCAGGTCGATCGCCTCCCACGTCCTCCACCAGGTGCTCGACATCTGCTCCACGACGAGGCGGCGCACGGCTTGTTCGGCGATCCGCACGTCGCGGTCGTCCTCCCCGGGCCCGGCCGCCAGGGCCGCGCGCGCCGCGTCGTAGCGGGCGATCGCCGGAGCGAGCAGCTTGTTGTCGAAGGCCGGGTCGGTGGCCGGACCGGCCGGCGGGCACAGCAGCTGGCCGTCCTGGTCGCGGCCCAGCTCCGTCCGCAGGGCCGCCTCGGCCCCCGACACGCCCCCGGGCGGGTCGATCCAGGCGAGCAGCGCACCCAGGTGCTGGTCCTCCAGGTTGCTCTGGCCGCTCGCCCAGTGCCGCCCGAGCAGCTCCGTCGCCGACAGGAGCATCGAGGAGCCCGGGACCCGCGCCCGCTCGCCGAGGTGCGTGAACCAGCGGCCCAGCAGCGGCACCTTCGGCGGCGCCGGATACGGATTCTCCGGATCCTCCTCGGCCGTCCGGCGGAACCGCATCGACCGGCCCAGCAGGCGCACGTACTCGATGCCCGCCCGGCTCGGCACGATCAGCTGCGGCGCGTCCCGGCACAGCTCGGCCTCGACCTTGACCTTCTTGCCCGTCTCCGGGTCGGTCTCGGTGCGCTCGGCCGGCTCCACGTCGTCCGCGTAGGAGTCGATGTGGGCCAGGACGTGGACCGCGAGGTCCGCGAGGAACTCCCAGCGCAGGGCCCGGTCGCGCGGCTGGGGTATCACGAACACCCGGGGCTCGTGCCGGTCGGTGCCGACCAGCGCGCCCAGCGGGGCCCCGGCCTCACCGGCGGTGGTCAGCGGCACGAGGACCAGCGGGGTCTCGGACAGGTGGCGGTGCCGCACGGTCGCGAGCGGCTGCGCGCGGCCCGCGCGGACCGCCTCCAGCCGGGCCAGGGTGTTCAGCAGGGGCATTCGGGGGTCTCCGGGGCGGGGTACGGCGGAAGGGCTGCGGCCAGTTCCAGCGCCTCGGCGCGCAGCCGGGCCGCCCGGTGCAGCGCGGCGGCCGTCGGGTCGTCGGCGCGGCCGGCGCCGGAGGCCGCCGCCAGGGCCTGCTCGACGGTGGTCAGCGCGCCCAGCTCGCCCCGTACGGAACGGCCCAGCGCGGTCACCTCGTCGGCGGCGCGGGCCCGGTCCCGGCAGTGGAAGGCCAGCTCGCAGGCGGCCAGGCACTCGGGGGCGTAGGAGGCGTCCACCGCGGCCACGGCGTCGGCCAGCTCCTCGGCGGTGCGCGCCGGGTCGAAGCTGAGCCCCTCGGGCAGCGCGGCGGCCAGCTCCTCGACCCGGGTCAGCCGCTCCAGCTGGCGCCGGGTCACGGAGCGCTCGCGGCGGACGTCGACGGGCGAGGCGGTGGGCAGGTTGGAGAAGTCCTTGGGGCAGACCAGCAGCACGGTGTGCCCGACCTCGGCGCCGGGCAGCTTCTCCGCGGTCTTCTCCAGGGCCAGGACGTAGACGGCGGCCTGGCGGGCGGCGGCGCCCACCTTCGCGGCGTCGGCGGCCCCGTCGATCATCGGGAACGACTTGATCTCCACCACGGTCCAGCGGCCGTCGGGATGCACGACGACGGCGTCCGGCTCCAGGTAGGCGGGGGTGCCCGCGACCTCCAGGGCCAGCATCGGGTGGTCCAGCAGCGTCCACGCCCCCGTGTCCCGGCCGGCGGCGGTGGCCTCGCGCAGGGCGAGCGCGGTCCGCGCGGCGCGGCCCTCGGGCCCGGCGGCGGTCAGGTCGGGGACGAAGGCGCCCGCACCGGGGGGCTCGGTCCCGGCGCCGAGGTGCGCGTGGACCAGGCGCAGCAGCTCGGCCCCGCCGTCGGCCTTGACCTTGGCCTCGAAGGAGTTCCCGCGGACGATGGCGAACTGGGACTGCCCGAAGGGCGCGGGGGAGCCGAGGGCCGATGCGAGGGCCGTCTTGTCCACGCCGGCCCCGTCGAGCAGGGCGCGTCTGCCGCAGCCCGGGTTGGCGGCGAGCGCGGCCAGGGCCCGGGCGTCGAGCGGGCGGGGCGGCACGGCCGGGCCGCGCAGGCCGGCGAGCCGCTGCCGCAGGGTCGTCTGCGGGGCGCTGCGGGGCGGGTAGGAGCTCACCCGCGGAAGTGTCCCATCCGCCACTGACAATCGTGCACTTACGGCGGAAACGGGCCGGGGAGGGCCGTGGGCGAGGCCGTCGTTCAGGTGTTGGATGATGTACGGACGACGGAATCGCCGTAAAACCGCATGAAAATATATGTAACGGGAGAATTCATGGCCCCCCGCATCCTGCTGGCCCGCCACGGCCAGACGGCGTGGTCCCAGCTCGGCAAGCACACCGGACGCACGGACGTGCCCCTGCTGGAGGAGGGCAAGCGGGGTGCCAAGCTGCTCGGCGAGCGGCTGGCCCGGGACCCGTGGAAGGGGCTGCCCGGCCTGGAGGTCCGCACCAGCCCGCTGGTCCGCGCGAGCGAGAGCTGCGAGCTCGCGGGCTTCGGCGTCCGGGCGGAACCGTGGGACGCGCTGATGGAGTGGGACTACGGCGACTACGAGGGCATGACCCCGGCCGAGATCCAGGCGGTCCGCCCCGGCTGGCTGATCTGGCGCGACGGGGTGCCGGGCGGCGAGTCCGTCGCCGACGTCGCGGCCCGCGCGGACGAGGTGGTCGCCTGGGCCCGCTCGGCGGAGCGGGACGTCCTGGTCTTCGCCCACGGGCACATCCTGCGCACCCTGGCCGCCCGCTGGCTCGGCTTCGAGGCCTCCTTCGGCGCCCGCATCCGCCTGGAACCCACCTCGCTGTCGGTGCTCGGCTGGGCCTACGGCGCCCCCGCGCTCGAGCGCTGGAACGACACGGGGCACCTGGACGCCTAGTGCCGTGGCCGGCCGGAGGGTGGCATGGATCCGGCCGTTTCGTCGAAAAGACCGTCTCCGTAAGGGAGTTGTCTCGCTGTGTGACTGCGAGGATGGGTCCATGACGATTACTTCCGTGGTGCTGCGGCGGCGCGTGGACGATCTCGGTCAGGCCCTGGACTTCTACGTACGGTTGACCGGCCAGCCCGCGACCCGGTTCGGGTTCGCCGGCCTGGACCTGGCCAGCGTCGGGCCGTTCCTGCTGTTCAGCGGGCCCGACGCGGTCGCCGAGCGGTTCGCGGGCGTGGCGGCCACGCTCGCCGTGGCCGACCTCGACGCCGCGGTCGCGCACTGCGCGGCCTCCGGGGGCGAGGTGATCGCCGCCCCCGCCGCCACGCCCAACGGGCGCCGGGCGGTGGTGCGCCATCCCGAGGGCGGGGTCTACGAGTACCTCGGCGCCTGAGCCGGGGCGGCCGGGCCGGACGGCGGGGTGCCGGCTCGGACGGCCGCGCGCGGGCCCGGCTCAGACGGCCGCGTGCCGGCTCAGGAAGGCACCCACGCGCGGGGCGCGCTGGTGCGGGATCAAGGTGCGGGCCGTGTCGGAGAGCAGGGAGCGCACCCGCGTGGAGTGCACCTCGGCCAGCAGGTCCAGCACCCGGACCCCCGCCCAGGCGGCCTCGTCGGGAGCCCCCGCGCGCGCCAGGTCGCCGGCCAGCTCGGCGGTGTAGAGGGCCACGTTCCGGGCGAAGTGCGGATCCTGCAGGTCGGCGGCCCGGCGGGCGTGCCGGGCGGCGCGGGCGTGCTCGCCGAGCGTCGCCCAGCACCTGGCCTCCAGGGACTCCAGCTCGGCCTCGCCGAAGAAGGACATCCACTCCGGGTCCGCGTCGGCCGCGCCCCGGGAGAACTCGGTGTGGGCCCGGGTCAGCGCCTCCTCGCAGGCCTTGCGGTCGGCCAGCCCCGCCCAGCCGCCCGCCTCCCGCAGCGCCAGCAGCGACAGCAGCCGCGGGGAACCGAGGGAGCGGGCGGCGCGGCGGCCCGCCTGGGCCGCCCGTACCGCCTCGCGGGAGCGGCCGCAGTCACGGGCCAGGAAGGCCATGTTGCTGAACGCGTGCGCCTCCAGACCGGCGTCCCCCGCCACCCGGGCCGTCGCCAGGGCCTCCGCGTAGTGCGAGCGGGCGTCGTCGAAGCGGCCGGAGTCGTGGGCGAGCCAGCCGACCGAGACGGCCAGTTCCCCGGCGCCCGCGTGCAGCCGGTCCTCGGTGGACTGCCGGGCGGCCCCCGCGTCGAGCAGCGCGTACGCCGCGCGCAGGGGCCCGGCGGCCCTGCGGTACAGCGCGTCGGCCCCGTGCCGGTCGTCCAGCAGCCGGATCTGGCGTACGGCGTCCTCGACGGCCGCCGCCTCGGACTCTCCGGCGCGGGAGGGGAGCCGGCGGGTGTCGCCGAGCAGGGTGAGGCCGAGCGTCGCGGCCGCCACGGTCGCGGAGCCGCCCGCCATGAACGCGCGACGCAGCACGTCGCTCTCCTTGGAACGGGAAGGGGTGGGGTGGGGGGAGCGCGCGGAGGGGTCGCGCAGCGCGGAGCGGCCGCGGACCGCCTCGCGCGGTGAGAAGCCCAGGTCGGCCAGGGTGCGACCGGGGAACATGTGCAGGAAGACCCGCTCGTAGGCGTAGTTCGGGCAGCGGATCTCGCCGGACTCGACCCGGCCGATGTAGCGCGCGTCGCAGGAAACCGTTTCGCCGATCTCCTTCGCGGCCCGGCGCACCAGCGCCGCGAACTCGGCCGGGGAGTGCTGCCCGCGCAGCCGCCGGAACGTGGAGTTGGGTGAGTGGGGGTACGCCGCCATGGACGTGGCCTCTCTGGCAAGGAACGCAGCGCCGGTACGGGAAGCTGTGCGGAGGAGTGGCCCGGCGCGCATGAACGTACCGCCAGTACGGGTCCCTTCATGCGATGTTTGTTTACAAAACGGATATCTCACCCGCGATCTGCCATGAACTGCCATCCTTTGCAGCGTCTTCCCGCCGCACCCGTTGACGTTCCGGGGCGTTGAACCCATGCGGAGTGGGAGGCGACTCCCCACTCCCGGCTCGTACGCGGATCGAGGAGGGGTTCCCTTGGTGGAGGCCGGCATGGAGAGCACTGGAACGAACACCGCGCCCGTGCCCGGTGGGACCGCGACCGTGACGGCGACCTTGACGGCGACCGTGACCGTGGCGGTGGCCGGGAACGACGCCCCGGACCTGGTGACCGTCCCCACCCGGCAGGGGCTGGAAGCGGTGGACATCATCCGCCGCGCCGGCCGGGCCGGCGGGGTGGGGCCCGTCCTGCACGACGGCTCGGGGGACACCCTCGGCTTCCTCGTCCCGCCCGGCACCGCCGATGCCTGGGACCTGCCGGGCAGCGCGTGCACGCAGACCAACGGGCGCGGGATGCGCTTCGGCGACGCGGTCCCGCCCGCCACCGGAGCCACCGGCTGGCTGCTCCCGCCCGATGCCGTCGAGCCGGTCACGGACCCCGCGGTGCTGCGCGAGGCGCTCGGGGAGGCGGCCCGGCTGATCGAGGCCGCCGACAACTGCCGCTGACCGGCCACAATGGGGTGGTGGCAGGCAGAGACAGAGGCAAGGGCCGGAACAAGGGCGAGCAGCAGCGCGGACGCGGCGCCGCCGAGCCGGTCGTCGGACAGGTGGCGGGCGGGCGGGCGGAGCTGGCGCCCGACCGCGAGCGCGCGGACGCCTGGACCCTGCTGGTCGACGGCGCCCCGCAGTCGCACGTGGACCTGGCCGATCCCGGGTACCTGGACTTCGCGTACCAGCGGCGGATCGGCCACCTCATCGACCTCGCCGCCCCCGCCCGGCAACCCCTGAACGTGGTGCACCTGGGCGGCGGCGCCTTCACCCTCGCCCGCTACACCGCCGCCTCCCGCCCCCGCTCCACCCAGCAGATCGTGGAGATCGACGCCGCGCTGGTGGCCTTCGTACGCGAACACCTGCCGCTCGATCCGCAGGCTCGGATCCGGGTCCGCGCGGTGGACGCCCGGGCGGGCCTGGCCAAGGTGCCGGACGGCTGGGCGGACCTGGTCATCGCGGATGTGTTCAGCGGTGCGCGCACTCCGGCGCACCTGACCAGTACCGAGTTCCTGGACGACGTACGCCGTGCCCTCGCGCCCACCGGGTGGTACGTGGCCAATCTCGCGGACGGCCCGCCGCTGGCCCATCTGCGGGGCCAGATCGCGACGGCCGCGTCCCGGTTCGCGGAGCTGGCGCTGGCGGCCGATCCCGTGGTGTGGCGGGGCAAGCGCTTCGGCAACGCGGGCCTGGTGGCCGCGGACCGTGCACTGCCGGTCGCGGAGTTCACCCGCCGGGTCGCGAGCGATCCGCATCCGGGGCGGGTGGAGCACGGCCGGGCCCTGGCGGACTTCACGGGCGGGGCCGCGCCGGTGGCGGACGCCTCGGCGGTGGCCTCGCCGCAGCCGCCGCCGTCCGTCTTCCGCTAGTGCGGTGGCCACAGCACCGGAGGAGGGCCGCGGAGGCCCGGAGGCGCCGCGTCCGACGGCCGCTGACGGCGGCCCGCGACCACCGGGAGGGACCGACAATAAAAAGAGGTCTCCCGACAATCGGTCCTGATGCGTAGTGTGTTGATCCCTAGGAGGCCCGCTCCCTCCTACGACGCGCTCAGGAGACGGCCAACGATGTCTGATTCCCACGCAGCAACCCCGGGTACCCCTTCCCCCAGCACCGCCACGTCCGACTACACACGGCGGCTCGCCCGCCTCGAGCAGTCCGGGATCAAACGGTTGCTGCCCACCCAGGCCCCCTACCGGTGGAACCTGCAGAGGCTGAAGCTCGGCCGGGTCCTCGACATCGGGTGCGGCCTGGGCCGGAACCTGCTCAACTGCGGCCCCGAGAGCGTCGGGGTCGACCACAACCCGCACTCCGTGCAGACCTGCCGCGAGCGGGGGCTGACCGCCTACACTCCCGACCAGCTGGCCGAGGCCCCGGACTGCGGTCCCGGCTCCTTCGACAGCCTGCTGGCCTCGCACGTGCTGGAGCACGTCGACGAGGAGACCGCGGCCTCGCTGCTGGAGCAGTACCTCCCGCTCGTGAAGCCGGGCGGCTCGCTCGTCCTCATCACCCCGCAGGAGGTCGGCTTCCGCTCCGACGCCACCCACATCCGCTGGGTCGGCTTCGAGGAGCTGCGCACCGCGGCGGACCGGGCCGGGGTCGCCGTGCGGCGCACCTACTCGTTCCCCTTCCCCCGCCCGATGGGCAAGGTGTTCCCGTACAACGAGTTCGTGCTGGTGGGGACCGTTCCGGGGGCCACCCGCTAGGGGCTGTCCCTCAGGGGTCGACGATCTCGACGACCGGCGGGTGGTCGTGCCAGGTGCAGAAGACCGACACCTCACGGCCGTCCCGCGTGAAGGTGACCCGGATCCAGTAGTCCTGCTTCCACACCTGCATCCGCCACCCGGCGGCCGGGGTCGCCGAGACCAGCTCGGCCGAGGAGACGCCCAGGTCGAAGACCACCCGGCCGCCCGAGACCGGGTAGGCCTTCACATTGCCCCCGCGCGAGGACGGCTTCGGCGAGGGCTTGGCGGCGGGGGCCCCGGCGGACGGCGACGCGCCGGACGCCGACGCCGGCGCCGATGCCTGCGGGCTCGGCGAGGCGGACGGGGAGGCCTCCGGCGACGGGGGCAGCGAGTTCCGCGTCGAGGACGACAGGGGCTGCGTGGTCAGCGGAACGGCGAGCGGGCGGTCGTAGGCCGTGCCGGACATGACCGTGTGGACGCCCCACCACGACAGCGTCACCGCTGCTCCGGTCGCCAGCGTCCAAGCCATGGCATGTACGAGACCTCGCTGCATCAGGGGACATAGTGCACCACCCGTCACAGAGGTGGCCCGGCACCTCCCCGGGTCGCCCGAATGGACTACGGTGCGGGCCATGGCAAGTGTGCTCGTGGTCGAGGACGACCAGTTCGTACGTTCCGCCCTCATCCGGCACCTGACCGAGGCCTCGCACACCGTGCGGAGCGTCGGCACGGCCCTGGAGGCACTGCGCGAGGTCGCACACCACCGTTTCGACGTGGTCATCCTCGACCTGGGGCTGCCCGACCTCGACGGATCGGAAGCGCTGAAGATGCTGCGCGGCATCACCGACGTGCCGGTGATCATCGCGACGGCGCGCGACGACGAGGCGGAGATCGTCCGGCTGCTCAACGACGGCGCCGACGACTACCTGACCAAACCTTTCTCCGTGGAGCACCTCTCGGCCCGGATGGCCGCCGTCCTGCGCCGCGCCCGCGCCGCCGCCGGGGCCGAGCCGCCCTCGCGCGTGCTGCGCGTCGGCGGGCTGGCCATCGACCCGCTGCGCCGCCAGGCCGAGCTCGACGGGACGGTACTGGACCTCACCCGCCGGGAGTTCGACCTGCTGGCCTTCCTCGCCGGGCGGCCCGGCGTCGTCGTGGCCCGGCGCGAGCTGCTCGCCGAGGTCTGGCAGCAGTCGTACGGGGACGACCAGACCATCGACGTCCACCTCTCCTGGCTGCGCCGCAAGCTCGGCGAGACCGCCGCCCGCCCGCGTTACCTGCACACGCTGCGCGGGGTGGGGGTCAAGCTGGAGCCGCCGCTGTGAGGTGGGCCCTGGTCAAGGTGTGCCTCGCGGTCACCGCGATGGTGGTCGTGGCCTTCGCCGTACCGCTGGGGCTGGTGGTGCGGGAGATGGCCAGCGACCGGGCGTTCTCCAACGCCGAGCGGCAGGCGGCCACCATCGGGCCGACCCTGTCCATCACCACCGACCCGGTGCAGTTGCTCAAGGCCGTGGAGTCCACGCAGATGGGCGCGGCCCGGCGGATGGCCGTCCACGTGCCCGCGATCGGCGACAGCCCGCCCGTGGACATCGGCGAGGGCCGGGCGGGCGCGCACGCCGTGGCGGAGACCCGGCGGATCGGCCGGGCCACGACGGCCTCGGTGCCCGGCGGGGGCTCGGCGCTGCTCCAGCCGACCGCGCTCGGGTCCGGCGACATCGCGGTGGTGGAGGTGTTCGTACCGGAGAGCGAGGTCAGCAACGGGGTCACCACCGCCTGGCTGATCCTTGCGGGCGTCGGGGCGGCGCTGATCGTGGGTTCGGTCGGGGTCGCCGACCGGCTCGGCGCCCGGCTGGTACGGCCGGCCGAGCGGCTCGCGGACGCGGCGCACCAGCTGGGCGAGGGCCGGCTCGGGGCGCGGGTTCCGGAGGACGGCCCGAAGGAACTGCGCTCGGCGGCGGCCGCCTTCAACGCGATGGCGGACCAGGTGGTGGAACTCCTCGCCAACGAACGGGAGCTGGCCGCCGACCTCTCGCACCGCCTGCGCACACCGCTGACGGTGCTGCGGCTCAACGCCGCCTCGCTCGGCGAGGGCCCGGCCGCCGACCAGACCCGCGAGGCCGTGGAGCAGCTGGAACGGGAGGTCGACACGATCATCCGTACGGCCCGCGAACAGCGCCCGCCCGCCGCCGCGGGGGCCGGCGCCGGCTGCGACGCCTCCGAGGTCATCCGCGACCGGATGGCCTTCTGGTCGGCGCTCGCGGAGGACGAGGGCCGCGAGGTGCGGCTCGCGGGAGTGGACCGTACGGTACGGATCCCCGTGGCGCGGCCCGAACTCGCCGCGGCCCTCGACGCCATGCTCGGCAACGTCTTCCGGCACACCCCCGAGGGCACCCCCTTCGCGGTGGACGTCCACGACGCCTCGGACGCGGTCATCGTGCTCGTCTCGGACGCGGGCCCCGGCATCGCCGACCCGGACGCCGCCCTGCGCCGCGGCAACGACGGCGGACGCGACGGCTCGACCGGCCTCGGCCTGGACATCGTGCGCCGGGTCGCGGAGTCGACGGGCGGTGACGTCCGGCTGGGGCGCTCGGTGCTCGGCGGCACCGAGGTACGGGTCTGGATCGGCCTGGACGGCTGGACCCGCGGCGGCGCGGGCGGGGTGCGGGCCCGGCGCGGCCGGCGCAAGCGGCGCAGCAACTGACGTAACGGGGCGGGGGCGGGGGCGCGCCTCGCGGGCGGCGTGTCCGCGGATCGGTACGGTCCGCGGCATGGACACCCTCATCTTCGGCGGCCTCCTCGCCACGTTCATCGCCATGTACCGGGAGTCGCCCCGGATGGTGGTGCTGGGAGCGTGGTGGGTGATGCTGCTGGCCGTGATCCTGCTGATGGCGCACCACATCACCAGCGGCCTCGCCCTGAAACTGAGCTACTGACGGTGGCCGTGATGCACAGCATCCTCCCGGAGGAGGCGCCGACGGGCGGACTTCTGGGGCGGGTCCAGTACTGGTTCGCCTGCGTCTTCGCGATCGGCTGGACGGGCGTGGTCTGCGGCGGCCTCTTCTACCAGTTCGGGCTGTGGGAGTACCCGTGCCCGCTCTGCGTCGTGCAGCGGATGTTCATGCTGCTGGCGGCGATGGGAGCGGCGTACATCGTGCGGACGGCGCTCGCCTACGGCACGGTGACGGGGCGGGACTACATGATGGGCTGGGGCCTGTCCCTGGTCGCCGTGCTCGCCGGTTCCTTCGCTTCCTGGCGGCAGACGATGCTGCACGTCCTGCCGGGGGACAAGGGGTACGGGAGCGAGGTGTTCGGCCTGCACCTGTACGTGTGGGCGTGGATCCTCTTCCAGGCCTCGGTGGTGGCCATCGGCATCGCCCTGGCCTTTGCCCACTCGACGGCGGACCGCTCGGTTCCGGCGGACGGGCCGGGGCTGCCGCGGACGGTGGGGATGTGCGCGCTGGGGTTCCTGGGCCTGGTCATCGCCGTCAACCTCGTGGCCGTGTTCTTCGAGGAGGGCTTCCACTGGTTCCTGCCGGACGACCCGACCCGGTACCAGTTCTTCTACGACGTGGGGATCCTGGGCTAGGGGCTGTGCTGCCGCCGGGCCGCCGCCGCCCCGGACGGTGGAGGAGATGTTGCCGCCCCCGTCGGGGCCGCACAGGGTGGGCGTGACGGAAGGAGTCGGCATGAGAGTCATGCTCCGCGCCCACCTCGACACGGCGGCCAGCAACGAGGGCATCAAGGCCGGGTCCCTGCCCCAGGCCATGAAGACGCTGATGGAGAAGGCCAAGCCCGAGGCCGCCTACTTCGGCCTGCACGAGGGCGTGCGCTCCTGCTGGATGGTCTTCGACCTCCAGGAGAGCTCGCGGCTGCCCGCCCTGGTCGAGAGCCTGTTCCTGGAGTTCAACGCCGAGGTCGAGGTCGCTCCGGTCATGAACGCCGAGGACCTGGCGAAGGGGCTGGCGGGGATGGAGTCCTCGCCGTAGGGGCGTCGCCGGCGGCCGCGTCGCCGGCCGTATCCCTGGCCGCGTCGCCCGAGGCCAGTTCTTCGGCCTGGGCGCGGCCGACCTCGGCGGCGCGGTGCAGGTAGTCGGCGATGACGGCGAGTTCGGCGTCGGAGTAGCCCTCGAGCACGGCGCCGAAGGCCCGGCCGGGGGTGTCCCAGGCCACGGCGATCCGCTCGCGGGCCGCGGGGGGGAGCGAGACCAGGGCGCGGCGGCGGTCGTTCGGGTCGGAGTTCCGCTCGACGATGCCCGCCTTGACCAGCCGGTCGACGAGGCGGGTGGCGGAGCCGGAGGTCAGGCCGGTGAGGCGGGCGATGTCGCCGGTGCTGACCGGTCCGGGCTCCAGGTCGAGGAGGGCGACGCACTGCATGTCGGTGGGGTGCAGTCCGACGTGCTCGGCCATGGCCTGGTTGAAGACGGAGTAGTCGGCGTGGTGGCGCCGGCTCTCCGTGGCGACGCGTGCGAGCAGCTCGGCACGGCTCCACTCATCACCCTTGCGGGGGGACTTCGTTGACATCGGCTTCTCCGCGCTCCAAAGTTGTATGCGTGACGCAGAGACTGTGTAGATCAGAATCTGTGTAGACAGGAATCTGTGTCACGTATTCATTCTATGAAAAGGAGCCGGCCATGTCGATCCTCGTCACCGGTGGCCGCGTCGCCGCCGCCCGCGCCGCCGCCTTCGCCTTGCCCGTCCCCGGCGGGTTACCGCGGTGGGAACGAGCCCGTTCTCGCCAGCCGCGCGTACCAGTGGGCGCTGGAGCGGGGGGTGCGGGTCTGGGTCTCGTAGTCCACGTGGACGATGCCGAAGCGCTTGCTGTAGCCGTAGGACCATTCGAAGTTGTCCAGCAGCGACCAGAGGAAGTAGCCCTTCACCGGGGCGCCGTCCGCCAGGGCGCGGTGCAGGGCGGCGACATGGGCTTCCAGGTAGTCGATCCGCGCCGGGTCGTGGAGGTCGGGGGCGTAGGCCGCGCCGTTCTCGGTGACCAGCAGGGGCAGGTCCGGCGCCTCATGGGCGAAGCGCATCAGCAGGTCGTACAGGCCCGTCGGGTCGATCGACCAGCCCATGTCGGTCCGCTCGCCCGGGGGCTGGTGGAAGGCCACGGTGTCGGCGCCGGGCCACGGGGAGTGGCCCGTGGCCCCGTGACCGTCCGCGCGGGGGCCCGCGCCGGCCGGAGCCGCCGAAACCACCGCCGGGGTGTAGTAGTTGACGCCGAGGTAGTCCAGCGGATGGTGGATCAGCGCCTCGTCGCCGGGGCGGATGAAAGACCAGTCCGTCACGGCGGCGGTGTCCGCGAGGAGGTCCTGCGGATAGGCGCCGTGCAGCAGCGGCCCGGTGAAGATCCGGTTGGCCAGGGCGTCGATGCGGCGCTGCGCGTCCAGGTCGGCTTCGCAGCCGGTCAGCGGCCGCACCGCGCTCGGGTTGAGCGCGATCCCGACCTGCGCCGAGGCGGGCAGGGCGGCGGCGGCCAGGCCGTGGGCCAGGTTGAGGTGGTGGGCGGCGCGCAGGGAGTCGGCGGGGGAGGTGCGGCCCGGCGCGTGGATCCCCGAGGCATAGCCGAGGAAGGCGCTGCACCAGGGCTCGTTGAGGGTGGTCCACAGCTCCACGCGGTCGCCCAGCACCTTCGCGACCTGCTCGGTGTAGGCGCCGAAGGCATAGGCCGTCTCGCGTTCGGGCCAGCCGCCCCCGTTCTCCAGTTCCTGCGGCAGGTCCCAGTGGTACAGGGTCACGCAGGGCTGGATCCCGTGCGAGAGCAGCTCGTCCACCAGGGCGTCGTAGAAGCCGATCCCGCCGGACAGCACCCGCGGCCAGGACACGGAGAAGCGGTAGGCGCCGAGCCCCAGTTCGGCCATCAGTCGTACGTCGTCGCGCCACAGTCGGAGGTGGTCGACCGCCACGTCGCCGGTGTCACCGCCGTGCACCTTCCCCGGCGTACGGCAGAAGGTGTCCCAGATCGAGGGCCCGCGCAGGGCGGCCCCACCCTCGATCTGGAAGGCGGCCGTGGCCGCGCCCCAGAGGAACCCGTCCGGGAAACGCACGTTTTCCCTCGGCACACTCGTCATCCCTTGACAGCTCCCTGCATGATGCCGCCCACGATCTGGCGGCCGAAGAGGAGGAACACCAGCAGCAGCGGGAGCGTGCCCAGCAGCGCGCCCGCCATGATCACCGACTGGTCGGGGATGTATCCCCGGCCCAGCCCGGTCAGGGCCACCTGCACCGTCGGGCTGCCGTTCTGGGTCAGCGCGACGATCGGCCAGAAGAAGTCGTTCCAGGCCATCACGAAGGTCAGCATGGCCAGCACGGCCATCGCCGGCCGGGCGACGGGGAACACCACGTGCCACACGATCCGCAGCGAACTCGCCCCGTCCGTGCGCGCCGCCTCCACCAGTTCCATCGGCAGGGCCTGCGCCAGGTACTGCCGCATGAAGAAGACGCCGAACGCCGACACCAGGGTCGGCAGGATCACCGCCTGCAGCCGGTCGGTCCACGACAGCTCGGCGATCAGCATGTACAGGGGCACCACGCTCAGCTGCGGCGGGATCAGCATCGTCCCGATCACCAGCCCCAGCAGCAGCCTGCTTCCCCGGAAGCGCAACTTGGCGAAGGCGAAGCCCGCCAGGGTGGAGAACACCACCGTCCCCGCGGCGACGGTGCCGGCCACGATCACGGTGTTCAGCAGGGCGGTGCCCATGTTCGCGTCGGTCCACGCGACCTGGAGGTTGCGGCCCAGGTTCCCGCCGAACCAGAACGGCGGCGGGGTCTGCGCGAGGCGGGTATTGCTCCGGGAGGCCGCGATGGCCGTCCAGACGAGGGGGAAGAGCGAACCGACGGTGAACAGGCCCAGCACCAGGTACGTGAGCCTGCCCGCGCGCAGGGATCTCATCGGGAAGCCCCCCGTCCGCGCAGCAGCCGTGCCGCGCCCGCGATGACCAGCAGGATCAGGAACATCGCCCAGGCGATGGCGGAAGCCCGCCCCAGGTGCAGGTTCACCCAGCCCTGCTCGTACAGGTACAGCCCGAGCGTCTGGAACTGGTGCTCCGAGCCGCCCGTCGCGCCCGCCCCGCCGTTGAACAGCAGGGGCTCACCGAACAGCTGGGTCGCCCCGATCGTCGAGACGACACAGGTGAAGAAGATCGTCGGCCGCAGCGAGGGCACCGTCACGTGCAGGAACTGCTGCCAGCGCGAGGCTCCGTCCAGCGCGGCCGACTCGTACAGCTCGCCCGGCACGGCCTGCATCGCCGCCAGGTAGATCAGCGCGTTGTAGCCGGTCCACCGCCAGATCACGATCGTGGAGACCGCCAGCTGGGAGGCGAAGGTGCCGTTCTGCCAGTCCACCGACCCCAGACCGACCGCGGACAGCGCCCAGTTGACCATCCCGTAGTCCCGACCGAAGAGCAGCACGAACACCAGGGTGGCCGCCGCCACCGAGGTCGCGTACGGGGTGAGCACGGCGACCCGGAAGAAGGCCGAGCCGCGCATCTTGTAGTTCAGCAGATGGGCCAGACCGAGCGCGATGGCCAACTGCGGCACCGTGGACAGCAGTCCGATGGTGACGGTGTTGCGCAGGGCGTTCCAGAAGAACTCGTCGTCCCACAACCGGGTGAAGTTCTTCAGCCCCACCCACGTCATGTTGTCCGGATCGGTCAGTTCCACCTGGTGCAGCGCCGCCCAGCCCGTGTACAGCAGCGGGAACAGCCCGAAGGCGGCGAAGAAGAGGAAGAAGGGCGCCACGAAGGCGTACGGGCTCCACCGCAGGTCCCAGCGGTAGCGCCGCGAGCGCCACACCTGGCCCCGGCCGCCCCCTTCCGCCGCCGGCTGCTTGGAGCCGGCGGCGGAAGGGGACAGGACAGCTGTCTCGTCCGTCACCTGAGCCTCACTGATCCAAGGCGTTGTCGATCGCCTTCACCGCGGCCTCCCAGCCCTCCTGGGCACTGCGGCCCTTCTGGTCGACCTGGAGCATGCCGATGTCCGCCAGATTCTGCGAGATCACCAGGTCCTTCGGACCCACCACCGTCACCGGCACCCCCTCCGCCGCCTTCGCGAAGATCTCGCCGATCGGGGCCCCGCCGAAGTATTCGTGCCGCGCCCCCGACACCGCCGGCAGCTTGTAGGACGCGCTCGCGCTCGGGAAGCTGCCCCGCTTCTCGAAGAGCTTCGCCTGCTGCGCCGGAGCCGTCAGCCAGGCCGCCAGCTTGGCCGCCTCCTCGGTGTGCTTGCCCGCCTTCGGGACCACCAGGAACGAACCGCCCCAGTTGCTCGGCTTCGGCGCCTGCGCCACGTCCCACTTGTCCTTGCCCGCCGGCCCCGCCTTGTCCTGGATGTAGCCGAGCATCCAGGCCGGGCAGGAGACCGTGGCGAAGGAGCCGTTGGCGAAGCCCTGGTCCCAGGCCGGGGTGAACTGCTGGAGCTTGGCGCTCAGCCCCTCGCCCGAGAAGGAGGCCGCCAGGTCGAAGGCCCCGCGCACCGCCGGGTTGCTCTTGTAGACGACCTTGCCCTGCTCGTCGTAGAACCGCTGCGCGCTGCTGCCCGTCACCGCCGCCATCACGCCCGAAGCGGAGTCCACGAAGGCCTTGCCCGCGCCCGCCTTCGCCTTGTAGGCCTTGCCCGTCTCCAGGTACTTGTTCCAGTCGCCCGCCCACAGCGCCCCGACCGCCGCGCGGTCGGTGGGCAGTCCGGCCGCCTCGAAGAGGTCCTTGCGGTAACAGATCCCCTGCGGCCCGATGTCGGTGCCGAGTCCGACCGTGGCCCCGCCCTTCGCCGTGCTCGCCGTGCCCTGCGCCCACTTCCACGGCAGGTACGCGGCCTTGTCCACGCCCGGCGCCTTGCCCAGGTCCACCAGCTTGTCGGCCTGGGTGGCGGTGATCTCGGCGATGTTGTTGACCTCGACGGCCTGGATGTCGGCGAGCCCGCTGCCCGTCCCCAGGTGGGTGAGGAGCTGGGGGTAGTAGTTCTCGTTCCGCTCGATCGAGGTCTGCTCGATGCGGATCCCGGGATTCTGCGCCATGTACTCGTCGTAGAGCCCGGCCTCCTGGAGGCCGAAGGCGCCGAAGACCCCGACGGTCAGGGTGGTCTTCGCCTTGTCGCCCGCCGGGGCGCCGCCTTGCGGTTTCTCGGTCGGATCCTGCGCGCACCCCGCGAGCAGCAGGGCCGCCGCTCCCACCGCGGTGACTGCCGTGGCAAGGGTTCTTCGGGCTCGGGCGTGGGCTCGCATGTGCATCCTCCCTGAGGGACGGAACGTGCCGGGTGTCGTGTGCCACACTGTGGGAGCGCTCCCACACTCGTCAAGGGGTAGATTCACACCTGGGAGGAATCCATGAAGGCGCACGGGGGCAGTAGGGGACGGCCGACCCTGGAAGAGGTCGCGGCGCGCGCGGGAGTGGGGCGCGGCACGGTCTCCCGGGTGATCAACGGCTCCTCCAAGGTCAGCGAGCACACCAGGAGCGCCGTCGAGGCGGCCGTCGTCGAGCTGGGCTACGTGCCCAACAGGGCGGCCCGTGCGCTGGCGGCGAACCGCACCGACGCCATCGCCCTCGTCATCCCCGAGCCGGAGGCCCGGTTCTTCGCCGAGCCGTACTTCTCGGAGGTGGTCCGCGGAGTCGGCTCGGCCCTCGCCGAGACCGAGGTGCAGCTCGTCCTCACCCTGGCCGGCAGCGACCGCGAGCGCCGCCGCCTCTCCCAGTACCTGTCGGGCCACCGCGTCGACGGGGTGCTCCTCGTCTCCGTCCACGCCGGGGACCCGCTGCCGGAGCTGCTGGCCGAGCTGGGCATCCCGACCGTGATCAGCGGCCGCCGCTCGGCCGCCGAGCCGCTGCCCTCGGTGGACTCCGACAACCTGGGTGGCGCGGCCGAGGCCGTGAGCCACCTCCTGGACCGGGGCCGCCGGGCGATCGCCACGATCACCGGCCCGCTGGACGTGTACGGGGCCCAGTGCCGCCTCGACGGCTACCGGCACGCCCTGGCCGCCACCGGGCACCGGGCCGACGAGGGCCTGATCGCGGTCGGCGACTTCACCGAGGAGGGCGGCCGCCGGGCCATGCGCGAGCTGCTGGAGCGACGTCCGGGGCTGGACGCCGTCTTCGCGGCCTCGGACGTCATGGCGGCGGGCGCCCGGCTGGAGCTGCGCGCGGCCGGCCGCCGGATCCCCGAGGACGTGGCGCTGGTGGGCTTCGACGACTCGGTGGTGGCCCGGCACATGGACCCGCCGCTGACCAGCGTCCGCCAGCCGATCGAGGAGATGGGCCGGACCATGGCGCGGGTACTGCTGGCCAGGATCGGCGGGGACGCCGGGGGAGGAGCGGCCGTCGTGCTGCCGAACCGGCTGGTCGTCCGGGAGTCCTCCTGAGCCCCTGCGGGTGGCCCGGAGAGCGGGAACGGCCGGGAACGGGAAGAGGGGTCCCGGTCCGCTTCCGCGGATCGGGACCCCTCTGCCGTGCAGGGTGAGTGACGGGACTTGAACCCGCGGCCACCTGGACCACAACCAGGTGCTCTACCAACTGAGCTACACCCACCATGTCCGGTCGGAGAACCGACCGGCCGAAGAAAAGGGTACAGGGTCCGGGAGGGTGCTCGCTCCCCCCTTGTCGCGCCCTCGGCTCCGGGTCGGCTATTCGGCGGGCTCGGCGGGCAGCACGTACTTGGCGGCGATGCTCCGGGCCGTGTCCGAGTCGGGCCCGGGCTGCGGCACGAAGACCGCCTCCCGGTAGTAGCGCAGCTCGGCGATGGATTCCCTGATGTCCGCCAGCGCCCGGTGGTTGCCGTTCTTCGGCGGGCTGTTGAAGTACGCCCGCGGGTACCAGCGGCGCGCCAGCTCCTTGACCGAGGACACGTCCACGATCCGGTAGTGCATGTAGCTCTCGAGCGCGGCCATGTCGCGCAGCAGGAATCCGCGGTCGGTGCCGACCGAGTTCCCGCACAGCGGAGCCTTGCGGGGCTCCTTCACGTGCTCCCGCACATAGGCCAGGACCTGTGCCTCGGCGTCGGCCAGGGTGGTCCCGTCGGCCAGCTCGTCGAGCAGGCCGGAGGAGGTGTGCATCTCGCGCACCACGTCGGGCATGGTCTCCAGGGCCGCGTCCGGCGGGCGGATCACGATGTCCACGCCTTCGCCGAGCACGTTGAGCTCCGAGTCGGTGACCAGTGCGGCCACCTCGATAAGTGCGTCGTCCGTCAACGAGAGCCCGGTCATCTCGCAGTCGATCCACACCATGCGATCGTTCATGTGTCCCACCTTATGCGGTCCCCTTGGGGCCGGACCGCATATGCGGAAGGTCCCCCGTCGGCGGTGACCGACGGAGGACCTCCCTTGCCGTACCCGTTGTGAGGGTTACGCGTGTTCGCGCAGCACCCGGCCCGGGGCGTACAGCTCCGTCACCGTCGGGCCCGCCGCGGCCAGGGCCGCCGCCGCCCGCTGGGGCTGCGGAGTGCGCTGGTGCGGGACCGGGCTCTCCGAGAGCTGGGACACCTGGGCCACGTCGGCCTGCGGCCTCCGTGCCCGATAGGCGGAGCGGTAGGCGGCCGGGGAGGACCCCAGCTGCCGCCGGAAGTGCCCGCGCAGGGCGACCGGTGAGCGGAACCCGCAGCGTCCGGCGACCTCGTCGACCGAGTAGTCGGAGGTCTCCAGCAGCCGCTGTGCCTGGAGCACCCGCTGGGTGATCAGCCACTGGAGCGGCGCACTGCCCGTCAGCGAGCGGAACCGGCGGTCGAAGGTGCGCCTGCTCATGTAGGCGCGGGCCGCCAGGGTCTCCACGTCGAACTGCTCGTGGAGGTGTTCCAGCGCCCAGGCGACGACCTCGGCCAGCGGGTCGGCGCCGATCTCCTCCGGCAGCGACCGGTCGAGATAGCGCTCCTGTCCGCCCGTCCGGCGCGGCGGGACGACGAGCCTGCGGGCCAGGGCCCCGGCCGCCTCGCTGCCGTGGTCCGTGCGCACGATGTGCAGGCACAGGTCGATTCCGGCCGCCGTGCCCGCGGACGTCAGCACGTCCCCGTCGTCGACGAACAGCTCGCGCGGATCGACGTGGACGGACGGATAGCGCTTGGCCAGCGTCGGCGCGTACATCCAGTGCGTCGTCGCGGGCCGGCCGTCCAGCAGACCGGCGGCGGCCAGCACGAAGGCCCCCGTGCACAGTCCGACGATCCGGGCCCCCTCCTCGTGCGCCAGACGCAGTGCGTCGAGCGCCTCGGGAGGCGGCGGTGAAGTGATGGAACGCCAGGCGGGCACGACGACCGTGCCTGCCCGGGCGATCGCCTCCAACCCGTACGGCGCGGTCAGTTCGAGTCCGCCGGTGGTCCGGAGCGGACCGTCCTCCCCGGCGCACACGAGCAATCGGTAGCGTGGAACTCCCGCGTCCTGCCGGTCAATGCCGAACACGGAGAGTGGAATGGAGCTCTCGAAAATCGGTCCGCCGCTGAAGAGCAGCACCGCGACGATCTCCCTGCGGCGACGCCCCGCGAGCTTCCGGCCGGCGTCTGCGACGACGGCGGTGGAATCCTGGCTCATGGCGCTAAGCCCCCCTTGGGTGTCGCGACTCCTTGGTCTGGTCGCACCTGCACGTTTCCCCTCGGCCTTGCACGTGGATCCCCCGCCGTAAATACATGATCGAATCTACTGCGTCCCGTGGTGTCGGCGTGACAAGTTCAGCACGCAGCGCTATGTCGACTTCTCAACTTGGCGAAAAGCATTCGATCAGGAAGCGTTCCGCTCCGCTACCCGCCGGGGAGGCGTCCCGTCCGCCCGTGGCCAGTACCCGTAGGGTCAAAGCGCCCTCCGCTGTCTGTCGTCGCTGGTGGTAGGGGGGTTGGGGGGACATTCCGGCAAGAGGGGCATCCTGCCGGGAAGTTGGCTGAAAACGTGCGGGTGTGGGTGTGCGAATGAGTCAGTCCTGCGGGGAGTGCGCCGCGCGCGGGGCGGAGCCGCCGCAGGCGCGATGTCCACCCGTCCCGCCGCGCGAGTGCCGGCCGCGCGGTGCGGCCGGCGGCTCCTGGGCCGGGACCCGCGCCATGGCCCGTTCCGCCCGCTCCGAGTAGCGCAGCAGCGCCCGGCAGGCGGCCGTCACGGCGACCAGGCCGAGCGTGGCCGCCGCCGCCCCGCCGAAGGAGGTCCCGTAGACGACGAGGACCACGGGGACGAGCAGGCAGCTGAAGGCGGCCCAGCGCACGACGTCACCCGCGGGGTCGTCGTGACGGCCTGCGGCGGGGTGCGCGGACGGGGGAAGGAGGGGCGGGTGGGAGGGGGCGTAGGGCGGGACGGTGTCGGCGTACTGGTGGACGGGCTGCGTCGGCTGAGCTGGCTGGACGGGGTGTACCGGATGGCCGGGCACGGCGTGCTCCCTGCGGGCTCTTCCTGGACGGTCTGTCCCGTGTCCAACGCCGTTCGGCCGGGCTCGGTCACTGCGCGCACGGGTGGCGCCCGGCCCGATCGTCACTGGCTGTAGGGGGCAGCGGACATTGCCAAGGCGCGCTCGCTCCGGCATGCTCCCTGGGACGCTCTCCAAGGGCGGCAAGCCCTGTGCAGGACAGGAGTGTCGCCGTACCCTGGTGGGTATGGGCTTGGGAAGATGCTTCCCGGACAGAGCTCCGTCACCCAGCGTCGCCGAATTTCGCCCCTGTTCCTTCCTCCAAGGACCTCTCCGCCGAGACACCCATGGCCGGTCACGAATTCTCCGAACCCGCGGACCGCAAGCGCAAACGCGTCGCCGACCCCGCGTCGGCCGCCGATCTGCGCGCGGTGGAACAGGCACGCCTCCCCTGCGACCCGGCCTTCCGGCACGGCGTCGTCGTGGGATTCGACGGCTCCACCTCCAGTGAGCGCGCGCTCGCGTACGCGATCGGCATGGCCCGCCGCTCCGGATCCGGCCTGATCATCGTCCATGTCGCCAACCGGCTGCCCACCACGGTCTGGGCCGGCTGCGAGCCTCCCGTCTTCGTCGACGTGCCGGACCACCGCACCGAGGTGCTCGGGCTGGAGCTCGCCTGCGCGGACTACTTGGCCGAAGTGCCATGGATCCTGGTGGAGCGCGGCGGTGACATCTGCCATGAGCTGGAGGAGGTCGGCCGGGAGTATTCGGCCGACGCCATCGTGGTCGGCTCCACCCACGGGATCGTGGGGCGGCTCTTCGGTTCGGTGGCGGGCCGCCTCGCCAAGCGCGCACAGCGACCCGTTGTTGTCATTCCGTGACCCTCCGTTAAGCCGATTGTGCGGTTGTGCCCCTGTGTAAAGGGTAGATAAATGCTGCTGGGACGCAGCAAACAACTGCAGATCGAAGGGAGCCCGCCGTGGACAACGGTGTCTCTGCGGGAAGCACGGCCTCGACTTCGACCCTCGGGCACATAGCCCTGGGTCTCACCCTTCTCGCATTCGGTATCGGCCACACCGGCATCATCTCCGGGGTGTCCGCCGCCGACTCCGCCTCGCTCGCGATGTACGTCGGCGGCGCGGCCCTCTTCCTCCTCGGGCTCCTCGAGTTCCGCGGCGGGAACGGGTTCAACGGCACCGCGTTCGCGGGCCTCGGCGTCTTCTGGTTCACCTGGGCCAAGGGAGCGGGGGCCTCGGTCTCCGAGGAGGCCGCCGGAACGTTTCTGGTCCTCTTCGCCCTGCTCGCCCTGACCCTCACGGTCGCCGCGGCGAGCGGTCCGTTCAGCCAGGGTGTCTACGCCCTGCTGACCCTGTCCCTCGTCCTGCTGGCCGTGGCCTCGTTCGCGGGGAGCGACGGGCTCGCCAAGGTGGGCGGCTGGGTCGCCGCCGTGTCCGGCCTGCTGGCCTGGTACGGAGCCACCGCGGCCCTGGCGCACTGGCCGATGGCCGTGGGCAGGGGCTCGCGCCGCGGTGCGGTCGCCGCGGGCTGAGCAACTGCGCGAAGACCCCCGTGCGCGGTGCGCACGGGGGTCTTCGCATGCCCGGGACGGACGGGCCTGACGACTACTCGACGGTGACCGACTTCGCCAGGTTGCGCGGCTTGTCGATGTCCCGGCCCATGGCCAGGGCCGTGTGGTACGCCAGCAGCTGGAGCGGGATGCCCATCAGGATCGGGTCCAGCTCGTCCTCGTTCTTCGGGACCACGATGGTGTGGTCCGCCTTCTCCTGCTCGCGGTGCGCGACCGCGAGGATCCGGCCGCTGCGGGCCTTGATCTCCTCGAGCGCGGCGCGGTTCTTCTCCAGCAGGTCGTCGTCCGGGACGATCGCGACGGTCGGCAGCGAGGGCTCGATCAGCGCGAGGGGACCGTGCTTGAGCTCGGAGGCCGGGTAGGCCTCGGCGTGGATGTAGGAGATCTCCTTCAGCTTGAGGGAGGCCTCCAGGGCCACCGGGTAGCCGCGCACCCGGCCGATGAACATCATCGACTTGGCCTCGGCGAACTCGGCCGCCAGCTTCTTGATGTCCTCTTCGCCGTCGAGGATCTCCTGGATCTGCGCGGGCAGCTTGCGCAGGCCCTCGATGATCCGCTTGCCGTCGGTGACCGAGAGGTCCCGGATGCGGCCCAGGTGCACGGCCAGCAGCGCGAAGGCCACGACCGTGTTGGTGAAGCACTTGGTGGAGACGACGCAGACCTCGGGGCCGGCGTGCACGTACACGCCGCCGTCCGCCTCGCGGGCGATGGCGGAGCCGACCACGTTGACCACGCCGAGGACGCGGGCGCCCTTGCGCTTGAGCTCCTGCACGGCCGCGAGCACGTCGTACGTCTCACCCGACTGGGAGACCGCGATGTAGAGGGTGTCGGGGTCCACGACCGGGTTGCGGTAGCGGAACTCGGAGGCCGGCTCGGCGTCCGCGGGGATGCGGGCCATGCCCTCGATGAGGCCGGCGCCGATCAGGCCGGCGTGGTACGAGGTGCCGCAGCCCAGGATCTTGACCCGGCGGATGCCGCGCGCCTCGCGCGGGTCCAGGTTCAGGCCGCCCAGGTGGACCGTGTTGAAGCGGTCGTCGATCCGGCCGCGCAGCACGCGGTCGACCGCGTCGGGCTGCTCGGAGATCTCCTTGTGCATGTAGGTGTCGTGACCGCCCATGTCGTAGGAGGCGGCCTCCCACTCCACGGTCTCCGGGGTGGCGGTCGTGGTCGCACCGCTGGTGGTGTAGGTGCGGAAGTCGTCGGCCTTCAGGGTGGCCATCTCGCCGTCGTCGAGGGTGACGACCTGGCGGGTGTGGGCGACCAGGGCGGCGACGTCGGAGGCGACGAACATCTCCTTCTCGCCGATGCCGAGGACGACCGGGGAGCCGTTGCGGGCGACGACGATGCGGTCGGCGAAGTCGGCGTGCATGACGGCGATGCCGTAGGTGCCCTCGATCGCCTTGACCGCCTCGCGCACCTTCTCCTCGAGGGAGTCGGCCAGGGAGCGGGCGATCAGGTGGACGATGACCTCGGTGTCGGTCTCCGAGACGAAGACGACGCCCTCGGCCTCGAGCTTGGCGCGCAGCTCGGAGGCGTTGTCGACGATGCCGTTGTGGACGACGGCGACCTTGTTCTCGGCGTCGAGGTGGGGGTGGGAGTTGATGTCACTCGGGGCGCCGTGCGTGGCCCAGCGGGTGTGGGCGATGCCGGTGGTGCCGGCGAAGCGCTTGGGGACGCGGGACTCCAGCTCGCGGACCCGGCCCTTGGCCTTGACGACCTTCAGGGCCGAGGCCTTCGGGCTGTTCACGACGATGCCCGCGGAGTCGTACCCGCGGTATTCGAGCCGCTGCAGGCCTTCCAGCAGCAGTGGTGCCACGTCACGCTTGCCGATGTAACCGACGATTCCGCACATACGGTTCTGCCCCTCCTGAAGTTCGGTACGTGTGCTCGGGTGGCTGGGTCCCAGCCGGGTCCGCCGCCGCGCGTCAGCCGTAGACGATGCGGCGCAGCTGCCGGAGCGAGAGCTCCGGAGGCGCCACGGCGCGGTGCGGCAGCTCGGCCGCGATCCGCTCGAAGATCTCCGCGTTGACCGCTCCGCCGGACTGCAGTTCCCGGTGGCGGCGGCGGACGAACTCCTCGGTCGTCTCGTCGAAGTACGCGAGCACGTCGAGCACCACCCGGGCGGCTTCACCCCGCTGCAGCGAGGTGCTGCGCACCAGGTGGTCGACGAGGTCGTCATGCGACGGGCGGCGATCGAGCACCCGTAGATACTGGCGGCTCAAAGCGTCGAACGCAAAGATCCTGCCCGATTTCGGGCAGGATCCTTCTGGTCTGGACCAGTGGAATGGATGGATCCGGTCAGAAGCGGCGCAAAACGGCCTGCTTGGCCGCCGTGAACTCCTCCGCCGTGAGGACGCCCGACTGGTGCAGCTCACCGAGCTCGCGCAAGCGGCGCAGCAGCGCGTCGTGGTCCGCCGCGGTCTCCTCCGCGGAGGCGGATACGGAGGCGGAGGCGGATCCCGGGCCCGGCGCCGCTGGCTGCCCGGCCGCTCCGGGGGTCAGGGCCATGGCGGGGGCAGCCTGCGCGGCCGCGGCCGCCGCAGGGTGGGGCATCCGGGCCGCGACCGCCGCCGCGACCAGGGCCATCAGCGGATCGTTCTTGAAACCGAAGAGCTCCACCGTGTACGGGTCGTACTTGGGCGAGGCGGGCGCCGCCGTGCCCGCCGGGAGGAAGCGCAGCCAGCCGCTCGCCAGCCCCTTCGACGGGGACCACTCCACCGACCGCAGGTCCGCCACCCGGAATTCCCGCGTCCCGCCCGACCGCTTGGCCTCCTCGGCCGTCCAGTTCCACTCCAGGGACACCCGGTCCCCGTCGAAGCCCACCGTCCCGTCGCCCGCGCCCGCCGTGATCGGCACCGGGGGACCCGGCAGCAGGTACGCGAGGGTCGGGCCGGTCTCCACCTGCTCCAGCAGGAGCGCGCTGCGCACCTCGTCCACGAAGTACTCCGCCACGCCCGTCCGGTCCGTCTCCACGGTCAGCCGGTACGGGTCGGAGGCGTCCGGCAGCCGCCCGCCCGTCACCTGGAGCAGCGGGTCGGCGCCGTCGCGCAGGCGCAGCCGCAACCGTCCCGCCTTGCGTCCGGGTTCGAAGCTGATCCCGGCCACCGCGCGCAGCGGTACGGCGACTTCGCCCAGCGTCTGGCGCAGCAGGCCCACCCCCTTGTCGCGGCCGGGCACGATGCGCACCGTGTCCCCGTCGAAGGTCCAAGTACCGTCCTTCTGGATGATTTCCGCCATCCGTCGATTCTCGCACCGGCCGTCGGGGCCTACTTGGCCTATACCTGAGCCATGAGAGTCCTGCGACGCACGCTCGGAACCCTCCTCGTCCTCTCCGTTCTCGGCACGGCCGTGTCCTGCACCGCCGCCCGGGGCGACGACGCCAGACCCGGCGACGACGCCCCCGCCGCCCTGACCCCCTTCGAACGGCTGCTGCCGGCGCCCCTCTCCGCACGCGCCGAAGGCCCCGGCTACTCCTTCGGGGCGGGCACGGTCATCCGCACGGGCCGGCCCGACGAGGAGGTCCGGCGGGTCGGCGAGCTCCTCGCGGAGCAGCTGCGCGGCCCCAGCGGGCTGCCGCTGCCGGTGGTCGACGGGGCCGGCGGGGACGGGATCCGGCTGCGGATCGACGAAGAGGCCGAGGGGGTCGGGGACGAGGGGTACCTGCTGGATTCCGGACCGGCCGGGATCACCCTCACCGCGCGGACCCCGGCCGGGCTCTTCCACGCCGGGCAGACGCTGCGGCAGCTCGTACCGGTGTCCGGGCCCGGGACGGTGCCCGGCGGGAGGGTCTCCGACCGGCCGCGCTTCGCGTACCGGGGCGCGATGATCGACATCGCGCGGCACTTCTTCACGGTGGAGCAGGTGAAGAGATACGTGGACCAGCTCGCGCAGTACAAGGTCAACACCCTGCACGTGCACCTGACCGACGACCAGGGGTGGCGCCTGGCGATCGACTCCTGGCCGCGGCTGGCGGAGTACGGGGGCGCCAGCGAGGTCGGCGGCGGGCCCGGCGGGCACTGGACGAAGGACGAGTACCGGGAGCTCGTCGCGTACGCGGGGGAGCGGTACGTGGAAGTGGTCCCGGAGATCGACATGCCGGGGCACACGAACGCCGCGCTCGCCTCGTACGCGGAGCTGAACTGCGACGGGAAGGCCCCGGAGCGGTACACCGGGACCAAGGTGGGCTTCAGCTCGCTGTGCGTGGCCAAGGAGCGGACGTACGAGTTCGTCGACCAGGTGCTCGGCGAGCTGGCGGAGCTGACGCCGGGCCGCTACCTGCACATCGGCGGCGACGAGGCGCACTCCACGCCCGCGGCGGACTACGCCGCGTTCATGGACCGGGCGCAGGCGGTGGTGGGCCGGCACGGGAAGACGGTCGTCGGCTGGCACCAGCTGGCGGCGGCGCGGCCGGCGGAGGGGGCGGTGCTGCAGTACTGGGGGCACGACCGGACGTCCGCCGCGGAGAAGGCCGGGGTCGTGGCGGCCGCGAAGGCCGGGCACCCGGTGATCCTGTCGCCGGCGGACCGGCTGTACCTGGACATGAAGTACGAGGCGGCGACCAAGCCGGGGCTGTCGTGGGCCGGGCTCGTCCCGGTGCGGAGGTCCTACTCCTGGAACCCGGGGAGCTATCTGGCCGGGGTGCCGGAGTCGGCCGTCCTGGGGGTGGAGGCGCCGCTGTGGACGGAGACGATCGCCACGCGGGCGGACTGGGAGCTGATGGCCTTTCCGCGGGTGCTGGGCCTCGCGGAGCTCGGCTGGTCGCCGGCCGCCGCCCTTGACTGGGCGTCGTACAGTCTGCGCCTGGCGGCGCAGGGGCCGCGCATGGATGCGCAGGGCATCGCGTACTACCGGGCGCCGGACGTGCCGTGGTCCTAGCGGCGCGACGCCGCTGCCGGGGGCTCCGCCTCCGGGCCCCCGCGCCTCAAACGCCGGGGGGCTGAAAAATGCCGGGGCGGAGCCCCGAGGGACGGGCGGGCAGCCGAGGGACCGTATCGGCTGCCCGCCCGGGCCGGTTACCGCCGTGCGGCGAACGGCGCGACGGGGTTCTTCAGGGTGCCGATCAGCTGGAGCGCGGCGGACGGGTCGGCGAGGTCGACCATCTGCTTGTTGTTGCGCAGCTGGAGGCGGTTCAGGCAGGACAGCTGGAACTCCTCGGCGAACAGGTCGTAGCGCTCGAAGCGCTCCGACAGGGCCGGCACGGAGTCCTGGTACTCGTGGGCGCAGTCCGCGACCGCCCGCCAGAAGGTCTCCTCCTCGCAGATGCCTTCCGTCGCCAGGATCGGGCCCAGGAAGCGGAAGAAGCAGTCGAAGACGTCCGTGAAGATCGACAGCAGCTTCATGTCCTCCGGGATGTCCGCCCGGACCCGCTCGACCGCGGGCGGCAGCACCGCGTCCGGGTCCATGACCACGATCTCCTCGGCGATGTCCTTGAAGATCGCCCGCTTCACCACGCCGCCCTCGATGACGAGGATGGTGTTCTCGCCGTGCGGCATGTACGCGAGGTCGTACTGGTAGAAGCAGTGCAGCAGCGGGACCAGGTAGGCGCGCAGGTACGAGCGCAGCCACTCGGCGGGGGTGAGGCCCGACTCCTCGATGAGGGCGCCGACGAAGGACCTGCCCTCGGCGTCGACGTGGAGGAGCGAGGCCATGGTGGCCAGGCGCTCGTCGCCCTGGAGGGAGTTCACCGGGGACTCGCGCCAGAGGGCGGCCAGCATCTTGCGGTACGGGGAGTACCGGTCGGTGGCGCGCTCGTACTGGCGGTGGTGGTAGCCGATCGCCGCGCGCTCGCGGATGATCGAGAAGTCGACGGACCGCAGCACCGGGTCCGCCCCGATCAGCTGGTGGAGCCAGTCGTTGATGGCCGGGGTGGCCTCCATGTACGCGGCCGACAGGCCCCGCATGAAGCCCATGTTCAGCACCGAGATCGCCGTCTTGACGTAGTGCTTCTCGGGGGCGCTGGTGTTGAAGAAGGTGCGGATCGACTGCTGCGCCAGGTAGGCGTCCGTGCCCTCGCCCAGCAGGACCAGGCGGCGGTTGGCGATCTCGGCGGCGAAGGTGATGGTGGTCTTGTTCCACCACTGCCAGGGGTGGACCGGGAACAGGTGGTAGTCCGCCAGGTCCAGGCCGAGGTCGGCCATCTTCGCGGAGAAGGCCGCGATCGTCTCCTCGCCCAGCTCGTCGCGCATGAACGAGTCGTGGTCCAGGCCCGCGCCCGCCGTGAAGGTGGAGACGTCCTTGCGGGCCGCCACCCACACCAGGTGGACCGGGCTCGCGGCCTCCGGGGCGTACGAGAGGTACTCGTGCACGCCGAAGCCGAGGCGGCCGTTGTTCGCGACGAAGCAGGGGTGGCCCTCGGTCATGCCGGTCTCGATGTCCTGGAAGGAGGACTTCGCGAGGACGGCGGAGGAGATCTGCGGCTTCGTGTACTTGAACCCCGAGCCGGCCAGGGTGGAGGAGATCTCCTCCAGGTAGACGGGCAGGACCTCGGCGCTGAGGCCGAGGGACTCCTGGAGCTCGATGTGGAAGTCGAGGGCGTCCAGCGCGAGCTCGGCGCCGTCCTGGAGGCGGATGATCGACGCCTCGTCCACCGACCAGTGGTTCAGGGCGTGCCGGGTGGCCGCGAAGCGGTACTCCACCGAGGAGTCGTCGCTCAGGACCGAGTAGAGGCCGCAGTCCAGGAGCTCGGGGGTCAGCAGGCGCTCGTGGGAGAACTCGGCGAGGGCCTTGCGGACCAGGGCGCGGTTGGCGCGGGCCCACAGCTCGGGGGAGAGGTGGGAGACGGCGTCGGCGAGGCTCATATGGAGAGCTCCTTCGTGAGACCGGTGGCCGCCGCGAACTGCTCGCGGGTGCAGAAGCTGAGGAGGGCTTCCTTCTCCGGCTTCTGGACCGGGCGGTCGGGCACGAAGCCGACGGCCTCGTTCAGGGCGTGGACGGCGGTGTTGCGGACGTCGGGCTCGACCACGACGCGCTTGGCCTCGGGGTCGGCGAACACGGCGGCCATGACGGTGGTGATGACCGCGCGGGTGAAGCCGTGCAGCGGCCGGTCGCTCGGAGCCACGAGGAAGTGCATGCCGACGTCGCCGGGCTGGGCGTCGTACAGGCCGACGAGCTCCAGGCGGGCCGGGTCGTACGTCTCCATCAGGAAGGCCGGGCGGCCCTCGTGCAGGCCGATGAACGCCTGGTGGTGCTCATGGGCCGCGATCCTCATGTACTCGCGCTCGACGTCGGGCAGCGAGGCGTCCTGCATCATCCAGAACGAGGCCTTGGGGTGCGTGACCCAGCCGTGCAGGAGCTCCGCGTCGGCGAAGGGGTCCAGCGGGCGGATCGCGAAGGTGCCGAGAGCCGCGTCGTTGCGCGTGTACAGGATCTCGGCGGTGGAGCCGGTGGTGCTCATGCGTGCATGCCTTCCGGGGCTGCGAACTGCTGGAACGCGATGGACTTCTCGACCTTGTAGTACTCGCGGCCGAGGAGCTCACTGACGATATAGGCGTTGCGGTACGCGGCCATGCCCAGGTCGGGGGAGGTCAGGGAGTGGTTGTGGGTCGTGCCGTTCTGCAGGTACACCCCGCGGCCCGTGGTGTCGACGCTGTAGTTGCGGGCGGCGTCGAGGCGGCCGCGGCCGTCGAAGTTCAGCCGGTCGCGCACCGGGGCGAGGAACTCCGGGACCCGGTACTTGTAGCCGGTGGCCAGGACCAGGCCCTCGGAGGCGAGGGTGAAGTCCCGCTCCTGCTCCTCCTGGCGCAGCCCCAGGGTGTAGGTGCCCGTGGTGGTGTCGTACGCCGCGCTGTTCAGCGAGGTGTTGGTCAGCAGGGTGGTCGGCACCTGGCCCGGCATGGTGATCTTCTTCTGGTAGAGCAGGTCGAAGATGGCGTTGATCAGATCGCCGTCGATGCCCTTGAAGAGGTTCTTCTGCTGGGTCTCGAGCCGGTAGCGGGTGTCCTCGGGGAGGGCGTGGAAGTAGTCCACGTACTCGGGGGAGGTCATCTCCAGCGTCAGCTTCGTGTACTCCAGCGGGAAGAAGCGCGGGGAGCGCGTGACCCAGTTGAGCTGGTAGCCGTGCACGTCGATCTCGGCGAGGAGGTCGTAGTAGATCTCCGCGGCGCTCTGGCCGGAGCCGACCAGGGTGATCGACTTCTTCTTCTGCAGCTCCGCCTTGTGTCGCATGTACGCGGAGTTGTGCAGGAAGTCGCCGCCGAGGCCGGCGCAGGCCTCCGGGACGAACGGCGGGGTGCCGGTGCCCAGGACCAGGCGGCGGGCCAGGTGGGTCTCGCCCTTGTCGGTGCGGACCTCGTAGAGGCCGGCCTGCTCGTCGTAGCCGACCTCGGTGACGGAGGTGGAGTACAGGACGTTGTCGAGCCGGTCGGCTGCCCAGCGGCAGTAGTCGTTGTACTCGGCCCGCAGCGGGTAGAAGTTCTCCCGGATGTAGAAGGAGTACAGCCGGTCCTGGTCCTTCAGGTAGTTCAGGAAGGAGAAGGGCGAGGTCGGGTCGGCGAGGGTCACCAGGTCCGACATGAACGGCGTCTGCAGGTGCGCGCCGTCCAGGAACATGCCGGCGTGCCACTCGAAGTGCGGCTTCGACTCGATGAACAGGCCGTCGAGCTCGTCGATCGGGGCGGTCAGGCAGGCGAGTCCCAGGTTGAAGGGACCGAGGCCGATGCCGATGAAGTCGTGGGGCTTAACGGTGGACGGCAAGGGATTCTCCCAGGAACTGCGCGGCGTGTGCGGCAAGAAGGTCGAGTACGGCCCTGATGTCGGCCGTCGTGGTCTGCGGGTTGAGGAGGGTGAACTTCAGGTACTGGTCCCCGTCCACCTTGGTTCCGGCCACGACGGCCTCGCCCGAGGCGAACAGGGCCTTGCGGGCGTGCAGGTTGGCCTCGTCCACGAGTTCTGCGGGAACGTCGCCCTCGGGGACGTAGCGGAAGACCAGGGTGGAGAGCTGGGGCTTGACGACGACCTCGAAGCGTGGGTCGGCGTCGATGATGTCCCAGCCCGCGGCGGCCAGGTCGATGACCTCGTCGAACAGGGAGCCGACACCGTCGGCGCCCATGACGCGCAGGGTCATCCAGAGCTTGAGCGCGTCGAAGCGGCGCGTGGTCTGGATGGACTTGTCGACCTGGTTGGGGATGCGCTCCTCGGCCATGCGGCGCGGGTTGAGGTAGTCCGCGTGGTACGTGGCGTGCTTGAGGGTGTCGCGGTCGCGGACCAGCATGGCGCTGGAACTGACGGGCTGGAAGAACGACTTGTGGTAGTCGACGGTGACCGAGTCGGCGCGCTCGATGCCGTCGAGGAGGTGCCGGCGGGTGGGGGAGGCCAGCAGTCCGCAGCCGTAGGCGGCGTCCACGTGCATCCACGAGGAGTGCTCGTCGGCGAGGCGGGCGATCTCGGGGAGCGGGTCGATGGACCCGAAGTCGGTGGTGCCGGCGGTGGCGACCACGGCCATCGGGAACAGGCCCTCGGCGGCGCACTCCTCGAGCTCCAGGGCGAGCACCGAGGTGTCCATGCGGCGGTTGCGGTCGACCGGGACGGCGATGACGGCCTCGTAGCCGAGTCCGAGCATGGCGGCCGACTTCTTCACGCTGAAGTGGCTGGCCTCGGAGGTGAAGATGCGCAGCTTCGGGAGGAGTTCGCCCTTGGTGAGCTGGCGGCCCGCGTCCAGCTCCTTCTTCATGACGATGCGGCAGGCCTCGTCGCGGGCGAGCAGCAGCGCGTGGAAGTTGGACTGGCTGCCGCCGGAGGTGAAGATGCCGTCCGCGGCGGGGCCGAGGCCGATGCGCTGCGCGGTCCAGTCGACGAGGCGGCGCTCGATGAGCGTGCCGCCGATGGACTGGTCCCAGGTGTCGAGGGAGGAGTTGACGGCCGCGAGGACCGCCTCGCCGAGCACCGCCGGGATGACGACCGGGCAGTTGAGGTGGCCGAGGTAGCGCGGGTGGTGGAAGTACACCGCGTCGCGCAGGTAGACGTCCTCCAGCTCGTCCAGGACGGCTGCCGCGTCTCCGAGCGGCCGGTCCAGGTCGATCCCGTTGATGACCGGGGCGAGTTCGTCGACGGATATACCGGTGTGGGGCCGCTCGGTGGTCGCGAGTTTGGCGGCGACGCGTGCGACGCCCTCGGTGACGGAGCGCCGGTAGAGGTCCGCGGTCGTCTCGTTCAGCAGATGCGAGCGCATCAACTTTCCTCCGGGCAGGGGGAGAAGGGGAGGGTGGGGTGTGTGGGGCTTAGGTTAGCCTAACCTAAACTAATAAGCCAAATGAGGAGGGGCCCTGGCCGGAAGCCAGGGCCCCTCTCAACTTCCGTACCGGACAAGGGATCTGACTAGAGCTCGGACGCGGAATCCTCGCTCGGGGCCTGGCCCGCGTACGCCTCGGCGAGGAGCTGCTCCTCGCTCGCGCCGAGCCGCCAGTAGCCGGTGAAACGCACCGAGCGGCGGTCGACGGATCGTTCCTGCACGAAGTGGCGGCGCGTGGCGCGCACCGTGCCGGCCTCCCCCGCCAGCCACACGTACGGGGCTTCGGCGGCGAGCGGCCCGGCCGCGCGCAACACGCTCAGCACCTGCTCCGTGCGCTCCCGGCCGTCGTCCTCGCGGACGATCCAGGCGATGTCCGCCCCGGCGGGCGTCGACAGCGTGAGCCGGTCGTCCTCGTGCGGGACCTCGAACCAGGCCCGGACCCGGGTCCCGGCCGGCAGCCGCTCCAGGATCGCGGCGGCGGCCGGCAGGGCGGTCTCGTCCGCGTACATCCAGACCGCGTCGGCCCCGGCCGGCGGCTGGAACCGTACCGACTTGTTCTCGGCGACGGCGGGGCCGATCGCCAGGATCCGGCGGCCGGTCACCGCCCGGCCCGCCCAGTGGGAGGCGGGGCTCGCGTCCCCGTGCAGGACGAAGTCGATGTCGACCTCGTCCACGCCCCCGTCCGTACGGCGCTGTTCGCGCACCGTGTAGGAGCGCATCACCGGCCGCTCCTCGTCGGGCATCCCGCGCCAGGCGGCGAACCAGGTGTCCGCGTCCGTGGACGGGAGGACGGTGTGCTCCCGTCCGGGCGGCGGCAGGAAGAGCGACAGGCTCTGGTCGAAGCCGCCCGAGCGGAAGTCCGCGAGGGACTCACCGCCGAACGTCACCCGCAGGAAGGAGTGGCCGAGCCGGCGCGTGCGCAGCACGTCCAGTGCGAAGAACCGGAAGTGCAGGGCGGCCGGGACGTCGGACGCGGTGACGGTCATACGGAGAGTCCCCCCTGGGATTCAGCCGGAAGGAAGGGCGGTCAGCCGACCTTCTTGGCGTTCTGGATGGCCTTCGCGAGGTCCTCGAGGATCACGGCGCACTTGTCGTACGAGTAGATCGGCTCGGTGACGCGCGGGGTGATCTGGCCGGCCTTGACGGCGGGCAGCTCGGCCCAGGTGGCCTTCGCCTTCAGGTCCTCCGGCTGCAGGGTGCCGGTGCGGTTGTCGAGGAAGACGACGTCGGCCTTGTACTTGCCGGCGTTCTCCCAGCTGAGGGACTCGAAGAAGCCGCCCTCGTCCAGCTTCTCCGGGGTGACGAACTCGACGCCGAGGGACTTGAAGTACTTCAGGTCGGCCGAGGTGTCCGGGGTGGAGACGTAGAACAGGTCGGCGGAGCCGGAGCCGACGAGCACCTTGATGCCCGGGTTGGCCTTGGTGGCCTCGCGGACCTTCGCGGCGGCCGCCTCGAAGCGGGCCTTGGCGTCGACGGCCTTCTTGTCGTTCATGTCGGCGCCGAGGGACTTGGCGAGCTCGGCGGTGCGCTCCAGGGCCTTGTCCAGGGTGGCGTCGCCGCCCACGGAGATCGCGGCGGCGGGGGCCAGCTGCAGGATCTTGTCCTTGGAGGCCTCGGGCACGTACCAGTAGCTGCCGTCCCACGTGTTGGTGACGAGCAGGTCGGGCTGGAGGGCGGCGTACTTCTCGACGTTGAACTCGTCGTAGACGTTGCCGATGATCTCGACCTTGGAAATGTCCATCGAGCCGGCCTGGACGTCGGGCTTGCCGTCGGCGGTCTTGGTCGGGCCGAAGACGCCCTTGACCGGTACGCCGTAGTCGTACAGCGCGGCGGCGGTGCCCGTGAAGGCGACGATGTTCTTCGGCTTGGCCTTGGTGCTGACGTCCTTGCCGAGGTCGTCCTTGAAGGTCCAGGGGCCCGACGCCGCGGCGCCCTTGTCCGCGCCGCCGTCGCCCTTCGAGTCGGTGCCACCGCACGCCGCGAGAGCCGCGACGAGGCCCAGGGCGCCGCCGGCCGCTATGAAACCGCGGCGGGTGAAGGAGGAGGTACGGGACTTGGGCATGTCGGTGTCCGATTTCGTGCGTGCCGGGCGGCGCCTGAGCCGTTCGGTGGGAAGGTTAGCCTAACCTTGGCCGAAAACGGTAAGGGGGTCCTAAGTTTTTTCAGGACCCCCGACACACCGGCGTACCGCGTGCCGTCCCGCCTCCGGTGCCGCGGCTAGGCGGAGAAGCCGAGTTCGCGCGCGATGAGCAT
This sequence comes from Streptomyces subrutilus, assembly GCF_001746425.1. Lineage (GTDB taxonomy): Bacteria > Actinomycetota > Actinomycetes > Streptomycetales > Streptomycetaceae > Streptomyces > Streptomyces subrutilus_A. Next base: position 2,830,728 of record NZ_MEHK01000001.1, on the reverse strand, counting down.
GCGCTGGACCTCGCTGGTGCCCTCGCCGATCTCCAGGATCTTCGAGTCCCGCCACATGCGCGCCACCGGGTACTCGTTCATGAACCCGTAGCCGCCGTGGATCTGCGTGGCGTCCCGGGCGTTGTCCACGGCCACCGTGGAGGAGTACAGCTTGGCGATCGCCGCCTCCTTCTTGAACGGCTCCCCGGCCACCAGCCGGGAAGCGGCGTCGCGCCAGCCGATGCGGGCCATGTGGGCGCGCATCTCCATGTCCGCCAGCTTGAACTGGATGGCCTGGTTGTCGCCGATCGCCTTGCCGAAGGCGTGCCGCTCCCTCGCGTACTTCACCGACTCGTCCACACAGCCCTGGGCCAGGCCCGTCGCCAGCGCGGAGATGGCGATCCGGCCCTCGTCCAGGATCCGCAGGAACTGCGCGTAGCCGCGGCCCTCTTCGCCGACCAGGTTGGCGAGCGGCACCCGTACGCCGTCGAAGGACAGCTCGCGGGTGTCCGAGGCGTTCCAGCCGACCTTGGAGTACGGGGCGGCGACGGTGAAGCCAGGCGTGCCGGACGGGACGATGATCGAGGAGATCTCCGGGCGGCCGTCCGCCTTGCGGCCCGTCACGGCGGTGACGGTGACCAGGCCGGTGATGTCCGTACCGGAGTTGGTGATGAAGCACTTGGATCCGTTGACGACCCACTCGTCGCCGTCACGGACGGCCGTGGTGCGGGTGCCGCCGGCGTCGCTGCCGGCGCCCGGCTCGGTCAGCCCGAAGGCGCCCAGGACCTCGCCGGAGCACATCTTCGGCAGCCACTCCCGCTTCTGCTCCTCGGTCCCGAACAGGTAGAGGGGCATGGCGCCCAGGGAGACGCCTGCCTCCAGGGTGATGGCGACCGAGGAGTCGACGCGGGCCAGCTCCTCCAGGGCGATGCCGAGGGCGAGGTAGTCGCCGCCCATGCCGCCGTACTCCTCGGGGAAGGGCAGGCCGAACAGGCCCATGCGGCCCATCTCGGCGACGATCTCGTACGGGAACTCGTGCCGCTCGTACAGGTCGCCGATCTTCGGCGCGACCACGTCGTGCGCGAACGCCTCGACGGTGCGGCGGAGTTCCTCGTGCTCGGGGGTGAGCCGGTGGTCGAGGGGCATGTCTTCGTTACTCCTTGTGGGAGAGGGCGCGGACGGTACGGGAGGGGCTGGGGCGGCCCAGCCGTTCGGCCATCCACACGCTCGTGGCGGTGAGGGCGGCCAGATCGACACCGGTCTCGATGCCGAGGCCGTCGAGCATCCACACCAGGTCCTCGGTGGCGAGGTTGCCGGTGGCGCTCTTCGCGTACGGGCATCCGCCGAGGCCGCCGGCGGAGGCGTCGACCGTGGTCACGCCGTGCTGGAGCGCGGCGAGGGTGTTGGACAGGGCCTGGCCGTAGGTGTCGTGGAAGTGCACGCCGACGCGGTCGACGGGCACGCCTTCCGCGCCCAGCTCGCCCAGCAGGGCCTGGACGTGGCCGGGCGTGGCGACGCCGATGGTGTCGCCGAGGCTCAGCTCGTCACAGCCGAGGTCGAGCAGGGCCTTGGCGACGCGGACCACCTGGTGGACGGGGACCGCGCCCTCCCAGGGGTCGCCGAAGCACATCGACAGGTAGCCGCGGACGTGCGCCCCGCCCTCCTTGGCGCGGGCCACGACGGGCTCGAACATGGCGAGGGACTCGGCGACGGTGCGGTTGAGGTTGCGCGAGGCGAAGGTCTCGGTGGCCGACCCGAACACGGCGATACGGGTGGCACCGAGCGCCAGGGCCCGGTCGAGGCCGCGTTCGTTGGGCACGAGCACGGGCAGCGCCGCGTCGACGTCGCCGAGCAGCGGGAAGAGCTGCTCGGCGTCGGCGAGCTGCGGAACCCACTTCGGGTGCACGAAGCTGGTGGCCTCGACCGTGGTGAGCCCGGCGGCGGCCAGCCGGTGGATGAACTCGGCCTTCACCTCGGTGGGGACGGCCGTCTTCTCGTTCTGCAGCCCGTCACGGGCGCCGACCTCGTGGATCCGGACCCGGGCCGGCAGGCCGGGCGCCGGGACGGTCATGGGCAGGCCGTTCACGCGCCCTCCTCCTCGTCCGGGGTGACGACGGCCAGGACCTGGTCCATGGCCACCGTGGCACCGGGGGTGACGTCGAGTTCGGTGACGGTCCCGGCGTGCGGGGCGGAGATGACGTGCTCCATCTTCATCGCCTCGACCACGAGCAGGCTCTGGCCGGCCGCCACCCGGTCGCCGACGGCCACCTTGACGACCGTGACGGTGCCGGGCATGGGGGCGGCGAGTGTGTCGGCCCCCGCGTGCCCGCTCCCGCTCAGGGCGGCGGCCACCGGGTCGTGGGCCTGCACGTGCCAGGAGTCCGCGTCGCGGCCGAGCCAGGTCCCCTCCGGGGAGGCGGCGTGGCTGAAGCGGTGGGTGACGCCGTCGAGTTCGACGGTGACGGTGTCGGGGGTGCGGGCCACGATCCGGCCGCGGGCCGGTGCGCCGGGGCTCTGCCCCGGACCCCGCGCCTCCATCGCCGGCGAGGCTGCGTCCGGACCGGCCTCGTCGGTGACGAGCAGCTCTGTGGTCGAGCCGGAGGGGCGGGTGCGGACCGTCACCGGGTCGTGGCCGGGAAGGCGGAAGTGGTGCACCGTCCAGGCCGGGGTACCGCCGAGGCGCCAGCCGCCGACGGCGTCGAACGGGTCCACCCAGCCGTCCGGGCCGGTCGACGGCGTGCCTTCCCAGCCCGTCCGGCGACCCCGGACCGGGGTGCCGGGCAGCGCCCCGGGTCCCTGCGCGAGCAGGGCCGCGGCCGCGTAGACCTCGACGGGCACGCTGTCCGGGAGGAGGGAGGCGAGGTCGCGTTCGACCAGGCCCGTGTCCAGGTCGCCGGAGACCACGTCCGGGTGGGCCAGCAGCCTCCGGAGGAATCCGGCGTTGGTCTGGACACCCAGGATCACCGTGTCCGCCAGGGCGCCGCGCAGGACCCGCAGGGCCGTCGCGCGGTCCGGCCCGTACGCGATGACCTTCGACAGCATCGGGTCGTACGTCGAGCCCACCGGGACGCCCGCGGTCAGGCCGGAGTCCGTGCGGACCGGCCCCCCCGACGGCTCGGACAGGGCGAGGACCGTGCCGCCCGAGGGCAGGAACCCCCGCGCCGGATCCTCGGCGCACACCCGGGCCTCGATCGCGTGGCCCGTCAGCCGGACCTCGTCCTGGGTGAAGGCCAGGGCCCCGCCGGAGGCCACCCGCAGCTGCTGCTCCACCAGGTCCAGGCCGGTGATCAGCTCCGTCACCGGGTGCTCGACCTGGAGGCGGGTGTTCATCTCCATGAAGTAGTAGGAGGACGGGTCCCCGCCCGGGACGATGAACTCCACCGTGCCCGCGCCCACGTACCCGCACGAGCGGGCCGCCTCCACCGCCGCCGCGCCCATCGCCGCCCGGGTCTTCTCGTCCAGCAGGACCGACGGCGCCTCCTCGATCACCTTCTGGTGGCGCCGCTGGAGGGAGCACTCGCGCTCGCCCAGGTGGACCACGTTCCCGTGGGAGTCGGCGAGCACCTGGATCTCGATGTGCCGCGGCCGGTCGATCCACCGCTCGACCAGGAGCGTGTCGTCGCCGAAGGAGGAGCGGGCCTCGCGGCGGGCCGCCGCGATCTCCTCGGCCAGCACGGCCGCGTCGCGCACCAGCCGCATGCCCTTGCCGCCGCCGCCCGCCGAGGGCTTCAGCAGGACGGGCATGCCGATCTCCTCTGCGGCGGCGGCCAGTTCGGCGTCCGACAGGCCGCTGCCCGAGGAGCCCGGGACCACCGGGACTCCGGCGGCGCGCACCGTCTCCTTGGCCCGGATCTTGTCGCCCATCAGGGAGATGGCGGAGGCCGGGGGCCCGATGAAGCCGAGGCCGGCGTCCGCGCACGCCTGCGCGAACGCGGCGTTCTCGGCGAGGAAGCCGTAGCCCGGGTGGACCGCCTCGGCGCCCGTGCGCCGCGCGGCGTCCAGGAGCCGCTCGACCGACAGGTAGCTCTCGGCGGCCGCCGCCGGCCCGATCCGGACGGCCGTGTCGGCCTCCCGTACGTGGCGGGCGTCCGCGTCCGCGTCGCTGAAGACGGCCACGGAGCGGATGCCGAGCTCCCGCAGCGTGCGGATGACGCGTACCGCGATCTCGCCCCGGTTCGCGACCAGAACAGTGCTGAACATCAGTGAGGTCCTCACGTCACATACGGAAGATGCCGAAGCCGCGATCGCCCAGCGGGGCGTTCGCGCACGCGGTCAGGGCCAGACCCAGCACCTGCCGGGTCTCCAGCGGGTCGATGACCCCGTCGTCCCACAGCCGGGCGGTGGCGTAGTAGGCGTTGCCCTGCTCCTCGTACTGCGCCCGGACCGGGGCCTTGAAGGCTTCCTCGTCCTCGGCCGGCCACTCCTGGCCCGCGCCCTCGATCTGGTCGCGCTTGACGGTGGCCAGCACCGAGGCCGCCTGCTCGCCGCCCATCACGGAGATCTTGGCGTTGGGCCACATCCACAGGAAGCGCGGCGAGTACGCCCGCCCGCACATCGAGTAGTTGCCCGCGCCGTACGAGCCGCCGACGACCACCGTCAGCTTCGGCACCCGGGTGCAGGCCACCGCGGTCACCATCTTGGCGCCGTGCTTGGCGATGCCGCCCGCCTCGTAGTCGCGGCCGACCATGAACCCGGAGATGTTCTGGAGGAACAGCAGCGGGATGCCGCGCTGGTCGCAGAGCTCGATGAAGTGGGCGCCCTTCTGGGCGGATTCGGAGAACAGGATTCCGTTGTTGGCGACGATCCCGACCGGGTGCCCGTGGATCCGGGCGAACCCGGTGACCAGGGTCTGCCCGAACTCCGCCTTGAACTCCTGGAAGCGGGAGCCGTCCACGATCCGGGCGATGATCTCGCGGGCGTCGTACGGGGTGCGGGAGTCGACCGGGACCGCGCCGTACAGCCCGTACGGGTCCACCTTGGGCTCTTCGGGCGCCTCGACCGACCAGGGCAGGGCCCCGCGCTCGGGCAGGGTCGACACGATGTTCCGTACGATCCGCAGCGCGTGCGCGTCGTCCTGCGCGAGGTGGTCGGTGACGCCGGAGGTCCGCGAGTGGACCTCGCCGCCGCCCAGCTCCTCCGCCGTGACCACCTCACCGGTGGCGGCCTTCACCAGCGGCGGGCCGCCGAGGAAGATCGTGCCCTGGCCGCGGACGATGACGGCCTCGTCGCTCATGGCCGGCACGTACGCGCCACCCGCCGTGCAGGAGCCGAGGACGGCGGCGATCTGCGGGATGCCGGCCCCCGACATGCGCGCCTGGTTGTAGAAGATGCGGCCGAAGTGCTCGCGGTCCGGGAACACCTCGTCCTGCATGGGCAGGAAGGCGCCGCCCGAGTCGACCAGGTAGAGGCAGGGGAGACGGTTCTCCAGCGCCACCTCCTGGGCGCGCAGGTGCTTCTTGACGGTCATCGGGTAGTACGTGCCGCCCTTGACGGTGGCGTCGTTCGCGACGATCACGCACTCGCGGCCGCTGACCCGGCCGATGCCCGCGATCACCCCGGCGGCGGGGGCCGCGCCCCCGTACATGCCCTCGGCGGCCAGCGGGGCCAGCTCCAGGAAGGGGGACCCGGGGTCCAGGAGGGTGTCCACCCGGTCGCGGGGGAGGAGCTTCCCGCGGGCGGTGTGGCGGGCGCGGGCCTTCTCGCCGCCGCCGAGCCGCGCCGCGTCGAGCCGGGCCCGCAGCCCCTCGGTCAGCTCGCGGTGGGCGGCCTCGTTGGTCCGCCAGGCCTCGGACGCCGGGTCCGCGGCGCTCGTCAGCACTGGTGCCTGCTGCATCGGTCGAGCTCCCTTGCTCGGTGCACGCTGTTAATGAGCGTTAACGCATGTACCGCCCAGGTTAACGAGCGCTAACGGCCCTGTCTAGAATGGTTTCCCATGAGCACCAGTGCGGCCACCCCGACCCGTCGCGAGCAGATCCTCAGTGAGGCCGCCCGCCTCTTCGCCGCGCGCGGATTCCACGGCGTCGGCGTCGACGAGATAGGGGCCGCGGTCGGTATCAGCGGCCCCGGCCTCTACCGGCACTTCGCGGGCAAGGACGCCATGCTGGCCGAGCTGCTGGTCGGCATCAGCGAACGGCTGCTCACCGGCGGCCGGCGCCGGGTGGAGGAGGCGGCGGGCGATCCCGCTCTGGTCCTGTCCTCGCTCATCGACGGGCACATCGACTTCGCGCTCGACGACCGGGCGCTGATCACCCTGCACGACCGGGAGCTCGACCGGCTGCGGGACACGGACCGCAAGCTCGTCCGCCAGCTGCAGCGCCAGTACGTGGAGCTGTGGGTGGCCGTCGTACGGGAACTGCACCCGGAGGTGGGCGAGGCGGAGGTACGGGTCTGCGTGCACGCGGTCTTCGGCCTGCTGAACTCCACCCCGCACCTGGCGGCCCTGGGGCGGGAGGCGACGGAGTCACTGCTCCGGCGGCTCGCGCACGGGGCGTTCGGGGCTCTGTCGGTGTGAACCGGCGCGTCCACCGGTCGGGATGGACGCGGCGCCTGCGCCCCGGCGGCGGCAGAATGGGCCGCATGCCGAAGCCGATAGAGACGCCCGTACCCAGCCGCGCCGAGCTCGTCGACCACCTGGTCCGCACGCGCATCGCGGGCCAGGTCGCCACCCCGCGCGAGAACAACCTCTCCCACTACCGCAAGCTCGCCAACGGCGACCGGCACTACTGGCTCGGGCTGGAGCTGGGCGACCGGTGGACGGACGAGCAGGACGTGCTCGCCGTGATGGCCGAGCGCTGCGGGGTCGTGGACGATCCGGCGCACCGCTTCGGCCAGGACACCATCGACCCGGAGCTGACGGTGGCCGGCCTGGACCGGCTGGCCACCCGGCTGCGCAAGGCCGCGCTGGACCGGCAGAGCGTGCTGCTCGCCACCGGGCACCCGGGCGGGCTGCTGGACGTCCACCGGGCCACGGCGGCGGCCCTGCGCGCGGCGGGCTGCGAGATCGTGGTGATCCCGGCCGGGCTGACCGCCGACGAGGGCTCGGTGTGGCAGTTCGCGGACGTCGCCGTGCTGGAGCGCGGTGCGACGCTGTGGCACACCCACTCGCCGGAGCCGATGGCCGCGATCCTGGACGGGCTCGCCGCGGCCGGCCGCCCGCAGCCGGACCTGGTCGTCGCCGACCACGGCTGGGCGGGCTGCGCCGCGCAGCGCGGCCTCGACGCCGTCGGGTACGCGGACTGCAACGACCCGGCGCTCTTCCTCGGCGAGGCCGAGGGCACCCTCCAGGTGGCGGTCCCGCTGGACGACCACGTCCGCGACCCGCGCTTCTACGACCCGATGACCGCCTACCTCCTGGCCGGCGCCGGGCTGCTGGACGCCTAGGGGCTCGGCCCACCGCGGCTCCGGCGGTGCCGGTGGGGGCCGTTACGGTCGCGGGCATGAGCGAAGTCCCGAACCGGCTGTCGGCACTCGGCTCCGCCGTCGGCCTGCCCCCGGCAGCCTGATCACCCGCCCCGGCCGGCGCCGGCTGTGGCGGGCCCGGCCGGAGCCGCTGCTGTGAGTCTCCGGCGGGCCGGTGGACGCCGGCGCGCCGGCCTCGTACCGCGGCCGGCCGGACCTGGCCGCCGCGGGCCTCCAGGCGGTCCTGCTCCAGGAGCGGCGCGGGCTGGAGGAGTGGTGGCGGACCAAGGGGCTGCTGCCGCAGCGCATGTCCGACCCGCACGGCCATCACGCCGAGCCGGTCCTGCGCGCGTTCTGGGACGCCGTCATCCCCGACCCCGAGGAGGAGGGCGAGGACGGCGAGGAGCTCATCGCCCCCTTCGGCCGGGATGGGCCGGGGCTCGCCGAGCCGCCCTCCCCGGCGCAGGACGGCCGGGACCCGGAGGCGGCGGCCCGCGCCCTCACGGACGAGCTCACCGGCACCGGCGTCCTGGCGGGCCCGCGGCTCGCCCTGGTCCCCGCGGACCGGGGGGCCGACGTACCCGCGGCGATGGGCTGGTGCGGACCGGCCAACCACGAGAACGACACCGCCCGCATCAGCGCGGTCCTGCGCTCGTGGGAGGACCGCTTCGGCGCCCGGGTCATCGCCCTCGGCTTCGACGAGCTTCACCTGTCGGTCGCGGCCCCGCCGCGCACGCTCGCCGACGCGCTCCCGGTCACGGCACTAGCGGGTGCTCAGGCGCGCGGAACGCGCACCACACCCTCCTGGATGACGGTCACGGCCAGCCGGCCGTCCTGGGTCCAGATGCGGGCCTGGCCCAGGCCCCGCCCGGCGGCCGCCGACGGGGACTCCTGGTCGTACAGCAGCCACTCGTCGGCGCGGAACGGCCGGTGGAACCACATCGCGTGGTCCAGCGAGGCGCCGACCACGTCGCCGACCGCCCACCCGCCGCGCCCGTGCGCGAGCAGCACCGAGTCCAGCAGGGTCATGTCGGAGACGTACGTGGCCAGGCAGGTGTGCAGCAGGGGGTCGTCGCTCTCCAGCTTGCCGGCGGTACGGAACCACACCTGCGAGCGCGGCTCCACGGGCTCGCCGACGCTGCCCCAGGGCGGGGTGGTGGCGTACCGCAGGTCCACCGCGCCGCGGGCCTCGACCAGCCGCTCCACCGTGCCCGGGTCGCGGAAGATCTCGCGGTACGCGGGCAGCGACTCGGCTGCGGTCGGCAGCGTCTCCGGGTCGGGCGCGGAGGGCATCGCGGCCTGGTGGTCCAGGCCCTCCTCGTACGCCTGGAAGGACGCGGAGAGGTGGAAGATCGGCTGGCCGTGCTGGACGGCGACCACCCGGCGCGTGGTGAAGGAGCGCCCGTCGCGGATCCGGTCCACCGAGTAGACGATGGGCGCGCCCGGGTCGCCGGCGCGCAGGAAGTACGAGTGCAGCGAGTGCGCGGTGCGGTCCTCGGGCACGGTGCGGCCGGCCGCGACCAGCGCCTGGGCGGCGACCTGACCGCCGAAGACCCGCGGTACCAGCGCCGAACGGCTGGTACCGCGGAAGATGTCCTCCTCGATCTGCTCGAGGTCGAGCAGATCGAGGAGCGTCGTCAGTGCCTCGTTCATGGGGGAAGGGTAGGTGCCCCGACTTCCCTACAGGCCCATGGACTTGGCGATGATGGACTTCATGACCTCGCTGGTGCCGCCGTAGATGCGGTTCACGCGGTTGTCGGCGTACAGGCGGGCGATCGGGTACTCGTTCATGTAGCCGTAACCGCCGTGGAGCTGGAGGCACTTGTCGATGACGCGGTGCGCGACCTCGGTGCAGAACAGCTTCGCGGACGCGGCCTCGGCGGCGGTCAGCTCACCGGCGTCCAGGGCCTCCAGGGCGCGGTCGGCGACGGCCTCGGCCGCGTCCACCTCGGCCTGGCAGGCGGCCAGTTCGAACTTGGTGTTCTGGAAGTGCGCGACGGGCTTGCCGAAGACGGTGCGCTCCTGCACGTACTGCTGGGCGAACCGGACGGCGGCCTTGGCCTGCGCGTACGCGCCGAAGGCGATGCCCCAGCGCTCGGAGGGCAGGTTCTGGCCGAGGTAGTAGAAGCCCTTGTTCTCCTCGCCCATCAGGTCCTCGACCGGGACCTTCACGTCGACGAACGCCAGCTCGGCGGTGTCGGAGGTGCGCAGGCCGAGCTTGTCCAGCTTGCGGCCGACGGAGTAGCCGGCGGACTTGGTGTCCACGGCGAACAGGGAGATGCCGAAGCGGCGGTCGTCCTCGCGCGGGGCGGAGGTGCGGGCGCAGACGATCACGCGGTCGGCGTGGACGCCACCGGTGATGAAGGTCTTGGCGCCGTTGAGGACGTAGTGGGTGCCGTCCTCGGAGAGCTTGGCGGTGGTCTTCATGCCCGCGACGTCGGAGCCGGTGCCCGGCTCGGTCATCGCCAGCGCCCACATCTCCTCGCCGGTGACGAACTTCGGCAGGTAGCGCTTCTTCTGCTCGTCGGTGGAGAGCATCTTGATGTAGGGGAGGGCGAGCAGCACGTGCACGCCGGAGCCGCCGAAGTTCACGCCCGCGCGCGAGGTCTCCTCGTAGAGCACGGCCTCGAACTTGTGGGTGTCCAGGCCGGCGCCGCCGAACTCCTCGGGCACGTTGATGCCGAAGACGCCGAGCTCGCCCAGCTTGTAGTAGAACTCGCGAGGAGCCTGGCCGGCGGCGAACCACTCGTCGTAGACCGGGACGACCTCGGCCTCGATGAAGGCGCGGATGGTCTCGCGGAAGGCCTCGTGGTCCTCGTTGAATACGGTACGGCGCACGGCCGACTCCTCTCGGTGGCGGCGCGACGCCGCTTATACCTAAGCGCTTGCTCAGATTAAGTTACCGGCGGGTTGTCGTTCCTGTCCAGAGCGGGGGCCGACCGTCAGTGCGGCTTGCCGGACATGCGGCACACGTCGGGGTGCGGTCCGCCCGGCGGTGCGTGCGGCCGCGGCGGGGTCGCCGTCAGCCGTCCGGCCGCGGGGAGCGGACGGGCGCCGGACCGCCGCCGGCCCCCGGGGCTTCGGCCCAGCGCAGGGCGAACCACAGCTCCATCCGGACGTCCGGGTCGTCCAGGTCCCGCTCCAGCAGCTCCGCGCAGCGGGCCACGCGCTGGCGCACGGTGTTGCGGTGCACACCCAGGTCCGCGGCCGTGCGGTCCCAGCCGCCGTGGTGGGCCAGCCAGCCGCGCAGGGTTTCGCGCAGGGCGGTCGGCAGCGGTCCGAGCAGGGCCTCGGCATGGGCGCGGGCCTCAGCCTCGCCCACCAGGCCCGCGAAACCGGGGTCGGAGTGCCGGGCGAGCGGGGTGCGGGCCGCCTCCGCCCGGTCCAGGGCGCGCGCGGCCTGCGCGTCGGCGGTGGCCAGGGCGCCGGGCGCGGCCGGGGCGCTGACCCCCAGCCGCCACCCCGGCTGCGGGACGGGCTCCCGGTCGGTCAGCAGCCGCACGCCGCCCTCGTACGGGTCGAGCAGTACGGTGCCCAGCGCGGCCCCGAGGGTCCGCGGGTCGCCGCTTCCCCGGGCGTGGACCACATGCCAGGGCCCGGGGGCCAGGGCGCGGGCGGGGTCGCCGCCGAGCAGGAGCCGGGTCAGGGCTGAGGCCTCGTCCCCGGCCGGGCGGTTCGCCGTGAGCAGGGTCAGCAGGACCGCGGCGACGGAGGCGATGGTGTGGTCACCCGGCGCCCGGCCCGGGGTGGCGAGGGCCAGCACCTGGCCGCCGCCCACGGCGTAGGCGGCCAGGTGCGTCCCGGCCAGGGTGTCCGTGGCGGTCGCCGCGGCCCCGGGAGCGACCCGGCGCCCGAGCGCCCCCACCGCGGCCCGCACCTCCGCCCCGGGCGCGCCCCCCGCACTGCGCACCACGCTCCACCCCAGCCCGAACCACCCGGCCACGGCCCCGGGGTCCGGCCCTGGGCCCGTCCCGGGCGCCGGCACGGGCTCGGGGCCCGGTGTGAGCAGGCCCGCCCAGCCGCCCAGGCCGGCCGCCAGGCGGGTCAGCACCGCGGGGACCGGGTCGGGGCGGGCCGCCGCCGCCGCGAGGGACTGCTGCGCCTCCGTCACGCGGCGCAGCTCACGCGTACGGGCCTCCTCCATCAGCCGCCACACGGCCCGGCCCACGGCCGTGAAGGGCGTCGCGGGCGGCACCTCGACCAGCGGCAGCCCGTGCCGGGCGCAGGCCTCGACCAGGGTCCGCGGCACCGTCTCGTGCACCGGGGTGACGCCGAAGCCGACGGCCGCGGCCCCGGCCCGCACCAGCCGCTCGACGTACGGCCCGGCATCCGCCCCGCCGTCCCGAGGGGCGTCGCCGGAGCGCGCCTCCGCCCCCGCCAGGCCCGCGCCCGCCGTCAGCAGCAGCTCCCCGCCCAGCAGGTACGGAGACGGGTCCGCCATCTCCGAGGCGTGCACCCCGTGCACCTCGGCCTCGGCGGGCCCCGCCAGCCGGCGCAGGCCCAGCTCGCCGTCGGCGAGCAGGCGGCCGAGGGCGACCGGCGGGGTGGGAGGGGCTTCCATGGATACTCCGTACACATCAACGGGCGCTGATGGATGAAACGTACACTTCGCGCCCCCCGGGCACCGGCTTACGCTCGAAGGACCGCACCCGCAAGACCTCCAGAAGGGCAACCCCCATGAGCACGCAGCCGCGCGGCCCCGTCGACTCCTCCCGCATCCCGCGCTACGCGGGCCCCGCGACCTTCGCCCGGCTGCCGCGCCTCGATGAGGTCGGCTCCGCCGACGTCGCCGTCGTCGGCGTGCCCTTCGACTCCGGTGTGTCCTACCGTCCCGGCGCCCGCTTCGGCGGCAACGCGATCCGCGAGGCCTCGCGCCTGCTGCGCCCGTACAACCCGGCCCAGGACGCCTCCCCCTTCGCCCTCGCGCAGGTCGCGGACGCCGGCGACATCGCCGTGAACCCCTTCAACATCAACGAGGCCGTCGAGACGGTCGAGGCCGCCGCCGACGAGCTCCTCGGCAACGGCTCCCGCCTGATGACCCTCGGCGGGGACCACACCATCGCCCTCCCGCTGCTGCGCTCCGTCGCCAAGAAGCACGGCCCCGTCGCGCTGCTCCACTTCGACGCGCACCTGGACACCTGGGACACCTACTTCGGTGCCGAGTACACCCACGGCACCCCGTTCCGCCGTGCCGTCGAGGAGGGCATCCTCGACACCGAGGCCCTCTCGCACGTCGGTACGCGCGGCCCGCTGTACGGCAAGCAGGACCTGGACGACGACGCCAAGATGGGCTTCGGCATCGTCACCTCCGCGGACGTCTACCGCCGCGGCGCCGACGAGGTGGCCGACCAGCTGCGCCAGCGCATCGGCGACCGCCCCCTCTACATCTCCATCGACATCGACGTACTGGACCCGGCCCACGCGCCCGGCACCGGCACGCCGGAGGCGGGCGGCATGACCTCCCGCGAGCTGCTGGAGATCATCCGAGGCCTGTCCTCCTGCAACCTCGTTTCCGCCGACGTGGTGGAGGTGGCCCCGGCGTACGATCACGCGGAGATCACCTCGGTCGCGGCCTCGCACACCGCGTACGAGCTCACCACGATCATGAGCCGACAGATCGCGCAGTCGAAGGGCAAGTAACTCACGTGACGCACGACCACGACCTGGTTCTCCGTCCCACCGAGGCCCAGACGGCCGCCGCGCTGGCTCCGCCGCCGGGCCGCACGGGCGGGGACCTGGTCGTGGAGACACTGCGTTCGCTGGGCGCGACCACCGTCTTCGGACTGCCCGGCCAGCACGCGCTGGCCGTCTTCGACGCGGTCGGCCGCTCGGACCTGCGCCTGGTCACGCTCCGCACCGAGAACAACGCGGGCTTCGCGGCGGACGCGTACGGCCGCATGACGGGCGAGGCCGTGCCGCTGCTGCTGTCGACCGGGCCGGGCGCGCTGATGGCCCTGCCGGCGCTCGCGGAGGCGGCCGCCGCCTCCGCCCCCGTCCTCGCCATCTCCTCGCAGGTGCCGGCGGCGGGCCTGGGCGGCGGGCGCCGGGGGCACCTGCACGAGCTGCGCGACCAGGCCGCCTCCTTCCGGGACGTGGTCAAGTCGGTCCAGGTGGCCCGCACCCCCTCGCAGATCCCCTCCGCGGTCGCGGAGGCCTGGGAATCGGCCCTGACCGCGCCCCACGGCCCGGTCTGGGTGGAGATCCCGGAGGACGTGCTGCGCGCCGAGACGCTGATCCCGCAGGTCACCGGCATGGACGCGACCCCGCACGAGCTCGCCCCGCGGCCGGAGCTCACCGCCGTCGCCGCCCACTGGTTGTCCCGGGCCTCCCGCCCGGTGATCATCGCGGGCGGCGGGGTCATCCGCTCCGACGCCGCGGGCAAGCTCAGGCAGCTGGCGGAACGCCTCAACGCCCCCGTGGTCACCACCTTCGGCGGCAAGGGCGCCTTCCCCTGGAACCACCCGCTCTCCCTCCAGTCCTGGCTGGAGGACCGCCACATGACCGACTTCCTGGAGGACGCGGACGTCCTCCTCGTCGTCGGCTCGGGCCTGGGCGAACTGTCCTCGAACTACCACACGTTCTTCCCCACCGGCCGGGTCGTCCAGATCGAGGCGGACCTCGGGAAGCTGGAGTCCAACCACCCGGCCCTGGGCATCCACGCGGACGCCCGCCTCGCCCTCCAGGCCCTGCTGGAGACGGTGGCCGAGCGCCCGGACCCGTACGCCCCGGACCGCGTGCGGATGGTCCTGTCCGCCATCGCGGACCGCCTGGCCGCCCAGGACGTCACCCTGGAGCAGGAGCTCCTGGCCTCGATCCGGGCCGCCCTCCCGCCGCGCTCCCCGTCCTTCTGGGACATGACGATCCTGTCCTACTGGGCGTGGTCGGCCTTCGACGCCAAGCACCCCAACACCATGCACTCGGCCCAGGGCGCGGGCGGCCTCGGCTACGCCTTCCCCGCGGCCCTCGGCGCGGCCGTCGCGGAGCCGGGCACCCCCGTCCTCGCGGTCTCCGGCGACGGCGGCGCGATGTACTCGGCCGCGGAGCTGGCCACCGCCCGCCAGCACGACCTGGACGTCACCTGGCTGATCGTGGACGACGGCGGCTACGGCATCCTGCGCGCGTACATGGAGGACTCCTTCGGCCGCTCCACCGCCACCGAGCTGACCCGCCCCGACTTCGCCGCACTGGCGGCCTCGTTCGACGTCCCGGCGACCACCACCACCCCGGAATCCCTCACGGCGGACCTCAAGAAGGCCCTCGCCACCCCCGGCCCCTCGGTCGTGGTCCTCCCCGCCACCCTCAGGATGTTCGCGCCGACCCACCTCTGAACGGCCGGCCCTCCCCCTGAAGGGCGAAGCCCGCTCGCCGCGCCCGGACACCGGTGCGATTGTTGCGGCGGGATGAAATCCGCCGGTCCGGGCGTTGGGGCTTGTCGGTAGTACGGACGAACGGGGAGGCTTCACGTGACGGCGGCTGGGGAAAAACAGGGCTGGGGCAGGCGGCTCGCCGCGTACACGTGGCGCTACAAGGTCAACGTGCTCCTCGCGCTCGGGTCCTCGCTGGCCGGCATGGCCGTCATGGCGCTCGTGCCGCTGGTCACCAAGGTCATCATCGACGACGTCATCGGGGACCGGTCCAAGCCCATGGGGCCCTGGGCGGGCATGCTCATAGCCGCCGCCGTCCTCGTGTACGCGCTGACCTACGTCCGCAGGTACTACGGAGGGCGGCTCGCCCTCGACGTCCAGCACGACCTGCGGACCGACATGTACGACTCCATCGCCCGCCTCGACGGGCGGCGGCAGGACGAGCTGTCCACCGGACAGGTCGTCGGGCGGGCCACGACCGACCTCCAGCTGATCCAGGGCCTCCTGTTCATGCTCCCGATGACCATCGGGAACTTCCTGCTCTTCGGGATATCCCTCGGCATCATGCTGGCGCTGTCCCCGCTGCTGACCCTCGTCGCGCTGCTGATGGCCCCCGCCCTCTGGTTCATCGCCAAGCGCAGCCGCAAGAAGCTCTTCCCCGCCACCTGGTACGCCCAGGGGCAGGCCGCCGCCGTCGCGGGCGTCGTCGACGGGGCCGTGACCGGCGTCCGCGTGGTCAAGGGCTTCGGCCAGGAGGAGCAGGAGACCTCCAAACTGCGCACCGCCGGACGGCGCCTGTTCGCCGGCCGGATGCGGACCATCCGGCTGAACTCGCGCTACACCCCCGCCCTCCAGGCCGTACCCGCCCTCGCCCAGGTCGCGATGCTGGCGCTCGGTGGCTGGATGGCCACCCGGGGAGAGGTCACCCTCGGCACCTTCGTGGCCTTCTCCACCTACCTCGCCCAGCTCGTCGGCCCCGTCCGCATGCTCGCCATGGTGCTGACCGTGGGCCAGCAGGCGCGTGCCGGTGTGGAGCGGGTCTTCGAGCTCATCGACACCCGGCCCGTCATCCGCGAGGGCGCGCACGAACTGCCCGCCGACGCACCCGCCACCATCGCCTTCGACGACGTCCGCTTCGGGTACGACCCCGAGCGGCCCGTCCTCGACGGGTTCTCGCTCACCGTCTCCGAGGGGGAGACCGTCGCCGTCGTCGGCGCCTCCGGGAGCGGGAAGTCCACCGTCTCACTGCTCCTGCCGCGCTTCTACGACGCCGACGGCGGATCCGTCCGCGTCGGCGGGCACGACGTGCGCGAGCTGACCTACGCGTCGCTGCGCGGCGCCATCGGACTGGTCCCGGAGGACTCGTTCCTCTTCTCCGACACCATCCGCGCGAACATCGCCTACGGGCACCCCGAGGCCACCGACGAGCAGATCGAGGCCGCGGCCCGCGCCGCCCAGGCGGACGGGTTCGTCCGGGCCCTGCCCGCCGGCTACGACACCAAGGTCGGCGAGCAGGGGCTCACCCTCTCCGGCGGCCAGCGCCAGCGCGTCGCGCTCGCCCGGGCCATCCTCACCGACCCGCGGCTGCTGCTCCTCGACGACGCCACCTCCGCCGTGGACGCCCGCGTCGAGCACGAGATCCACGAGGCGCTGCGCTCGGTCATGGCCGGCCGGACCACCCTGCTGATCGCCCACCGCCGCTCCACGCTCGCGCTGGCCGACCGGATCGCCGTACTCGACCGGGGCCGGCTCGCCGACATCGGCACCCACGAGGAGCTGGAGAGCCGCTCCGCCCTCTACCGCAGGCTGCTGACCGACCCCGACGCGCTCGGCGCCGGCTCGCCGCGGACCCCCGACGCCCTGCCGATGGCCGAGTTCGAGCGCGAGATCGACCGGAACATCGAGCGGGACATCGAGCTCGAGGCGGAGATCGACTCCGAGCCCGTCAGCGCCAAGCGCCGGGTCTCGGACGGGGTCACCCCCGAGCTCTGGAAGCGCCAGGAGGACGCCGACAGCGCCGCCGGCTCCCTACCCGGAATGCCGGCCACTCCCGAGCTGCTCGCCCAGGTCGCCGCCCTGCCGCCCGCCGACGACGAGCCCGACGTGGACGAGACCCGCGCCGCCGCCGCCGAGGAGAGCTACGGCCTGCGCCGCCTGCTCGGCGGCTTCTGGGCGCCCCTCGCGGTCAGCCTCGGCCTCGTCGCCGTCGACGCGGGCTCCGGGCTGCTCCTGCCGATCATGATCCGGCACGGTATCGACCAGGGCGTGGAGAAGGCCGCCCTCGGTGCGGTCTGGGCCGCCGCGGCCCTCGCGCTCGCGGTCGTCGTCGGGCAGTGGGCCGCGCAGTTCGCCGAGACCCGGATGACGGGCCGCACCGGCGAGCGCGTGCTGTACGCGCTCCGCGTCAAGATCTTCGCCCAGCTCCAGCGCCTCGGACTCGACTTCTACGAGCGCG
This sequence comes from Streptomyces subrutilus, assembly GCF_001746425.1. Lineage (GTDB taxonomy): Bacteria > Actinomycetota > Actinomycetes > Streptomycetales > Streptomycetaceae > Streptomyces > Streptomyces subrutilus_A. The sequence continues at coordinate 2,813,532 of NZ_MEHK01000001.1, read as the reverse complement.
AGCTGACCGGCAAGATCATGACCCGGATGACCACCGACGTGGACGCCCTGTCCAGCTTCCTGCAGACCGGGCTCGTCACCGCCGTCGTCTCCGTCTTCACCTTCTTCGGCATCCTGGCCGCCCTGCTCGTCCTCGACGTCGAGCTCGCCCTGATCGTCTTCGCCACGCTGCCGGTCCTGGTGCTCGGCACGATCGTGTTCCGCCGCAAGTCCGTCGCCGCGTACGAACTCGCCCGCGACCGGGTCAGCCTGGTCAACGCCGACCTCCAGGAGTCCGTCGCCGGGCTCCGCATCGTCCAGGCCTTCCGCCGCGAGGGCTCCGGCGCCCGCCGCTTCGCGGAGCGCAGCGACTCGTACCGCCAGGCCCGGGTCCGCGGCCAGTGGCTGATCTCGGTCTACTTCCCCTTCGTGCAGCTGCTGTCCTCGGGCGCCGCGGCCGCCGTGCTGATCGTCGGCGCCGGCCGGGTCGAGGCGGGCACGCTCACCACCGGTGCGCTGGTCGCCTACCTGCTCTACATCGACCTGTTCTTCGCCCCGGTCCAGCAGCTGTCCCAGGTCTTTGACGGATACCAGCAGGCCACGGTCTCCCTCGGGCGCATCCAGGGGCTGCTGCGCGAGCCGACCACCACCCCGCGCCCCGAAAAGCCGCTGCCGGTGCCCGAACTGCGCGGCGAGATCGCCTTCGAGGGGGTCCGCTTCGCCTACGGCACCGCCGAGGAGCGCGGGGAGAAGGGCGACGCGCTGGCCGGCATCGACCTGCGCATACCCGCCGGGCAGACCGTCGCTTTCGTCGGCGAGACCGGAGCCGGCAAGTCCACGCTGGTCAAGATGGTGGCCCGGTTCTACGATCCGACCTCCGGCCGGATCACCGCCGACGGGGCCGACCTGCGGGAGCTCGACCTGACGGCCTACCGCCACCGCCTCGGCGTGGTCCCCCAGGAGCCCTACCTCTTCCCCGGTACCGTCCGCGACGCCATCGCCTACGGGCGGCCCGACGCGCAGGACGCCGAGGTGGAGGCGGCGGCCCGCGCGGTCGGGGCCCACGACATGATCGCCACGCTCGACGGCGGCTACCTGCACACCGTGGCCGAGCGCGGCCGCAACCTCTCCGCCGGGCAGCGCCAGCTGATCGCACTGGCCCGCGCCGAGCTCGTCGACCCGGACGTGCTGCTGCTCGACGAGGCCACCGCGGCCCTCGACCTGGCCACCGAGGCCCAGGTCAACCAGGCCACCGACCGGCTCGCCGGCAAGCGCACCACCCTGGTGGTGGCGCACCGGCTGACCACGGCGGCCCGCGCCGACCGGGTCGTGGTCATGGACCGCGGCCGGGTCGTCGAGGACGGCACCCACGCCGAACTCCTGGCCCAGGGCGGCCGGTACGCGCGGCTGTGGCGCACCTTCGTCGGGGAGGACGAGCGCGCCGCGGCCTGACGGCCGGGCGGGTCAGAGCTCCCCGAAGAACAGGTTGCGCGGGGCGTCCTCCTCGGTGCCGGTGTAGTAGTTCCGCACGGCGTCGAGGAGTTCGTCCACGGTGAGGGTGCCGTCCCCGTTGGCGTCGATCCGCCGGAACAGGGCCTCGGCGTCCTCGGGGCTCAGCTCCGTGTCGAAGGCCTCCTGGGCCCGGTGGAACTCCTCCGGGCTGATGCGCCCGTCGTTGTCGGTGTCGACGACCGTGAGGATCGCCTGCATCATCGGCCGCAGCGAGCGGTCGTAGGCGGGACCGCCCTTCTCGTACAGCCGCGTCATGCCCACCTTGTACTCCTCGGGCGTGACCTTGTTGTCCCGGTCGACGTCCAGCTCCGTGAAGAGGTCCTGCCAGAAGTTGGCGATCCCCTGCATCACCGCTTCCGCCTTGGGCGAGTCGTCGGGCTCGGACAGGGCCGCCAGCAGCCGGGAGCCGAGCGCGATGATGTCCGTCGCGTCGATCACGCCGTTCCCGTCCGCGTCGAGGCGGTTGAAGGAGCGCTCCAGCTTGCGGTCGAGCAGGTCGTTCGTCACGTGGGGGCCTTTCACGGCTACGGAGGGCGGAAGCGGGTGACCCAGCGTAATGTCCCGCCGGGTCGCGAACTCCCGTTCTCCGCCCGGGGATGGCGGATGCACCCTTACGGGCGACGGGCCCCCGCAGCAACCTTCCGGGACCCGGGTGCGCCGTACGTGTGTGCGCACGTTGTACGTACGACCGGTCGGGGACAGGGTGTCGCAGGAGCCGAGGGGACGGCGGGGTGGGGCGGGCGGGCCGCGGCTCCCGGGGTGTTCACCGCCGCGTTGTGGCCCAGCCTCGGCGGACTGTTCCCGGTCCACGATATCGGACGATTCACCCGTTATGCCGGTCCCGTCACAGGGGGCGCCATCGGCCGCTGCGTGTATGTAAAGGGGAGCGTGGGGGCCGAATCGGCCGCATCCGGCTGGATCCTGTGCTGACGTAGCGGCCCAACTGGGTCTGGTCAGCAGCGTGTTCGCCCCGCTAGGTTCACCGCGACCGAAGTGAACTCAAGGGGAGGGTGAATGCGCAAGACGCTCGGATGGCTGCTGTCGCTCGTGGTGCTGATCGGCACCATGGGCGCGGCCGGCTCCACGGCACAAGCGGCCACCGCCGCGGGGCCCGCGGCCGCCACGGACATCAAGGACCAGATCCTCGGCATTCCCGGGATGAGCCTGATAGAGGAGAAGCCGTACCCCGGCTACCGCTTCTTCGTACTGAACTACGAGCAGCCGGTCGACCACCGGAAGCCGTCGAAGGGCACCTTCAAGCAGCGCCTGACCCTGCTGCACAAGGACGTCTCGCGCCCGACGGTGTTCTTCACCTCCGGGTACAACGTCAACACCAACCCCCGCCGCAGTGAGCCGACGACCATCATCGACGGCAACCAGGTCTCCATGGAGTATCGGTTCTTCACGCCCTCCCGGCCCGACCCGGCCAACTGGGAGAACCTGGACATCTGGCAGGCCGCCAGCGACCAGCACCGCATCTTCGGCGCGCTGAAGAAGATCTATCCCAAGAACTGGCTTTCCACCGGCGGCAGCAAGGGCGGTATGACGGCGACGTACTACGAGCGCTTCTACCCGCGTGACATGGACGGTGTCGTCGCCTACGTCGCGCCCAACGACGTCGTCAACAAGGAGGACTCGGCCTACGACCGGTTCTTCGCCAAGGTCGGCACCAAGGAGTGCCGCGACAAGCTGAACGCGGTGCAGCGCGAGGCGCTGGTGCGCCGCGAGCCGCTGGAGGCCAAGTACGCGGCCGCCGCCGCCGAGAACGGCTGGACCTTCACCACCGTCGGCAACCTGGACAAGGCCTACGAGGCCGTCGTGCTCGACTACGTGTGGGCCTTCTGGCAGTACAGCCTGCTCGCCGACTGCGCCTCCGTCCCGGCCGCCGCCACCGCGAGCGACCAGGAGATCTGGGACTCGATCGACGCTATCTCCGGCTTCTCCGCCTACGCCGACCAGGGCCTGAACACGTACACGCCGTACTACTACCAGGCGGGCACGCAGCTCGGTTCGCCCGACATCAAGCAGCCCCACCTGGGCAACCTGAGCCGCTACGGCTACCAGCCGCCGCGCAACTTCGTGCCCCGCGACATCCCCATGGCCTTCCAGCCGGGAGCCATGAAGGACATCGACGGCTGGGTGCGCGACAACGCGAACCAGATGCTGTTCGTGTACGGGCAGAACGACCCGTGGGGCGCCGAGCCGTTCCGCATCGGCTACGGGGCGCGCGACAGCCACGTGATGATCGCGCCGGGCGCCAACCACGGGGCCAACGTCGCCCAGCTGCTCGAGGGCGAGAAGGCCCTGGCGACCGCGAAGATCCTCCAGTGGGCCGGGGTGGCCCCGGCCGCCGCGATCGCCGACGAGGCGAAGGCGGCGCCGCTGGCCGCGCCGGACGCCGAGCTCGACCGGCGGGACCTGGAGCGCGAGCCGCAGCTGCGGCCGTAGCACCAGATCCGCCCGGGGCGGCGGGGCGGCGGGGTGGCGTCTAGTACGCCACCCCGTGGCCCAGCGGGTAGCGGCCCGGGACCGGGACCGGCAGGCGGCCCGTCGGCCGTACCGCGCCGGTGAGCACCCGGGCCGCCGCCCGCATCTCCACGTCCGTCCAGGTGTAGGTCGCCACCTCCGCCGCGCAGGCCGGCAGCCGGGCAGAGTCGTACGGATTGCGGATCGCGACCACGACGACCGGCACTCCCGTCGCCACCAGGTCCGCCACCAGGGTGCGCTGCGGGCTCTCCCCCTCCGGCACGTTGTACGTGCACACCAGCACCGCCGCGTGACCGGGCGCGGCGGCCGCCGCGCGGGCGGGCGGCAGGGCCGTGGCCCGGCACCCCAGGGCGGTCAGCTCCCGTGCCAGGACGGCCGTCGGGGGTCCCGTGGTGCCGCTCGGGGAGACCGGGTCCGCTCCCGTGACCAGCAGCCGGGGGGCGGCCGAGGCGTCCAGCGGCAGCAGGCCCGCGGGATTGGCCAGGACGGTCGTCGTCCCTTCCGCGATCGCCTCGGCGGCCGCGAGGTGCGCCGGGATGCCGACGGTCTCGTCCACCCGCCCGGCCGGGGTGGCCGCACCGTCGAACAGGCCCCGGCGCGCCTTCAGTTCCAGGATCCGCAGCACCGACGCGTCGATCCGCTCCTCCGTCAGCTCGCCGCTCTCCACGGCCGCCAGCACGCTGCGGTGGGCGAGCCCGAGGTCCGGCGGGTTCAGCAGCTGGTCGCAGCCTGCCAGCAGGGCCAGCACCGGCACCCGGTCGTCCCCGTACTTCTGGCGGACGCCGGCCATGTCGAGGGCGTCGGTGACCACCACCCCCCGGAAGCCGAGGCGTTCGCGCAGGATGCCGGTCACGATCGGCCGCGACAGGGTCGCCGGATCCCCGGAGGGGTCGAGCGCGGGGAAGACGATGTGCGCCGTCATGACCGCGTCCACGCCCGCCTCCACCGCGGCCCTGAACGGCGGCTCGTCCAGTTCCTCCCACCGGGCCCGGCTGTGCCGCATCACCGGCAGCCCGACGTGGCTGTCCGTCTCGGTGTCCCCGTGCCCCGGGAAGTGCTTCGCGGTGGCCGCGACCCCGGCCGCCTGGCAGCCGCGGACCTGGGCGGCGACCAGCTCCGCCACCGCACCGGGGTCGGCGCCGAAGGACCGTACGCCGATCACCGGGTTGGCCGGGTTCACGTTGACGTCCGCCACCGGCGCGTAGTCCTGCCGGATGCCCATGGCCGCCAGCTCGTCCCCCGCGATGCGCGCGGCGCGCCGGGCGTCGGCGGTGGAGCCGGTCGCGCGGTGCCCCGCGCCGAGCGCCATCGCCCCCGGGAACAGGGTCGCGGGCCTGCCGACGCGGGCGACGGCGCCGTGCTCCTGGTCGGTGGAGAGCAGCAGCGGGATGCCGGGACGGCCGGCCAGGGCGGCCTCCTGGAGGCCGGCCGAGAGCTCCGCGATCTGGTGCGGGGTGCGGGTGTTGTGGGCCCAGGCGAAGTAGACGACCCCGCCGAGGTGGTAGCGGGAGACCAGCTCGGCGGCGGTGCGCACACCGAACAGCTCCAGGTTCTTCGCGGCGTCCGCCGGGTCCGGCTCGGTCGCCGAGTGCCCGTACGCGCGGGAGACGAAGAGCTGCCCGACCTTCTCGGCGAGGCTCATCCCCTCGACCAGCCGGCGAGCCGACCGGGCGGGGGCCGCGCGGCCGGGGGCCCGCCCGTCGTCCGCGGTGCGGTAGGCGCCCGCGGCGGAGGCGGCTCCGGCGCCCGCGACGGCGGCCAGGGCGGCCGCGGCGAGCAGGGTCCGGCGTGAGGCGTGGTTCGGCACGCGCCGGACCCTACTGCGGCGGTGGGCCCGACGGGTGACGGACACTCGGGAGTTCCCCCGGATGACCTGTTCACGCGGTCGGGCGTTCCTGAACGTCGTACGCGGCCGGGCACACCCGAGCGCCGTTACCCGGTCCAGTGCTCCTGGAGCGTCCGGACGGCCTCGGTGATCGCCGGGCGGCGGGCGGCGCCCGTCCGCCAGAGCGCGTACAGCCGGCGGACGGGGCCGGGCTCCAGCGGGACGGCCACCGCGCCCGCGGGCAGCGCGCCGGTGCCCAGCCGGGGTACCACGGCCACCCCGAGCCCGGCCGCGACCAGGGCGACGATGGTGTGGTTCTCCTCCGCCACGTGCGCGATGTCCGGCTCGAGGCCTGCCGTGCGCAGGGTCCGCGTCAGCCAGTCGTGGCAGACCCGCCCGGGCGGCTGGCACACCCAGCGCTGGCCGCCGAGGTCCGTGCGCCGGATGGCGTCGCGCGTGGTGAAGGGGTGCCCGGCCGGGACCACCAGATCGCACGGGTCGTCCCCGATGACGGCCTGTTCGACCCCCTCGGGGGCCGGCAGCGGGGCGATGTCCCAGTCGTGGGCCACCGCCAGATCGGTGACGCCCCGGGCCACCAGGTCCACCGACAGGTGCGGGTCCACCTCCGTGAGGCGTACGTCGAGCGCCGGGTGGCGGCGGGCCAGGTCGGCCAGCACCCCCGGCAGCAGCCCGCGCGCCGCCGAGGCGAACGCGGCCACCGTCAGCAGGCCGCTGGGCTGTCCGCGCCGCTCCTCCAGCGTGGTCTCGGCGCGCTCCACGATGGCCAGCAGCTCCTGGGCCGTGTCGGCCAGGTGCCGGGCCTCCTCGGTGAGCGCGACCCCGCGCCCGCGCCGTTCGAGCAGGGTGGTGCGGGTCTCCCGCTCCAGCTTGGAGATCTGCTGCGAGACCGCGGAGGGGGTGTAGCCGAGAGCCGCGGCAGCCCCCGCGACCGAGCCGTGGACGGAGACGGCGTGCAGGGCGCGCAGCCGGGCGAGATCGAGCATGTCCCCATCGTGGCACCGGGCGTCATCCGTAAGCAACACTTCATCCATCGCGGAAGAGATCCGCGCTGGTGCTACACGATCGGGCGGCCGATGCTCGGAGCATGCGTCCCGTACACACCGCTCTCGCCGTGCTCGTCGCCGCCGTCTGGGGCTTCAACTTCGTCGTCATCGAGATCGGACTCGACCACTTCCCGCCGCTGCTGCTGTCCGCCCTGCGCTTCCTCGTCGCCGCCCTGCCCGCCGTGTTCTTCGTCGGGCCGCCCAAGGCCGCCTGGAAGTGGATCCTCGGGGTCGGCCTGGCCCTGGGCATCGCCAAGTTCGGCCTGCTCTTCACCGGCATGGCCGCCGGGATGCCGGCCGGGCTGTCCTCCCTCGTGCTCCAGATCCAGGCCGTCTTCACCGCCGTCCTCGCGGCGGCGCTGCTGCGCGAACGGCCCGGCCGGGTACGGCTGCTGGGGATGGGCGTGGCGCTCGCGGGGATCGCGGTGGCCGCCGTGGACGGCGGGACGTCGGGGCCGGTGCTCGGCTTCGTCCTGGTCGTCGCGGCCGCCGCCTGCTGGGGCGTCTCCAACGTGCTGACCCGCAAGGCGTCCCCGCCCGACGCGCTCAACTTCATGGTGTGGGTGTGCACGGTGCCGGTGCTGCCGCTGTTCGGGCTCTCGCTGCTGCTCGAGGGCCCCGAGCGGGACCTGGCGGCGCTGCGGGCCCTGGACTGGTCCGGGGCGGCCGTCATCGGCTACGTGGCCTGGGTGTCCACCGTCTTCGGCTTCGGCGCCTGGGGCTACCTGCTGCGCCGCTACCCGGCCTCCTCGGTGGCGCCGTTCTCCCTGCTGGTCCCGGTGTTCGGGATGTCCTCGGCGGCCCTGGTGCTCGGCGAGTCCGTCTCGGGGCTGCGCTGGCTGGCGGCCGTCCTGCTCGTCGGCGGCGTGGCCCTCACCTCGCGGGCGCCCTCGCGGGGCCCGCTCAGCGCGGTCGGTTCTCCTGGAGCGGCAGCCGCCAGTCCTGTCCCGTCAGGCTCACTCCGAACGAGCGGTGCGGCCGCTCCGCGATCAGGGTGAACCCGGCCCGCCGGTACAGCCCGCGGGCGTCGGCCGGCACGTCGGTGGTCGAGAGCACCAGCTCGCGGTAGCCGACCGAGCGGGCGAAGTCGACGGCCGCGCCGACCAGCCGGGCCCCGATGCCCCGGCCGCGGCCCTCCGGGTCGACCAGGAGCAGCCGCAGCCGGGCGGTGCCGGCCGCGACGTCCTCCCGTACGCACATCACCGAGCCGATGGGACGGCCGCCGAGCTCGGCGATCCAGGCCCGTTCCAGATAGGGGTCGTGGTCCTCGGCGAAATCCGCGACGATCCGGGCGACCATGCCCTCGAAGTCGGCGTTCCAGCCGTACTCGGCGGCGTACAGCGCGCCGTGGCGCTGCACGATCCAGCCCAGGTCTCCCGGTTCCGGGTCCCGTAGCCGCACGCTTTCAGCCATGCGCCAACTCTAGGTGCCCGGGCTGGTCGTGGGCCGCCGAACGGGCTACTTCCTGCCGCCGAGGATCTGGCCCAGCAGGTCGCCCAGGTCGAAGCCGCCGCCCTGGGCCGGGGCCGCGCCGGGGGCCGGGGCGGCCGTACCGGCCGGGGTGCCGGCTCCGGCCGCCGTGCCCGCTCCCGCGCCCTTGCGGGCGGCCGCGCGCTTGGCGAAGACGGCCAGCAGCACCGGGATGAGCATCTCGATGACCCGGCTGATGGCGGGAGCGGGGATCCCGGTCTTCTTCGAGACGGCGTTGGCCACGGGCTTGCTCGCCTTGGCGAGGACCCCGGCCATCAGCCCGCCGCCCAGCATCCCGCCGCCGAACGCGGCCACGCCCTGCAGCGGCGGCTCGGCCACCTCCGCGACGGCCTGCCGGACCTCGTCGTCGTCCCCGGCGGCGGCCTTCTCCTGGAGGGTGCCGGTCATCGCGCCCACCGTCTGCGCGACGGTGTCGCGGGCGCCCGCGGTGTCGGTGCCGAGCACTCCGGCGATCTCGGTGAGCCGGTCGTCGCCGAGCTCGCCCAGCACGTCGTCTTGGAATGAGGATTCGCTCATGCCTGAAACGCTACTTCTGCGGGGATTTGACGGCACCTCGGCGGGGAGTTGGGTAACGGAAACATAAAGCTCCGCTTCCCGGTGCAACCCTTCGCGGCCATCGCGGGTCGTATGGAGCGTCGGCACTTCCGGGAGGGGATCTGGGGGGATCGGGAAGTCCGGCGAGGGAGGGTAACCGTGACGGGGGTCCGGCCGCGAGGCCGGACCCCTTTCTGGTTGTCCCGGACGCCGTCCACAGGCCTGCCGCGCTGTCGGCGCGGGACGGTAGCTTCGGGGGCATGGCAACGAACGGGGCGCGGGCGCAGTCGGTGCAACTGGCGGTGGTCGAGGGCGTGCTCGAGCGCATCACCTACGCCAACGAGGAAAGCGGCTACACGGTCGCCCGCGTCGACACCGGCCGCGGCGGCGGCGACCTCCTCACCGTCGTCGGCTCCCTGCTGGGCGCCCAGCCAGGCGAGTCCCTGCGCATGGAGGGCCGCTGGGGCTCCCACCCCCAGTACGGCAGGCAGTTCACCGTCGAGAACTACACCACCCTGCTCCCCGCCACCATCCAGGGCATCCGCCGCTACCTCGGCTCCGGTCTGATCAAGGGCATCGGCCCGAAGATCGCCGACCGGATCGTGGAGCACTTCGGCACCGCCACCCTCGACGTCATCGAGGAGGAGCCGAAGCGGCTGATCGAGGTGCCCGGGCTCGGCCCCAAGCGGACGAAGATGATCGGGGCCGCCTGGGAGGAGCAGAAGGCCATCAAGGAGGTCATGGTCTTCCTCCAGGGCGTGGGCGTCTCCACCTCCATCGCGGTGCGCATCTACAAGAAGTACGCCGACGCCTCCATCTCGGTCGTGAAGAACCAGCCCTACCGGCTCGCCGCCGACGTGTGGGGCATCGGCTTCCTCACCGCCGACCGCATCGCCCAGGCCGTCGGCATCCCGCACGACAGCCCCGAGCGGGTCAAGGCCGGGCTCCAGTACGCCCTGTCCCAGTCCACCGACCAGGGGCACTGCTTCCTGCCCGAGGACCGGCTCATCGCCGACGGGGTCAAGCTGCTCCAGGTGGACACCGGGCTGGTCATCGACTGCCTGGCCGAACTCGCCGCCGACCCGGAGGGCGTCGTACGGGAGTCCGTGCCCGATCCGCAGGGCGGGCCGGACCCGCTGACCGCCGTGTACCTGGTGCCCTTCCACCGCGCCGAGCTCTCGCTGGTCGGGCAGGTGCGCAGACTGCTGCGCGCGGAAGAGGACCGGATGCCCGGGTTCCAGGACGTGGACTGGGACAAGGCGCTGGGCTGGCTCGCCGGGCGGACCGGGGCCACCCTCGCCCCCGAGCAGCGGGACGCCGTCCGGCTCGCGCTGACGCGCAAGGTCGCCGTCATGACCGGCGGCCCCGGCTGCGGCAAGTCCTTCACCGTGCGCTCCATCGTCGAGCTGGCCCGGGCCAGGAAGGCCAAGGTGGTGCTCGCCGCCCCCACCGGCCGGGCGGCGAAGCGGCTGGCCGAGCTCACCGGGGCCGAGGCCTCCACGGTGCACCGGCTGCTGGAGCTCAAACCCGGCGGGGACGCGGCGTACGACCGGGAGCGGCCGCTGGACGCGGACCTGGTCGTGGTCGACGAGGCCTCGATGCTGGACCTGCTGCTGGCCAACAAACTGGTCAAGGCCGTGGCGCCCGGCGCCCACCTGCTGCTGGTCGGGGACGTGGACCAGCTGCCCTCGGTGGGCGCCGGCGAGGTGCTGCGCGACCTGCTGGCGGAGGGCGGCCCGGTGCCCGCCGTCCGGCTGACCCGGATCTTCCGGCAGGCCCAGCAGTCGGGCGTGGTCACCAACGCCCACCGGATCAACACCGGCGTGCCCCCGATCACCGACGGGCTGCCGGACTTCTTCCTCTTCCCCGAGGAGGACACCGAGGCGGCGGGCGTGCTCGCCGTGGACGTGGCGGCCCGCCGGATTCCGGCCAGATTCGGGCTCGACCCGCGGCGCGACGTCCAGGTGCTCGCGCCGATGCACCGCGGCCCGGCCGGCGCCGGACACCTCAACGGCCTGCTCCAGCAGGCGATGACGCCGGCCCGGCCGGACCTGCCCGAGAAGAGGTTCGGCGGCCGGGTCTTCCGGGTGGGCGACAAGGTCACCCAGATCAGGAACAACTACGAGAAGGGCGCCAACGGGGTCTTCAACGGCACGGTGGGCGTGGTCACCGGCCTCGACGTGGACGAACAGCGCCTCACGGTACGGACGGAGGAGGACGAGGAGATCGGCTACGAGTTCTCGGAGCTCGACGAGCTGGCCCACGCGTACGCCGTCACCATCCACCGCTCCCAGGGGAGTGAATATCCCGCGGTCGTGATCCCGGTCACCACCGGGGCTTGGATGATGCTCCAGCGGAATCTCCTCTACACGGCCGTGACCAGGGCGAAGAAACTGGTCGTCCTCGTCGGGTCCCGCAAGGCCCTCGGTCAGGCGGTGCGTACCGTTTCCGCAGGCAGGAGGTACACGGCGGTCGCGCCCAGGCTGTCCGGCCGGATACCGGTGGGAAACATCACCTAAATGATCGATCATTTGGGGTTCCACCACCGGGGCGGAGGGGGCAGGATGAGCAGCTTGACGGCACTGAGTGCCGTTGAAAGCACCAAAGGCCGACCCCGAGTGCACTCTCCTGCGCCAAATGGGGGAAGGTAGAGGCAGTCAGGGCACCTCGAAGAAGAGGCACTACGTCGGTGAGGGATGACGTGAGCGACAACTCTGTAGTACTCCGGTACGCGGACGGTGAATACACCTACCCGGTGGTCGAGAGCACCGTCGGTGACCAGGGCTTCGACATCTCGAAGCTGAGGGCCCAGACCGGGCTCGTCACTCTGGACAGCGGCTACGGCAACACCGCGGCCTACAAGTCCGCGATTACCTACCTCGACGGTGAGCAGGGCATCCTGCGCTACCGCGGTTACCCGATCGAGCAGCTGGCGGAGCGCTCGACCTTCATCGAGGTCGCCTACCTGCTGATCAACGGTGAGCTGCCGACCGTCGACCAGCTCGCGTCGTTCCGCAACGAGATCACCCAGCACACGCTGCTGCACGAGGACGTGAAGCGCTTCTACGACGGCTTCCCGCGTGACGCGCACCCGATGGCGATGCTGTCCTCCGTGGTCAGCGCGCTGTCGACGTTCTACCAGGACAGCCACAACCCGTTCGACGAGACGCAGCGCAACCTCTCGACGATCCGCCTGCTGGCCAAGCTCCCGACGATCGCGGCCTACGCGTACAAGAAGTCGGTCGGCCACCCGGTGGTCTACCCGCGCAACGACCTCGGCTACGTCGAGAACTTCCTGCGCATGACCTTCTCCGTGCCGGCCCAGGAGTACGACCTGGACCCGGTCGTCGTCTCGGCGCTCGACAAGCTGCTGATCCTGCACGCGGACCACGAGCAGAACTGCTCGACCTCCACCGTGCGCCTGGTCGGCTCCTCGCAGGCGAACATGTTCGCCTCGATCTCCGCCGGCATCTCGGCCCTGTGGGGTCCGCTGCACGGCGGCGCCAACCAGTCGGTCCTCGAGATGCTCGAGGGCATCAAGAACGACGGCGGCGACGTCGACGCCTTCATCCGCAAGGTGAAGAACAAGGAAGACGGCGTCCGCCTCATGGGCTTCGGCCACCGCGTCTACAAGAGCTTCGACCCCCGGGCGAAGATCATCAAGGCGGCGGCGCACGATGTCCTCTCGGCGCTCGGCAAGAGCGACGAGCTGCTCGACATCGCGCTCAAGCTGGAAGAGCACGCGCTGGCCGACGAGTACTTCGTCTCGCGCAACCTCTACCCCAACGTGGACTTCTACACGGGCCTGATCTACCGCGCGATGGGCTTCCCGACCGAGATGTTCACCGTGCTCTTCGCGCTCGGCCGGCTTCCCGGCTGGATCGCCCAGTGGCACGAGATGATCAAGGAGCCGGGTTCCCGCATCGGCCGCCCGCGCCAGATCTACACGGGCGAGGTCCTGCGCGACTTCGTTCCCGTCGAGGCCCGCTGACCCGAGGCTCTCGCGCCCGGGTGTCCGAGCCGGGACACCGGCTCGGGCCCGCGGGCCCAGGCTTGCGAAAAGCGCCCCGCCGCCGATCCCCCCACGGGTCGGCGGTCGGGGCGCTTTCCTTTCCCCGGTACGGATTCCCCCCACGGGACCCGAGCCGGGGCGTCGGTGATTGCCGGGACCCGTTCGGGTCGGGAGGGCCGCTCAAAGCCTCCCGCGGGAACGCGTCCCGGCCGGCCGGTGCCGTGCGGACGTCCCCCAAGACCTCCGTGGAACATCCCCCAAGACGTTCCCGGCACCGCCCCATTAGACCCGGGCCGAGCCCGGATGGTTACGTCGGGGTCACTGTGATCTGCGTCTCCCGTGAAGGAGGTGTGTGGGCGATGCGAAGGTGATCCACTAGCGGAAGGACCGCAACCGGAGGCTGTTGGTCACCACGAAGACCGAAGAGAAGGCCATCGCGGCTCCCGCGATCATCGGGTTGAGCAGGCCGGCGGCCGCCAGCGGCAGCGCCGCCACGTTGTAGCCGAAGGCCCAGAACAGGTTGCCCTTGATGGTGGCCAGCGTCCGGCGGGACAGCCGGATCGCGTCCGCCGCCACCCGCAGGTCCCCCCGTACGAGCGTCAGGTCGCCCGCCTCGATGGCGGCGTCCGTGCCGGTGCCCATGGCCAGCCCCAGGTCGGCCTGGGCGAGGGCGGCCGCGTCGTTGACCCCGTCGCCGACCATCGCGACCGTACGGCCCCGCGCCTGGAGGCGGCGTACGACGTCCACCTTGTCCTGGGGGAGCACCTCCGCGATCACCTCGTCGATGCCGACCTCCCGCGCCACCGTCTCGGCGACGGCCTTGTTGTCGCCGGTCAGCAGGACCGGCGTGAGGCCGAGCGCCCGCAGCCGGGCGACCGCCTCGGCGCTGGTGTCCTTGACCGCGTCGGCCACCGTCAGCACCCCGCGAGCGGCGCCGTCCCAGGCCACGAGGACGGCCGTGCCGCCCGCGGCCTCGGCCGCCGACTTGGCCTGCGCGAGCGGGGCCGGCAGCGCGATCGACCAGTCGGACAGCAGCTGTTCGCGGCCCACCAGGACGGCGTGCCCCTCGACCACGCCCTGGACGCCGAGCCCGGCGAGGTTCTCGAACCCCTCGGGCACCGGCAGTTCGCCCACCCGCGCGGCGGCCCCCGTGGCGACGGCGCGGGCGATCGGGTGCTCCGAGGCGTGCTCCAGGGAGCCCGCGAGGCGCAGGAGCTCCTTCTCGTCGACCCCTTCGGCGGTGTGCGCGCCGGCCAGGGTCATCCGTCCGGTGGTGACGGTCCCGGTCTTGTCCAGGACGACGGTGTCCACGCGGCGGGTGGACTCCAGCACCTCGGGCCCCTTGATCAGGATGCCGAGCTGCGCGCCGCGGCCGGTGCCGACCATCAGCGCGGTCGGGGTGGCCAGGCCCAGGGCGCACGGGCAGGCGATGATCAGGACGGCCACGGCGGCGGTGAAGGCGGCGGTGGGGTCGTCGGTGATCAGCAGCCAGGTGACCCAGGTGCCGAGCGCGAGCAGCAGGACCACGGGCACGAAGACCGCGGAGATCCGGTCGGCGAGGCGCTGGACCTCGGCCTTGCCGTTCTGCGCGTCCTCGACCAGCCGGGCCATCCGGGCGAGCTGTGTGTCGGCCCCGATCCGGGTGGCCTCCACGACCAGCCGGCCGGAGGCGTTGACGGTGGCGCCGGTGACGGAGTCGCCGGTGGAGACCTCGACGGGGACGGACTCGCCGGTGAGCATGGAGGCGTCCACGGCGGAGCTGCCCTCGACGACCGTGCCGTCGGTGGCGATCTTCTCGCCGGGGCGGACGACGAACCGGTCGCCGACGGCGAGCGTGCTCACCGGTACGCGGAGCTCCCGGCCGCCGCGCAGTACGGCGACGTCCTTGGCGCCCAGCTCCAGCAGGGCCCTGAGGGCCGCGCCCGCCTTCCGCTTCGAGCGGGCCTCCAGATAGCGGCCGAGCAGGATGAAGCTGACGACGCCGGCCGCGACCTCCAGGTAGATGGCGGAGGAGCCGTCGGTCCGCGAGACGGTCAGGTCGAAACCGTGCCGCATGCCGGGCATGCCCGCGTGGCCGAAGAACAGCGCCCACAGGGACCAGGCGAAGGCGGCGAGGGTGCCGACCGAGACCAGGGTGTCCATGGTGGCGGCGCCGTGCCGGGCGTTGGTCCAGGCGGCCTTGTGGAAGGGGAGGGCGCCCCAGACGACGACGGGCGCGGCGAGGGTCAGCGAGAGCCACTGCCAGTTGTCGAACTGGAGGGCCGGGACCATGGCGAGCAGGACGACGGGCAGGGCGAGGCCGGCGGAGACGAGCAGCCGCTCGCGCAGCGCGGCCAGGGCGGGGTCCCGTACCGCCGGGGCGGCTTCGACGGCCTGCGGAGTGCCGGGGTCCTCCTCCGGTTCGGGCTCGGGCGGCGGGGGCTGCGCGGCGGTGTAGCCGGTCTTCACGACGGTCGCGATGAGATCGGCGACCTGGACGTCGGCCGCGTACGAGATCTTCGCCTTCTCGGTGGCGTAGTTCACCGTGGCGGTGACCCCGTCCATCCGGTTGAGCTTCTTCTCGATGCGGGCGGCGCAGGAGGCGCAGGTCATTCCGCCGATCGAGAGTTCGACCGCCGTTATGGGCCCGTCGTGCACTGTGCTGGTCATGTTCCGGCTCCAGGGGGATGGCCGGGGTGTACGGAACCAGTATGAGCTGGCCGGCACACCCCGGCGGGGTGCTGCCGAAGGGGAAGGGCCGGCTCAGACCCGGCCGGTGAACTCGTAGCCCGCCTCGTCCACGGCGGCGCGTACGTCCTCGTCGGCCAGCGGGGCGGCGGAGGTCACGGTGACCTCGCCGGTCGCGGCGACGGCCTTGACCGAGCTGACGCCCGCCAGCGCGGAGAGCTCGGTGGTCACCGCGCCCTCGCAGTGCCCGCAGGTCATGCCGGTCACCCGGTAGACGGTGGTGGTCTGGGTGTCCGTCTCGGCGGTCATGTCGTTCTCCTCTTCAAGGGCGTGTGCGGTCGCCGGGGGGCGGCGCGTCACTCCACCGTCCTCCCGACACTTCGAGACTATACCCCTAGGGGGTATCGACGCGAGTATCCGCGCCCCCGCGTCAGGCCTGCTGCTCTTCCTGCTGGTGCGGGGGCTGCCGATGTGGCTGCCGGCTCCCCGGGACCTGGGGCGGCGGGACGGGTCGGCGCTGGTCGCTGTTCGGGACCACCGCGCTGCCGCTGGTGGTCGCGATCACCACGCTCGGCGTGGAGGCAGGGCAGGTGGAGCCCCGGGAGGCGGCGGCGCTGGCGGGCGCGGGGGTGGCGGGAGTGGGGGGACGGGGCCCTGGCGGCCCCGTCCGGCAACCGCTGGCGGGTCAGTCCTCGCGGCGCCCCCGGTTGCCGGGGCGTCGGGCCACCCAGCCGCGGATCGTATCGGCGTACCAGTAGGGCTTGCCGCCCTCCACGTGGTCGGGAGCGGGAAGCAGGCCGTGCTTCCGGTAGGAGCGCACCGTGTCGGGCTGGACCCGGATGTGGGCGGCGATCTCCTTGTAGGACCACAGCTGTCGGTCGCTCATGACGCACCTCCTTGTCCACGCCGCGGGGCCGGCCGGGAGGCCGTCGGGGGAGCCGGCGCGTGGACACTGACGATCACTCGGGTTGTGCCCGGGGAACGACGCGAGGTGAGGGCAGGGGAGGGGCTGTCGACCGCCTGTGACGGAAAACCCGCGTAATGCGGATATGTGTGACACAAGGGCGACCCCTGTGACAGATGCGGCACAGAGGTGCCCAAGTGGCCCGGCGGCAGCCGTCGTCGGGCCCGGCCAGGGCTGGGCTCAGCGGTAGAGAGGGGGCCGGTCCACCAGGGTCACCGGGGTGCGCACGCCGGTGCGCGCGGCCGTCAGGCCCGCCTCGGAGACGGCGGCGGCCGCGTAGCCGTCCCACGCGTCCGGCCCGGCCACCCCGCCCCGCGCCGCCGCGGCCACCCAGCGCCGCAGCTGGCGGTCGTAGGCGTCGGCGAAGCGCACCGTGAAGTCCTGGTCGATCTCCCCGCCCCACCGGCCCGCCGACTGCACCACCATCGCGTGACCGTCACCGATCCGGGCGCTGCCGGACTCCCCGACCGCCTCGCACTGCACCTGGTAGCCGAAGCCGCAGTTGACGAAGATCTCCACGTCCACCACGGCCCCGCCCGAGGTCTCCAGCAGCACCAGCCGGGGATCGCGCAGCCCCTCCGGAGCCGCCGAGGAAGGCGTCGGCGAGAGCACGGACACCGCCGTGATCTCCTGCCCCAGCAGCCAGCGGGCCGCGTCCACCTCGTGCACCACGGAATCGCTGATCAGCATGTCGCTGGTGAAGAAGGACGGCGAGGAGGCATTGCGGTGCCGGCAGTGCAGGAAGAGCGGGCGGCCGATCCCGCCCGCGTCCAGCAGCTCCTTCAGGCGTTCGTACTCGGTGTCGTACCGGCGCATGAAGCCCACCTGGACCAGGCGCCGCCCCAGCCGCTGCTCGGCCTCCATGATGCGCAGCGCACCCGCCGGATCGGGCGTCAGCGGCTTCTCGCACAGCACCGGCAGCCCCCGCTCCAGGGCGTGCCCGATCGCCTCCTCGTGGGCGGGCCCCGGGGAGGCGATCAGCACGGCCTCCACCCCGGGCGCGGCTATCGCGGCCGCCGGATCGGTGTGCGCGACGGCGCCCGCCAGGGCGCCCGCGACCTCCTTGACCCGGTCCCCGTCCGGATCGGCCACCGCCACCACCCGGGCCCCGCCGACCGTCCGCCCGATCCGGCGGACGTGGTCGGCGCCCATCTTCCCCGTGCCGATGACGGCGATGCCGAGGGTGCTGCTCATGTCGTGTTCCTCCCGGGAGTTCAGCGGGCGCCGCAGGAGCGCAGGTAGGCGCGGGTGCGCCGGGCGATCGGCAGCGGACGGTCGGGCTCGCAGGGGTACATGTCCTGTTCCACGATGGCGAACAGGTCCACGCCGAGCCGCTGGGCGGCCGCCAGCACCGGCTCCAGCGCCGGCACCCCCGCCGGCGGTTCGCACATCACCCCGCGGCCCACGGCCGGACCGAACGGCAGCTGTTCCGCGACCACTTCGGCGAGGATCCGCGGGTCCACCTGCTTCAGGTGCAGGTAGCCGATCCGCTCGGCGAAGGTCTCGATCGCCTGGACGCTGTCGCCCCCGCAGTAGGCGTAGTGACCGGTGTCCAGGCAGAGCGAGACGAGGCCGGGGTCGGTGGCGTCCAGGAACCGCGCCACGTTCCCGGGGGTGTCGATGTGCGTGTCGGCATGGGGGTGGACCACGATCCGCAGGCCGTAGCGGTCCCGCACCTCACGGCCCAGCCGCTCGGTCTGGGAGGCCAGTTCACGCCACTGTGCGGGGGTGAGGGTGCGGTCCTCCAGCACCTCGCCGGTCTTGTCGTCCCGCCAGAAGGAGGGGATGACCACGAGATGCGCGGCGCCCATGGCCTGGGTGAGCGCCGCGATCCGCGACACGTGCTCCCAGGTGTCCTCCCACACGGCGGGCCCGTGATGGAGTCCGGTGAAGACGGTACCGGCCGAGACCCGCAGCCCGCGCTTGGCCGTCTCCTCGGCGAGCCGCGCGGGATCGGTGGGCAGGTAGCCGTACGGGCCGAGCTCGATCCATGCGTACCCGGCGTCGGCGACCTCGTCGAGGAACCGCTCCCAGGGGGTCTGGGCGGGGTCGTCGGGAAACCAGACACCCCAGGAGTCCGGAGCCGAACCGACGCGGATACGGGTCAACGCGGGCGGGGAGGACGTCATGGCGGCCACCTTAGGGTGCGAGGCTCGAAGGGACGTTGAAGACGGTGGGACCAGCGGGAGGACTGACTGTGAGCGGTGACGGGTTCGCGTTCGACCTGATCACGATGGGGCGCATCGGGGTGGATCTCTACCCGTTGACGACCGGCGTACCACTGGCGGAGGCGGACACCTTCGGCAAGTTCCTGGGCGGCTCCCCGGCCAACGTGGCCGTCGCGGCCGCCCGGCTGGGCCGCCGCGTGGCGCTGATCAGCCGCACCGGCGCGGATCCCTTCGGCGCCTATCTGCGCGCCGAGCTGCGTGAGTTCGGGGTGGACGGGCGATGGGTGGCCGAGGTGGCCGACCACCCCACCCCGATCACCTTCTGCGAGATCTTCCCGCCCGACCGCTTCCCGCTGTACTTCTACCGGCTGCCCAAGGCCCCGGATCTGGAGATCGCGGCGGAGGAGCTGGACCTGGAGGCGATCCGCGGGGCCCGGGTGTTCTGGATGACGGGCACCGGCCTGAGCGAGGAGCCGAGCCGCACGGCCACGCTCGCCGCCCTGGAGGCCCGGGCGAAGTCCGGGACCACCGTCTTCGACCTGGACTGGCGGCCGACGCTGTGGCGCGAGAAGCCCGGCGCGCACTACGAGCGGGCGCTGGCGCTGGCCACGGTGGCCGTCGGCAACGCCGAGGAGTGCGAGATCGCCACCGGCGAGTCGGAGCCGTACGCGGCGGCGCGGGCGCTGCTCGCCGCCGGGGTGGAACTGGCGGTGGTCAAACGGGGCCCGGAGGGCGTGCTGGCCGTCCACCGCGACGGGACGGTGGCGGAGGTCCCGCCGGTTCCCGTCCGGGTGGTGAACGGGCTGGGCGCCGGGGACGCGTTCGGGGGCGCCCTGTGCCACGGGCTGCTCGCCGGGTGGGACCTGGCGGCGGTCATGCGGTACGCGAACGCGGCCGGGGCGATCGTGGCCTCCCGGCTGGCGTGCGCGTCGGCCATGCCGGTCCGCGACGAGGTCGAGGAGGTGCTGGGCCGTGCCGGTGGTGTCTGAGTGGGGGATGGAATGGACGAGGCTGACCGTCCTCGCGCTGGAACCGGGCGAGGTGTACGCGCACGCGTGCGGCGAGGCGGAGTGGATCGTGCTGCCGTTGTCGGGCGCGGCCACGGTCCACTGCGGGGGCTCCGCCCCGGACCCCGGGCCCGATCCAGCCCCGCCGGCGTCCGAGGCGCGGGGGTCTGGGGGCGGAGCCCGCGGCAGCGGCCCGCAGGTCTTCGAACTGCGCGGGCGGGCCGGGGTGTTCGACGGGCCGAGCGACTTCGCCTACCTGCCCCGGGACGGGCATGCGGAGGTCACCTCCGCCGACGGCGGGCGCTTCGCCCTCGCGGGGGCACGGTGCGACAACGCGCTGCCGGCCCGGTACGGACCGGCCGAGGCCGTCCCCGTCGAGCTGCGCGGCGCCGGCCAGTGCTCCCGCCAGGTCAACAACTTCGCCGCCGCCGGCCCGGCCGGCTTCGCGTGCGACCGGCTCATCGCCGTCGAGGTGCTCACCCCCGGCGGGAACTGGTCCTCCTACCCGCCCCACAAGCACGACGAGCACCACCCCGGCGAGGAGTCCCGTCTCGAAGAGATCTACTACTTCGAGATCGCCCCGCACGGGGACACCCCCGGCCTCGGCTACCAGCGCGTATCGCCCTCCCCGGCCGGGAAGACCGACGTCCTCGCGGAGGTGCGCACCGGCGACGCCGTGCTCATCCCGGACGGCTGGCACGGGCCCTCCATCGCCGCCCCCGGCCACGACATGTACTACCTCAACGTGATGGCGGGCCCGGGCGCGTCCCGCGAGTGGCTGATCCGGGACCACCCCGACCACGGCTGGATCCGCGCCACCTGGCCGGGGCAGGACATCGACCCCCGGCTGCCCTACCCCAAGGCCCCCGAGACGGCCCCGCAGACGGAGGCACCCCGATGAAACTCACCGTCGCCCAGGCCCTCGTCGCCTTCCTCGCCCGCCAGTACAGCGAGCGCGACGGCCGGCGCCACCGGCTCATCGCGGCCACCTGGGGGATCTTCGGGCACGGGAACGTGGCGGGCATCGGCCAGGCCCTGCTGGAGACCGGCCCCCGGTCCATGCCCTTCCTCCAGGGCCGCAACGAGCAGGCCATGGTGCACGCCGCCGTCGGATACGCCCGCCAGAGCGGGCGGCTCTCCGCCCACGCCGTGACCACCTCCATCGGGCCCGGCGCCACCAACCTCGTCACCGGCGCCGCCCTCGCCACGATCAACCGGATCCCGGTGCTCCTGCTGCCCGGGGACACCTTCGCCACCCGGCCCGCCGACCCCGTCCTCCAGCAGCTGGAGGTCCCCTACGCGGGCGACGTCTCCGTCAACGACGCCCTGCGGCCCGTCTCCCGCCACTTCGACCGGATCACCCGCCCCGAGGCCCTGATCCCGGCCGCCCTCCAGGCCATGCGCGTCCTCACCGACCCCGTCCAGACCGGGGCCGTCACCCTCGCGCTGCCGCAGGACGTCCAGGCGGAGGCGTACGACTGGCCCGAGGAGTTCTTCGCCGAGCGCGTGTGGGGCGTGCGCCGGCCCCGGCCCGACCGCGCCGAGCTGGCCGCGGCGGCCCTGGCCGTACGGTCGGCCGACCGCCCCCTGATCGTCGCCGGGGGCGGGATCCGGCACAGCGGGGCCGGGGCGGCGCTGGCGCGGTTCGCCGAAGCCACCGGGATTCCGGTGGCCACGACCCAGGCGGGCAAGGGCGCGCTCCCGTACGACCACCCCGCCGAGGTCGGCGGGATCGGGCACACGGGGACGGCGACCGCCGACGGCCTGGCCCGGGAGGCCGACCTCGTCATCGCCGCCGGGACCCGGCTGACCGACTTCACCACCGCCTCCGCGACCCTATTCAGGAACCCGGCCGTCCGGTTCATCGGCCTCAACCTCGACCCGTACGACGCCCACAAACTGGCCGCCCTGCCGCTGGTCGCCGACGCCCGCGAGGGCCTCGACGAGCTCCGGGCAGCGCTCGCCGGCCACCGGGTGGACCCCGCCTACGAGGCCGGGTACGGGGAGCGCAAGACGGACTGGGAGGTCCGCGTCGACCGGGCCTTCGCCACCCCCGAGGAGGACCTCCCGCCCACCCAGGCGCAGGTCCTCGGCCTGCTCGACGCCCTCGTCGACGACACCGACATCCTGATCAACGCGGCCGGCTCGCTCCCCGGCGACCTGCACAAGCTGTGGCGGGCCCGCTCGGGCGACCAGTACCACGTGGAGTACGGCTACTCCTGCATGGGCTACGAGATCCCCGCCGCGATCGGCGTCGCCCTCGCCGCGCCCGGCCGCCCGGTTTGGGCGCTGGTCGGCGACGGCACCTACCTGATGAACCCGACCGAGATCGTCACGGCGGTCCAGGAGGGCGTGCCGCTCAGGATGGTCATCCTGGACAACCACGGCTATGCCTCCATCGGCGGCCTGTCGGGGACCGTGGGCGGCGAGGGCTTCGGCACCGCGTACCGCTTCCGTGGGCCCGACGGCACGTACACGGGCGAGCCCCTTCCGGTGGACCTCGCGGCCAACGCGGCCTCCCTCGGAATGGCCGTGATCCGCGCCCGGACCGTGCGTGACCTGCGCGAAGCCCTCGCGGAGGCCCGCTCGGCAAGCCGTCCCACATGTGTCTACACACAGACCCGAACGCCCGACACTGTGTCGGGCCCACCCCCCGCACAGGCGTGGTGGGATGTTCCTGTGGCCGAGACCGCGACCCGCAAGGCGGCGGCCGAGGCCCGTGAAGAGTACGACCGGCAAGCCGCGCAGCGACGTCGCCATCTGTGAAGGAGCAAGGCACATGAAGACCGTCAACCACTGGATCGGTGGCAAGACCGTCGAGGGCGCGTCGGGCAACTACGGCCCGGTCACCGACCCGGCCACCGGCGAGGTCACCACGCAGGTCGCGCTCGCCTCCGCCGCGGAGGTGGACGCGGCCGTACAGGTCGCGAAGGAGGCCTTCCAGACCTGGGGCCAGTCCTCGCTCGCCGCCCGTACCAAGGTGCTGTTCGCCTACCGCGCCCTGCTGGACGCCCACCGCGACGCCATCGCCGAGCTGATCACCGCCGAGCACGGCAAGGTGCACTCGGACGCGCTGGGCGAGGTCGCCCGCGGCCTGGAGATCGTCGAGCTGGCCTGCGGGATCACCACGCAGCTCAAGGGCGAGCTGTCGACCTCGGTCTCCAACCGCGTCGACGTCTCCGCCATCCGCCAGCCGCTGGGCGTGGTCGCGGGCATCACCCCGTTCAACTTCCCGGCGATGGTCCCGATGTGGATGTTCCCGCTGGCCGTGGCCTGCGGAAACACCTTCATCCTCAAGCCCAGCGAGAAGGACCCCTCCGCCTCCGTCAAGCTCGCCGAGCTGATGACCGAGGCCGGTCTGCCCGCGGGCGTGCTCAACGTGGTCCACGGAGACAAGGTCGCGGTGGACGCCCTGCTGGCCCACCCGGACATCGCGGCCGTCTCCTTCGTGGGCTCGACCCCGATCGCCCGCCACATCCACACCACCGCCTCCGCCAACGGCAAGCGCGTCCAGGCGCTGGGCGGCGCGAAGAACCACATGCTGGTGCTCCCCGACGCCGACCTGGACGCGGCCGCCGACGCGGCCGTCTCGGCCGCCTACGGCTCGGCAGGCGAGCGCTGCATGGCGATCTCCGCCGTCGTGGCCGTCGGCTCCATCGCCGACACCCTCGTCGAGAAGATCCGCGAGCGCGCCGAGAAGATCAAGATCGGCCCCGGCAACGACCCCGACTCCGAGATGGGCCCGCTGATCACGGCCGCCCACCGCGACAAGGTCGCCTCGTACGTCCAGGGCGCGGCCGCCCAGGGCGCCGACGTCATCCTGGACGGCACCGGCTACACGGTCGAGGGCAAGGAGAACGGCCACTGGATCGGCCTGTCCCTGCTCGACAACGTGAAGACCGACTCCGACGCCTACCGCGACGAGATCTTCGGCCCGGTGCTGTGCGTGCTGCGCGCGGAGACCTACGAGGAGGGCGTGGCCCTCATCAACGCCTCGCCGTTCGGCAACGGCACCGCGATCTTCACCCGCGACGGCGGCGCGGCCCGCCGCTTCCAGCTGGAGGTCCAGGCGGGCATGGTCGGCGTCAACGTCCCGATCCCGGTGCCGGTGGGCTACCACTCCTTCGGCGGCTGGAAGGACTCGCTCTTCGGCGACCACCACGTCTACGGCAACGACGGCATCCACTTCTACACCCGCGGCAAGGTCGTCACGACCCGCTGGCCCGACCCCTCGGACGCCCCGGCGGGCGTCGACCTGGGCTTCCCCCGCAACCACTGACGCCTGACCGCCACCCGGCGACACGGAACCCCCGGCCACCCCTCACCGGCCGGGGGTTCCGGGCGTCCTGGCGTCCCCGGGGCCGTCAGCGGGCGCGGGCCAGGTCCGGGGCGGGCTCCGGGCGGTCTGCGGACGCGGGCCGGCGGCGGCGCAGGACCCAGCAGGCGGCGCCGGCGCCCGTCAGGACCAAGGCCGCGCCCGCGGCGGGCCACGGGACGGCGACGAAGTCCGCCGTGGACCGCGGAGCGAGGTCGGGGTGGGCCGCGGCGCCCGCCGTGACGGTGAGCGTCACCCAGTCCAGCTGGGGGGCGTCCGGCCACGGTTCGGTCAGCTCGACGCGCCGGCCGGGCAGGAGCGTCAGCTTCAGCTCGGGGGCCGGGCGGCTGAGCACCTCCCGTCCGAACAGGCCCTCCGCCGACAGCGCCACCTTCGGCTCGACGACCACGTTGCCCCGGTTGACCAGGGCGTACGAAACCGTGGCGCGGGCGTCCTTGACCCAGGGCAGCAGCGGGGCCGAGCGGCTGACCCGTACGTCCTCCACGCTCAGGCCGGGCGTCACCGGTCCCGGCACCCGGAAGTACAGCCGGGCGCCCACCGAGCGCTTCACCCCGACCTGGACCTTGCCCTCCTGCCGCACGCCCTCCACGGCCGTGTTCAGGGCCACGATCCCGCCGACGTGGTCGCCGGGCGTCGCGTCCGCCGGGACCTTCACCGTGAACGGGACGTCCTTGCGGCCCTTGGCCGGCACGGTCACCGTGGTCGCCGTCTCGGGAGGCAGCGCGATCCACGCGCCGACGTCCACCGGCTCGGTCTCCACCGGCAGCAGGGCGAAGGCACCGCCCACCGGGGTGTTCATCGCGTCGGTGGCGAAGACCTGGAACGTCAGGTCCTGGTCGGAGGAGTTCACGATCGTCGCGCTGTCCTGGACGGTGCTCCCGGCCGCGCCCTGGTGGAAGAAGTACGCGCGGTCGGTCATCGCCGCACCGGCGGCGGGCGTGGGGAACACCCCCCACGTCCCGTTGTCCGCCGCCCTCGCGGCGGCGGCGGGGAGCAGGCCCGCGCCCAGCAGCAGCAGGCCGGCGAGCAGACCGTACGAAGAGGTGCGGAGGCGGAGGCGGATGCGGGTGCGCATGGGCGGGGTCTCCAGTCGGCGCGGAAAGGGGGAAGGTGGTGCGGCGCCGCAGCGCCGCACCACCCCGGGACCGGTCGGAGCGGGTCAGGCGATGGAGAAGGTGACCACCGACTGGTAGGTGTCGGCGAACATGAACGGCGGGAGCTGGATCATCCCCGCGCCGCCCACGGCGAACTCGCCACCGGTCAGCTCCTCCCCGCCCGCGGCCTGGGAGGCCACCTTCATCGGGGTCGCGGAGATCGCCCCGGGCGCCCCGGCGGTGCAGGTGCTCGGGCTGTCCGCGTTGGTGACGGTGCAGGTGGGCTGGATGCCGAGCTGCGCCTTCGCCATGGCGTGGCCGGTCGTCTCGTTCAGGAACGGCGTGCGGGTCGCCGTGACGTCCCAGCCGAGGCTGCCGCCGCGGAAGTCCTGGACGGACATCGCCGTGAACTGGCCGACGACCGACTGGGGCTTGCCGTTGATGGTGACCTTGCCGAAGCTGACGGCCGGGTTGCCGCTCTGCGGGCCGATGGCCAGCGGACCGGGCAGCACCTCGACGTCGACCGGGTTCTTCACCCCGGGCTGGTCCTCGAGGAAGACGAAGTCCTTGTACGGGGTGACCGCGCCGTCGATCCTGATCTGGTCGGCCTTCTTGGTGACCGTGACCTCGCAGGTGGCGGCGCCGCCCGCGGCCGCGGTGCCCTGGCCGGTGTCACCCGTCGGGGTTCCCGCCAGGAGCGCGGAGCAGGTGACCGCGCCGGGGGCGAAGTTGGCTCCGCTGACGGTGACCTTCTGGCCCGCCTTGCCGCTGTTGGGCGTCAGCTTGGTGGTGATCGGGTCTTTGGGCAGGGCCTCGACGGCGACCGACCCGACGGAGCCGCTGGGGCGCGGGTCCGGGGTGCAGGTCGTGGTGTAGACGGTGCCGCCGATGTCGGCGTCCGTGATCACCTGGTCGATGGTGATGTCGATGGTCCGGCCCTCGGTGCCGTCCGGGATCTTGATGGTGCCGTCGAACTTCGGCGGGTCGGCCTTCTGGCCCGCCGTCTGCCGGCTCGGCGTGGGCGGGCTGGTGACGGTCTGGGGATTGCCGTCGACGAGCAGCTTGGCCTTGGTGGTGTTGACCGTCTCGATGGTGAACATCGGGATGACCGGGGTCAGACCGGGGTCGATCGAGATCGGTACGGTGTCGCCCGCCTTGGCGCCGTCCGGGAGGGTGATGGTGTAGTCCTGGAGGCCCTCGGCGTCCGGCTGCGGTGCCGGGGCGTCGCACTTCACGTGGACCGGGGTGGTCTTCGTCGCGGCCTGCGCGGAGCCGGCCAGGCCGACCACACCGCCCGTCAGGGCCAGGGAAAGGGCTCCGGCCCCGGCCAGCACTCTTCGTCTGAGCGTTATCGAACTCACTGGGTCGCGACTCCTTCGTCATGACGAACCCTCCCCCCACCCGCTGTGTGGGGGAGGCCGAGCCGGTGCGGTGGCCGACATTGACGCGTCGTCGTGATGAGAAGTCAATGACTTGTTTTCGCCCGAAGCACACAGAAATTGATGTGCCATCAGAGCAAGTCTGATGGCACATCGGATACCGACTGGTCGGTGGGCGGCTCAGCGCGCGGTCGGGGTGTGGAGCAGGAGGTTGGGGGTGCCTGCGGGCAGTCCGGTGATCCGGTCGGGCACGGCGCCGTGCGTCAGCGCCGCGGCCACCTGCGCCGGGGTCCGGCCCGTGCCGTCGGCGCGGATCAGCGCCGCGACCCCGGCCACGTGCGGGGCGGCCATCGAGGTGCCGGAGGAGCGGGCCGTGGCCGTGGCGGAGCCCTTCCACGCCGAGACGACGGACACGCCGGGCGCCGAGATGTCCACGCAGCGGCCGTGGTTGGAGAACCGCGCGCGCCGGTCCGCGGCGTCGGTCGCGGCGACCGTGACGGCCTGCGGTACGGAGGCCGGGGATCCGGCGCAGGCGTCCCTGCCGTCGTTGCCGGCGGCGACGACGAAGGTGATCCCGGAGGCGACGGCCCGGGCGACAGCCCCCTCCAAGGCGTAGCTGCGGGTGCCGCCCATGCTCATGTTGGCGACGGCCGGGGTGGCGGGGGTCCGGGCGGCGTGCCTCACCATCCACTCGATACCGCCGACCATGGCCGAAAGCCGCCCGGAGCCCCGGCAGTCGGCCACCTTCACCGAGACGAGGGAGACCCCCTTCGCGACCCCGTACGTCTGCCCGCCCACGGTCGCCGCGACGTGCGTGCCGTGGCCGTTGCAGTCCCCGGAGCCCGTGAGGAACAGCCCGTTGTAGCCGGCGCGGGCGCGGCCGCCGAACTCCTGGTGGCGGGTGTTGATCCCGGTGTCGATGACGTAGACGGTGACGCCGTCCCCCCTGGTCGGGTACGTGTACGAGCCGTCGAGCGGCAGCGCGCGCTGGTCGATCCGGTCCAGCGGCCAGGGGGCCTGGGGCTGGGTGTCGGTGGTGTGGAACTCCGCGTCCGGCTCCACCGAGGCGACCCGGGGGTCGGCGGCCAGGGCGGCGGCGCGGGCGGCGGTGGTGCGGACGGCGAACCCGTCCAGGACGGTGTCGTAGACGGCCGAGACCTCGTCGCCGGCGCCGGCCGCCTCGGCGGCCAACGCCAGGGCGCGGGCGGGCACCCGGGGGGAGTTCTCCTTCGGAGCGCCCTTCAGGACGACGACGTACGGGGCGGTTTCGGCGCCGGCGGTGGCGTCGGAGTGCGGCGGCGGCAGGGCGGTGGCCGTGCCGGCCGTCGCGAGGAGGGCGGCGGCCGGGAGGAGGGCGGCGAATGCGGTCATGTGGCCGATGCTCGGCGACGGGCGGCGGGGGCGCGCGGAGGGTGCGCCGACTGGGCGCACGACACGCCGCCGCGGGGGCGACCGGCGCGGCGGGCGCGGCGGCGCTCGGCGGCGGTTACGGGTTGAAGGGCCAGCCGCGCATCGTGAAGACGCCCTCGTCGCGCGCCCCGGCGGCGGTGTAGGTGGCGAGGGCCGCCTCGTTGTCCGTGTCGACCCCCACCCACATGCCGTAGCAGCCGCGGGCCTGGGCCTCCTCGGCCAGTGCGAGGGTCAGGGCGCGGCCGATCCCCCGGCGCCGGTAGCCCTCGTCCACGGAGAGCTCGTACAGGCACATCTCGGTGCCCTTGTCGGGGTGGGCCATCTCGACGCCGGAGACCATTCCGGCGGGCACGCCGTCCACGTAGGCGATGAGCATCAGATGCCCCGGGGCGGCCAGGAACCGCTCGGACCAGTCCTGGCGGGCGGGTCCGTCGAAGAGCGCCTCGGCGGCGGTGAGCTCGGCGGCGGTGCGGGCCCGGCGGATGTCCATGCCGGTCACGATAATGCGGGGAGGAGAGGCGGGGAGCAGGATTTCGGCGCGGTGCGGCGGCGGAGGCCCGAGGCGGTGCGCCGCTGCCCGGCCCTCGCCCACGAGGCGGTGGCGGCGGGCGGACCGGCCGCGGGGCGGTGCCTCATGGACGCGGCGGGCACGGTGCTGTACGAGGGCCGCGACGAGGCGTACGAGCAGGGGCCCGGCAGGGGCCCCCTGCGCGGGACGCCGCCGGCCCACGCCGAGACGGACGCGGCCGCGCAGCGCGACGGGCCCAGCCGACCCCCGGGCGGCCGGGGGCGGCGGGGCGGTCAGGACCGTACGGCCAGGGCCGCCGCGTAGTCCGCCGGGGCCGCAAGGTCCCGCAGGGTCCAGCCCGGGACGGGGGCCGGGGCCGGGGCGGAGCCGACGTACGGGTCGGTCAGGCCCAGGGCGAGCCCCGTGCCCTCGGCCTTGAGGCAGGCCTCCTTGCGGCACCAGACGCGGGCCAGCCCGGCCGGCCGGTCGGCCTCGGGCAGGGCGCTCAGCTCGGCGATCTCGGCCGGGTGCAGCAGCGGCAGCACGTCGGCCAGCGCCTCCGGGCTCGGCGTCTCCTCCACGTCGACGCCGACCGGCACACCGGCGAAGGCCAGGTAGGCCACGTCACCGCTGTGCGAGAGGGAGAAGTGGATCGGGCCGCCCGCCACGGCGGGACGGCCGTGCGGGCCGCCGCAGCACGGGCAGGTCTCCCGGACCAGGGCGACCTCCTGCGGGGCCAGCCCCAGGTACGAGCCGAGCAGCACGCGCAGGCCCAGGTGCGAGGCGAGGTAGCGGTGCCGGTCGGCGGGGCGCAGGAGCCGTGCGGCGCGCTCCCGTTCGTCCGCGTCCAGTACCGCCCCGGCCTCGGCGACCGGGCGCCCGGCGACCGTCTCCCGCCGGGTGTCCAGGGACCACACGGCCACGGCCGCGCCCTCGGGGGGCGGGCCGGTCCGCGGGGTGCCGTCGGCGAGCTCGTTCACGTGGTCGATCACCCGTCCGAGGGTAGACGAGCCGGATGCCGCCGACCGGCGCTGGCTATCCTCGTCCCCACCATGCCGGGGAAGTGACGCGGGAGTAGGGGGGTTGGATCGTGCGGAGCGCTGCCGTCACGGCGGAGGGCGACCGGATCCGCTGGGTGGAACTGCCGGGGGAGGAGCCGGTCCGCGTGTATGTGCACGGCCTCGGGGCCAGTTCGCCCGGCTACTTCGCGGCGAGCGCCGTCCATCCGCTGCTCGCCGGCCGCCGTTCGCTGCTGGTGGACCTGCTGGGCCACGGGTACAGCGACCGGCCCGAGGAGTTCTCCTACACCCTCGAGGCGCACGCCGACGCGCTGGCCGCGGCCCTCACCGAGGCCGGGGTGCGGGGCGCCGAGTTCATCGCGCACAGCATGGGCGGGTCCGTCGCCGTCGTGCTCGCCGGCCGGCACCCGTACCTGGTGTCCCGACTGGTGCTCGTCGACGCCAACCTGGATCCGCTCACGCCCGCCCCCGGTGCGGCCGGCAGCAGCGGGATCGCCGCCTACGGCGAGGAGGAGTTCCTGGCGGGCGGCTGGGCGCGGGTGCGCGACCGGGCCGGCGCGCACTGGTGGGCGACCATGCGGCTGGCCGGCCGGACCGCCCTGTACCGCAGTGCCGTGCACCTGGCCGCGGGGACGGCACCGACCGTGCGCGAGCAGCTGCTGGCACTGAAGGTTCCGAGCAGCTTCCTGCTGCCCGCGGCGGACGGCCCGCTCGCGGGCGCCGAAGCCCTGGAAGCGGCGGGGGTCCGCGTGGTGTCCGTACCCGACTGCGGGCACAACATCATGCTGGACAACCCGGAGGGCTTCGCCCGGGCCGCCGCGACGGCCCTGACCGGGTGGCGCGGCCGGCAGTAACCATCCGGCGCCCGGGGGAGTTGGCCGGGGGCGACCTGCCCCGCCACCTCCCGTCCCGAGGAATGCCATGCGCCGCCGTGCCGTCCGCCGTACCGTCCCCGCTCTCGCCCCGGCGGCCGCGGCCGCGGTGCTCGCCCTCGCGTCGGCCGCCTCGGCCGCCCCCGGGGTCCCCGCCGACAAGCCGCAGGTGCTGAGCCGTTGGACGCAGGCCGACTCCGCCAGCTACGGGGCGTGGGCCGCAGCGCGCGGGAACCAGGCCGCCTGGGCCGCGTACGGCTTCGACTGGTCGACGGACCACTGCACCGGCTCCCCGGACAACCCCTTCGGCTTCCCCTTCCGATGGGCCTGCGCACGCCACGACTTCGGCTACCGCAACCATCGGGCGGCGGGTCTGTACCCGGCCGCCAAGTCCCGCCTCGACGAGGCCTTCCACGCGGACATGAAGAGGGTCTGCGCCCTGTACGCGGGCGCCCGCCGCGCCTCCTGCGACAGCACCGCGTGGTTGTACTACCAGGCCGTCAGGGTCGTGGAGATCTCCTAGCCGGGGCTCCCGGCCGCGCGCCCGGCAGGCGGCCGGGACGGCTCCGACGTGCGGACCCCGGGCACCCGGCGTAGTAATGAAGATCTACGCCGACGATCGGAGCCCGGCATGGACGATTACCCGCTGCTGAATCTGTTCTGGACGATGCTGTGGCTGTTCGTATGGGTGATGTGGTTCTTCCTGCTGTTCAAGGTGGTGACGGACATCTTCCGCGACCACAGCCTGAACGGCTGGGAGAGGGCGGCCTGGCTGGTCCTGGTCCTCCTGCTGCCCTACATCGGCGTGTTCATCTACCTCATCTTCCGCGGCCGCAGCATGGGCGAGCGCGAGGTGAAACAGGTGAAGGAACAGGAAGCGGCCTTCCAGCAGTACGTCCGCAAGGCGGCGGGCCCGTCCGCGAGTCCGGTCGACGAACTCCACAAGCTCTCGGCCCTGAAGGACAAGGGCGACATCAGCCAGGAGGAGTTCGACCGCGCGAAGCAGAAGCTCCTGGTCTGAGGCCGGCCGGCTCCCCAAACCATGGAGGTCGAAATGGCCAGTGACCACAGCAGGCCCCCCGGAAACGACCCGCACGCGCGCCCCTGGCACGCGCCCACGTCCGGCACCACCATCCTGGCCGCGGCGCTGATGCTCTTCGGCGGCGTGATGGCGATCTTCGAGGGCATCGCGGCCATCGCCAAGGACGACCTGTTCCTCGCGACGCGCCACTACGTCTTCGAGTTCAGCCTGGCGGGCTGGGGCTGGGTCCACCTCATCCTGGGCGTCATCCTGGTCTTCGCCGGCTGCGCCGTGATCAGCGGGGCCCTGTGGGCGCGCCTGTTCGGCGTCGCCGTCGCCGGCCTGGGCGCGATCGCCAACTTCCTGTGGATCCCGTACTACCCCTTGTGGGCCCTGGTGCTGGTCGCCGTCAACATCTTCATCGTCTGGGCCCTGTGCACGGGCATGCACCGAGAGGCCCACACGGACCACGCCCACACCGCGGGACCCCGCTGACCCGCTGTGCGCACGGCGGCTACGGCGGCGCTACCCCGGCCGCCCCAAGCTCCTGCGACCCGCACAAAAGCCCTCCCTGGGGGAGGGTTTGCGGCGGTGGAGAAAAAGTGCCCCCGGCAGGACTCGAACCTGCGGCCAAGTGCTTAGAAGGCACCTGCTCTATCCACTGAGCTACGGGGGCCGGAAGGTGACCCTGGCTGGGCCTGGAGCCCCCGGTGGGGGTGGGACTGCGGTCCGTGCCGGGTCAAGGATAGGGCTCCGATCACCTTGTCCCGGTTGCTTCACTCGCGTGCCACGATGTGGAGGTTCGGTGAAGCGGTCCCGATAATCGCAGGCAGGTGCGATTCGCGCACCGCTTTTGCGCCGCGGCGCCGTGGGTGTTGTGCACTCGTTATGCCTGCGCCCCACTCGTCCGCCGTGTCCAGGATGTCCCGGTGGAGTCGCGCTCGGCGCGCAGAGGACGTATAAGCTTCAAAAATGGTCCCAAATTGGGCATTCTTCGCATGTGGTGACCTTGGATGTTCGGCCTCAGCTGCTCGATGCCCTGTCCGCCCTGCGCGACCGGGTCGCGTCCGTGCGTCTGCCGCTGCCCCTGCCCGGCGCTCCGCGCGCCCGCCAGACCAGAGCCGAGCTGCTCGCGCAGCTCGACGACTACCTGGTACCCCGGCTGAAGGCGCCCGAGGCGCCGATGCTCGCCGTCGTCGGCGGGTCCACCGGAGCCGGTAAGTCCACCCTCGTCAACTCCCTCGTCGGACGACAGGTCAGCGAGGCCGGGGTGCTGCGCCCCACGACCCGCACACCGGTGCTTGTCTGCCATCCGGATGATCATCACTGGTTCGCCGGGATGCGGGTGCTGCCCGATCTGATGCGGGTCTGGGTCCCGCCCGGGGAGGAGGAGCCCGCCCCCGCGCCCCGCGGCCGCGACCGGAGCCCCGGGCACGGGCAGGCCACCCACGAGATGCGGATCGAGACCGTCTCCACCCTGCCCCGCGGACTCGCCCTCCTCGACGCCCCCGACATCGACTCCCTCGTGGTCGAGAACCGGACCCTGGCCGCCCAACTCATCTGCGCGGCCGACGTCTGGGTGATGGTCACCACCGCCTCCCGGTACGCCGACGCCGTCCCCTGGCACCTGCTGCGCACCGCCAAGCAGTACAAGGCCACCCTGGTCATCGTCCTGGACCGGGTCCCGCACCAGGTGCTCGCCGAGGTCTCCCGCCAGCACGGGGCCCTGCTCACCCGGGCCGGGCTGGGCGAGGTGCCGCGCTTCACCGTCCCCGAACTCCCCGAGTCCGCGGGCGGCGGCGGACTGCTTCCGGCCAGCGCCGTCGCGCCGCTCTACGCCTGGCTCGCCCACCACGCGCAGGACCCCGCCGCCCGCCAGTACGCCGTCGGGCGCACCGCGCTCGGCGCGCTGGACTCCCTCGGCCGCCGGATGCCCGAACTCGCCTCCGCCGTCGCCGCCCAGCACGCCGCCGCCGTACGGCTGACCTCGGCCGTGGAGGACGCGTTCAAGCGGGAGGGCCGGCGCGTGCGCAACCGCCTCGACCAGGGCGCCGTACTCGCCGGGGACGCCCTGACCCGCTGGCGCGGCTACCCCCTCGACACGAGCGCCGACGAACTGCTCGACTCGCTCGCCGAATCCCTCGCCGCGCTGCTCCAGTGCGCCGTCGCCGCCGCCGACGAGCGCATCGCCGACGCCTGGCGGCGCGAGCCGGCCGCCGGCGCGGTGCCCCTGCCCACCCCCGACCGGGAGGCGGGGGAGCGCATCGGCATGGCCGTACGGCGCTGGCGGCGCGTACTGGAGGAGCTCGCCGAGGAGGAGGTCGCCGCGCTCGACCGGCAGCCGGCGCCCGACCCGGACGCGGTCGCGGCCCTGCTCGTGGCCGCCCTCCTCGGCGGCAAGCGGGCCCGCCCCGCCGGCGAGAAGCTCGCCGAACGGATCGGGGCCCAGGCCGCGCTGCGGCTGCGCGACCGGGGCGGGGAGCTGGTCGGCGACCACCTCGACCAGGTGCTGCGCGCCGAACGCGACCGCCGGCTCGCCCCGCTGGAGGCCCTCGAGGTGACCCCGGAACCCCAGGCCGAACTGATCGCCGCGCTGTCCCTACTGCAGAAGGAGAGGTGACGCGGTGACTTCCCTCGCCGACCGCGCCGAGGACCGATGGGACGACGGGCTCATCGCGCGCTCGCGCCCCAAGGCCGCCGAGTCCACCGCGGATGACGGCCTCGACGGCCTCGACGGCGACGGCGGCGACGAGGGCGACGACGCGCTCGTACGGGCCGTCTCCGGCGCCGGCAGCGACGGCGGCAAGTCGGCCGCGCCCCCGCTCAGCCCCGAGGGGCAGGCCCTGCGCCTGCGCCTCGACGCCCTGCGCCAGCTGGTGGGGCTGTCCCGGACCCGGCTCGACGGCAAGACCCTCGCCGAGGCCGGCCGGGTCCTGGACGAGGCGGCCGCACGGCGCGGACTGTCGCCGCAGCACACGGTCGTCGCCATCGCCGGAGCCACCGGAAGCGGCAAGTCCACGCTGTTCAATTCACTCGCCGGGGTGCAGATTTCGGAAACGGGGCTGCGCCGCCCCACCACCGCCGCCCCCATCGCGTGCAGCTGGTCGGACGGCGCGGCCGGACTGCTGGACCGGCTGGAGATCCCCGGACGGCTGCGCCGCCGCCCCCGCGAGACCTCGGAGGCCGAGGCGCTGCGCGGGATGGTCCTCGTCGACCTGCCCGACCTCGACTCGGCGGTCGGCGCGCACCGCGACCACGTGGACCGCGTCCTGGCGCTCGTCGACGCGGTGGTGTGGGTGGTCGACCCGGAGAAGTACGCGGACGCCGTGCTCCACGAGCGGTACCTGCGCCCGCTGGCCGGACACGCGGAGGTGACCTTCGTCGTGCTCAACCAGGTGGACCGGCTGCCGGGGGACGCCGTCGACCTCGTCCTGGACGACCTGCGCCGGCTCCTCGACGAGGACGGCATCGCGCTCGGCGAGCACGGCGAACCCGGTGCCACCGTGCTGGGCCTGTCCGCGCTGACCGGCGAGGGCGTCGGGGAACTGCGGGAGCTGCTGGGACAGTTCACCCAGGAGAAGGGCGCCGCGACCCGCCGGATCTCCGCCGACGTCGACCGCGCGGCCGTGCGCCTGCGGCCGCTGTACGTGGCCGACGGGCACGCCGGGCCCGAGATCGGGGAGACGGCGCGCGCCGAGTTCGAGGACCGGCTGGCCGAGGCGGTCGGGGCCTACGCGGCAGGGCTCGCCGCCGAGCGGGCCTGGCGGCGCAACGCCGGAAAGGCCTGCGGGACGCCGTGGCTGCGGCTGTGGCGGTGGTACGAGAGCCGCCGCGCCCCGCGCACCCTGTCGGGGCTGGCCGCGCTCGCGGCGATCGGCGGCCGGGGCGCGTCGGTCGCCGAGCCACCGGTCGAGGCGGAGGTGACCGCGCGCCAGCGCGTGGAGCAGGCGGTACGGGCGGTCGCCGACGAGGCGGTCACCGGCCTGCCCGAACCCTGGGCCCAGGCGGTACGGGAGACGGCGGTGCGCGGCGCCGAACACCTCCCCGAGGCCCTGGACGAGCTGGCGGTGACCCTCGGGGCGGCGGTCGCGGTGCCGAGCGTCAAGCCGCCGCGGCCCACGTGGTGGCCGGCGGCGGTGCTGGCGCAGGCCGCGATGACCCTGCTGCAGGTCTACGGCGGGCTGTGGCTGCTGGGGCAGATCATCGGGATCCTCGAGCCGCAGCTGATGCCGCCCGTGCTGTTCATGGTGGCGGGCATCGTCGGCGGGCCGCTGGTGGAGTGGGCCTGCTCGATCGCGGCGCGCGGCCCGGCGCGCAGGTACGGGCAGGACGCGGAGCGCAGGCTGCGGCAGGCGGCCGCCGGGTGCGGGCGGGCCCGGGTGCTGGAGCCGGTGGCCGCGGAGCTGCTGCGCTACCGGGAGGTGCGCGAGCAGTACGCCGCCGTCGCCGCAGGGGGGACGAGGTTGTCCACAACCCGCCAGTAATCCACAGGCCGGAGCGGGGGTCGGCGGCCGGCTCCACCATGGTGCGTACCTCGTGCGGACGGTCCGTACGGGTACGTATCGCGGGGGAGGGCGGCCGGGATGAACGACACTCTGGTGACGCTGGTGGGACACGTGGCCACGCAGGTCGACTACAAGGAGACGCCGAACGGGCCGTCGGCGAGGTTCCGCTTCGCCGTGACGCCGCGGTACTTCGACCGGCGCAAAGAGGCCTGGACGGACGGGACCACCAGCTTCTACACCGTCTGGGCGCGGCGCACCCTGGCGGTGAACCTGGCGGGTTCCGTGGCGGTGGGCGAACCCCTGGTGGTGCACGGGCGGCTGCGGGTGCGGGAGGACCCGCCCGACGGGGAGGGGCACCGGTGGGTCTCGGCCGAGATCGACGCGACGGCCATCGGGCACGACCTGAACCGGGGCACGGCCGCGTTCCGCCGGGTCGTCAAGACCGAGACGCCGCTGATGACCACTCAGAAGGCGGCGGTGGTCTGAGTGTTCGAGGCGGTTAGGATTCCCCGGTACTCACGGGCACCTGGGTCTTTGGCCCGAAGGGGAAGACTGTGTCGATTGCCGTTCCCGCATCCTCCGCTCCCGATTCCACTCCTGCTGCTGTTCCCGTTCCTGTTCCCGGCTCCGGTCCCGGCGCTGTCCCCGGTTCCGCTTCTGCTCCTCGTCCTGTTCCTCCTCCTGTTCCCCACCCCGTTCCTCATGCCGTCCCGCCGGCCACCGCCGTACGGGGCGCCGCGCGGCGCCCCCTGGCCGTGGCCCTGCTGGCGGCGGCCGCCCTCAGCGCCGCGCCCGGAGCCCGGGCGGCGGCCGACTCCGGCCCGGCGGCGGCCCGGGCACCGGAGGGTGCGAGCGCCGTGCTCGACGGGCTGAAGACGTACGGGCAGGCCGTCCTCCACTCCGGGGACGGGTCCGTCCGGCACATCCCGGCCGGGCTCTACGAGATGCGGGTCGACGGCGGGGGGATGCTGCAGACGTACGGGGGGGGGGTGGAGGGCCACGCACAGCCCCAGTCCCGCTACACGGAGAGCGGCTGGGGCGGCAGCCCGCTCGCGGGGAAGCGGGAGGCGGGCCGCATCCGATGGGTCCTGGAGCACTCCTATCCGCAGCTGAACGATCTGGCCGGGCTCGCCGAGGCGGCCGGGGCCGGTGCGCTGACCGCGGAGAGCGCGGCGGCGGGCACCCAGGTGGCGATCTGGCGGCTGTCCGAGGGGGCCCGGGTCGAGGCCGCGGACCCGGCGGCGGAGAAACTGGCCGACTACCTCCAGCGGGAGGCCGGGCAGCTGCCCGAACCGCCGGCCTCGCTGGGGCTGGACCCGGGCGACGTGTACGGGGCCGTCGGCACCCGGCTCGGGCCGGTGACCGTGCGGACCGGGGCGCGGAGCGTGTCCGTCGTCCCCGACGCGGCGGCCGTCGCGATGGGCGTGCGGGTGGTGGACGCCGAGGGGCGGCCGCTGGCCGCCGCCGCCAACGGCACCCGGCTGTACTTCGAGGTGCCCGCGGGCACGCCCGACGGCACGGCCTCGGTCACCGTCCACGGCGCGACCAAGGTTCCGGTCGGGCGGGTCTTCACCAGCGGGGTGCCGGCGCAGGCGCAGATCGTGGCGGGCTCCAGCGAGTCCGCGGCGGCGGCCCGGGCCACGGCCCTCTGGCCGGAGCCCCCGGCGGTCCAACCCGCCACCGCCGAGGCCGGGCAGCAGCCGGGCATCCAGCCCGCCGACCAGAGCGGCCCGGCCGCCCAGACCGGCCGGAGCACCCCGGCCTCCCCGGCCTCCCCGGACGAGGAGCGGCTGGCCTCCAGCGGCAGCTCGGCGGCCACCCCGGTCATCGCCTCCCTGGCGGTGGGCCTGGTGGTCCTCGGCGGCCTGGTGGTCCTCCTGCTCCGCAAGCGCCCCCTGGACGAGGAGAACCACTAGCGGAATGGGTCGATTCTCCGGTCGGGGCCGGGGTAGGCGCAGGATCATGGCGGATCAGGAGTTGACCTGGCAGGGTGCGGTCGCGCGGTGGGACCGGCAGCTGTTCGACATGGTGGCCCGGCGGCACTGGCCGGGCGCCGACCGGGTGCTGCCCAGGCTCGGGCGGGCCGCGAACCACGGAGTGCTGTGGGGCGGGGCCGCCCTCACGCTCGCCGCCTTCGGGTCGGCCCGGACCCGCAAGGCCGCCGTCCGCGGGGCCGCCTCGCTGGCGCTGGCCTCCGCGACCATCAACACCGTCGGCAAGTGGTCCGTACGCCGCCCGCGGCCGCTGCTGGACGGCGTGCCCGCCGTGCGGCGGCTGGCGACGCAGCCGCAGACCACCTCCTTCCCGTCCGGGCACTCCGCCTCTGCCTTCGCCTTCACCGCCGGGCTCGCTCTGGAGTCCCCGGCCCTGGGAGCCGCCCTGGCCCCGGTGGCCGCGTCCGTGGCCTTCTCCCGCGTGTACACCGGCGTCCACTACCCCTCCGACGTGCTCGCGGGCGCGGCGCTCGGCGTGGTCGCGGGCCTGGTCGTGGACCGGATCGCCCGCGACGCCAAGGAGGCCAGGGTCGTGCCGGGCGCCGAGCGGGCCGCCGTCGGCGCGCCCGCGCTGCCCGACGGGGCCGGCCTCATCGTGGTGGTCAACACCACGTCGGGCACCGCCACCACCGCCGGCCTCGACGTGCTGCGCACCCGGCTCCCCGAGGCCGAGGTGATCGAGTGCACCGGCCCGGAGCTCTCCGCCGCCCTGGAGTCCGCGGCCTCCCGCGCCACCGTCCTCGGGGTCTGCGGAGGCGACGGCACCGTCAACGCGGCCGCCACCGCCGCCCTGCGCGCCGGGCTGCCGCTCGCCGTCTTCCCCGGCGGCAGCCTCAACCACTTCGCGATGGACCTCGGCCTCGCCGGAATCGACGACACCTGCCGCGCCGTGGCCGACGGCGACGCCGTCCACATCGGCGTGGGCCGCTTCACCCCCGGCCCGGACGACGGCCGGCCCGGCTACTTCCTGAACAACTTCAGCATCGGCGCCTACCCGGAGCTGCTGCGCCACCGCCTGCGCTGGGCCCCGCGCATCGGCAGCGGCCCCGCCGCCC
Source organism: Streptomyces subrutilus (assembly GCF_001746425.1). GTDB lineage: Bacteria > Actinomycetota > Actinomycetes > Streptomycetales > Streptomycetaceae > Streptomyces > Streptomyces subrutilus_A. Next base: position 2,774,630 of record NZ_MEHK01000001.1, on the reverse strand, counting down.
TGCTGGCGGCCTGGCGGGTGCTGAACGCCCAGCGCCCCGTGCGGCTGCGCCCGGCCGGACGGCCCCGCAGCGTCTGGCTGCTCTTCGCGGGCAACGGCACCTACCACGGGACCGGCCCGACCCCCCGCCGCCGCGACAACCTGGGCGAGGGCCTGCTGGACCTACGGCTCGTCCACGGCGGCGGCCGCCCCGGCCCCCGCCTGCTCGCCGCCGCCCTCGCCGGCCCGCTGACCCGCTCCCCGGTCCACGCGGCCACCCGGCTGCGCAGCCTGCGGATCGACGACATCCCGCCGGGCACCCCGTTCGCCTACGACGGCGAGTACGCCAAGGCCCCCGCCGCCCTGGTCCTGGACTCGCTCCCCGACGCCCTGACCGTCTACCGCCCGCACCCCCTGACGACCCCCTGACGACCCCCTGACGACCCCCTGACGGCCCCCGCACGGGGGCCCCGGGACGGCCCCGGGCCGCAGGACGCGACTACCCATTCGCCCGCAGGTATGGACGGCTGGCAAGATGGGGTGTATCTGCCCACCCATCGATCTGCCGGACGGTTTCTCTTGGCTGAGTTCATCTACACCATGCGCAAGACGCGCAAGGCGCACGGCGACAAGGTGATTCTTGATGACGTCACCCTGAACTTCCTGCCCGGCGCGAAGATCGGTGTGGTCGGCCCGAACGGTGCCGGCAAGTCCACCGTTCTGAAGATCATGGCGGGCCTGGAGCAGCCGTCCAACGGCGACGCCTTCCTGTCGCCCGGCTTCACCGTCGGCATCCTCATGCAGGAGCCGAAGCTCGACGAGTCGAAGACCGTCCTGGAGAACGTCCAGGACGGCGCCGCCGAGACCATGAAGAAGCTCAAGCGCTTCAACGAGGTCGCCGAGCTGATGGGCGTCGAGTACACCGACGCCCTCATGGACGAGATGGGCAAGCTCCAGGACGACCTGGACCACTCCAACGCCTGGGACCTCGACGCCCAGCTGGAGCAGGCCATGGACGCCCTGGGCTGCCCGCCCGGCGACTGGCCCGTCACCAACCTCTCCGGTGGCGAGAAGCGCCGCGTGGCGCTGTGCAAGCTGCTGATCGAGGCCCCGGACCTGCTCCTCCTCGACGAGCCCACCAACCACCTCGACGCCGAGTCGGTGAACTGGCTGGAGCAGCACCTCTCGCAGTACAAGGGCGCCGTCGTGGCCGTGACCCACGACCGGTACTTCCTGAACAACGTCGCCGAGTGGATCCTCGAGCTCGACCGCGGCCGTGCCCACCCGTACGAGGGCAACTACTCCACCTACCTGGAGAAGAAGGCCACCCGCCTCAAGGTCGAGGGCCGCAAGGACGAGAAGCGCCAGAAGCGCCTCAAGGAAGAGCTGGAGTGGGTGCGGTCCAACGCCAAGGGGCGTCAGACCAAGTCCAAGGCCCGCCTGGCCCGCTACGAGGAGATGGCGGCCGAGGCGGACAAGATGCGCAAGCTCGACTTCGAGGAGATCCAGATCCCGCCGGGCCCCCGTCTGGGCTCGATCGTGGTCGAGGTCAACAACCTCTCGAAGGCGTTCGGCGACAAGGTCCTCATCGACGACCTGTCCTTCACGCTGCCGCGCAACGGCATCGTGGGCATCATCGGCCCCAACGGCGCCGGCAAGACCACGCTCTTCAAGATGATCCAGGGCCTGGAGACGCCGGACTCCGGCGCCATCAAGGTCGGCGAGACCGTCAAGATCTCCTACGTCGACCAGTCCCGCGCCAACATCGACCCCAAGAAGACCCTCTGGGCGGTCGTGTCGGACGAGCTGGACTACATCAACGTGGGCCAGGTCGAGATGCCCTCCCGCGCGTACGTCAGCGCCTTCGGCTTCAAGGGCCCGGACCAGCAGAAGCCGGCCGGCGTCCTGTCCGGCGGTGAGCGCAACCGCCTCAACCTGGCGCTGACGCTCAAGGAGGGCGGCAACCTGCTGCTCCTCGACGAGCCCACCAACGACCTCGATGTCGAGACCCTGTCCTCGCTCGAGAACGCGCTCCTCGAGTTCCCCGGCGCGGCCGTGGTCATCTCCCACGACCGCTGGTTCCTCGACCGGGTCGCCACGCACATCCTGGCGTACGAGGGCGACTCGAAGTGGTACTGGTTCGAGGGCAACTTCGAGTCGTACGAGAAGAACAAGATCGAGCGTCTGGGCCCGGACGCGGCCCGTCCGCACCGTGCCACCTACAAGAAGCTCACCCGAGGCTGAGGCCCGCACCATGGCAAGACACCACTACCGGTGCCCCCTGCGCTGGTCGGACATGGACTCCTTCGGCCACGTGAACAACGTGGTCTTCCTCCGCTACCTGGAGGAGGCGAGGATCGACTTCATGTTCCGGCTGGCGCCGGGGGAGGGCAGCGAGTCCTTCACGGGCGGGTCGGTCGTGGCCCGCCACGAGATCGACTACAAGCTGCCCCTCGTGCACCGGCACGAGCCGGTGCTCATCGAATCCTGGGTGACCCGGATCGGCGCCGCGTCCCTGACCATCGGCTACGAGGTCAAGGACGAGGCGACCGACGACGCGCCCGAGAAGGTCTACGTGCGCGCCTCGACGGTGGTCGTGCCCTACAACCTCGCCGAGGGGCGGCCCCGCCGCATCACGGCCGAGGAGAGGCACTTCCTCGAGAAGTACCTCGACGAGCCGGGCACGCCGTCGGCCCGCTCGGAAGGACGCCTCGCGGCATGAGCGAACGGCTGCACTTCGCCGACTCCGGGGAGGCGGCGGACCTCGCCGCCTTCCTGGGCCGGCTGGTGCACTACGACCGCGCCGCCGCCGTCCGGCTCCAGGCCGGCGGCGGCGCGCTCGCCGTCTTCGGAAGGCCGCCGTCCTTCGAGGTCCTGGCCGTGCGCACGGTGCGGCTCGCCGCGCCCCTCGCCACGCCGCTGGACCTGACCGTCTCGGCCGGCGAGCTCCTGGAATCGGTGGACGAGGCCGCGGCCGAGGCCGCCGTGCCCGGACCGGTCACCGGCCCGCCCTGGGCCGGGGTGCTCCCGCCCCGCGGCGGCTGGCGGCAGCTGCCCGGACTGCCCGGACTCCAGGAGATGCGGGCGGCCGTGGCGGGCGCCGTCGCCGAGTTCCGCGCCCGCGACGAGGCCCTGCCCGCGCAGCACCGGACCCGCTCCGAGCGCGACCGCATCGGCCGCGAGATCTGGTCCCGCACCCTGGGGGACACCGAGCTGCCGCTGCGCGCCGTGCACGCCGCCCAGTCCCTGGGCTTCCTGCGGCCCGTACGGTCCACCGTGCCCGCCGCCGCCCCGGCCCCCCAGGACCCCGCCCCGGTGGCCCTGCTCGCCGCCGGGAGCTGGCTGCGCCTGCGCACCCCGTACGGCTCCGTCGCCATGCGCCGCCCCGGCAACGCCGCCGGCCTGGGCGCCCTCCAGGTCCGGCCGGTCTGAACCCCGCGGTCCGCTAGCCCGCCGTGTTGATCATCGAGGCGGCGGCGTACGTCAGGTACTTCCACAGCTGGGCCTCGTGCTCCGGGGCCAGACCCAGCTCGTCCAGCGCCACCCGCATGTGGCGCAGCCAGGCGTCGTGCGCCGCCGCGTCCACCTGGAACGGGGCGTGCCGCATCCGCAGGCGCGGGTGCCCGCGGTGCTCGCTGTAGGTGGTCGGACCGCCCCAGTACTGCATCAGGAACAGCGCGAACCGCTCCTCGGCCGGACCGAGGTCCTCCTCCGGGTACATCGGGCGCAGCAGCGGATCCTCGGCGACCCCCTGGTAGAAGCGCCGGACGAGACGGCGGAAGGTCTCCTCGCCGCCCACCTGCTCGTAAAAGGTCTGCTCCTGAAGCGTGCCCCGCGGAATCTCATTCACCCGACCATCGTCTCAGACACCCGGACGGAGGACCCGGGTCCTAGGACCCTCCGCGCTCGCCCGCGGCGGCCGCGCGCAGGACAGTGGAGGCATGGCCGCACACACCGCACGCACCACCGGGCTACGGGACCTGCGCGAGACCGCGCACGCCGCCCAGGTGCGGGAGCTGACCGCCGCCGGGGTGCTGGACGACCCGGCCTGGCAGGCGGCCTTCGCGGCCGTGCCCCGGCACGTCTTCGTCCCCTACTTCTGGACCGGCCGCGGAGCCGGCCACGAGCGGCTCTGGGGGCAGGATCCCGATCCCGAGGTGCGGGCCCGCTGGCTGCGCGGGGTCTACGCCGACACCCCGCTCGCGACCCGGCTGCGCGACGGAGAACTCGTCTCCTCCAGCAGCCAGCCCTCCCTGATGGCGAAGATGCTGCGGGCGCTGGAGGTGCGCGACGGCGACAACGTGCTGGAGATCGGGGCGGGCACCGGCTACAACGCCGCCCTGCTCTGCCACCGGCTCGGCGAGGACCTCGTCACCACCGTGGACCTCGACGAGGAGATCACCGAGTCCGCGCGGACGCACCTGGCCGAGCTCGGCTACCACCCGCTGGTGGTCACCGGGGACGGGGCGCGCGGCTGCCCCGCCCGGGCCCCGTTCGACCGGATCCTGGTGACCTGCGCGCTGCCGATGGTCCCGCACGCCTGGACGGCCCAGTGCCGGCCCGGGGCGCGGATCCTGGCTCCGCTGTCGACCGGGCTGATCGCGCTCACCGTCCGCGACCCCGGCTTCGCCGAGGGCCGCTTCCTGCACAACCCGGCGTACTTCGTCCCGCTGCGCGGGGCCACGGCGGCCCGGCCGCCGCGCGATCCGGGCGGCGCGGCGCCGCACGGGCTCCCGTACGAGCTGGTGGAGAACGAGCGCTTCCAGTTCATGCTCGTGCTGACCGAGGGCGTCCTGCACCCCCGCGAGGCCCTGGACCTGTGGCGCCGCGAGGACCGGCCGGCCCGCGAGCGCTTCGGGGTCACCGTCAGCGGCGAGGGGCAGTGGGCGTGGCTCGACGACCCACAGGGCCCGTACGTATGGCCCTTGGGGGAGACGCGCGACTGACCGGTCGGGCTAGCCGCGGCGGATGGTGATCGTGGTCCAGGCGCCCACGTGCACGCGGTCGCCGTCGGCGAGCGGGACCGGGACGTAGGGCTGGATCGGGTCCTCGCCGCCGTTGATGGTGGTGCCGTTGGTGGAGTTCTGGTCCACCACCGCCCAGCTGAGGTCGGGCTGCTGGACCAGGACCGCGTGCTGGTGGGAGACGCCCGGGTCCTCCGGGGGCACCGACAGGTCGATGTCGGGGGACTCGCCCGTGGAGGCGCGGCGGCGGCCGATGGTGATCTGGCCGCCGGCGAGCGCCAGGTGCTGCTCCGGGGAGTACGCGGGCAGGTTGAGCCCGGCCGCCTCGGGGCCGCTGCGCTGCATCATCGCCATGAAGTACGAGCGGTCGGGGCCGATCGTCGCGCTCCAAGAGCCGCCCTGCGGCGCGAAGGACTGCTGCTGCGGGGGCTGGTACTGCTGCGGCGGCGGCTGCGGCTGCGGCTGCTGCTGGTGCTGCTGCTGTTGCTGCGGCTGGTGCTGCTGGGGCGGCTGGTGTTGGTATTCCTGCTGGTACTCGCGCTGGGGCGGCGGCGGGGGCTGCTGCTGGTACCGAGGCTGCGGCGGCTCGTGCGCCGGAGGCGGCAGCAGCCAGTCGTCCTCGCGCTGCAGCGGCTCGGCCGGGCGGTTGACCCGGGAGGGACGCGAGCCCTGGTACTCGAAGTGGTCCTGCGCGTACGTCACGGGCGGCGGAGGCGTGGAGGGGGCCGCGCCCGCCGTCCCGCGCCCCTGGACCCCGGAGTCCGGGGCGGCCGGGGATGCCGGGGCGTACGAAGTCGCCGAACGGGTCAGGAAGTTGTACCGGCACTCCTCGCAGAACGGGGCCATGGCCTCGCGCGGGGTCCGGCACTGCGGGCAGAGCTCGGCCTGGGCGGTCGGCTCGCCGGCGGTCGGGGGGTAGCCGTAGCCGTAGGAAGGCGCCGCAGGGGGGCCTTCGGAGGCAGCCATGCGATGGCCGCAGACCTCGCACCAGTCGTCGGAGGCGGACTGGTGCCCGTTCGGGCAGCTCGGCATGGCGGCGCTTCCCCCTTCTGCCTGCGTCATCGCGTCAGGTCTCTCAGGTCTTCTTCACTCGGACGGTCTGCGTCGAGCGCGTTTCGAGGGTCATCTCGTCGGCGTCGGCGACCTTCGCCTTCAGCCGCACAGTACCCGCCGCGGCGTCCACGACCTCCACCACCTTCGCCAGCAGCTTGGCGGTGTCGGCGTTTCCCGAGACGCTCGCCAGCTGCACGGCGCGGCCGAGCTTGGCCGTCGCCCCGTCCACATCGCCCAGTTTGCGGGCTTCGAGGCCCTGTTGGATAGCCTGCGCCAGTTCCGCCTGCCCGGTGTAGTGGGCGACCTGCGGGTTGATGGCGGTGGAGGCGGCCAGATCGTCCGTCCACACCGCCCGCACCAGCCCCTGGGCGAGGACGGCGGCGGGCTCGCCCGCCACCCCCGGCAGGACCAGCGAGGCGCGCGCGGCGAGCATCTCCTGGCCCACGCCCGCGCTCGGGACGCGCACGCACACGTGGTACTCGCGGGACTCGTCGCCCCACGAGCCCGTCGGGTAGTCGCCGGCCCGCGGACCGGCCTCGGTGCGGCGGGCGGTCAGGTCCTGGACGGCGGGCGCGACCTGCTTGACGTACTGGATCTCGGCGCCGACCGGGGTCCACAGGCGCAGCGCGACGTCCGCGACCTCCTTGCCCATGACGTTCTCCATCATGTGCGTGAAGTCCTCGGCGAGGTGCGCCGGGTCGGCCACGATGTCGGCCGAGCCGAGCAGCGCGCTCGCGATGCCGGTGACCTCCTTGACCTCCCAGTCGGTGCCCACCCCGCGGGCGTCGCAGGTGAAGCGGCCCGCGCACGCGTCCAGGGTGGCGCGCAGCCGGGCCGGGTCCTCGTGCTCGTTGCGGCCGTCGGTGAGCAGGATCCCGTGCCGGATGGCGGCGGAGGACTGCCGCAGCAGGCCGTCGGCCAGCCGCAGCCAGGTGCCGATGGCGGTGCCGCCGCCGGAGCTGAGCCCGCGCAGCGCCTCCTTGGCCCGGGCGCGGGTCACCGGGTCGGCGACGGCGAGGCGGCCCTGGCCCGGGTACACCTCCTTCGCCACGTGCGTACCGGCGATCACGGCGAACGAGGTGCCGTCGCGCAGGGTGTCCACGGCCGCGGCCGTCGCCTCGCGGGCGCCGCGCATCTTCTCCGGCGGGTACTCCATGGAACCCGAGCAGTCGACCATGATCACGACGGCCGCCGCGCCCCGGTCGGCCGCCGCGCGGGTGGCGGTGGCGCCACCGGTGGAGGTGACCGTGACGATGGCGTGGACGTCCCGCCCGCCCTGGGGGAGGAACTCGTTCTGGTACACCTCCACGCTGAAGCGCGGGGCGCTGGGCTTGGCGAAGTTCGCCATCGGTGGGGCTCCTAGGGGCTCGGACAGGCGAGTCGGGCGGGTCAGGCCCGGGGAGACGCTTCCGCTTGCGGTTCCGCTCCGGGACGCGCGCCCGGTTCCGGTTCGGCGCCCCGCCCGTCCCCCGGCCCCGCTTCCGCTTCGGGCGGCGCGGCGAACGGCACGAGGGCGACGGTGACGTTGTCGTGGCCGCCGCCGTCCAGGGCGTGACCCACCAGGACCTGCGCACTGTGCAGGGGCCGGACGGCGGCGTCCGGGGGCAGCACCTGGGCCAGGTCCCGGGCGGCCTCCGCGTAGTTCCACAGGCCGTCGGTGCAGACGACGACCACGCCGGCGTGGTCCGGCTTGAAGACGGCGGTGTGCGGTTCGAGGTCGTACGCGTCGGCCCCGAGCCAGCCGGTGATGGCGTGTGCGCGGACGTCGGCGTAGGCCTCGGCCTCGCCCATCAGGCCGGCCGAGACCATCTGGGCGGCCCAGGAGTCGTCCTCGGTGAGCCGGCGGGACAGGGCGGCGCGGTCGTCCGGGACCCAGTACGCGCGGCTGTCGCCCACCCAGCCGATGGTGAGCAGCCCCTCGCTGACGACGGCGCCGACCAGCGTGCAGGCGGGGGCGTTCTGCGCGCCGGGCACCTCCGGGGCCAGGGCGTTGACCGCCGCGGCGGCGGCCAGGATCGCCTCGTGCATGGCCTCCTGGGGGTGGGCGCCGCGCGGGAGCGCGTCGAGCAGGTACTCGTTGGCCGCGGCGGCCGCCGCGGCCGATGCCTCGTCGGGGCGGCTCGCGGAGGAGACGCCGTCGCAGACGATGGCCACGGTGGCGGCGGAGCCGTCGGGCAGCGCGGTGGCCGCGACCGCGAAGGCGTCCTCGTTGCGGTGGTGGCGCAGCCCGCGGTCGCTGACGGCGGCCACGCTGCCGAGCTCCTCCTCCAGGTGGTCGCGCTCCCGGGGCTGGGCGTGGCCGCAGTGCTCGCAGTAGCCGTCGGTGTCCACGTACCCGGTGCGGCAGGCGACGCAGGTCTTCCCGCCGGCGCCCTGCGGGGCCTCGGCCGGGGCGGCGGGGTGCGCGGGGCCGGGGGCCTCGTACGGGGCTTCGCCCGTGGTCCAGGGGGTCCCTTCCCGCGGCGTCGCGCCGCCGGCGGGCAGGTCGCGGGGGGTCTGCGGGTCGTCGGCCCCGGCGCCGTACGGGTGCTCCGCGGCGGCCCACGGGGTGCCCTCGGGAGGCGTGGGGGTGCCGTGCGGGCCGTCGTGGCCGGTGGCGGCGTACGGGACGTCGGCGGGGTGCGGATCCCGGGCGTGGCCGGGCTGCGGGGCGTGCCTGGGCTCGGGGGTGTGTCCGGGCTCGGGGGTGTGTCCGGGCTCCGGGCCCGTCCCCGGCGGCGGGCCGTTGCCCGGTTCCCGGTCCGGATCGGGTTCCGCCGGGGTGAGCGCCCAGCCGCCCGCCTCTCCGACCAGGGTCGGGGCGGCGGAGGCGACGCTGCCCCAGCCCGGGGCGGGCTCGGGGCCGGCGTGGGAACCGCCGGGTGCCGAGGTCCCGTGCCCGCTCGCGGCGGCCGGCGGGGCCGGTGGCGCCGGTGGCGCCGGTGGCGCCGGCGGGGGCGAGGGGAGGGGGACGGTGGGGTGGTCCGCGGCCGGGGCCGCCGGGGGAGGGGCGGTCACGGCATAGCCGCAGACGCCGCAGAAACGGTCACCCTCCTCAAGGGGTTCCGCGCAGCAGGGGCAGCCCGACAGCCGATGCATCGACATCACTCACACCCACGTCCGGGGACGGAAACGGTTTGCCCGCTCCACCAGTTCGATCCTCTCCTCGCCCCGCCGCGCCAGCCGTGCGAGCACGCGGTACGAGCGCTCCAGTCCGAAGCGCAGGCCGCGTTCGTCCAGTTGGCTGCCGAGCAGCGAGGTGCTTCCGGGATCGGAACCCCGGCTACCCGACAGTACCCAGTCGAGGGCCGAGCCCAGAACTTCCGTCGTGAGCCGCTCGTGGCGCTCGGGATCCAGCCCGAACGTCCGCAGCGCCTCCACCTGCCCGGCGGCCGCCGTCAGGTCGGCCAACAGGGGCTCCTGCGGGGACCGGTCGCGCAGACGTGCCCGTACGGCGGCCACCCGGGCGGCGGTGTAGTGGATGGAGGCCTCGGGCACGGACTCCAGTGCGAGCACGGCTCCGGCCCGGTCGCCCGCGGCGAGCCGGACCCGGGCCAGCCCGAAGGCGGCGCTCACGAACCCGGGGTCGGTGGTCCAGACGAGCCGGTAGTACTCGGCGGCGTTGTCCAGCTGGCCGAGGACCTCCGCGCACAGCCCCAGCGCCAGCTTCGGCGCGGGCTCGCCGGGGAAGGCGTCGTAGATCGCGTCGAAGGACAGGGCCGCGATCTCGTCCTCCCCGGCGGCCAGGGAGGCGACGCCGCGGGCCCACACCACGCGCCAGTCGTCGGGGTGGCGCGCCTCCAGCTCCCGCAGGGAGGCGGAGGCCGCGGCCAGTTCGCCCAGCTCGAGCCGGGCCCGCAGCTCCCGCAGCCGCAGCTCGGCCGAATCGGACGGCGCCGAGCCGAGGGCGCCCAGGAGGTCGCCGGGTGCGGAGGCCAGCAGGCCGGTCAGGAAACCGGCGTTGGGGTCGGCCGGGTCCACCAGGGGTACGGGCAGCGCCAGCGCGGCGTCCCGCCGGGCCGCTCCCGCGGGGGGACCGGGCGCGGGTGCCAGCCCCGCCCCCCGGACCGGAGCCGCCACCACGGCCACGGCCGCGGCCGCGGGCGCGGGCCGGGGCCCGGGCACCGCCGCCACATGCGTGGCACTGCTCCCGATCCCGCCCTCGGCGTGCCCCGACAGGGCGGAAGCCCCGCCGGGGGCCTGCGGCCCGGCCGCCCCCGCCTGGGCGGCCCCGGCGGGCAGGCCGGCGCCGCCGGGCGCCTGAGCCCAAGGGCCGGGGGCCGCGGCTGTGATCGGCGCGAGGCCGCCCGGGGTTCCGGGCGCGGGAGTGCCCGCGTGCAGCGGAAGCCCGCCGGGAGCTTGCGGCTCCGGCGCCCACGGGCCAGGGGCCCCGGCTGCGAGCGGCTCGGGTACGCCCGGGGTTCCGGGCGTACCCGCGCGCAGGGGAAGCCCACCCGAGCCCTGCGGCCCGGCACCGGCCGGCCCCGCAGAGGGGGCCCCGCCAGGATGGCCACCACCCCCGGGCGCCTGCGCCCACGCGCCGGGCGTCCCAGCCGGGAGCGGCGCGGGGCCGCCCGGCGCTCCCTGGGCGGGAGTCGCCGGGGGCACGGCGAGGCCCCCCGGCCGGGGGGTTCCCGGCGCGGCCGCGCCTGCCGGTGTACCCGGTGGGGCGGCGGGTCCGCGGCGGCCGCGCGACGGGAAGAGGCCGCCGCCCCGCCGGGAGGCCGGTCGGCGCAGGCCCAGGCGGGAGACCGCCGGGTCCGTGTCCGCGAAGAGCCGGGTGTCCGGGACGCGGGTCTCCGGGCCGAACAGGGTGGACAGCTGCGGCCGCGGCCGGCCCGTCTGGAGGGCGACGACCTCCCGCAGCACGCCGGTCAGCTGGTCCGCCATCTCCTGCGCGGAGGCGAACCGCCGCCCCGGATCCGGATCGGTGGCCCGGACGAGCAGCCGGTAGAAGGACTCGTACCGCCCGAACACCTCGATGTGCTCCGGGTCCGGCAGCGAGTCCACGAACACATTGGTGTAGCCCTGGAAGTCGAAGGTCAGCACGGCCAGGGTGCGCGCCACCGTGTACAGGTCGGAGGCGACCGAGGGGCCCAGCTCCGCGACCTCCGGGGCCTGGTAGCCCACCGTGCCGTAGATGGCCGACTCCTCGTCGTCCATCCGCCGCACCGCGCCCATGTCGATCAGCTTCAGCTGGTCCTGCTGCTGGATCGCGTTGTCGACCTTGAAGTCGCAGTACAGGAGGTTGCGGCTGTGCAGGTGGCCGAGCGCCTCCAGCGCCTCGATGCCGTACGCGCAGGCCTGCTCCACCGGCAGCGGATCGCGCCGCCCGTCCGGCCGGCGCCGCTCGTTCGCGATCTCCTTCAGCGATTTGCCGCCCACGTACTCCATGACGATGTACCCGTCCAGCGAACCGGTCCGCTGGTCCAGGTGCTCCACGAAGTTGTAGATCCGCACGATGTTGGAGTGCTCGATCTCCGCGAGGAAGCGCCGCTCCGATATCGCGGCCGCCATCGCGTCCTCGTCACCGGTGTCCAGCAGGCCCTTGAGGACCACCCAGCGGTCCGACACCGCCCGGTCCACCGCCAGGTACACCCAGCCGAGGCCGCCGTGGGCGAGACAGCCCGCCACCTCGTACTGGCCGTGCACCACCTCGCCCGCGCGCAGCTTGGGCACGAAGGAGTACGGGTGCCCGCACTTGGTGCAGAACCCTTCCGTCCGCCCGGGTCGGTCGCCCCGGGCCCGCCCCACCGGGGCCCCGCAGTCGGCGCGCGAGCAGAACCGCTTGCGCTCGGGCACCTCCGGGTTCTCCAGGACGGCGGCCGCAGGATCCGGACGCGGCACTTCCGGTACTTTGACCAGTCCGGCGCCGAGCCGCCCGCGCCCCGAGGACGAGGGCGCCGAGCCCGAACTGCGCACCGACACCGAACGGGTGGACGCCGGGCCCGACAGGGCGCGCGAGAGCCGCCCCGACACGGAGCGGCGGGACGCGGACGAGCGCGCCGAGGCCGAGGAGCGCGCCGAGCCGTGCGACCCCTGCGAGCCCGTCGACCCACGGGACCCGGCCGATCCGGCGGAGCCGGTGCGCCCGCCCGATCCGGCGGAGCCCCGGGCCGCGCTCGTCATCCCCGTCGGCGGCGACACCAGCTCCTCCGCGCCCCCCGCGACCGAGCCGATCGGCGCCAGCCCGCAGGTGTCGCAGTAGACCTCGCCGGCGCCCATGTCCTCGTACGCCCCCGGGCAGCCGCGCCGGGCACACCCCGTTCCGATCAGGCTCATGCGCCTTCCTTTCCGGAGGCCCCCGCGCCCCGCACCGCCTCGGCCGCGGCCTGCTGGTAGCGCAGGACGGCCTGCTCGGCGGCCCGCAGGTCGCAGGGCGCGCTCCACAGCATCCGCCGGGCCGTGTCGTACCGCTCGATCAGCAGCGGGTCCTCCGCCAGCCCGTGCCGGGCCACCTTCGCCTTGTAGGCGTCGAGCCGCCCGCGCAGCTCGGCCCGCACCGCGAGAGGCGCCGTCACCGCGGTCAACGATTCGCGGGCCCGGCGCAGTTCCTCCTCGGCCCGCTCCTCCAGGGACTCCAGCAGCGGGGAGAGCCGGTGCCAGCGGGACTGGCGGCGGTGCTCGGCCGCCGCAGCGAGCTGCTCCTGCAGCACCGTCGGCGGGCCGCTCACGGCGGGCACCTCCGACGCGGCGATCTTCGCCAGTACCTCGCCGCGGGCGGTCCGCGCCTCCGCCAGGGTCCGGTCGGCCCGCGAGAGCACGTCCCGCAGGCTGATCAGCCGCTGCTCGGCGTCCTGCCGGACGTCCAGCACGGCCTCGACCTCCCGGCGTACGTCCTCCAGCGCGAGCGCGGCCCGGTCGTAGCGCCGGGTGTCCGGGCGGCCGCCGCCGGGCGCGGAGCTCCCCGGCGCCGCCGGCACCCAGAAGGCCAGCGGGTCCGCGATCACCTCGGCCCGCAGCTCGGCCAGCTCGGCGGTGATGGTCTCCAGGTCGTCGCCCGAGGGGTGCTCGCCCGGCCGCACCCCCACCGAGTGGGCCAGCGAGCGGGTGCGGTGCAGCTCGGCCGCGAGCAGGTCGATCCGGGCGGGCAGCGCCGACCACACCGCGTCCGCGGCGACCACCACGTCCAGCGAGCGCGCGTACAGCTCGTTCATCCGGGCCACCAGCTCGGCGAGCGAGAACCGCTCCGCCAGTCCGGCGCCCTCCACGGCGGCGCCCGCGATCAGCACCCCGGGCCCGCGCAGCCGCTCGGTCAGCTCGACCAGGTCCTCGCGGTTCGGCCAGCGGCGCCGCTCACGGATCTCCCGGGCGGCGGCCAGGGCCCCGCTGTAGGCGTCGAAGTACGTCCACAGCCGGGTGATGTCCGCGTCGGCGGCCGCCCACCGCTCCTTGGTGACCCCGGTCAGCCCGGCGCCCTCCAGCAGCCGGCGCCCCGCGTGGTCCTGGAGGGCCAGCAGCGAGGTCTCGACGGCCTCGTGCTCGGCGCCCAGCCGGGTCAGGGCACGGTCGACGCCGTCCCGGTCCATCACTGCCGACGACCACGACTCCAACGACTGTGCCTCCGCTTCCGTGTCCGACTCCGTGCCCGCCACCGGCCTCAGCCGTCCCGGTACTTGGGGGCGGGCGGCGCGGTCACGCCGGGCAGCACCGGTTGCAGGTGCTTGAGGTACGACTTCATCCAGCGGCTCTCGTCGCCGCCCGAACGGTACTCCTCCAGCACCTTGTTGACCCGGCGCACCAGGTCGGAGGCGTCCTTGTTCATCGCCACGCCGTAGAACTCGCGGGTGAACGGCGAGCCGACCAGCCGCACCGACGGGTCCTGCGCGGCCTGGCCGGCCGCGAGGGCGTTGTCCGTGACGATGCCGTCGACCTCGCCCAGCTGGAGGCGGACCAGGCAGTCCAGCTGGTTGGGCACGGTGACCGGCACCGAGCCGTACGACTGGGCCTTCAGGGTCGCCTCGGCCGTGGAGCCGGCCGCGAAGCAGATCCGCTGGTCCCTCAGCGAGGTGTCGTACCCGGTGATCTTCGAGCCCCTGGGGGCCAGCACCTGCTGCCCGGCCTCGAAGTAGGCCGTCGAGAAGGCGACCTCCTCCAGCCGCTTGCAGTTGATGGTCATGGTCCGCACCACGATGTCGACGCGGCCCTCCTGGAGCGCCGGGATGCGCTGGCTGGTCGGGATGGCCCGGTAGATCACCGCGTTCGGATCGCCGAGGATGTCCTGGGCGATGGCCTTCACCAGGTCGATGTCGAAGCCGTCGAGCCCGCCGCCGTCCTCGGCCTGGTTGCGATAGCCCCACCGGAAGCTGTTCTGGTCCACGCCCGCGACGAGCTTGCCCGCCGCCTTGATCCGGGCTATCGCCGCGCCGTCCAGGCCCGACGGGCGCAGGCTGGCCTCCGGGTCCTGGCAGGTGTCGAGGGGCGCCGCCGGGGCCGCCGCCGTCGACACGGGCCCGCGGACCGCCGCGCCGCCCGCGGCGTCCGGCGCCGCACTGGCCAGCGGCAGCAGCACGGTCGCGGCGGTCACCGCACAGGCCACGGCCATCGCGCTCACCCCGCCCCAGCCGCGCAGCCGGCCCGCCGCCCGCCGCAGGGCGGACGGCGCGCCCGGCTGGTCCGCACTGCCCCCGGCGTCCTCGAAGGCCCGCACCGCCCGTGTCCGCATCGCGCTCACCTGTACTCCGAAAGCCTGCGCCCGATGCCGAGCAGGGCCGCCGCCGCGCCGACGACGGCGAGGACCGCCGTGCCGGTCAGCAGGCCGTCCAGTGCGCCCAGTCCGCCCCGGGCCGCCCGGGTGAACTCCCGCTGCTCGTGGGCCACCGCCTGTTCCAGGGAGGCGTCCACCGTGTCGAACGCGGCCCCGCTGCTGTCCTTGTGGTCCTTGTCCCCGACGACCTGCACCAGCGCGGACTCGTAGTCCCCCTTCAAGTCCGCCTCCCGGGCCGCCGTGTGCCGCTGCTTCCACAGTTTCACGCCGTCCGCGGCGCGGGTCACGGGCGCGCGGCCGGCCTCGTCGTCGGCCAGCCGCAGGGCGACCGCCAGCCCGGCGTCCAGTTCCTTCATGTTCGTCGTGAAGTCCACGTCGTACTTGTCCGACTTCGTGTCCGCGGCCAGCACGGCGCCGCGTGCGATCAGCGTCAGGTTCTCGCCGGCCCGCGCCTGGAGCGAGGCGATCCGCGCGTCGTTGAGCACCTTCAGCGACTCCTGCCCCTGCGCGCGGGCCTCGTTCAGCGACGCCCGCGCCACCGTGTGCCCCACGGCCAGCCACAGCAGCACCACCACGGAGGCGGCCGTGGCCGCCAGCAGCCCGTGGTTGAAGACCCGGTTCGTACGGCGGTAGTCGCGCCGCTGCGCCCACACCAGCGCGGCGAGCGAGACCAGGCCCGCGGCGAGCGAGGCCAGCGGCCAGGACCGGGAGTCGTCGTAGTCCGTGTAGAGGCGCCCGGTCTCCGCCTCGTACAGCCGCTGAGCGGCCGGCAGCAGCTGGGTGGTCATCTGCTCGTTGGCGTACCGGAGGTAGGCCCCGCCCAGCGGCAGGCCCTGCCGGTTGGCCGCGCGGGCCTGCTCGATCAGGCCGGTGTAGCGCGGCAGCTGCTCGCTCAGCAGGGTGATCTGCTCGCGGGAGTCCTGGCTGCCGCCGGTGTTCGCGGCGGCGCTGACCAGCAGCCGGGAGGCGTTGGCGATGTCCTTCTCGTACCGCAGGCGGACCTCGCGCTCCTGCGCGGCGCCCAGCAGGAAGCCGCTGGAGGAGGCCGTGTCGGCGTCCGCGAGGGAGCGGTACAGGCTCGCCGCGTCCGCGCTCAGCGGCTGGCTGCGGCCCACGACGTCCCCGGCGGCGGTGCTGCGGCCGGAGACCTCCCACAGGCCCACCGCGCCGAACAGCACGAGCAGGGCGGCCAGTACGGCGCCGATGATCCTCAGCCGGCCGGGCTCGGTCGTGGCCGCGCGGCGCAGCTGCTCCACCCCCTCGGCCCAGGCGGTCCTGCGCCCCGGCGGCGCCCCGGGCGGGGCGGCCGGCGGCCCGCCCGGCGGCACGGCGCCGCCGCCCCCGGGCGCGGGCGCGCGTGATGTGACAGCCACCGTGACCTCCCCCTTGGTCCTTGCTCCGCAGCAGTATGGCCGTATCGACGGTCGGCCACACCACCCGGTGCCGGATCTTGGGAGATCCGCTCCTGGGCGCGCGGGTCCCACCCCTTCACCGTGAATACGTCCGGATGACCGCCACGGTTCCAGACCGGCCGCCCTCCGGGGCGGGTTCACCCGAAATGGGCACGGAGTTTTCCGTGGGCGCCGTCCGGGGACCCGAGCGCGTCCAGCCCCAGCAGCCCGGCCCCCAGGACCGGGGGAGCCGTCACCACCGACACCCGGGCGTGCGGCGCCCGTTCGGCGAGACCCGCCGTGATCCGGGCGTCGAGCTGCGGATGCCGGGCGGCCAGCACGCTGCCGCCGAGCACCACGGGCGCGTCCTCGCCGAGCAGCTCCAGGCGGGCCAGCGCCACCGCCGCCATCGCCACGACCTCGTCCGCCTGCCGGTGCACCAGCGACACGGCCACCGGGTCCCCGGCGGCCGCCACCGAGAACAGCAGCGGGGCCAGCTCGTGCCGCCGCCCGCCCGGGATCCGGCCCAGGTGCAGCGATTCGATCAGCGCGTACATGGAGTCCTGCCCGAAGTGCGCCGGCAGTGCCCGGGCCAGCTCGGTCGGCTCGCCCCGGCCGTCCTCGGCCCGGGCCGCCCACCACAGGGCCTCCTCGGCCAGTCCGCCCCCGCCGCCCCAGTCGCCGGAGATCCGGCCGACCGCGGGGAAGCGGGCCGTCCGCCCGTCCGGGGTCATCCCGACGCAGTTGATGCCCGCCCCGCACACCACCGCGACCCCGCGCGGCCCGGCGCCCGCGGGCAGTCCGGCCCGCAGCAGCGCGAAGGTGTCGTTGTACACCGCCGTGGAGCCGGCCCAGTCGCGGCGCCGGATCTCGGCCGCCAGGTTCCGCTCCTCCACCGGGAAGTCGGCGTTGGCCAGGCAGGCGGACACGTGCTCGGCGTACGGCCCGCCCCCCGCGCGGGGGTCCAGCCCCGCGGCTGCCATCGCCTCCGCCAGCACGTCGACGGCCCCGGCCACCCCCGTCCGGGACGGCTGGAAGCCCCCGGCCTGACCGGAGCACAGCACCGAGCCGTCCGGGCCGACGAGCGCCACGTCCGTCTTGCTGTTCCCGGCGTCGATGGCCAGCACCGCCGCGTTCCGGGGCCGGGTCACGCCCATGGCAGGTGCTCCTTGTTGTGCGCGAGGAGCCGGTCCGCCAGCCCCTCGGCACGGTCGGTCTGACCCACCAGCGGGTGGGCCAGCAGCGCCCGGAAGACGCGCTCGCGGCCGCCGCGCAGGGCCGCGTCCAGGGCGAGGTCCTCGTACGCCGTCACGTGCGCGATCAGCCCGGCGTACAGCGGGTCCAGCGCGGGCACGGCCAGCGGACGCGGTCCCGAGCCGTCCACCCGTGCCTGGACCTCGACGACCGCGTCGTCCGGCAGGAAGGGCAGGGTGCCGTTGTTGAGCGTGTTGACCACCTGGACGGCCGGTCCGCCGCCGTTCCCGTCGCCCAGCAGCGCGGCCGCCAGGTCCACGGCCGCCTCCGAGTAGAAGGCCCCGCCGCGCCGGGCCAGCAGCGCGGGCTTCTCGTCCAGCGCGGGGTCCCCGTACAGGGCGAGCAGCTCCCGCTCCATCGCGGCGACCTCGGCCGCCCGCGACGGCTTGGCGGCCAGCTCGCGCACCACCTCGTCGTGCGCGTAGAAGTACCGCAGGTAGTAGGACGGTACGACGCCCAGCCGGTCCAGGACGGCCCGCGGCAGGCGGATGTCCGCGGCGATGGCCTCCGCGTGCCCGTCGAGCAGCCGCGGCAGCAGGTCCTCGCCGTCCGGGCCGCCCCGGCGCACCCCCAGCTCCCAGGTCAGGTGGTTGAGCCCCACGTGGTCCAGGTGGATGTCGGCCGGTGCCAGGTCCAGCAGGGCCGCGAACTTGCGCTGGAAGCCGATCGCGACGTTGCACAGGCCGACGGCCTTGTGGCCGGCCCGGAGCAGGGCGCGGGTGACGATGCCGACCGGGTTGGTGAAGTCGATGATCCAGGCGTCCGGGCTGGCCCGCCGGACCCGTTCGGCGATGTCGAGGACGACCGGGACGGTGCGCAGCGCCTTGGCGAGCCCCCCGGCGCCCGTGGTCTCCTGCCCGACGCAGCCGCACTCCAGCGGCCAGGTCTCGTCCCGCAGGCGGGCGGCCTGGCCGCCGACGCGCAGCTGGATCAGGACGGCGTCGGCGCCCTCGACCCCGGCGTCGAGGTCGGAGGTGGTGGTGATCCGCCCGGGGTGCCCCTGCCGGGCGAAGATGCGCCGGGCCAGGCCGCCGATCAGCTCCAGCCGTTCGGCGGCGGGGTCGATCAGCACCAGCTCGCTGACGGGCAGGGTGTCGCGCAGCCGCGCGAAGCCGTCGATCAGCTCGGGGGTGTAGGTGGAACCGCCGCCCACCACTGCGAGTTTCATGCCTAGCCTTTCACTCCGGTCAGGGTGACTCCCTCGACGAACGCCTTCTGGGCGAAGAAGAAGAGGACGATCACCGGGGCCATGACCAGCACGGTCGCGGCCATGGTCAGGTTCCAGTTGGTGTGGTGCGCGCCCTTGAAGGACTCCAGGCCGTAGCTGAGGGTCCAGGCGGCCGGATTGTCGGAGGCGTAGATCTGCGGGCCGAAGTAGTCGTTCCACAGGGAGAAGAACGAGAACAGCGCGACCGCGGCGATGCCCGGCTTCGCCATCGGCAGCACGACCCGCAGCAGGGCGCGCAGTTCGCCGCAGCCGTCGACGCGGGCCGCGTCCAGGTACTCGTCGGGGATGGTCAGCAGGAACTGCCGGAGCAGGAAGATGGAGAAGGCGTCGCCGAAGGCCAGCGGGATGATCAGCGGCCACAGGGTGCCCGAGAGGTCCAGCTGCTGGGCCCAGAACAGGTACATCGGGATGATCACGACCTGGGGCGGCAGCATCATCATGGCGATGACCAGCAGCATCGAGACCCGCTGCCCGCGGAAGCGGAACTTGGCGAGCGCGTAGGCCACCGGGATCGAGGACGCCACGGTCAGCACCGTGCCGAGCCCCGCGTACAGCAGGGTGTTGCGCCACCAGGTCAGGAAGCCCGGGGTGTCCCACACCTTGGCGTAGTTCTCCCAGACCCAGGTGTCGGGCACCAGGTCGCGGGTGAGCGCCTGCTGATCGGTCATCAGCGAGGTCAGGAAGACGAAGACGAAGGGCAGGACGAAGAACAGCGCGGCGGCGATCGCGAGCGAGTGCACGGCGATCCACTGGAGTACGGCGGTGCGCCGGTGCGCGGGCGTCATCGGTGCCCACCTCCGATCAGGCCGCCGCGGCGGCGCATCAGCAGGGCGGTGAAGGCCATGCAGAGGGTGAACAGGACGAGGGCGAGCACACAGGCGGTGCCGTAGTCGAAGCGCTGGAAGCCGGTGTTGTAGACGATCTGCGGCAGGGTGAGCGTGGACTTGTCGGGGTAGCCCGGCTCGAACTGCTGGCCGGAGCCGCCGATCACGCCGGCCGCCACCTTCCCCGCGACCAGCGGCTGGGTGTAGTACTGCATGGCCTGGATCACGCCGGTCACCACGGCGAACAGGATGATCGGCGAGATGTTCGGCAGGGTGATGTGGCGAAAGCGCTGCCAGGCCCCGGCGCCGTCCAGCTCGGCCGCCTCGTACTGCTCCTTCGGTACGTCGAGCAGCGCGGCCATGAAGATCACCATCAGGTCGCCGACGCCCCATACCGCGAGCATGGTCAGGGCGGGCTTGGACCAGTCGGCGTCGGTGAACCAGCCGGGCTGCGGCAGGCCCGCCCCGTCCAGCAGGGTGTTGACCGGGCCGGTGCCGGGGTTCAGCAGGAAGACGAACGACAGGGTGGCGGCCACCGGCGGGGCCAGGTACGGCAGGTAGAACAGGGTGCGGAAGATCCCGGTCCCGGTCTTGACCTTCGTGATGAGCAGGCCGACGCCGAGTCCGAAGACGACCCGGCAGGCCACCATCACCACGACCAGCCACAGGGTGTTGCGCATCGCCGGCCAGAACTGCGGGTACTGCGTGAACACGTACGTCCAGTTGTCCAGGCCGTTGAAGACGGGGGGCCGGAAGCCGTCGTACTTGGTGAAGGAGAAGTACACGGTGGACAGGAGCGGGTAGGCGAAGAAGACGGCGAACCCGATCAGCCAGGGCGCCATGAAGGCCAGGGTCCGGAGCGCCGTTCTCCTGCGCTTCGCCACGAGGGCCGACCGGCGGCGCTTCGCCCGAAGGGTGTCGGTAATCATCCGAGGGCTACTTCGCCTTCGCGATGTCCGTGTCGATCTGCGCGTCCGTCCTGGCGAGGGCGCCCGGCAGGTCGGCGACCGCGCCCTTCTCGTGCTGGTAGGCCAGGTCGGTGAAGGTCAGCTGGTAGGTGCCGCCGTCCGCCTGCGGCGGGGTGGTGCTCGACTTCGGGTGCCGGGCGATGTCGAGGAAGGTCTTGAAGTTCTCGTCCACCTGGAGCTTCGGCGAGGCCAGCGCCTCGATGGTGGAGGGCACGTTGTGGATGCCGTTGGCGAAGGCCACCACCGCCTCGGTGTCGGTGGTCATGTACTTCACCAGCTCCCAGGCCGCGTTCTGCTTCCTGCTGCCCGCGGCGATGCCCATGATCGTGCCGGAGACGTAGCCCTTGCCGTAGTCGGCGACGAGGTCGTCGGGCACGGGCAGCGGCGCGGTGCCGATCTCGAAGGTCACGCCCGCCTCCCGGGCCATGTTCGGCCGCCACTCGCCGTCCACCTGCATGGCGACCTGGCCCTTGTGGAAGGGGTGTTCGGCGCCCCACTCGTCGCCGAAGGAGGCCCGGAACTTCTCCAGCTTCTCGTACCCGCCGAGCTTCTCGACCAGGTCCTTCTGCGCGGTCAGCATCTTGGTGAAGGCCGGGTCCCGGGCCAGGTTGGACGTGCCGTCGGCGGCGAAGTACGTCGCGCCCCACTGCGCCGCCAGCCGCATCGGGGTGGTCTCGTAGCCGTGGAAGGTGGGCATGATGCCGACGCGCTCGTACGAGTCGCCCTTGCTCTTGGTGAGCTTCTGCGCGACCTCGGTGAACTCGCTCCAGGTCTTGGGCGGGGCGGTGATGCCGGCCGCTTCGAAAGCGTCCTTGTTGTAGACCAGGCCGTAGGCGTCGTGCAGCAGCGGCAGCGTGCACTGGTTGCCCTGGTACGAGGTGTAGCTCAGCAGCGACTGCGGGAAGACCTTCGCCTTGTCGACCTCGGACTTCTCCAGGAACGGGTCGAGGTCGGCGAAGGCGCCCGAGTTGCAGAACTTGCCCACGCTGTCGGTGGTGAAGGAGGACACCACGTCCGGGGCCTTGTCCCCGCCCGCCCGCAGCGACTGGTTGATCTTGTCGTCGGTCATGTTGCCGGTGACCTTGACCTTGATGTTCGGGTGCGCCGCCTCGAACCGCTCGATGTTCTCCTCGATGGCCTTGACCTCGCCGGGCGCGGACCAGCCGTGCCAGAAGTTGATCGTGACGTCCTTGGCGGGGTCGTCGCCCGCCGCGTCGCCGGTGGCGCCGGTACACGCGGTGGCCAGCAGGGATATCGCCGTGAGGGCGGCGGCCGCGGCGGCCGCGGAGGACAGGCGGGAGCTTCTGGGCATGTCGGTGTCACTCTCTGCGCGGGGGGCTTCCTGGGAGGTGTGCAGCAGGGCGAGCGGTGGAACGGGGGTGGAGCGTGCGGTGGTGCGTGCGGTGGTGCGGTGCCGCCGTCCGGGCGGGTCGTCCGGACGGCGGGCGGTCGGGCGCGCCGGTTCGGCGGGCCGGTTCAGGGGGCGCGCGGCTTCGGCGGGCCGGTCAGCGGGTGGTGTCGAACACCTCTTCGCGGGTGGTGGCCAGCGCGCTCTCCAGCGCGCCGCGCAGCACCGGGCGCTCGCGCACCTCGCCGGAGACCAGCCGGGGCCGGGAGGGGGCCAGTTCGGCGAGCTCGGCCTCCAGCAGGCCGCGCAGCGGGTCGCCGCCGGCGGCGATCACGGCCCCGGAGAGCACCACGATCTCCGGGTCGAGCACGGCGACGAGCGAGGCGAGACCGGTGGCCAGCAGGGTGGCGTACGACTGGAGGAAGCGCAGGTTCGCCCCCTCGGGCGCGGCCGCGGCCCGCGCGAGCAGCGCCACGGCGGCGGCCACCTCCGCGCTGTGCGGACGCTCGGCGGGCGGCAGCGGCTCCGCCTCGACGCCGAGGCTCGCGGCGAGCCCGGGGACCACCTGGGCGCCGGCGAGCTCCTGATAGCCGCCGGTGTTGGCGCGGGCGACCTGGCGGACCAGGGGGTGCCCGGGCACGGGCAGGAAGCCGACCTCGCCCGCGCCGCCGGTCCAGCCGCGGTGCAGCCGCCCGCCCAGCACCAGGGCGGCGCCGAGCCCGTCCTCGTT
Source organism: Streptomyces subrutilus (assembly GCF_001746425.1). Classification (GTDB taxonomy): domain Bacteria; phylum Actinomycetota; class Actinomycetes; order Streptomycetales; family Streptomycetaceae; genus Streptomyces; species Streptomyces subrutilus_A. Next base: position 2,752,206 of record NZ_MEHK01000001.1, on the reverse strand, counting down.
CCACAGCAGGACGAAGTCCTCGTGGCCGCGGGCGGCGCCGCGGCGCTGCTCCGCGACGGCGGCGAGGTTGACGTCGTTCTCGTACTCGACGGGCATCGGCAGGGCCGCCGCCAGTTCCTCGAGGAGCGTGGGGGAGTGCCAGCCGGGGAGGTGGCTGGCGTAGCGCAGCCGGCCGGTCTGGGGGTCGAAGGCGCCCGGCGTGGCGATGACCACCCGGTGCAGGTCCGAGCGGTGCAGCCCGGCGGCCTTGACGGCTCCGCCGAGGGCTTCGGCGACCTGCTCGATGACGTCCTTGTCCGGGGAGTACGGGACCTCGTGCGTGCCGACGACGGCCCCGGTGACATCGGCGACGGCAGCCAGCACCCGGTCCGGTGTGACGTCGAGGCCGCCGACGTGCGCGGCCCGCGGGTTCACCTCGTAGAGCTGGGCGTTGGGGCCCGGGCGACCGCCGTCGGTGCCGGTGGCGACGACGAGGCCGGCCGCCTCCAGGCGGGCCAGGAGCTGGGAGGCGGTGGGCTTGGACAGCCCCGTCAGATGTCCGATCCGGGTCCGGGACAGCGGTCCGTGCGTCATGAGCAGCTCGAGCGCGGCCCGGTCGTTCATGGCGCGCAGCAGGCTGGGTGTTCCGGGCGTGGCGGCGGGCATGATGCTGGCTCTCTCTCCCTCACCGAGGTGAACTGTTAGGTAAGTTTCCTATCACCGTTTGACCCGTGTCAATGCCGCTGCCCCGCGGCTGTGTCATTTCGACGACGGCACGCGGGGCAGCGGCAGGGAGCGAGGGGCGGCTACTTGGTGATGCGGGGGCCGGCCGGCGGCGGGATGGGCGCCGTGGCCAGGGACTGCGGGGAGACCGGGTTGGACAGCGCGGACGGCGCGGCGACCGCGGCGGACGGGTCGGCCGCCGACTCGTCCTCCTCGTCCGCCGGCATGCCGCCGACGATGCGGATGCCCGCGGCGTCGAAGGCCTCCTTGATCCGCCAGCGCAGCTCCCGCTCCACCGCGAACTGCTTGCCGGGCATCGTCTTCGCAGACACCTTCACCGTCATCGAGGCGAGCAGCACCTCGTCCAGGCCCAGCACCTCCACCGGACCCCACAGGCGCTCGTCCCACGGGGACTCCTTCGCCAGGGTGTCGGCGACCTGCTGGACCACCTCGCGGATCCGCGACAGGCTCTCCGACGGCTTGACCTGCACGTCCACCATGGCGGTCGCCCAGCCCTGGCTGAGGTTGCCGATCCGCTTGATCTCGCCGTTGCGCACGTACCAGATCTCGCCGTTGTCCCCGCGCAGCTTGGTCACCCGCAGGCCGACCTCTATGACCTCGCCGGAGGCCACCCCGGCGTCGATCTTGTCCCCGACGCCGTACTGGTCCTCCATGATCATGAACACTCCGGACAGGAAGTCCGTCACCAGGTTCCGGGCGCCGAAACCGATCGCCACACCGGCCACACCGGCACTCGCCAGCAGGGGGGCCAGGTCGATCTTCAGGGCGGCCAGGACCATCAGCGCGGCCGTGCCGAGGATCAGGAACGAGGCGACCGAACGGAGCACCGAACCGATCGCCTCCGAACGCTGGCGGCGCCGCTCGGCGTTGACCAGCAGACCGCCGAGCGCGGTGCCCTCGACCGCCTCGGCGCTGGAGTTCATCCGGTTTATCAGCTTGGTCAGCGCCTTGCGGACCACCGAGCGCAGGGCCGCCGCGATCACCATGATCAGGAGGATGCGCAGGCCGATGCTCAGCCAGGTGGCCCAGTTCTCCTCGATGAAGCTCGCGGCCTCGGTGACGCTCTCGTGCGTCTCCTTGATGGTCGTGGACGCGTCCGGGGAGTCGGATGCCAGGGGCAGCAGGGCGGCAGGCCAGGACACGGCTGAGTACCTCCAGGAGTAGCGGTCTGTCCGCCGGGGTCCCCCCGGCCGAAGCCCGGGGGCGGATATGCGGACAGACCAACCACACTAACGGGGCATTACCTTCACCCCGACGCGGTGTTCGAGGGAGAGACCAGACTCACCTGGGGATGACGGGGGTGTGGTTGAAAACACCTCGGACCCGTTACGGGCGCGTGGTGGCGTTTCGACCAGCCCTAAGGAGAGACTGGAGAGCAGATCGTCCCGGCGCGAGCCACGCGCCGCCGGCGTACAAGGAGGCAGTCCGTGCCGCACGTCCTGGTCCTCAACGCGTCGTACGAGCCCCTCGGCGTCGTACCGCTCCGCCGCGCGCTCGTCCTCGTCCTGGAGAACAAAGCGGTCTCCCTGGAGGAATCCGGCGCCTATCTGCACAGCGCGACCAGAGTCGTCCCCGCGCCCAGCGTGGTCCGGCTCAAGCGTTTCGTGCGGGTCCCCTACCGGGGGCCCGTTCCGCTCACCCGGCGCGCCCTGTTCGCGCGGGACGGCGGCCGCTGCATGTACTGCGGTGCCGTCGCCACCAGCGTCGACCACGTCATCCCGCGCAGCCGGGGCGGCCAGCACGTGTGGGACAACGTCGTCGCGGCCTGCCGCCGGTGCAACCACGTCAAGGCCGACCGGCACCTGGTCGACCTCGGCTGGCGCCTGCGCCACCAGCCGGCTCCGCCCTCCGGGCTGGCCTGGCGCATCATCGGGACGGGGCACCGGGATCCGCGGTGGATGCCGTACCTGCAGCCGTACGGGGCCGAGGACGCGCTGGAGCGCATCGGCGTCGCGGCCTCCTAGCCGGCGGCCCCGCGCCCGTCCCGCGCCTGGAACGCCGGGCAGGGCCGACCGGACGCCGCGCGGCGTCCGGCCACCGCGGCACACGGCGCGCGGCACACGGTGCGGCACCCGGCCCGCGGCTCGGCCCGCGCGGCACCCGGCGCGGCGGCGGAACCGCCGGGTCACGGCGTGACCGCGTAGGCCTCCGCCGACCACAGGGAGCAGCCGTGGCGCGTCGCCCGTCGCTCGCACGTCACGCGCAGGAAGCGGGTCCCGGCGGCGTCCAGGCGGACGGTCTCGGCGCCGCCCCGCGAGGAGGGGACGACGGCGGCCGGGTGCCAGGTCCTCCCGTCCGGCGAGGTCTCCACCCGGTACGCCGAGGGGTACGCGTCCTGCCAGTGCAGCTCCAGGCGGCCGACGCGGGCCGGGGCGGGGAGTTCCGCCTGCCACCAGGCGCCGTCCACCGGCGGTGAGGACCAGCGGGTGGACGGGGAGCCGTCCACCGCCGCCGAGGCCGGGAAACCCCGCGTCTCGTCCGCCGAGGAACTCGCCCGCGCGACCCGCAGCAGGTCCGGCCCGCCGGTGCGCGGCACCGCCCGCACCGTCAGCGTGCGGGTCTCCCCGTCGAAGGCCACCGGGATCCGGTAGGTGCCCGGCGCGACGGACGGACCGACCACGACCTCGAACGGGATCGAGGACCGGCCGCCGCGCGGGGCCACGGCGGCCGCCGGCAGCCGGACCTCGATGCCCTGCGGCGGTTGCGCCGACAGCGGCCCGCGGACCTCGCCGGGGCCCAGGGCGGCCAGCTCCGCCGAGAGCCGCCGCGGGGCGCCGCCGATCTCGGCGTCGGCCGCGCCCGCGTCCGCCAGTTCGAAACGGGCCCGGGGGCCGTCCCCGAGCCACGGCACCACCCGGTGCACGGCCGGCGCCGGCCCGGCCCCCGTCCAGGACAGCCGGACCGCGTCGGCGCGCAGCCCCGCCGTGTCCACCTGGGTCCAGCCCGACGGCGCGGCCTCGCCGACCTTGCGCCAGCCCTCGCCCGGAACATGGGCCTCCACCGCTGCGCCCCGGGCCCCGGCGGGCAGCGGCTCCGTCATCACCGTCACCGCGGCCACCGGGCGCTCCGCGTCCAGCCGTACGGTCCAGGCCTGCGCGTCCTTGATGACCTCGCCCGTCGGCCGGGCGGCCCCGGTCCAGGCGTCCGCCTCCTCCCCGGCCTTGGCCAGGAAGGGCTCCAGGACGGCCCGGTCCACCCGGGCCGGGCCCTCCTCGGCCAGCGCCTGCCGGGCGCGGGCCAGCTCCTGTGCGGCCTGCCAGGCCGCCGTCCCGTCCCCGCGGGCCTGGGCCCGCAGGACGTCGACCGCCAGCTCGCCCGCGGCCCCGTAGCGCGAGAGCCGCTCCAGCCACGGCCCCGCCTCGCCCGCCAGGGCCGGGAGCCGGCCGGGTGCCTCGCGCAGGACGGTGAAGGCCTTGCGCAGCCCGGTCCCGGCCGCCGGGTCGCCCGCCGCGCGGGCCTGCCAGAACTGCTCGACCAGCGGCACCAGGTAGGCGGACTCCTCCTGCTTCAGGCCCGAGGCCGCGCTGTTCCCGGCCAGCGCCGCCACCGCCTCGCGCGTGTGCGCGTCGGGGCCCGCCAGCTCGCGCACCGCCGCCGCCCAGGACTCCCCGGGCCGGTAACCGCGCGGGTTCCAGGCGTAGTCCGCCGCCGTGAACAGCAGGATGCGCGACAGGGTGCCCTGCGGCATGGCGTTGGCCAGCAGGGCCGCCGAACCGCCCGCGACGGCCGGTTCGCGGCCCGTGTACGGGCCGAGGAAGATCCGCCCCGGGTCCCAGTCGTTCACCGGGTAGTTGTCCATGAGGACCAGCGGATGGCCGAGTGCCGAGCGCGCCCCCGCGAGCTCCTTGCCGGTGATCGTGCGCGGTACCACCCCCACCCCCGTCCAGGCCACCTCCACCCGGGGGTCCAACGCGCCCGCGAGCGCGGTCCGGTAGTCGGTGGCGCCCTCCTGGTAGAACTCCGTCGGCAGCAGCGACAGCGGGGCCGCCCCCGGATGCCGCGCGGCCAGGTGCGCCGCCAGCCCGCCCGCGACCTCGGCGTGCGCCCTCGCGGCGGCCTTCGGGCCCTTCCCGAACCGCTCCCGGTCCTCCTCGCAGCCCCACTCGGTGTAACTGACGTCCTGGAACTGCACTTGGAAGGCGCGCAATCCCAGCTCCCACATCGCGTCCAGCTTGCGCGCGAGCGCCGCCCGGTCCGCTGCCGAGGACAGGCACATCGACTGGCCGGGCGTCACCGCCCAGCCCAGCACCACCCGGTTGGCGCGGGCCCGCTCCGCGAGCGCCCGGAACTCCTCCTGCTGCTCGCGCGGGTAGTCCTGGCGCCAGGCCGTGGTCCGGTAGCGGTCGTCGCCGGGCGCGAGCAGCAGCCGGTTCTGCTTGGTGCGGCCCATGAAGTCCAGCTGTGCCAGCCGCTGTTCGTGCGTCCAGGGCTGCCCGTAGAACGCCTCCGCGATCCCCCGTACGGGCGCGGCGGGCCAGTCCCGCACCAGCACGCCGGGCACCTTCGCCCCGCCGCCGGCCAGCACCGCGCGCAGCGTCTGCGCCGCGTGGAACAGGCCGTCCTCCCCGGTGCCGGCCAGCGCGACGGTGTCGCGGCCGCCGGGCCGCCCCACGGCCAGCCGGTAGCCGCCGTCCGGCAGGTCGCCGGCCTCGGCCGCGCCCAGCGCCCGCAGCGCCTCCTGGGCGTCCGGGCCCTGGAGCCGGATGACCGTGCCCTTGCCGGGCAGCGGCGCCCCGGGGGCCCGCTCGTGCAGGGTCCGTACGCCCGCCGCGCGCAGGGCGTCCCGCACCACCCGGACCGCGTACGGATCGGCGTCGGACGGGGCCACCAGTACGGCCTCCGCCCCCAACGGCACCTCGCGCGCCGCGTCGGCGGCCATCGACTGCGGCCGGGGCCACACGGCCGGGCCCTCGGCGGGCCCGCGCGGGGCGTCGGCCCGGGGGGCCAGCCCGGGCCCGCCCGCGGCACCGGCCGCCGGGTCCGCGGCCGGGGTGCCCGGCGCGCCGGGTACGGAAGGCACCGCGAAGGCCCCGCGCGGGGCGGCCGCGACGGCCCCGCCCAGCAGCGACCCGATCACCGCGACGGCGGCGGCCGCCGCCCGCTTCCTGCCCCTGAGCTGCACAGAGCCTCCCCGTCCCGAGACGTCCCCCGCTCGTACGAATGAGCCCGAGCCCACCATTCGTGCGGCTGGAGTGTCAACGCGGGCGGGCGATCTGACCGGTATACGCCAGGAATGCGATGCCTCCGAGTGGGTAAGGCTGCGGTGTTCCCCCGCGTTCGTTCCCCTTCGGCCGGTCCCGCCGTTGTCTCCTGCGGTGTTCCCCTCCGGTTGTCCGCGCGGCGTACCGCCCTTCCGCGCCGCGCTTCTGATCGCCTCTCATGTCCTGCCCGCCCTAAGGAGTGCCCGTCGATGGACGACCTGGCCCGGCTCGCGGCCCTGCACGGCATCGCCACCGCCTACCAGCCCGCCGCGGACGTCACCGTCCAGGTGCCGCAGGACACGGTCACCACCGTGCTCGGGGCCCTCGGCGTGCCCGCCCGCACCCCCGAGGACGTCCGCGCGTGCCTGGCGGCCGCCGAGCGGGAGGCGGCGGCCCGGGTGCTGCCGCCCGTGCTGGTGCACTGGCAGGGCGGGCCGCCGCCCGCGGCGCTGGCCGCGCTGCCCGCCGGGACCCGGCTGCGCCTCGAGCCCGAGGAGGCCCCGCGGCAGGCCACCGCGTGGGCGACCGGCTCCGCCGGGCCGCTGCCCGGTGCGCTGCCCCTGGGCGTGCACCGGATCACGGCCGCCCTGCCCGACGGGCGCACCGCCGCGGCCACCCTGATCGTCGCCCCGGACCGGGCCCCCGCCGCGCCCGAACGGGCCCACGGGCTGCTCGTCCAGCTGTACTCCCTCCTGTCGGAGCGCTCCTGGGGCATGGGCGACCTCGGTGACCTGGCGGAGCTCGCCCGCTGGGCCGGGCGGACCCACGGCGCCGGGTTCATCCAGGTCAACCCGCTGCACGCGGCCGTACCCGGCACTCCGACCGACCCCTCCCCCTACCGCCCCTCCTCGCGCCGCTTCCCGGACCCGGTCCACCTGCGCGTCGAGGACGTGCCGGAGTACGCCCGCTGCCCCGAGCGCGAGGCCCTCGCCGCGCTCGCCGCCCGGGGCGGGGAGCTGCGCCGGGAGGTCCTGGAGAAGGGCGCGCTGATCGACCGGGACGCCGTCTGGGACCTCAAGCGCCGCGCCCTGGAGCTGCTGTACGCCGTCCCGCGCACCCCCGAAAGGGAGGCCGCCTACGAGGAGTTCCGCGCCGGGCAGGGCCCCGCCCTGAACCGGCACGCCGCCTGGTGCGCCGCCGCGGCCGGGGAGGATCCCGACGAGCGGATCGACTTCCACCGCTGGCTGGTCTGGCTGACCGACACCCAGCTCGCCGCCGCCCAGCGGGCCGCCCGCGAGGCCGGGATGGCCGTGGGCATCGTGCACGACCTGGCCGTCGGGGTGCACCCCGACGGCTCGGACGCCCGTACCGGCCCCTTCCACGCCCCCCGGATCTCCGTCGGCGCACCGCCGGACGCCTTCAACGCCCGCGGCCAGGACTGGGGCCTGCCCCCGTGGCGCCCGGACCGGCTCGCGGCCAACGGCTACGCCCCCTTCCGGGCCCTGCTGCGCGGGGTGTTCACCTACGCCGGGGCGCTGCGGATCGACCACGTCATGGGCCTGTTCCGGCTCTGGTGGATCCCGGAGGGCAGCCCGCCCGCCGAGGGCGCGTACGTCGGCTACGACGGCGAGGCCATGCTGGCGATCCTGGTGCTGGAGGCCCACCGCGCCGGCGCCCTGGTCATCGGGGAGGACCTCGGGACGGTGGAGCCGCGGGTGCGCGAGGCCCTCGCCCGGCGCGGGGTGCTCGGGACCTCGGTGCTGTGGTTCGAGCGGGACTGGGCGGGCGACGGCAGCCCACTCCCGCCCGAGGACTGGCGGGCCGACTGCCTGGCCACCGCCACCACCCACGACCTGCCGCCGACGGCCGCCAAGCTGGCGGGCGGGCACGTGGAACTGCGCGACCGGCTGGGTCTGCTGACCCGCCCGGTGGAGCGGGAGCGGGAGGAGGACGCGGCCGACACCGCCGAGTGGCTGGCCGTACTGGACCGCCTCGGGCTGGACGCCAAGGGCGAGGAGGCCGCCGTACGGGCCCTGTACGCCTTCCTGCTGCGCACCCCCGCCCGGCTGGTCGGCGTCTGGCTGCCGGACGCGGTGGGGGACCGGAGGCCGCAGAACCTGCCGGGGACGTGGGACCAGTACCCCAACTGGCGGCTCCCGGTCGCCGATGCCTCGGGGCGGCCGCTGACCCTGGAGGAGCTGACCGCCTCGCCGCGGGCGAAGGCCCTGCTGGACGCGGTGCGGGAGGGGCTCGCCGAGCGCGGGTGACCCCGTACGGCACCCCGGGCGCGCGGGCCGTTCGGACGTTCGCTACGTTTGCACCGTGGACAAGAAGAACGCTCTGCGCGCCGGCGCCGTCACGGCCGGAACGACGCTGATGATGCTGCTGATGACGTCTCCCGCCCTGGCGCTGACCCGCGACGACGGCGACGACCCGGGTCCGGGCCTGAGCATCGGCGAGACGCTCGGCCTGTTCGTGGCCGCCCCGATCGTTCTGTTCCTGGTCATCACGGGCCTCGTGATGGTCGGCGACAAGTCGCGCAAGCAGCAGCAGAGCTGATCCGGTCCGGTCCCGACGGGGCCGGTACCGCACGACTTCCCGGGCGCCGGGGGTCCGCACGGCCGCTGACCGCGGCCGGATGGCGACCCTCGGCGCCTTGGCGTGTCCTCAGACTCCGGCCAGCAGCTTGCGGAGCAGGCCGGTGAGGAGCGCGGTCTCCTCCTCGCTCAGCCCCCGCAGCGCGGCGCGCTGCACCTCCAGGCCCGCGGTGACGGCCTCGTCGACGAGCGCGAGGCCCCGGTCGGTGATGGTGACCTGGAGGCCGCGCCGGTCGTGCGGGTCGGGCTTGCGGCACAGCAGCCCGGCCTTCTCCAGTTTGTCCAGCCGCCCCGTCATACCGCCGGTGGTGAGCATGAGCGTGGCCGACAGCTGGCGCGGCGAGAGGGTGTACGGGGCGCCCGAGCGGCGCAGCGTGGCGACGACGTCGAACTCCCCGCGCGAGATGCCGAAGCGGGAGTACGCGCGCTCCATCGCGTCGCCCATGGCCCTGGTGATCCGGTAGATGCGTCCGAAGACGGCCATCGGAGCCGTGTCGAGCTCGGGGCGCACCGCATACCACTGGTCGGTGATGGCATCGACGGCGTCCTTCTCGACCTTTTCTTCCTTCATGGCTGGAGTATCCGGTTCCACTCGGTCGTTCGCAAGAAAGTTGCTTGACGGAAAGTAGCTCAGCGGTAAGCTACTTTTAAGCAAGCGACTCCTCGGGGGGAACCATGAAGGAAGCACGGGTGGAGGGGGAGCGGTCCCTGCTCTTCGGCATCGGGATCAGCGCGGTCGGGATCGGCATGTACGTGCCCTTCTCGCTCGTCTTCTTCCACCACGTCACCGGCCTCTCCTTCACCCTGGTCGGCCTGGTCCTGACCGTCACGGGAGTGGCCGGACTGGTCTTCATGCCCCTGGCGGGCACGGCCGTCGACCGGTTCGGCGCCAAGAAGGTCAACCTGGTGCTCTACGGGATACGGGCGGCCGGCTTCGCCCTCTACCCCTTCGCCGGCTCCCTGCCCGCCTTCGCCGCGGTCGCCCTCGTCACCGCCCTCGCCGACCGGTCCTTCGGCGTCGTCCAGCAGTCCCTGATCGGGGAGGTCGCGCAGGGCTCCGCCCGCGACCGGCTCCAGGCCTCCACCCGGGCCCTGCAGAACGCCGGGATGGGCGCCGGCGCCCTCCTCGTCTCCGGGGTTCTGGCACTGTGGGGGACCGGCGGATTCACCTACACCGCCTGGGGCAACGCGCTGGCCTTCGCCCTCGCCGGACTGCTCGTCAGCCGGGTCCGCCCGCTCCGCGCCGCCAACGCCGCACCGCTCGCCGCCGGACCCGCCCGGCAGGCGCCCGCCGGCTACCGGACCGTCCTGCGGGACCGGCCCTTCCTCGGCCTCACCGCCGCCAACTTCCTCACCGCGCTGGGCTACGCGGCCCTCTCCGTCCTCTTCCCCCTCTACCTCTCCACCTGGCTGGCCGCCCCCGACTCCCTCACCGGAGCCGCCTTCACCCTCAACACCGCCCTGTGCGCGGGCGCCGGCGTCCTCATCGCGGGCCGGGTCCGCCGCTCCGGCGCCCGCCGCACCCGCTCCGCGGCCCTCGGCGCGGTGCTCTTCGCCGCCGCCTTCGCCGGGCAGATCGTGCTCGGGACCCTGCGCCCCGGGCAGAGCGCCACCCTCGTCGCGCTGCTGGCCATCGTCGTCGTCTACACCCTCGGCGAACTCGTGCACAGCCCCTCCGGCGGCGCCCTGTCGGTCTCGGCCGCGCCCGAAGCCGTCCGCGGCCGCTACCTCGCCACCTACCAGCTCTCGTACTCGCTGGCCACGGCGCTCGCCCCGGCCCTGTTCACCGCCCTGCTCTCGGTCGACGGGCGGCTGCCCTGGGCCGTCCTGACCGTCGCCGCGCTCGGCGCCGCCCTCGCGCTGCTGCGGCTGGAGCGGCACCTTCCCGCACAGGCCGTGCACCCCGAGCCCCCGGCCGCGGTGACACCGGGCCGCCCGCTCGCCCCGACCGCCGCCTGAACCCTCCCCTCCCGAGGAGCCACCTGCCATGAAGCGCCTCGCCACGGTCGCCCTGACCGCCCTCGCCCCGATCTCCTGGGGCTCGACCTACGCCGTCGCCACCGAACTGCTGCCGCCCGACCGGCCCCTGTTCACCGGGGTGATGCGGGCGCTGCCCGCGGGGCTGCTGCTGACCGCCCTGGCCCGTACGCTCCCGACGGGTGCGTGGTGGTGGAAGTCCTTCGTCCTCGGCACCCTCAACATCGGCGCCTTCTTCCCGCTGCTGTTCCTCTCCGCCTACCGGCTCCCCGGCGGTGTCGCGGCCGTACTGGGCGCCGCCGGACCGCTGTTCGTCGTGGGACTCGCCGCCCTGCTCCTCGGGGAGCGGGCGAGCCTGCGCACCGTGCTCGCCGCCGTCGCGGGCGCGTTCGGCGTGAGCATGGTCGTCCTCACCGCCGAGGCCGGGCTCGACCTGGCCGGCGTGGTCGCCGGGGTGGTCTCCTCCGCCTCCATGGCGGCGGGCACCGTCATGACCAAGCGGTGGGGCCGCCCGCGGGGAGTCGGCCCGCTGGCCATGACCGGCTGGCAGCTCACCGCCGGCGGGCTGGTCATCATCCCGGCCGCCGTGCTCGTCGAAGGAGCGCCGCCCGCGCTCGACGGCGGGGCCCTGCTCGGCTACGGCTACATGATGCTGATCAACACCGGTGTCGCGTACTGGCTCTGGTTCCGCGGGATCGGCAAGCTCAGCGCCACCTCCGTCACCCTGCTCGGCCCGCTCTCGCCGCTCACCGCGGCCGTCATCGGCTGGGCCGCGCTCGGGCAGGCGCTGACCCCCGTCCAGCTGGTGGGCATGGCGATCGCCTTCGGAGCCACCGTCGCGGGCCAGCTCGCGGTCGCCCGCACCCCGAAACCGTTCAGTTCAACTGAACAGATCGATCGAAACATTTCGATGGACCTGGGTGATGGGCGGGTGCGACGGTAGTTCCCACGACACAGCATCCCGACCCCGAGGGGGAGACACACAGTGGCCGTCATGGACCGCGTCCGTACCGTCGAACAGGGCACGCCCACAGCCGCGGGGAAGAAGGGCGCCGCAGGACTCGGCGTGCTCCTCGCCCTGCTCGCGACGGTCGTCTGGTCCGGCAGCTTCGTCGCCACCCGGGACATGGCCGACAGCGTGCCGCCCGTCCAGGCCGTCTTCTGGCGCTGGATCATCGCCGCCCTCGCGGTCGCCCCCTTCGCCGCCCGCCAGGCCTGGCAGCAGCGGGCCCTGATCCGCAGGCACCTCGGCTTCGTCTCCCTCGCCACGCTGTTCGGCGTCGCCCTCTACAACACCCTCGTCCACCAGGCCGGACTGACCACCTCCGCCTCCAACATGGGCATGATCATGGCCGCTTCGCCGGTCATCATGGCCCTCTACGCCCGGCTCGGCGGCGAACGGCTCGGCGCCCGGCGGACCTTCGGACTGCTGCTGGCCGCCTTCGGCGTGCTGCTGCTCGTCGGCGACGGCTCCCTCGGCTTCGACTTCGGCGCCGGCGACCTGTGGATGTTCGGCGCGGCCCTGTCCTTCGCGAGCTACAGCGCCCTGCTCAAGCGCAAGCCCGCCGAACTGGGCGGCCTGGCCTTTCTGATCACCACCTTCGTCCTCGGCGCGCTGATGCTGGCTCCCGCCTACGCGGTCTCCGTCGCCGTCCAGGGCGGCTTCGAGGTCACCGCCGGCACGGCCGGACCGCTGCTGTACGTCGGGGTTTTCTCCTCGGCCGTCGCCTTCTTCGCCTGGAACAAGGCGATCTCGGTCATCGGGGCCGCCCGCGCCGGAGTCGTCTACTACCTCCAGCCGGTGTGCGTCGCGGGCCTCGGCCTGCTGCTGCTGGGCGAGCGGACCGGACCGGCGCAGCTGCTCTGCATGGCGCTGATCCTGGGCGGCGTGGCACTGGGGTCCCGGCGGTAGGTTCGGCCCCATGACCGAGTGGGACATCAAGAAGCTGCGGATCCTGCGGACCCTCGCCGAGCAGGGGACCGTGACCGCGACGGCCGAGGCGCTGCACATGACGCCCTCGGCCGTTTCGCAGCAGCTGACGAACCTCGCCCGGCAGCTGGGGGTGACCCTGCTGGAGGCGCAGGGCCGCCGGGTCCGGCTCACGGACGCCGCGCACCTCGTACTGCGGCACGCCGAGGCGGTCTTCGCCGAGCTGGAGCGGGCCGACGCGGAGCTGGCCGGGTATCTGGCCGGGGACGCGGGCGAGGTGCGGATCGGAGCCTTCTCCACCGCCGTGCCCGCGCTGGTGGTCCCGGCGGTGGCGATACTGCGACGGACCCGTCCGGGGGTGGAGGTCCGGGTCCGCGAGACGGAGGCGGCGGAGGCGTACGAGCTGCTGTCGGCCGGAGGCGTGGACCTGGCGCTGTCCCTGGCGGCGCACGCGCCGACCGCGCGGGACCGCCGGTTCACCCGGGTGACGCTGCTGGAGGACCCCTTGGACGTGGCCCTCCCGCCGGGCCATCCGCTGGCGGACGCGCCGGACCTGCGGTTGGCGGACCTGTCCGGTGACCCCTGGATCTACGGGGGCAGCGGGCCCTGGTCGGAGATCGCCGTGGGGGCGTGCGAGGCGGCGGGGTTCGTGCCGGAGCAGGCGCACTCGGCGTCCGGGTGGACCGCGATCCTGGCCATGGTGGAGGCCGGGATGGGGGTGGCGCTCGTACCGCGCATGGTCTCGAGCCGGGCCTCCGGCGTCGCCGTCCGCGTCCTCGCCCACGACCGCCCGACCCGGCACGTGATCGCGGCCGTCCGCCGGGGCGCGGAGTCCGCGCCCGCGGTGGCCCACGCCTTGTCGGCCCTGCGGGCCGCGGCCGAGCCGGACCGCCGCTGAGCCCCGCCGCGCACAACCCAGCCCCGCCGGCGTTCGAGGCGCGCGGTCTGGGCGGAGACCCAGGTCTTCGGGCCGCGCCCCGGTACGGGCCGGCCCGGGCCATGGGGCGGCGCCGCACGCGGAGTGCGGGCGCCGCCCCGGGGAAGCCCCTTACGCCTGAGCGGCAGCGGCATCCGCCGCCTGGGCCTTCAAGGCGCGCTCGACGCCCGCGCGCGATTCCGAGACCAGGCGGCGCAGGGCCGCGTTCGGCTCGGCCGAGGCCAGCCAGGCGTCCGTCGCGGCCAGGGTGGCCGGGGACACCGCCAGCGCCGGGTAGAGGCCCACCGCGATCTGCTGGGCGATCTCGTGGCTGCGGGTGTCCCAGACCTGCTTGACGACGGCGAAGTACTTCTCGCCGTACGGCGCCAGCAGCTCGCGCTGGTCGGCTTGTACGAAGCCCCCGATGACCGCCTCCTGCACCGCGTTCGGCAGGTCGTCGGCCTCGACGACCGAGGCCCACGCCGCGGCCTTGGCCTCCGCCGACGGGCGCGCCGCCCGGCAGGTCGCCGCGTGGCGCTCGCCGGCCGCCGTGGAGTCCTGCCGCAGCTCCGCCGCGATGGCCTCCTCACCGGCGACGCCCGTGGCGACCAGCCGCTCGAGGAACGTCCAGCGCAGCTCCGTGTCGACGGCCAGGCCCTCGAGCACGGCCGAGCCGTCGAGCAGCGCCGACAGGTAGGCCAGCTGCTCCTCGGTACGGGCCGTGGCCGCGAACGAGCGTGCCCACGCCAGCTGGTGGTCGCTGCCCGGCGCGGCCGCACGCAGGTGCTCCAGCGCGGCCCCGGTCCAGATCGCCAGGCCCTCCGCGCGCCAGGCAGGGTCGGCGTACAGGTCGACGGCCAGCTTCACCTGGCGCTGCAGCGTCTGGACGACGCCGATGTCGGTCTCCTTGCCGATGCCGGACAGCACCAGCGCGAGGTAGTCGCGGGTTGCCAGCTCGCCGTCCCGCGTCATGTCCCAGGCCGAGGCCCAGCACAGCGCCCGCGGCAGGGACTCCGCGAAGTCGCCCAGGTGCGCGGTGACGTTGGCGAGGGAGACCTCGTCCAGGCGGACCTTCGCGTACGACAGGTCGTCGTCGTTCAGCAGCACGACGGCCGGGCGGGTACGGCCCACCAGCTCCGGCACCGCCGTCAGCGCGCCCTCGATGTCCAGCTCGATCCGGTCGGTGCGCACGAGGCCGCCGCCCTGGAGCTCGTACAGGCCGACCGCGATGCGGTGCGGGCGCAGGAGGGGCTCGCCCTTGGCGCCCGCCGGGAGCGCCGGGGCCTCCTGGCGGATGGCGAAGGCGGTGACCGTGCCGCTCGCGTCCGCCTCGATCTCCGGACGGAGGATGTTGATGCCCGCGGTCTCCAGCCACGCCTTCGACCAGGCGGTCAGATCGCGGCCCGAGGTCTCCTCCAGGGCGCCCAGCAGGTCGGACAGGCGCGTGTTGCCGAAGGCGTGCGCCTTGAAGTACGCCTGCACGCCCTTGAAGAAGGCGTCCGTGCCGACGTAGGCGACGAGCTGCTTGAGCACCGAGGCGCCCTTGGCGTACGTGATCCCGTCGAAGTTGACCATCACGTCGTCGAGGTCGCGGATGTCCGCCATGATCGGGTGCGTGGACGGCAGCTGGTCCTGCCGGTACGCCCAGGTCTTCATGGAGTTGGCGAACGTGGTCCACGCGTGCGGCCACTTCGAGCCCTCGGCGTCCGCCTGGCAGGCGATCGAGGTGTAGGTGGCGAACGACTCGTTCAGCCACAGGTCGTTCCACCACTCCATGGTGACCAGGTCGCCGAACCACATGTGCGCGAGCTCGTGCAGGATGGTCTCGGCGCGCGTCTCGTACGCCGCGTCCGTCACCTTCGAGCGGAAGACGTACTGGTCGCGGATGGTGACCGCGCCCGCGTTCTCCATGGCGCCCGCGTTGAACTCCGGGACGAAGAGCTGGTCGTACTTGGCGAACGGGTAGGCGTAGGCGAACTTCTCCTGGAACCAGTCGAAGCCCTGCCGGGTGACCTCGAAGATCGCGTCCGCGTCGAGGAACTCGGCGAGCGAGGGCCGGCAGTAGATGCCGAGCGGCACGGACTGCCCGTCCGGGCCCTCGTAGGAGCTGTGCACCGCGTGGTACGGGCCGACGATCAGCGCGGTGATGTACGAGGAGATGCGCGGGGTCGGCTCGAACACCCACACCCGGTCCTTGGGCTCCGGGGTCGGGGAGTTCGAGATGACCGTCCAGCCCTCGGGGGCCGTCACGGTGAACTGGAACGTGGCCTTCAGGTCGGGCTGCTCGAAGCTGGCGAAGACCCGCCGCGCGTCCGGCACCTCGAACTGGGTGTACAGATAAGCCTGCTGGTCCACCGGGTCGACGAACCGGTGCAGGCCCTCGCCGGTGTTGGTGTAGGCGCAGTCCGCGACGACCCGCAGCTCGTTGGGCCCGGCCGCCAGGTGCTTGAGGGCGATGCGCGAGTCCCGGAACACGGCGGCGACATCCAGCGCCTTGCCGTTCAGGACCACCTCGTGCACGGCCGGGGCGACCAGGTCGATGAAGGTCTCGGCCCCGGCCTCGGCCGACTGGAAGCGCACGGTGGTCACGGAGGGGTAGGTACCGCCCTCCTGCGCGCCGCTGAGATCGAGTTCGACCTCGTACGAGTCGACGGTGAGCAGCTTCGCGCGCTGCTGGGCCTCTTCACGGGTGAGATTCGTGCCTGGCACGCGGTCATCTCCTTCGATGGTGACGTTCCGGCCCATCCTTCCACGCCGGGCCCCGGCCCCGCCCGGAGATGCCGGCCGCACCCGGGCTCGTGGTCCGAAGTGCGCCGGCCCCGGCCCGAGGCCGCCCCTGACACGCGCCGGCACCTGCCGCGCGACAGACCCCGATGCGGGAAGGGGCGGCACCGCCGCGGTGCCGCCCCTTGCGCCGTCGCGAGCGGGATCAGCCGCGCAGCTCCTCGGCCACGAGCTCGGCGATCTGGACCGCGTTCAGGGCCGCGCCCTTGCGCAGGTTGTCGCTCGACAGGAACAGCGCGAGGCCGTTCTCGACGGTCTCGTCGGCGCGGATGCGGCCCACGTACGAGGCGTCGCGGCCCGCGGCCTGCAGGGGGGTGGGGATCTCCGAGAGCTCGACGCCCGGGGCGTCCTTCAGCAGCTCGTACGCGCGCTCCACGCTGATCGGGCGGTCGAAGCGGGCGTTGACCTGGAGGGAGTGGCCGGAGAAGACCGGCACGCGCACGCAGGTGCCGGAGACCTTGAGCTCCGGGATCTCCAGGATCTTGCGGGACTCGTTGCGCAGCTTCTGCTCCTCGTCGGTCTCGAAGGAGCCGTCGTCGACGATCGAGCCCGCGAGCGGGACCACGTTGTAGGCGATGGGGCGCTTGTAGACCGCCGGCTCCGGGAAGTCCACCGCGCCGCCGTCGAAGGTCAGCTGGTCGGCGGCCTCGGAGACCGCGCGGGCCTGGGTCCGCAGCTCCGCGACACCGGCCAGGCCCGAGCCGGAGACGGCCTGGTAGGTGGTGGCGACCAGCGCGGACAGGCCGGCCTCGGCGTGCAGCGGGCGCAGCACCGGCATCGCCGCCATGGTGGTGCAGTTCGGGTTCGCGATGATGCCCTTGGGGCGGTTCTTGATCGCGTGCGGGTTGACCTCGGAGACGACGAGGGGGACCTCGGGGTCCTTGCGCCAGGCGGAGGAGTTGTCGATCACGACGGCGCCCTGTGCGGCCACCTTCTCGGCGAGGGCCTTGGAGGTGGCGCCGCCCGCGGAGAAGAGCACGATGTCCAGGCCGGAGTAGTCGGCCGTGGAGGCGTCCTCGATGGTGATCTCCCGGCCCTCCCACTCGAGGGTCGAGCCGGCCGAACGGGCCGAGGCGAACAGCCGCAGCTCGTCCACCGGGAACTTCCGCTCGGCGAGGATGCCGCGCATGACTCCGCCGACCTGTCCGGTGGCTCCGACGATTCCGACCCTCACGGTGACTCCTTCAGTACGTACGACGCGGGCGCGCGTGAAGCCATCATGCGTTCGACCCCACGAGCCTTGTCCAATCCATTGTCCGAGGGACGGACGGTGTCCTGGATGTGAACCCGTGCGACGAGTCCGTGGCGGGCGTGCCGGCAGGCCCCCGAACGCCCGTTTTGCCTGGTCGGAGCCGGTTGGGGTCCTGGTCCTCAAGGCCGTCGACACCAACCTGGACGTCATCGCCCACGCGGTGGGCACCTGCGCCCAGGACCTGAGCTCCCTGCGGGGCTGACCGCCTGCGGGATGGGGAAAGCCCGGAGGGGCAGTGCTCGTCACCACGAGCGCTGCCCCTCCGGTCTTCGCGTTCCTACCGGGTTACGGCAGGACCTTCTCGATCTGCACGCTGCCGGTGCCGGCGGCGGTGCCGCGGGCGTTCAGCAGCCGGACCTGGCCGAAGAACTGCCGGCCCTCGGGGGCGGCCGCGTTGACCAGGACGTTCGCCGAGACCGCCGCGGAGGCGCCGTTGGCGAGGTTCACCGCGGTGGTCTCGTCGACCTGGACGGAGCCCAGGGCGGCCGAGAAGTACACGTCGCGGTAGTCGTACGTGGTGGAGCCGGACGGGACCGCGTAGCCGAACACCTCGATGGTGTAGGTGCCCGCGCCCGGGTTCACCAGGCTCACGCTCTCCTCGGAGTCGCCGTCGGCGGAGGAGCCGACCTTGACGCCGTCCTTGTACACGTCGAGGTCGAGGTCGGCGCCGGTGTCGGACACCTTGCCGATCGCGATGTCGAGGCGGGAGACGCCCTCGCCGATCGTGACCTCGGTGGTGTGGGTCTCACCGTTCGCGATGGTCGGCTTGGCGACCTTCGCGGAGCCGAGCGGGCCGCCCTGGAGCTTGCCGCCGGAAATGGCCGCGGCGTCGTTCTTCACGGACCACTGGACCGGGGCCGGGGTGCCCTGCTTCACCTCGGGCAGGACCTTGACCGCGGGGTCGAAGGCCGCGCCGAGCACGGAGACGTCCAGCTTGAACGGGTTGTCGAGGAGCGGCGACGTACGGCGCGACTCGACCTCGATCTCCCAGACGCCCGGCTGCGGGTCGGCGTACGAGCGCAGGTCGGGGCGGCAGGTGTTCGCCGGGTTGTCGTAGTTCGGGTAGCACTGGGTGGTCGCGCTGTCCTCGACGCCCACGCCGTACGGGTGGATCGAGATGAAGCGCGTCTGGCTGCCCGCCGCGAGACCGCCGAGGGCGACCTCGAGGGTCTTGGCGCCCGCCGGGACGGTCACGAAGTACGACTTGTGGCTGTTGCGCTGCACGGAGGAGGTGTCCGACAGCGTGAAGGACGGCTTCGCCAGCGGAGCGGCGGCGACGACCGTGGCCAGGATCTGCTTGTCGATGCCCTCGGTGGTCTCGTCGTCCAGCTGCAGGATGCCGCTGTGGACGCCGGCCGACTTGGCGTTGGCCTCGACCTTGATGGTGACGGGCTTGTTCAGCGGCAGGGTGACGTAGTCGTAGCCGCCGATGACCTTGAAGGTGCCGTCGTTGTTGCGCCAGCTCAGGTTGTGCCGGGTGCCGTACTTGACGCCCGTGGTGCGGGTGACGACGACGTTGTAGACCTTCTTCTGGCCGACCTTGAGACCGCCCTCGCGGTCGTACAGGCCGGTGCCGAAGCCCGGGGTCTTCAGGAACTGGTCGATCGCGGTGTCGACCGGGGCCTTGACGGTGAACTCGTTGGCCTTCGCGTCGCCCTGGATGGACTCCCACGCGCCGACGACGTCGATCAGACCGGAGCCCTGGGCGTGCGCCGGGACGTCGTCGATCTTCTTCGCGGTGCTGGTGAGCGCCACGCGCAGGCCGGCCGGGGTCAGCTTGATGTTGTGCTGCTTGGCGGCCGAGATCAGCAGGGCGCTGGCGCCCGCCGCCTGCGGCGAGGACATCGAGGTGCCCTGGAGCATGCCGTAACCGGCCGGGAGCGCGTAGCCGGCCTCCTTGACCGGGGCGCCGGGCAGCCAGGTCTGGATGGTGTTGATGGCCGCGCCGGGGGCGGTGATGGTCGGCGTGAACCCGCCGTCCTCACGCGGACCGCGCGAGGAGAAGGGGAACATGTTGTACTTCTTCGCCACGCCGGAGCCGTAGTTGGCGGCCCAGGTCTCCTTGGAGACCGCGGCACCCACGGAGACGACCTTGTCCGCGAGGCTGGGGTCGCCGATGGTGTTGACGCCGGGGCCCTCGTTGCCCGCCGAGATGACGAGCTGGACACCGTAGGTGTCGATGAGGTTCTTGTAGAGCTCGGACCGCGCGTTGTTGCCGTCGTTCAGCGCCGGGAGGCCGCCGATCGACATGTTGACGATGTCGACGCCGCGGTTCACGACGAGGTCGATCATGCCCTCGGTCAGCGCGATGTTGGTGCAGCCGCCGGACCAGGAGCAGGCGCGCGAGGAGACGAGCTTGGCGCCGGGCGCCTCGCCGTTCATCTTGCCGCCGAAGAGGCTGTTGGCGGCGGTGATGCCGGCGACGTGCGTGCCGTGCTCGGACTCGATGATGCCGATGTTGACGAAGTCGGCCTTCTTGCCGACCCAGTCACCACCCAGCGGGTCCATCGGGACGTCCTTGCGGATCTCGATCACGAACGGGATGCGCTCGGCGACCTCGGTCGCCGGGTTGTCCGTGCCGAAGTAGCCGATCTGGTAGCCGTCCTTGTACGGCTTCATCGGCTCGTTGTTCGTGAAGTCGCTGTCCTGGTCGGTGTCGACGCGGACGGTGCCGGAGGCGACGTCGTAGAGCATGCCGAACCGGTCGGTGGTGTCCCCGTCCCGGTTGACGTCGCCCTTCATGTCGCCGTTGGCGGTGATCGACTCGCTGAACCGGCTCCACTGGAAGGTGCCCTCGGGGGCCTTCCAGCTCGCCCCGCCGGCGGTGAAGCCGCCGCCCGCGGTGGTGACCGGGGTGATCTGCGCGCGCCAGGTGCCGTCACCGTCGGCGATCGGGTCGGTCGCCGTGACCCAGTCGACGATCTTGCGCTCGCCGGTGGTGGTCTTCTGCAGGGCCGGGTGGCCGAGGTCGACGCCCGAGTCCATGATGCCGATGGTCACGCCACGGCCGTCGGCCTGCGGGTTCTTCTCGACGAAGTCGACCGCGCCGGTCTCGAAGGACGGGTTGTACGGGTTCTTCGCCGGGGTGTTCTCGTCCGGCGCCGCGTAGGTCTCGGCCGCGGTCTTCCTGCCCGCGTCCGAGGCGCTGTGGGCGTCGGGCCGCGGGTCCGGCAGCTGGATCTCGTGCCGCAGGTCGATGCCGTGCACCGAGGACAGCTTGGCGGCCGCCTTCAGCGCGGCCTCCGCCTTGGCGGTGGGCAGGGTGGCACGGACGTAGCCGAGCTTGTCGTACGTCTGGCCCACCGAGGCGCCCTGGACGGCGTCGAGCTGGTCGGCCACCTGCTTGGTCTGGCCGGGGGCGGTCGCGACCATCACGGTGACGGTCGCGTCGCCCTTGGACTTGGCCGCCTGGAGCAGCTCGGCGTCGGCCGAACCGAGCTTCTGGTCAGCGGACTTCACGGCCGCCGTGGCGCCCGGGGTGTCCGTGCCGGTGGCCGCGAAGACGGGCGCGGAGCCGGTGGCCGCGAGGGCGGCCACCAGGCCGGCCGCGGCCGCGACGCGCACGGCGCGTCTGGCCCCGGGTATGGAGCTGGGGGATTCGAGGGTCATCTGCATCCCTGGTCAGTGGAAGAAATGGTCCGGATTTCGGTGCCGGATGACCGGTCAGCTTTGCGCAAGAGCAAGGTCTTTGGGGAGAGTTGTCATTGACCGAGACCTGCCATGGCGGACTCTCGCCACCGCGGAGCATGCGCCAGCGGGGCCGTACCGGGGCAGACCGGGACGACCCAACGGGCTGGAGAGTAGATTTGTAGACTTTCCGATGGTGCGTCAGGGGCGGTGCAGCGCCCCGCGCCGGATCGGGTGTGACAATTCTTGAGCTTTCAGCGCTCGCGCGTGCGCGCGTAATGGCGAGAGGCTTTCGCCCGGTTTCCGCAGGCGGCCATCGAGCACCAGCGCCGGGTGCCGTTGCGCGAGACGTCGTGGAAGTGCAGCACGCAGCTCTCGGAGGCGCACTTGCGGATCCGGCCGGGGGCGGAGTCCAGCAGTTCCAGGTAGTTCCGGGCGGCCGTCCAGGCCGGACCCCAGGTCGGATCGTCGAACTCGGCCCGCTCGCCCGGGCCTTCGGCGGTCAGGGTGGGCCGGATCCGGCCGTGCTCCAGCACCGCGTCGACCAGGGCCCGGGCGCTCCCGTCGGCCGGGTCGGCGACCGCGCGGGCCAGGGCCTCGCGGGCGGTCAGCAGGTGGACGAGGGTCGGGGCGTCGGCCCGGAAGCGGCCGTCCAGGCCGGTGCTCTCCAGCCAGACGGCGAGCCCTTCGACCCGGGACAGCCCGGCGGCTCCCGCGAAGAGGTCGAGCGGACCGCCCTCGCCGGCCCATCGGGTGTTCAGCAGGTCGAGGGCGACCGGCTCCCCGGTCAGGGGTCGTGGGTCCGCCGCCGTCATGTCCCCACACCTTCCCGCCGCCCCGCCGCTAACCCCTCAAGAGTACGTGACCGGTTGACGCTTCCATCTCTAACCCTTAATCTCCTGTTAGAAGGTTAGAGAAGAAATCCTCTGGGGAAGGTACTTCCATGACGAGCGCCATCAGCGGGCTCCGCACCGGCCACGTGGGTCTGAACGTCACCGATCTCGACCGGTCGCTCGCCTTCTACCGGGACGCCCTCGGCTTCCAGGTCCTGGGCGAGCGCAAGGAGGAGGAGCGCCGCTTCGCCTTCCTCGGCCAGGACGGTGAGCTCGTCCTCACCCTGTGGCAGCAGGCCGAGGGCGCCTTCGCCCCGGGATCGGCCGGGCTGCACCACCTCGCGCTCTCGGCCACGACCATCGAGGACGTGCGGGCCTTCGAGCAGCGGCTGCGCTCGCTCGGCGTGGAGTTCGCCTACGAGGGCGTCGTCGCCCACGGCGAGGGGGCCGCCTCCGGCGGCATCTTCTTCCACGACCCCGACGGCACCCGCCTGGAGATCTCCGTACCCGTCGGCGCAGAAGACGAGCCCGCCCCGGTCGCGGGGGCTCCGACCTGCGGATTCTTCTCATGAGCAGCGGCGCCTACCACTGGGGCGCGCTGGCCGTGCAGGAGCGGGTCGGCGTACGGGAGGCGGCCGAGCACGTCGGCCGCTCGATCGGCACCGGCATCCGGGAGGTCGCCGCGGCGTTCCTCGGCCTCCAGCCCCACCTGGTCGTCGGCGCCGCCGACGGCGCGGGCCGGATGTGGGCCTCGCTGCTCACGGGGGCGCCCGGTTTCGTACGGGCCACCGGGCCGGACCGGATCACGGTCGCCGGCGGACCACCGGAGGGCGACCCGCTCGCGCGGGCGCTGGCCACCGGGGGCACCCGGGTCGGCACCATCGCGCTCGATCCGCGCACCCGGCGCCGGATGCGGCTGAACGGAACCCTGGAGGTGACCGGACGCGGCTTCGCCGTGCACGCCGAACAGGTCTTCTCCAACTGCCCGAAGTACCTGCAGAAGCGGCAGCCGCTGGACCTCGCCGCCGCAGGAGCCGGTGTCGTGCGGCGCGGGGACGCGCTCACCCCCGACCAGGAGCGGGCCGTCCGCGCCGCCGACACCTTCTTCGTCGCCACCACGGCGGAGGCGGACGGGGTGGACGCCAGCCACCGGGGCGGGCTGCCGGGCTTCGTGGAGGTGTCCTCGCCGGGGGAGCTGAGCTGGCCGGACTACGCGGGCAACGGCATGTTCCTCACCCTGGGGAACCTGACGGCCGATCCGCGGGCCGGGCTGCTCTTCCCGGACTGGGAGAGCGGGGCGCTGCTCCAGCTCAGCGGCCGGGCGCACACCCGGTTCGGGGCCGACGGGGAGCGGCGCGTCCGCTTCCGCGTGGAGTCGGTGGTGGAGAGTGCGCATCCGGGGCGGCTGCGGTGGAGCGCCCCGGAGTACTCGCCTCACCTGGGGAGCACCACCAGGTAGGAGGCGGGTTCGCGGTCGGCGGACGCCGCCAGGGCGGTCCGGACGACCGCGGCCTGCTGCTCGGGCCAGTCGCGGAGCTTGCGCGGGGTGATGTGGATGACGGTCACCCCGAGCCGCTCCAGGGTCTCCCGTTTGCGGACGCACTCGGACCACTGCTCGTCCTCGCCCTGGCGCGGGGCGCGGGTGTCGATCTCCACGGCGAGGGAGTGCTCGGGCCAGTACGCGTCGACCCCGCCGAGGTGCGGGCCGCCCGGCAGTCGCAGGTCCACGTTCCAGACGGGCTCGGGGAGGTCGTAGCCCCGTACGAGCTGGTAGAGCCGCTCCTCGGCGATGGCGCGGCCCTCCGCGAGCAGCGATTCGACGGCGTCGACCACGTGCGGGCGGTTCAGCAGCCGGGCCACCGTCAGCTCCCGCACCACGGCGGCCGGTTCGCAGTGCCCGCCGCGGACGGCTTCGCTGAGCAGGCGGCGTACGGTGGCGGCGTCGTCGAGCTGGGCGACGGCGTCGGCGACGGCCCGCGCGACGGGGGCCACGGGCAGGCCGGTCACCTCCTGGGGGCGCGGCGGGGTGTGCGAGCGCACGATCCGCACGTCGCCGGTGGAGCGCAGCCGCCGGGTGCCGGGCACGAGCACGTCGATGTGGGAGAGGCCGAGCAGCGCGGGCGCGGAGCCGAACCGGTGCAGGGCCAGCGCCGCCAGCCCGGTGATCATGGCCTCGCCGCCGCGGCGGCCCGCGTACAGCAGCGCGGCGTGCAGCCGCTCCTCGCTGGTCGCGGGTCCCGCGTGCAGCAGGAACACCCCGGGCAGGATCTGCCGCCAGGGCCGCTCGGCGGCGGCGGAGGCGGTGACGCCGTGCTCGCGGAGCTGGGCCAGGGTCAGCACGCGGGGGCGGCTGCCGGTGAGGTGGGCGAGGGGGAGGGGCGCGTTGTGGTTCATGACGCGGTGATTCCCTCAGGCCATGGCCTTGCTAACCCCTGTTACATGCCCGTCGGCAAATCGGGACAAGCCGGGGCTAAAGTACGGACGTTCGACCGCCGATAGGCTGCGCCGCACACCAGGCCCCCCGAGCCGGGGCTGCGGCACCGGGGCTCCGCCCCCGAACCCTCCCCCAGACTCCGTCCGGGGAGGGTTCGGGGGCGGAGCCCCTGACCGCGGAGCCTTGGCTAGTTGTCCGAGGCCTCGTCGCGGCGCTGCGCGCGCCACGCCCTGGCCAGGTCGTCCCGGGACTCGATCACCAGGCGGCGGAGCGCCGGGGCCGCGTCCGGGTGGCCGGACAGCCAGGCGTCCGTGGCGGCCAGGGTCGGCTCGGGGTCGGACAGCGCCGGGTACAGCCCCTTCACCACGTCCATGCCGATCTGGATCGACCGGTCCGCCCACACCCGCTCGATCACCTCGAAGTACGGCTCCGCGTAGGCCGCCAGCAGCGCCCGCTGCGAAGGCTGCTGCATACCGGCGATCGTCGCCTCCACCAGCGCGTTCGACAGCGCGTCCGACTCGACCACCGCCGCCCACGCCTGGTCCTTCACCGCCGCGGACGGCCGCGCCGCCAGGCACCGCACCTGGTGCCGCTTGCCCGACGCCGTGTCGTCCCGCGCCAGTTCGGCGGTCAGCGCGCCCTCGTCCACCGCCCCGTGCGCGGCCAGCGGCAGCAGCAGGTCCCAGCGCAGCTCCTGGTCCACCTCCAGCCCGTCGATCCGCGCGGACCCCTCCAGCAGCCCCAGCAGCAGCTGGAAGTCGCCCTCGGTCGCCGCGCTCGCCGCGAAGAACCGGGCCCACGTCAACTGGTGCTCCGAGCCCGGATCCGCCAGCCGCAGCTCGTGCAGCGCGCCCGCCGCCAGCTCCCGGCCGACCTGCTCGCGCCGGCCCGGCGCCGTGTAGTGGGTGATCGCGGTCAGCGCCTGCGCGTGCAGCATCTGCAGCACGCCGACGTCCGTCTCCCGTCCCGCGTGCGCCAGGACCAGCGAGATGAAGTCCCGCGCGGGCATCAGCCCGTCCCGCGTCAGGTTCCACAGCGCCGACCAGCTCAGCGCCCGCGCCAGCGGGTCCGTCAGGTCGCCCAGGTGCGCCCGCAGCGTGGCCAGCGAGCCCTCGTCGAAGCGGACCTTGCAGTAGGTCAGGTCCTCGTCGTTGACCAGCACCAGGTCCGGCCGCTCCCGGCCCGCCAGCTCCTCGACCACGGTCCGCGCGCCCGACACGTCCGTCCCGGCCCGCGCGTAGCGGACCAGCGTGCCGTCGGGCTCCAGCCGGTACAGGCCGACCGCGACCCGGTGCGGCCGCAGCTCGTCGCCCTCCTGCAGCACCGCGAGCTCAGTCAGGCGCCCGCCGGCGTCGCAGGTCACCATCGGAGTCAGCACGTTGACCCCGGCCGTCTGCAGCCAGGCCCGCGACCATTCGGCCATGTCCCGCCCGGAGACCTCCGCGAGCACCGACAGCAGGTCGTCCAAGGTGGTGTTCCCGTACGCGTTCGCCTTGAAGTAGCGCCGGGCGCCCTCCAGGAACGCCTCCCGGCCCACGTACGCGACCAGCTGCTTGAGGACCGCGGCGCCCTTGGCGTAGGTGATGCCGTCGAAGTTCAGCTTCGCGTCCTCCAGGTCACGGATGTCGGCCGTGATCGGGTGGGTGGACGGCAGCTGGTCGGCGCGGTAGGCCCACGCCTTGCGGCTGTTGGCGAAGGTGACCCAGGCCTGGTCGAAGCGGGTGGCCTCGACCAGCCCGAAGGAGCCCATGAAGTCCGCGAAGGACTCCTTCAGCCACAGGTCGTCCCACCACTTCATGGTGACGAGGTCGCCGAACCACATGTGCGCCATCTCGTGCAGGATGACGTTGGCGCGCCGCTCGTACGAGGCCTGCGTGACCTTGCCGCGGAAGATGTACTCCTCGCGGAAGGTCACCATCCCCGGGTTCTCCATGGCGCCCAGGTTGTACTCCGGCACGAAGGCCTGGTCGTACTTCCCGAAGGGGTACGGGTAGTCGAAGATCTCGTGGAAGAGGTCGAATCCCTGCTTGGTGACCAGGAAGACGTCGTCCGCGTCGAAGTGCTTGGCGAGCCCCTTGCGGCACATCGCGCCGAGCGGGATCGTCAGGTCCCCGCGGGTGTAGGAGTCCGTCACGTAGTGGTAGGGGCCCGCCACCACGCAGGTGATGTACGTGGAGATCGGCGCGGTCTCGGCGAACCGCCAGACCCCCGCCTCCCGCGACTCCTCCGCGCCGTTGCTCCACACCTGCCAGCCCTCGGGCGCGGACACCTCGAAGCGGTAGGGCGCCTTCAGGTCGGGCTGCTCGAAGTTCGCGTACACCCGCCGCGCGTCCGCCGGCTCGTACTGGGTGTAGAGGTAGACCTCGCCGTCCTCCGGGTCCACGAAGCGGTGCAGGCCCTCGCCCGTCCGGCTGTACGCGCAGTTCGCGTCCACCACGAGCACGTTCTCGGCGGCCAGGCCGTCCAGGGCGATCCGCACCCCGTCGAACACGGCGGCCACGTCCAGCGCGCGCCCGTTGAGGGTCACGGAGTTCACGGAGGGGGCGATCAGGTCCGCGAAGGTGGCGGCGCCGGGGACCGCGGCCCGGAAGCGGATCGTGGTCACCGAGCGGAAGGTCCGGGGGCCCTCGGCCGGTTCGGCCTCGTCCACCGCGGACCTCACGTCGAGGACCACCTCGTACCCGTCGACGGACAGCAGTTCGGCCCTTGTCCGGGCCTCGTCGCGGGACAGATTCTCTCCGGGCACGTGCACTCCTTCGTGCGTGGTCGGGTTCCTTCGATCGAATCCTCCCATGGGGGGAATGCGTGCGAACGCGCGCTGGTTGGGGTGGGGGACACCACGAACGACGCCGTGAGCGATGTGAGGGAGAGACATGTCCGACACCCAGGTGCGCGGGAAGACCCCGGTCGATTTCTGGTTCGACCCGCTGTGCCCCTGGGCCTGGATGACGTCCCGGTGGATGCTCGAGGTCGAGAAGGTCCGCGACGTCGAGGTCCGCTGGCACGTGATGAGCCTGGCCGTCCTGAACGAGAACAAGCTCGACGAACTGCCCGAGCGCTACCGCGAGCTGCTCGGTCCCAAGGGCTGGGCGCCGGTGCGCGTGGTCGTGGCGGCCCAGCAGAAGTTCGGTGACGAGGTCACCGGCAAGCTCTACACCGAGCTCGGCACCCGGATCCACAACGAGGGCAAGGGCGCGACCCGCGAGGTGATCGCCGAGGCGCTGGCGGCGCTCGCGCTGCCGGCCGAGCTGCTCGCGTACGCCGACTCCGACGAGTACGACGAGGTGCTGCGCGCCTCGCACAACGACGGCATCGACCGGGTCGGCCAGGAGGTCGGCACCCCGGTGATCTCGGTGCCCGGCGCCGACGGCGCGGACGTGGCCTTCTTCGGCCCGGTCGTCACCCCGGCCCCGCGCGGCGAGGCCGCGGCCCGCCTGTGGGACGGCACCCTGCTCGTCGCCTCCACCCCCGGCTTCTACGAGATCAAGCGCACCCGCACCGAGGAACCCTCCTTCGAGTAGCCCGCGGCGCCGCCCGCGGAAGACCCCCGTGAGTCACGTCCTCACGGGGGTCTTCTGCTGGACACGCCCGCCGGTGAAGGGTGAGAAGACGATCACGAGGCGGACGGGCTCGGGGGTGCGATCAGCCCTGGGCGGGGATCAGCAGCGGGGTGTTCGCCTTGGCGTCGGCGTAGCGCTTGGAGACGTCCTGCCAGTTGACGACGTTCCACATCGCCTCGATGAAGTCCACCTTCTGGTTCTTGTACTGCAGGTAGAAGGCGTGCTCCCAGGCGTCGAAGACCAGGATCGGGGTGCTGGCCACACCCACGTTGCCCTGGTGGTCGTAGACCTGCTCGACGACGAGGCGGCCGCTGACGGGCTCGTACGCGAGCACGCCCCAGCCGGAGCCCTGGGTGGCGGAGGAGGCGAAGGTCAGCTGCTTCTTGAACTTCGCGAAGGAGCCGAAGGACTCGGTGATCGCGTCGGCCAGGTCGCCCAGGCCGTCGGCGGCGGTGGGCTCGCCGCCGCCCTCGCCGGTCTTCGGGCTGGCCATGTTGTGCCAGTAGATGCTGTGCAGGATGTGGCCGGAGAGGTGGAACGCCAGGTTCTTCTCAAGGCCGTTGAGGGCGCCCCAGTTCTCCTTGTCGCGCGCCTCCGCCAGCTGCTCCAGCGTGTTGTTGGCGCCCGTCACATAGGCCGCGTGGTGCTTGTCGTGGTGCAGCTCGATGATCTGCGGGTTGATCACCGGCTCCAGCGCCGCGTAATCGTACGGAAGCTCAGGAAGCGTGTAGATGGCCATGCGTGTTATCCGGTCCCCTCAGCGTGCCAACTGCTTATTGCAATCAATGCGCAACTGCACGCTAGCAGTATCTATTCCCGGTCACACATAAGGGTCGCCTGAGTCGGGGGCGTGCGAAGAAGGCGGGCCCCGTGCTCGCGCACGGGGCCCGCCTCGGTCGTCTCCGGTCCGTCAGGCGCGGGCGGCGGCCCGCCTCTGGAGGACCCGTCCGGTCGCCGCGAGGGCGAGGGTCAGTCCGCCGGTGAAGATCACCTGGACCCGGGTGTCCTCGCCCAGGGCCATCAGCGCCAGCACCCCGGCCACGCCCGCCAGCGCCACCCACGTGAGGTACGGGAACCCCCACATCCGCACGACCAGCTTCTGCGGATCCTCCCGCTCCAGCCGGCGGCGCAGCACGAACTGCGAGACGGCGATGAAGCCCCAGACGATCAGGATGACCCCGCCGACCATGTTCAGCAGCCAGGCGAACAGGGTGTCCGGGTACCAGTACGACAGCAGCACGGTGACGAAGCCGAAGCCGGAGGAGGCGAGCACCGCGCGGCGCGGCACGCGGCCGGTGACCTTGCCCAGCGCCTTGGGGCCCTGGCCGCGGGCGACGAGGGAGTAGGCCATGCGCGAGGAGCCGTAGATGTTGGCGTTCATCGCGGACAGCAGGGCGATCAGGATGACCACGTTCATGATCTGGCCGGCGGCCGGGATGCCCAGGTGGTCCAGGGTGGCGGCGTACGGGCCGTCCGCGGTGACCGCCGGGTCGTTCCACGGCAGCAGGGTGACGATCACCAGCATGGAGCCGACGTAGACGACCGCGATCCGCCACATGGTCGTCTTGACCGCCGTGGCCACGCCCTTGACCGGGTTCTCGGACTCGGCGGCCGCGATGGTCACCGTCTCCAGCCCGCCGTACGCGACGACCGAGGCCAGCAGGCCGACCAGCAGGCCCTCCACCCCGTTGGGCAGGAACCCGCCGTCGTGCAGCAGGTTGGCGGTGCCGGGGGAGCCGGTGCCGGGCAGGACGCCGAGGACGGCCAGCACGCCCAGGCCCAGGAAGAGCGCGATGGCGCCGATCTTGAGGGCGGCGAACCAGAACTCGAACTCGCCGAAGTGCGAGACGGCGGCCAGGTTGGACCCGCAGAAGACCGCCATGAAGACCAGCACCCACATCCAGGACGGGGTGCCCGGGAACCAGCCGGTCATGATGTGCGCCGCGCCGATGGCCTCGATGGCCACGCCCACGCACAGCAGCGTCCAGAACATCCAGCCGGCGGTGAAGCCGGCCCAGGGGCCGATGGCCCGCTCGGCGTGGACGGAGAAGGAGCCGGAGGCGGGGTTGGCGGCGGACATCTCGCCGAGCATCCGCATCACGAACATCACCAGGATCCCGGACGCGGCGTACGCGAGCACGATCGAGGGGCCCGCGGCGGCGATGCCCGCGCCGGACCCGACGAAGAGTCCGGCGCCGATGACACCGCCGAGGGCGATCATCGAGAGGTGGCGCTGCTTCAGTCCGTTGCCGAGGGGGGATCCGGCGCCGGTCTGCGGCGGCGCCTGCTGCCCGGGGGGTGTGATGGTGCTCTGGCTCATGGGGGCAGTCTGCCGAACCGTCCGATAGTCGGACGTTGTACGTCCATCATCCGGACACTTGCTTCACGGGACGTGATCGTCCGCCCGCAGAACGCGCAGAACGCCGCAGATCGCCGCAGAACGCCGCAGGGCCCGGGATGTTGCTCCCGGGCCCTGCCGCACACGTCACGAACCGTCAGGGCCGACGGGCCCGGATCTCCCGCACCCACGCCACCACCAGCACCGCCGCGGCCGCCCCGGTGGACCACAGCAGCTGCGGCCGGGCCGAGTCGTCGAACAGCATCAGCACCAGCACCGCCGCCATGCCGAGCAGCGCCGCCCAGGTCGCGTACGGGAACAGCCACATCGGCAGGGTCAGCCGCTCCGGCATGTCCCGCTCGATGATCCGGCGAAGCCTCAGCTGCGAGACCGCGATCAGCGCCCATACGAACAGCAGCACCGCGCCGACCGCGTTGAGCATGTAGAGGAAGATCGTGTCCGGCCACAGCAGGTTCAGCACCACCGAGACGAAACCGAAGGCCACCGAGGCGAAGACCGCGCGCCGCGGCACCCCGCCGCCCGACACCTTCAGCAGCGCCGTCGGCGCCTCGCCGCGCTCGGCCAGCGAGAACACCATGCGCGAGGAGCCGTACAGGTTGGCGTTGAGCGCCGACAGCAGCGCCACGAACACCACGATGTTCATGATCTGGCCGGCCGCCGGAATGCCGATCGAGTCGAGGACCGCGACGTAGGGGCTCTCACCCGGCTTCAGCGAGTCCCACGGCAGCAGGGTCACGATGACCACCATCGAACCGACGTAGAAGAAGAGGATGCGCCACACCGCGCTGCGCACCGCGCGGGACACGGACCGGGCCGGGTCGTCCGACTCGGCGGCCGCGATCGTGACGACCTCCAGGCCGCCGAAGGCGAAGATGACGGCGAGCATGCCGGCGACCACTCCGCCGAAACCCTCGGGGAAGAACCCGCCCTGCCCGGTGAGGTTGGCCATGCCGACGGGCTCCGTGTCGGGGAGCAGGCCGAAGACGGCGAGGGTGCCGAGGATCAGGAACAGCACGATCGCGCCGACCTTCAGGGCGGCGAACCAGAACTCGAACTCGCCGAAGTTCCGCACGGCGGCCAGGTTGCTCACGGTGAAGACCACCATGAAGAGCAGCACCCAGACCCACTGGTCGACCGAGGGAACCCAGCCGTTGGCGATCTTCGCGGCTCCGGTGGCCTCCACGGCGAGCACCACGACCAGCAGGAACCAGTACAGCCAGCCGGCCGAGAAGCCGGCCCAGCGGCCCAGGGCCTTCTCCGCGTAGACCGAGAAGGAGCCGGAGGCGGGCATCGCCGCCGACATCTCGCCGAGCGCGCGCATCACCAGCATCGCGAGGACGCCCGCGAGCAGGTAGGAGCAGATGATCGCCGGGCCGGCGATGCCGATGCCGGCACCGGAGCCGACGAAGAGCCCGGCGCCGATCACGCCGCCGAGGCCCAGCATGGTCAGGTGGCGCTGCTTGAGGCTGTGGCTGAGGGGTTCCGCGGGCAGGTCGCCCGTGATCGGGGGAGCTTCGGGCAAGCGGTCGCGCATGAGGGGTGCTCGTACTCTCGTTCGGCCCAGCGGCGGCAGGGGCTCCGCATCCGGATTGGCGGGACCC
Organism: Streptomyces subrutilus; assembly: GCF_001746425.1. Taxonomy (GTDB): domain Bacteria; phylum Actinomycetota; class Actinomycetes; order Streptomycetales; family Streptomycetaceae; genus Streptomyces; species Streptomyces subrutilus_A. The sequence continues at coordinate 2,720,472 of NZ_MEHK01000001.1, read as the reverse complement.
TACAGTCTCACTGAGCGGCGGCCTTGTGTGCAAAACGGATGTGTTGTCGGATCTTCCCAGTGACGCGGATCACGCGAACACGGGGGTGGGTGAGGGTCTTTGTGCGGTCTCCACCAAACCGAGGAGTACGCCTTTGTCCCCGGCGGCGGTGGGGGCGCCGCGGACCGCGGACTAACGTCGGTGATCGTCCCGTCACCACCACCTCCCGGAGCCTCCCGATGAGCACCGCTTCCGTCTCCTTCCGGCCCGGCGCCGTCCTCGCCGACCTGCTGCCCGCGAGCCGCGTCCGCGACATCGCGCTCGTCGTCGGCGGGGCCGCGCTCACCGGAGTGGCCGCGCAGATCGCCGTGCCCGTACCCGGCTCCCCGGTCCCCGTGACCGGCCAGACCTTCGCGGCGCTCCTCGTCGGCACCGCCTTCGGCGCCCGCCGCGGCTTCCTCGCGCTGGGGCTGTACGCCCTGCTCGGCGCGGCCGGGATGCCCTGGTTCGCGGGCGGCACCTCCGGCGCGTCCGGGGCTTCCTTCGGCTACGTGCTCGGCATGCTGCTCGCCGCCACCCTCGTCGGCGCCCTCGCGCGCCGCGGCGCCGACCGCTCGGTCCTGCGCACGGCGGGCACGATGGTGCTCGGCTCCGCGGTGATCTACGCGGTGGGCGTGCCGTACCTGATGGGCGCGACCGGGATGTCCCTGAGCGCGGCCGTCGCGGCCGGCCTGACCCCGTTCCTGATCGGCGACGCGCTCAAGGCCGCCCTGGCGATGGGCGCCCTCCCGGCCGCCTGGAAGCTGGCCGGCCGCCGCGGCTGACACCGCCCCGCCCCCGTACGCCGGAGCCCGGCCCGCCTGACGAGGCGGGCCGGGCTCCGGCGTACGTACGGGACGGGATCGGGCGGTCGGCCCTGGACGGCTGCTCAGCCCTGGACGGCGGCCCGCTTGCGGCGGAAGTCCAGCACCACGCCGACGGCCACGACCAGGCCGGCGACCAGGGTGGACAGGCTGACCACCTCGCGGTTCGCGTCGTCCACGAACATGTAGCCGATCACGAACGTGATCAGTGCGGCGGTGGCCCAGGTCAGCCACGGGAAGAGCCACATCTTCACGGTCAGCTTCTCCGGGGCCTCGCGGACCAGGATCCCGCGCATCCGCAGCTGGGTGAAGCAGATCACCAGCCAGACGAAGAGCGCGATGGCGCCCGAGGAGTTCAGCAGGAAGTTGAAGACCGTGTCCTTGAAGGCGTAGTTGAAGTAGACGGCGACGAAGCCGAAGACCGTGGAGCCCAGGATCGCGGCCACCGGCACGCCCTTGGCGTTGACCTTGGCGAACGCCTTGGGGGCGTCGCCGCGCTCACCGAGCGAGAAGGCCATGCGGGAGGCGGTGTAGAGGCCTGAGTTCAGGCAGGACAGCACGGCGGTCAGGACGATGACCTCCATGATCGTGCCGGCGTTCGCGATGCCGATCGAGTCCAGGGCGGCTACGTACGAGCCCTTCTCGGTGATCGACTTGTCGTTCCACGGGAGCAGCGTCAGCACGACGAAGATCGAGCCGAGGTAGAAGACGCCGATCCGCCAGATGACGGAGTTGGTGGCCTGGGTGACCGCCTTGCGGGGGTTCTCCGACTCGCCGGCGGCGAGGGTGACGATCTCGCTGCCCATGAAGGAGAAGACGACCATCAGCACACCGGTGAGGACCGCGCCGTAGCCGTTGGGGAAGAATCCGCCCGCGTCGGTCAGGTGGGCGAAGCCCGCACCCGGGTTGTCGGAGCCCGGCAGCACGCCGAAGACGGCCAGCATGCCGATGACCACGAACGCGCCGATGGCGACGACCTTGATGCCCGCGAACCAGAACTCGAACTCGCCGTACGAGGCGACGGACCCGAGGTTGGTGACGGTCAGCACCGCCATCACGATGAGCGCCCACGCCCACTGCGGGACGGCCGGGATCCAGTTCTCCAGGATGGCGGCACCGGCGGTGGCCTCCACGGCGAGCACGACGACCCAGAAGAACCAGTAGAGCCAGCCGATGGAGAAGCCGGCCCAGCGGCCGAGCGCCCGGTCGGCGTAGGCGGAGAACGAACCCGAGTTCGGGCTGGCCGCGGCCATCTCGCCGAGCATCCGCATCACGAAGACGACCATCGCGCCGACCAGCGCGTAGGAGATCAGGATGGCGGGACCGGCCTTGGCGATGCCGCCGCCGGAGCCGACGAAGAGGCCGGCGCCGATGACGCCGCCAATGGCGATCATGGAAAGGTGGCGGTTCTTGAGACCGGCCTTCAGACCGTCGGAGGGCTGACCCTGACCGGGGTTGCCGGCGGGGTCTCCTGCCTTCTGAAGGGTCGTCGTGGAACTCATGGACGGATCCTTAGGTTCTCGGGTTGCGAGGCCCAGGCATTCAAACCTGAGATGAACGCAGGACGGAAGGCCTCAATCCGGATCGTTGCGAAGGGGCGAACGTCCCGGACCTTGGACCTGCCGTGTCCCATCTGCGTTCTTTGGGTTTACTTGAGGTTGAGAAGTGACTTACGCGACACCCGGTTGCGGGCCGCCGGCGCCCCTCGTGCCACACTCGGACCATGCGCGTGTACCTCGGATCCGACCATGCAGGCTTTGAGCTCAAGAACCACCTGGTGGACTGGCTCAAGAACAACGGCCACGAGCCCGTCGACTGTGGGCCCCACATCTACGACGCGGTGGACGACTACCCGCCGTTCTGCCTCCGCGCCGCGGAGAAGACCGCCGCGGACGCCGACAGCCTCGGCATCGTGATCGGCGGCTCCGGCAACGGCGAGCAGATCGCCGCCAACAAGGTCAAGGGCGTCCGCGCCATCCTCGCCTGGAGCGTGGAGACCGCGAAGCTCGGCCGCGAGCACAACAACGCCAACGTGATCTCCGTCGGCGGCCGGATGCACACGCAGGAAGAGGCCGTCGCCTTCGTCGAGGCCTTCCTGGCGACCCCGTACTCCGACGAGGAGCGCCACACGCGCCGCATCGAGATGCTTTCCGCGTACGAGCGGACCGGCGAGCTGCCCCCGATCCCGGCCCACCACCCGCAGGGCTGATTCCGCTTCAGGCCGCGCCCTCCCCCGCGGGGACGGCGCGGCCGTTTTCCTTCCCAGGAGGTTCGCCGTGCCCGAGGGGCATACGATCCACCGCCTCGCCCGGGACCACACCGAGCGGTTCGCCGCCCGCCCGGTCCGCGTCAGCAGCCCCCAGGGCCGCTTCGCGCAGAGCGCGGCCCTCCTCGACGGGCGCGAGCTGGCGGGCGCCGAGGCGCACGGCAAGCACCTCTTCCTCGAGCTGGGCGACGCCTGGATCCACATCCACCTCGGCCTGTTCGGCAAGCTCGGCTTCGGCCCCGCCCCGGCCCCGCCCGCGGCCGAGACGGTCCGGCTGCGGCTGCTGAACGAGGACCACTACGCCGACCTGCGCGGACCCACCGCCTGCGCGCTGATCGGCGAGGGCGAGAAGAAGGCGGTCCACGAGCGGCTCGGCCCCGACCCGCTGCGGGCCGGCGACGACCCCGACCGGGCCTGGAAGCGGATATCCCGCTCCCGCACCACCGTCGCCGCCCTGCTCATGGACCAGAAGGTCGTCGCGGGCATCGGCAACGTCTACCGGGCCGAGGTCCTCTTCCGGCACGGCATCGACCCGTACCGGCTGGGCAAGGACCTCACCCGCGCCGAGTGGGACGCCATGTGGGCCGACCTGGCCGTGCTGATGCGCGAGGGCGTACGGAACAACCGCATCGACACCGTCCGCGACGAGCACCTGCCCGAGGCGATGGGCAGGCCGCCGCGGGTCGACGACCACGGCGGCGAGGTGTACGTCTACCGCCGGGCGAACCTGCCCTGCCACATCTGCGGCAGCGAGATCCGCACCGCCGGCCTCGCCGCCCGCAACCTCTTCTGGTGCCCCGGCTGCCAGACCCGCTAGCGGTCCCCTGCGGAGCTCGCCGGGCAGCGCGGGCCCGGCAGCATCCGAAAGACCGCGGGCCCGGCAGCATCCGAAAGACCGCCCGGTTCCCGGCGGGGTCGACGCGCCCCGCCGGGCAGCCGGTCAGAAGCCGTGCGGCAGCCAGGGGGCGACGTCCCCGGCGAAGGCACGCGAAGCCCGCACCACGGCGCCCGGGCGCAGCTCGCGGACGAGACCGGCCGCCGCCAGCGAGGTCAGCGCGGTCCCGCCCAGGTACGCCGAACCCAGCTCCCGCACCGACAGCTCCAGGTCCGCGGGCTCCGCGGTCCGCGTGCAGACGGCCGAGCCCGCCCCGTCGGCCACCAGCCGCCACCGCCCCTCGTTCCACGGGCAGAACGCGTCCTCGACCTCCAGCACCACGTCCAGCGGGGCCGCGTACGTCCGCGCGGTGAGCGCCGCCGCCACGTCCACCAGCCGTACGTGGAGCGAGTCGCGCAGGCTCGGCTTCGACCGCCGCACGTCGCTGACCAGGTGCAGCACCGGATCGTCGACCGGCCGCCGGCCCGCCCGCACCGTCCAGGTCAGGTCGATCCCGAACAGGTAGCGCCACAGCGCCGCCGTCGCCGCCGGGTCGAGCGCGTCGAGGTCCACGACCTCGACCCTGCCCTCCGAGCCGGAGTGGTCCCACTCGGGCTTGACCCGGTAGCGGGCGTAGCCGGCGATCTCGCCGTCCGGGCCCTCGGCCAGCACGCACTGGAGCGGGGAGGCGCCGTCCCGGCCCTCCGGGGGATCCGAGACCACGTACCGGTCCCAGCCCGGCCGGCGGGCCGGCATGCCGGGCCGCCGGGCGACCAGCTCCGCGTACACCCGCTCGCAGTCGGGCAGCGCCTTCTCCGGGTCGGCGAGCCGCACGGCCACCTCGTCCGTGCCCGGAGGCACGGAGAGCCGGACGCGGGTCGTGTCGATCTCCACCGCCATCGCGTACGCCGCCGTGCCGTAGCCGAAGCGCCCGTAGATCGCCGGATCCGAGGCCGTCAGCACCGCGAGCGGCTCACCGGCCGTCCGTACGTCGTCCAGCAGCCGCCGCATCATCGAGCGGAGCACCCCGCGCCGCCGGTGCGTGGGGGAGACGCCCACCATCGTGACCCCGGCCGCGGGCACCAGCGCCCCGCCCGGGACCGAGAGGCGGAAGGTGAAGGCCGAGGCGGAGCCGACGCACTGCTCGCCGTCCCAGACACCGAGGGAGCGGTCGGGTTCGGTCAAGGACCGGTAGAGCTCCCGGCCCTGTGCGAGTTCGGGCACCCCGCCGAACGCCAGTTCCAGCTGACCGAACCAGACATCCCACTCATCCCGCTGCAACACACGCATCTCAAGGGCCATAAGGCCATCCCTATCAGGGCATTCGGTCCCGGTCGAAGAGTTTTCCGGCCCTGCGGGACCCCGGGACCAGGGGTACCCCTGCGCATCCACAGCCGGGATGGATAAGGTCCCGAAGCAATGGCCGGAGCACGCGTGGACACCGTCATGGCCCGGATGCGCATGCTGTCGCACCGGGCCCGCACCACCCTGCGCAAATCCGCCGTCGACTACTTCCGCGGGGACGCCTCCGACTGGCTCGCCTTCGCCGGACTGCTCCTCACCATCCCCGCCATCGCCTGCGGCACGATGATGCTGCCGGTCTGGTTCTCGCCCTCGGCGCTCGTCCTGCCGATCGTGGCGGGCGGGCTGCTGCTGCGCCCCGCCAGCCTCCTCGCCCTGTACGCCGCCTCCGCCGCCGCGCTGATCGTCGAGGCCCTCGTCCTCGGCCCCTACACCCAGGGCCCCGCCCGCGTCACCCCCGGCACCGTGCTCGTGGTCGCGGCCTGCGGGTTCTTCGGGCTGGTCATCGCCCAGTTCCGCAGCCGCGTCGGCGTGCCCTGGCGGCGCGGCGGCACCATGCTCTTCGACCTGCGCGAGCGGATCCGCGTCCAGAGCAAACTGCCCGGCCTGCCGCGCGGCTGGCACCGCGAGATGGCCCTGCGCCCCGCCGGCGGCCAGTCCTTCTCCGGCGACTTCGTCGTCGCGGCCCGCACCAACGGCGGCCGCACCCTGGAGATCGTCCTGACCGACGTCTCCGGCAAGGGCATGGAGGCCGGCTCCCGCGCCCTCCTCCTCTCGGGCGCGTTCGGCGGCCTGCTCGGGGCGCTGCCCCCGCACGGCTTCCTGCCCGCCGCCAACGGCTACCTGCTCCGCCAGGACTGGGACGAGGGCTTCGCCACCTCCATCCACCTCGTCCTGGACCTGGAGACCGGCGACTACGAACTCCTCTCCGCCGGCCACCTCCCCGCCCTCCAGCTGTGCGCGGGCACCGGCCGCTGGGAGGAGAAGACCGGCGAGGGCCCGCTCCTCGGGGTCTACGACGGCGCCGAGTTCACCCCGGCCCGGGGCAACCTCCGGCGCGGCGACGTCCTGATGCTCTTCACCGACGGCCTGGTCGAGACGGCCGACCGCGAGATCAGCGAGGGCATCGACCGCCTCACCGGTGAGGCCGACCGCTACGTGGCCTCGGGCTGGGACGGCGCGGCCTGGCACCTGATCGAAAAGGTCGCGAAGGACGTCAACGACGACAGAGCCCTCCTCCTGATCCGCCGCTCCCCATAGCCCGCCCCGCCCGCCCTGCGGGGCCCCGGCCGCACCGCGGGCCCCCGGCCGGGGCCGCCGGCCCGCCGGCCCTGCGGAAGCCTCGGCGGTTCCGCGTGGACCTCGGCCCGGGCCGCCGGCTCGGCGTGACCCCCAGGCCCGGCCCGCCGGCCCCGCGTAACCCCCCGGCCCGGGCCGCCCGGACAGCCCGCCGGGGCCCGGGGCCCGGGTGACCACGGTCGGCCCGCCGAGCCTCGGGGCACCCGCCGTCCCGCCGACTCCCGGCGCCGGGCCCTCCGCCGTCCCGCCGGGCCCCACCCCCTGGCCGAGGCCCCGCCGTCGGCCAGGGGTGGGGCCTGGACCGGGCCGCCCGGAACGCCCCGCCCGGCCCCGGGCCCCCACCACCGGCCGGGGGCAACCAGGTGGGGCGCCTGGCCCGGGCTACGGGCGGGCCGCTGAGCCGTCGGGCGTACCCCGCGAGGGGCTCCGGGCTCGGGCTCCACCCCGGCCGGGGTGGCCGCGGCCCGCTGGGTCCGGGGCCGGGGCCGAAGTGACCACGGACCCCCGGACCCGGCCGGCGGCCCCCGGCGGCCCGCCGGGCTCCGGAGCCGCATCCCAGGCGGGTCGCCGGGAGTATCCGGCCGGCCAGGCAATCGGGAGGCCGTCCGCAGCTCGTAGGGGACGGCCTCGGCCGAGCGGATACGGGGCCGCGCCCCACCCGCGGCCCGCCGCGCCCACCCGCGGCCCGCAGAGGCTCGGCCCCGTCAGGAAGGACGGCCGCGCGGCCCCGGCGCCGGCACCGGCCACCTCGTGCCGATTGGCACGCCCCGGCACCCGCGGCGGCGCCTACCGTGCCCCCATGGACCGCACGCTCGCCGCAGACCTCGCCCGCCTCCCCCAACTCCTCGACGCCACCCGCCGGGCCGCGGGCGACGCCCTCGCATCCCTGGACGCGCGGCCCGTCGTACCGCCCGCCGGAAAGCCGGCGGCGGACGGCGAGCCCGAGAGCCTCCCGGAGCGCGGCGACGGCACCGAGGCCGCCCTCGCCGCCTTCCGGGAGCGCTGGGAGCCGCGGCTGTCCGCCTCGGCGGGCCCCCGCTACCTCGGCTTCGTCACCGGCGGAGCCACCCCCGCCGCCCTCGCCGGGGACTGGCTCACCGCCGCCCACGACCAGAACTCCAACTCCGCCCTCGACGGCGCCGGCCAGGACCTCGAACGCGAGACCGTCGGCTGGCTCCGCGCGCTCTTCCACCTCTCGCCCGACCACTCCGGCACCTTCGTCAGCGGCGCCACCATGTCCAACACCACCGGACTCGCCATCGCCCGCGAATGGCTCGGCGAACGCCTCGGCGTCTCCCCGGCCGAGGACGGCGCCGCGGCCCTCGGCCCCGTACGGGTGCTCTCCGGAGCCCCGCACTCCTCCATCGCCAAGGCCCTCGCCGTCCTCGGCCTCGGGCGCGGCAGCCTCGTCAAGGTCCCGACCCTGCCCGGCCGCGAGGCCGTGGACCCCGGCGCCCTGGACCGGGCCCTCGCCGACACCCCCGGACCGGCCGTCGTCGTCGCCAACGCCGGCACCGTCAACACGGTCGACTTCGACGACCTCCAGGCCGTCGCTGCCCTCAAGCGGCGCCACGACTTCTGGCTGCACACCGACGCCGCCTTCGGCGCCTTCGCCGCCCTCTCCCCGGACCACGCCCACCTCACCGCCGGCCTCGACGCCTCCGACTCCCTCTGCGTCGACCTGCACAAGTGGCTCAACGTCCCCTACGACAGCGCCGTCCAGTTCACCCGCCGGCGCGACCTCCAAGCCCGGGTCTTCCAGAACTCCGCCGCCTACCTCGGCCCCCTCGCGGACCACCCCGACCTGGTCCACCTCACCCCGGAGAACTCCCACCGGCTGCGCGCGCTCGCCGCCTGGTTCACGCTCCGCGCCTACGGCCGCGAGGGCCACCGGGAGATCGTCGAGCGCGACATCGCCTGCGCCCGCGCGCTGGGCGAGCTGCTCTCCGCGGACCCCGCCTTCACCCTGCTGGCCCCGGTCCGCCTCAACGTCGTCTGCTTCACCCTCGCCGCCGACCCCACCCCGGCCCGGCTCACCGCCCTGCGCGAGGCCGCGGCCGCCGAGGTGTTCGTCACCCCGACCGTCCACGAGGGAACCGCAGCCCTGCGCGCCGCGTTCTCCAACTGGCGTACCACGCAAGCGGATGTACACCGGGCCGCACAGGCCCTCCGGACAGCGGCACGGGAGATCGCATGACGAGCAGCCCCCTGACCCTCGTCGAGGTCGAGGCCCTGGCCCGCGCCGCGCACGAGGGCCAGACCGACAAGGCCGGCCGGCCCTACGCCGAGCACCTCGCGGCCGTGGCCGAGGGCGTCCGCCTGCGCGGCGGCAGCCCGGACCAGCAGGCGGCGGCCTGGCTGCACGACGCGATCGAGGACGAGGCCCTCAGCCTCACCTGGCTGGACTCCGCCGCCCTCCCGCAGCCCGTCAAGGACATGGTCCTGGCCGTCACCAAGCGCCCCGGCGAGCCGGTCGAGCAGTACGCGGCCCGGATCCTCGCCACCCCGGGCGCCCTGCTGGTCAAGGAGGCCGACCTCGCGCACAACGCCGATCCCGCACGCCTCTGCGTACTGGACGGCCCCACGCGCGAACGCCTGTCCGCCAAGTACGCATATATCCGCTCCCTCCTCGGCCTCACCTGACCCCGCCTCCGGACCGGCCGGCGGAAACGGAAGGATGGCGATTCGTCACGGGACGGATAGCCGGGGCCCGTTGGTGGGAGGATGGACCGTGTGGGTGTGCGTGGCCGCACGCCCCGGGCCGACCAGGGGACGACCGAAGGTGTGATCAGTTGTGGCCATTTCGCTGTCAGTGGTGGTTCTGTTGGGGGTCATCCTGGTGGTGCTGATCCGCGGCAACCACATCAAGGCGGGCCCCGCCATCGTCGCGGCCCTCTTCGGCTTCTTCCTGGCGTCCAGCTCGATCGCGGACGACGTGAACCGTTTCCTCAACTCCCTGGCGACCATGATCGCCAACATCAAACTCTGACCCGCCCAACCGGCCGCCCGCCGACGCCTGTTGGCGGAACCGGAGACGACTCAGGGCCAGGTCGGAGGAAACGCCCTCCGACCTGGCCCTGAGTGCTTCTGAGCGGGTGACGGGAATCGAACCCGCGTAGCTAGTTTGGAAGACTAGTGCTCTACCATTGAGCTACACCCGCAGCATGCGCCACCGGCCCGGGGGCCTCGGCACGGACAGCATCCTAGCGGGTCGCGCCGGGGGAGTGCACACCGCATTCGAGCGCGCCGCGAGGGTCGGCCGGGGAGGTCGCCCGGGATGCCCGGGGGAAACTCCGAAACCCAGCGCATCGGACGGTCTCCGGGCATGTACCCTACGTGTCGCACCGACGGGGTGTGGCGCAGCTTGGTAGCGCGTCCGCTTTGGGAGCGGAAGGTCGTCGGTTCGAATCCGGCCACCCCGACCACCAGCAGTGTCTCCTTCGAGTCATCGGGGGCCACCACAAGATCGCGTTGTGGGCTGATTGCCGCTTGCGGTTACTATGCAAGCTGCGTGCCCGTGTGTCTGATGTACCGGGCCGAAGTCCGCTGAACCGCTGAATCACAGCGTGACGGCAGAATCCCCAGCAGTCAGCCACCAAGGAGACCGAACCGTGAAGAGCGCCGTGGAGACCCTGAACCCGACTCGGGTTCGGCTCACTGTTGAGGTGCCCTTCGAGGAGCTCAAGGACAGCCTCGACGCGGCGTACAAGAAGATCAACCAGCAGGTCACGGTGAAGGGCTTCCGCAAGGGCAAGATCCCGGCCCGCGTCATCGACCAGCGCTTCGGCCGCGGTGCGGTGCTGGAGGAGGCCGTCAACGACGCCCTCCCGAAGTTCTACACCGAGGCGGTCAACGAGGCCGACCTGAACCCGCTGGGCCAGCCCGAGGTCGACATCACGGAGCTGAAGGACGGCGAGCTGCTGGCCTTCACCGCCGAGGTCGACGTGCGCCCCGAGATCGAGATCCCGGACTACTCCGGCATCGAGGTCGAGGTCGACGCCATCGAGGTCTCCGACGAGGACGTCGAGAAGTCCGTCGAGCAGCTGCGCGGCCGCTTCGCGTCCACCAAGGACGTCGAGCGCGCCGCCGCCGAGGGTGACGTCGTCACCATCGACCTCGAGGCCAAGGTCGACGGCGAGGTGCTGGAGGACGGCGTCGCCTCCGACGTGTCCTACACCATCGGCTCGGGTGAGCTCCTCGAGGGCATCGACGAGGCCGTCAAGGGCCTCGAGGCCGGTGGCGAGGCCACCTTCACCTCGCAGCTGAAGGGCGGCTCCGCCGAGGGCAAGGACGCCGAGGTCACCGTCAAGGTCACCAAGGTCTCCGCCCGTGAGCTGCCGGAGCTGGACGACGAGTTCGCCCAGATGGCGAGCGAGTTCGACACGCTCGACGAGCTGAAGGCCGACAGCCGCAAGCGCCTCGAGAACCAGAAGCAGTACGACCAGGCCACGCAGGCCCAGGAGCGCGTCCTGGAGAAGCTGCTGGAGCTCGTCGAGGTCCCGATCCCCGAGAAGCTCCTCGCGGACGAGGTCCAGACCCGCAAGCACAACCTCGAGCACCACCAGCTCGGCCAGATGGGCCTGACCATCGAGAAGTACCTCGAGTTCCAGGGCAAGACGGTCGAGGAGTTCGACGCCGAGACCTCCGAGCAGGCGGTCAAGGGCATCAAGACCCAGTTCGTCCTCGACGCGCTGGTCAACAAGGAGAAGCTGGGCGTCAACCAGGAGGAGCTCACCGAGCACCTCATGCGCCGCGCCGCCTCCTCCGGCATGTCCCCCGACCAGTTCGCCCAGGCCGTCGTCGAGGGCGGCCAGGTCCCGATGCTGGTCGGCGAGGTCGCCCGCGGCAAGGCCCTCGCGGTCGTCGTCGAGGCCGCCAAGGTCGTCGACACCAAGGGCGAGGTCATCGACCTCTCCGATGAGGACGAGGACGAGGCCGCCGAGACGGTCGAGGCCGACGCCGACGCCGAGGCCAAGGCCGACGAGGCCAAGTAGCACCCCGGGCGAAGCCCACTGAGCAGTGCCCCGAAGGGCCCGGACGCCGGCGCGTCCGGGCCCTTCCGCACTCCCCCCGGAAAGGCTCGGGACCTTGCGCTCCGAGCGAACAGTTCGGGAAGCGGGATGGCGTTGTCCTACCTGCGCGTTAGGGTCCATGAATACGAGGGCACGGGAGTAACCGGATGTCGGCGGACTCGTCCGCACGGCAGGGCCGCGCCCCAGAACGAGACGCTGAGACGGCACATGGCCGTCGGAGACGAGCAGGTGGATACGTGACGAATCTGATGCCTTACGCCGCGGGTGAGCCGTCCATCGGTGGCGGCCTCGGCGACCATGTCTACAACCGGCTGCTCGGCGAGCGCATCATCTTCCTCGGGCAGCAGGTCGACGACGAGATCGCCAACAAGATCACGGCGCAGCTCCTCCTCCTCGCGGCCGAGCCCGAGAAGGACATCTACCTGTACATCAACAGCCCCGGTGGCTCGGTGACGGCGGGCATGGCGGTGTACGACACCATGCAGTACATCCCGAACGACGTCGTCACCATCGGCATGGGCATGGCCGCCTCCATGGGCCAGTTCCTGCTCACCGGCGGCGCCAAGGGCAAGCGCTTCGCCCTGCCGAACACCGACATCCTGATGCACCAGGGCTCCGCCGGCATCGGCGGCACCGCGTCGGACATCAAGATCCAGGCCCAGTACCTGCTGCGCACCAAGCAGCGCATGGCCGAGATCACCGCGTTCCACTCGGGCCAGACCGTCGAGGCGATCATCCGCGACGGCGACCGCGACCGCTGGTTCACCGCCGTGGAGGCCAAGGAGTACGGCCTCATCGACGAGATCATCTCGGCCGCGTCCAACGTGCCGGGCGGCGGCGGCACCGGGGCCTGATCCCGGGCCATCGCCAGCACCGAGCAGCCGACAGCCCGCAGAACGCCACCAGGATGGTGAACACCCAGATGCAGAACAACTTCTCCGCGAGCGGCCTCTACTCCGGCCCGCAGGTGGACAACCGCTACGTCATCCCGCGCTTCGTCGAGCGCACCTCGCAGGGCGTGCGCGAGTACGACCCGTACGCGAAGCTGTTCGAGGAGCGCGTGATCTTCCTCGGCGTGCAGATCGACGACGCGTCCGCCAACGACGTCATGGCGCAGCTGCTGTGCCTGGAGTCGATGGACCCGGACCGCGACATCTCGATCTACATCAACAGCCCCGGCGGCTCCTTCACCGCGCTGACGGCGATCTACGACACGATGCAGTTCGTGAAGCCGGACATCCAGACGGTCTGCATGGGCCAGGCGGCTTCCGCCGCCGCGGTCCTGCTCGCCGCCGGCACCCCCGGCAAGCGCATGGCCCTGCCGAACGCCCGCGTGCTGATCCACCAGCCCTCCGGCGGCACCGGCCGCGAGCAGCTCTCCGACCTGGAGATCGCGGCCAACGAGATCCTGCGCATGCGCGACCAGCTGGAGACCATGCTGGCCAAGCACTCGACGACGCCGATCGAGAAGATCCGCGACGACATCGAGCGCGACAAGATCCTCACGGCCGAGGACGCTCTCGCGTACGGCCTGATCGACCAGATCATCTCCACCCGCAAGAGTTCGCACTGACCCTTGCCGCCAGTTGGCGTGGACGCGCCGCCGCATTCGGCGATGTGAACCACGTCAAGGGGGCCCCGCACGGGGCCCCCGGCAAGGTACCGTCGGATATGAGGCACCAGGAGCGCTGAACCAGGCGTCTCCCAGGCGAAGGGGAAGCACCTCGTGGCACGCATCGGTGACGGCGGCGACCTGCTCAAGTGCTCGTTCTGCGGAAAGAGCCAGAAGCAGGTGAAGAAGCTCATCGCAGGACCCGGTGTGTACATCTGCGACGAGTGCATCGACCTCTGCAACGAGATCATCGAAGAGGAGCTCGCGGAGACCTCCGAGGTCCGGTGGGAGGAACTCCCCAAGCCCCGTGAGATCTACGAGTTCCTGGAGAGCTACGTCGTCGGCCAGGAGCCGGCGAAGAAGGCGCTCTCCGTCGCGGTGTACAACCACTACAAGCGGGTCCAGGCCGGCGAGAACGGCGGCGCGCAGGGCCGCGAGGACGCGATCGAGCTCGCGAAGTCGAACATCCTGCTGCTGGGCCCCACCGGCTCCGGCAAGACCCTCCTCGCCCAGACGCTCGCGCGCATGCTGAACGTGCCGTTCGCCATCGCCGACGCGACGGCGCTGACGGAGGCCGGGTACGTCGGCGAGGACGTCGAGAACATCCTGCTCAAGCTGATCCAGGCCGCGGACTACGACGTCAAGAAGGCCGAGACCGGGATCATCTACATCGACGAGATCGACAAGGTCGCCCGCAAGAGCGAGAACCCGTCGATCACGCGCGACGTGAGCGGCGAGGGCGTCCAGCAGGCCCTGCTGAAGATCCTGGAAGGCACCACCGCCTCGGTCCCGCCCCAGGGCGGCCGCAAGCACCCGCACCAGGAGTTCATCCAGATCGACACGACGAACGTGCTCTTCATCGTGGGCGGCGCCTTCGCCGGCCTGGAGAAGATCATCGAGTCGCGTGCGGGCGCCAAGGGCATCGGCTTCGGGGCGACGATCCGCTCGAAGCGCGAGATCGAGGCGAGCGACCAGTTCCAGGAGGTCATGCCGGAGGACCTGGTGAAGTTCGGGATGATCCCCGAGTTCATCGGCCGCCTCCCCGTCCTGACCTCCGTGCACAACCTGGACCGCGAGGCCCTGCTCCAGATCCTCATCGAGCCGCGCAACGCCCTGGTGAAGCAGTACCAGCGCCTGTTCGAACTCGACGGTGTGGAACTGGACTTCGAGCGGGAGGCTCTCGAAGCCATCGCCGACCAGGCGATCCTCCGCCAGACGGGCGCGCGCGGCCTGCGCGCCATCATGGAGGAGGTCCTGATGTCGGTGATGTACGAGGTCCCGTCCCGCAAGGACGTGGCCCGCGTGGTCATCACGGCGGACGTGGTCCGCTCCAACGTCAACCCGACGCTGGTCCCGCGCATCGTCCCCAAGGACCAGGGGCCGCACGAGAAGTCGGCGTAGCCGCAGGCTCACACCATGCAGAAGGGGCGCCCCCCGTCGGGGGCGCCCCTTCTGCTGTGTGCCGGACCGCTACTTCTTGACGCGGGCCGTGTTGTAGAGCTTCGCGGCGAGTTCCGCGGCCTGCTCCTGGGTGTAGCCCGGCTTGCCGGCGAGGATGGACGCCAGGTCCGAGGCGCTGACCATGCTCAGGGTGCTGTAGTCAGCCCAGACACAGAACGGGAGCGTGGCCTCCTTGGGCCCCTTGGTGCTGGTGTCCTTCGAGGTGAACTTGATGTCCTGGCACTTCATCACGGCGCCCTTGAAGTTGGCCGGGGACATCTCCTTGGGGCTGCCGACGAGCTGTACCTCGCTCTTGCCGTCCTTCGCGGCTTCCATCCGGGCCTTGGCGAAGTACCCGTCCACCGCCTTCTCCGGGTCGGCGATCTCGCCGTAGACCCCCGAGAAGTTGAGCCCCTTGGCCGACAGGGGATTCTTCGGGTCGCCCGCCTGGTAGTTCATGCCCACCTGTGTCGGGTTCTTGATGCCCGCCGCCTCGGCTTCCTTCTTGTCCTTGTCGGTGAATTCCTTGTCCTTGTACTTCGGGTCCTTCTTGAAGTCGTCCACCGACTCCGGGGCCACCAGCTTGTAGCCCTTGGTGTCGGCCGAGATGGCGCCGCCCGCGCCGCCGCCCAGGAAGTACCAGCCGCCGCCCGCGACCACCGCGACCGCGACGACGACGCCGATGACCACGCCGGCCTTGGACTTCTTCGGCGGCTGCTGCGGGGGCATCCCGCCGTACGGGGGCTGCTGCGGGTAGCCGTAGCCCGGCTGCTGCTGGGGCTGCTGGGGGTAGCCCTGCGGCGGGACGCCCGGCTGCTGCGGGTAGCCGTAGCCGGGCTGGGGTGCGGGCTGGCCGTAGGGGCCCGGCGGCGGGGGCTGCTGCCCGTACGGCCCGGGCTGCTGCGGCTGCTGTCCGTACGGTCCCGGCTGGTTGTAGCTCATTCCGCGTCCCCCTGTGAGGTTTGCTTATCCGTTTCACACATCCTGTCGGAAGCCGGGAGCGGACAGGGCGCCGGGCCCCCCGATCACCGGTTTCATGACTTGACTGTGACGGCCCTAAACTGTGCCCGTGACCGAGAACACGCAGACACCCAGCAGCCCCGACCCCGAACTGCCGACCCAGTACGCGCCGGCCGAGGTAGAGGGGAAGCTCTACGAGCGCTGGGTGGAGCGTGGGTACTTCACCGCCGATCCCGCGAGCGAGAAGCCCGCGTACACCATCGTCATCCCGCCGCCGAACGTCACCGGCTCCCTGCACCTGGGGCACGCCTTCCAGCACACGCTCATGGACGCCCTGACCCGCCGCAAGCGGATGCAGGGCTACGAGTCGCTGTGGCTGCCCGGCATGGACCACGCCGGCATCGCCACCCAGAACAAGGTCGAGCAGCAGCTCGCCGAGGAGGGCAAGTCCCGCCACGACCTGGGCCGCGAGGAGTTCGTCGAGCGGGTCTGGCAGTGGAAGGAAGAGTACGGCGGCAAGATCCTCGGCCAGATGCGGCGGCTGGGTGACGGAGTCGACTGGAGCCGTGAGCGGTTCACCATGGACGAGGGCCTGTCCAAGGCCGTCCAGACGATCTTCAAGAAGCTCTTCGACGACGGGCTCATCTACCGCGCCGAGCGCATCATCAACTGGTGCCCCCGCTGTCTGACGGCCATCTCCGACATCGAGGTGGAGTACCAGGAGGACGCGGGCGAGCTCGTCTCGATCACGTACGGCGAGGGCGAGGACACCCTGGTCGTCGCGACGACCCGGGCCGAGACGATGCTCGGTGACACGGCCGTCGCCGTCCACCCGGACGACGAGCGGTACGCGCACCTCGTCGGCAAGCAGATCAAGCTGCCGCTGACCGACCGGACCATCCCGGTCGTCGCGGACACGCACGTCGACCCGGAGTTCGGCACCGGCGCCGTCAAGGTGACCCCGGCGCACGACCCGAACGACTTCGCCATCGGGCAGCGCCACGGCCTGCCCAATATGACGATCATGGACGAGCACGGCGTCATCACCGTCCACGGCCCCTTCCTCGGCCTGGACCGCTACGAGGCGCGTTCCGCGGTCGTCGGCGCCCTGCGCGAGCAGGGCCGCATCGTCGCCGAGAAGCGCCCCTACCTGCACTCCGTCGGGCACTGCTCGCGCTGCCGCACCACCGTCGAGCCGCGCCTGTCCCTGCAGTGGTGGGTCAAGGTCGAGACGCTCGCCAAGGCCGCCGGCGACGCGGTCCGTGACGGCCGGGTCTCGATCCACCCCGAAGAGATGTCGAAGCGCTACTTCGACTGGGTCGACAACCTCAACGACTGGTGCATCTCGCGCCAGTTGTGGTGGGGCCACCGCATCCCGGTCTGGTACGGCCCCGAGGGCGAGGTCGTCTGCGTCGGACCGGACGACGAGGCGCCGACGGGCGAGGGCTGGGTCCAGGACACCGACGTCCTCGACACCTGGTTCTCGTCCGGCCTGTGGCCCTTCTCGACGCTCGGCTGGCCGGAGAAGACCCCGGACCTGGAGAAGTTCTACTCCACCGACGTCCTGGTCACCGGCCACGACATCATCTTCTTCTGGGTCGCCCGGATGATGATGTTCGGCCTGTACGCCATGGACGGCGAGCCGCCCTTCAAGACGATCGCGCTGACCGGCCTGGTCCGCGACGAGCGCGGCAAGAAGATGTCGAAGTCCTTCGGCAACGTGGTCGACCCGCTGGACTGGATGGACAAGTACGGCTCCGACGCCGTCCGCTTCACCCTGGCCAAGGGCGCCAACCCCGGCACCGACGTCCCGATCGGCGAGGACTGGGTCCAGGCCTCGCGCAACTTCGCCAACAAGATCTGGAACGCCACGCGCTTCGCGCTGATGAACGGCGCGACGATCGAGGGCGAGCTGCCGCCGGTCGAGCGGATGTCGGCGACCGACCGCTGGATCCTGTCCCGCCTGAACAAGACCGTCGCACAGGTGGACGCGTACTACGAGGACTTCCAGTTCTCGAAGCTCAGCGAGGCCCTCTACCACTTCGCGTGGGACGAGGTCTTCGACTGGTACGTCGAGCTGTCGAAGACGACCTTCTTCGCGGGCGGCGAAGGGGCGAAGGTCTCCGGCCGGGTCCTCGGGGAGGTCCTCGACACGACCCTGCGCCTGCTGCACCCGGTGGTCCCCTTCGTCACCGAGACACTGTGGACCACGCTCACGGGCGGGGAGTCCCTCGTCGTCGCCGACTGGCCTCGGGACAGCGGCTTCCGCGACGAGGCCGCCGAGGCCGAGATCGAGAACCTGCAGGCGGTCGTCACCGAGGTCCGCCGGTTCCGTGCCGACCAGGGCCTGCAGCCGGGCCAGAAGGTCCCGGCCCGCCTGGACCTCGGCGGTACGGCGCTGGCCGCGCACGAGGGTGCCATCCGCCAGCTGCTGCGCCTCCAGCCGGAGGGTGACTCCTTCAGCGCCACCGCGACCCTCCCGGTCGCCGGCGCCACCGTCGCGCTCGACCTGTCGGGCACCATCGACGTGGCCGCCGAGCGCAAGCGGCTGAGCAAGGACCTGGCCGCCGCCGAGAAGGAGAAGCAGCAGGCCGAGGGCAAGCTCGGGAACGAGGCCTTCCTGGCCAAGGCTCCCGACAACGTCGTGGACAAGATCAAGGGCCGCCTCGCGAAGGCCGAGGCCGACATCGCCCGGATCCAGGCCCAGCTGGACGGTCTCCCCGCCGCCCAGTAGTCCGCCCGAGCAGTACGAGGAAGGCCCCCACGCCGTCGGTCGACGCGGGGGCCTTCCTCCGTATGGCTTCCCCGCGCGGGGGCCGGCGTCACAGCACGCGAGCGCCGGACTCCACCCGGGTGACGCGGGACGCCGTCGTCCGGGACCTCCGGCCTGTCCGAAGTGCCCTATATCACGCGTTGTTGCGTCCGCGCGGATCCCGCTCCGGGGGACCACCACGGATGATGGAGGGCATGCACGTCAAGCCCGCCGCCGCCTCGGCGCTCCACCGGGTCGTGGCCTCGGGCCGCCGGCTCACCGAGAGCTGGGCCGGCTCCCCGCGGGCGCTGGACGTGCTGACCGCGCTCAGCTGCCTCGCTCTGATGGCGCTGGACATCCCCGGCCTCGCCGCCGCCGACAACTCCCTCAACGGGCCGCTGGCCGCCGTCGTGCTCGCCGTCGGCTGTTCGAGCCTGCTGGTGCGGCGCCGGATGCCCTGGGTCTCCTATCTGGCCGCGCTGCTGTTCCTCGGCTGGCTGCACGAGCTGACGCTGGTCCAGTTCGCCCTCTACTCGGTCGGCCGCTACCGGGGGCGCCGGGCCGGGATCCTCGCCACCCTCGGATACGTGGCCTTCGCGCTGGCCCTGTTCTACGGCGTGCCCGAGTGGCCCGCGGCCCGGGCCGAGACCTTCAGCGGCCTGCTCGGCGTGGTCGTGCCCATCGGGGTGCTCGCCTCGGCCGTGGGCATCGCCGCGTACCGGCACGACCTGGTGTCGGAGCTGACGGCGCGGCGGGCCGAGTCCGCGGTGCTGCAGGCGGTGCAGCAGGAGCGCACCTCGGTCGCCCGGGACGTCCACGACTTCGTCGGGCGGGAGCTGACGCTGCTGACGGTGCGCTCCGAGGTGCTGTCGTCGAGGGCCCGCGAGACGGCGTACGCCAAGGACTTCGAGGAGCTGGCCGACACCGCGCGCCGGGCCCACCTGGTGCTGAACGAGATCATCGTGCAGCGCGGGGAGCGGGCCGCGACCCCGGGGGTGGAGGGGCTGGCCGCGCTGGCGGAGGAGAGCGGGCGGGCCGGTTCCCCCGTACGGCTCGTCATGGACCCGGCGGTGCACGCGCTGTCGCCGCTGCGGCAGGCGGCGGTCTACCGGGTGGTGCAGGAGTGCCTGACCAACGCGGCCAAGCACGCCCACGGCGAGACCATCGACGTGTCGATCGAGGTGGAGGGGCCCCTGCTGCGCATCGCCGTCAGCAACGCGCTGCCGGCCCGGACCCCGGGCCGGGCCCCCGTCTCGGCGGGTTCGGGCACGGCGAGCATGGGCGAGCGCGTGCGCAGCCTGGGCGGAGAGCTGACGGCGACGCGCACGGAGGGCTCGTACGAGGTCGTCGCCAGCCTGCCGCGCGGCTAGAACGCCGTCCCTTCCCCGGGTGTCAGCCCTTGGCCGGGGCCAGCAGGCCGCCCAGGGTGTCCAGGTCCTCGACGCACCGGCCCGAGCCGAGGGCCACACAGTCCAGGGGGTTGTCGGCGACGAAGACCGGGATGCCGGTCGCGGAGGCCATCCGCAGGTCCAAGCCGGGGAGCAGCGCGCCGCCGCCCGTCAGCACGATGCCGTGTTCCATCACGTCGCCGGAGAGTTCGGGCGGGCACTCCTCCAGGGTGGTGCGGACGGCGGCGATGATCGCCTCGACGGGTTCGTCCAGGGCGGCGCGTACGGCCGGGGCGGTCAGCTCCAGGGTCTTGGGCATGCCGCCGACCTTCTCGCGGCCGCGCACGGTGAAGGTGCGGGTCTCCAGCTCCGGCCGGTCCGGGACGGGCCAGGCCGATCCGATGCCGACCTTGACGTCCTCGGCGGTGCGCTCGCCGATGAGCAGCGCGTGCTCCTTGCGGACGTAGTCGATGATCGCCGCGTCCAGCCGGTCCCCGCCGACGCGCAGGGACTGGGCGGTGACGATGCCGCCGAGCGAGATGACGGCGACCTCGCAGGTGCCGCCGCCGATGTCCACGACCATGGATCCGCGCGGCTCGGCCACCGGGAGCCCGGCGCCGATCGCCGCCGCCATGGGCTCCTCGATGAGGTGGACGACCTTGGCCCCGGCGCGGGTGGAGGCGTGGACGATGGCCCGGCGCTCGACCGGGGTGACCCCGGAGGGTACGCAGATCACCATGCGGGTGCGGGTCCGCCGGCCGGGGACCGCCTTGCGCACGAAGTGCCGGATCATCTCCTCGGCGGCCTCGTAGTCGCAGATCACCCCGTCCCTGAGGGGGCGGATGGCGGTGATGGAGCCGGGGGTGCGGCCGATGGTCTCCTTGGCCTCCGTCCCGACGGCCAGCGCGGTGGTGGTGCCCGCTTTCACGGCGACCACGGACGGCTCATTGAGCACGATTCCGTGGCCCCGTGCGTAGACCAGGGTGTTCGCGGTCCCCAGGTCTATCCCTATGTCGCGGCTGGATGCTGTCTTGTTGCTGCTGGCCTGCGGCATTTGTTCCCCAATCTCCTGCCCGCAAGGCTTGCATAACGATCTGGTCGCCCCGTCGGCCGAAAGTCCCGAAACGCCCGGGCCGAAGGTCCCGCCGGTCCTCGTCCGTAGACTGGCTCCGTGAGTGAGCAGCAGCCCGAGAGCCACGACCGCGACCCCGAGATCGATTTCGGCGGGCCCGGCGAAATCGACGAGTTCGACCAGATCGTGGCGGAAGAGTCCGACCGCGACCCCGACCTGGCGGTGATCGAGGCCGGCAGCCGTACCCTGCGGGCCCAGGCCGGACCGCCCCAGGGCGACCCCGTGCCCGCCCGGCCCGCAGACCCGGAGGTCGCCAACGCGCTGCTGGAGGTGGAGCGGGAGCTGTCCACGCGCTGGGGCGAGACCAAGCTGGAGCCGTCGGTGACGCGGATCGCCGCGCTGATGGACCTCCTGGGCGAGCCGCAGCGCGCGTACCCCTCCATCCACGTCACCGGCACGAACGGCAAGACCAGCACCGCCCGCATGATCGAGGCCCTGCTGAACGCCTTCGAGCTGCGCACCGGCCGCTACACCAGCCCGCACGTGTCGTCGGTCACCGAGCGGATCAGCCTCGACGGGGCGCCGATCTCCGCGGAGCGGTTCGTAGAGACGTACCACGACATCAAGCCGTACGTGGAGATGGTCGACGCCGCCGAGGAGTACCGGCTGTCGTTCTTCGAGGTGCTCACCGGGATGGCGTACGCGGCCTTCGCGGACGCCCCGGTGGACGCGGCCGTGGTCGAGGTCGGCATGGGCGGCACCTGGGACGCGACCAACGTCATCGACGGCTCGGTCGCCGTGGTCACCCCGATCAGCCTGGACCACACGGACCGGCTCGGCGGCACGCCCGGCGAGATCGCCCAGGAGAAGGGCGGCGTCATCAAGCAGGGCGCGACCGTGATCCTGGCGCAGCAGCCGGTGGACGCGGCGCAGGTGCTGCTGAAGAAGGCCGTCGAGGTCGACGCGACGGTGGCTCGTGAGGGCATGGAGTTCGGCGTGGTCTCGCGCGAGGTCGCGGTCGGCGGGCAGCAGCTGACGCTGCGCGGGGTCGGCGGGGAGTACGACGGCATCTTCCTGCCGCTGTACGGGGCGCACATGGCGCGCAACGCGGCGGTGGCGCTGGCCGCGGTCGAGGCGTTCTTCGGGGTCGGGACCGGCGGGCAGGAGCACGCGCGGGTGCTGGACGAGGACACCGTGCGCAAGGCCTTCGCGTCGGTGACCTCG
Organism: Streptomyces subrutilus; assembly: GCF_001746425.1. Classification (GTDB taxonomy): domain Bacteria; phylum Actinomycetota; class Actinomycetes; order Streptomycetales; family Streptomycetaceae; genus Streptomyces; species Streptomyces subrutilus_A. Next base: position 2,698,408 of record NZ_MEHK01000001.1, on the reverse strand, counting down.
CCGGGCCGCATGGAGGTCGTGCGGCGCAGCCCGACGGTGGTGCTGGACGCGGCGCACAACCCGGCGGGGGCGGCGGTCACCGCGGAGGCGGTCACCGAGTCCTTCGGGTTCAGCCGGTTGATCGGCGTCGTGGCGGCGAGCGAGGGCAAGGACGTCCGCGGGGTGCTCGAGGCCTTCGAGCCGATCTTCGCGGAGGTGGTGGTGACGGAGAACTCCAGCCACCGCTCGCTGGGCGCGGACGAGCTGGCGGCCGTCGCGGTCGAGGTGTTCGGCCAGGACCGGGTGCAGGTGGAGCCGCGGCTGGACGACGCCCTGGAGGCGGCGATCACCCTGGCGGAGGAAGAGGCCGAGTACGGAGGGGCCGGAGTCCTGGTGACCGGTTCCGTGATCACGGTGGGCGAGGCCCGCCTGCTGCTGAAGAGGGGCTGAGGATGCGCACGCTGTGTGCGAGCACGCTGATCGGCGAGTTCTTCGTGATCGGGTTCGCGGGCCTGGTGGCCATGAAGAACCCCGACCTGACCCCGACCGCGGTGTGGACGGTGTGCGGGGTCACGATGCTGCTCTCGGTGCTGCTGTGCGGGATGCTCTCGCGCCCCGGGGCGGTCCAGCTGGGCTGGGCCCTGCAGCTCGGCCTGATCGCGAGCGGGTTCGTCGTCCCGACGATGTTCTTCCTCGGCGCGGTGTTCGCGGGGCTGTGGTGGTGCTCGGTGCACTACGGCCGCAAGATCGACACGATCAAGGCCCGCTGGGCGGCCACGGCGGAGGCGCCGGCGGCCCCCGGGGCGCCTGACGCTGCGTGACAGGTCGTCCGAACGGCCCTGTAGATTCGTCCCACCGCACCCGTATGCCGCAAGGAGCCGCAACATGACCCAGCGCACCCTCGTCCTGCTGAAGCCCGACGCCGTCCGTCGCGGTCTGGTGGGCGAGATCATCGGCCGTATCGAGCGGAAGGCCGGCTGGACCATCCCCGCGCTGGAGCTGCGCACGCTGGACCAGGAGACGCTCGAGGCGCACTACGGCGAGCACAAGGGCAAGCCGTTCTACGAGCCCCTGATGGGCTTCATGGCCGGCGGCCCGGTCGTGGCCCTGGTCGTCGAAGGGGAACGCGCGATCGAGGGGGTCCGCCGGCTGGCCGGACCCACCGACCCGATCGCCGCGGCGCCGGGCTCCATCCGGGGGGATTTCGGCACGATCGTCCGGGAGAACCTGATTCACGCCTCGGACTCCGAGGAATCCGCGGAGCGCGAGCTGAAGCTCTTCTTCCCGGCGCTCTGATCCTGACGTGACATCAGCCAAATAGCGCTCATGACCTGGGGCGACCGAAGTAATTTCGGTCGCCCTTCGGTATTTCCCGGCAAGAGCGGGAACGCCTGGGCAGAACACGTCGTCACCACTGAGGGGGCGGGTATCCATTCCGGCGGGATTGCCGGAGTCCCGTCGCGCGGTGTCCGTACTCGCGGCACTACGATGGGGCCTCCACCCACACACCCACCTCGCCGACCTGACAGCAGCCGCTATCAACTGGAAGGCCAGACGCTCCTCATGGGGAACAAGGGGAACAACATGTCGTTCATCGGCCGTGACATGGCGATCGACCTCGGGACCGCCAACACGCTGGTGTACGTGAGGGGCCGGGGGATCGTCCTGAACGAGCCGTCCGTGGTCGCCATCAACACGAACACCGGCGGCATTCTGGCGGTCGGCTCCGAGGCGAAGAAGATGATCGGGCGCACGCCCGGCAACATCGTCGCCGTAAGGCCCCTCAAGGACGGCGTCATCGCCGACTTCGAGATCACCGAGCGTATGCTCCGGTACTTCATCCTCAAGATCCACAAACGCCGCTACCTGGCCCGCCCGCGCGTCGTGGTGTGCGTGCCCTCCGGCATCACCGGAGTGGAGCGACGCGCCGTCATCGAGGCGTCCACGCAGGCCGGCGCCCGCCAGGTGCACATCATCGAAGAGCCCATGGCCGCCGCCATCGGCGCGGGCCTGCCCGTCCACGAGGCCACCGGCAACATGGTCGTGGACATCGGCGGCGGCACCACCGAGGTCGCCGTCATCTCCCTCGGCGGAATCGTCACGGCACAGTCCATCCGGGTGGCCGGCGACGAGCTCGACAACGCGATCATCCAGCACATCAAGAAGGAGTACTCGCTCCTCCTCGGCGAGCGCACCGCCGAGCAGATCAAGATCACGATCGGGTCGGCGTACGACCTCGACAAGGACGAGCACACCGAGATCCGCGGCCGCGACCTGGTCTCCGGGCTGCCCAAGACGGTCGTCATCTCGGCCGCCGAGGTCCGCAAGGCCATCGAGGAGCCGGTCAACGCCATCGTCGACGCCGTCAAGACCACCCTCGACAAGTGCCCGCCGGAGCTCTCCGGCGACATCATGGACCGCGGCATCGTCCTGACCGGCGGCGGAGCGCTGCTGCGCGGCCTCGACGAGCGGCTGCGGCGCGAGACCGGCATGCCCATCCACATCGCGGAAGACCCGCTCGACTCCGTCGCGCTCGGCTCCGGCAAGTGCGTCGAGGAGTTCGAGGCCCTGCAGCAGGTCCTGGACGCGCAGCCCCGTCGCTGACCCACACCCCTCCGCGCCGGAGGGACCATGCGGAACACAAGGATCCGCCGTACGGGTGCTACCGGGCCCGTGCGGCGGATCGTTGATATACAGGCAAAACAACATTCCGACGAGGAAGGCACGGCCGCCGCACGTGAGGGACACACGAGAAAGCCGGCTGCTCCTGGTGCTTCTGATCGCCATCGCGTTCGCATTGATCACGGTGGACATCAGGGCAGGCGAGGAGTCGCCGGTCGACGGTGCCCGGCAGGCCGCCGCAGCGGTCTTCGGCCCGGTCGAGGAGGGCGTGGCCACCGCCGTGGACCCGGTCGCCAACGCCATAGGGGCCGTACGGGACTCCGGCGAGCGCCACAACCGGATCGCCGTGCTGGAGCGCGAGAACGCGGCGCTGAAGGCCAAGCTCGGCAGCGACGAGCAGACCCGCAGCCGCATCCACGAGCTGGACGAGATGCTCAAGCGGGCCGGCGCCGGGCAGTACGGCATCAAGGGCGCCGAGGTCATCGCCATAGGAGCGGCCCAGGGCTTCTCCTGGACCGTCACCATCGACGCCGGCAGCAAGGACGGAATCGAGCGCGACATGACCGTCCTCAACGGGGACGGGCTCGTCGGCCGGGTCACCACCGTCGGCCCCGACACCGCCACCGTCGTCCTCGCCAACGACCCCGACTTCACCGTCGGCACCCGGCTGGAGAAGACCGGCGAACTCGGCTTCGCCACAGGCCAGGGCGACCGCGCCCTGTCCGTCCAGATGCTCAACGGCAAGGCCAAGATCGGCCCCGGAGACCGCCTCGTCACCTTCGGCTCGCACGGCAACAAGCCCTTCGTGCCCGGCGTGCCGATCGGCGAGGTCGTCAAGGTCGACGCCGCCCGCGGCGACCTCACCCGCACCGTCTGGGTGCGGCCGTTCGTCGGCTTCTCCCGCCTGGACATCGTCGGCGTCGTGGTGATGCCGCCGCGCGAGGACCCGCGCGACGCCGTCCTGCCGCCCAAGCCCGAGGCCCCCAAGCCCATCCCGACGGTCACCGTCACGGTCACCCCGTCCGCGACCGCCGGCGCGCCCAGCAAGCCGGCCGACGAGTAGGAGCAGACCGACCATGCGCTTCAACCGGATCCTGCTCTCGGCCACGCTGGTCGTGGTCGCCCTCGTCGTGCAGGTCACCGTCCTGGGCCGGCTCCAACTGCCCGGCGCCGTACCCGACCTGCTGCTGCTCACCGTCGTCGCCCTCGCACTCGTGTACGGGCACGTCAGCGGCGCCCTCATCGGCTTCTCCGCCGGCCTGCTCGCCGACCTGGCACCCCCCGCCGACCACGCCGCCGGACGGTACGCACTCGTCCTGTGCGTCATCGGCTACCTGGCCGGGCTGGCGCGCCCCGACAACGGACGGTTCCGCTCCGCCTGGGGCCCCATGCTCACCGTCGTCGCCGCGGCGATCGGCTCCACCCTGCTGTACGCGGGCGTGGGCGCCCTCGTCGGCGACACCGCCGCCCGCCACGTGGGCCTGACCGGGCTGCTGTTCACCGCCACCCTCTACGACCTGCTGCTCGCGCCCTTCACCGTGCCGTTCATCATGGCGCTGGCCCGGCGGGCCGAGAACGACCCGATGGCCGTCGAGGCCGGCGGCGGACCGCCGCAGGGCAAGGACGTGTCCTCCGGCTGGCTGGCCGGCGGCACCGGCCTGCGCATCGGCAGCCAGCGCGGCGGCCTGCGGCTCAAGACCGCCCGCGTCCGCGCCAACAAGGCCGTCCGCATAAAGGGCGTCAAGGGCGTCAAGGGCGTGAAGAGCGTCAAAAAGCTGTGAGGGAGGAGCCGACGTGACCAATGTTCCGGAGACCGGCCGCACCTCCCGTGTGCAGATCCGGCTCGTCATCATGCAGGTGCTCATCCTCTCGATGCTGGTCACCCTCGGCGGGCGCCTGTGGTACCTCCAGGTCCGCAACGGCGAGGAGTACTACCACGAGGCGAAGAGCAACCACGTGCAGCGGGTCGTGCGGCCCGCGGTGCGCGGGCCCGTCCTCGACGCCCGCGGCGTCCCGCTCGCCGACAACGAGACCCGCCTGGTCGTGTCCGCCAGCCGCACGGCGCTGATGAAGATGAAGGACAAGGGCAAGGGCGTCATGACCCGCCTCGCCGACGTCCTCGGCATGAGCCCCAAGGAGGTCATGGACAAGGTCCGCCTCTGCGACTCCCAGACCCCGAAGCCCTGCTGGAACGGCTCTCCGTACCAGCCGATCCCGATCACCCTCGAAGCCAGTACGCAGCAGGCGCTGCAACTGCGCGAACGCCCCGAGGAATTCCCCGGCATCACCGCGGAGCCCACCGCCGTCCGGCGCTACCCGGCCCCCGGCGGGGCACGCACCTCGCAGGTGCTCGGCTACCTCTCGCCGGTCACGGACGAGGAGATCCAGAAGGCCAAGGACACCGACTCGCCGCACCTGCGGTCCGACCAGGTCGGCCGCTCCGGCATCGAGCGCACCTACGACAAGCAGCTGCGCGGCAAGGCGATGGTCACCTCCTACGAGGTCGACAACCTCGGCCGCGTCATGCACCAGACCGAGTCCGACCCGGGCGTGCCCGGATCCACCCTGATCACCAGCATCGACGCCCGGGTCCAGTCCGTCGCCGAGTACGAGCTCCAGCAGGCGATGAAGACCGTCCGCCAGGAGACCGACAAGATCACCGGCCGCAAGTACGAGGCCGACGCGGGCGCCGTCGTCGTCATGGAGGCCAAGACCGGCCGCGTCGTCGCGATGGCCTCCCAGCCGGACTACGACCCCAACGCCTGGGTCGGCGGCATCTCCGCCAAGGACTACGCCCGGCTCACCAGCAAGAAGTCCAACTACCCGCTGCTCAACCGGGCCATCCAGGGCCAGGCCCCCGCGGGCTCCATCTTCAAGGTGGTGTCGGCGAGCGCCGCCGTCCGGGCCGGCTACCCCTTCGACAGCAAGTACAACTGCAGCAGCTCCTACAGCCTCGGCGGCCGCAGCTTCGCGAACTTCGAGTCCAAGGGGCACGGCCCCATCAGCCTCGGCGAGGCCCTCAAGTTCTCCTGCAACACGGTCTTCTACGCCCTCGGGCACAAGGAGTGGCAGCGCGACGGGGGCCTGAGCCCCAAGAAGGACGCCCACGACTGGTTCTACCGGACCGCCCGCGAGTTCGGGCTGGGCTCCGAGACCGGGATCGACCTGCCGAACGAGGTCACCGGCCGCATCCCCGACCGCCGGTGGAAGAAGAGCTTCTGGGCGGCCAACAAGGACTCCTGGTGCAAGCAGGGCAAGAAGGGCGGCACCTACGTCGAGCAGATCGCCTACGAGAGCTGTCTCGAGGGCAACCAGCTGAAGGCGTTCGACAGCATCAACTTCGCCATCGGGCAGGGCGACGTGCTCGTGACCCCCATCCAGATGGCCACCGCCTACTCCGCCATCAGCAACGGGGGCACCCTGTTCGACCCCACGGTCGGCAAGGCCGTGGTCAGCCCCGACGGCAAGCACGTCCAGATGATCAAGCCGAGGGCCCACGGAAGGCTGCCGATCGACGCCCAGACCGTCAAGGACCTCGACAGGGGCCTGCGCATGGTCGTCGAGCCCGGCGGCACCGCCGCCTGGCGGTTCGGCGGCTGGCCGCTGGACAAGATCCCGATGCGGGCCAAGACCGGCACCGCCCAGGTCTACGGCAAGCAGACCACCTCGTGGCTGGCCACCTACACCGACGACTTCACGATCGTCATGACCATCTCCCAGGGCGGCACCGGCTCCGGGGCCTCCGGCCCCGCCGTCCGCAACATCTACAACGCCATCTACGGCCTCGACATGGCCGGCAAGCAGGACGTGAAGAAGGCCCTGCTGCTCCGGCCCGAGACGAAACTGCCCAGGATCCACCCCGACGGCTCCATCGACTCCCCCGAGATCCGGCCCTACGTGCCGCCGTCCCCGGAGGAGCTGGCGCCGCCCGCGCTCGCCGGCCCGCCCGCCCAGCGCCCCGCGCAGCACGACTGAGGACCGAAACCGACATGCAGACCGCCAACAAGTTCTCCGTCTCCCGGTACGCGCCCGAGCGCGGAGCGATGGCCAAGCTCACCGCCCGCGACTCGGTGGTGCGCCGGCTCGACTGGCCGATCCTCCTGTCCTCGCTGGCGCTGTCCTTCATCGGCGCCCTGCTGGTGTGGTCGGCGACCCGCAACCGGACCTCCCTGAACCAGGGGGACCCGTACTACTTCCTGGCCCGGCACGCCCTGAACACCGGCATCGGCCTGGTGCTGATGATCGGCACCATCTGGCTCGGCCACCGCACCCTGCGCGGCGCGGTGCCGGTCCTGTACGGGATCTCGCTGCTGCTGATCATCGCGGTGCTCACCCCGCTCGGCGCCACCATCAACGGCGCCCACGCGTGGATCGTGATCGGCGGCGGGTTCTCCCTCCAGCCCTCCGAGTTCGTGAAGATCACGATTATCCTGGTCATGGCGATGCTGCTGGCGGCCCGGGTGGACGCGGGCGACCTCACCCATCCCGACCACCGCACGGTCGTCAAGGCCCTGTGCCTGGCGGCCGCCCCCATGGGCATCGTCATGCTGATGCCCGACCTCGGCTCCGTGATGGTCATGGTCGTCATCGTGCTCGGCGTGCTGCTGGCCTCCGGCGCCTCCAACCGCTGGGTGCTGGGCCTGATCGGCGCCGGCGCCGGCGGGGCCGTCCTGATATGGCAGCTCGGCGTCCTCGACGAGTACCAGATCAACCGCTTCGCGGCCTTCGCCAACCCCGAACTCGACCCCGCCGGCGTCGGCTACAACACCAACCAGGCGCGCATCGCGATCGGCTCCGGCGGGCTGACCGGCTCCGGGCTCTTCAAGGGCTCGCAGACCACCGGCCAGTTCGTACCGGAGCAGCAGACCGACTTCGTCTTCACGGTGGCGGGGGAGGAGCTGGGCTTCGTCGGGGCCGGGCTGATCCTGCTGCTGCTGGGCGTGGTGCTCTGGCGGGCCTGCATGATCGCCCGTGAGACCACCGAGCTCTACGGGACGATCGTGTGCGCCGGGATCATCGCCTGGTTCGCCTTCCAGTCCTTCGAGAACATCGGGATGACCCTCGGGATCATGCCGGTCGCCGGGCTCCCGCTGCCGTTCGTCTCGTACGGCGGCTCGTCGATGTTCGCCGTGTGGGTGGCCATCGGGCTACTCCAGTCGATCAAGGTGCAACGGCCGTTGTCGGCCTGAACCCCGGCCTGATCCTCCGTTCACCCTGCCGTCGTGATCCGTTCAGTACTAAGTTCGGTCTATGGCGGACACGAAACGCGAGATCGAGCGGAAATTCGAGTTCACTAAGGCGTCGGCGGCCCGGCGCGGGGTGCCGGACCTGGCGGGCACGGCCGCGATCGCGGCCGTCCACGACCAGGGCACGGTCGACCTGGACGCCGTCTACTACGACACCCCCGACCACCGGCTCGCCGCCGACGGCCTCACTTTGCGGCGCAGAACCGGTGGCGCCGACGCCGGCTGGCACCTGAAACTGCCCGTCTCCCCGGGCGTGCGCGACGAGATCGGCGCCGACCTCAGCGACACCGTCCCGGTCCAGCTGGCCGCCCTGCTGCGCTCCCGGGTGCGCGGCGACGCGCTGGAGCCGCAGGTCAGGCTGCTCTCCTCGCGCAAGGTCAGCCACCTCCTGGACGCCGACGGAGCCCTCCTCGCGGAACTGAGCACCGACACGGTCCGGGCGGAGCGCGGCGAGGCCACCGCCGCCTGGACCGAGGTCGAGGTGGAACTGGCCGACGGGATCGATCCCAGCCTGCTGGACGCGGTCGAGAAGGCCTTCCGCAAGGCGGGGCTCCGGGTGTCCGACGCCCCGTCCAAACTCGCCCGGGCCCTCACCGAGACCGCGGCGGAGTCGGAGGCGGCGGCCGGAGGCGGGGCCGCGGCGGCGGCCGGCGCCGGGCCCCGGGCCCTGCCCCCGGCGGATCCCGGCGACGGCACGGCGGGCGCGTACGTGCTCGCGTACCTGCGCGAACAGCGCGACGCCCTGGTCGCCCTGGACCCCGCCGTCCGGCGCGCCCTGCCGGACTCCGTCCACCAGATGCGCGTCGCGACCCGGCGCCTGCGCAGCGCCTTGAAGACCTACCGCAAGGTGCTGGACCAGGACGTCACCGACCCGATCGGCGAGGAACTGCGCCACCTCGCCGCCGAACTCGGCGTCGACCGCGACCAGGAGGTCCTGCTCGAGCGGATCCAGACCCACCTGGAGGAGCTGCCGCGCACCCTGCTGGTCGGCCCGGTCCGCGGCCGCCTGCGCACCTGGAACAACTCCCGCCGGTCCGGATCGCGCCGCCGGGCGCTGGCCGTGCTCGACAGCGCGCGCTACCTCGCCCTGCTGGACTCCCTCGACGCCCTGCTGGCCGAGCCGCCGCTGCGCAAGGCCGCCGGCGGGCGGGCGGAGCGCGTCCTGCCCAAGGCGGTGCTGCGCGACTACGAGCGCCTCGCCGGCCGGGTCGAGGCCGCGCTCGCCATGGAGCCGGGCGGGAAACGCGACCTGGCCCTGCACGAGGCCCGCAAGGCCGCCAAGCGCGCCCGCTACGCGGCGGAGGCCGCCACCCCCGCCGTCGGCAAACCGGCGAAACGCCTGGCCAAGGCGGTGCAACAGGTGCAGACCCTGCTCGGGGAGCACCAGGACAGCGTGGTCGCCCGCGAGGCCCTGCGCGGCCTCGGCACCCAGGCGGCGGCCGCGGGCGAGCCCTCCTTCACCTGGGGCGTGCTCTACGCCCGCGAGGAAGCCCTGGCCGAGCGGGGCGAGCGGGAACTTCCGGACATCTGGGCGAAGACCTCCGAGCCGGGGCTGCGGGAGGCCCTGGAATGATCATGTGGGTGGGGGCGGCCGAGCCTGGAGGTACGCTTGAGAGCTGCCCCCTGCCCGCTTCACGAAAGTCGCGTGATGACCGAGTCGGTCTTCCCTCAGCTTGAGGCTCTTCTTCCCCACGTGCAGAAGCCCATCCAGTACGTCGGCGGTGAGCTCAACTCCACGGTCAAGGAGTGGGAGAGCTGTGACGTCCGCTGGGCTCTCATGTACCCGGACGCGTACGAGGTCGGGCTGCCCAATCAGGGCGTCATGATTCTGTACGAGGTGCTCAACGAGCGCGAGGGCGTGCTCGCGGAGCGCACCTACAGCGTGTGGCCGGACCTCGAGGCACTGATGCGCGAGCACCAGGTGCCCCAGTTCACCGTGGACAGCCACCGCCCCGTCTCGGCCTTCGACGTGTTCGGCCTGTCCTTCTCCACGGAGCTCGGCTACACGAACATGCTGACGGCCCTGGACCTCGCGGGCATCCCGCTCGAGGCCAGGAACCGCACGGTCGACCACCCGATCGTCCTCGCGGGCGGCCACGCGGCCTTCAACCCCGAGCCGATCGCGGAGTTCATCGACTGCGCCGTCATCGGCGACGGCGAGCAGGCCGTCCTCGACATGACCGAGATCATCCGCACCTGGAAGGCCGAGGGGCGGCCGGGCGGGCGCGAGGAGGTCCTGCTGCGCCTCGCGAAGACCGGCAACGTCTACGTGCCGGGCTTCTACGACGTCGAGTACCTGCCGGACGGCCGTATCGGCCGTGTCGTGCCCAACCGCTCCGGCGTGCCGTGGCGGGTGTCCAAGCACACGGTCATGGACCTCGACGAGTGGCCCTACCCCAAGCAGCCCCTGGTCCCGCTCGCCGAGACCGTCCACGAGCGCATGTCCGTGGAGATCTTCCGCGGCTGCACCCGCGGCTGCCGTTTCTGCCAGGCCGGCATGATCACGCGCCCCGTGCGGGAGCGAAGCATCACCGGCATCGGCGAAATGGTGGAGAAGGGCCTCAAGGCGACCGGCTTCGAAGAGGTCGGCCTGCTCTCCCTCTCCTCGGCGGACCACACCGAGATCGCCGACATCGCCAAGGGCCTCGCGGACCGCTACACGGACGACAAGGTGGGCCTGTCCCTGCCGTCGACCCGCGTGGACGCCTTCAACGTGGACCTGGCCAACGAGCTGACCCGCAACGGGCGCCGCTCCGGTCTGACCTTCGCCCCCGAGGGCGGCTCCGAGCGCATGCGCAAGGTCATCAACAAGATGGTCTCCGAAGAGGACCTGATCCGGACCGTCGCCACCGCCTACGGCAACGGCTGGCGCCAGGTGAAGCTGTACTTCATGTGCGGCCTGCCCACCGAGACCGACGAGGACGTCCTCCAGATCGGCGACATGGCGGTCAACGTCATCGCCAAGGGCCGCGAGGTCTCCGGCCAGAACGACATCCGCTGCACCGTGTCCATCGGCGGGTTCGTGCCCAAGCCGCACACCCCCTTCCAGTGGGCGCCTCAGCTGTCCGCCGAGGAGACGGACGCCCGCCTGGGCAAGCTCCGCGACAAGATCCGCGCCGACAAGAAGTACGGCCGCTCCATCGGCTTCCGCTACCACGACGGCAAGCCGGGCATTGTCGAGGGCCTGCTCTCCCGCGGCGACCGCCGCATCGGCGACGTCATCCGCGCCGTGTACGAGTCGGGCGGCCGCTTCGACGGCTGGCGCGAGTACTTCAGCTACGACCGCTGGATGGAGGCGGCCGAGAAGACGCTGCCCGCCTACGGCGTGGACGTGGCCTGGTACACGACCCGCGAGCGGACGTACGAGGAAGTGCTGCCCTGGGACCACCTGGACTCCGGCCTCGACAAGGACTGGCTCTGGGAGGACTGGCAGGACGCCCTCGACGAGACCGAGGTCGAGGACTGCCGCTGGACCCCGTGCTTCGACTGCGGCGTCTGCCCGCAGATGGACACCAGCATCCAGATCGGCCCCACGGGCAAGAAGCTGCTCCCGCTGTCGGTCGTGAAGTGACCACGGGCCGAGCCGAGCCCTGGAAGCGCCCCCCGCCGGACACGGCGGGGGGCGCTTCGGGTCGGGGGCGGCCCCTTTCGTGCAACGGCCGGGGCCCGCCGTGCGTCGTCAAGGGCATGGACCTGGAAAAGCACGGCAGGCACGAGCCACCACCGCCCGCGGGGCAGGGGTGTGTGTACGCGGTGGTCCGGATACCGGTGCGGATCCTGGCCGTGGTGGTCGTGCTGCCCGTGCGGGTGGTCTGGGACCTGCTCGCGCTCGGGGCGCGCGCCGTGTACCGCCGCGCCCTGCGCCCGGCGGGGGACGCGGTGGGCCGCGCCTGCGCCTGGCTGCGCCGGTACCTGCTGGCTCCCGTCGGCCACGCGCTCGCCTGGCTGGCGCGGGGGGCCGGGCTGGTGCTGGAGTGGGCGGCCCTGGCCGTCTTCTACTGGCCCTGGGCCGGGCTGTGGCGGTACGCGCTCGCCCCGGCCGGGGGCGCCCTGTGGCGCTGGGTCCTGGTACCGCTCGGTCAGGGGGTCGCCCTGCTGGCGCGGGGAACCGCGGTCGCGCTGGGGTGGCTGGCCAAGGCGCTGTTCGTGTGGCCCTGGGCGGCTCTTTGGCGGCACCTGCTCGTCCCCGGCGGAGCCGCGCTGTACCGCTACCTGCTGCGGCCGGCCGGCCAAGGGCTCGCCTGGGTGGTCCTGGCCTTGGTCCGGTACCTGTTGAAGCCGGCGGGCGCGGGCGTCGTCTGGGCGGTGAACGCCGTCTGGCGGTACCTGCTGAAGCCGGCGGGCGCGGCCGTGGTGTGGACGGTCGGCGCGGTGTGGCGGTACCTGCTCGTGCCGCCGGCCCGGGGCGCCGACTGGCTGGTCCGCGCGCTCTACCGGTACGTCCTCACCCCGGCCGGGCACGCCCTGGTGTGGTTCCTGCCGCGCGCCCTCGCCGCCGTGTTCGTCTGGCCGTGGGCGGCGCTGTGGCGGTACGTGCTCGTCCCGGCCGCGACCGGCGCCCACCGGTACCTGCTGGCCCCGCTCGGACACGGCGCCGCCCGGCTCGCCCGGGGCCTGTACCGCCACGTCCTGACGCCGCTGGGCCACTTCGCCGCCTCCACCTGGCGGCTCGCCGGGCGGGTCAGCCGCGCCCTGGGGCGCGGGCTCCTCCGGCTCTGGCGCGGCTGCGTCGCCCGCCCCTCGGCCTGGGTCTACCGGCAGGTGGCCACGCCCGCCGGACATCTGGTCCGCGAGGTGTGGCGCACCTCCCGCAGCGCGGCACGCCTGGTGTGGCGTACCTCCCGAACCGCTGCGGGCGAGGTGTGGCACACCGCCCGCAGCGCCGTCCGGGACGCACGGGCCGGGGTCCGGCAGGCGCTCTTCGGTACTCCTCCCCGGGAACCGGCGAGGTCACGGGCGCGTACTCTGGGTAGTAAGACAGCCGCGGGCAACACGCCCGCCCCCGAGATCTCCCTGCGCGAACAGCAGGGGTGAGCCGGAGGCAGGGCGCGGCCCGCAGGCCCCCAGACGCTCAGGGCGACGCGCGAGACGCGGAGCCCCGCACAAGGAGAAGAACCACTGGGCAAGCGACAGCCCGAAGGCCCGCCTCCCGCACCCGTGGTGCAGCGCATCCGACTGCGCTACACCAAGCGCGGCCGCCTCCGGTTCACCAGCCACCGTGACTTCCAGCGAGCCTTCGAGCGGGCCCTGCGCCGCGCCGAGGTGCCCATGGCGTACTCGGCCGGCTTCACCCCGCACCCCCGCGTCTCGTACGCCAACGCCGCCCCGACCGGGACCGGCAGCGAGGCGGAGTACCTGGAGATCGCCCTGGCCGCGCCCCGCGACCCCGAGCAGCTCCGCGAGCTCCTCGACGAGTCGATGCCGGCCGGGCTCGACATCATCGACGCCGTGGAGGCCCGCACCTCGGGCCTCGCGGACCGCCTCACGGCCTCGGTGTGGGAGCTGCGCCTGGACGGCGTGGAGCCCGCCGAGGCCGAGCGCGCGGTGGCGGCCTTCCTGGCCGCCGAGACCGTGGAGGTGCAGCGACGGACCAAGAACGGCATGCGGACCTTCGATACGCGCGGGGCTGTAGTCAGCCTCGAGGCAGTTCCTGCCCCGGCTGATAGGCCCCTGGACAATGCCTGTGCGATACTGCGCCTGGTTGTTCGGCATTTGACACCTGCCGTGCGACCCGACGACGTCCTGTCCGGTCTCCGAGCTGTGGCCGACCTGGCGCCGCCGGTCCCCTCAGCGGTGACCAGGCTGGCGCAGGGGCTCTTCGACGAGGAGTCCGGCACGGTGACCGACCCGCTCGCGCCCGACCGCGAGGCTGACACGGCCGCCCCACCCACGGCTGCCGTAGCCGCCGACGCGAAGGCGCCGGAAGGTCCCGCCGCGTAGGGATCGTCGTCGTCGCGCAGCCCTGGCACTCGGGAGCCACCTGGGTCGGGCCGCGCACAGACCTGAAGACTTCCGCCAGGCCGTACGGACAACACGTACGGAACCGGCGGCCACGGACTACAGCTCCCGTGTGGCGAACGCGCCCCGGAGGCCGGTTCCGCGCTCATCGCGCGGCACCGTGCCGGACCGGAAGTCAGCCGCGGCGCCCGGGAGCGTGACGGGAGAACCGCCCGCAATGCCCAACAACGAGAACGACACCACCGACACCAACGGCCCGAGCGACAACCTGCCCCCGCGCAGGCGTCGCCGCGCCGCGTCCCGGCCCGCCGGCCCGCCCGGTGCCACCGCCGCGGAGACGACCCCGGTGACCGAGGCCGCCCCGGCCGCCCCCGTGGAAGAGGCCGCCCCGGCCGCTCCCGCCCCGCGTGCCCGCCGCCGCGCCACCCGCGCTGTCGCCGCTCCCGAGACCCCGGCCGCCGAGGCCGCCGTGGCCGAGGCACCGGCCGCCCCGGCCGCCGTCGCGGAGGAGGAGCCCGCCGCTCCGGCCCCGCGTGCCCGCCGCCGTGCCACCCGCGCCGTGGCCGCCCCCGAGGCTCCGGCCGCCGAGGCCGCTCCCGCGGTGGAGGACGAGGCTCCGGCCGCTCCCGCCCCGCGTGCCCGCCGCCGCGCCACCCGCGCCGTGGCCGCTCCCGAGACCCCGGCCGTCGAGGCCGTCGTGGCCGAGGCCCCGGCCGCTCCGGCCGCCGTCGCGGAGGAGGAGCCCGCCGCTCCGGCCCCGCGTGCCCGCCGCCGCGCCACCCGCGCCGTGACCGCCCCGGCCGCCGAGGCCGCGCAGGTCGTGGAGGCCCCGGTCGCCGAGGCCCCGGCCGCTGCCGCGGCCGTCGCGGAGGAGGAGCCCGCCGCTCCCGCCCCGCGTGCCCGCCGCCGCGCCACCCGCGCCGTAGCAGCCCCGGCCGCTCCGGCCGAGGCCCCCGTCGCCGAGGAGGAGCCCGCCGCGGAGGAGGCCCCCAGGGCCGCCGCCCGCGCCGTGACCGTCGCCGACGCCGTGGACTCCCCGAAGCGCGGCGGCCGCCGCCGCGCCACCCGCTCCGCCGCCCCGGCCGCCGCCGCGCCGCAGCCCGCCGCCGAGACCGAGGCGCCCGCCGCCCCGGCCCGCGCCCGCCGCGCCGCGCGTCCCGCCGTGGCCGTGTTCCAGGCCCCGGTGTTCGCCGAGCCGATGTTCCAGACCCCCGAGACCGCCGCCATGGCCGCCGCGGCCGCTGCCGCCGCCGTACGGGCCGAGGAAGCGGAGGAGGAGGACGAGACCGAGGTCGAGGTCGAGGCCGAGGTCGTGGAGACCCCCGCCCCGCAGCCGGCCGGCCGCCGCCGTCGCCGTGGCCGCGGCGCCGCCGCCGAGAGCGCGCCGGTCTCCCTCCCCGAGGTGCTCGCCGAGGAGGAGCCCGAGGCCGAGGCCGCCGAGCTCGAGGAGACCGCGACGCTCGAAGAGGGCGCCGAGTTCGACGAGGCCGACGAGTCGGGCGAGCGCCCGTCCCGCCGCCGCCGTCGGGGCGGCCGCCGTCGCCGCCGCGGCGAGGCCGCCGAGCTCGACGAGGCCGCCGAGGAGGAGGCCGAGGCCCCGGCCGCCGAGCAGGAGTCCGACGAGGACGAAGAGGACGAGGGCGAGGAGGCCGAGGCGCTGGGCTCCAGCTCCAGCCGCCGTCGCCGGCGCCGTCGCCGCCGCAGCGGGGACACCGCCGCCGAGTCCGCCGAGGCGGGCGAGGAGGACGGCGTACGCACCGTCGTCAAGGTCCGCGAGCCGCGTCCGGCCCGCGAGCGCGGCGAGTCCACCTCCTCCGACGAGGTCCAGTCCATCAAGGGCTCGACCCGCCTGGAGGCGAAGAAGCAGCGCCGCCGCGAAGGCCGCGAGCAGGGCCGCCGCCGCGTCCCGATCATCACCGAGGCCGAGTTCCTGGCCCGCCGCGAGGCCGTCGAGCGCGTGATGGTCGTCCGCCAGAACGGCGACCGCACGCAGATCGGCGTCCTCGAGGACAACGTGCTCGTCGAGCACTACGTCAACAAGGAAGAGGCCACCTCGTACGTCGGCAACGTCTACCTGGGCAAGGTCCAGAACGTGCTGCCGTCCATGGAGGCCGCCTTCATCGACATCGGCAAGGGCCGCAACGCCGTCCTGTACGCTGGCGAGGTCAACTTCGAGGCGCTCGGCATGGCCAACGGGCCGCGCCGCATCGAGTCCGCCCTGAAGTCCGGCCAGTCGGTCCTGGTGCAGGTCACCAAGGACCCGATCGGCCACAAGGGCGCCCGCCTGACCAGCCAGGTCTCGCTGCCGGGCCGCTACCTGGTCTACGTGCCCGAGGGCTCGATGACCGGTATCAGCCGCAAGCTGCCCGACACCGAGCGCGCCCGTCTGAAGACCATCCTCAAGAAGATCGTCCCCGAGGACGCGGGCGTCATCGTGCGCACCGCCGCCGAGGGCGCGAGCGAGGACGAGCTGCGCCGCGACGTCGAGCGCCTGCAGGGGCAGTGGGAGGAGATCCAGAAGAAGTCGAAGCAGATCTCGACCTCTTCGCCGAGCCTGCTGTACGGCGAGCCGGACATGACCGTCCGCGTCGTGCGCGACATCTTCAACGAGGACTTCTCGAAGGTCATCGTCAGCGGTGACAGCGCCTGGGAGACCATCCACGGCTACGTGAACCACGTCGCCCCGGACCTGGCCGACCGGCTGTCCCGCTGGACCTCCGAGGTCGACGTCTTCGCGACGTACCGGATCGACGAGCAGCTCGCCAAGGCGCTCGACCGCAAGGTGTGGCTGCCCTCGGGCGGCTCCCTCGTGATCGACAAGACCGAGGCGATGATCGTCATCGACGTCAACACCGGCAAGTTCACCGGTCAGGGCGGCAACCTCGAGGAGACCGTCACCAGGAACAACCTGGAGGCGGCCGAGGAGATCGTGCGCCA